>CAVUCH010000004.1:0-510491 GCA_963739995.1 Vicinamibacteria bacterium | reverse complement strand
CAGCGACCTCGCCCATCCCTCACTCCTGCGCCGGCCGGTTCGAATGATTTCGTAGGGACCAAGTCGAGTGCCGGGGGTTAGGGATATGTGGCGGCGATTATGCCACCAACAGTCGAGCTTGTGGAACCAGTCTTGTGAGGCCTGAATCGTGCCGCTTGCCGACGTCATTCAGATCGGAGGGCGTTCATCGGATCCACTCGAGCGGCACGCCAGGCGGGAACGGCGCAGGCCATCAGCGCCACGGCGCTGAGGACTGGCGCGACGCTCAGCAGCGTCAAGGGGTCGGCCACCGAAACGCCGAACAGCAAGCGGGCAATAACTCGGGAACACGCCAGCGTCATCACCATGCCTGCGGTCACTCCGACAATCACGAGTCTCGACCCATCCCCGAGCACAAGCCTGACGATGTGGTGCCGAGTCGCCCCGACTGCCATTCGCACGCCGATTTCGTGCGTGCGTTGACTGGTGAGGTATGACGTGACGCCATACAAGCCTATGATGGCCAGGACGAATGCGAGGAGTCCGAACGCGGCCGCGGCGATTGCCGCAACCCGCACCGGGAAGAAGCCGAGGCCGCTTCCGAGCGCCTGTGTCATGGTCTGCACGTCATAGAGAGGCAGGTGGGGCGCAAGCGCTCGGATGGCACGCTCCACGGCTGGTCTGAGCGCAGCAGGCGGGAGCGAGGCGCGGACCTGAAGCACCCGAAGCCCTGAGTACTGCTGTGCGATTGGCACGTAGAAGTAAGGTTGCGGATCCTCGAACAGCGACTCGTACCTGCTCGTGCGGACGATGCCGACGACCTCGATCCATCGCCCGTCCGATCCGAAACGCTGACCGACAGCGTCCTGGCCTGGCCACAGCATGTCGGCGAGCCGCTCGTTGATGACGGCGACTGACCGCGACTGCTCGTGGTCGGTGTCGACGACACTTCGTCCACGAACGATCGGCATCCCGATGGTCTGGAAATACTCCGGGCTGACCATGTTCATCCCGGCCGAGATCCGGGTTCGGCGATCGGCCATCTGGCCCTCGGCCTCGACGGCGCTATCCACGCGGATGTAGCCCATCGGAATCGTCAGCGCGAAGCTCACGTGCTGAACGCCTGGAATGGACCGCACGCGCTGTTCGATGTCGTCGAACAACGCCCGCCCTTGTGTCTCGGTGTATCCAAGCTGGCCGACATCCATATGAAAATTGACAACCCCGTCCGGCCGAAATCCGAGATCGGCCCGCTCGGCCTCACGCAGGCTTCTGACGAACACAGCGGCGAGAGAGAGGAGCACAAAACAACAGGCGAGCTGAGCCGCCACAAGAAAGCCGCGGGTCCCCGGCCGGCGGGCACTCGATAGGAATATCCGCGACCCACGAAGGCCCCTGTTCAGGTCTCCGCCCGAGACGCGGAACGCGCAGACGAGGCCGACCATGAGTCCTGTGACCACCGCCACCGTCACGGCGTAGGCCAGGACGCGTTCATCCAATCGGAAGTCGAAGCGGACCGGCAGATCGCCCGGCAGGCGAATGGTTGCGAGCAGTCTGGCGGCCCAGGATCCCAGCAGTACACCGGCCCCTGTGCCGATGGCGGTGAGCAGCAGGCTCTCGGTCACCAGCTGTCGAACGAGACGGCTTCTCCCGGCGCCAAGCGCGGAGCGGATCGCCAGTTCGCGGTCCCGGCCCCCTGTCCGCGCCAGCGAGAGATTGGTGACATTCACAGCGGCGACGATCATGACCAGGATGACCATCGCGATCATGATCGCAGCGCCCAGCGTATTTGTTCGAAACTGGTCCTCCTCGGGACGTGCGAGGCGTTCCGGTAGAACCCTGACTCCCAGGTCCGCGTTCGAGTCCGGATACTGACGCGCGAGGCGCTCGGCGACGACGTTCATCGCTGCCTGAGCGTTCTCGATTGTGATCTTTTCCCGAAGCCTCGCAATGGCATGCAGGCTGCCGAAACCGTCGCCGCTCTGCCAGTTCAAGGGCAAGTACAGCTCGGATTCAGAGAACGCGAACGTACCTGAGAAATCAGCAGGCGCGACGCCGACGATCGTGCAGGGCCGGCCGTTCACCATGACGCTTCGACCGACGACCGATGGATCGCCCGCGAATCTTCGCAGCCAGGTTGAGTGCCCGAGTACGACCACCGGATCGATTCGCCCAGGCGTCGCTTCGTCGATTCGTATCACGCGCCCGAGAGTCGGGCGAACATCAAGCAACGAAAAATAGTTGCCCGTCACCCAGGTGACGAGAACGCGCTGGGGCGCACCTCCGATGGGCGCCAGACCCAGGAATCCGACACTGTAGCCAGCGATGTCCTCGAAGAGGTCCAGGGAGGCACGGCGATAGTCCTGGAGATTTTCAAACGAGACGCCACGGAGGGTTCGGCTGGAGGCTGGCTGACTGGCGATCACGACGATCCTGTCGGCATCCCGTACAGGCAAGGGTCGCAGGACGATTGCGTTCACCACGCTGAAAACAGCGGTGTTGACGCCGATTCCCAGTCCGAGCGTGACAATCGTCGCGAGCGCGAAGCCCGGCGATTTGCGCAGCATCCGCAGCCCGTACCCGATGTCCTGCAAAAGCGTCTCGACGAACGCTCCCAGTCTGGCTTTTGGCATCGAGCGTGCTCCGAGCGATGTCATTGGCCAGCAACCTCGGCATGGACGCCGCCGTTCGCGCGGCCGCCGAACGGCTGACTCGACGCGACGTGGGTGGGCGCGCTACGCTCTGTTCCAAAGGGAGGCTGACCCATGATCCGTCCGACTACGCGACGCCAGTTCATCTCCGAGGTGGTGGCCGGCGCCGCCATCGCCGCCCTGGCCGATGACGTGCTGTCCAGCCAGCAGCCCGCGTCGGCAACAGGACTCCCCACGAGAACGCTCGGCCGTACAGGACAGCGAGTGTCGATTCTCTGCCTGGGCGGCTGGCACATCGGGTCGATCGAAGACCCTGCCGAGGCCATTCGCATCATGCACGCTGCGATCGACGAAGGCCTGACTTTTTTCGACAACTGCTGGGACTACCACGACGGCGGGTCTGAAGAGGTGATGGGGCGCGCGCTGGCCGACGGCCGCCGCACGAAGGCGTTCCTCATGACGAAGAACTGCGAGCGGGACTACGAGGGCTCGAAGCGGTGCCTCGACGACAGCCTCCGCCGCATGCGTACCGATTACCTCGACCTCTGGCAGTTTCATGAGATCGTCTACGACAGCGATCCGGACTGGGTCTTCGACAGAGGCGGCATCCGGGCCGCCATCGAGGCGCGCAAGGCCGGCAAGGTACGCCACATCGGGTTCACCGGCCACAAGGACCCGCGGATTCATCTGGCCATGCTCGACAAGCCATTCGAGTGGGAGACGAGCCAGATGCCTGTCAACGTGCTCGACGTGCACTATCGCAGCTTCCAGAAACACGTCGTCCCCGTCTGCCTGAAGAAGCAGGTCGGAGTCATCGGCATGAAGGGATTTGGCGGCGGGTCGGGCATGCTCGCCAAGGCCGGGTTGTCGGCGACGGAGTCGTATCGCTACGCGCTCAGCCAGCCGGTGGCGTCGCAGGTCGTCGGGCTGACGTCGATGGAACAGCTGCGCGAGGCAATCGCACTCGCGCGGAACTTCACGCCGATGCCGGCGGAAGACCAGAAGGCCCTGACCGACCGGGTGCGCGACGTCGCGAGCGACGGCCGCTTCGAGCTGTTCAAGTCGTCCCAGATGTTCGACGGCCCTGTGCATCGTCGACAGCACGGCTTCGCCACTTAGGTCCGTGTGGTCCACGGCTGTGGCCTTTGGAGCACCTATTTTGTAGCCCTGCGCGGCGCTTCGCAGCGGCAGGGCGGCGCAGCAACGCCCTACGCTCGAATTCGCAACCTCGATCGTATCCGCGTCGTGGTGAGATGAACTAAGGCATACCGTTTACTTCAAGCCCTCGACCGAGCGAGCAGCAAGCCCGACTGACCTAGCCGCGCTTCCGCACCTCTTTGAGGATCTCCTGAACGATGCGGTCCATTTCGCCGATGTTGGCGTTGTACTTGTTCACCAGCGCATTCCACTGCTTGATCGACGCCTGGTATTCCGGGCTCTGCGTCTTGCCGCCCCTGGAGGCCTGACCGATCGCGACCGAGCCGATGTCAAACACCTGCTGCTGCAGCGAGCGGTTCTCGCCGGCCAGCGCGTAGAACCGTTCGAAGTTCGCGCCGGGGCGCTGGCCGGCGAGCGCTTCGAACGACGGTTTCGCCCTGGCATACGCGACGAGACCCGCGTCGAGTGTCTTCTGCGCCTCGGTGTATCTCTGCCGGTTCATGTGACCCGCCACTTCGTTCATCGCCCCTCGCACCTGCCCGACCACGTCCGAGACGGCCTTGACATACGTCAGGGCTGGCTCGAATTCGAGAACGTACTCGAGGACCTCGTTCAATTCGGCCGCGGTATTGACGAAGTACGCCCGTCCCGACACTGCGTCGCTCATCTCGCGGATCTGCGGCTGGTCGGTCGCGGAGACAGACAGCCCGATGAAACGCATCTCCAACGAGATCTCCTGTCCGGCCGCCTTGTAGGCGGCAAGCCGCTCCTTGATGTCGCGGACTGCTTCCTCGTGGCAGCTATCCGCATGGCCGGTGAGGACCACCACGCGCTTGGTGTGTGCGAGCGGTTGCAGGTCCGCCAGCGCGGAGATCACGGCGGATGCGAGGGTCGGTTTGCCGCGGGGCTGGAGAGCCGCCGCCGCCTTCAAGATGCGATTGCGGCGGCTGGTGCCGAACGAGACCAGCACGCGGCTGCCGTCGTCCTGACCGCACTCTCCGCCGAAGTCACGCAGCGCCAGGTTCTCTTTTGGGTGGAGGTTGCGGATGCGAAGCGCGTCCACCGCGGCAGCGAGCTTCGTCCCACCATTGTCGAACGTGGCGGCCATCCCGGCCGACGCGTCGAGAACGATTTCCTGATTCATGATCGGGGGCGGCGCTGTCAGCCATCGCATCAGCGGATACGCCGCGGCGGCTGCGAGGCACAGGGCGATGGCGGCGGCGACATACCATTTTCGGCGCGGCGGCGGGGGAACGACATGACGGCGTGGAGGCGGAGCCTTGAGCGTCTCGGAGACCGCGACGATAAGCTTGTCGACCTCGGCGTTCTGCCCTCCGCGCCAGTTGATGAGATCGATAGCGTGCAGGTGGCTGAAACCAAGCGGGATGGGCACGTCATCGAGCCGGACCGAGATCAGCCGGGGACGTCCGCGCTCGGCCTCCTCGGTGACCCAGCTGCTCGCGACCGACGCGTACGACCAGAGCACGATCACGGCGCCGGCGCTGTCCAGTTGGGACTCGAGCACGCGCCGCCACTCCGCAGAGGCCTTGATGTTCGCATCCCAGAAGACTGTCCTGCCGCCGCTCTCCAGCAGCCCGGCGATAAAGCCGGCACGGTCGCGGTCTTCTCGAGCGTAGCTCAGAAAGATGTCCGCCATACCCGTGCGCATCCTACGCCAACTCGGGTTTGCCCTCTACGGCGGCGCAATGAAGACCGGCGGGAATGGCGCCGCCGCGTGCGCATCGGGCGCCCGAAGCCCGATGACCGGGCCGCGATCCGGGTAGAGCGGAATGGCGGTGCCGTTCGTCTCGGCGAGCAGCGTGAACAGGCGGCCGCTCATCTGCTGCACGCGTGCAGCATGCTCCGGCGCGTAGGCGAGGCTGTTCATCTCGAGCGGGTCGGTGTGGAGGTCGAACAGTTCGTCCACGTCCCATACGCCGTGGTACCGAATGAATTTGTACCGGTCCGTCCGCAGCGCGAAGACCGTCGGGGTCTGCGGGAAGTTGCGCTCCCAGTAGTACTCGTAGAGCAGCTCCGTGCGCCATGGCACCTGCTCACCGCGCGCGAGCGGAAGGATGCTCGCGCCCATCATTCCGGCGGGCGGCTGGAGGCCCGCGGCCGAGAGGATCGTTGGTGCGACGTCCAGGTTCGCCACGACCTGATCCACATCGCGGCCGCCCGAGAACAGCTCGGGACACTGCATGATCATCGGCACCCGCATCGACTCCTGGTACGCCGTGCGTTTGTCGATGAGGCCGTGCTCGCCGAACGCGAAGCCGTTGTCCCCCATGTAGATGACGAGGGTCGAATCGAGCAGCTTCTCCGACTCGAGGTACTCGGTCATCCGGCCGACGCTCTCGTCGACGGCCAGCAACGTCTCCGCATACCGCTTGAAGAAGTGCCCGACGTCCAGCGTGCTGTGATACGGGAAGTCCACTCCGTGCCAGCTGCTCCTCTGGTCCCTCACCCAGCGGGGCCGGCGGGCCTCGGCGTCGGGTGGGTAGTTCGCGCTTTTTGGGGGCGTGAAGGTGTTGCCCTCGAACCGTCCGCGATGCCGCTCTGCCGGGATGAAGTCAGAGCTGCGCGTCGCCGCGACGTAGTCGTTGTGGACGCCCTTGTGCGACAGGTACAGAAAGAACGGCCGCGACCTGTCACGTCCACGCAGCCACTCGAGCGCATAGTCGGTGAGCTCGTCGGTGATGTACCCCTTCTGCGGAACCGGCTTGCCGTTTACGTTCAAACCGTCCGCCGACGGCAGGTATGTGCCCTGTCCCTTGAAGCTCACCCAGTGATCGAATCCCGGCTGCGGCCCCGCATCGTCTCCGCCCATGTGCCACTTGCCGACGAGCGCGGTCTGGTACCCGGCGCGCTGCAGATACTGCGGAAAGAACGTCGTTCCCACCGGCACGGGCGTGTTGTTGTCCACCACCTTATGCTGGTGTGCGTAGAGACCGGTCAGGATGGTTGCCCGGCTCGGCGAGCACAATGCGGTGGTGACGAAGGCGTTGCGCAGATGCACGCCACGCTGCGCGATGCGGTCCATGTTGGGCGTCTTCACGAAGGCGTGGCCGCTCACGCCCAATGCGTCATAGCGATGATCGTCGCTGAGGATGAACAGGACGTTTCTCGGTGTGGCCCCGGCGACAGCCGAAAGGGGCTGCACGGCCGATGGGCGGCGCTGGGCAAACGCCGGATTCGGCGCAACCCACGCGAGAATCACCGCGGCGAGCGCAACCGTCCTGAGTGTCGGAGGCATAGATCGCACCTCTTCGTGGAATGGCGTGCCGGCAAGATTACCATCGCGCGGGGTCGATCTTCCGGGGTGGACTGACACACCACGGCTCCCTGCAGCGAGAGCAGGGCCGGCATTTCGATCACGTGCAAGCAGCGACCGGAGGCCGGCGCGCCTTCGACGGTGAGACGACCGCCGAGATACTTTCGGCGGTCGTCGGCACGCCGCCGCAGCCGCCTGCCGCGATCGTGCCGGGTCTGCCGCGCGAGCTCGAGCGGTTGGTTCTGCGATGCCTTCGAAAGGAGCCGGAGCGCCGTTATCAGACGATGATCGATGTGCGAAACGAGCTCCAGGAGATCGAGGCAGCGATCGGTTCGGGGGGCGCGACCGCGGCGACACGCGTGTGGGCCTGGCTTCGAACGGCCGTCGGCGGCGGGGCCGCGGTGCTCATCATCGGCGCGGCTCTGACATGGCTCCTGTGGCCGCGCGGCGATGTGGACGTGCGCCCGATCCGTGTGCTCCCTCTGACGACGCTGGGCGGTCCGGAAACGATGCCGACCATGTCTCCCGATGGGGAACAGGTCGCGTTCGTGTGGACGCGCGATCCGGTATCAGTCCCCGGAGATATCTATCTCGCCATGCCGGACTCGTCGGCAACGCGCCGATTGACGTCTGGCCCTGGCGGGAGCCGCCAGCCCAGCTGGTCTCCCGATGGCCGCGAAATCGCCTTCGTTCGATCGCAGCCGAACGACGAGCGTCTGGGCGGGCGCGTCTATCTGATCTCGCCACTCGGAGGCTCAGAGCGGACGCTGGGGGACTTCCGAGTCTGGGCAAGTGGCATTGTTGGCCAGATCGCCTGGTCACCCGACAGTCGCTACGTTGCCGTGATGCGAGCGCCGTCTCGGAGGACGCCCGGCGAGAGCGCGGGCATCTACTTGCTTCCTGCGAGGGGCAGCGGCGAATCCCGCCAGTTGACCGCCGCGACGCTGCCCGCTCAGGATCGCGACCCGGCGTTCTCGCCGGATGGGCGGCAGCTCGCCTACCTGTCGTGCGACTCCGACGACTACGCAGCCTGCGAGGTGATGACAGTGCATCTGGATAGCACGCTGGCGGTCACCGGTGCACCGCGGCGCCTGACGTCGCTGACCACACAGATGTACGGACTGGCCTGGACGCGCGATGGCGCCTCGTTGATCTTCGGCACTGAGCAAGCTGCCGCCGTGAGGTATCTGTGGCGTGTGGACCGGGAGGGTCGCCTGCCGCCCGAACGGCTCGAGGTGCTCGGCGTGGGCGCCAGTCAGGCAGCGACCGTGTCCTCGCGCGATCGCCTGGTCTTCGGGCGGGACAAGATCGACACCGATATCTATGCCCTCGAACCCGACGGGTCATCGCATCCGCTGATCGTCTCGTCCTTCCCTGACACGAACGCCTCCTACTCTCCGAATGGCGACCGTATTGCGTTCGCCTCGTCTCGTTCGCTGGAATCGCACGAGATCTGGATTGCCAACGCAGATGGATCGGGCCAGCATCAGCTCACACGCGACATCGGGAGCTTTCAGTCGGAGCCACGCTGGAGTCCGGACGGCCGCCGGATTGCCTTCGCTTCTCGCGGAAGCGACGGCCGAACTCATATCTGGACGATCGATGCCGACGGCGGAAACCCCCGGCGGTTCAGTGGTGGAATCAAGCCCACATGGTCGCGCGACGGCGAATGGATCTATTTCGCCACGCGCGGTCGGACGGGACCCGACATCTGGCGCGTCGAGGTCGCCACGGGGCGTGAAGAGCGGATGACGTCGGACGGCGCTTTTCTGGCAATCGAATCGATCGATGGTACCAGCCTCCTCTACTAGCCGTACCTTCGCGACAAGAACGTCCCGCAGGCACCCCTCATGCGTGTCTTGCTGACGGGCGGCTCACCGCAGAAGTCCTGGATTGTGGTCCTGGGATTCTCTGTGACCGCGCTCGGCACGTATTACTACGGCTGCCCGCGGTCCGACGCGACTTCATCCGAGCTCCGCCTGCTCGATTCGGCCGGTCGAGACCGGTTGATCGCAACACTCGAACGCGTTGCTCACTTTGACGGCGCATGGGGGCCCTCAGTGTCCCCGCACGGCACGATCCTCTATACGAAGGTGGTCAGCGAGGGTTGGGACCTGATGATGGCCGAGAACTTCCGGTAGCAGGTACAGCCTGGGGTGGCACGGTCTGCCGGTGCGCGATCTGATTCGCATCCAGCATGACGCCTCCGTCGTGGACCTAACCTCCCGGGAGGGCCGAAGACAGCTGGTGACACTTGCCGGCGTGGTGATTGTTGTTCGGGCACCAACGTCACGGGCCGCAGCTGATCGAAGAACAGGAAAGAAGGCTGGCGGCTGAAGCAGTTGGAACCCTCGAGAACAGAAACTCGACGTCATGATTCGAGGGTCCGGGTTCGCGAGTGACTGAGCGGGACTGAGGCCGCGCTGGGCCGCAGGCCCGCTAGAAATCGACCCAGAAGCCGACCGTGAAGTAGGACTCGGAGACCTCGAAGAACTCGCCGATGGTCGGGCGTCCATCGTGGAACTGGGCGCCGATCCGGTGGGTCCGCCCTTCAGACCGGCTGACGATGCCGCCTTGCAGGGTCGTGTCGAGCCGCCAGTCGCGTTCCTGCATGGACGAGAAGTCGGTGGCCCAGTACCAGGCAAACCGGTTACCCCACAGTCTCCGAGACGACTCGCGCTCGAGGCCGCCTTGGAGCCGCCAGGGCTCCTGCTCGACATACCGTTCGACGTAGCCCACGCCCGTTTCCGCGTAAGCTCGCCATCCGCGCCCAAATCGCCTGGCCACGCCAAGGACCAGCTCCTCGCGTGTGTAGTCGAGGCGGAGTCGCCCGGTGCGTTCGGCGTGTTCATCGCCTTGGTGCGCCGAAACGTGCAGGATGCCAACCTTGATCGCCAGAGGTCCTCCGGCCGCTGTCGTCACGACGAAGCCATAGTTGCCGTCCCAGCCGATCGTGTCCTGCTTGTGTTGCGAGTCGAACAGGGCATCGAGACCGGCGTCGATGCTGACCTGCCACGATCGGCCTCCCTGGATTGCCGGATCGATTCGGAGCATGCCGAACCGTCCCCCTGCACTCAGACCGAACCTCGGATTCATCGTGTCGTCGATGCTGATGCGCGTGGTGAAGTTGACGAGGATGGTGTTGGTAGGCCGATGGGGATCCGCGACGTAGACGGGGAACAGGTCTCCTGCCGGGAAGAGTCTCAGCGTCCTGCCGGATGCGAGACTCCACGTCGGCCCGCGGCGTGACTCGGATTCCTCATCAGGTGCTGCAGGCTGCGCCTGGGCGAGGGGCGTGGTCATGACAAGGGCGAGCATGAAAGCGCAGGCGTTCAATGGCTGTGTTCGGGCGGCCGCGTGAGCGGTCGGAGGGGAAAGGGGGCTGCTTCGCGACCGTCTGGGTCTGAGAACGGGCATTCGGTCAACCTCGAACCCCGCTAATGCTATCTGTGAAGTACCAGGACAGTAGTTATGCCCCCACCGCGGCGAAAGTACGCGTCCCGAAGCGCGTGATTGTAGTAGTCCCAGGAACAGCTTCAGTGCACCCACTCGGGCGCGCGACGACTCCGGGGCCGAATCAGCCGATGCTCAATGCCGGCGCTCTTCAACGCCTGCTCGAATCGCGTGGCGGCGGCGATCGCTTCGTAGAGGCCCGGCGCATGCTGCGTCGGCGACCGACGCGGCCGACGGCTCCGTGGCGCCAACCCGCCAAAGCCGCGCGCCTGATACCGCGCCCACCAGCGCCACAAGACCCGACGCGCAATCCGATGTCGCTCGCTCAAGATAGACAGTGGGATCCCGGCTTCGTGAGCGCCATCAACTTCGCCCGCAACACCGGATCATGAGCTACGCCTCCCACTCGCCGCCTCCTGGGCTCATCTTAGGCTTAACTTATGTCCTGGTACTTCACAAGAGCGCCTAGATTACTCCAGACTCGGGCGCATCAGAACCGCCCTTGCGCTCTGCCTGTCCGATGAGACCCATGTGGACCATCTACTCCTACCTGATCACCATCCTCATTTCAGGGGAGCTGGTTACCGAATCCCACGAAGTGAGACACGAGAATCCGCCAGCACTATCACCAAGGCGCCCGGCTTCACCACCAACGACTCGGGTCCCCTTCCCACTCGGACCTGAGCTCGCCGCAGCGACTCGCCGCCACCTGCCGCCCGAGCCCACAGTCGTCGACCCACTGCCCCAGACTCCGCGCCCTGCCGACACTCTAGTCGGTGTGCCACCAGCGTACACCCGGTGCCCCGTTCGCGCAGCTGAAGCGTCTGCGCGTCCGCGCAGCGTACGGCGGAATCGAAGAGCCGTTCAACCGCAGCTCATTGGAACCATTCTCATGCGATGGTCCTACAATGCTGCCGAACTGCCCGTCGCATGTGACAGTACCGAAGTATTCCGGACGGGCTCCCAAGCCAGCAGTCAGAGGAAGGAACCCTGAATGGCCAGCATGTTGATGGTAAGTTGCAGAAACGACTTCTGGTCGCCGATCGAATTCTCCACGGTCAACGAGATTCGCCGTGTCGACCTGGATACCGGTGTGGGGACTGGCGTGCAGTATTCGGAGTTCCTGAAGGAGCTCGCCAAAAGGCGCATAACGGTGCTCGTACACGGATACAACAATGAGGCGCTCGACGTCATCCAGTCGTATCGGACTATCGACAGTCGGATGCGCGAGCTGGGATTTCTTGATGCGACCGGCAGCTCTCATTACGATGCCTTGGTCGGGTTTGCGTGGCCGGGAGGTGCTGTGGGTGTCGCTTTTCCGTTCGCCCGTCAGCGTGCGAGTGAGACCGCGCCGCGATTCACGCGATTCCTGTCCGACCTTCGGAGCGCCGGGACAACGCTCGACCTCAACACGCACAGCTTGGGCGCACACGTCGCATTTGAGGCGTTGCGGGAAGGTCCACCTGATGTAGTACGAAACGCATGGAACTTTGCATCCGCTGTAGATAACGAGTCCATCGAGTTCAGGGAGCGCTACTTCGCGGCGACTAGACGCTGCGAGCGGTGTTACGTCTTCCACTCAAAGAACGACCCGGTTCTCCGCGTGTGGTATCGCATCGGCGATCTGTTCGAGTTTGATACCGCGTTGGGCTACTCAGGTCCTGAGGACCCGGCTGACATCATGGATCGGTCGCCACATGTACGGGTGATCAACTGTAAGGATGTGGTCAGCTCGCATGGGGGATACCGTTCGACTGGACAGGTCTGGGCGTACATGGCGCAGGAGCTGACGGAACCGTCCGCGCCGCAGTTCTTCACGTTGACCAAGTCGCCTGAAGCGCTGAACGCCGTGTTCCGCGTGACCGGCGAGGCGCTGACGGCAGCCGCCCGCACTAAACCCCAACGTCTGGGGGCACAGCCCGGCCGAGTGCCACGGCGTCCGAAACGGACCACAAGACGCGGACGCGAGTGATCAAGAGCGTTTGCGCAGTCGATCTCAGCGGCGGTTCAAAGCGGTCGGATTCGCGAGGATGAGCGTCTGCTCCGCCGGAGCGCCCATCGCGTCTGGGCCGATCTTGGCTGCATTCGCGGCACACGCGCATCGTCGACGTCGGTCCGGAACAGCTGGCCACGCCTCCAGTTCCGCGATGTCCTCCGGCAGGACCACACCGCTGTTCTTCTTTGGCCCGGAGGACACCGGGCGGGCAGTCGCCGCACACGACGTGGAAGGCGCCTGAGGGGCTCGCGACTTCCCTGACGCCCATCGCCGTGTCGCGGTTCTAAGTAATCGTGTCCGCGCCGCTGCTCTGGTGCTTGCGCGGGCCAGGGACTCGTGGAGTTCGGCACCCTGGCGCAGCCTGAGAGCCTCCTGGGCGCGTTTGCGTCAGGGCAGGCGAGGCGAATTGGCCGGCGCGACTGATACGCGTCGACAGCGCCCTGTACGTGTGTGACAGGGGGCTTCTGAGCCATTTACCCCGCTTTTCGCCGCCAGCCCGGTCCGAGGTGACAGGGCGGTAGGTCCACGACGAACCGAATCTTTCTACTACCGTCTGATTGGCGGTCGTCTCCTCTCATGAAGTACGACCCGGCCGTCTCAGAGGACGAAGAGATGGGCCGCGAAATAGACGCGCTCAACGACGAGATGAAGGCTGCTGGTGTCAGGGTTTTGTTAGCGGCCTGCAACCGGAAAGCAGCGCGAGGTCGCTGCGATTGCAGCCCGCAGGTAAGGTGCTCATCACCGACGGGCCGTACGCGGAGACCAAGGAACACATTGGCGGTTTTTGGGTGCTGGAAGCCACTGACCTGGACGACGCGCTGGCGTGGGGGCGCAAGGCCGCCGTCGCCTGTCGGGCGTCGGTCGAGGTGCGTCCGTTTCACTGACGGCGGACCGACGGAAGCAATTGAGCGGCCTGGACGCGGCGCCGATCGAGGGCCATCATCTCTGGCGTGAGTTTCTGGGTGCGTCTCCGATCAATTCTCGATGGGCCGTTTCGCTCTCCCAACGCATGATTTTGTTCCAGAACTTGCTTCAGACGTTTGCCCAGCATCTCGATGCGGTTGCACAAAGGACGGGTCTTTCAGCAAGCTCCTAGCCAGCCGATCAGCCGGTTCCAACTCGCGCTGTTCCGGTCCACATCACCATCACGGGCGGATGAAGGAGCTGGTAGAAGGCACACCAGCAGCTGCCGAGAGCGGTGCGGAAGGCTTCGTCTCTTGAAAGAGATGCGATAAAGTTCGCCGGCGTGAAGTGAAGGAGGAGCACATGGACCACCTGAGGCGAGGCCTCGCGGGAACCCACCGTTGGAAGGGATGCTGGGCGGCGCTCGCCGCTGCGGCCGTTCTCGGCCTGGCGGTAGCGGGCGCGCAGACCGTGCTGTTCACGGACGACTTCGAAGACGGCAACGCGAACGGGTGGACGGTGTGTTCGGCGGGAGCTGGTCCGTGGTCCTCGACGGCACCCGCGTCTACCGGCAGTCGAGCGGCAGCAGCAAGTATCGATCGGGCGCCGGCTCGAGCGCCTGGACGGACTACTCGGTGGAGGCACGCCTCAAGCCCATCTCCTGGAACGGCACGGACCGCTTCGCGGGGCTCGCCGCCCGCCTCAAGGACCGCTACAACGGCTACGTGCTGGCGCTCCGCAGCAGCGGGCGCGTCGAGCTGCTGCGTCTCGCCTCCGGCTCCACCACCGCCCTCGCCACCCGCGCGTTCCCGGTCACGCTCGGCACCTGGTATGCCCTCCGTATCGACGCGGTGGGAACCACCCTCCGCGGGTACGTGAACGGCGCACTGCAGTTCACGGCGACCGACGGCACCTTCACGACCGGCCTCGTGGGAGGGGCCACCGACTACGCCACCGCCTCGTTCGACGACTTCCGGGTCACCCAGGGCGGGTTCCCGCCCGGCAACCAGGCGCCGCAGGTACAGGCGGGCGGCGACCAGGTCATCGTCCTGTCGGCGGCGGCATCACTCTTCGGCAGCGTGACCGACGATGGGCTGCCCACGCCGCCGGGGGCCGTGACCTGCACCTGGTCGCAGACCAGCGGACCGGGCATGGTCACGTTCGCGCCCGACGCGAACAGGCTGGAGGCCAGCGCTCGTTTCAGCGCGGTCGGCGTCTACGTCCTGACCCTCACCTGCTCGGACTCCCTGCTGTCGGCCTCCGACTCGCTCACCGTCGACGTCCGCGACGACGGGAATCCGCCGCCGTCCACCCCAGGCCCGGTCGGCTTCGCCTCGCTGAACGCGCTGGGTCAGAACGGCACCACGGGAGGCCAGGGCGGACCGACGGTGACCGTGTCGACCGCGGCCGAGTTCCTGGACTTCATCTCGCGGCCGGGTCCCTACGTCATCCGTGTCAACGGCTTGATCGCGTTGCCCGCGGGCATGTACAACGTGACCTCGCACAAGAGCCTCATCGGGGTGGGAGCGCACTCGGGCATCACCGGGGCTGGCCTCAACATCGGCGACCCGGTCAGCGACGCCACGACACCGCCGCCCGGCGGCGGCGTGCACAACGTGATCATCCGGAACATGATCTTCCGGGGCTCGCCCGACGACGCGATCAACGTCCAGATGTTCGCCCACCATGTCTGGATCGATCACAACGAGCTGTCGGACTGCTACGACGGCCTGATCGACATCAAGCGCGGGTCCGACTACGTCACCGTCTCCTGGAACCACACCCATCACCACACCAAGAACATGCTGCTGGGCCACTCGGACACTAACGGCGCGCAGGACATCGGCCGGCTGAAGGTGACCTACCACCACAACTGGTTCGACGACACGCCCCAGCGGAACCCGCGCGTGCGCTTCGGCGAGCCCGTCCACGTCTTCAACAACTATTACTTCAGCAACTCCGACGTGGGTATCGCCTGCCAGGCCAAGGCCGGCTGCACCGTGGAGGGCAACTATTTTGAGGACGTGGAGGAGCCGATGACCATCCGTTACTCGGGCCCCACGGGCCGCATGGTGGAGAGGAACAACGTCTTCGTGGGCACGAGCGGCAAGCCGGTCGTCGGGGGTTCCGTGGTCGACCCGGCTTCGTACTACAGCTACACGCTGGACAACCCGGCAGACGTGAAGGCGATCGTGGTGCAGGGCGCCGGCGTCGGCAAGCTCCCGTTCTGAGGCGACCTCCTGGGCCGTCGCCCGGGCGTCGGTCGCAGGCTTGGACGATGCGGGGCAGGCCGGCCACGGTCGTCGTGTCCGCGGCGACGTCGTACTTTCATTGGCGCTGCGGACGGTGCGCGTAGAGGCCACACTCTTCCATGATCAGCTATAGCAGGGTCTGCGATACTGCGCCATGCGTTCATCACGCGAGGACGAGCCGCGGCCTGAGGAGTTCCTCCGGCTCCATCGCGACACGTTTCACATCCTTGTTTCGCTGGCCGACCGCGACGGGCACGGATACTCCATTCTGCTCGACGTCGCCGATCGCACAGGCGGCGCGCTGCGATTCAGCCCGAGCAGCCTCTACGCGTCCATCAAGCGACTGCTGCACCAGGGGCTGAACGAAGAACTCGCCGAGCGGCCGAGGTCGATACCAGTCGGCATGTAGACCGCGAGACAGCGCAGCTCGCGCGAGTCCTTGCCGACGCGCCCGAGTTCGGCGCAGTGCACGGAACGTTGACACATCCAGTCTGATGGGACGAACTGGTAGGCCGAGGCGCGCGATCCGCGAGATCGTCCGCGCGTCGTCCCTCACTGCATGCTCACGGCCGTCGCGTCGTATTCGAAGGCACGGCAAACAGGGCGGCGAACCTGTCGGCGGTGCTCGACGCGATCTCGTGATCGGAGCTCAGACGGACTTGCCTCGAGGCGCTCGAGCATCGCCACGCTCTTCTTGTAGTCGCTCACGTCAGTACCACGCTTCGCCAAGCAACCAGCGCGGACCGTCATCCGAGACCCGCTCCGCCTCGACCAGCAACTGCTCCGCTTTATTGAATCGGCTGTCGTAAGCGCCGTGCGACCCCAGCCATCGTGAGGTGGAGCGGTTGCCGACGCCGAAGCGCGCGCGCAAAGAAACCCAAAATCCCGCCAGACGATCAACCGTTCTAGCGCTCGGCGTTGAGCCTGGGTCGTGACCGTCTCGATACTGGCCAGCAGGTGAATGGCGCGAAGCCTGGTGTGCTTTCGAACCGCAACGCCGCGCAAAGTGTCATTTACCTGGGTTCCGGAGCCACACCTGCCGAACCCACACGCCGCGGACCGTTTCGGGTTCCGTGCCTAGGGGGTTCGCCATCCCGAACAGGACGCGCGCGTTTGCCGGCATCGATGGCTGAGCACGAGGTACCAAGCCGCCCACACCGCGTAAGCGGCCGACCAAGCTCTGCGGCACCATCGGCCTGGAGATGGGTCGGCCGGCGCCAGGACGCGGCAACGAGCTCAGCAGCTCATCGAATATCGACATCTGGCTGGGGCTGGCGAAGACCACGAAGTGTTCGCGCCCGCCCGCACTTGTCACCTGCCACTGCGTCTCCTGGCCAGCCTGCTTACCGGGCAACTCATGTGGCCGCTCCGCTGCCAACGGATTACTCGACTCCTGGCCCTGAAGGGGGAAGAGCAGGTACGACTCGCCGTGCTCGTCTTCGTTGACGACATAGACGTACACCGGTCGGGACGATTGAATCCTGAGCGTGAGCGTATCGCCGGGCGCCACTCGATCGCCTGCGGCCAGTCGAACGGCCTTCGATCTCGAGAACTTGTAGAGCGCCGCGCTGACGGTATAGGTGTCCGCCGGGACGGCGACCGGTGCCACGGAGGATGATCCGGCACTCGATGATGTTGTGGGGGTGTCGCCCGTCCCGCCCGACACTGTGGGGGAAGGCAGCATCAACCCTGCACCGACGATCGACGCCGAGACAGCAACGACGGCGAGCGCCGCAATCGCGAGCCACGGACGCGCCGGCAAGGGCTTGGGTATCGGGCGTGGCGGTGGAACGACTCCCTCGCTCATAAGGGCGTGCTCGAATTCTCCAGCAGTCTGATAGCGACGCTGCGGATCGGGCGCGAGCGCCGACTCGACCGCATGCACGAAACCCGGGGGGAGATCCGGGCGGATATCGCGCAGGCGCGTGCGTCGCCCCTCGTCGTGCCCGCGCTGGATTTCGATGCGGTCTGTCCCGGACACTGGGTAGGCACCGCTCACGAGGTGATAGAGGAGCACGCCGAGACTGTAGACGTCGGAGGCGCGCGTGGCAACCTGCCGATTAAATATCTCGGGCGCGAGATACAACGGGGTGCCGGCAACGTCGGTCAGCCCGGACTCGGCCGACACACCTGTGCCGAAATCCATCAGCACGATGCGACCACCGCCCTCACGCATGACGTTCCGTGCCTTGACATCGCGGTGCACGAGCCCGGCATCGTGCACGGCGGCCAGCGCGCGACAGAGGTCGAGACCGATCAGCTTTGCCTCCTGCGCACTGAACAAGCCGCGCGTGCGCAATTCTGCATCCAGGGTGCGGCCCCGGATCAGTTCCATCCACAGGCCAAGGCGCCCATCGAACCGATCCGCGCCGTAGACGTCGACGATGTTGGCGTGACTGATACTGGCAAGGAGACGCGCTTCCTGAAGGACCCGCGCGCCCTTGGCCGAGTCCTGTTCCGGTCGCGGCGTGAAGAGCTTCAGCGCCACTTCGCGACCCAGGCTGTCGCGCGCGCGATAAACCGTTCCAAACGCACCGCGCCCGATCGGTTCCAGAATCACGAGAGGACCCCAGGCTCTCGGGGCCATAGCCGGCGACGGCTCCTGAGCCTCGTCCTTGGACCCTACCGTCATGTGCTCGTCAGGCCGCCTGAGCGCCCGTGTCAGGCCTTCCACGACGCGCAATTCGGACACCACTGCGCGCTCGAGCGCATCCTGCGTGCTCGGTTCCGCCGAGTCCCAATCGATCGGCTGGTCGTCGTCGATGAAGGAGGCCAGCTCGATCAACCGGCTCTCGTCAGGATCGTGGATGTTCACGGGCCATCTCCTTGGCAAGCCGCACGATGGCACGATGGACCGCCACCTGGGCCGCCGCTGGCGTCGGTTTGCCGAGCAGCTCCGCGACTTCTTCGTGACTCATGCCCCACTCACAGCGCGCGACAATCGCCTGTTGATCTTGGGGTCTGAGGCGTTCCAGCGCTCTCTCATACCGCTCGATGGCTTCGATTCCGATCACGCTTTCGAGGGGCGAGGGCTCGAGACTCGCCTGATCGCTGTCAAGCAGGTCGGGAGCGGGCCGCCGCTGTACACGGCGTGCCTCGTCGCGGATCCGGTTCATCAGCGAACGGCGAAGATACGCTTGGAACGACCATTCATTGCGCGGCTCGAACACCGGGACGTGCTCGAGCGCGTGCATCAGGACTTCCTGAACGATGTCGCCCGTGTCGAGCGCCCCGCGCGCACCCGCCGGTAGACGGCCACGGGCCCATCGGTGCAGGCGTGGCAGATAGTGCGCGCACAGTTGCTCCCGGGCGTCCGGGGCGCCCGTGCGGGCGCGCAGAAGCAGCTGGAACGAAGTCTCGTTCTCCGGTTCCGGAGTAGTAGCGCTCTGCACCGGCTGACTCCAGGGTTGGAACGACACCGAGGTCGCGCCCGGCCACTCGGAGCATAAGTCCGTGACAGTGAACGCCCCTATCATACTGCTCCATTCGGGCGGAGGCTTGTTCCGCCGGTAGGCACGCCGCAGATCCCACCTACCCCATCAACGCTCCCCGGGCGGCTGTCATACACGCAGGGAGTGACAATAACCTGCTGAGATGGCAGACATTCCGTTCCCGCGACCTGTATGAATCTCTTGGCGCTTCGTTATGGCTTGTAACGGGACTAGCACGACAGAGCGTTTCGGGACACGCTTGGCCGCGGCTATCAAGAGAACCGGGCGCCTGCTTCGGTCTGCCGGATTGTGGTTTACCGAAGGGCGTGGCTGGTCTAGACTCCGCAGCCTGCGTCGTTCAGGACGTTCCGTTCCTCAGTCGATGAGTCACCCGTCGGAAGCCGGGATTACCTCGGCGACGAACGAGGGGGCATGCGAGGGTGAGATCATGGCGCCAGACAGCAGCGCGTCGGAGTCAAGTGCGAATGCAGGGTCGACGTCGGACGAAAAGAGAGACCGCCCGAAGTGGACAGTGATGGTGTTCATGGGGGCCGAGACGTTCGAGGGCACCGACTCTCTCGATTATGCAGCCGAAGCCGACCTCCAGGAAATCAGTTCCATCTTTACAGACAAAGCGGATCAACGTGACGTAGGCAAGGCAGGGCCCCTCCACGTCTACGTACAAGTACATCGCAGCTCGGCTGTGACGCAACGTTATCGCTTCGGCTTCAACCCCCAGGCCGGAAAACCAACAGCGACCGTAGACGACATACCGAAGGGAAAACCCGAGCAAGCCCTCATAGACTTCATCGAGGACTCGATTCAAGAGTCGCAACATAGCCCCGGGGACAATTCGATGCTGGTGCTGTGGGGCCACGCGTACGATTTCGCCTTCGGTCGCTCGAGGACGCGCGGAGGAGTAGTGGACGCGATCGATTTCGTCGAATTGAGCGACATGCTCCTGCGGCTGCAAGAGAAGATGAAGGCGCGGTTCGGCGAATGGGACAACAAACAGAGTGCCGAACCTCCGACGCTCGATATCATCGGATTCGACGCATGCGACGTCGCGACTGTGGAGATGGCGTGCCAGCTGCAGCCATTCGCGAAGTATCTGCTGGGTTCGGAGATCGGCATCCCAATTCCGGGCTGGCCCTACGACCGCATCCTTGATCGACTCCGGTACCCGAAGGACCGGCCGATGACGCCGCCGGAGTTCGGTTCGTACGTCGTCCGACGCTTCTGCGAGTCGTACCCGGCTTCGTCGCCGGTCTCATTGACGTTCCTCGACCTAGCGCAGGCGAACGAACTCCGATATCGCGCGGAATTGCTGGCGCTGGCGCTGCTCGCCGCGATCGACGACCCTGACAGGCGACAACGGATAATGGAGCTGTTTACACAGTCACAGACGGGCGAGGACAGACCCTATGTCGACGTCGTCGATCTCTGCCTCAATCTGGTGCGTCACGGCGGAGACCCGCTCATCGCCGAGACGGCCAGAGCCTTGGGTGACTTCCCACTGAACCCTCGGCCTCCCCTCGTCGGCAAGAGCGCGACGGGCGAGGGACGTCCGTTCATCGTGGACCACGGCCGCAATGCTGGCGAGCTCGCGAGGCTGAACGGCATCAGCCTTTACGCGCCAAATGTCGCATCCGGCAACGATTTCGATGCCGTGCGGAGTCTCTACGACGGGTTCGTCTTTGCGAAGAAGACGGTTTGGAGTCGACTCGTTCACACCTTGGCGAAACTGAGCTAGTTCAGCCAGTCGCTCGACACGAGGAGGGGATCATGGATGATGTGACGCAAGCGGCGGCGCCACCTACCGCACAGGATTTCGAAAAGCGCAGGCTCGCCGAGCGTGGCAGGGAGCCGGGACGCGGCAGAGAGCCGGGTCGCGGCAGGGAGCCGGGTCGTGGCAGGGAACCGGGACGCGGGCAGGAGCTGTTCGCCTATAGTCCCTCCCAGGTGGCTCAGGACATCTTTCGGAGAACGACCGATCTGGGGGGGCACCTCATCGTCGCATTCGTGGCCCCGGTCAGCGCGTCGCGCTCGAGTTCCGACAGCGGGTTCGCAGCGCAGTCCTCGATGGCTGATAGGGAGGCGGCCTCGGCTCGCGCTCTCTTGCAACTCTTGATCGACCAAGTCAGGGTACCCATCAAGTAGCATCGACGCACGCGCCGAACGGGACAACATGTGACTCGCTCCCCAGCCGGGACGATACGGTACACAGCGCTGCTTACGGTAGCGTCCGTCGCGCTTTCAGTCGGGCAGGAGCGCGAACGAGTCGTTCCTGCGGACGCGGACGCACTGCTCGTTGCGGGGCTGTTTGACCAAGGCGAGGCGAAGGCCCGCGCCGACGTCGACACACTGCGTGCCGCGCACGCGGACAACACCCGTGAAGTGGCAACCGCCTCCGATGTCCTCGTGCGTGCGCTGGTGTTGAATGGTCGGGCGGCGCACGACGAGACCCTCGCCCTTGCCACGAGCGCGCTTCGAATCAAGGAAGCGCTCTACGGAACCGAGGGGGTTGAGCTCGTCCCGTCCCTGTTGAATCTTTGCGATGTACTCACCGCCGCCGTCGACGTCAACCAGGCCATCGCTGTCGCGCGGCGAGCCGTCAACCTGACCGAGCGGAGTGCCGGAACCGACAGCGTCGATGTCGCAACGGCGCTCTACCACCTGGGCAGCGCCCTGGCCAGTGCGCGCCGGGATGACGACGCCTTGAAGGTCCTGGAGCGAAGCGTTCAACTGAGAGAGCGGGCACTCAACGGGACCGATGTTGACATCGCCAGAGTGCTCGAGGACCTCGGATTGGTACTGCACCGAAAGGGCGAGTACGCCCGGTCGGGCGCGGCACTGCGGCGCGCCCGCGCAATCCAAGAGGCCTCGGACATCAATCATCCGGTTTACGTGCGGACGTTGAATTTGATGGCCGACCAACTCTGGTTCGAGGGCCGCCCGCTCGAGTCACGGGATGTTTCGAAGCGCGCGGTCGAGGTCGCCGAGAGTACCCTGCGCCCCGACCATCCCACGGTGGCGTTGTCGCTCCGATCCCTTGCTGCTACGCTGAACGACCTCGGGGATCTCCGGCAGTCGCTGGAACTGAAGAAGCGAGCTCTCGCAATCGCCCAGCGCAACTTCGGCGCGACCCACCCCGTGCTGGCAGAGTATCTTCACAGCCTTGGAATTGGCGAGCTCGACTACGGGGACTACCCGTCCGCCCGACTCCACTTTCAGGAGGCGCTGAGCATTTACAAGGCCAGGTACGGTCAGTGGCATGAGCTGGTCGCGACCGGCTATTACGTCATGGCGGAGGTCGATGCGCGCCTTGGCGATTACGACAGTGCGCAGCAGGAACAGCATCGAGCCGTGGCCATCTACTCCCGCATAGGCGGCCCGAACCACCCGTATGTCGCGATCGCACTGACCGAACTCGCGACCGTGTATCTCGAACGGGGCTTGCCGGCCCGGGCGCTTCCTCTGCTGCAACGTGCGCTCGCCATCCGCGAGACGGCCCTTGGACCCCAGCATCGTGATGTCGCGCGGACGCTCGTCGACCTGGCGACAACCCTGATGGAGGTCGGTCGGCCGGCTCGCGCGCAGGAGCTCGCGACGCGGGCCCTTCGCATCTCGGAACGCCTCGATGCGCGCGACGCGCCGGACTACGCAAGAATCCTGGCGTTCTATGCCAGGCTGCAGTCGAATCGCGGCGACAGTGCTGCCGCTCGGGACTACTACGAGAGGGCGCTCGCAATTCGGGCCAACGTGTTTGGCCCCTCGCATCCCTTGTATGCCGAGGCACAATCGGGTTTGGCTTTCGCTCTGGCCGCCGTCGGAGACCGCGTCGCCGCCCTGCGCATGGCTGCCATGGTCGAGGCCACCGGGCGGGATCACCTCCGGCTGATGCTTCGCTCGCTGCCTGAACGCCAGGCGCTGAACTACGCGGCGGCTCGCCCTCGAGGGTTGGATCTCCTTCTGTCACTGTCCGGCACCCTGCCCGAAGCCGTCCCATTTGCGCTCGACGGAGTGATCCAAAGTCGAGCACTTGTTCTTGACGAAATCGCGGCGCGACAGAGTGGCGGACGCGTGGTGAAGGAGGGCATCGACTCCCGGGGCGCACTGACTTCCGCGCAGCAGCGGCTGGCCAACCTGATGGTCCGCGGGCCAGGCAAGATGTCGCCCGCGCAATACAAGGGGGTGATGGAAGCTGCGCGTCGCGATAGCGAGCTCGCGGAGCAGGCGCTGGCGCGAGAGAGCGCCGAGTTCAGAGCAGAGCGCAATCGCCTGCACATCGGCGTGGGGGAGGTGGCGGCTGCGCTCCCGGCCAACGGTGCGCTCGTGTCGTTTGCTCGTTACCAACGGACGGTGTTCGACGCCGCCCCGGTTTCGTTGCGCACCATACCCTCGTACGTGGCATTGGTGCTGCGGCCTGACCAGCCGCCTGCGGTTGTACCGCTGGGCTCGGCGCAGAGCATCGACCGGCAGGTGTCACAGTGGAGATCTGATATCGCCGCCGAGGCGGTGCTGCCCGCGCAAGGGCCGCCGGGGCGGCCGGTCCGCTCGTCGCGCGGATCCGGCGACGTGTTGCGGAGGCGCGTATGGGATCGTCTAACGGCCCACCTGGGGGACGCCACACGAGTCTTCATCGTGCCGGAGGGTGCGTTGAGTCTGGTGCCGTTCGCGGCACTCCCTGTTGATCAGCGATCGTACATCCTCGATACCGGCCGGGTGATTCACTATCTGTCTGCGGAGCGAGACCTGGTGCGCTTGCCCCAGATGCCCGCGACTCGACGCGGCCTCCTGGCCCTTGGCGGGCCTTCGTTCGACGCCGGCAGTCTGTTCCGCATCCGTGCCAAACCAGGCCTTTCGTCGAGCGCACCGAACCTGCCGCCGATGCGCGGTGGAGATGCGCAGGCGTGCGGCAGCCTTCAAGCGGCTTCGTTTCAGCCGCTCAGCGGCACCCTTCAAGAAGTGCGCGACCTCTCTGGCTTCTGGCAGGCCAACCCGGCGACTGAATCCGAGCCCGTGCGCGTCCTCGTGGGCCGCAACGCGAGCGAAGCCGGATTCAAACGGGAAGGCCCGGGGAGCCGCGTCCTGCATCTGGCTACCCATGGCTTCTTTCTGAGCGGTAGGTGCTCGGACGGACCGAGAGGCACACGTGCCGTCGGTGGACTATCGAAGGGTGGAGGCACGCCCCCCCTCGATAACCCGCTGCTTCTCTCGGGCCTCGCACTGGCCGGCGCCAACCGCCGCTCGTCGGCCGGCCCAGAGGAAGACGACGGCATCCTCACGGCTGAAGAAGTGGCCTCGCTCAACTTGGGGAGTGTCGAGTGGGCGGTGCTCTCTGCCTGCGACACCGGCGTCGGCGAGATCAAAGCCGGCGAAGGGGTGTTCGGTTTGCGACGCGCCTTCCAGGTCGCCGGCGCGCGCACCGTCGTCATGAGCCTGTGGTCCGTGGATGACCAGGCCGCGCGAGCGTGGATGCGGGCATTGTATGAAGGGCGCTTCCAGAAGCAACTCAGCACTGCCGACGCTGTGCACGCCGCCAGTCTCGCAGTCCTGGCGGCTCGACGAGCGAAGCACCAAAGCACCTACCCGTTTTACTGGGCCGGGTTCGTCGCTGCCGGCGATTGGCGCTAACCGCGGGGCCGCCAGTCGCCCGTCCCAACGCCTCCGCTCCTGTATTCCCGCTGCCCCCGCGGCGTTGATCCGCTCTTTATGAGGCCGTCCGCGAACGACAGATCGCCAACGCGCGTCAACAATGTCATGTTCCCAGGCCGACCAGGGGGTGCCGGTGGCCGACCTCTGTCGGAAGGTCGGCATCTGTCGGCTCGAGAGCTCACGGGCGAGCGCACACTTTTTGCCCTTGCCTTTCCGAGCATCGCCCGCTGTCACGCGTCAGGCGACCCACAAGGGGACGACCTGACCCAGTCGGGTTGGTGCGGTCAGGACGCGGATCGCGGTGACAGTACCGTCTCTGACCGTGAAGGCCATGACGGTGACCGGTCGTCCACCGACGGTAACGAGAACGCCCGGGATGCCGTCCACGAGTACCGGGTGTGCCCGCGCGTTCGGACGCGCGAACCTGGTCGCCTGGGCGGCGATCTGGCCTGCGCCGCGGATGACGACGGTTCCCTGAAGCCCGTGTGCCCGGAGCTCGGCGTCGGGGGCGAGCACGGTCAGCAGTGCGGCGATGTCGCCTGTGCCGGCTGCGGCCAAAAAAGCGGTGATGACGTCTCGGGCTGCGGGATGGGTACCGGCCGGTGGCGTGCCCAGCCGCAGGCGCCCACGGGCGCGGCTGGCGAGCATCTTGGCGGCCGGGGTGCTGCGTCCGAGGATGGCGGCGATCGTGTCGAAGGGGATGTCGAAGATGTCGTGGAGCACGAACGACACCCGTTCGGGCGGTGTGAGCGCGTCCATGACGACGTACAGCGCCAGGCCGACGGAGTCGGCGAGCAGCGCCTGCTCCTCCGGATCGATGCCCGAGTCGGCGAGCGTGTCCCACCCGGGCATGCTGACGTGGAGCTCCAGCGGTTGCTCGCCCCGTACCCCCCGCCTGCGCAGCGCGTCCAGGCAGATCCGGCCAGTCACGGTGGTCAGCCAGCCGCGCAGGTCCTCGATGCTGCCCGCGTCGCTGCGGGCGAGCCGTAGCCACGCCTCCTGAACGGCGTCGTCCGCCTCCGCATGCGAGCCGAGCATGCGGAACGCGATCCCGTGCAGATAGGGGCGCTGGATCTGGACCTGCGCGGCCAGCTCTTCTTCCTCGGTCACCGTTCTCCTTGGCGCGTTCGGCGGTGTCACTACCAGGACGCATCGCGCGCCGGCGAGGTAACACCCGGGCCGGCGTTACCATCTGTCGGGCCGGGACGTCGTAGTGCCGTCCACTGATTCACGATCTGCTCCCCTGGAGGAGAGATGACGGCCCGTATCCAGAACGCAACGAGCCAACCCGACGTCACGGCAGGTGTCCACCACCTTTTCAAGGCGGTGTACTCCGGTGGCGTACCGCGTCAGACGCTTGAGCTGGTGCACCTACGCGTGGCCATCAACCTCCGCTCGTCGACGCCGGGGCCGCAAGCGCGGCCAAGGCCGGCGTCAGCTCTGAGAAGCTGCTCACCGTCGCTGCGTGGTACGAGAACCCGCTCTTCGACGCCGCCGAGCGGGCCGCGCTGGCGCTCGCGGAGGCCGCGACCCGGCTGGCCGACCGGCCCGGCGCCGTCACCGACGAGATCTGGGCGGCGGCGAGGAAGCAGTACGACGAGCGGCAGCTCGGGGCCTTGGTGCTGATGGTGGCGATCACCAACTTCTTCAACCGCCTCAACACCACATTCCGGGTGCCTGCCGGAACCAGGTGGGAGTGACGCCGCGCCGGCGACCGGTCACATCGACCACACCCACGGCGTCGGCGCGGCGTCTTGCGCACGGCCGCCACCGGCAGTCTCCATCGGGGCCAAACACGCGACCGACGGGTGCGCTGGACACGGGCGCCTCGGTGAGGGTGTCGGTGGTCGGGTTGTCGGCCGGGACGATCTCCCTCGGTGGTCCGCGGCGGCGTCGGTCGTAGCGGCTCGAACGGTCGCTCAGCCTCATGCTGACGTGAGGCTGAATGAATTGCGGTCGCTGATTGGTGCCGAGAGGACGATCCCTCTTCGGCCTCTCCGCAGGACTCGTCGCCGCTCCCTCCGTCCACCGCAGCGCCTGGCCGACCGTGACCCTTTTTCATGGAGAGAAGGCGCCTTGCGTCTCACGCCGCCCCAGGTCTGGCGTTCCACAAGGCAGCCAGCTCGCGAGCACGAGACGCCTCGACGACGATTAACTCATCGTTGGCCACGCCGTAGCCTAGCAGGCCGTGGTGAAACTCAAAACACGACCGGAACTATGATGGCGGCTGACACGTATCGACGCCCACGCTGATGTCCGGTTGATACCTGGCGGTGACTCGAATTGATGGAGGTTCGTCTTGGCTCTCGACAAACCGGCGCCCGCAGTCGTGATTCCTTACGATGCGCTCCTCGAGCACTGGCAGGGACACCGCCGCGTCACGCGCCGCATGATTCAGGTGTTTCCCGACGACGCGCTCTTCGGGTTCTCGATTGGCGGGATGCGACCGTTCTCGGCCATGGCACTTGAGATGATCCGCATGGCAAGCGCAGGCATGAGAGGGCTCGCGACCCGCGAGTGGCCAATCGTCTATCCCAAGGATGCGCCGACGCCCAGCACGAAGTCGGAGCTTCTTCGCCTGTGGGACCAGACGACCGACGAAATCGAAGCGCTCTGGGCCAGGATTCCGCCCCTGCGATTTCAGGAAGTCGACAAGGCGTTCGGCCAGTGGGAAGGCGTTGTCTACGGGCTGTTCCTCTACTGGATCGACAACGAGATCCATCATCGCGGGCAGGGATACGTCTACCTGCGTACGCTTGGCGTCGAGCCGCCGGCCTTCTACGACCGGAGCTGACTCACAGCATCCGCGTCGGCCAACACCGGCGCGCCGGCAGTCCATGGTGAGACGCTGAATGGGATCGACACGGGCCGTCCGCCGTCACCCGGTACACCGGGTAAACGACCACGTGCATGTCCCGGTCGCACGGACGTTCAGGTGCGCTCAACGCGTGATCGTCGCGTGCGCCGGAAACGCGGTGGCAAGCGGCGACGGGCTGTGCCGCTCGGGGGTGATTAAACACTGCCGAACTCAGCAGGCCGAATCGGTCCGCCACGTATAATCCGCCAGCACATGCCACTACAGCCGGGCGCACGGCTTGGCCCTTACGAGGTAGTCGCCCTGATTGGTGCCGGAGGCATGGGCGAGGTCTGGCTTGCCACGGAGTTGCGCCTCGGGCGCAAGGTCGCTCTGAAACTCCTACCTCCGGACCTCACGCGCGATCCCAGCCGCATTCTCCGCTTCGAACAGGAAGCCCGCGCCGCGTCTGCGCTCAATCACCCGAACGTCTGCACGATCTACGCGCTCGATCACACGAGCGAGGGCCAGCACTA
This sequence comes from Vicinamibacteria bacterium, assembly GCA_963739995.1. GTDB lineage: Bacteria > Acidobacteriota > Vicinamibacteria > Vicinamibacterales > JAENWD01 > CAVUCH01. The sequence goes on along the minus strand of CAVUCH010000004.1, from coordinate 482,406 downwards.
CATCGCGATGGAGCACGTCGAGGGGGAGACCCTCCGGCAGCGACTCTCCACGTCCGGCCTCTCGCTGCGTGAGGCGCTCGACATCGCCATTCAGGTGGCGGCCGCCCTGAGCGTCGCGCACGCGGCCGGGATCGTCCATCGTGACGTGAAGCCGGAGAACGTGATGCTCCGGCCTGACGGCGTCCTGAAGGTGCTGGACTTTGGTCTGGCGAAGCTCGCACCGGTCGCGCCGGAGGGGGCGGACACCACACGGATGGGCGTCTACACCGACACGGGCAGCGTTGTGGGCACCGCTGCCTACATGTCGCCCGAACAGGCCCGTGGCCAGCAGGTGGATGCTCGGACGGACATTTGGTCGCTCGGTGTGCTGCTGTACGAGATGATCGCGGGGCGCACCCGTTCGCCGGGCCGAGCGGCACCGACGTGCTCGCCGCCATCCTACAGAACGAGCCAGCCCCGCTGGCGCGCTTCGAGCCCGACGCTCCAGCGGAACTGCAACGCATCCTGACGAAGACGCTGCGGAAGGGCCGCTCCCAGCGGTATCAGACGGTGCAGGACCTGCTGCTCGACCTGCAAGCGCTTCGCGAGGATTTGCAATCGCACGCACAGTCCGGGAACGCATCCGTCACGGCGTTCACAACGGAGCCTGCGCCCAGCGGTTCCAGTCGAACGGTCGTGCCGCCTCGGCAGAGGCATCGCGTGTGGCTCGCGGTCGCAGCCGTCGTGCTCGTGCTGGGGACGGGGCTCGGCGTGTGGACGTGGCGAACGGCGCAGCCTGAACCGATGCCGGTCGCACCGAGCGCCGCACCTGTCCAGCGCAATCTGACACGACTGACGTTCGGACCGGGACTTCAGACGGACGTGACATGGTCACCAGACGGCACACGGATCGCCTATGCGTCGGATCGCAGCGGCAATTTCGATATCTGGTCACACCCGATTGGCGGTGGTGAACCGGTGCAGCTCACGACCTCACCCGCGCCGGACACACAGCCGTCATGGTCGCCGGACGGCCGAAGCATCGTGTTTCGCTCCGAGCGCGATGGTGGGGGCCTGTTCGTGGTACCCGCGCTTGGGGGACCTGAGCGGCACCTCAGCTCCTTTGGTGTGCACCCGCAGTGGTCCGCCGACGGGGCGGGGATTCTGTTCCGCGTCTCCTCAGCAGGCGTGATTCATGTGTACCGTGTTTCACGCGACGGTGGAGACCCACCACGCGAGTTGCTGCAAGACTTCCTGCGTGGAGGCATGTGGGACTGGATTGCCTTCCACCCGGATGGTCGTCTGTCGGCAATCGGCCTTCACCGGCAGAGCGGATACGGGTTCTTCACTGTGTCGCCGGATGATGACCGTGTCACCACATCAGCCATGGCCCCCGAGCTTCCACTCGCAGGCCGCGAGCAGGGGGCGCGCGTGCTGCGATTTCAGTGGAATGCCTCAGGCGATGCGCTGTTCGCCGACGCCACCGTGAAGGCCGTGCGGAATGTCTGGAAAATTCGGGTCGAGCCCCGAACGCTGGCATGGCTGTCCGCCGAGCGGCTGACCACGGGTATCGGTGCTGATGTGGCGGCGTCGCTGTCGTCCGATGGCACGCGACTCGTGTTCACGACACAGCGAGAATCCGTGCGACTGTGGGTTTCTCCGTTTGACGCGGTCGCTGGCCGGGTGACCGGCGAGGGTCGGCCGGTGACGCCGGAAGAGGGCGGAGTCACGACAGCCGATCTCTCCCCTGACGGTCGCACCGTCGCATACGGCCTGACGCGGGCAGGGAGCGACCGTGTGGATCTCTGGGTCACGCGGATCGACAGCGGTCGGACCGAGCTGTTCGCGCAGGATGCCGTCAGTCCGCGCTGGTCACGAGACGGGAAGAGGATCGCATACAGCCTTTTTCGGCCGGACCGGCGTCCCCCCGGGGAATGGGCGCTGGCCGTGCGGGAGTGGGGCGGCGCGGAGCGCGTTCTCGGCCCCTGGAGTACCCAGAGTGTGTTGCTGCCGTCCGATTGGACGCGGGATGGTCGCGCTCTTTTAGGTTCGTATTTATCTCCAATCTATACAGGGATGGCTCGGTTGGAGCTGTGGCCCACAGAGAACGTTACTGGCACCACCTCTGACCGAGTGCTGGTTGAGGATGCACAGGCCAGACTCTGGCAAGGCCGCTTCTCACCAGATGGACGGTGGCTCAGCTTCGTGACGCAACCGACCGACGGACCGGCGCGCACGCAGTTGGTCGTCACTCCCGCAGCCGGAGCAGCCCGCGCGGGCTGGACTCACATCGTCCCAGAACACGAGGGCGCTGACAAACCTCGATGGGCCCCGGACGGCCGGACGATCTATTTTGTGTCGCAGCAGAACACCTCATTCTTCAATCTGTGGGGGATCCGAATTGACACGGCGCGTGGGAAGCCTATAGGAGAACCCTTCAGCCTCACGCACTTCGACACCCCCGGTCTCGTGATCTCACCAGACGTGTCGAGCACCGAAATCGGCATCTCAGCACGCCGGGCGCTCCTCACGATGGCAAGCGTCACTGGCAACCTCTGGATGCTCGACAACGTGGACAAGTGATGGCGTTGCAGGCCGGATCCCGGCTCGGTCCCTTTGAAGTCCTCTCGCTGATTGGGGTTGGAGGCATGGGCGAGGTGTATCAGGCCCGTGATACGCGTCTCGACCGCAAGGTCGCGGTGAAGGTGCTCGCGCCCGAGCTCGCGAGCGACGCAGAGTTCCGCGCACGCTTCGAGCGCGAGGCGAAGGCGATCTCGGCGCTGAATCACCCGCACATCTGCGGCTTGTACGATATCGGGCGAGAGCACGACATCGAGTACCTCGTACTCGAACTGCTCGAAGGGGAGACGCTCGCCGCACGTATCGAACGCGGGCCGCTGCCGCTCGCACAGTTACTCCGCTTCGGGATCGAGATCGCGGACGCCCTTGAGACAGCGCACCGGCACGGCATTGTGCACCGCGATCTGAAGCCCGCGAACATCATGCTGACAGCGGCGGGCACCAAGCTGCTCGATTTCGGCCTCGCGAAGCACACCGTCGGCGCGGCGGGGCAGGCACTCTCGATGCTCGCGACCGCGCCCGGAACGGGCACGGCACAGGGCACGATCATCGGCACCCTGCAGTACATGGCACCCGAACAAGTGCAGGGTGTGCCAGCGGATGCGCGTACCGACATCTTCGCGCTCGGCAGCATCTTGCATGAGATGGCCACCGGGCGACGGGCGTTCGAGGCCACCACGCAGGCGAGTCTGATCGCAAAGATTCTCGAAGCCGACGTACCGGCGGTCTCGACGCTGGCCCCCGTGGCCCCACCCGTTTTCGATCATGTGGTTCAGGGGTGCCTCGCAAAGGAACCGGCTGACCGGTGGCAAACCGCTCACGACGTGAAGATGCAGCTCGACTGGGTGCTCCAACAGGGATCTGCCTTGAGCCCAGCGCCACCCCGCCGCGCCCGCTGGAGGGAGTGGATGCCGTGGGCCGCCGCTGGAACGGCGATGATCATCGCGGCGATATCACTCCTCCCGCGCCGTCCTGAAACGGCCACCCCGACCCCGAGTAGAACCGAGATTCTCCTGCCGCCACGGTTGTCCCTCCACGATTGGGGAGACGGGCCGGAGATTTCCCCCGATGGCCACGCGGTCGTGTTCGCAGGTGTGGTCGACGGCATCCGCCGCTTGTACGTTCGGACGTTAGACGCCTCGGTCGTGAGGCCCCTGCCCGGAACCGAGGAAGCCATGGGACCATTCTGGTCTCCCGACGGGCGCACGATTGGGTTCTCTGTCGGGGACCAGATCCGGCGGGTCGATGTCAATGGCGGCGGGGTTGTGACGTTGGGGTACGCGGGAGGTTTTTTGCACCCCCGCGGGGCGACCATGAACCAGCAGGGCGTGGTGCTCTTCGATAATGGGGAATATGAGGGTGATGACCCTATCCGACGTTTAGGTGGAGGAGGAACCGCGACTGCCGCGACGCGGCTTGATAGGTCCCGAAAGGAACAGGGCCACGCTGCTCCAGCGTTCCTGCCGGACGGCCAGCACTTCCTGTACCTCGTGCGCGGTCCGCGAACCAGACTGTTCGTCGCCGCTCTCGGATCGACGGATGTGCAGCCTGTGCCTGAGGTTACAGCCCCGGCTCGGTATGCTTCGGGTCATCTGCTGTACGTGCGCCAACGGACCCTGATGGCACGAGCGTGGCGTCCCGAAGAGCCACACGCTCGCGAACCGGAGTTCCCCGTGGCCGACGGCGTCGTGGCGATGCGGTTTTCGGTCTCCCGCAACGGAACGGTCACGTACCGTTCCGTCGAGAGCGAATTCAAGTCTCTCGTGTGGTTCGACCGGCGCGGCGCGCGTCTGGGCACCCTCGGCGACCCGGCCGAGTACCGACAGGTGGTCCTGTCACCCAGCGGTGCGCGTGTGGCGGTCGCACGCGGGGATCCAAATAGCACAGATCTCTGGATGGCGGACTCAACGAAGGGCGTGTTCTCGCGTCTAACTCAGGACCCCGGTATCGTGGCGGACCCAACGTGGTCTCCGGACGAGAAGCACCTCGCATTCAGCAGATGGGGGACGGGTGTCTTCCGGAAGAATCTGGTGACGGGATCCGAAGCGGCGGTGACGGGTGCCACCGGCATGACCGTCGATGACTGGACCGCCGACGGGAAACTCCTAATCTGCAAGGGGCCGTCTCCCGCAGTCGCGGTACCCGCGTTTGGATCGGGGGCGGCCATCCGGCTTCCCCAAGCGGTCGAGATTGACGAAACGCACGTGTCGGCAGATGGCCACTGGGTGGCGTACAACAGCGAAGAATCGGGTCAGTTGGAGATCTACGTGGCGACCTTCCCCGATTTCGCGGGGAAGCGGCAGGTGTCCGTCGCGGGCGGCGTGCAGCCGCACTGGAGGCGGGATGGTCGCGAGCTATTCTTCATGACGCTGGGCGGGCAGGTCATGAGTGTGGCCATTCGGACCATCCCGACGTTGGAGATCGACACGCCGAAACCGCTGTTCACCACAAATCTAGTGCCCACATGGGGCTGGTCCCAGTACTCCGTCACCCCGGACGGGCAGCGGTTCCTCGTCATGGAATCCTTCCGCCAGTTCTTCACAGTCCTGCAGCATTCGCTTCCGGCGCACGTCAACACGCAGTAGACACGTTGGGCCTCGTGTCGTGTCATATGGTGCGGCATCTTTCGGGCACGCTGACGAACGTGGGGTGCTCTACACGTTTCGGAGCTTGCTGAAAAACCCCTCGTTTTAGGGATCGACAGATCGTCGGTCGCGTACTACTATGGCGCGCATGCGAGGAGACGATCGTCAGCCCGATGCGATGTTCAGTTACGTGTCGGCGGAGCAGCGCGTGCCAGCCGACCACCCGTTGCGTGCCATCCGAGCGCTGGTCGACGAGGTCCTGCGGGACATGTCGCGCGAATTTGACGGCCTGTATGCTCGCGTCGGGCGCCCGTCGATTCCGCCGGAGCGCTTGCTGCGGGCGCAGTTGCTGCAAATCTTCTACTCGATCCGCAGCGAGCGCCTGCTGATGGAGCAGTTGGATTACAACCTGCTCTTCCGGTGGTTCGTCGGGATGGACATGGACGAGCCGATTTGGGCGCCGACGGTCTTCAGCAAGAACCGCGATCGGCTGCTGAATCAGGCGATCGCGCGCAGCTTCTTCCGCCGCGTCGTGGACCGGGCGCAGGACCTGATGTCGGACGAGCACTTTACGGTCGATGGCACCTTGATCGAGGCGTGGGCGAGCCAGAAGAGTTTTCAGCGGAAAGACGGCGGCTCCGACGGCGACGGGCGCGACTTTCGCGGGCAGGCGCGGAAGAACGCCACGCATGCCTCGACGACCGACCCGGACGCGCGGTTGTATCGCAAGTCGAACGGGGCCGAATCGCGGTTGGCCTATCTCGGCCACCTGCTGATCGAGAACCGTCACGGCCTCATCGCCGATGCGATGGCGACGGTCGCGGACGGCTACGCCGAACGGGAAGCGGCGACGCTGCTGGTGTCGGCGCAGTGGCAGCGCGCGCCAGGGCGGCGGCGGACGGTCGGCGCCGACAAGGCGTACGACGTGGGCGATTTCGTGGGGTTGATGCGCGAGCTGCACACGACGCCCCACGTCACGCAGAATGCCACGCGACCGGGCGGCAGCGCGATTGACGGGCGCACGACGCGTCATGACGGCTACGCCAAGAGTCAGCACGCCCGCCCGCGCATCGAACCGGCGTTCGGCTGGCTGAAGACCATCGCGTGGATGCGCAAGGTAAAACTGCGCGGGCTGCCCAAGGTCGACTGGCTGTTTGTCTTCGCAAGCGCCGCCTTCAATCTGATCCGGTTGCCGAAGCTGCTGCCCAAGGCGGCCTGATGAGGGCGACGTGTCTGCATGCGTGAGTCCACGGGCTGCGCGAGGACCACAGGCGCAATGCTGCGGACGCATGGTGACCCGACGACTCAAGTCCGTCAGCGTCTCGATGCTCGTCATGGACGGTTTTTCAGCGACTTCTTCGAGGGATAGCGATTGCGGGATGAAGCTCCATGAAAACAATGACATGGGGGAAGGCGGCGAACACGGATCGATGGACCGAGATACTTTTCCGGGCGCTCTCGGCGCGGGTGGCGAAACCGCTGGCGATTCGTCTCATTTCGGGGTACGGGTGGAGGAGAATGGCGTGGAGTCGTAGATGTCCTTGCGGTTCGCAAGAATACCGCGCGGTCTGATCACACACTGCTGAAAACGGGGTCGGCTGTCCCGCCCATGGGCCGTTCGCCGCCAGTCGTGGACCCCTGTTCCGGAACCGCTTGCGAAATCTTGCAAACGCAAAGCGCGCAACGACGGCATGCCTCTCCGGGCTGAACGCCTGCGGCGAGAACCTGAACTATACTGCCACCTGCCGGTTGTAGAATCTGCCCGTTCGACTTCCACCTCTTGAAGGAGCACAGTCATGCAGAAGCCTCACGGACCGTTCGTGCTGGTCGTACTCGTGTGCGTGGCCTTGGCCTACCAGACACCGAAGGCGCAGTCCCCGGCCGCAGGGGCTGATATCGCGAAAGTCAGTGACGCGTACGTCAAAGCCTCTCTGGCCGCTGACGCAAAGGCCATTGCGGCGCTGTACACCGAGGATGCGGTCGAGATGCCGCCGAACCAACCGATGGTGAAGGGGAGAGCGGCCATCGAGCAGTACTACACCAAGCAGTTCGGCGGCAGCGCCAAGTTGCAGTCGTTCGCACTGACGAAGATCGAGAGCAACGCGTCCGGTGATATCGGCTATGAGGTGGGGACGTACCGCCAGACGCTCACCGATGGGCAGCATCCCATGAATGACGCTGGCAAGTACACGGTCGTGATGAAGCGGACCGGCGGCGCGTGGAAGGTCGCGTACGCCATCTACAACAGCGACACGCCGCCGACTGCGATGCCGACACCGGCTCCGTAAGGGTTACGGCGGGCGGGATGAGCGGCCGGAACCCTTGACCGAGGAACGGCCGAGCGGCCCAACCGACCAATCCCTGCGTTCTGCCTTGCGCCCCGCAGGCGGCCGGGTACGGTTGCCGCCGAGACGTACGTCGCTGAACGCACGTCATCGTCACGAGCCCATCCGCAGTGAGCCCCGCCCCAAGCGATGGACCTTGCGCCATCGGCCGTCGTGATCACAATCATGATCTCCGACGCGGCGCTCCCGCCCTCGCTCCGCGCTGCTGCCGTTAAGTGCCAGCACCCTCCTGGTGCGGTTTGAACGTGTCTCAGATTTGGTGAGCAATACGACAGCGGTTGGCTTCCTCGACGACTTTCTTCTCGAAATAGGTTTTGACGATGGGAATCGACTCTTCGGCCAGGATCGGGCCAATCACCGTAACGTCATTGCCGTCTTGCGCGTACTTGAACACTTCGCGACTGGGAACGCGAAAGGTCGCACCACCGAAGGTATCGTGAGGTGCGGCGTATACAACTTTGCGTACACCCGCCCAAAACATCGCCCCACAACACATGGCACACGGTTCAGCACTGGTGTAGAGCGTGCACTGACGGAGTTGTTCGCGGCTCAAATGCTGACTCTTGCTGGCATCGCTGACGAGCCGATATTCGGCATGTTGAGTCGGATCGTTGTCGGTAAAAACCCGATTCTCGGCCCTCATCACTATTCTTCCCTTGCCGGTTGCCTGTGGCAGCACCAGGACTGCGCCGAAGGGATGATTGCAGTGTTTTTCAGCGGCGGCTGACAGGCCAATCGCTGCGCGCACGAACTCAGCATGTTGATTGATTTCAGCCGTCGTCAGTGGCACGTCAGAAATTTCTGGGCTCTGCCCCGGCGGCCACCTGCAGATCGACTGTCGGGGGACCAGAGAGTCACGACGGCCTCCCTGGTTTTTGGCTTGAGCGCTCGCTTGTCTGGAGGACAGCCCCAGGCATATCAGGCCCGCCCCCTTCAGCAATCGTCGACGCGATTGTTTCATTTCGACCTCCGCACGGCTGCACGGACCGCCGTCGCTTCACGCCAAGGACTTGGTTGCGGAACCGCGCTAGTGGTGTGGGTTCCCGCTCCAGAATCGCCGCGAGCATGTCTGTGCCGGTCGGCCCTGCAAACGGCGAGCGCCCGGCGGTCATTTCGTAGAGCATCACACCGAGCGACCGGATGTCTGTCCGCGCATCCACTTCCTGCCCGCGTGCCTGCTCGGGCGACATGTAAGCAGTGAACTCAAGCAGGATCGTGAAACTTCACGTCGTCGTCGGCTGACGGATGACGAAGAGGAGCGCCTCTTGAAGGCGGCCTCGCCACACCTGCAACGGCTCATCATCGCCGCGCTGGCCCTCGCCGCGAGGTTGGGCGAGCTGCTCAATCTGCCCCTATTGGGAGCTGGCCTCGCGCCAATTGAGCAGGAAGGTGCAGCTGCTCTCGTCCCCGACGCGCTCGAGCCCCTCCGGTGTGAGCACCTTCACTGCGACTCTGCGGTCGAGGCGCGTATCGCGGGCCTGATACACCTCGCCCATCCCCCCGGCCCCGATCAGCGAGAGGACCTCATACGGGCCGAGCCGTGCACCGGCCTGCAACGCCATCACTTGTCCACGTTGTCGAGCATCCAGATGCTGCCGGTCGCCTGAGCGACGGGCAGCATCATTCTGGTTCCGGAGACCGACGGCTCCGCGAGATTGAGGTCATCAGCCCAGATACGGTCAGCGGGGCTGTCAAATCGGGTGATTTGGATGGCAGCGCCTACAGCCGTGTTGAACGCCGGCATCGGTAACGTCCCGATCGGGATCGTGGACCTTGCGTAATCGTCGAAAGTTAATGGCGCCGCTGCCCGCGTACGCGGAGACCGCGATGCGCCCCTCGAAGGCACCGCTTTTCACCGGCCCCTCGAACCACGCCTGCGTCAAATGCTCGAGGTGATTACTTGTCAGGCGCCAGCACGATCGTTCCGTCGAATGATCCCTTGCTGACCCCCGTAGCGTTGTTGGCCAGCCGTGTCACGGTGAAGTTGCCGGTGGCGCCGGCGAACCGGCCCGTGCCGCCCGTTATGGCATAGAACTGCGTGACCAGAGTGTAGCCCGGCGTGTCAGAAGGGACGCCAGATCCGGCTCCCACACCGTACAGGCTGTCGCCATTCGCCGCGATGAAGTGAACGGTGTCACCCACCGAGCAGCCGCATGCGAGGTTAACTGTCGCCTCGAACTTGGCGATGTACTTGCCGAGATGCGTGGCGTTTGCCGAGGCATCGCCGTCCACGTACATTGTGACGGCGTCGGGAGGCGGGGCCGGGACAAACGTCGGGATTTCGGACGAGTCCCAGCTACCCTTGAGGGGCGTCGCTTTGGAGGTCGGTGCAGCGAGCGCCGTGCTCGCGGTCATCATGACGGCAACAGCAAGCTGTGCAACGAACAGCAGACGAGATTTCATTTGCTTGCTCCTTCGGATCAGGTTGAATCCGGCATTTCCATTTTGGAGTCCCACGACTAGGGACGCCGAGTGGCCCAATCGCGCGGCACAATATCAGATCCGCTCTTGAGCAGTCGAATCGGCGCAGCTACACCCGCCCTACAGTTATGAGCCGGATCGGCTCTGCTTAGCCTGCCGCAATCTTAACGCGGCTGACCACCTATCGCTGCGGCGCGCGTGTCGCGCGGCGATTCACGACATCCAGGCGAAGCCCGATCTGAACGAACCACAGCTACCAGGATGCGTATCGGCCCGCAGCGAACCATGATTCAGACGTAGAAGTCCCGTTGGCGATTCAGACCTCTGTTCACCACGCTGCGTGCCACGCTTTTCGTGCCCGCCACGCCTGGTGCCACGCTGAAACTGACGAGGTCTGACAGGCCGAGACGGATTCCGACGGGGGAGAAGAGTTCGAGTTTCCTAAATAATCCGAAAACATTTGGCGCGCCCGGCAGGACTCGAACCTGCGACCCTCGGCTTAGGAGGTAAGGGCAACGAGGCAACCGGGGGCAACCAGTGACGGCCGCTCCGGATTTTTCTGCGCAAATCAGCGACTCTCCTCAACCGCTGACAACCGCTGTCCACTCCCATGTGTCAGCCAAATCAGCCACTGATGAGATTGCCGTGGTGCGGCGTGCGCGGTTCAGAATGGGGTCACGATTGACGCGTCGAATCGCGAGAGTCCACCGATGTCCGCGCACCTGTTCCCCTTGTTTCCCAGCATCGTCTGCACCCGATCCCTTTTCAGCCGCTCCGCAGGACTCGTCGCCGCTCCGTCCGTCCACCGCAGCACCTTGCCAACCGTGACGACGTGACGCGTCGTCGCAGCGCGGACCTCGATCGCGAGCCTCGCATCCTTCAGTTCAATCCGAGCCAGCGCGATGTCTTGGCGCACATTGTCTCGCTGTCTTTCACAGGCCGCGCCACGCCGTCGTTGCCCGACGCTCTTGATCCAGATTACCTAGTGTCCGATCGAACCGACGGCGAGCACTTCGTGCCGCTCATTCAGTGCCACGCGGAGCAGGGGCTTCCACGAGAGGCCATATTCTTGATATTCGACAGTATGCTGGCCCTTCTCCCCACGGTAGCGGGTCACGGGAAACCGCGCTTCCGACATGAACCGCTGCACCTCTGGAATCGATCGTGACCTCGCGACGAATGAATTTTCAGTAGCGCTCGGAAATAGGGTGACCGTCGGGCTTCGATCACCGAACGGACTCACTTGCGCTAGGTAGACCCCTTCTGGAGCAAGTATCAACCCAGTCCAACGGAGAGGCCCCACGAGGGATGAGTACCCCATCCGACTTGCGGCCAGCCTCCATACAACAATGCCTCGCTCTCGCGTGAACTGCTGTGTCCGCCTAAGTACGATTCCCTGGGTAGTCACACACAAGGCGAGATAAATGGCGAATGCGCCAATCCCGATGCGGCCGAAGACTGCCCGATCCTGCCGAAAGCCCCACCCTTCCCGCGCAAACGCGGTGAACAGGCTTAGCAGTATTCCGCCGACAACTAATGGGTAGACCGTGCGGAGCGGCGCTTCGGTTGCTTCCTCCACTGTGGCAGCAAAGGAGAAGGCCAGCGTCGGCCATTCAGAATAAAGCCACCAGCTCAAAGAAGACAGCAATACCGCGGCCAGGAGTCCACGACGGACGGCCGCATCTCGATTGGCGTATGTCCAAGCCGCGAGAAGCACAAAGAGGGCTAAAACAACCAGAGTCCAATCAAAGTAACCCAAGAAATCCAGGTGCACATGCTTGCGAGAAAAAGGGTAAAAGGCTACAGCGCCCATCGGCGTCGGGAGATCTAACAGGACGTGCGAGAGCATCCCTATCACGATCAGTGCCACGAGACGCGCATACCTCTTCTCTTCGCTGAGCCGCAACGCAACGAGCGCGGCCAGCGGTGTCAATACGGCGACTCCAAACAGCGAGTGGGTAAAGCCGCGGTGGGCAAAGCCAGATCGTGGATCGAAGAAGGGCTCAATGAATATATCCGCATCCGGCAGCAGCGCGCCTGCTACTACGAACGGGGCCGCGCGAGGCCCCGCCCAGCGTTGTGGCAGAACCCAGCCGATAGAAACGCCAGCGGCGACATGGGTGAGCGTGTCCATGCGTGCTTACGAAAGTGCAAGTCGGCGCTACGACCTCAGAGCTTGTATTTCACATCGGCGAATTGGACGCGGACCCCGTCGGGATCCCGGACATAGACCTGATCCGCGTTCTCCAAAGTCGGTTGCGCGCTGGGTACAGCGGCCTGGAGTTTGGCCAGCGCAGTCGACGGATCGTATTGCTCGATCCCGAAACAGAAATGATCGATGCCGGCGCGCTGTGCTGAATCCGGCGCGTAAAGGCCCAAGAAGGCGTTCTCGAGGCTGAGTTCGCAGAAGGTGGGATCCTCCGCCCGCACAGGCAGACCCGTCAGAGACTGGTAAAACGCTTTGCTGCGGGCGACATCTGAGACGTATAGAGTGACGTGATTGATGCTGCGGGCCTGGAAGACGGGGACTGCTGTCGCACTGGCGGCCATCGGCGCCGCCCGAGCACTAATGCCAGTGGCGAGCAGCCCTTGCATGAGCTGGCGGCGAGTGATCCTTCCGCCGTCGTAGAGACTTACAAGATGGTCGAACTCATCATGCATGCGGCCTCTCGATTTCTGTGAACGACATGGGCGTAGTCGTACACTTGTTATGGGCCGATCAGCCTATCACGGTCGGCCTACTGCGCTCTCAGGACAAGGACGGCCAGCCCGTCGCAATGGCCGTGATCATCGAGGTGAAGTCATCATCAAGCAGTAGACCCTGCCGCGCCTACGGTTTTATGGCCCGCCGCTGCGGCCGCGAGGTCCGGCCCCTTGTGCGACGGGCTGCCGTGACGTATTCGGAACCCCCCACTGACAGGGCCCATCCTGTCACCCCGGTCCCGATCAGCAAACGACGGCGGTCAGGTGGCCCCGAACCACGTATAATCCCCGCACATCGATGGCCCTTGAGCCCGGCTCTCGGCTCGACGCCTATGAGATCCTGCGCCCCCTCGGCTCCGGCGGGATGGGCGAGGTGTGGCTCGCCACCGAGGTGCGTCTGGGCCGGAAGGTCGCACTGAAGGTTCTGCCTGCCGATCTCACCCGCGAGCCCCTCCGCGTCGAGAGGTTCGAGCAGGAGGCGCGAGCCGCATCGGCCCTCAATCACCCGAACGTCTGCACGATCCATGCACTCGGCCAAGCCAGCGACGGCCAGTACTACATCGCAATGGAGTACGTCGAGGGCGGGACGCTCCGGCAGCGGTTCTCCACGACGCGGCTGTCGATCCACGAGGCGCTCGAAGTCGCGATTCAGGTCGCGGCGGCCCTGAGCGCCGCCCATGCCGCTGGCATCGTCCACCGCGACATCAAGCCCGAGAACGTCATGCTCCGGCCCGATGGCATCGTGAAGGTGCTGGACTTCGGACTGGCGAAGCTCGCACCAGCTGCTCCGGAGATTGCGGAAGCGGACAAGACGCGAACCGTCCTAAAGACCGAGGCCGGCATGGTTATGGGCACCACCGCCTACATGTCCCCGGAGCAGGCGCGCGGAGACGTGTTAGACGCGCGCAGCGATATCTTTTCATTCGGCACGGTGCTGTACGAAATGGTCACCGGACGCACGCCGTTTCAGGGCCGTACCGAGTACCGACGTGCTTAGCTCGATCATCAGGGATCAGCCCGTGCCCGCCGCCGAGATCAACCCGGCGATGCCGCCGGAGCTGCAGCGGATCATCGCCCAGTGCCTTGAAAAGGACCCACGCGACAGGTATCAGCACACCGACCAGCTCGCGGTGGATCTGCGGAAATTCAATAGGTCCACGGACTCCGACGCTTCGGCGCCGCGCCCGCTAAGTGGTGTCGATTCCGTTGCGCCGCGAACGAATTGGCTGGGGCGACTCAGGAGCCCACGCCGCCGACGCGTTCTCATAGGCGCACTCGCATGTCTACTGCTGGCTGCAGGCTTCGGTGCTTGGCGGTGGTTCCGACCGGAACCGGGCTTCGACCGTCGCGAGGGCGTCATCGTGGCGGACTTCGAGAACAGAACCGGCCGCCCCGAGTTCGATACCGCCGTGCGTGATGCATTCGAGAATCTTCTGTCACGGTCGACGTACGTGAACGTGATCCGCGGCGACGGCCTGAAGTCTGCCTTGAACATACAGCCCCAGGACCCGCTGCCGACGCTCGGCCGATCGGTCGTTGACCAGGCATGCGCCGGAGGGAAGTGCGCGTTCATCGTCGGGAGCATCGAGCCAGAGAGCGGGAGCTTCCGCGTCACAATCGACCTGTTTCGCGCAGGCCGTAGCATGCCCATTTTCACCCAGTCGGTGACCGTTCGATCCGAGCAGACATGTCTGGGAGTACTCCATCAGATTGCTATTGAGCTGCGCCGGGTCGCAGGAGAAGCCCCAGGCGCGATTGCCCTCACCGCGGCGCCCACAACCCGGTCTCTCGCCGCCTTCCAGGCGTATGCGTCCGCTGAGATCGAAGCGGGAAATGGTAGATCCGACGTGGCGCTCGGCCTTCACAAGAGGGCGGTAACGATCGATCCCGAATTCGTGGATGCGTACAAGGGGCTCGCCTATGACTACCAAAATCTGGGCGAGTGGCGGGCTGGCCGTGCGAGCGCCGAACAGGCCTATCGACGTTCCGTCCGACTGCCCGAGCACGGCCGCTTGATGGCGGAGATCCTCTATCTCGACGCGCTGTACGATTACGCTCCGGAGATCGAACTTCTGAAGAGCTGCCGTCGGCTGTACCCATATGATGGGGAGGCGGCGAACCTGCTCGGTGTCTTGTACATGATCGTGCTGGAGGACCACGTCTCGGCCGAGCCGCACCTTCGTGCCGCTTATCAAATCAATCCGAGCTTCCTCAATTTGGACAGCCTCAGCTTTTCCCTTCAGATCCAGGGCAAGGGAGAGGAGATCGCACGCGTGGCGCAGGACTACAGGGCGCGCACGGGACAGGACCCTGCCGTTGCGGTTGTGAAGACTCTCGCTGTTCGGCGCGATTGGAAGGCCATGCTGGAGGCTCTCGATCGATTTGAGAGGGAAGGAAAGCTGCCCGGAGCAGCGGTGGCAGTGTACAGGGCATGGACGCACATCATGTCAGGAAGGCTGAGGGAAGCTCGGACTCTGCAGGAGATCGCCAGACGCGAGGAGCTCAAGGCGATAGGAACACCGATCGATCTCACCACGTTGAACCTGATGTGGCTGAACTTGCGATTAGGACGACCAGTGGTGTTGTCGCAAGAGGACGTCGCACGAGCGGCCAAGGCGCTGTTGTCGCTTCGCTGGTGGGCGGTCTTCGCGGTGGAAGCCAACCTTCAGGAACCTTTAGCGACCCTCGTGGCGACATTCCAGGAGATGGAACGCGGCTCTGAAAGCTCGTTCATCAGCGAGGAACTGCAGTTCGCTCGCGGGTGCCTGGCGTTCGTTCGTGGGGACCTGAAGGCGGCACGCAGACTGATCGAGCCACTCGCTCAAAACACGGAAGTGCCGCTCCGCTTTCAGGTTCTGGCCCGCCTCTACGAAGCGCAGAGCATGTGGCCCGAAGCGGCCGCTCGGTACGAGGCAGTCGTGAATCATCCGAGCGTCACTGCGATCGCCTGGCCCGGTCTCTGGATTCTGGATCGGTTTCGCCTGGCGCAGGTATACGAACGACTCGGCGACACGATGCGCGCCCGCCAGTTGTACGAGCGCTTCGCCGACGACTGGAAGGATGGCGACACCGACATCCCCGAGCTGGCCACCGCCCGTCAACGGCTGGCAGTACTCGGCAAACCATGACAGCTCGTTTATCTGATGCCGCGGCCCAACCAACGCCTGGCGTCCGCTTCAGTGGTCGGAGGCGAGCTAACGGCTCCCTTTCGATGACCCACTTCGGCGATGCACGTCGGACCATCGTGCCGCACGCCGCTTGGCGCGGCTTTTGTGTCGGCGACTTCAGACGCATCGTTCCTATTCGCGATTGATTGGCAGCATCTAGATGCTCGACAACGTGGATAAGTGATGGCTCTGGAGGTCGGCGCCCGGCTCGGTCCCTACGAGATCGTCAGCCCCGCCGGCGCGGGCGGCATGGGGGAGGTCTACCGTGCGCGAGACACGCGCCTGGACCGCACCGTCGCCCTCAAGGTGCTCCCACCTGACCTGACCAACGACGCGGCCGCCCGCCAGCGGTTTGAGCGCGAGGCCCGTGCTGTGGCCGCGCTGTCACACCCGCACATCTGCACGCTCCACGACATCGGGCAGCACGAGGGGACCGATTTCCTCGTCATGGAGTTCTTGGCCGGGGAGACACTCGCGGCCCGCCTGGCTCGTGGGAAGCTGCCCCTCGATCAGGCGCTCCACTATGGCATCCAGATCGCCGATGCCCTTGCGGCCGCGCATAAGGCCGGCATCGTTCACCGGGACCTGAAGCCCGGCAACGTGATGCTGACCAAGTCAGGGGCGAAGCTTCTGGACTTCGGCCTGGCGAAGCCACGAGAGCAGGCCATCGTAAAGGGGCAGACCGCAACCACCCTGGCGGAGCCCCTGACGAGCCACGGCACCATTCTCGGCACGCTGCAGTACATGGCGCCGGAGCAACTGCAAGGGGCCGAGGCTGACACGCGCACGGACGTGTTCGGCTTCGGGTGCGTGTTGTACGAAATGCTCACGGGCCGGCGCGCCTTTGGTGGTGACACGCCGGCAAGCGTGATCGCTGCAGTGCTCGAGCACGAGCCGGCCCCTCTCGCCGCCAGCTCCGATCAGGTGGCCCCCCCTGCAGTCGACGCGTTCATTCGGACCTGCCTCGCGAAGAACCCGGAGGGCCGTTGGTCCAGTGGCCACGACCTCTGGATAGCACTCCGGCGATTCGTACAGACAGCCGAAGCGCCAAGCACCGTCGCACCATCGAAGTCGCGGTCACGTCGAGCCGTGGTCCCGTGGGTGATCGCCGCGCTGTTCCTAGCCACTACCATCGCGGCACTCTACCGTCCCTCCGGCCGTGCGCCAAGGGTCCCCGCAGCACCCGCTGTGAAGTCGTTCATCGACTTTCCCAACGCGTGGCTGGTGATGCCGTTCCTCTCGACTGACGGGCGCTACCTGTCGCTGTACTCGTTCTCTGGAGTTGACCAAGAGGGACGCCTGATCCTTGTCCGCCGACTGGCAGATGGCGAGACGACCTGGGTGGCGGGCACCGAGCACGCCCAGCCGCTGACATGGTCGCCTGACAGCCGTTTCTTGGTAGTGATCGCCAATAGTGAGATCAAAGTCGTAAACGTCGCCACCGGCGGTATTCGCACGGTCGGGCGAGCACCAGACGGCGTGTCGTGGCTCTTTGGCGGTGCCTGGAGCGGCGATGACATCCTCCTCGGCGGGCCACGGCTGCGCCGGCTGTCAATTGCCGATGGGCATGTGACCGACCTATATCGAGCCGATCCTGAAGTCCCCCGCCAGTCTCTCCCCTCGTTCCTGCCTGATGGACGAAGTTTTCTGTACTCACAAGAGAGCGGCAACCCGGCGCGACGAGGCGTGTTTTTGGGCACGCTCGATTCTTCCGCCGTAACTCGCCTGCTGCCAGAGCCCGCCTGGGCGAAAGTCTCTCCGCGTGGCTACCTGCTCTATGGACGCCAGGGCACACTGTTCGCGCAGCGGTTCGATCTCGAGCACCATCGCCTGACGGGTGATCCAGTCACCATCGGATCAGGGATCGAATTTTTTGGCCCGTACACCGGAGTTGCCGTGAACGGTGACACCCTCGTCTGGTCCAATGGCAGCGTGCTCCCACCCGGCAGCCTCACATGGTTCGACAGAAACGGCCGCAGGGTCGACGAAATCGGAGAGGTGCGCCGTTACCGGCAGATCGCGCTCGCACCGGATGGGCAGCGCGCCGTCTCGGAAGAGATCGATTCCCGACTGGGCAGTGCTTTGTTCGTGATCGAGCTGACTCGGCCCATCCACGCGCGACTCACAACAGGAGACGACGCAGAAAGTGATCCCATCTGGTCGCCAGACAGCCGTGAGGTCGCATTCAACTCCGTGGATGGTGTGTACAAGCGGAGAATCGATCAGATTGGGCGCACAACGCTGTTCGCTGGAATTGCTACAGGCCTGGAAGATTGGACTCACGACGGGCGGTTCGTAATTCTTGGGCTGGGTATGCAAAACGTCTCGGCGGTACCGCTCGGCGGAGATCAAAAACCAGTTTCGCTCATTGAGTCATCGTCGCTGGTGGACGAGCCTCATGTCTCTCGTGATGGCCGATGGCTCGCGTACAGCGCCAACGACACCGGGCAATGGGAGGTTTACCTGCAGCCGTTTATGAGACCTGGGGGGCGCGTCCGCGTCTCGACCCGCGGCGGCAGCCAACCACGCTGGCGCGCAGATGGCAAGGAGCTCTTCTATCTCACGTTGGACGGCGTGATGATGTCGGTTGACACTCGCGATCCGGCGAACCCCGGTGCTCCACGCACGCTGTTCGAGCCACGGTTTTGGGTCAACCCTGTGGAGGACCAGTACGACGTCACGGCTGACGGGCAGCGGTTCCTCCTGATTGTACCCGAGGGCCAGCAGGCCACGCGATTGACCGTGCTTACCAACTGGTCGTCCGTCTTGAGCGGACGGTAGCCGCTGTTCGCACAAAAGCGGCGAACCCTACGCTGTATTCAGGACCCGCCCTCTTCCCCCCGCGTATCCTGTGCCCCGCCGGTCGGCGGGGGGGCGACGAGATGCATCAAACGTTCGGCGCATCAGAAGGCGAACGGGCATCCAGCCGTTGGGAGGCGGCTGGTGGTGAAGTAGTGAAAGGATTCAAGGCTCCCCAGACACTCTCGCCAGGAAAATAGAATTGAGGGAAGATTTGTTTCTATTTCTGGTGGGGAGGGGAGCGAGGGCGGCGGTTTTCCTTTCACCACCTCACCCGCCAATGGCGTGCTGAACGTCCGGCTCGCCGACGGTCAGTTCGTCACGGCGAATCTGTCGTGGGCTGGCCATACGCCTCACCGCGCATGGATGTGGCTTGGGGCGGATAGTGGTGAGTCGTAGGAGCCCACGTTTGCCTGACGGCGCCTATGGGCCGGGCCGTCGCCGCACACGACGTGGCAGACGGCTGAGTGGCTGGCGACTCCGTGAACGCCCATCACCAGGTCGCCGTTTGAGTCATCGCGTCCCCGCTGCGCTGGGGTTTACCCCGGGGGGGCGAGGCACCGCGAATCGGTCCACACTACGGCGTTTACCGTAGTTTGTTGCCCGGGAGAATCAATGGCAGTGGCTCGTCTCTGCTGAGGTAGGCGAGCGCGGCGACACGGAGAGACGGCTCGCCGCGCCGTCTCTTCATGTCTGAAGTTGGATGTCAGGGCGGTGCTCCGCTACTGCAGCCGCGTCGCCTCCCGGTGCCCGCAGATTCGTGCCAGAACGTTGCCGGCGAGATCGACCACGTCCGCCGTCTCCGAGCTGGAAAACGCCGTGCCGGCAGCATTGAGCTGGATCGTGGCCGAAACCTTGAGGAGAGTCCCGTCTGGCGGGCCGTCGGGAGCACCGCCGGGAGCGGGAGCATAGCCGAAGAACTGGTACTGGGAGACGTAGTTCCTCCCGCCGACGTGCCGCCAGGCGCCCATACCAACCTGGTCTGACTTTTGGACGGCACCGAACCCGACGTAGCCTCCACCACGCACGTAGATCTCCATTGACGGGAATGTCGTGATCACGGCTTGTGTCTGGCAGTCCGTAATAGTGACCATGGGGAGCCAGACCCCCTCAATCCTCTGGGTCTGCTCGTTGGCGGCCCGGTCCACTGAGTCGTCATTCGCCTGCAGCCGGTCGCCCGTGCCCAGCAGTACTCCGGCCATCAAGACGATCCCCGCCGTACGTGTGACAACCTGTCTCTTCTTCATGTCAGCTCTCCTGTCCATAGGTGCGGCGCTACTCTCACACAGGCCAGTCTTTAAATCGATTCTTAATCGCAAATCAAGCCTCCGGTCCTCCGGTCCAGGCGCGGGAGAGGTCGAAGGCGCGACGGATCAACAGGTATGGCTTGCGCTCGCCAGTGAGAGGTAAGACCCACACGTCCCCTCGGTCGACCCATTGTTTTGGCTCGTGCACAGGTTCGGTGGCTACTCGATGTAACCGGGACGGCACTGAACTCGTTGCTGATTTCATGGTCCCGTCGGGCGCGTGCCTTGCGAGTCGTCTGCGACGAGTCCGGGCCTCTGAGCGACGAAAGCACCATTTCGTATTTCAACGGACGGGTTGGTCGGGAAGACAAGCCATCGATCCGGCTCGGCGACCGGCAGGTTGATTTCGGATTCAATCTGGCGGAGCGTCCGCATCTCAACCCCCTGGTCCGGCGGCGCATGCTCGCGGCACGCGGCGCCGGAGCGCCAGTCATGGAATGGGCGCGCGGCGCGTCACCTTTCGACACGCTCCGGTAAGCGTAATGATTACATCGGCGGGAAACGTGCGAGCGAGTCGGAAGAGAAAGCGTGCGCTCACGAAGCAGTATTGCGCTATATTTCGAGGTCGGGTGTCGAGGTTCACGCGCCGAAGGGAAGGGGGACGTTGTGCCGAACACCATCAGTCGACGAGCGTTCGTGGCCGAGCTGGCCGTGTTGAGCGCGCCGCTGATCGTCCTTGCCCAGGAGAAGGACAAGAACAAGAACAAGAACAAGGACAAGGACGAGAAGAAGAAGGAAGCCGAGGAGAAGAAGGACGAAGCGAAGGACGAGGCGAAAGACAAGGCCGACGACAGAGAGGAGGTCGTCGACGAGCCCGGAACCGACCACGCTCAGGACCGGCGGAAAGATCGACGCAAGGACGCAGCCAAGAAACCACCCGGGAGCTGACCGAGCTCGAAGCCCGCCGCTCGGCGGGAGTTCCAGCAGCACGGCTCGCCCAGACAGGCACTTCGTTGGAACTGTGCACGCCCGTCGCGCGCAGGAGGGTGCCGTTCGGTCGGCGCGGTGGAAACCAGTACCGGCATCGGCTCACCTGGTATTCCGGATCGAGCAACGACCTGCGGCTGAACCTGCTGGTCCGCCGGTTCTCGGCCTCACCCGCGGCGCTCCAGGCGCTCGTCGACGATGAGACGACCGGCGACCCACGCGTCTCGAAGCAATCCGCGCAACCTACCCGTCGCCTCGATGGCGAAGACCGGGCCGCTTGCGTGCTGCGACTGTAGGTGAACCTCGCGCGAGCAGACCCCCGGCGTGGTCGACACCGACTCGTTGGCAGAAGGGGAAGGTGTGCGATTTCTAAGAACTGACGGACGGCGACGAGTGGGAACGATCCAGCCCGCACAAGATCTTCGGCTATAAGCCCACCGCCTGGGCGCTCCGACTGTTAGGACGATGACACAAGCTTCGGCTCGAAAACCTCCGCCAGTCGCTCCTTGAGCGCGGCGCTCACCTCCCGTTGCCGCTCGATCGCGAACCGCCCATAGAACCGGCGTGTGGTGTTGGGGCGGTGTGGCCGAGCAACCGTGCACGTCGCCGAGGTTGACGCCACGGCGAATCGCGCCAATCGCGATCGCGGACGCGGAACTCGCAGGCGTAAGGCGGTTGTCGCCATCCCCGCGATGCCTCAGCAGGTGGCGTGAAGCTCCGTCGTTGAGGGTCAGCACTCCCGGATTGGCCTTCGATGAGATGGGCCCGTTCGCTGGCTGTGGCAGCGGCTTGTATCTCACAGCATTCCTCCAGCTGGATCGTCGGCGATTAGCCGGGACATCGACCCGCACTCAGTCTGAGACGGGCCCTCATGATTCTCCGAGTCTTGAACGCCAAGGTGCCACGCGGTCTGCCACGCGAACACCCCTGCCACGCGGTCTGCCGCGCGGAAACTGACGGTCTGCGGAGGACGGTGACGGACTGGGACGGATGCCCAATCCGTTGATTCACTGAATGAATCGAAAATGTTGGCGCGCCCGGCAGGACTCGAACCTGCGACCCTCGGCTTAGAAGGCCGTGGGTATGAGGCAACCGGGGGCAGCGGGAAACCGCTGCTCCTGGTTTTTCTGGGATTTTCGCATACCCGAGGCAACCCCGATCTACCCCCGGCCGCTACCGATTGTCCATGGATTGTCCATGACGTAGCGGCCCGCGTCCTCGACGTGGCGGGGCCACGGTAGCGCGGTCATGGATTTCGATCCTCGAGATTTCGACCCGCGAGAGGACGAGCGGCATTCCCACACGTCAAGTCGCGGAGGCCAGCGTGGCCCCAGCGTTCACGATCGCGATGACAACTGGAGCCAACCTGAGACGCGCACGCGCGACCGCGATGACGATGCACGCTCACTCGGACGTGGTCCTGGCAACAATCGTCAAGAATCAGATCATGACGGGCGAAACCGCGATGATGATCCTCGCTGGGCCGACCGCGATCGCGACACTCGCGAACGCGATCGGGAGGCGGGGGACACGTTCACGCGTCACGTGCACCTGCCGCGTGGGCCGGAGCGCCAGCTGGTTCGCGAGCGCGATCGCGAGTACACACTGCGCGGCTCAGAATCCCGGACGCTCGCGACCGTCGGAGCATTTCGAGTGGTCTCCAGTCGTGATCTCCGTGACCACAACGGCGGGCCCGCCGGTCCTCGCTCCGGCGACCTCCGCCACCTACGTGAACAAGGACTCGTCGAGACGCGGAGAGTGCCTGGATACCGCGACCAGGCTGTCAGCCTGACGAAGGCTGGCCGCAGCCTGCTCGAGAGCCACCGGGACCGCGACCAAGACCGCCACCAGACCTTCTACGGCGGGCTTGGCGCGTGAGCGGGAACTGGAACACGACCTCCAGGTCTATCGCGCCTTCGAACAGGCCGAGACGCGCCTGTCCGAACGCGGCGCCCACATCGAGCGCGTCGTTCTGGACCACGAACTCAAGGGCGAGTACCAGCGCTGGCTCCACGAGCGAGACAAGGACCGTGACGACTACGACGGACATCCGGATCGCACGCCTGATGAGATTCGCGAATGGGCCCACGAACACGATCTTCCGTACTTCGACGAAGAGGTCCATTTCCCCGATGTCCGCATCGAGTACCAAGAACCGGATGGCCGCTGGGAGCGCGAGGACATCGAGGTCGTAACGCCGCACTACCGCGGGGCGCATGGCGCCAGCGTGGCGCGCTCGGGCTTCTCCTCCTATCGGGGCATCAGCCTGCGCATCGGCGGGCGGAGTGGCGGCGGCAAAGGCGCCGGCCGGCATGGCGGGTTGGCCGAGGAGTTGTGGCGATGACGACGGCCCACGATCGCATCCAGACCGTCACCGAGTTTGGGTTCACGGAGCGTCAGGCGCGGTTCCTGATGCTCGTGATGCGGCACGCCGGGGTGTGTGTGCCGCGTCAATATGCCCGCTTCGCTGGCGTGGCGTACGGGGCAAAGTGCAACGCTTTTTTCGACAGGCTCGTTCGACGCGGCTTCGCGCGTGCCATTGACTGCATTCACAACCGCGCGCGGCTGTACCACGTCCGTTCCAAAGCGCTGTATCACGTCGTCGGCGATGCCGGGAGCCGGTACCGCCGGCTGGTGTCACCGCGACTCGCAATCGAGCGGCTGATGCTGCTCGACGCGGTGCTCACCACGCTGGACGTCGAGTGGATCACGACCGCAGTGGAGAAGGCCGCCTACCTGGCCAGGCTCACCGCATCGGCCTCTGCGGCGACGAGCCAGACGTCATCGCCGGAGGACGACTCGACGCACGTGGTGGCACTGCCCGGCGCGCTCCCGATCGGCGTGGAGTCGGATGGGCGCACGGTTCTTCTGTACCTGGCAAC
The DNA here is from genome assembly GCA_963739995.1 of Vicinamibacteria bacterium. Classification (GTDB taxonomy): domain Bacteria; phylum Acidobacteriota; class Vicinamibacteria; order Vicinamibacterales; family JAENWD01; genus CAVUCH01. The sequence continues at coordinate 458,711 of CAVUCH010000004.1, read as the reverse complement.
CGAAGTGTCGACGGACGCGATCCGAACGTTCCTTCAGGGGCATGCCACGCTGCTCCGAGTCGCGCCGACCTGGACGATACGAATCCTCTTCCCCCGCCCGCTTGACCGCGTCTACGACGCGTACCAAACCGTCATCCACGAGGAACTGGAGTCGCCGCTCCCTCCGGCGACGATCGCCGAGCTCAAGTGGTACTTCGAGCATCGCGACAAAGCGACGCGTGAGCCGTTGCACCCCCAGGACCAGAGGTTCCTTGACGTCGGGGCAAGGGTATTCGACACGGCGCGATTCTCGGCGCTGTACCAGCAATGGCTGAAGCGCGGCGACGCGGTCTTCGAAGGCCGGTCATCACCCGTCATCGCCGAGGCGCTGAATGCCGGCGCGGGACGCGTTGAGTCGCTCGTGCTCCCGCATACATATCGACATCTCTCACCCCTGGCCGACCGACGGCGTTCGCAAGCCGAAGACGTTGAGAAGGGGGTTGAGAAGGGAGCCGCAAGGGGGGACATCACGCCCGCACGCTCTCAACCCCGTCCCTCAACCCCGTGGCCGTCGCGTGAGCGCTCGGTGCTGATGTAAGGTCGCGCCTGTGGAGACGGCGACAACGTGCAGACGGCGTAACGACTTGCGCTGGTGGGCCGCGCGTAAATGGGGCGGCGTTCTGTGCCGCCCCTGTCATTGTCGGTGTCAGCGCAGGAACGGAACCGAGACGTGAACGACCCCGCCTCCCGCCCCGGACTGTGACCCCGAGGGCGGCCCAGGGGTCGTTCACGTCTCGGTTCCGCGTGTCCGGTTCAGAGCGAGAGGTGAGGGCGGTGCGTGTCAGATCGCGAGCCGTCTTGCGGTCAGAAGCCGCACGCGAGGCTGTGTCATTTCGTCCGGACGGATGCGCCGCAACCGTGCGGGAATGCATGCGTCGGATCGCTTGTGTCGGTGGCTGCCTTCGCGTACGCTGGTGTCATGTATGCGACGGCCGTCGTTGGCGGCAAGGTTGTCCGGTTCAAGCTGTCCCCGGCACTGGCGCGAGCGCACCGCCAGAACCGCGGCAAAACCATGACCGAAGCCGAGGCGGTTGCGTCCGTCGAAACCAAGCGACGCGCACGGGCGCTGCGACGCGCCAGGCCCTACCTTGCGAGTCGTCCTTGACACCTGCATTCTGAAGCTCGCGACCTTCCCGGCCGACAACAACGCCTCGGCGCTCATCTACGAGCTCGCACACGCCGGTCTGATCGAGGCGTGGGTCAGTCCGGCGATCCTCGAAGAGTACGCGGACGTCCTCGGCGACCATCCCGAATTCGTCGCTGAAATTGTCGAGAGCTTTCCCGTGTGCTATCCGCTGACCGAGCTCAATGTCATCCGGCACGAACCGGACAACCGCTTCCTGGAATGCGCGCTTGCAGCGAACGTGGAATTCATCGTCACCGTGAACACAGCACCGGGGCACTTCGATCGAAAACAGTATCAAGCGGTGAACGTGGCGCGTCCCGGCGAGTTCTTGAACGTCCCGGAGGTAGGGCGGTTGGTGAAGAAGTTCATTCGAGAGTAACCACCCGTCGCTCCGGCGATTGATTCTGCGGAAGCGCTTGGACGCGTCAAGGGTTCGCTTCGCCGCTGCGCGCCCTTGACCCGCCCAGCGCGCTTCCTCTGATCGCAATTATCGGAGCGACGGGTTTCGGGACGACTTTGCATCGCCTAACGGCTCCGGCATCAGCCGCGGCGCTCATGATTCCACCGAGCGCCGTCGGCTGCATGCCGTGTTGGGCGGCTCGGATCCTTGCGAGTCAGCACCGCCTCGAGCCCCCGGAGATGACGATACCCTTGATCGAGGTAGCCGCTGCATCAGATATGGCAGCGGTCAGCGTGCGGTTTGACCACCGTCAATCGGCATGACATGACCCGTGACGTAGGAGGCTGCATCCGAACAGAGGAAGACGACGACCTCCGCAACCTCCTCCGGTGTGCACCATCGGTTTTGTGGCACCACCGACAAGATTGCCTCTTCGGCCCCCGGCGGGAGCGACCTCACCACCCGCTCAGCCAGCATAGTCCGCACCAATCCTGGCGCAACAGCGTTTACGCGTATCCCCTGCGTTGCGTATTCGAGTGCCGCCGTTTTCGTGAGACCAGACACGCCATGCTTGGTCGCCACACTTCCGACGATCAAGGGCGAACCGACCAATCCGACTACCGAACCATTGTTCACGATGGCGCCGCCCCCGCGTTTGAGCATCTCGGGGATCTCGTACTTCATGCACAGCCACACGCTCGTCAGATTGAGGGCGACGGCCTGGTGCCATTCTTCCTCGGTCGTGCCGACGATACCGGCGCTCGACCCTACGAACCCGGCGTTATTAAACGCGTAGTCCAGACCGCCATGCTGCTCGACCGCGCTCTGTACCATTCTCCGTACGTCGGCCGATTTGGTCACGTCGGTACGAACGGAAGTCGCATTACCGCCACCCTCTCGTATTCTCGACACCGTCTCATCGGCTCCGGCGCCATCGATGTCGCCGATGACCACACTCGCGCCCTCACGCGCGAAGGCGATGGCGCTTGCGCGCCCGATGCCGGCCGCACCCCCAGTAATGACAACGACCTTCCCGGTCATACGAGCTGGCACTCAGAACTCCTATCTTCAACGCAGTCGTCGGCCTTGAGCCACCTGCCTCGCTTCGGCATTCTTGTCCGCCCAACTACTTATGGAGTAGACCGGTCACGCCTTCGCGTCCATATGCGACGGCCTGACCGACGTACTCGGACCGGATGTCCTTGTGGGCGCGAATCTTAGCACGGACCCGACACAGCGACGGAAACGTCATTGGCCGCCAGCGGCCCGCATTGGACGCGAGCGCTCGCGGCTAATGACGAGCATCGGGCTACCACCTTGGAACGACCAACCTTCTGACAGATCAACGAATTTCGAGCGTCAATCCGGACGGCCGTGGACCTTGATTGGACGCCACTGTTCGCAGCCAACCGCGTTCGCCGACATCAGAGTCGGTCGACAGGACTGCGCACGCCGAGCGGACCGCGATTGAGCACGTGCGTGTACACCATCGTCGTGCTGACGTCCGCGTGCCCGAGCAGCTCCTGCACAGTTCTGATGTCGTAGCCATCCTCGAGCAGGTGTGTTGCGAATGAGTGCCTGAAAGTGTGTGGGCTGACACGCTTCGTGATCGCGGCCTGCTGCGCCGCGTGCGCGACAGCTTTCTGCACGACGGATTCGTGCAGATGAAACCGCGTCGGTGGCCCCCATCTCGGATCCGTACACACCCGAGACGCGGGAAACACGAACTGCCAACCCCATTCGGTGGGTGCGTTCGGGTATTTGCGGTCGAGCGCGAAGGGCAGCACGACTCGCCCCAACCCTCGCGCGAGATCGGCCTCGTGTTGTCGCTTCACGGACTCGAGATGGCGAGCCAACGGCTGGACAACGGCGGTTGGCAATACGGTTGGCCGGTCCTTCTGGCCCTTGCCGCGTCGAATCACAATCTGCCGCCGCTCCCGATCGATGTCCTTCACGCGGAGCTCCAGGCATTCCTGCAGCCGCAGCCCGGCGCCGTACAAGAGGGCCACCATCATCCACATGACGCCATTGAGATGCTTCATGATGCGCGCGACCTCGTCGCGGCTCAGGACAACAGGTACGCGAACCGGCATGCGAGCGCGCGGCACGTTCTCGATCGGCCCGATCTCGATGTGGAGGACATGGCGATACAGGAACAGAAGCGCGCTGAGCGACTGGTTCTGCGTTGAAGCGCTGACGCGTCGATTCGTCGCGAGCCACGTCAGAAAGCCCGCGATCTCCTGAGCTCCCATTTCAGAGGGATGCCGTTTCCGGTGAAAGAGGACGTATCGGCGAATCCAATCGACGTAGGCGCTCTCGGTTCGGCGACTGTAATGCTTCGCGCGAATCGTTTGACGAACTCGATCGAGCAGCTTCGGCGCACCAGTCGTTGCGACCGCGACGGACGGTCTCTCAGGGCTCTCCCGTTGCATGACGCCCGCTTCTTCCATTGTCAGGTCCTCCAGGACGACGATGGCATCGTCAACGCGGACCGGTCAACACGAGGCCACCTGAGGCAACCCAAGGCAACAGTCCCTGACATGCCGAACATCGCGAACAATCGCTTCGACACGCTTTGACACGCGAACATCGGGAACGCGAACATCGGGAACTTGACACGGTCTGACGACGAGCGTAACGTCGATTCGTTCGTTCGTGGCGATCCGTCGCCACCCTCCACGTTCGACCTCAGGTCCACGTGGACTTCGCTTCGCGCTCGTCGCTCTCAGAGCACCAGCGAGAAGCACCCGATCACCGGGACGTGGATGAAAGTCGCAGCCGGCACGAGGCAGCCTGAGACAGCACGAGGCAGCTCAGGCAACCGGCAACAAGCGACCAGCGCTGACTGCTGCGGTGCGACTTCACAGTTCGCCGCACCGAAGCGCACCACGGATGGGCCGGTGACTCCGAAGTGAAAGGCTTCTGCGAACGCGTCCTCGATACCCGAGAATTCGTCGCAGCGCCCGAGGCAACGAATGCGCGGAGGCATCAACCCCGCGCATCGAACTGCCTCACGAGCCGACACAGCGCGGATGGAGCATCCGCCGACACCGTCACGGAGTAGAAGCTGACGGCTGTCATCGGCTCAACCCGGGTATCGCACGGGCGATCTCAGATCCCCTTGCGCTCCGGGCCCCCGAGCCGGCCGCAGGATCGGTGATCGACCTCAGGTCCTTCACTCCCTGCGGGGCCTCCCGGCTCGTTTCCCCAACAACATCGGCGTTCTCACCGTCGTGGTGCGGCGCCCCATCGCTGGTCGTCGTCTCGCCGGCTTTGGTCGGCTGATGCCGATCGGCGAATCCTCGGAGGAGGCCATGAGGAATCTGCTCTCGGATTCGGAACCCGTTCGGGTCGACAATCAGCACGGAGGCGACGCCGCGCGACACGCGGAGGGCCTGCCCAATCGGTTGCTGACCGCCCGCGAGGTGGCACGGTTCGTCGGCTGCCACGAAGAAACCGTTCGGCGTGCATACTGGCGCGGGCTGCTGCGGTCGCAGCGCTTCGGCGTCAGAGGTAGGAGGTTTCACACAGATGACGTCCTCGACTGGATCAGTCGAGGCGCACCGACGAAGGTCTCGTAAACGGAAAGGAGCACGTATGGCTGTTCGGAAGGTCTGCAGGCACATGGGCTGTCGCGCAAGCCCTCGATGTCCCCATCCCTGGTACTTCGACGTGATGCACAACCGAAAGCGGTGGCGGATGCCGGTCGACGAATTCGCAATCGCCCGAGGTGCCACGGCGCCGATCACGTCGAAAGAGACGGCGGTGAAGGTGTGGGAGCCGAAGTTCCTGGCGGAAATTGTCGCAGGACGCGACCCCAGGATTCCTCCCGATGTTCCGAAAGCCGCGATCGGCGTCACGGTCGCCGACTTCCTCGACACCTACTACGCCAACTACGTCGAGGCCGAAGGGCTCCGCGATCCGGCGACGATTAGGGGCCGTCTCAAGGCGATCAAGGCGGTGCTCGGCGATCAGCCGGTCACGGTGCTGGAGAAGCCGGCAGAAGTGCTTCGCTTCAAGGCGGCGTACCGGAAGGACCGCGAGGTTGCCACGGTGAACCGTGCCTTGAGCACGCTACGGGCGGCGATCAACTGGGGACGCTTCCAGGATCCGCCGTATCTCGCGACGACGCCGTTCCACCGATTCGGAGTGACGATCAAAACAAAGGAGGAGACCAAGCGCGATCGTCGCACGGGACTGCAGGAGGAACAGGCGCTGCTCGCAGCATCCGCGCAGATGGGCGGAGCGGAACACAAGTACGTCGGTTCCGCGATGCACGACCGCCTCATCGGCGCCTTGGAGACGTGCTGTCGCCGGGGCGAGATGCTGCGGATTCAGAACCGGCACGTCGACTGGGAGCGACACCAGATCGCCATTCCCGGTCGTCATGCGAAGGATGCGGAGAATCGCCGCATTCCATTCGACCCGCTCGGACGCGTGGCGCCAGTTCTGAAGCGGCGCGCGTCCCTCGGCCCCAACGTGTACGTGTTCGGATCGCCAGCGGGCGAGTTCGTGGCCAACTTCAAGACGGCCTGGGAGTCGTTGCTCCTGATCGCCAACGGGCACGAGACGAAGCGCGCAAAACCCGGTGGACGCGTCGATCGCGCCAAGCTGCGTCAGATCGACCTGCACTGGCACGACCTCCGTCACGAGGGCGCCTGTCGGCTCCTGAGCGATGGAGTGGACATCCGGACGATCCAACTGATGCTCGGCCATGCCGACATCAAGCAGACGCAGCGGTACCTGAACATCACGGACGAAGAACTGCGGAAGGCGATGACCGGAGTGTGGGAGCGCCGGCGTCAGCTGCGGGCGGTCAGCCAGTAGGAGGCCCGTAAGTGAACATGAGCCCCTACCGATTGTCCATGGATTGTCCATGGAGGATCCAAAAAGTGGCGCGCCCGGCAGGACTCGAACCTGCGACCCTCGGCTTAGAAGGCCGATGCTCTATCCAACTGAGCTACGGGCGCGTGCTCCGATTGTACGCCAGGGGGCGGGACTGATTGGCGCGAGCGGACGACAGTGTACGTGACTCCGACTGCGAATCTGTCGCATGATCGCGCGCACGACCCGTTGCTCCGACGAACCCGCGGGTTCGCAACGAAGCAGCGCCCGAGAGCGAGAGGGTAGCCAATGACCCGACGTGAGTGGCTGGAACGCGCAGCACTGGTCAGCGTAGCGTGGAGCATGTCGACTGGAGGCGCCGCCGCCCAGCCTCGACCCGCATCGAGCGCACTGGACCACCTGCTGCTCGGCGCCCCCGATCTCGACGCGGCGATCGCCTGGTTCGAGAAGACGACCGGCGCGCGCCCCGTCATCGGCGGCTCGCACCCCGGCATGGGGACCCGCAATGCGCTGGTGTCGCTCGGCGGGCGCCAGTACCCTGGAGATCATCGCGCCCGATCCGGCGCAGTCCGCCTACAACTTCCACATCGACGTCCGCGCGCTGCCGGAGCCGAGGCTCGTCACCTGGGCGGCGGCCACACCAGCCCTCGATGGCGTGGTCTCGGCGGCCCGTTCGGCTGGTCTGAAAGTGTTCGGCCCGGCGGACGGTTCGCGGGTGCGTCCCGACGGGTCGACGCTACGCTGGCGCTCCGCGGGCGTTCTCGCGGACCTGCGGGCGGGCACCGTCGACCCCGTGCCGTTCTTCATCGAGTGGGCGGCCGGCTCCCCACACCCGGCGGCGGATTCGCCGGGCGGCTGCCGGTTGACGGCCTTCGACGTGGGCCACTCCGATCCCGAGCGGCTGCAGCGCCTGCTCGCAGCCCTCGGGATTGAAGCCGCCGTAACACGCGCGCCGGCGGCGGTGCTCGGTGCCGTCATCACGACGCCGAACGGGGAGATCCGCCTCAGCTCGTGAGCCGGAGTCGCTCAGGTACTCGGATGCGGATCCTCGTCTGGCTGGTCGTAGCCGGCATGGCTGCCGCGTGCGCATCGCGCAACGCGCCGCATCCGCCAGTGACGCGTGAGCCGTCCGCCTGGACGCTGGACGAACAATCCATCCCACGCACGCTGGACGAGGCGCTCGACGCGCTGCAGCGGGGGCTTGGCGAGCAAACGATCGCACGGCTGCGAATCGCAGAAGAGGACGTCGCCATCACCCTCGTTCCGACGCTGGGACGCTGGATGCAGGAGCACTGGGGTCTGGCGACGGGCGGACCGCTCGCCGAGTACTTCGAAGCGCGCGGGCTCGAGCGCCCCGACGACATGGCGGCCGTCATCCTCACATCGCTCTGGCGCACTCTGCATTACAGAAACATCCGCCTGGACGAGCAGATTGCGTGGTACCGCGCGACGCGGGGCACGGGCCCCTGAGCGTCGGCTTGTACAGACGCCCGACACGGACCCGCGCGCCGGGCGTCGCACCGAGGCCGGATCCCACCGAGTACACTCGGAGAGGGCACCGTCACAAGGCGCGTGCGGATGCGAACATCCCCACGCCCGGCTGCGTCGAAATGGGCTGGTGCCCTGAAGTCTCATGAGTGTCCGGACGCGCCTCATCCTTGCCTTCCTGGTGCTGTCAGTGCTGCCACTGACGGCGGTGACCCTCTATTCCTACGGCTCATCGGTCGGGGCGTTTCGTGCGGCGGTCGCCAGCGAATCGGGCCGCATGGCGCTGGACCTGCAGCAGCGCCTCGACGTCGTCACCGCGGATCTTGGGAGGCAGGTCGGCCGCGCATGGGAGCCCAACCCAGCGCCAGCTGGCGAGAAGGCGGAGAGCGATGGCCACCTGCCGGGGAAGGTGGTGGTCGTCGAGCGTATCGCGAGCCTGCTCGGCGACTCGGCCAGGCTGCTGGATTGGGTCGAGTTCACGCCCACGCACGGAGAGCCACCGCCGCCTGGTTCGGGGTCGGTTCCAGCGCCGCCGGCGCCACCCCCTGCTCCGGCAGCCGGCCCGCCTCCACCGCCATCACCGCCGCGCGTCGAGATCGACATGCGGGAAGTCATGGCGCAAGTCGAAAAGGACGCCGTGGCCGAGGGTCTGCCGCCCGAGGCGGCGGCGCAGATCCGCGCGCTCGGCGAGCGGCTCGGACCGGCTCTGCGGCACGGGCTCACGATCGCCGGCTCGGCGACCGAGTCGGCTGCGGCGGCTGCCTCGAAGCAGGTTCGAGAGCGCGCCGCGCGAGCACGCGAGCTGGCCCGGGCGGATAGGCGCGCTGCGCTCGCTGGCGAAGCCCTTGCCGTACCGGTCATGCGGGACGGCGAGATGGTGGGGAGCGTCAGCGCTCAGCTCAATCTGCCGCGCACGTTCACGCTGGTGCTCGGGAGCGCCCACGCCTCGCAGGGTGAGATTCCGTTCGCGATCGACGCCGATGGAGCCCTGCACGCCGCGAGCCCGGCGCAGAAGGACCAGCTCACGGCGTTGAACGTGACGGCCTCACGCCGCTCGGGCGTGCGACAGGAAGGCGACTGGGTGATTGTCACGCGTGAAGCACCATCGAACATCACGTTCGGCATCGCGCGGCCGATCGCGCAATCGCTCCAGGAGATCCAGAAGGCCTCGGTACGGAGCCTCTCGCTGGGGCTCGGCGTCATCGCGCTGGCCCTGATCGGCATCGTCCCTCTGTCGCGGCGCATGACGCGCAACCTGACGACGCTCACCGACGGCGTGCAGCGCATCGCACAGGGAGACTTCTCCGCGCGCGTGCCGGTGCGCTCGCGCGACGAGTTCGGCGCGTTGGCCGGCGCCTTCAACCAGATGGCCCAGGACGTCGAGCATCGGCAGCAGCTGGTCGTGGAGCGGGAGCGGCTGAAGCGCGAGCTCGAGCTGTGCCGCCGCATCCAGACCGAGATGCTCCCGCATGCGCCCCTGAGGCTCGGCGCGACCGAGGTCAAGGGCATCTCCATCCCGGCACGCGAAGTAGGCGGCGACTTCTTCAACTACTTCGAGCTGCCCGGCGGGGACGTGGCGGTGCTGGTTGGCGATGTATCGGGCAAGGGCATCAGCGCCGCGCTGCTGATGGCCAACATCCAGGCCACGCTGCGGGCGCGGCTGCCGCTCGAGCCCGACCTCGCCCGGCTCACCAACGCCATCGACCAGGAGATCGAAGCGGCGACGCCGCCCGGCGTGTACGCCACGCTGTTTCTCGCGATCGTCCAGCCGGACGAAAGGACGCTGCGCTATGTCAACGCCGGCCACCACCCGCAGTTTCTGATCAGGGGCGAAGGGATCGTGCCGCTTCCGAGTGGCGGCATGCCGGTCGGACTCTTCGCCGGCCACGGGTATGTGGAGCGCACCGTGCAGCTCGCCGACGAGGACGTGCTGTTCTTCTACACGGACGGCCTCGTGGAGGTCGAGAACGAGACCGGCGAGATGTTCGGCCCCGATCGGCTCGAATCGCTGATCCGCAAGTACAGCGGGGAGGGCGTGGACGTACTCCTGGAGCGGGCCGAGCAGGGCGTGCGCGGGTTCCGCGGCGCGGCCGAACCGTTCGACGACGTCACGCTCATGGCGCTGCGTCTCGGCGTCAGGCCATGACGGAAGAAGCAGGCTCCAGGCTCCGGGCTCCAGGCTCCGGGCGCTGTCTGGCTCTTGAGTTATCGAGTCTCGCCCACCCCGCATAACAATGAGCCCTGCAGCGGCTCGGCGTGCGACTGCCGGTTTCACTAGGCAGACGTGACCAGGCCGGGAGCCTGGAGCCCGGAGCCGGGAGCCTGACGTCGTAGAATCCCCCGCATGGCAGCCAGACTTGTTCGTGTTCTCCTCTGTGCCGGGATGGCATTCGTCTGCGGTCCCGCGATTGTCGCCCAGGGCCCATCGGACGTCCCCGCGAAGGTGCGCGAGGTAGGGACCGTGGCGGCTCAGGGGCCGTTCGCGCCCAGCTGGGACTCCCTCGCGCGCTACCAGGTGCCCGACTGGTACCAGGACGCGAAGTTCGGCATCTTCATCCATTGGGGTGTCTACTCGGTGCCTGCGTTTGGCAACGAGTGGTACCCGCGGAACATGTACAAGCGCGACGAGAAGGAGTTCGCGCACCACGTTGCGACCTACGGCCCGCAATCGCGGTTCGGCTACAAGGATTTCATCCCGCGCTTCACGGCGGAGCACTTCGACGCGGCGCGATGGGCCGCCTTGTTCAAGGCAGCCGGCGCACGCTACATCGTGCCGGTGGCTGAACACCATGATGGCTTCGCGATGTACGACAGCAGCCTCACGCCGTGGACTGCAGCCAGGATGGGCCCCCGACGCGACGTCATCGGCGAGCTCGCCAAGGCGGTTCGGGCAGAGGGCCTCGTGTTCGGCCTCTCGTCGCACCGTGTCGAGCACTGGTGGTTCTTCGACGAGGGCAAGACGTTCGACTCCGATGTGCGCGACCCGAGGAACGTGGAATTCTACGGTCCCGCAGTGAGTCGTAAAACGTCGGAAGACCAGAAGACGCCGCCCGACCGCGCGTTCCTCGAAGACTGGCTGGCGCGGTGTGCGGAGCTGGTCGACAAGTACGAGCCGCAGCTCGTCTGGTTCGACTGGTGGATCGCGCAGCCAGCCGTGCACCCCTACCTCCAGCAGTTCGCCGCGTTCTATTACAACCGCGGCGCAGCCTGGCAGAAGGGCGTCGCCATCAACTACAAGAAGCACGGCGGGGAGTCGTTCCCCGACACGGCTGGCGTGCTCGACATCGAGCGCGGACAGCTCGCCGGCATTCGTCCGCTCTTCTGGCAGACGGACACATCGGTGTCGAAGAACTCGTGGGGCTACATCGAGAAGCAGGATTACAAGACGGTGGACGCCATTGTCGACGACCTCGTGGATATCGTCAGCAAGAACGGCGCGCTGCTGCTCAACATCGGGCCCCGACCCGACGGCACCATCCCCGAGCCGGAAGAGCGCATGCTCCGCGAAATCGGCCAGTGGCTGGCGGTCAACGGTGAGGCCATTTACGGCACGCGGCCGTGGGCCGTGTTTGGCGAAGGGCCGACGACTGTGGTCGAAGGGCCATTCGCCGACACGAAGCGGGGAAGCTTTACCGCGGCGGACATCCGCTTCACGAAAAAGGGCGCCGATCTCTACGCGATTGCGCTGGCGTGGCCGACGGCCAACTCGGTGGAGATCAAGACGCTGGCGTCGGGTTCCCCCCAGGCGCCGGGGGAGATTGCGTCCGTCGGGCTGCTCGGCTCGAACACGGAGGTGCGGTGGCGCCGCGATGCGGAAGGTCTCCACATCGAGCTGCCGGGCGGCCCCCCAACGCCGCTGCCCCCAGCCGTGGCGTTCAAGATCGGGCTGCGGTGAACGGTCCCGATTGGAGGGTAGCGCGACGCCGCCAGGTGGCGTTGCGCTTGCACGTCCGCCGCTGGAGGAGTCCATGGCAGAGCAGCAAGACGATTTCGTGCAGCACGGGGGACAGGAACCTCCTGACGAGGTGCAGGATCGGCCAGAGCAGAACGCCGGCTACGACGCGGCCGTCAAAGGCGCACCTTCCGAGGAGGTAGAGGACGAGGACGAGGACGAGTAGTGATGCGCGGGTTCCGGGCTCCCCCGGAACTCGAGACCCACGTGACTGGCCTGGCTACACGTCCAGGCGGGTGGGCGGTAACAATCCTCCCAGCAGCATCTGAGGAAAGAGCGACGCCGCCTTCAACGCCGGGAGCGGCGCCGTGCGCACCTCGGTGCGCCCCTGGCGAATGGCGTCGCAGATCGCGTCGGGGTCGGGCGCTGCATCCACGAGCGTGTATGTCGTGCCCATCTGCGCGAGCAAATGGATATCCGTGTTGCCAACGAGCGGCTTGCGATGCGCGCGCGCCCACGCGATGGCGCGGCCGTTGAAATTCACGTATCGCGTGTACATCGCGTTGATCTCGACGGCATCCACCCAGGCGGCGTGCGAATCGAGGCGGGTGCCCATCGCGCTCCCAATCGGGTAGAACGCGTGGGGCACGACGACGAGGCCACGCGGATGCGCCGCCTTCAACTGAGGAATATGGTCGAAGCGCCGGACCGCTGCCGTCGCCTCCGCCGGAAAATTGATCAGGAGGATGTGCTTGCCCTCAACGGTCCGCTCGATGCCTCGGAGCAGCACGAACCCGCGCTCGCGCGCCCACGCGGCGTCGCTCGTGCTCTCGTATTGGATATCGTGGAGGGTGACGGCCAGGGCGTGGTAGCCCAACCCGATCGCGTGCTCGATCAGCTCGCGCGTCGAGTGCGTCACGCGGTCCGCGCGATCGTGCGCGGTATGGGCGTGCAGTTCGACCTTCAGCATCGGCGCCACGTGAACATCCCCCCATCGTACCATCGAAATTGCACGCCGCGGGCCTCCGCAGACCTTCAGCGCTCATCGCACGCTGACCGTGTACTTCGATGCCCGTGACCCCGCCCCGCTTCGACGGCCGCCGGTATGAGAACCCCGGCGAGTCCGCCAGCCGATCGATGCGTGAGCTGCTGCGATGGCAGTTCACCGCGGACCGCCGGCCGTGGCCGGCGTGGGTGGACCAGGAGCACGCTGTCACGCTCCCCCAGGCGGTGCCGAACGGCACGGTTGCGCTGACCTTCGTCAACCACTCGACGTTTCTGCTGCAGACGAGCGCCGCCGCGATGCTCACGGACCCCGTCTGGTCCGATCGCGCCAGCCCCTTGCCGTTCGCCGGCCCGCGCCGCGTGCACGCGCCGGGCGTTCCCTTCGATCGGTTGCCGCGGATTGACATCGTCCTGGTCAGCCACAATCACTACGACCATATGGACCTCCACACGCTCCGGCGGCTCGACACCCGCGATCGCCCGCGGTTCGTCACCGGTGCTGGTAACGGCGGATTCCTTCGCGCGCGCGGGCTGTCGCGCGTCGACGAGCTCACATGGTGGCAGTCGATCGACCTCGGTGCCGTCCGCCTGACGATGGGGCCGGCGCAGCACTTCTCGGCGCGCACGCCGTTCGATCGCAACCGGACGCTGTGGGGCAGTTTCGTGTTGGAGGGCGACTTCCCACGCGTGTTCTTCGCGGCCGACACTGGATACGCGCGTCACTTCGAGGAGGTGCGCGCGAGGTTCGGCGCGATCGATCTTGCGCTTCTGCCGATCGGTGCGTACGAGCCGCGCTGGTTCATGCGGCCGGCCCACATGAACCCGGCCGACGCGGTGCAGGCGCACCTCGACCTTCACGCCCGGATGAGCATCGCGATGCACTTCGGCACGTTCCGGCTGACCGACGAGGCTCGGGACGATCCGCCGCGGCATCTCGGCGACGCGCTCGATGCGCGTGGGGTTCCGCGCGACACGTTCCGCGTGCTTCGTCCGGGAGAGACGCTGATTGTTCCGACCTGACCTTCTTCACGAGGTTTGCTGATGCACATCGAAACGCTCGCCGTCCACGCCGGCTCGCCCATCGACCCGAAGACCGGCGCCGTCACGCCGCCGATCCATCTCTCGACGACATTCGAGCGCGCGCCGGACGGGAGCTTTCCGGGCGGGTTCATCTATTCCCGCTCGGGCAATCCGAACCGACAGTCGCTCGAAGCGTGCCTCGCGCAGCTCGAAGGCGGAGCCGCGGCGGCGGCGTTCTCGTCCGGACAGGCGGCGACATTTGCGATTCTGCAGTCGCTCGCCCCGGGTGATCACGTGATCGCGCCGGAGGATGCGTACTATGGCACCGCGGACCTGCTGCTCGACCACTTCGGGCACTGGGGCCTCGAGACCACGCTGGTGGACATGACGGATCCGGCCGCGGTCGAAGCCGCCGTGCGGGCGACGACGCGCCTGCTCTGGGTGGAGACACCGTCGAACCCGCGAATCCGCGTCACCGACATCGCTGCGGTCGTGGCGATCGCGAACCGCGCGTCGGCACGCGTGGCGTGCGACAACACGTGGGCCACGCCGATGCTGCAGCACCCGCTGCAGCTCGGGGCCGATCTCGTGATGCACGCGACCACCAAGTACCTCGGCGGACACAGCGACATCCTCGGGGGTGCCGTCGTCGCCCGCACAGATGACGAATTCTTCGCGCGAATCCGTCAGGTGCAGAGCGCCGCGGGTGCGGTGCCGTCGCCGTTCGAGTCCTGGCTCGTGATGCGGGGCATCCGCACGCTCCCGTACCGCATGCGCGCCCATTCGGCGAACGCGCTGGCCATCGCACGGTATCTCGCGGCTCATCCTCGCATCGAACACGTCTACTACCCGGGGCTCGAGACGGACACGGGCCATACCGTCGCCTCGCGGCAGATGGCGCTGCCGGGCGGGATGCTGTCGTTCCTTCTCCGTGGCGCCGGGCGCGAGGAAACCATGGCCATGAGCGCGCGGCTGCGGATCTTCACGCGTGCGACGAGCCTGGGCGGTCCCGAGAGCCTCATCGAACACCGCGCATCCATCGAAGGTCCACGCACCCGCGCGCCGGAGAACTTGCTCAGGGTATCGGTCGGGCTCGAGCACCACGAGGATCTGATCGCGGACCTTGCGCAGGCGCTGGGGGACGGCTAAGGGTGGCGACGGTGGGGGGGGCCGGGGCTTCAGGCCCGGCCTACACCTCTGCCCGTCACGCGATCAGGAGACTGCAGCAGGTTACCCCTCCCTCGGCCTTCGAGATCTCAGAGATGTCCAGCAGCCGCACGTCAATGCCTTCAGCACTCAGGCGCGACGCGGTTGCCGGGCACGATGCCGTGTAGAGCACCGACCCCGCTGCGAGGAGAGCATTGGCCCCGTGCGGCTCGCGCGTATCGACCTCGATCAGGTGGCAGCCGACGAATGTAATCGCCGGCACCCAGCTTGGATTGACGAGCAGCAGGTCCGGCGCGACCTGGGTGACGGCTGACTTCAGGTGCAGGCAGCCGTCTACCGGCACCGCGGTGACGGTGTACCCGACGGGCTCCACCAGACTGCGCAGTTGACGAATGCCGTCGTCGTTCGTGCGACCCGATTGGCCCACGAACAGGCGGGTGCCGAGCCGCAGCACGTCGCCGCCATCGAGTGTGCCGGGCGCAGCAATCTGTGCAATCCGCCGGACCGGTGCCAGTGCGTCGGCGATGCTGATGGTTTCCCGACGGCGGGCCGGTACTCCGGGCCTGGTGATGATCGCCAGTTCCTCGAGCACTACGGCCGCGTCTTCCACGAACACCGAGTCCGGCAGACTGGGCTGTGCCTCGAGGTGGAGGATCACGAACCCAAGCCGCGCAAGCGCCTCCTCGTAGGCGGCATGCTGCGCGGCGGCGAGCTCGAGGTCGATGGCTTCACGATGGAGATGCGTGAGCTCGCATTCGGCCATCGCGGGGCTGATCGCGCGCGTGAGAGCAGTTGGCACGCGGAACAGAATATCGCCCCCGACGGGTAGGTCAGTTGCCGGCCGCCAGCCGGTTGTATTTCCGCAGGACGTCCTTCAAGCGGTCGTGAGGCAGGGCGTAGACCGTGTGACCGTCCACGCCCGTCATCGTCTCCGCGGCCACCAGCGCGTTGACGATGGCTTCTTCCGTTGCCTGCGTGGTGGCATCGAAGAGCGGGTTGATGCGCTCGTTCGGCAGCATGGTGAGCGTCGCGATTTCCGAGGTTTTGCTACCCTCGGGGTTCGCGGTTGAGAATGCGAGAAAAATATCGCCGGAGGAATTTCCGCCGCGGCCTCCGACGATGCCGATGCCGAGCGGCACTCGCCGGGCCAGGCGCTTCAACTGGTGCGGCAGCAGCGGCGCATCGGTGGCGAGGACGACAATGATCGAACCGGCGTCTTCTTCCCGGGGCGGCGGCGTGGACACCCGGCGCAGGTCGGTAATCTCGCGGCCAACTGGTGCGCCTGCGATCGTCAGCAGCTCCCGGCTGCCGTAGTTCGCCTGGACGAGCACGCCGATCGTGTAGCCGCCGTCCTCGGTGCGCAGCACGCGGGACGCCGTGCCTATGCCGCCCTTGAACCCGTGGCAGATCATCCCGGTGCCGCCGCCCACATTGCCTTCGGCCACCCGACCGCCGCGCGCCCCATCCAGCGCCTGGAATGCATGTGTCTTCGTGACGTGGAACCCGTCGATGTCGTTCAGGAACCCATCCCACGTCTCTGCGACGACCGGAAGGCTGAAGTCGCCTGAATAGTCCCGGTACGGCCGGGGCGCACGTTCCACTCGATGACCGCATCGCGTACCACGCCCACGCTGTGCGTGTTGGTGATGAGAATGGGAGAGCCGAGGAATCCCGATTCGTCCACCCACGTCGTGCCGGTCATCTCGCCGTTGCCGTTGAGGGAGTACCACCCCGCGAACACGCGGTCGCGGAACGCGCGGCCCTTCGGCAGGATGGCGGTGACGCCCGTGCGTACCGGGCCTTCGCCGCGCACCAGCGGGCCGGCGCCGGAGATGAGCGTCGTGTGGCCGACCTCGACGCCGGCGACATCGGTGATCGCGTTGAAGGCGCCTGGAGAGCCGTCGAAGGGCACGCCGAGATCACGCGCACGGGGTTTCTGCTGCGCGACCGTCACCATCGAACCGGCCACCCAGGTGAAGCCCGTCAGCATGACGGCGCAGAGCACAGCGCGCCGGCGAGATGGTCGCATGCGTCTTATTGCCTCCTCACGCTAGGCGGTGGGCGGTGGGCGGTGGGCGGTGGGCATAGCGTGACTTCACGCTCGAGTTCGCAGGGACGTGGCTCGTTGCCGCCAATCAGGCATCGGCGTTCGTGCCCACCGCCCACCCACCGCCCACCGCCTACCGCCCACCGCCCAGCCCCACCGCCCACCGCCCACCGCCCACCGCCCAGTAGTCAGGACCTCTCCGGCGCCAGCTCCCACAGCTCCGGCGAGCGCCACACGCGGTACTTGAGCAGCGCGCGCTCGTGGCCGAATTCCTTGGGCAGCCGATCGTAGAACTTGTCGAAGTGCTCTTCGTGCGCCTTGACGTCCTCGCCTTGTGCCTCACGGTTCACGCTCATCAGCTGATTGAAGCGCTCGCGCGAGAAGTCGAGGCCGTTCCAGCAGATGTCCTCGTAACGCGGCATCCATCCGAGCGGGCTCTCGACCCCACGTCCACGACCGTGCACCCGATCCACGATCCAGTTCAGAACGCGCATGTTCTCGCGGAACCCAGGCCACAGAAACCTCCCACGCTCATCCTTGCGAAACCAGTTCACGCGGAAGATGCGGGGCGGATCCGGCACATGCCGGCCGAAGTTCAGCCAGTGCGAGAAGTAGTCGCCCATGTTGTAGCCGCAGAACGGCAGCATCGCCATCGGATCGCGCCGCATCGCCGGCTGTCCTTCCGATGCAGCCGTGGCCTCGGACCCCATCGTGGCCGCGAGGTAGACGCCGTGCGCCCAGTTGAACGACTGGAACACGAGCGGCACATCGTGGCTCTGCCGGCCGCCGAAGATGAACGCGCTGACGGCCAGGCCGCGCGGGTGCTCCCAGTCGGGATCGATCGACGGGCACTGCGAGGCGGGTGCGGTGAAGCGCGCATTCGGGTGGGCCGCTGGCTCTCCGGAGGCAGGCGTCCAGTCGCGGCCGCGCCAGTCGATCAGGTGGGCAGGCGGATCGCTCATCCCCTCCCACCACACGTCCCCCTCGTCGGTCAGTGCAACGTTGGTGAAGATGCAGTTGGCCGCAAGCGTCGCCATGGCGTTCGGGTTCGATCTCCCGGACGTGCCCGGCGCCACGCCGAAGAACCCCGCCTCCGGGTTGATCGCGTAAATGCGCCCGTCGGGCCCCGGCTTGATCCACGCGATGTCGTCGCCGACCGTCCAGACCTTCCACCCCTCGAAGCCTTCCGGGGGGATCATCATGGCGAAATTGGTCTTGCCGCAGGCGCTTGGGAACGCGGCACAGACGTACGTCTTCTCGCCGTCGGGCCGCTCGACGCCCACGATCAGCATGTGCTCCGCCAGCCAGCCCTCGTCCCGCGCCATGACGCTGGCAATGCGAAGGGCGAAACATTTCTTGCCGAGCAGCGCGTTGCCCCCATAGCCGCTGCCGAACGACCAGATCAGCCGCTCCTCAGGGAAGTGCGCGATGTAGGTGTTCTCGGGATTGCACGGCCACGGCACGTCCCGCATGCCAGGCTCGAGCGGCACGCCGACCGAGTGCACGCACGGCACGAACTCGCCATCGTCGCCCAGCGCATCGAGCGCACCCTGGCCCATGCGGGTCATGATGCGCATGTTGACGACGACGTAGGGCGAGTCGGTGAGCTGGACGCCGAGCTGCGAGATCGGCGACCCAATCGGGCCCATGCTGAACGGGATGACGTACATCGTCCGGCCCCGCATGCAGCCGCTCGAGAGCTCCTGGAGGATGCCTTTGAGATCCTTCGGCTGCATCCAGTTGTTCGTGGGACCCGCGTCCCCCTTGCGACGGGTCGCGATGAAGGTGCGGTGCTCCACCCTGGCGACGTCACGCGGGTCCGAGCGGCACAGGTAGCTGTTGGGCCGCATCTCGGGGTTCAGCCGCACCGCGGTGCCGCTCGCCACCATGGCCGCGCACAGGCGGTCGTTCTCCTCCTGCGAACCGTCGCACCAGGCGACGGCTTCCGGTTGACAGAGCGCGCGGAACTCCTCGACCCACGCAAGCAACCTGGCGTGGCGGGTGGGAACGCTGGCGGTCAGCATCGATGCAGCTCCGGTGTCCGGACGCGTGAGGTGGCACGGGCCGGCAATCACCGAAGTATAGCGTCGGGGCGTTCGGGCAGCGGGGGGCCTAAGGGCTAAAGGCTCAAGGGCCAAGGGCCAAGGGCTAAGGGTCCGCCAACCGTTAACCGTCGACCGTAACCGTCAACCGTCGACCGTTGACCGTTGTCCGCCGCGCAGCGCCCAGCGCCCAGCGCCCAGCGCCTAGCGCCTGGCCCTTAGCCTTTAGCCCTTAGCCCTTAGCCCGTTGGCCCTGATGGAAGGTGTATTGTCGGATGGACCGCCTGCGCCGGCGCGCGCAATTCCCACCCATGCCCAGACTGCCGCCCCGTCCTGTCATTTACGAGATCAATACGATTGCGTGGCTCTCGGGTTTGTCCCGCCGCGCAGGTGTCGCGGTGACGCTGGCCAGCGTGCCGGAGGGCGAATGGGATGCCCTGGGGGCGCTCGGAGTCGACGCCGTGTGGCTGATGGGAGTGTGGGAGCGTAGTCCAGCCGGGCTGGCGGTGGCGCTTGCAAATGCGGGTCTGCGGAACGAGTTCAGCCGCGCGCTGCCCGACGTGACGCTCGACGACATCGCGGCCTCGCCGTACTGCGTCCGCCGGTATGTGGCCGACGGCCGGTTCGGAGGACGTGCCGGCCTGGCCCTTGCGCGCGAGCAGCTGGCGCTGCGCGGCATCGGCCTGGTTCTCGACTTCGTGCCGAACCACCTCGCCCGCGACCACCCGTGGGTCGTGACCCATCCCGAGCGCTTCATTCAGGGCACCCCAGCCGATCTGGCGGCCGACACTGACGCGTTCTTCCGCTCCGGGCCACACGTGATCGCGTGCGGGCGGGACCCGTATTTTCCGCCGTGGTCCGATGTCGCGCAGGTGAACGCCTTCTCACCGGGCCTGCGCACCGGCAGCGTGGACGCGCTCTGTGACATCGCCTCGCAGTGCGACGGCGTCCGCTGCGACATGGCGATGCTGCTCATGACCGACGTGTTCGCCGGCACGTGGGGACACCGCGCGGGCATTCCGCCGGCCGAAGACTTCTGGCCCGCGGTGATCGGCCCGGTCCTGGCGCACGCACCCGACTTCGCGTTCGTTGCGGAGGCGTACTGGAATCGCGAGTGGGCCCTGCAGCGGCAGGGCTTCCGCTACTGCTACGACAAGCGGCTCTACGATCGGCTGGCCCACGGCGATGCCCCGGGCGTGCGGGATCACCTTCGCGCGGACCACGCGTACCAGGATGGCATGCTGCGCTTCATCGAGAATCATGACGAGCCGCGCGCGGCGGCGACGTTCGGACGAGAACGCTCGCGAGCCGCCGCCGTGCTCGTCGCAGCCGTGCCCGGGGCAATGCTCCTGCACCAGGGACAGCTCGAGGCACGGACCGTGCGGCCTCCTGTCTTTCTCACGCGCTGGCCGGACGAGCCGCCCGATGAAGGGTTGGGCGCGTTCTACAGGGCTTTGTTGAGGGAAATTCGCGCGCCCCTGTTCCGGAAAGGCGAGTGGACACTGCTCGCCTGCAGCGGGTGGGCCGACAACGACAGCTTCCGTCACCTCGTGGCGTGCAGCTGGGCGGATGCCGGAGAGCGCGCGATCGTCGTCGTCAACCTGTCAGATGCGCCGGCGCAGGCCCTGGTGATGCTCCCCTGGCCTGACATGGCAGCGCACGACTGGCGGATGGCGGACGTCTTCACGGGCGAGGTCTTCGAGCGTGGCGGGCGCGACCTGGTGCACGGTCTGTACGTGGACCTGCCGCGATGGCAGGTCCACTGGTTGAGGGTTAGCCGCGCCGCTTGAGCGTTCGCCCCGCAGTCCTGACGCGCTCCGGGTATTGCGCTTCCGGACGTTTCTCCTGGTTCATCGCATCGTCACGGCTGACGCCTTCGTCATGGCGCCGGTTGGTGCGATCCCAGTCGCCCCGCGCGATGTCCCGATTCCGGTCGCGCTGCAGCACCGGCGCCGCGCTGTCGCCCCGAATCTCCTCGCCGATTTCCTGCCGGACTCCCTGGATCGACTGCCGATCCTTCTTCGGTGGTCCATCGTGCCGTCCCCGGACTCCTCGCTGGCCCATGCGTGTGCCTCCTGCGGGTCCACGTGCAGCGCCCATGCCACGCCGACGGTGAGCTGCTTGACGATAAACTCACGCATTCGGACGAAAGAGGGACACATGACGCCTGCAACACGGCTTGTCATCACGCAGACACTCGTCGCGGCGCTTGCCGCCGGCTCGAGCGTGGCACGGGCAGCTGCGGGGGACCTGCAGCAGAAAACCGTCGACGCATTCGACCGGTACGTGCGGTCCAGCGAAGCACGCATGGACGCGGAAGAGCGGAGCGAGGATGGCTTTCTCTACATCGACCGGCTCGTGCCCGCAGAGAAAGCCGCGGCCGAGCGGCAGGCCCGTGGGCCGGTTCCGTTCATGACGCGTCCGCGGACGAGCGAGGGTGAGCGCGCGATTGACGTGCCCGACGGGCTCATCCACCACTGGGTGGGGGTGATCTTCATGCCGGGCGTCACGACCGATCAGGCGGTCGCGCTGATGCAGGCCTACGACAGCCACGCCGACGTGTTCAAGCCCGTGATCGTCCGATCGAAGCTCCTCGGGCACGAGGGCGACCGGTTCCGCTTCTATCTCCGGTTCTATGTGAAGAAGATCATCGGCGTGACCACCGACACCGAGCACGAGGCCGTGTTCGGGCGGCCGTCTCCGGTGAGGGCGTTCAGCCGGCTGCGCAGCACCCGCATCGCGGAAGTCGAGGATGCCGGCACGCCCACCGAGAGGCAGAAGCCCGTGGGCGGCGGGCACGGGTTCCTCTGGCGGCTGAACACGTACTGGCGTTTCGCCGAGCGCGACGGCGGGACGTGGGTGCAGTGCGAGTCGATTACGCTCACACGCGACATCCCGACGGGACTTGGCTGGTTGATCGGCCGCTTCGTGACCGAAATCCCGAAGGAGTCGCTGACCTTCACGCTGTCAACCGCGCGCAAGGCGCTCGTCAAGAGCTAGCTGCTTGGATCTCTACCACTGCAGCGGCGTCGGGAAGAACTCGTCGACGAGCTCCTCGTAATACGGGCGCAGCGCCTGCACGTCCGGCTTGCCGTCGCCCTTCGAGTAGAGGTCGTATCGGTTGAACGCCTTCACCCACTTGAGCATCTCGCGGTCCTGCGCATTCGTCAGGTGCCCGTAGGCACCTTCCTTGTGCCATGGGTAGAACGAGTGGTACCGCAGGGCGTACAGCGCCTCGATCGGCAGGTGGTCCTTCACCACGTGATAGATGTACTCGTCGTGGCCCCACGACAGGTGCACGTGATCCAGGCCGACGCCCTCCGAGTACATACCGAGCGGGGTGGAGTACGCCGGGTTCCGGGAATCGGGGTTGAGGTCGAAGTACTCGTGGTACACGATCGACGGGTCGTGCGCGCACCCGACCGGGAACGTATCACCCACGACCGCCCACTGCGGCTCGCCCCAGAGGCAGAGGATCTTGCCGAGATCGTGAATCAGCCCCGCTGCGATGAACCAGCGCGGCTGATTGGCGCGCCGGATGGCCTCGGCCGTCTGCATCGCGTGCTCTATCTGAGTCAGGTCGATGTCGGGGTCACTGTCGTCCACGAGCGAGTTCAGGTACTCCAGGGCTTCCCAGACGCGCATGGTCCGGCGGTTGAGGGTGAGGTACTCGCCCTTCTTCCGGAGGACGAACTCAACCGTCTGGTGCGCGTGGTTCTGCCGGTAGAACTCGCGGACGGACGGCCGCTCTTCCGCGGCAAAATTCCGGAACGCTTCGCCGGGTTTCGGCTGGTTGACGGCGCCGCCCGTATGGGACTGCTGCACGGAGACCTCCTCGCGGATCTCGCGAACCTGTGGGCCTGAGTAAGATCGTACAAGGTACCACACCCGCCGGCTCCCGCCAACACGCAACAGGCCACTAGTCCCTGAGGCTCTTCAGCACGAACCAGACGTTCGCCGGCCGTTCCGCGAGCCGCCGCATGTACCATGGAAACCAGTACGCGCCATAGGCCACCAGTACACGCACCGGCACACCGTCGCGTGCGAGCCGCGCCTGCGCCTCGCGCTGGATCCCGTACAGCATGTGGACCTCGAAGGCCGTCACCGGCAGGTGGCGGCGCCGCGCGTGCTGGCGCATGTCGTCGATGAGGGCCACGTCGTGGGTGCCGAGGACCGCCCGCACGCCCGCTGACCGCGCACGGTCCCCGGTCATCGTTTCGGCAAGCGCGCGGTAGTTCGCGTCCACGTCCGCCTTCTTCGGGAACGCGAGGGTACGGGGCTCGCTGTACGCCCCCTTCACCAGACGGACGCCGGCCCCGATCTCGATCATCGCGGCCAGATCGTCCGCGGTGCGATAGAGGTAGGCCTGCAGGCACACGCCGACGCGCGGAAATTCGGCGCGCACACGCCGCGTGAGGTCCAGCGTCGTGTCCACGTAGGGCGTGCCCTCCATGTCGATCCACAGGTAGTTGCCCATTGCGTCGGCACGCGCGGCCAGCCCGCGGACGTGCGCGTAACACCGCTCGCGATCGAAATCGAGCCCGAGCTGCGTCAGCTTGACGGAAGGCTCGGGCGGGGGCGCCATGGTGCGCACGCGGTCGATGGCGTCCAGATACTGACTGGCGACCGCATCCGCTTCCGCCGGATCGGTGACGTTCTCGCCGAGGCGGGTGAACACCGCGTGGATGCCCTCCGGCGCGAGGGCCTGCACCGCGCGCAGCATGTCGTCGAGCTCCTCGCCCGGCATGAAACGCGAGACGGCACGGCGCACGAACGCGTGCTTCGGTGCACGCTCACGCAGCCACCGGTTCTGTGACCCGGCGAGCAGGATGGAACGCATCAACGACATCACCGTTCACCCTTAGCCCTTAGCCCTTAGCCCTCAGCCGTCAGCCGTCGAGTCAAAGGCTAAAGGCTAAAGGCTAAAGGCTAAAGGGTAAAGGCCAAAGGCTAACCGCTAGCGGTCAACGGTTAACGGTCAACGTAGATGTCGAGATAGGTCGCGTTCGTGCCGCCGTGATGCACGCGGTGCCGCTGGGACGTGTAGGCGGATGGCGGCGCCGTCATGATCGACGGAACGAAGGTCTGGGGGTTGCGATCGTAGAGCGGGAACCATGTGCTCTGAATCTGCACCATGAGCCGGTGCCCGGCGCGAAAGGTATGGTTCACGTGCGGCAGCGCGATCGTGTACGCGAGCGGCCGGTCCGCGGCGATCGGCTGTGGCTCTTCGAAGCTCTCCCGATATCGTCCGCGGAAGATGTCGGCGCTGACCATCAGCTCGAAGCCCGACATCTCGTACGGCGGCACGTCTTCGTCCGGATAGACGTCGATCAGCTTCACGACCCAGTCCGCGTCGGAACCGGTCGTCTCGGCCGAGAGGTGCACGGTCACCGGCCCGCGGACGGTCAGCGGCACGGCGAGCGGCACGCCAGTCCATGTGGCCACGTCCGGACGGCCGTCCACGAATCGTTGATCCTCGACGAGCCAGCGGCGCCATGCGCCGATGGATACCGGGTTGTTGTAGTCGAACCCCCAATGCGGGCGTGGCGCATTGGGCACCGGCTTTGCGGGGTCGGACGTGTAGTCGGTGAACGACGCTGCAGCAGCGGGAGGCGTGAACCCGAGCCCGCCACCGGCCTGGAGATACAGCCGCCGGCTCTCGGCAGCCGGCGGCCACCGGTCGAACTGCCGCCATCGGTTCGTTCCCGTTTCGAAGACGTTCACCGGCGCCGGTGCACCCACGTTCTCGCCCTTGAGGAATCGCCGCAGAAAGGGCGTGAGCACGTCGTCGCGGAAGCGCCGCGCGGTGTCTTCATCAAACGTGAGCGCGCCGAGGCGGCTGCCCTCGGCGAAGTGCTGGCCGTGATACCACGGGCCGGCAGCAAAGAAATTGTGGTCGTTGGCGGGGTCGAGGCGCTCGAGCGCCGCGTAGGCCGCTGGCGCACCATAGATGTCCTCCTGATCCCACAGCCCGTGCACCGTGAGCGACGGCACGGAGCGGGAAGGGCGGTCGAACCAGCGGTCCGCCGCGCAGTCGCGCCAGTACTGCGTGTAGCTCGGGTTCTCGACGAGGCGCTGCCACATCTCATGGCGGGCGTCCAACCGTCCGCCGAGAGCCTGCACGGCCGATCCCTGAGGGAGGAGCCATGCGTAGAGATCGCGTGACCCATACGGGTAGGCGACATTCTGGCCCTTGCGCGACTCCATCGCATAGATGAAGTCGAACGCGTACGCGAAGCGGAATGCGCCCCAGTGAAACCAATCGTCCGCCTTCCACACGTCCACGACGGGGTTGAACGGAACCGCCGCCGCCAGCGCCGGATGCGGATCGCGCATGGCTGCCAGCGTGAGCCATCCCGGGTACGACGTGCCCCACACGCCGACCTTGCCGGTGTTGGCCGCTACATGCTTCACGAGCCAGTCGATCGTGTCCCAGGCGTCGGTCGTCTCGTCGGTGGTTGTCCGGTTGTAGGCGCCGCGAGGCACGCGGTACATCGCATAGTCGCCTTCCGAGCGGAACCGCCCGCGGAGATCCTGGAACACGAAGATGTAGCCGCCGTCGAGCATGAGGTGACCCATCGCTACGGCGAGTCGGGAGGTGGACCAGGAGAACTGCGCGCTCGCGTCGTACGGGGTCCGCTGGAGCAGAATCGGAAGCGGCCCGGCCCCTTTGGGCGCGATGATGATGGTGTAGAGCTTCACGCCGTCGCGCATGGGCACCATCTCTTCGCGAACGGTGAAGTCGTCCCCTGCATGGGCCTCGCGCAGCGGCGCCTGGGTGGAGACCGCCCGGACGAGAAGCAACGCGACCGGGACGGCCAGCAGTGTCGCGCGGCGGAGGTGGCGGGGCATCGACCGGGAGAGCCTACAACAAATCACGTACGGACCACGAAATACGGCAGGGTTTAGTACGGTTGAGTGCACGCAGGTTGCAAATGGTCATGCGGCGCCTGCGATTCCCGCAGGCCGACAGTCGCGTGTAACCACCACGCGTGAGGAGAGAACCGTGAGACGAGTACAAGTAGTCACGGCCGCGTGTGCGGCGCTCATGTGGACGACGGCGGCAGGCGTGCCAATGGTCGCGGCGCAGGGCGCCGGCTCGGGCGGTGCGCAGAGCGGCAGCCAGGCTGGCAGCTCGAGCGGACCAACGGCCGGCACGAGCGCGATCGGCGACCAGAGCGGAGCGACCGAGCAGGCGGGCACCGCCACCACGACTGGCACGCAGGGCAGTGGCGACAACAACGAGCTGCAGCAGTTCGTGGAGAAGGCCGCCGTGGCGAACATGGCCGAAATCCAACTGGGCCAGCTCGCCCAAAAGCAGGCCCAGGATCCGCAGGTCAAGCAGTTCGCGCAGATGATGGTAGACGAGCACACCGGGGCGCTCGAGCAGCTGCGCACGGCCGCCAGCAGCCAGGGCCTGCAGGTGGCCAGCGCGCTCGACAACAAGCACCAGAAGCTGAACGACAAGCTCGCCAAGCTTCAGGGTTCCGAGTTCGATCGCGCCTACATGGATGCGATGGTCGATGCGCACAAGGACGCGGAGAAGCTGCTGAAGAAGCGTGCGGGCAAGTCCGCGTCAGGGTCCGAGATGACCTCCGACCGGAGCACGGCCGGCGCGGCAGGCACCTCGTCGGGCGACCAGTCAGGTGCCAGCGCGACCGGCACGACCGGCACCTCGGGCAGCTCCACGTCGGGCACGGCGGGCACGAGCGGTTCGACGAGCGGCAGCACCGAGACGAGCACGCCGAGCGTCGGGACGCCGGGAACGACAGCGGGTTCGACCGGGACGTCCGGCGCGTCGAGCAGCGGCATCAGTGGCTCCAGCGCCACGGGGTCGGCCGGCAGCATGTCAGCGCCGAAGACCGCGGACGAGTGGGCGGCGATGACGCTGCCAAAGGTGCGCGCGCATCTCGAGCAGGCGCGCTCGCTTGAAGATCAGGTGAAGGAGTCTGCGAGGAGCAACAACACCGGTGGCGACAACTCCGGCGGCGCGGAGAACACCGGAAGCGGCAGCGGTGCCGGGAGCACCGGCAGCGGCAGCACGCCTCCCACGCCTCCCAGGCAGTAAGAGCGACCATGCACCTGCGGGCCGGCACCGGGCCGGTCCGCAGGTCGCGCGGCGGTCGTTCACGTGCGCGCCGCGTCACCACCGCCCTTCTCCAACCCTCCGCCGGACACCGCGCCTCGATCGGTCACGAAATTTGCAGAGCGCCGGGAATGCGCGCGTTTTTCGCGTCGCTCTTTGCCTACTTCCTCTCGCCATTCGGGCTACTGGCACTCGCGGCGCTCGACATGTCGATGCTCTTTTTCCTCCCGTTCGCCGTGGACGCGGGGGTAATCATCCTGACTGCACGCCGGCCGGAGGCAGCGGTCCTTTACGTGGCAATGGCTACGACGGGGTCGTTGATTGGCGGCGCGATCACCTTCTGGATTGGCCGCCGCGCCGGCGAACACGGGCTCGAACGCTTCGTCTCCGCCCGCCGGCTCGACCATGTCAAGCGGCGCGTGCGTCACAGCGGGGCCATCGCCTTCGCCCTCCCGGCGATGATGCCGCCACCCTTCCCGCTCACCCCGTTCGTGCTGACGTGCGGCGCGCTCGCGGTGAGCAAGACGCGTTTCTTCCTCACGCTGGGCATCGTTCGGGTCGTGCGTTTCGGGGTCGAAGCCACCCTTGCAGTCGTCTACGGGCGCCGCATTCTCGGCTGGATGCAGTCCGATCTGTTCCAGGCCATCGTCATCGGATTCACGGTCGTCGCGATTGTCGTGACCGTTGCGGGGATCTGGACGCTGATTCGCCAGAGCCGGAAGGCCCAGCGTTCTGCGCCGCGTGCAGCGTAAGAACCGTCCGGCAGCCGCAGGTCCCGGGGCAGGGGAGCGCTCAGGCGAACAGGCTCTCGATGGCTTTGCCCTTGCCGTCGTGGGTCACATAGAACGGCCGCTCCTCGATCTCGTACGAGAGCGTCGCGGGGATGCCCATCGCGCGGTAGATGGTCGCGTGCAGATCCTGGATGTGCACGGGGTCCTTCAGCGTGCGGCACGGGCGCTCGTCGGACGTGAGGCCGTGCAGGTGCCCGCGCTTCATCCCGCCGCCGAACAGCAGGACCGACCCGGCGTCCGTGAAGTGCCGGTGCATCCCGTAGTGCGCCGGCTCGGTGATCGTGTCGGGGATCTCAACCTGGTCCTTCACGCGACGATCCGGCTTGCCTTCGATGATCAGGTCTCGGCTGAACTCGCTCGCGACCACGATGAGCGTGCGATTGAGCAGGCCGCGCTCCTCGAGATCGCGCACCAGCTGCGCAATCGGGGCATCGATCTGCCGTTTCATGTCGGCGGTGCGGGTGTGGCCGTTCTCGTGCGTGTCCCAGTTCAGAAACGGAATGTACTCGGTCGTCACCTCGATGAACCGTGCACCTGCCTCGGTGAGGCGCCTCGCGAGCAGGCAGCCGAGGCCGAAGCGTCCAACCATCTGCTGTTCGTAACGCGCGCCGAAGCGATCCTGCGCCGCGCTGAAGCGTTGCCCGGGCTCGTACCTGGGGGGCGTACTTGCGGACGTGCTCGAGCGGTTCGAGTGAAAGATCGAACGCCGCGGCGGCGGGGGAGCTGAGGAGCCGGTGCGCGTTATCGTACGCGCGCAGCAACGACTCGCGCTGGTACGCGCTCCCGTGCTGGCCTATGGGGCTCGCCTCGAGCAGCCGCTTGTAGAAGCGGTTCCGATCCTCGAAGCGGCCGGGCGTCATGCCGGCGGGGGGCCGCACGCTATCCGCCGCGTCCTCGGGGAACGGGATGCTGAAGGGTCCATGCTCGCTGCCGAGGAACCCCGCCGTCGTGAATGCCTTCAGCTCCTCACCCTCGCCGAGGTCGAGGCGCTGCCCGATGTTGATGAACGCGGGCACGGCCGGGTCGCGCGGGCCAAGCGTACGGGCGACAACGGCGCCGATGTGGGGAGCCGCAACCGTCTGCGGGGGCGCGTAGCCGGTGTGCCACTGGTATTGATGGCGCGAGTGGAGGATGAAGCCGAGATCGCCCGCGGTATAGCTGCGGATCAGCGTCCCGCGGTCCATCACCCCGGCGAGGCCCTCCAGACCCTGGGAGAAGCGGATGCCGTCCACGGCCGTGTCGATGGACGGGAACGTGCTGAGCACCTGCTCGGGCCGCAGGCCGCGCTCGAATGGGGTGTACCGCTTCGGGTCGAAGGTTTCGGTGTGCGCCATCCCACCGCCCATCCACAAGACGATCAGGGTGTCGGCGGTCGGCGTGATCCGCTCCGGCGACTGCGCCCAGACCGCGCGGGGGTTGCCCGCTGCCAGCGCGCCAAGCGTGGCGGCGCCCGCGGTGGCCAGGAACTCACGCCGCGTGGGTCTCCGACAGCATCGGCGTTCGAGGTGTCTATGCGTCATGGTCAGTGAATCAGCTGGAATTCCGGCAACATCGCGATGGACCACAGGAGATCTTCGACCCCCGCTTTCTCCAGCCCGGTGCCGAGCATCTCGCCGCACGTGCGCGCTTCCGTTTCCGTTGGCGACCGACCCAGGGCACGCAGATAGAGGAGGTCGACGATCGCTGCGGGTGACCCCGGGCTTTCCTCCATGAGCTCCCCGGCCGCGCGCCCGATGTACTCCGCCAGCGTACCTCCGTTCAATAACTCCAGCGCCTGCAGCGTCGTCGCTGGCGTGGCACGGCTCGTGACCACCTGCTCGCGCGACGGCCGCCCCAGGGCCGTCGTGAGGGGGTCCGCCACGGTGAGCGCAGCACGCGTGCGCCCGACGCGGCCGGCCGTGGCGAGGGCACGGGCAATCGCCGTGCGCGACGCTGCCGACCCGCCGGCGGTCCCGGGCCGTTCGGACGCAAGCGTCCACGCCCGGTCTTCGAACGCGGGACGCTCCCAGCCGTCTCCGGCAGTCGTCGACACGTGCCACGCCCGGCGCGACAGGGCGGCGGTTTCAATCGGCGCGCTCGCGGCGAAACGGCGGCGGATCAGCACCTGCGTGAACAGGCCGTCGCGTCGGGTTGCCGCCGGGGCCGCACTCTCGTCGGTGTCTTCAGCCCGCTCCGCGCCGATGGCGACCGCGATGACGTTGTCGCCTCGCTGCACGTGCGGGCCGATGTCAATCAGGCGCGCCGCGGCTGGCCTCTTCTGTTCCGCAATCTTCTCGCCGTTCACGTACAGGACGGTACGGGCGATCAGCGCCCACGAGGATATGTGCCGTGGCCGGTTGAACGTCCAGCGAGAAGCGGCCGCGGGCGAACCAGGGGCTCGGGGCGGCCGATGCCGTGCGGCCCGTCGCGGGCGGTGCAGGAGTCCGGCTGAAGCCGGCGGTCGCCGCCACCGGCGTCCGGCCGAGGCCGGGCGCTACGTGCGTCGGTGCGATGCGCGGGCCGGCATCGGCGCGGCGGCCAGAGCCGGCCCGCGGGCGCTCGATCCACCGGCCACGCACTGGGGGTGCGCCGTCCGTGCCGGCGACCGTGAAGTCGAAATCGCCGGCAGGCGCTGTCTGCCAGACGCCGGTGACTGCGCCAAGCGCGTCGGCGAACTGTTCGGCCGTGAGCCGGCGGATGGCGGGGCCCTGGAACGTGTAGGCGTCCACGCGATCCGGCAGGTCGACAGCGGCGCGCTGGTAAGCGTCCGAGGTGAGAATCCGCTCGAGCATCGCCTGCGCGTTGTACCCGCTCGCGACGAAGTCCTCGGCGAGCCAGTCGAGCAGGTCGGGGTGCCACGCTTCGCGCTCCATGTCGTCGATTGGCTCGACCAGGCCCCGCCCCATCAAGCGTGCCCACACGCGGTTGACGAACGTGCGCGAGAGACGGCCGTTCCGTTCGCCGGTCAGTGCCATCGCGAGCTGATTCAACCGCTGCGGCTTCGGGGCTGCCGGGTCGATCGCGCCGACCTGCGGGTAGAGGAACCTCACTTTGGCCGTCGAACCCGTCGGCTTGTCGCACTCGACCATGGGAAGCGGCTGATCCGAATAGATGCTCGCCATGCCGTACGCATCCGACAGCTGCCAGTCGTTGATGAAGCTGTCATGACACGACGCGCACTTCAGGTTCACGCCCATGAACACCTGCGCGATATTCTGCGCGGCCTGCATCTCCGGCGTCTGGCTCGCGTTCACCACCCCGCGCCAGACAATCCCTTTGCTGAACCCCGCGGAGCCCGGTACCGGGTCCACCAGCTGCGCCACGAAGCGGTCGAACGGCACGTTGGTGACGAGCGCCGAGTAAAGCCATTCCGTGATCTGCTCGCGTCCACCGTCGATATAGCCCGTGCCGCGGTAGTCGTTCCTGAGCAGGTCGTTCCAGAACGTCAGCCAGTGCTCGGCGTACCCCACGCGATCGGCAAGCAGATGCTGGACCAGCCGCGTACGTTTGTCTGCCCCCGGATCTGCGACAAAAGTGCGGACGGCATCGGGCGGAGGCAGCTGACCGACGACGTCGAGATACATCCGGCGGATGAGGGCGCGATCGTCGGCGCGCGCGGACGGCGAGATGTTGTGGGCAGCGTAATAGGGACCGAGCAGGCGATCGACCGGGTGGGCATCTCCGGACTCGGGTAACCGGCTCGGCCCGCCCTCGGGCACCGCACGGCCGGCGCCCGCCTGCGACACGCTGTGCGCGGGTGGTGCCTCTGCCGGCGTGTCGGCGCCCGGGAGAGCCGGTCGCCGCGGCTGAAGGTTCCGCGGCTCCGCACGCGCGAAGCTTACGCCGGGCGCCCACGATGCACCCTGATCGATCCACGCGCGAAGAATGCCGATCTGCTGCTCGGTGAGCCGCGATCCCTTCTGCGGCATGACGTTCTCGGGGTCGAGTCCCGCCACCAGCGCGACGAGCTCGCTCTCGTCACTCCGGCCGAGTACGACGGCCGGGCCGTTGTCGCCGCCCTTCAGCAGCGTCTCGCGCGACTCGATGCTGAAGCCGCCCTTGATCCGGCCCCGCGCGTGGCACCGGGCGCAGCTCCTCTCGAGGATCGGCTGGACATCAGCGACGAAATCGATGGTGCGACCGGCGGGAGGCGGCAGCGCACGCGCGCCACGCTCCTGCGCCGTGGTCTGCAGCGCGGCGAGGACGATCAGGATTCCGACGGCGGCTGCTTTGTTCATTCGGGGGGATTATCTCAGATTGCGGGGCGCTTGGCCGGCGCTTCCGCTCCCGCGCCCTGCGCTGTCATCACCCGGCCATAGCCGGCGATCCGGCTGAGGCTGCGGCCCTGCTGGGACCAGCCGCCATGCCCGGCGTTGCGGCTGAGGCCCAGCCATCTCCTACATAATGGCCGGAAGGGAGTTGGCACTCATGTCACACACGGTAACGCGTCGTGCTTTCGCGAAGATTGCCGGCACCGCGGCTCTCGGGGCCTCTGCCGCGCCCGCGTTCGGCCCGGCCGCAGAGCCGCAGACGGCCACCGGCAGCGCCTCCCAGGCCACCGCGCCGCGCGCGTTTCCCAACGGCTTTCTCTGGGGGACAGCCACCGCCTCCTATCAGGTCGAGGGGGCCGTCACGGAGGACGGCCGGGCCCCGTCCGTATGGGACACGTTCTCGCACACGCCCGGCAAGGTCGTGAACAACGCCACCGGCGATGTCGCCGACGACCACTACCACCGCTACAAGGAAGACGTGCAGCTGATGAAGGCGCTCGGCGTGAAGGCCTACCGCTTCTCGATCGCCTGGCCGCGCGTGTTCCCCCAGGGTGACGGCGCCGCGAACCCGAAGGGGCTCGACTTCTACAACCGCCTGGTCGACGAGCTGCTCGCGAACGGCATCCAGCCGTTTGCCACCTTGTACCACTGGGACCTGCCGCAGTCGCTCCAGGACCGCGGGGGCGGCTGGGAGTCGCGCGACACCGCGAACGCGTTCGCCACCTACGCCGGCTACGTCGCGGAGCGGCTCACCGACCGCGTGAAGCACATCTTCACGATCAACGAGTTCGGCGCCTTCGTGGAGCTGGGGTACAGGGTCGGCATCCATGCCCCGGGACTCAAGCTGCCGCCTGGACGTTTCAATCAGACGCGCCACCACGCGGTGCTCGGCCACGGCCTCGCCGTGCAGGCGATCCGCGCGCACGCCAAACCAGGTACGAAGGTGGGGGTTGCGGAAAACATGACCATCTGCGCGCCCGTGATCGAGACGCCCGAGCACATCGAGGCCGCCGTCCGAGCGACGCGCGAGCTGAACGCGCAGTACATGACGGTGATCCAGGAAGGCAAGTACACCGACCTGTATCTCTCGACGGCCGGCGCCGACGCCCCGAAGTTCACGCCCGAGGACCTGAAGATCATTTCGAGCCCGCTCGACTTCCTCGGCATCAACATCTACACGCCGGTCTACGTCCGGGCCGATGCCTCGCCGCAGGGTTTCGCTGTCGTGCCGCACCCCGCATCGTTTCCACGCATGGCCTCACCGTGGCTCTTCGTCGGACCGGAGGCGCTCTACTGGGGCCCGCGGCATGCCGCGCAGATCTGGAAGGCGAAGGAGATCTACATCACCGAGAACGGCTGTTCATCGTCCGACGTCCCCGCAGCCGACGGGATCGTCTACGACACCGATCGCGTGATGTACCTCCGGAACTACCTCACTCAGCTGCAGCGCGCGACAGCCGAGGGCGTCCCCGTCAACGGGTATTTCCTGTGGAGCCTGATGGACAACTTCGAGTGGGCCGACGGCTACACGAACCGGTTCGGCCTGCACCACGTGGACTTCGACACCCAGAAGCGCACACCGAAGCTGAGCGCCCAGTTCTACAAGGCGGTCGATCGCGCAGAACGCGGTGCTCTGAGCCTCGGGATCACATGGATGCGTTCCTGTGGCCCTGGTGTTCGTTGTGGTTGCTGTTCACGCGTCAGTTACAGCGTGACAACCTGACCCGTGCGGAAGCTCTCATCGGCGGCGAGGACAATGCGCAGGCTGTTCACCGCATCCTGCATGTGTGCCGAGAGGTCCAGATCGTCCGTGATCGCGCGCAGGAGATAAGCCTGCTCGCGGTCGCAGAGGCCCTGGTGGTCGGGTTCGTCCTCGGTGCTGATGAACTCGTCTGCCTTGACGAACTCGTTGTTCGCGTCGAGCGCGCTGTGGTGCAGGCGCAGACAGTTCGTCTTCGTGTGGCTGTCGATGTCGTCCGAGCCGGTGGCAGTGGCGTCGTTCGGATCCTTCACGATCGACACGCACCCCTTCGGCCCAATCACGTCCTTCACGAAAAAGGCCACCTCGCTCATCATCGGCCCCCAGCCGGCTTCGTACCATCCGACCGAGCCGTCCTCGAAGGTGACCTGCAGCTGCCCGTAGTTGTACATGCCAGGCTGGAGATCGTTGGTGAGGCGCGCGCCGATCGCCGACACCCGTATGGGTCGGGCACCGGTCATCTGGCACATGACGTCCACGTAGTGGACCCCGCAGTCGACGATCGGGCTCATCGACGCCATCAGGTTGCGATGCCAGTCCCACGCACGGCCATGGCTCTGCTGATTCAGGTTCATGCGCATCACGAGCGGTGTGCCGAGCGTCCGCGCGATCTCGATGAACCGCGTCCACGCCGGGTGGACGCGCAGGATGTAGCCGATCACGAGCTTGCGCCTCCGCGCCCGCGCCGCGTCCACGATCGCCTGGGCCTCTTCCACTGACACGGCCAGCGGCTTCTCGCAGAAGACATGGCAGCCCGCGTCGATGGCCGCTCTGGCGTACGGCCCGTGGGTTTCGGGATACGTATTGATGCTCACGACGTCGGGTTTCGTGATTGCGAGCGCCTCTTCGTACTGGCTGAACTCCGGGAGGCCGCCCAGCTCCGTGCTGAGCGCCCCGCGCGAGGCGCTCCCGCGGCTGACGAGGCCGGCGATCTCGAATTCCGGCATCCGGTGATAGGCACGCGCGTGGCTCGCGCCCATGTTGCCGCAGCCGACCACCAGGACGCGCAGGGGATTGGGCATGCGTTTCACCGTACTTGCGGCGGCGGCTTCACTGCAACACCCAAGTGGGAGACCGACGCGAGGATTGAACTCGGACGCCGTTCTGGTGTCTCCTGTCGGCATGTCACGTCCGCTCAGCTCCGTCGCTCCGGGATGGTGGGACTACACGACGCTCGACCATGACCTCCTCGCGGATGCGGCCCGGCTCACGCCCGAAGACATCGGGCAGCTGGCCAGGCCCGGGTTCCGCATCATGTTTTACGACACCCTCGAGGAGTTCTACCTTGCCGAAGCGCTCGAGTACGTCACCGCGTGGAAGCAGGCGACGGCAGACGTTCCCGTGGGCATCTGCGGACCCATCGGCCCGACCGAGCAGCTTCCGCTGGTGGCGCGTCTCGTCAATGCGCTGGATGTGCCGCTGCAGCACGCGCATTTCTGGGGCATGGATGAATGGGTCGTCGACGGCAGGGAGGTGACCCCGTCGCATCCGCTGTCGTTCGAACGGGCCGACCGCGAGCTGCTCTTCGACCGCATCAGGCCGGAACTGCGGATGCCCGCCTCCAACCTGCATTTCCCGAAGGCCGACGTGACCGCCTACCGTCAGAGCTGGAACGCGGGTGTGCGATGCGCGGTCATGCAGGGCGGCCAGGGAGACATCAAGCACTGGGCCTTCAACGATCCGCCGCGGCGCGAGGGGCGATACACCGCGTCGCCGCCGGCGCCAGACGAATACCTCGCGCTCACGACACGGATGGTCGATCTGCACCCCATCACCATCGCCCAGAACGCGCGGACGAGCGGCGGCGGTAACGTGACCCTCGTGCCCACCCAGGCGATGACGGTCGGCCCTGTCGAGACCTGGCAAGCGGAGAAGGTCTCGATCTGGCACGCTGGAACACACGACAACCCGTTCGGGCAGCGCCTGACCACCCTGATGATCTCCACACGTGTGGCCGACACCGCGGTGCCGATGTCCCTTCTGGGCGGGCACCCCAACGTGCAGTTCAACTTCTACCGCGGCGGGATCGGCACGTGCGAGGTGGAGATGCACTGAAGGCGTACCGGTCGCATCGTATGACTGCAGGCCCATCATGCCAATCGCTCTCGCCGTGTTCGCGCACCCCGACGACATCGAGCTCACCGCGGCGGGCACGCTCGTCCGGTTGCAGCGTGCCGGCTACCGGATTCACTACATGACCGTGGCGAACGGGTCGTGCGGATCGAGCGTTCATGCGGTAAAGGAGTTGGTCCGCGTGCGGCGCGATGAGGCGATGGCCGCCTGCCGCCACGGCGGGTTCACATATCACGAGAGCCTGGTCAGCGACCTCGAGGTGTTCTACGACCGACCGACCCTGGGCCGGCTCGCTGCAGTCCTGCGTGGCATCGGCCCGGACATCCTTCTCACCCATTCGCCCGCCGATTACATGGAAGACCATGAAAACACCTGCCGCCTCGCGGTGACGGCGGCGTTCGCGCGCGGGATGCCGAACTTCGCGACCGATCCGGCGACGGCGCCAGTGGACCGCGCGCTGACGGTCTACCACGCGCAGCCGCACGGCAACCGGGATCCCCTCGGGGCGCCTGTGATGCCGACGCACTTCGTGGACGTCGGCGGCGACGTGCTCGCAGAGAAGGCGGCGATGCTGGCGTGCCATCGCTCGCAGCACCAGTGGCTCGGTGAGAGCCAGGGTCTCGACTCGTGCGTGCAGACGATGACGATGCTCGCGCGCGAGGTGGGAGACTGGTCGGGCACCTTCGAGCACGCGGAAGGCTGGCGGCGGCGGCTCGCACTCGGCTTCTGTGCGCCAGACGCGGACCCTCTCGCGGCCGCGCTCTTGGAGTCGTGTGTGCGGAGGTAGGCGTGCGGCGGGTGGCTGGCAGACGGTCGGCCTGGAGCCGGAACTCTCTGTTCCGGCGTCCTGTCAGCAAGAGGCCGGGACTGGAGTCCCGGCCCCACAACGAGCACGTGCCGGCCCCACCTCAAGCCTCAGCCCGGCACTGACATCTGCTCCTACTGCGAAGTGCGACCTGGGGCGGCAGCCGTCGCGGGCTTCCCTTCGGCGTCGAGCACCACGATCTCTCCGAGTTGCAGCTCGCGGACACCCGCCTCTATCTTCGACCGATCACCGACGAGCAGCAGCGTGGCGGCTTCCGGCTTTGCGTACTTCTTCGCCGCGTCCAGCGCCTGCGCGAGCGTGGCCGTGTTCGTCGCGTCTGTACTCCCGTTGCAGTTCCGTCGGCGGCAACCCGAGGATCCAGTTGTCCGCGACCTGCCCGCTGAGCCGTCCCAGCGACTCGAACTGCTGCGCGTACCCCCGCAGCCGCCGTTCGCGTGCGGAGGCGAACTCCGCTTCGGAGATCGGCTTGGCGCCGGCGATGGCCTTCATCTCGCGATCGAACTCGACCAGCGATTCCTTGGTCTTGTTCGTCTGCACGCCGCCGCTGGCCGACCAGAGGCCTGCGTGGCTCATGAGCGCGAGATCCGAGAACACGCCGTACGAGTAGCCCTTGTCCTCCCGGAGGTTCAGGTTCAGCCGCGTGCCGAAGCCGCCGCCGCCCCAGACGGCGTCGGCGAGCGTCAGCGCGTCGTAATCGGGCGACTTGCGCTCCGGAGCGGAGAGCCATTGCGCCACCACCGTCTGCGCGGCATCCGGCCGATCCACCAGGTAGACGCGATTGGCGGGAGACGGGGTGGGAGCCGGAATCGTGATGGGCGCCGCGGCGCCACCCGTCCACGAGCCGAAGTGCTGCTTCGCAAGGGCGGTGGCTTCGGCCAGCGTCACGTCGCCCGCGAAGATGAGGGCCGAGGACGCCGGCTTCCACCGAGCCTGGCGGAACGCGATCAGATCGTCCCGCGTGATCGTCTCGACCGTGCCGCGCAACCCCTGCACCGGACGCCCGTACGGGTGCTCCGGCCCGAACGCCAGGATGGGACGGATGCGGGCGGCCAGCGCGTTGGGATCGCGGTCCTGCTGCGCGATGGTGTCGAGCAGGCGCTTCTTCTCGCGCGCGACTTCCTGCTCCGGAAATGTCGCGTTCAGCACGACGTCGGCGACGATGCCCAGCGCCGGAGCCAGATTACGTTTCAGCACGTCGAGGCCGACGCGTGCGCTCTCGCGGCCGGCGCCGCCAGTGAGCACGGTGCCCAGATCCCCGAGCGCCTCTTCGATCTGCAGCGCGTTCCGCGTCTTCGTTCCCAGGTCGATGACCGTCGTGGTCAGTTGCGCCACACCGGCCTTGCCGGCTGGATCGCCCACCGCGCCCGCGCGCGTGACCAGCGTCACGTTCAACTTCGGAAGGTCGGTGCGCTCCAGCACCAGCACCTCGAGCCCATTCTCGAGCTTGGCTGTCTTCACCGCGGGCGCAACGAACGGGCGGTCCTCGCCAAGTGGCGGCTGCTTCGACCGATCCAGCGTCAGGGCGTTCGACGGCCGTGCCGACTTCTCCGGATGGAAGCGGATGATGGCGCGGTTCCTGGTGTTCAGCCACTCGTCGACGGCCGCGCGAACCGCCGCGGGGGTGACGTTCCGCGTCCGGGCGAGGTCCGCCTCGAGCCGTCCGGGATCGCCCGTGAACGTGTTGTACTGATTCAGCACGTCGGCTTTACCCCCGAAGCCGCCGATGCGCTCGAGGCCGGAGATGAACTCCGACTCGTGCTTGTTCTTCGCCCGTTCTACTTCCGCCGCCGTCGGGCCCTCCTTCGCCAACCTGGCGATCTCGTCCGTGACGATCGTTTCAATCTCCGCCAGCGAGCTTCCCGGCCGGGCCGTGGCCTGCACGACGAACGCCCCGCTGATCTCTCCCGAGATGTTGAACGCGGTCACGTTGGTGGCGATCTGCCGGTCGTACACGAGGGCTCGGTTCAGGCGTGCCGACAACCCGTCGCTCAGGATGCGCGCGGTGATGTCGAGGGTTGCATCGCCCGCGGTGAAGTATTCGGGCGAGGGCCAGCCGATGTAGACGCGCTCGAGCGACACGCGGTCGTTCACCTCGACCAGCTTTTCGCCGTCGAGCCGCGGGATCCACTTCGCCGGCCGATCGAGCGCGGGCCCCGGTGGGATGTCGCCGAAGTACTGCTCGATCAGCTTCTTCGCGGTCGCGGGCTCGAAGTCGCCGGCAATCACGAGCGACAGGTTGTTGGGTGTGTAGTAGGTTTTGAAGAACTCGGTCACATCCTCGAGCGACGCGTTCGTGAGATCTTGCTGACTGCCGATGACCGGCCACGAGTAGGGGTGCCCCTTCGGGAACACCGCCTCCGAGAGGAGCGGGTACCAGCGGCCGTACGGCTGGTTCTCGAGCCCCTGTCGCCGCTCGTTCTTTACGACATCCCGCTGGTTGTCGAGTTTCTCCTTCGTGGTGACCTCGGTGAGCGTCAGCAGCCGATCGGACTCGAACCACAGGACGTTTTCCAGATTTCCTGACGGCACCGTCGCGAAGTAGTTCGTGCGGTCCTGGCTCGTCGTGCCGTTCACGCCCCCCTCGAAGACGTTCGCGCCGGCGCGTTCCGCCAGGGTGAAGTACTCGCCCTCGGCATTCTTCGAGCCCTGAAACATCATGTGCTCGAACAGATGCGCGAAGCCGGTGCGTCCGGGCTTCTCGTTTTTCGACCCGACGTGAAACCACTGGTTGACGTGGACGATCGGCAGCTTGCGATCGACATGCAGGATGACCTGCAGGCCGTTGGGCAGCGTGTACTTTTCGAACTCCACCTTGGGCGTGGCGTTCGCCGCGGCTGCGGGAACGGCGGCTTGATCGGCAGGCGCGCCGCCGGCGTGCAGGCGCAGCTCGAGCGGCACGACGACCGCCAGCAGGGCCAGCGCCATCGTGGCGCAACGGGACGCTCTCTTCACGGTTCCTCCTCTGGAGATGGGCGATGGACGTCGGTCCGGCTATCCTGGCTGGCTCAGCTGACGCTGAGAGTCCCGACCCGTCAGGATACGACGAGACGACCGCCCGGGGTTCCCGGCGCGCGCCGGATCCTCCGGCCCAGGCACCTGGCAATGGGGCTGCTAGAATCGAACCGTAACGCATGTGCTCGGGCACGGACGTTCGAAGGAGAGGTATCCCGTGGGGTTGCGGTTCACACTGGTTGTTGCCCTCGCCGCCGCTGTGCTGACAGGCCCGCCAGCGGCCTCAGTACGTGCCGCCACCGCCCAGCCGCCCGTCAACGCGGACGCGAAGACGATGGCGGAGTTCGATAAGCGGGTGCAGGACTATGTGGCCCTGCACAGAAAGCTCGAAGGTACGCTGACGAATCTGCCGAACGAGGCGACGCCGCAGCAGATCGACGACCACCAGCGGGCGCTCGGAAAACTCATCCAGCAGGCTCGCGCGAATGCCAAGCCCGGGGACCTGTTCACGGCCGACATGCGGAACGTCGTGCGCCGGTTGCTGGCGCGGGTCTTCCAAGGGCCGGGCGGACAGCAGGTGAAACGATCCATCCTCGACGAGTACACCGGGACCGTGCGGCTGAAGGTGAACAGCCGGTATCCCGATACCGTGCCCCTGTCAACGGTACCGCCGCAGGTGCTCCAAAACCTGCCGACGCTGCCCGAGGATCTGGAATACCG
Source organism: Vicinamibacteria bacterium (assembly GCA_963739995.1). GTDB lineage: Bacteria > Acidobacteriota > Vicinamibacteria > Vicinamibacterales > JAENWD01 > CAVUCH01. Next base: position 418,183 of record CAVUCH010000004.1, on the reverse strand, counting down.
GTTCGTCGGTGATCGCCTCATTCTTCTCGACTCGCACGCGCACATCATCGCCGACTACGTCGAGAGAGTGTTTCCGTAGCGATGGCTTCTGACCGCACGGGTCGTACCGTCCTGCGGACCAGCGTCTCGCATGGCTCGCCGCACTGGCTACGCTGGTACACGCGGCAAGCCTCGCACGTCGCCGCCGCGTGCCTGATTGCTGCGGTGGCCTGCGTGTCCGCGCGGCCGCCGGACGTTGCGCCGCCGGAGGGTGCGCCACCACCGGCCGGTGCGGCAGCGTCCCTGGCCGGCGCGGCAGCGTCCCCGGCCGGTGCGGCATCATCCCCGGCCGGCGCGGCATCATCCCCAGCCGCAGCGCTCGGGGCCGCGCCGGGGTCGCTGACCTTCGCCGTCATCGGCGATAACGGTACCGGCGACACCGCGCAGTACGACACCGGGCGGCAGCTGTTCGCCGCCTACCAGCGGCAGGCGTTCCCGCTCGTGATCATGGTCGGCGACAACATCTACGGTTCCGAGCGGCCGCAGGACTTCGTGAAGAAGTTCGAGGCACCGTACCGCCCGCTGCTCGATGCAGGCGTCAAGTTCTACGCGAGCCTCGGCAACCACGACTCGCGCGAACAGCGGTACTACAAGCCATACAACATGGAGGGCAAGCTCTATTACAGCCTCAAAGCGCCCGAGCAGGACGTCCGGTTCTTCGCCCTCGACAGCACCTATCTCGATACGCCCCAGCTCGAATGGCTGGAGAAAGAGCTGAGCGGGTCAAAAGAGCGCTGGAAGATTCCCTTCTTTCATCACCCGCCGTACTCGTCGGGCGGCAGACATGGGTCAGACCTTCGCCTCCGCGCGGCCGTGGAGCCGCTGTTCATCCGGCACGGGGTCACCGTGGTCTTTACCGGCCACGACCACTTCTACGAGCGCACCAGGCCGCAACAAGGGATCACCTATTTCGTGGTGGGCGCCTCCGGCAAGCTTGCCCGTGGCGACCTGCGCGACAAGTCGCCGCTCATGGCGCGTGGCTTCGACGCCGACCTGTCATTCATGGTCGTGAACATCGACGAAGATCTACTGACGTTTCAGACGATCTCGCGCACTGGCACGGTCATCGACTCGGGGAGCATCGAGAGGAGGACGGGGGAGTGAGGGCGTACTGCAGAATGCAAGATGCAGATGGAAAACCGGAAGGAGCGGGCCGCATGGTCGAGGCGGACCGCTCACCCCACTGAGGCACCCGGCGCCTGGCAATCCGCCCGCCTCACAAGTAACCCGGATCAGCCCGGCTCCTCCTTCGGCAGCGCGTAATCGAATTCGTACGCGTGCGTCCCTCCGGCCATGACGATCGCCATTGTTCCGGTGAGCCCCGCGAGCGCACCGGTGCCGGAATCCGGCACCACCGTGATCGACAGGGATGGCGTGCCGCGTGACATCGTGCCGGTGTGCTGCAGGGCGAATGTGCCGCTGCGCCCGTGCAGCGTGCCCGTCACCTGCTCGATTGCGACATAGCCTGCCGAGCCGGTCACGTCGGTTCCCGCGGTCAGCATCTGGCCCCTGCTCGTACCGTCGAGGTCGCCTCGGAACTGCTTGTCGATGGTCATCCGGCCGAGCTTCGCCCCCTCGGGCGCGCCATCGAACGGCTGCGGGGTCAGCTTCACATCGAACTGGCCGGTGGCGCGTGTGATCATGAGGGTCCCTCAACAATTGTTGCCAGTGTCCCGGCCGCGTGATTCGTGGCGTAAATCCCGGAGCGCGGCGCCCGGCTGGCAAGGCGCGAAGAGCGAGCTTATTGGGCATAAGTGAGTGATGAGCAACGCAGCCAGCCGGGATGCCCCGCCCGGGAGGTATGTCGCGAATCACGCGGCCGGGACACCAGGTCCGACTTTAACCCAGCAGACGAACTCGGCCGGCACCAGCCATAGCCCAGCCGCTGCGCGTCGCCGGGGACCCCGCGCGAGGCGTATACTGCCCTCCCTCAGCATCGCGACGAGCGCGTCGGCTCGCAGGGTCCCTGTTTCTCCGGTTCGTTGTGGGGGACGGGCGTTCAGCGCCCGGTGCCCTGGAGGAAACGCCCATGATCACCACCGTCCGGCAGATGCTCCGTAACAAGCTCGGTGTCTTCGCCGTGCGCCAGGATGACACGGTCTACGATGCACTCGCCCTGATGGCAGAACACAATATCGGCGCGGTGCTCGTCATGGACGGGCCCGAACTGCGCGGCATCATGACCGAGCGCGACTATGCCAGGAAAGGCATCCTCCAGGGCCGGGCATCCAAAGACACTGCGGTTGGCGAGATCATGACGTCCCGCATCATCTGTGTGGCCCCGGGCGTGACGGCCGACGAGTGCATGACGCTGATGACCGATCAGCGTGTGCGCCACCTTCCAGTCATGGAGGACGGTCGTGTGGTCGGTGTCATCTCGATCGGCGACGTTGTCCGGGCCGTCGTGGAGGAGCAGCAGTCCACCATCAACGCACTCGAGACCTACATCCGCACGGCGTAGTCCGGTGGCGGCGGGAACGCGGTGTTCGCTCCGATGCCCGGGGCACTCCGGCCCCGGGACCCACGCTGAGGCGGACAGGCGGCCCCGCCTGCGCCGAGCCTGACACGCACCGGTTCAGGGTTTCGGGATCCGAAGGGTGGCGCTGATCATGGCGCTGCCGCTCAACGCGAACGCCAGCGCGAGCGGGTGGAGCAGGGCGGGCCCGATTCTGATCTCGCCCAGCGGCAGCGCGCCATCGGTGCGCCCGAGCCACATCGCGACCCCCAGCAGCAGCACGATCACAATGCTCGTGGGGATGGGTGTCCCTTCGAAGTACTTCACCTTGCCGGTCTCTGCGTCCGCAAGCGCCGCGGCCGTCACGTTGAAGCGCGCGAGACGGCTCACCCCGCACACGACAAAATACGTGAGGATCAGCATGTCCCACCCGCCGCGCAGGCCCAGCGTGAAGCCGAGCACCGCAGGCGCGACGCCGAACGAGATCACGTCCGCCAGCGAATCGAGGTCGGCCCCCAGCACCGATTGCCGCGATTGGTTCAGCCGTGCCACGTACCCGTCGAGCACGTCGAGCGCCAGGGCCAGCGGCAGCAGGAGGAACGCGGCCCAGAGGAACCGGGGGTTCCGGTCCGCCAGGTAGTCGAGGCACAGGAAGATCGCGATCGTGCCGCACGCGGCATTGCCGATGCTGAAGGCGTCGGCGGCCGTGTAGGACCGCAGCATCGACATGTGGCGGCGTGGAGTCATGCCCCGCATCCTACACAACCCGGAGCACGCGCCCATGCGAGCACGACCCGGCACCGCCGTGACCGTTCCCGTCGTGGGCCGGCGGACAATTGCCGTTGCACGGCGTGGGCCGCTGAGCTAAGTTGGGCGCTCCAGACCCGATCCGAAAGCCGCGGAACTCCTCCCCGTGCCGTGGGCAGCCGTCTGGAGAAACGACACGCGATGAGAAAACACGTGATGGTCCTGGGGGCGATCCTGAGGAGCCGCCCGCGGCCCGAGGTCACGGCCTGATTACACGCCTGCATCACACCAGCATGACCCTCTCGAGACGTCGATTCATCCAGGCATCCGCCGCCGCGGCGGCGTCCGTGCCTGCGACGACGTTCGGGGACCAGGACGACCGGCGGCGTGCCGTGATCCCGCCGCGGGTTGCCGCCCTCGAGCGGTTTCCCGGTACACCCGTCCCGGTCGGCGATCAGGAACGGTACGCGCGCATCGAGAAGGCGCGGCGGCTCATGAGCGAGCACGGCCTCGGTGCCATCGTCCTGGAGCCCGGCACGAGCCTGCGGTACTTCGTCGACGTGTCCTGGGGCACCAGCGAGCGCCCGTTCCTGCTGGTGATCCCCGCGAAGGGCGAGCTCGCATACGTCGCGCCTGCCTTCGAAGAGGCGCGTGCGCGGGAGATCACCCGGTTCAGCAACGACGTGCGGGTGTGGCAGGAGGATGAGGACTGGGGAGCGGTCGTGTCCGGGATCCTCAGGGACCGCGGTGTCGCCACGGGCACGATAGGCATCGAGGAGCGCGTGCGCTTCTTCATCGCCGAAGGACTGCGTGCTGCAGCGCCCGCGAGCCGGTTCGTCCTGGCCACCGCCGTGACGGCCGGCTGCCGGATGATCAAGTCACCTGCCGAGATCGCACTGATGCAGCGGGCCAACGACATCACCATCGCGGCCTTCAGGGCCGCGTTCGCATCACTCGCCGAGGGGATGACGCAGTTCGACATGGGGAACATCGTGAGCGCGGCGTTCGACGCGCTCGGGGTGAGCGGCGCGGCGTTCGCGCAGTTCGCGCAGTACTCCGCCTTTCCACACGGCAGCATCACGCCACAACGGCTGAAGGGCGGCGATGTGGTGCTGGTGGACGGGGGCTGCACCGTCGAGGGTTATCAATCCGACATCACGCGCACGACGGTCTTCGGCACGCCATCGAAGCGGCAGGCTGACGTCTGGGCGGTCGAGAAGGCCGCGCAGACGGCCGCCTTCGCGGCTGCCCAGGTCGGCGCTGCATGCGAATCGGTGGACGCCGCGGCGCGGCGCGTCATCACCGACGCGGGCTTCGGTCCCGACTACAGAGTTCCCGGCCTGCCGCACCGCACGGGCCACGGCATCGGGATGGACGGGCACGAGTGGACCAACTTCGTGCGCGGCAACACGACCAAGCTCGAGCCGGGCATGTGCTTCAGCGACGAGCCGATGATTGCCATCTATGGCGAGTTCGGCATCCGCCTCGAGGACTGCCTCTACATCACCGAGAACGGGCCGAAGTTCTTCAGCGCGCAGAGCCCCTCCATCGAGCGGCCATTCCACACGGCCTGACGCGCCCACATCCCAGGGACCTGCTCGTCAGTGCAGTTCGACACGGGCCGAGCTGGAACACCGCATTGCGGGCACTCGTATTGCAAACCAATAGGACGTGTTATCGTGTCGCCGAGGAGTCCGGCGACATGGGACACAAGACCGACGTCTGGCAGGGTACGCTCGCGCTGATGGTGCTCAAGACGCTCGAAACACTGGGCCCGCTGCATGGCTATGGCATCGCGAGGCGGATCGAGCAGACGAGCGAAGACCTGCTCTCGCTCAACTACGGCACGCTGTACCCGGCGCTCCTGAAGCTGGAGCAGGAGGGCTACATCTCCTCCGAGTGGGGCGTGTCCGACAACAACCGGCGCGCGCGCTTCTACACGCTCACACGCGCCGGCCGCAAGCAGCTCGCGGCCGAAGCGCGCGAGTGGCAACTGACGACAGAAATTCTGGCGCGGTTCCTGGCGCCGCGGGAGGGGTGATGATGCGGCGGCTTCGTGCGTGGGCCTGGCGGGTGGCCGGTTTGTTCAACGGCGCGCACAGCGATCGCGAGCTCGCGGACGAGATCGAGGCGCATCTCCGCATGCACGCCGACGACAACGAGCGCGCGGGCCTCACCCCGGAGGAGGCCCGGCGGCAGGCTGTCCTGGCGTTCGGGGGAGTGCAGCAGGTTACAGAGCAGTACCGGGAGCGGCGAACCGTTCCGATCGTCGCGGCCACCCTGCAGGACATGCGCTACGCCCTTCGCGGCTTTCGCAAGAACCCCGGCTTCACCGCCGCCGTGCTCATCGTGCTCGCGCTCGGCATCGGCGCGAACGCCGCGATCTTCACGGTTGTCAATGCCGTCCTGCTCAAGCCGCTCCCGTACAAGGATTCCGACCGGCTCGTGACGGTGTGGCACGTCCCCCCGCCGGCCATGTTCCCCGGCAGGACCCAGTTTGCCGTTTCCGCGGCGAACTACCTGGATTGGGAGCGCCGCCAGCACGTGTTCACGCGGATGGCCGTCCATCAATACAAGACGTACACGCTGACCGGCCGCGGGCAGGCGGAGCTGCTGCGGGCGCAGAGCGTGTCGGCGGGCTTCTTCGACGTGCTCGGCGTGCGGCCGATCGAAGGCCGGTGGTTCCTGCCCGGGGAAGACGAGCCCGGGCGCGAACCCGTGGTGATTCTCAGTCACCGGCTCTGGCAGACACGCTTCGGCGGCGACCGCGCGATCGTCGGCAGCCGCGTGACCCTCGACGGGTTGCCGGTCACCGTGGTCGGCATCATGGGCCCCGCGTTCACCTTTCCGGATTGGGCGCAGCTGTGGACGCCCCTCGTGTGGACGGAAAAGGAGCGGGCGGTGCGCAGTGAGCACAGCTTGATGGTGGTCGCGCGCCTGGCGCCTGGCGTGGACGTGCAGCAGGCACAGGCCGAAATGGCGACGATCTCGCGAACCCTCCAGCAGGAGTACCCGGAAGACAACAAGGGGTGGGGCGCAGTCGTGGTGCCGCTGCGTGAGGACCTGGTCGGCGACGTGCGGCCGTCGCTGCTGGTCCTGCTCGGCGCGGTAGCGTTCGTCCTGCTGATCGCGTGCGCGAACGTCGCGAACCTCGTGCTCGCCCGCACCCTTGCCCGGCGCCGCGAGATGGCCGTCCGCCTGGCGCTCGGTGCGGGTGCGGGCCGCATCGTACGGCAGGTGTTGACTGAGACGACGGTGCTCGCCGTCTCCGGCGGCGCACTCGGGCTGCTGGTGGCCCGTGCGGGCGTCGATCTCATCACCGCGTTCTTCGGCGAGGCGCTCCCGCAGGCCGTGCCGATGCACGTCGACTGGCAGGTGCTGGCGTTCACGTCCGTCGTGTCAGTGGCCACCGGCCTGGGAGCAGGCCTCGCGCCCGCGTTGCGTCTCGCACGGTCCAATGTGACTGACGCGATCAAGGAGAGCGGCGGCCGTGGTGGCTCCGACGCGGCGGGCTCGCGCGTGCGGAGCACGCTCATCCTCGTCGAGGTGGCGCTCTCGCTCGTGCTGCTCATCGGCGCCGGCCTGCTGATCAGAAGCCTGTGGCTGCTGAACACGGTGAGTCCCGGGTTCGATGCGCGCGGCGTGCTGACGGCGTCGGTGTCTCTGCCCGAGCGGCGGTATCCCGAGCGCGAACAGCAGGCGCGTTTCTTCACCGAGCTCGCGGGCCGGGTGCGGGCGTTGCCCGGAGTCGAATCCGCGGGCATCGTGATGGCCCTGCCGCTCAGCGGCTCCGGCAACAGCTGGCCCGTCCAGATCGTCGGGCGGCCGCAGCTGCCGGTGTCCGAACAGCCACAGGTGCAAGGGAACGTCATCACGCCCGGGTACCTCCACACCATGCGCATTCCGCTGGTGCGCGGCCGTGATTTCACCGAGGCGGACCGGCAGGGCGCACCCGCGGTCGCCCTCGTCAGCGAGGCCATGGCGAAGCGGCTCTGGCCGGGGGAGGACCCGATCGGGCAGCGCCTGTCGACGGCCTTCTTCCCGGAGGCGACGCGCGAGGTGGTCGGCATCGTGCGGGACGTCAGGGAGCACGAACTGGCGGCCGCGGGCCCCGCGTCGATGTACTTTCCGCTGGCACAGGTGCCGTGGGCCACGGCAGCCATTGTCGCGCGCACGCGCCTGGCGGCGCCCGAGGCGCTGGCCTCATCGCTGGTCGCGGCCGGCCACGCGATCGATCCGGACCAGCCGATCGACTTCGTGATGCCGATGGAGATGGTGGTCACGCGCTCCATGTCTGACCGGCAGTTCACGATGTACGTCCTGGCCGCCTTCGCGTCCTTCGCGCTGGTGCTCGCGGCGATAGGTCTCTACAGCGTGCTGGCGTACGGTGTGCGACGACGGGTGCGGGAGATTGGCATCCGCATGGCGCTTGGTGCAGGTGCCCGCGGTGTGGTGCGAATGGTCGTGGCGGATGCCTTGCGGCCAACCCTCATTGGTATTGCCGTGGGGCTCGCGGCGGCCATCGCGATCCGCCGGGTGATCGCGAGCCTCCTGTTCGGCGTGAGCCCCGGCGACCCGGCGACGTTCGCCGCGGTTGCGGCGCTCCTCGTCGTGGTCGCCCTCGCCGCGAGCGCCCTGCCGGCGTACTCGGCCACGAAGATCGATCCCAACCTGGCGCTGCGAGACGAATAGCGACCACGGCGGCTCGCCGTCCACTCACGCCAACCGGTCAACCAGGGCCGAGCTGTGCTCCAGCTCGTTGCGGCCTTACTGCCGCCGCTCGTTCGTTTGGGCCTCTTTCCGCCTTCCTCGATCCCGCTTCCATCGCCCCAGGCTCGACCGATGAGAGAATACAGAAGGCGCTCCGCGCCACATGTCGTCTTTCATGACCCGATCGTGCGGAACCCGTGTGGTTCGCGTCACGAAACCATCGATGTCACAGAACTGCTCGTCGGCGACGTTCATCACAGCCTCATCGAGATGCGCCGGCCAGACCGTGGTGGAGCTCGAGCGATGACCAGCGACATTACGGCCGTACCCGGCTTTCTCTTCTTCGACCACGTGGCGATCTCGATCAAACCGGGGGAGCTGGAGGCGCACGTGGATGCGTACAAGGCCCTCGGGTTCACCGAACTGCACCGCGAAGACGTGCTCGGGGGGGACCAGGTGCGCGAAGTGCTGCTGCAGGTGGGCGACGGCCCGAACCTGGTGCAGCTGCTGGAGCCGCTGACGCCCGATTCGCCGGTGTCGAAGCAGCTGGAAGGGAACGGCGGCCGCGGCGGGCTCGCGCACGTGGCGCTGCGCGTGGATGACATCCAGCGGGCCTTCGACTATATGAGGGCGAACGGCTTCAAAGTGATCGACGCCGCGCCTCGCAGGGGATCGCGCGGCACAACGGTGTTCTTCGTCCATCCGAAGACGACCGAGTCGGCGTCGTTCGGCTATCTCCTCGAGATCGTGCAGGAGGGCTCTCATGCCTGAGGAGACTCCGCTCCGGCTGCGCGAGCAGTTCCCTGCGGTCTCCACCAGCGAGTGGGACGCCCTCATCCGCGCAGACCTCAGGGGCGCCGACTACGCGCGGAAGCTGCTGTGGCAACCCGAGGATGGCGTGACGGTGAAGCCGTACTACCGTTCGGAAGACCTGGCGGGGCTCGACACGCAGCTGCACGCGGCGCCCGGCACGTTTCCCTTCGTCCGCGGCAGCGGTGTGCCATGGGCGATCGAGGAGACGTTCGCGCCTCCTGCAGACGCCATCCGCGCCGACGAGTGGCACGATCAGGGTGCGACGTCGGTGCAGGAGATCGCGTGGGCGGTGGCGGCCGGCGTCGATCGTGTGGCCGCGCGCACGAGCGCCGGCACGAGCGTGGACGAGGCGGCGTCCTCGATGACGTTCGTGTTTGCCGTGGGCTCTCTCTACTTCCTGGAGATTGCGAAGCTGCGGGCCGCACGGCTCGCGTGGGCACAGGCGGCGGGCGCCTTCGGGCCCGCGGATCCCGCCTCCGCGCGTGCGCGCCTGCACGTCCGGACCGCCCGCATCAACAAGAGCCTGTACCGATCCGTACACCAACCTGCTGCGCGCCACCACGGAGGCGCTCTCCGCCGCGATTGGCGGCTGCGACCGGCTGACCGTCGAGGCGTTCGGGTTCGACGAGCACCTGGCGCTCAACGTTCAACGCATTCTGAAGGACGAGTCGCTCATCGACGCCGTGGCGGACCCGGCCGGCGGCTCGTACTACGTCGAGGTACTCACCGATGCGCTCGCGCGCGCGGCGTGGACCGAGTTCCAGCAGGTCGAGGCTGAAGGAGGATTCGCTGCCGCGTTCGCCGCCGGCGCCATTCCCTCCCGGCTCGTCGCGTCGCGAGCCGCGCGGGCGGCCGCCGTGTCGTCGCGACGCCGAACCCTTGTCGGCGTGAACAACTACCCGGACGTTTCGGAGAAGGCACCAGCTACCGCGCACCTGCCGGCCGACGCGGCCAGCACCTGGCGGTTGGCCGTGCCGCTCGAGGCCATTCGCCAGCGCACTGCCCGGTACGCCCGGGCGAACGGGCGGGTTCCGCGGGTGCTGCTCCTGACGCGCGGCGACGTGAAGAAGCGGGGAGCACGCGCCAACTTCTGCCTGAACTTCTTCGGCTGCGGCGGGTTCGACATCGAGCAGTCGGACCAGTACGCCGACCATGCGGCGGACCTGATCGTGTTGTGCAGCTCGGATCCCGAGTATTTGCCGTTCGCGCAGGAGGTGTGTGCCGCCGTGTACGTGCCGGTGCTCGTTGCGGGCAACCCCAGAGATCAGGCTCATGCGCTCGTAGCGGCCGGTGTTCAGGGATTCGTGCACGTCGGCAGCGACATCGTGCAGACGCTCACCATGTGGCAGGATGCGCTCGGGATCTGGTAGCCGCCGTGGTGAACGGGTGATATGAGACCGGACTATTCGCAGATCGAGTACCGACCCGCGGTGGCCGTCACACCCACCGGGCCCGCTCGGGGGGACCGCAGGCTCACGCCCGAGCCCATCCCCGTCAAGGCCGTGTACTCCCCCGGCGACCTCGAGGGGATGGAGCACCTCGAGTATGCCGCCGGCCTGCCGCCGTTTCTTCGGGGCCCGTACGCCACGATGTACGCGCTGCAGCCGTGGACGATTCGGCAGTACGCGGGCTTCTCGACGGCCGAAGAGTCGAACGCCTTCTACCGCCGCAACCTCGCTGGGGGGCAGAAAGGCCTCTCGGTGGCCTTCGATCTGGCGACGCACCGCGGCTACGACTCCGACAACGAGCGCGTCGCAGGCGACGTCGGCAAGGCCGGCGTGGCGATCGATTCCGTCGAGGACATGAAGATTCTCTTCGATCAGATCCCGCTCGACCAGATGTCCGTGTCGATGACGATGAACGGGGCCGTGCTGCCGGTGATGGCGTTCTACATCGTAGCGGCGGAGGAGCAGGGGGTGACGGCCGCGCAGTTGAGCGGGACCATCCAGAACGACATCCTCAAGGAATTCATGGTCCGCAACACCTACATCTACCCGCCGGCGCCCTCGATGCGGATCATCGGCGACATCTTCCGTTACTGCGCCGAGTCGATGCCCCGCTTCAACTGCATCTCGATCAGCGGGTACCACATGCAGGAAGCGGGGGCGACGGCCGACATCGAACTGGGGTACACGCTCGCGGACGGCCTCGAGTACGTGCGTACGGGCATCCGCGCGGGGCTCGACATCGACAGCTTCGCGCCACGCCTCAGCTTCTTCTGGGCGATCGGCATGAACCACTTCATGGAGATCGCCAAGCTGCGCGCCGCGCGCGCGCTGTGGGCGGTGCTGATCAAAGGCTTCAATCCGAAGAACCCGAAGTCGATGGCGCTCCGGACGCACTCCCAGACGTCCGGCTGGAGCCTGACGGCGCAGGACGCCTTCAACAACGTCACGCGGACGTGCATCGAGGCGCTGGCGGCCGTGCTCGGGCACACGCAATCGCTCCACACGAATGCGCTCGATGAGGCGATTGCGCTCCCGAGCGATTTCTCCGCACGCATCGCGCGCAACACGCAGATCTACCTGCAGGAGGAGACGGCGATCACGAAGGTGGTCGACCCGTGGGCCGGCAGCTACTACGTCGAGACGCTGACGCACGAGCTGATGCGCCGGGCGTGGCAGCACATCCAGGAGATCGAGGCGCTTGGCGGCATGACGAAGGCCATCGACACGGGCCTGCCGAAGATGCGCATCGAGGAAGCCGCGGCGCGGCGCCAGGCGCGGATCGACTCGGGCCGCGAGGTCATCGTCGGGGTCAACAAGTATCGCCTCCCACGCGAGGAACCGCTCGACGTACGGGAGGTGGACAACGGGTCCGTGCGCGAGAGCCAGGTGGCCCGCCTCGCCCGTGTGCGCGGCACCCGCGATGCCGCCGCTGTGCAGGAGGCGCTGGCGTCACTGACTCGCGCCGCAGACACCGGCGGCGCCAACCTCCTCGCGCTGGCCGTCACTGCGGCGCGGGCGCGCGCGACGCTCGGCGAGATCTCGACCGCCCTCGAGGCCGCGTTCGGGCGGTATCAGGCGGTCAACCGGACGATCTCCGGCGTGTACTCGTCCGAGAGCCAGGGGGACGCCGAGTTCCTGAAGGCGCGCCAGATGGCCGAGTCCTTTGCCGCGGATGAAGGCCGGCGTCCGCGGCTGCTCGTGGCGAAGATGGGGCAGGACGGTCACGATCGCGGGGCGAAGGTCATCGCCACCGCCTTTGCCGACGTGGGCTTCGACGTCGACGTGGGTCCCCTCTTCCAGACACCGCGCGAAGCGGCGCGCATGGCGGCTGAGAACGACGTGCACGTGCTCGGCGTGTCGAGCCTGGCCGGCGGGCACAAGACGCTCGTGCCGGAGGCGATTGCGGAGCTGAAGCGTCTCGGACGCGACGACATCCTCGTCGTGGTGGGGGGCGTTATTCCGCCGCACGACTACGAGTTCCTGCGCGCGGCGGGCGTGGCGGCGGTGTTCGGGCCCGGCAGTGTCATCCCCCTCTGTGCCCAGCAGATCCTCACAGCGCTCGGTGGCGCGACCCGCGCGGCCTGAGACGGAGGGCGTTGATGTCGCGCCGAAGGCTCAGTGTCGATGACTATGTGACCGGCGTCCGCGCCGGCGACCGGGTGGTGCTTGCGCAGGCGATCACGCTCGTCGAGAGCGAGCTGCCGGCCGACGCCGAGCGGGCGGCTGCCGTGCTCGATGCGGTGCTGCCGTACGCGGGCCGGTCGCGGCGGGTTGGCATCACCGGTGTGCCAGGGTCGGGCAAGAGCACATTCATCGACACGCTCGGCATGCACCTGGTCAAGGATCGTGGCGAGCCCGTCGCGGTGCTCAGCGTCGATCCGTCGAGTCCCATCTCCGGCGGCAGCATCCTGGGCGACAAGACGCGCATGGAACGGCTGTCGCTCGAGGAGAACGCCTTCATCCGTCCCTCGCCCGCGCGCGGACACCTCGGCGGCGTGGCGCGGCACACCCGCGAGACCATCCTGCTCTGTGAGGCCGCCGGCTACGCGAACATCCTGGTCGAAACGGTCGGCGTTGGCCAGTCGGAAACGGCCGTGCGGTCGATGACCGACTTCTTCCTGCTGCTGATGATTGCCGGCACGGGCGACGGGCTGCAGGGCATCAAGCGCGGCATCCTGGAGATGGTGGATGCCGTGGCGGTGAACAAGGCCGACGGCGACAACGTGGCGCGCGCCGAGCGAACGCGCGCCGAATACGCGGGCGCGCTTCACCTCTTTCCCGCCTCGACCGACGGCTGGACCCCGCGGGTCACGACCTGTTCCGCCCTCTACGGCGAGAGCGTGCCCGCGCTCTGGGAGATGGTCCTCGAGCACGGCGACCGGCTCAACGCCAACGGCGCATTCGTCGAACGTCGCCGCCGCCAGGCGCTCGAATGGATGCGCGAGCTGGTGTCGCTCGCCGTTCAAGAGCGCTTTCGGCGGCATCCGCTCGTCTCGAGCCGCCTGCCGGATATCGAACGTGCCGTGCTCGATGGCCATGTCACCTCGTTCGCTGCGGCCCGCGAGCTGGTGCAGCTGTTCTTCGCCTGACATCCTCCGGCTGCACTAAGATCCTCGCTCCAGGCAGTCGAGACCACACGTGACCGAGCGATCCGAGAACACCGCCGTTGCGAGCGCAACGCCGGGATCCGCCGACCCGCGACCGATAGCACCGGCTGCCCGGCCGCAGGGCACGCAGTACGACCGCTCCATCATCGAGGGCCCCCTCGGTGCCGCCGTCTGGCGCCTCGCGTGGCCAACCATGCTGCAGAACGCGATTGGCGGCCTGCAGGGGATCATCGACCACGCGATGGTCGGCCACTACGTGGGCTTCGCCGCCAACGCCGCAATTGGCGTGAGCTGGCAGATCTTTCTCGTGGTGATCGTGTTCGTCTCGTCGCTCTTCACCGGCATGAGTGTTCTCGTCGCGCGCTTTGCGGGGGCGCGAGACACCGAGCGCGTGAACCGCACGGTGTACCAGGCGTTCCTGACCGCTGTGGCGCTTTCGCTCGCCGTGCTCGCCCCGATCGGCTACGCGCTGGCCCCCATGCTGCTCGGCCTCGTCAACGCGGCGCCGGAGGTCCGCGCGGAGGCGCTGCCGTACTTGCGCATCCTCTTCGTGTACAGCAGCGGGATGCTGATCTTCTTCATGCTGGGAGGCGCACTGCGGTCGGCCGGCGACGCACGGACGCCGCTTCGCCTCGGGGCCGCTGTCACGGTGCTGAACATCGTCCTCAATTTCGTGCTCATCCGGGGACTCGGACCGATACCGGCCTTCGGGACCGCCGGGGCCGCGATGGGGACCGTGATCGCAATGGGAGCCGTCGGGGTCTACGCGCTCGTGGCCTTGTCCCGTGGAATGTGGGTCGTGCGGTTCCCGGCGGGCGGCAGCCTGCGGCCCGACTGGGCGATCATCGCCGCGCTGTTTCGTTTCGGGCTGCCGGCGGGTGTGCAAGGGGTCGTGATGAACGTCGCGGGTGTTCTGCTGCTCGGATTCATCGGCTCGCTGGCCCACAGCGCGGAGGCGCAGGCCGCGTATGCCGTGGCGTACACCGAGCTCTTTTCGCTCGTCACCTGGACGGCGGTCGGCCTGATGGGCGCCGCGGCTACGGTGGCCGGCCAGAACCTCGGCGCCGGGAATCCGGACCGCGCCGATCGGGCCGTTCACGTTGCGGGCCGCATTGCGCTTGCGGGCGCCGCGACCCTCGGTGTGCTCTTTCTGTTTGCCCCGAGGATGTTGTTGATCGTGTTCGGGATGACCGACCCCGTGGTCGTGACCCTGGGCGTGCAGCTGCTACGCTATTTGAGCGTCTCGGGGCTGTTCATTGCCGTTGCGCTGACCTACACAGGGGGCCTCCAGGGCACGGGGGACACGCGCAGCCCGCTCTACATCTCGCTCGCGTCGCAGGTGCTGCTTCCGCTCGGCTTCTGCTGGGTGGTGCAGCAGACGGACACGCTCGAGTCGGCGGACATCTGGCGCGCCATCCTGCTGGGGCACGTCACGCGCTGCGTGCTGAGCGTGGCCCGCTTCCGCCAGGGGCATTGGCGCCACATCGCGGTTGATATCGGGGGAAGGTCCTGAGGTCACTCGGCGCGCAGCGTCTCGGCCGGGTTCACCTGGAGTGCGTGCCGCAGCGGCGCAAGGCTGGCAACCAGCGCCGTGGCGGCAACGGTGGCGATCGCCGCTGACAGCGTCGGCACGTCCGACGGATCGACACCGAACAGCATCCCGGACATCAACCGGCCGAGCGCAAGGGCCAAGGCCACGCCCAGCACGACACCCGCGGCGGTCAGCTTGCCCACCCGGCCGAGCACGAGTCCGCACACGTGGGAGCGAGGCGCCCCGAGCGCCATGCGGATGCCGAACTCGCGGGTCCGCTGGCCGACCGCATATCCCGTCACGCCGAAGATGCCGACTCCGGCCAGAACGAGCGCCAGCGTCGAAAAGGCGCTCACCAGACCAGCCGTGAATCGTGGCAGCGCCAGGACCTCGGCGTACCGCCCGTCAACGGTTTCGGCGAAATACATCGGGACGGAGGGATCCGCCGATGCGACCGCTGCGCGTGCCCCTTCCGCGACGACCTGCAGCGGTGCCTTCGTTCGAATGACCGTGTACATGCCGCGTTGGTAGAACTGCGATTGCGGTGCATAGGCCATGGGCAGCGACTCCCTGCCCGGACCAAAGTGAGTCACTCGCCGGACAACGCCAATCACCGTTCGCAGGCCGGCATCGGACCCGGCGCCGAGCCGAATGCGCTGGCCGATCGCGGCGGCTTCGCTGGACCACAGCCGCCGCGCGAGGATCTCATCGACGATTGCCACCGGAAGGGAGTCCTTCCGGTCGCTGGCCGAGAACAAGCGTCCCTGCAGCAGCGGCAGGTCCATCGTTTCGAAGTAGTGTCCGCGCACGATGCCCCACCCCACGGTCCGGCGCTCCGTGACGGTTCCGGCGGGAGATGCTTCTGGCGCCGCATCGATTGCCGTGCCTTCACCGCTCAACGGCAGGTACGAGATGGCTCCCGTGGAGATCGTGCCAGGCATTGCGTCCATCTGGGCCGTCAGCCGCTCGTAGAAGCGCTCGACGTGTTCCGAGTCGGGGTAAGCGCCTGGCGTGAGGTTCGTCTTGAAGCTGAAGCGGTGCTCGGTGCGGAACCCGAGATCGACCTGGAGCAACCCCTGCAGGCTTCGCAGCGTCAACCCGGCGCACACCAGGAGGGAGGCCGCGAGCGCGATTTCCATCACCATGAACGCCTCGCGCAGCCGGCTGGCCCCACGGCCATCGGAGGCCCTCGTCGTGGGAATTGCCGTGGCGGATCCTCGCAGTTGTGTCACAACCATGGCTGGCGCGAGCCCGACGACCAGCGTGACCCCGACGAGCACCGCACCCGTGAAGAGCGCAACAGGGAGGTTGATTGCGACCTCGTTCAGCCGCGGGATGTCCGCAGGGGCGAACGCACGAAGCGCGTCGAGCCCCCAGGCGGCCAGGGCGAGTCCCCCGATCGCGCCGAGCGCACACACGATGGCTGCCTCTGCGACGAGCTGGCGGATGATATCCCTCCGACCCGCGCCGAGCGACAGCCTGATCGCCAACTCGCGCCGCCTGGCCAGCGCACGCAAAAGCGACATCGTCGTCGACGTTGACGCACGCGATCAGCAGCACGAAGGCGGCGGAGGACGCCAGCATGCCGAGCGGCACGAGCATGTGACCGAACTGGCTGTGGCGGAGCGAATCGAAGCCGATCGTCCACCGCGCATCGGGCGGGTAGTCAGCGGGCGCGTCCGCCTGCAGGTCCCGCGCGACACGCTGCAGATCCAGCCTGGCCTGCGCGGGGCTCACACCTGCTTGAAGCCGGCCCACGACGGAGAGGTAGTGGTCGCCGCGGTCCGACTCGCCCCGGGGGCTCAGGTCCAGCGGCAGCCACACGGCCATGCCAGGTTCGGGATAGGAGAAGGTGGCCGGGAGGATCCCGATGATGGCGCGCTCGACGCCGTTCAAGCGGATGGTGCGTCCGAGCACGTCTTCGGCTCCGCCGAAGTGCACGCGCCAGAACTCGGCGCTGATGACCGCCACCGCACGCGCGGGGTCCTGTTCTTCGGTCGTGTGAAATCCGCGTCCACGCGACGGAGCCACGCCGAGCACGTTGAACAGGTTCGCGGTGACGTCCGACACCTTCACGCGCTCGGCTCCGTCCTCCGAGGTGAGCGTGGCGCGACCCCACTTGGACGCGGCAAGCCCCTCGAAGGCCCGCTGGCGGGCTCGATAGTCCAGGAACTCCGCGCGTGAAAGCGTCCCACCGTTTGCTGCCTGACCCTCCGAGAGGTTCTGCACGCGCACGAGCCTGCCGGCGTCCGGATACGGCGGCTGCCTGAGGACGACACCGTAGAGCACGCTGAAGAAGGCACTGTTGGCGCCCATCCCCAGCACCAGCGTCAGGACGGCCACGAGCGTGAACCCCGGTGAGAGGCGCAACCGCCGGACGGCGTAGCGGAGGTGCTGCATGGCTGCGGACGTGGCAACGGCTGTGCCAGGGTCAGTTTGAAGGAAACCCCCTGTCAATCAGACCAACGTGTGCTGGCTGACCGTTCGTGCAACAGCGGTGTCCCAGATCCGGGCAGTGCAGAGGGCCGATGGAGCACACTAGAGTGACCTGTCCTGGTCATCTGTAGAGCGCCTGTCGGGCGGGGCATGCCGACTGGCGGCGTTGCCCCTCCCTCCAATACTCCTGGTATGCTCGGTCGTCGCGCCTTGCCATCCAGGCGCCGCGCTCTGAAATCCACTACCGCTTCAGCCGAGACAGGCCACTAGGGCCCGAGGATGTCCGCGCGTGGCGGTGTCCACGGCGGCACGTGCGCCGGACACTGTGTTGACGTTCGTCGGAGCTCCAGTTCCGCAAAGCCTGCGGCCGGCTCGCGGTCGAAGCGCAGGTCCCCGATCCACCAACGTCCGTCCCGTTCCGCGACCCACAGCGCACGAGCGAAACGCGTGAAGGCCGCGGCCTCGCAATTCTCTCGCGTCACTCGGACCACCCGTTCACGCGGCATGACGATCTCACCGTACCACTGCAGCGAGGGCCGGCTGTGGACGCCGACGGGTGAAAGCGGTGCGGTCGTGCGCCGGTCGAGGCTGCGGCTGGGACAGCGAGTCGCGGGCATCCACGACGGCGCCAGCGACAGCATCGCTCGACGAAGCACGTAGGCGTCGCCGTCCTGCTGCGCGAGAATGAGCTCCCAGCAGACCGGGTTGATGGGCATGGGCGAGAGGATGCGAGCAAGTGTCGTCTCCGTAGCGAAGTGCTCGCCTGCGACCTCGCCGGCCCGACGGCTTGCAACCTGGGATGCGGCGATGAACGCAGCCGTCGTCACGAGCCAGCACGCGAGGCCCGCGAGCACCGCCGTCTGCGCACGGGTGACCGTGCCAGTCAACAGCATCGCGAGCATCAGGACGACGAGGCCCACTGCGAGCGGCTGTGGCACCAACCCCACCAGGAAGCTCAGCGCCACACCCGCGCACAACACGGCCCCAACGAGCGTCCTGGCCAGCGCCGTGCGCAGAACGAACACGAGTGGCGCCGCCGCAGCCCAGAAGAGCGGCTCGATGATGAACACCGAATCGCCGTAGAACCAGTCGTTCTGAAACGGCCAGAATGGATGCACTCCGTAGCTGTTCGTCGCGTCCATGGCGATGTGCAGCAGCGGCGCAAGGCAGGCCACGCCTGCCACCCAGAGTCGATCCGGACCGCTCGGCGTTGCCGGGCGCCACCGCCACCACACATGGCAGGCGGCGAACATGAGCGCCGACGCGAGGAGGGCGCCGATGACCGTATGCGTGTACCCGCGGTGGTGCAGCAGGTAATCGAGCTTGCCGCCCGCAATCAGGGAGTGCAGAACATCCGCGTCGGGCAGATTGCTGCCGATGGCCATGAGCCAGACGCACAGATTGCGCCGCTGCTGGAACGCCAAGCCGCCCTTCGCGAGCGGGAGCAGGCGGGAAGTGGCCTCACCGACGAGAACGCCGACGAGCGTGTGGGTGACGTTGTCCATCGGGTCTGGGAGGCTATCCGCGCAGAGCAGGCTTCAGGCTGCAGGCTAACAGCCTGCGGGCTGGTCGGGCCGTAGGTTCGGCGGCCCTGGTTCGCTGCTGGTCCGGCATGCCCCCTCGCGGGCCGGGCGTTGCGGCCGGACATGCCTGCTGCCTGCAGCCTGTTGCCTGCAGCCCATGGGTATCACGTCGGCCGGTGTGCGATTTCGGCTCACGCCCGTGCCACGACCGAACACTTCGCGCGGCCTGAAACTGGCCGCCCGCGAAAACATACCTGCAAATCGCCGGCGGATGGCGCCCGAGGGGTGTGGCACGGGCCTTCCTATACTCCCCTCCGGTTCACGCGCGCGGGCCGAACGGCCTGCCACACACCGGCAGGCCCCGTGCGTCCCGGCCGCGCCACGAGAGGATTTGATGGAGACGCTCCTTCGGGATACCCGCTACGCCATGCGCTCGCTCCGGAAGAGCGCCGGTTTCAGTCTTATCGCCGTGTTCACGCTCGCGCTGGGAATCGGCGCGAGCACCGCGATGTTCACGCTCGTCAACTCGGTGCTTCTCCGGCCCCTTGAATATCGCGACCCTGACCGGCTGGTCATGGTGTGGGAGCGAAATCCGCGCGGCCGTGTACGGAACGTGGTGTCGCCTGCGAACTTCTTCGCGTGGCGCGAGCAGGCACGGAGCTTCAGCGGCCTGGCCGCCAGCTACGATCAGCCGCAGAACCTCACCGGCGGTGGCGAGCCTGAAGAGGTGCTGGCGCGGCTGGCGACGGACAACTTCTTCGAAGTGCTGGGTACCAGCGCGCAATTGGGCCGGCCGTTCGCCAGGGGCGACGAAGACAAGGCCGTGGCGGTGCTCAGCTCACGTCTGTGGCAGCGCCGCTTCGGCAGCGATCCCGGCATCGTCGGACGAGGCATCACGCTGAACGGCCGTCTGCTGACCGTGCTGGGTGTGATGCCGGCTTCGTTCCGGTCCGTGGGCGGCAGACCCGATTTGTGGGTGCCGGAACGGTTCCCGCAGGATGCACGCGGACGCTACCTGCAGGTGGTGGCTCGACTCGGTTCCGCCACCACCGTCGAGCAGGCACGTACGGAGATGAGCGGGATTGCCGGCCGCCTCGCACGCGCGTATCCGCGAAACACGAACTGGGGGGCCACCGTCGTTCCTGTTCACGAGCAGGTCACCGGGGATGCCCGGCCGGCGCTGCTCGTGCTGCTCGGAGCCGTCGGCCTGTTGCTGCTCATCGCGTGCGTCAATGTGGCCAACCTCCTCCTTGCCCGGGCCGCGACGCGGCAAACGGAGATTGCCGTGCGGCTCGCGCTCGGAGCTACGCGCGGACGAGTGGTTCGCCAGATGCTCACCGAGAGCGTGCTGCTGGCGACGGTTGCCGGCGTGTTCGGGCTGGTACTGGCGCTCTGGGGCACGGAACTGCTCGTGCGGCTGCTTCCCGCAGATCTTGCGCTGCCCCGGCTCGATGAAGTGCGCGTCGATGGACGCGTGCTCGGCTTTGCGTTCGTCATGTCGCTGCTCACCGGCGTCCTGTTTGGCACCGCGCCCGCGGTAGCCGCATCCGCCTTGAACCTGGCGCAGACGACGCGCGATGCCATGCGGGGCACGACGTCGGGCCGCAATCGTCTTCGCAGCGGTCTGGTGGTTGCGGAGGTGGGTCTTGCAGTCGTCCTGCTGGTGGGCGCCGGCCTGCTCGGTCGCAGCCTCGACCGTTTGCTGCAGGTCGATACCGGCGTTCGCGCGGAGCACGTGCTGACGATGCGTGTGATGATGGCGGGAACGCAGTACAGCGAGGATCCGGCGCTGCGGAACTTCATGGGAGCGCTGCTCCCGCGCCTTGGAACGCTGCCGGGCGCCACCGCGGCGGGCGCCGTCGCCTACCTGCCGCTGACCGGACAGAAGATCGGCCACTCGTTCTACATCAACGACCGGCCCCGCCCGCGGCCGGGCGAAGAATACTCCACCGACATTCGCCCGATTGCGGGCGACTACTTCCGCGCCCTCGGAGTGCCTCTGTTGCGCGGCCGGTTTTTTGACGCAAGGGACAACGAGCGCGGCGGTCCCGTGTTCATCGTCAACGATGCCCTCGCGCGCGAGTACTTCGGCGGCACCAGTCCCCTCGGCAGACGCATCAGCTTCGAGTGGGGGGAGACAATCTCGGGCGAGATCGTCGGCGTCGTCGGCAGCGTGCGCGAGATGGGCCCGACCGAGAAGGCGGCCCCGGCCATCTACCGCCCGTACGCGCAGATGCCCTTCGCGCAGATGACGCTCCTCCTGCGTGGGGCCGGGGATCCGATGGCGCTTTCGACCGCGGCCGCTGCTGCCGTCCGGGAGATCGACCCGAACCAGCCGGTCGCCGAGATCCGCACCATGGAGGAAGTCGTCGCCAACACGGTGGCGCGTCCGCGGCTGCTCGTCTACCTTCTCGGCGGGTTCGCCGGCATGGCGCTGCTGCTGGCGGCCCTCGGTCTCTATGGCGTCATCTCGCACTCGGTGACCCAGCGCCGCCACGAGATCGGCGTGCGTGTCGCGCTCGGCGCCGGACATGGCGATGTTCTCCGCCTGATCGTGCAGCACGGGATGGCGCTGACCATCGTGGGCCTGCTGTTCGGTCTCGTCGGCGCACTCGCCGCCACTCGAGTGATGGGGAGCCTGCTGTTCGAGACCGGCGCCACCGATCCGCTCACGCTCTCAGGCGTGGCCGCGTTCCTCGCTACTGTGGCGCTGGCCGCCTGTTATGTGCCGGCACGGCGCGCCACCCGGGTGGACCCGATGGTGGCGCTGAGAGTCGAGTAGCGCTGTGACCTCCGGCGCCGGCGTGCTGTTCGGCCTGCTGGAGTACACCTGACCCGTCGGCGAGCGCGACCGGTGGACGGGTGTGGCGTTGTGGGCGAACGTGGCGCTTGGGTTCGGCGTTTCAGCCTTGCTGTTTTTGTCGCGGCGCTGATCCGCCCGGTCGCATGCAGAATGCGAGCGGGGCGACGCGGCCGCGGCACGGAGAACCGGCGATGGACAGTGTGCGCAGCGACATCCGGTATGCCCTTCGTCTGTGGAGCCGCTCCCCGGGGTTCACGGCTGTTGCGGTGCTGACGCTGGCTCTGGGCATCGGCGCGAACACCACGATGTTCAGCGTGGTGAACTCGACCGTCTTGCGGGAGCTGCCGTTTGCAGATCCTGATCGTCTGGTCAGCGTGTGGCAGGGCCCCGTCAGCGATCCCCGCAACCTGAACATCGTCTCGCTGCCGAACTATCGCGACTGGTCACAGCGCAGCCGCTCCTTCGCGCATCTCGCGCTCTTCGACTCGGCGGGACGCGGGTACAACCTGAGCGGCGGGCCCGAGCCGGAGCAGGTGGCGGGCGTGCGGGTGACCGCCAGCTTCTTCGACGTGCTGGGCGTGCGGCCCGCGCTCGGACGCACCTTCTCGCGCGATGAGGAGCAGCCAGGGCGCGACCGCGTTGTCGTCCTGAGCCACGGGTTGTGGACACGCCGGTACGGAGCCGATCCGTCAGTAGTGGGCCGCGCGATCCGGATGGATGGCGAGGCATACGTGGTCGTGGGCGTCATGCCGGCGAACTTCACCTTCCAGTTCTGGAGCGCCGCGCGCGAGCTGTGGGTGCCGGCCGGGTGGACGGTGGGCGATGAAAGCCGCGGATCGAACTCGTTCATCTGCATCGGGCGCCTGAAGCCTGGAGTGAGCCTCGCCTCCGCGCGCAGCGAGATGGACACCATCGGCCGGGCGCTCGCACAGCAGTTCTCCACCGACAACGTCGGGCAAACCGTGCACGTGGTCGCCATGCAGGAATACGGCGTACAGGAGCTGCGCCCGGCGCTCCTCGGCATGTCGGCGATCGTGGGCCTGGTGCTCCTCATCGCCTGCGTGAACGTGGCCAACCTGATGCTCGCACGGGCGGCTGTGCGGCAGCGTGAGGTTGCCATCCGGGCTGCCCTCGGCGCATCCCGCCGGCGCGTGATGCAGCAGCTGCTGACGGAGAGCATCCTGCTTGCGCTGATTGGCGGCGTTGCGGGGCTGATGCTCGCCGTCTGGGGCACGAGTCTGCTGCTCCCGATGCTGCCAGACGATCTCCGGCGCATTCCGCTCCGGCCGCTCGAACGCCTCGATATCGATGCATCCGTGCTCGCGTTCACCTGGCTCGTGTCACTCGGGAGCGGCGTGCTGTTCGGGCTTGCGCCCGCGTTCACGTCCCTGCGGGGGGACGTCAACGAGGCGCTCAAGAACAACTCCCGCGCGGCGACCGGTGGGGGCCGCGGTGGGCTCCGCTATCTCCTCGTGGCCTCCGAGGTCGCGCTGACGCTGGTGGCGCTGGCCGGAGCAGCGGCGTTGATCGTGAGCGTGGCGCGGGTGCTCGGAGTGGACCCCGGCCTCGACACGCGCAACGTGCTGGTGATGGAGGCGTCGCTGCCACAGGAGAACTTGTATTACGGCCCGCCGACACTCGTTCGCTTCTGCGCGGACCTGCAGCAGCACGTCGGCAGCGTGCCTGGAGTCGTGTCCGTCAGCGGCATCGCGCACCTGCCGTTGAGTGGATCGGGCGCCGGGCGGAGTTTCGCGCTGGAAGGGAAGCCCGATCCCGGACCGGAGCGGCGGCCCAGTGCGGCGTACAGCGTGGCATGTCCGAACATCCTCCGCACGATGGGCATTGCCCTGGTCCGTGGACGCGAGTTCACGGATCGCGATGCCGTCGGTGCCCCGGGAGTCGTGCTCATCAACGAGCGCATGGCGAGCTCGTACTGGCCAGGCGAAGAGGTGATTGGGAAGCGTTTGAAAATCGGTGATTGGGATTCCAGTGAGTCGTGGTTGACGGTGGTAGGGGTGTTCCGCGACATCCGGCACGGTGGCCTCGACCGGCAGCTCAGTCCGTTGTTCCTGCGTCCGTACAGCCAGGCCGGCTGGCCGGTTATGAGCATTGTCGTGAAGACCGCGTCAGCACCGGCCACGTTTGTGGCGCCGATCAAGAAGGCGTTCACCGCGGTGGTTCCCGATCAAGCAGTGTCCGGCGTCCGCACGATGGACGACGTCGTGGGTGAGTCGGTGTCATCCAGACGATTCCCCATGCTCCTGCTGAGCGGGTTTGCGCTGCTGGCGCTGGTGCTCGCCGCCGTGGGCATCGCTGGCGTGGTCGCGTATTCGGTCGTGCAACAGCGGCAGGAGATCGGCTTGCGCATGGCCCTCGGTGCGCAGCCCCGAGATGTGCTGCGCCTCGTGGTCGGGCACAGCATGTGGTGGACTCTCGCGGGCCTGGCCGCGGGGCTCGTCGCGTCCTTCGGCATGCTCCGGCTGCTCGGGTCCCTGCTCTACGGCGTCGGCTCGAGTGATGTGACGGTGCTTGCGGCCGTGTCTCTGCTGCTCGCCATCGTTGCCCTCGCGGCCAGCTACGTGCCGGCGCGACGGGCGCTCCGCATCGATCCGGTGGCCGCGCTTCGTTGTCAATAGACGGCGGGGTGTCGGACGCCCGGCCCGGACGCTGCGCCGGCTTGCTCTTGCTGGTGAGCTGGCGCATGGTGTACAGCAATACCGTTGACTGTTCCGTCGTCCGAGCCCGTCATCCGGGTTTCCCATGTCCGCAAGTCCTATGGCTCGCTCGTGGCCGTGCACGATGTCTCGCTCGAGGTGTACACGGGCGAGATTTTCGGCCTGATCGGGCCAAACGGGGCCGGAAAAACGACGGTGATGGAGTGCGTGGAAGGGCTCCGCACACCGGACGCGGGGACGATCACGGTGCTGGGGCTCGATCCGTTCCGCGAGCTCCACGCGCTGCAGAACCGGATCGGTGTCCAGCTGCAGGAGGCGCAGCTCCAGAAGCGCATCAAGGTGCGCGAAGCCGTCCACCTCTGGGCCTCTCTGTACGATCGGCCTGTCGACAGCACGCGCCTGCTCGATCAGCTGGGCCTCAGCGACAAACGCAATGCCTGGTTCATGAGGCTCTCGGGTGGACAGAAGCAGCGGCTGTTCATCGCGCTGGCTCTCATCAACGACCCTGAGGTCGTCTTCCTCGACGAGCTCACCACCGGTCTCGACCCGCAGGCACGCCGCGCGATCTGGGAGCTGGTGCAGGACATCCGGGCGCGCGGCAAGACGGTGTTCCTGACCACACACCTGATGGAAGAGGCCGAACGGCTGTGCGACCGCGTGGCCATCATCGAGCGTGGCCGGATCATCGACATGGGTACGCCCGAGAGTCTCGTGGCGCGGCACTCGCCCCAACGGATGGTGGTGCTCGTCACCAGCGACCCGCGCGCGGGTGAGCACCTCGGGGCCCTGGCCCGGGTCACCTCGATTACCAGGGACGGTGCCCGCTTCACCGTCCACGGAACCGGGGCTGACTTCGTAAGCGACGTCATCGGGTGCCTGTCGGAGCACGGCCTGCGTGTCACCGACTTCCGTACCGTGCTGCCGACGCTGGAGGACGTGTTCCTCACGTTGACGGGACGCTCGATTCGCGATTGACGGCCGGGGGGAGGCGCGGGCTTCGCTGACCCGGGCCGCGATTCGGTAGTGTGGCAGGAGCGCGTATCCGATGCTGAAGGGGCTCTGGTCGCTGACGTGGCTCGAAATCAAGATCTTCGTCCGAGAGCCACTCGGGCTGGTTGGCACGGTGGGCGTACCAGTGGCCATCGTCATTTTTCTCGGGAGGATTGCCCCGCCGGCCACGCGCATGTCCATGACGCCACGCAGTCTCTCCGCCGCGGCGACCGTGACGGTGCTCGTGGCGCTCCTGATTGCGTTGAACGCCGTGCTGTCCCTGGTGACGATCATCGCCATCTACCGGGAGGGCGGCATCCTCAAGCGGCTGCGTGCCACTCCGCTGCGGCCGCACACCATCCTCACGGCACACGTGCTCGCGAAGCTGTTGTTCACGGGGCTGACGCTCCTGCTGACCCTGCTCGCAGGCGCACGAACCCATCCCGCGATGTTCGAGGGGCGCCTGCTCGGTTTCATGGGCGCACTGTTCATCAGCACCGTCAGCTTGCTCTCGATCGGCTTTCTGATCGCGAGCCTCGTGCCGACCGCGCGCTTCGCTCAGCCGATCGCGAGCCTGATCCTCTACCCCATGCTCCTGGTGAGTGGGCTCTTCATGCCCGTGGTAGCTCTGCCGCCCGTCATGTGGGCGGTGTCGCATGTGGTGCCGCTGACCTATGCGGTTTCATTCCTCAAAGGGGTGTGGCTGGGCGAGCCGTGGTCCGCGCACCTCGGGGACATCGGCGTGCTCGTGCTGGTGTTCTTCGTCTGCACCACGTTGTCCGCGCGGGTGTTCCGGTGGGAATGACCCGACCATTCGGGGTGGCGACATTCGTGCATCACGGTTGATTGCGGCGCTGCCCCTTGCGGGCGGCGCGTCAGCCGTCAATCATGGAGGTTACTGATGGGTTTGCGAGATAAGTACGCGTATGCGATCCAGACGTCGAAGGGGCGTTTTCAGGGCAACGCCGAGGAGCGTGACGGGAAGCTGCACTTCTCCGGGACCGTGGCGACCGAGGACGACAAGAACCAGATCTGGAACGCCATAAAGACGATTCCCGATTGGCAGAAGGAGGTCGTTGGCGACATCCGAGTCACCGGGGGTGCCGCGCGCGCTGCCGCACCTGCGCCTGCGCCTGCGTCAACCGGCACGTCGGGAGCTGCCGCGGGCCGGACGTACACGGTGCAGCCCGGCGATACGCTGAGCAAGATCGCCAAGGAGTACCTCGGTAACGCCAACGCCTACGTGAAGATTTTCGAGGCAAACAAGGACCAGTTGACCGACCCCGACAAGATCAGGCCTGGCCAGGTTCTGCAGATTCCGTAGTCGGTGGCGGGTCTTCCGCGGGGCCTGCCTCACTCAACGAGTGGGTTGGCGGGCCGACGCAGGCGGGAACTGTGCCTCGTGGAGGGGGCCCCGCAGTTCCCGCCTCCTCTCGTGCATGCTCAACCCTGTTCCCGCACGACGCGGAACCCGTAGTCGGTGTAGCGGAAGGACGGGTGGAGCCGGCTGCGAGCGGCCGATCGGCTGATCGTCACGGCGTGGCGCCACGATCCGCCGCGGGAGGCGCGCCGCACGCCTTCGGCCGGGCCCGCCGGATTGCGAGCGGGCGACGCCCGGTAGAACGCGGTGTCGTGCCAGTCCGCACACCATTCGTGGATGTTCGCGGCGATGCCGTAGATTCCGTAGGCGTTGGGCACGCCAAGTGTGACCGGCCACGGCGTTTCACGCGGCCCGCGCCCGCCGTCCGGAATCCAGTGCGGGATGACGTCGCCCCACGGGTAACGCGCACCCTCGACGCCGCCACGCGCCGCCCGCTCCCATTCGGCTTCCGTCGGCAGCCGCACGTGCTCCGTTCGCGAGCGCCACGTGCAGTACGCCTGCGCGTCCAACCAGCTCACGCCCACGACCGGACGGTCGGGCACGCCGGCCGACGGCGCCCAATCCCGCGGAAGGTCGTGGCCGGTCTCCTCCACGAAATGCGCGTACTGCGCCTCGGTGACCGGGTAGACGGCGAGGTCGAACCCGTCCACCCACACGCGGTGCACCGGCTTCTCGTCATCCTGACCCTCGTCGCTGCCCATGAGGAACCAGCCGGGCGGAATGGACGCAAAGATTTCGACGACCAATGCGACAGTCTAGTGCGCCCGCGGTATCAGCTCGTAGCCGGTGCCGACCGGGACACGGTTCCGAATCAGGCTACGGGTGCATGCAGGGAGCCTCCTCTGGCGATGAATGTGCATGATGACCACCCTCGACTGTACACGTCTGGGCGCCACGCGCGCCAAGACGGTCCCGCGCGGACGGGCGAACAGCGTCGTGTATGCTCAGTCTCTGTCGCGCGCCGCCTCGCCTGTTCGGAGTGGGCGGCCATGGCAGGGCTCGTGCAGTCGGGGCATGCAACAGTGGGGCAGCGACGTGCACCCTGCGTCGCGTTGATGTCAAGGCTCCCCGTTTACGAAGCGATCCGGGCGCCGGTGCGGGATGGCATCGAAGCGGCCGGGTTCACGACAACACCCCGGAGCTGACGCCCGCGCTCGAAGCGGCAGCTGGCGCCGCGAGGCCGTCGAGAGAGCAACAGTTGTGACCAGGCCACTCTGCTTCGTGCTGATGCCCTTCGGCCGCAAACCCGACGCCGCGGGCCGGGTGGTGGACTTCGACCGCGTGTACGAGGAGCTCATTGCGCCTGCCATCACCGAGGCACGAGCTCGAACCCTTGCGGGCGGACGAGGAGATGACCGGAGGCATCATCCACAAGCCGATGTACGAGCGGCTGATCCTCTGTGAATACGCGGTCGCCGACCTCACGACTGCCAATGCCAACGTGTTCTACGAGCTTGGCCTGCGTCACGCCGTGCGCAAGTGGAGCACCCTGCTGATCTTCGCCGAGGGCGGCAGCCAGCTGCCGTTCGACGTCGCCCCCCTGCGCGCCATGCCCTACAAGCTGACCGCCTGGCGGCACACCCGACGATGTGAGCGTCTCCCGCGACCGGATCACCAGCCGGCTGAAGGAAGCGCGGCAGGCGCACGCCGACAGCCCGGTGTTCCAGCTGGTCGAGGGCTTCCCGGACATCCAGCGCCTGAAGACCGACGTGTTTCGCGAGCGGGTGCGGTACTCGCAGCAGGTGAAGGAACAGCTCGCGGCCGCCCGGAAGGGAGGGGCCGATGCCGTGCGTGCCGTGGAGACCGGGCTCGGCAACATTGCGGACGCGGACTCCGGCAGCGTGATCGACCTGTTCCTGTCCTACCGCGCGGTCAAGGCCTGGAACGACATGATCGCGCTGGTCGATCGCATGGCGCCGCCGCTGGCGGCGACGGTGATGGTACGCGAGCAGCTAGGCCTCGCGCTCAACCGGGCCGGCCGCGGCGAGGAAGCTGAACGCGTGTTGATCTCGTTGATCGAGGAACGCGGGCCGAGCAGCGAGACGTACGGCATTCTCGGCCGCGTCTACAAGGACCGTTGGGATGCGGCGCTGAAAGCCGGCGAATCGTTTCGCGCGCGCGGCCTGTTGAACCAGGCGATCACCGCCTATCTGCGCGGGTTCGAAACCGACTGGCGGGACGCATATCCCGGCGTCAACGCGGTCACGTTGATGGAGCTGAAGGATCCCCCCGACCCGCGTCGCGACGCGCTCATCCCGGTGGTGCGCTACGCGGTCGAGCGGCGCATCGACTCCGGCAAGCCCGATTACTGGGACCACGCGACGCTCGTCGAGCTCGCCGTGCTCGCCAGAGACGAGGCGGGCGCCATGTCGGCGCTCGACAACGCCCTCGCGATCGTGCGTGAGCCATGGGAGCCCGAGACCACCGCTCGCAACCTGCGGCTGATTGGCGAGGCGCGGGAGCGCCGCGGCGAGCCGGTGAGTTGGGCTCGGGCGATTGAACGGGCGCTGGGGGGACCGGGCCAGTAAGCGCGAGCCCTCATCTGACCGATCCCCCGCCATCGAGCTTCAGGCGTGCCGCTCCTCCTCATCGCGTTCATTCCGCTCGTGCTGCTCGCCGCGGTGGTGCTCATGCCGCTGACGTTCGTGCAGCGGTATCGGGTCGGCACTGCGAGACGAATGGCCCGGGGATGGCTCGCGACGCTCAACGCCGTCGGATTCGTCGTGTCGGCACTGATTCTGCTGGTCAGCGCCGCGTTCACCAACATCTGGCTGCCGCACGCGTTCGTCTACACGCTGGCGGGGCTCGCCGCCGGATGCCTCCTCGGCGGAATCGGCGTGGCCATCAGCCGCTGGGAGGTCACGCCTGCGTCGTTGCACTACACCCCGAACCGCTGGCTGGTGCTGGCGCTGACGCTGGTGATCAGTTCGCGCCTGATTTACGGCATGTGGCGAAGCTGGCACGCGTGGCAGACGCGGGTGGACGACACGTCCTGGATTGCCGCGTCTGGCGCCGCCGGCTCCCTCGCCGCCGGCGCCGTCGTGCTCGGGTACTACCTGGCGTACTGGATCGGTGTGCGGCGGCGAGTCGGCCGGCACGGCAGGCTTACAGCACCAGCCACCCGAACGCGACGCACACGAGGGCGTTGACGGTCGCCATCGTGAAGTCGTCGATGCCCCGAGGCGACGCCAGCTCGACGATCGGGTTGATGACGGCCAGCACGAACGCCAGCGCGTACCAGCTGGGCGGCAGTTGCTGTGACCAGGCGATCGCCACCATCACGACGAGCGCGCAGACGAAGCCGGCAGCAAAGCCTTCCCACGACTTCGTGTTCAGGTCCCCGATGCCCCAGACGCGGATATTGTGACGGCCCCAGATCGAGCCGAACACTTCCGTCGCATAGTCGGCCGCCGCATACGTGATCCAGATGAAGGCGAAGAGGACGGCGTAGCGATTCGGCGGGTACATGCCTGCGAGCACGAGCCCGAGCGGGATCATCACGAAGCGGAACGCGCTCCACAACGTACCGATCAGAAGGGCGTTGGCGCGGCCCTGGACGCCGTCGAGCACGCGCGCCTGCGCGCCGTACATGATGTTGCCCAATGTGCCGTTGCTGTGAAAGGCGAGCAGGGTCAGCCAGTTCATGACGATCGAGTCGAAGACGTTGGCCTGCAGGCCGAAGGCCAGGCTCTCCGGTCCTGGCGATTTCTGGGTCTGCACGTAGACGTAGCCGAACCCGGCCGCGATGAACACCAGCGTGCGGCCGCGGCGCGCCACCATATCGATGATGCGGACCGGGCGGGCCGGGTGGCGCGCCAGGACGGCGTCGAGATCGAATCCGGTCAGGCGGCTGCTGAAAATCGCCGCAAGCTCCTCGCGATCGAACCCGGCGCGCCGCAACAGCCACCGTTTCAAGAAATACCAGGCATACGACCAGATCACCCAGAAGATGACCATAGAGATGACCGTGCCGGCAATCTGCTCGAACGTGAGCTTGTAATTGGCGAACAGCTTCCCCCCACCGATGCCCGTCGTAATGAGGAGCAGCCAGACGGCCGTGAGCGCGACGGTGTAATAGAGGCAGGCGCGGTAGACGACGCGCGCGCGTTCGGCGCGGGCGGCGTTCGGGAGGATGAGTGGCGGCACGACAGCAGTGGACACGCGGATGAGCTCCCCCCGTAGGCGGCCGCCGGTATCCGGCCGCATCGGCGGGGGAGAGTACCATGTTTGTCACCCCGATGCGTTGCGCCCCCGAGCCTGCACCGTCGTGGTCATGGTCACTACACCGTCACTGTCACCGTGGGCACTTGTGCCGCGGCGCTGGCCCCGGCTCATCCCGTCACTGCCGCTGTGGGGCCGGGCCGAAGCGCCCCGGCCGGATATGACCAGATTACAATCCTCCGAATATGCGCCCACGCCTGGCCATCACACTGCTCGGCCTCGCCCTGCTCTCGGTCCTGACTAGTGCGCAGGACACGCCGACCCGCCTGCTGCGGTATCCCGCGATCTCGGCGGACCTGATTGCGTTCGTGTACGCCGGCGACATCTGGCTCGTGCCACTCGCGGGCGGGTATGCGCGCCAGTTGACATCCGGCGATGGCGAGGAGCTGTTTCCTCGCTTCTCGCCCGACGGCAGCACGATCGCGTTCACGGGCCAATACGACGGGCGACGTCAGGTCTACACGATTCCCGTCGGGGGCGGCACGCCGAAGCAGCTGACCTTCTACAACGACGTCGTCGGCATGCCGCCGCGGGGGGGCGTCGACAACCGCGTGCTCGGGTGGACTCCCGACGGGACGCGGATTCTCTTCAACGCGCACCGCACGCCGTGGAGCGAGCGCATCTCGCGTCCGCACCTCGTTGCGGCAGCCGGCGGGACGGAGAGCGCGTTGCCGATGCCCGAAGGCGCGGGCGGCTGGCTCTCCCCGGACGGCAAGCGGTACGTGTACACGCCCATCATGCGCGAGTTCCGCACGTGGAAGCGGTATCACGGAGGCCGTGCGCAGGATCTCTGGATCTACGACCTCGCCGCAAACACGTCGGAACGCATCACCGACTACGACGGCACCGACAATCAGCCCGTCTGGATGGGCGACACCATCTATTTCACGTCCGATCGCGGCGCGAACCAGAAGCTGAACCTCTGGGCGCACGATCTGCGCACGCGGACCCAGCGGCAGGTCACGACACACGACCGCTACGACGTGCTCTGGCCGAGCGGCGGCCCGGGGGGTGTGGTCTACGAAAACGGCGGGTACGTCTACCGTGTCGATCCCGCGGGCCGGCAGAGCACGCGCGTCGACATCCGGGTGGCGGGCGACCTCCGCAAGACGGTCCCGACGACCCGCACGGTGAAGAGCGAGATCCAGTCGATGGAGCTCTCGCCGACCGGCAAGCGTGCGCTCATCGAAGCGCACGGCGACGTGTTCACGGCGCCGGCGAAGGAGGGAGAGATCCGGAACCTGACCTCCACGCCCGGCATTCGCGAGACGGCGCCCACCTGGTCACCAAACGGCCGCACCATCGCGTACCTGTCGGATCGGTCGGGCGAGTACGAGATCTACGTGCGTCCGGCGGATGGATCCGGCGAAGAGCGCCGGGTGACGACGGATGGCAACACCTGGCGGTTCCCGCCCATGTGGTCGCCCGACTCGCGGCTGCTCGCCTATGCCGACACCTTGCAGCGCCTCCGTGTCGTCACCGTGGCGACCGGCGCCACGGTGGACGTGGACCGCGGTCGTCTCAACGATCTGACAACGTACCGGTGGTCGCCGGACAGCCGGTGGCTGGCATACGTGAAGGAGCCAGCGGGGACGCGCCTCTCTGCCATATGGGTCTACTCGATCGAGGAGGGGAAGACACAGCAGTTGACGTCCGGCAACGCTGCCGATTCCGAGCCGGTGTTCGATCCGATGGGCCGCTATTTGTACTTCCTGTCGAACCGCGACTTCCGCCTGACGTTCAGCGGGTTCGAGTTCAACTACGTGTACACCGATCCCACGCGCGTCTACGTCGGCGTGCTCTCGAAGACGGGCCCGGCGCTGTTCCTGCCGCAGAGCGACGAGGAGCCGCAGCGTGCGGACGAGGCGCTGCGGCAGCCCGCGCCTCCAGGGCGTTCGCAGCCGAGCGTTCCCCCGCCGCCGCCTCCAGACCCGAAAGAACCGGACGCAACCAGGCCGGCGGCGCAGAAGCCCGAGAGCAAACCAGAGGCGGCGACACCGCCGGCAGCGGAGGAGAAGAAGCCGGCCGCGCCGTCCACCGGCCCTGACGTGCATCCGCCGGCCCCTGTGACGGTGCGCATCGACGCGGACGGGTTCGAGCGGCGCGTCCGCGCCATCCCCGGACCGCCAGCCGACATCCGCAGCCTGCAGGTGACCGAGCGTGCGGTGTTGTACCTCATTGGGCAGGGTGCGCGCGCCCGCCTCGCGATGTACGACATCGACGACAGGAAGGAGAGCACCGTGCTGACCGGCATCAGCGGCTACGAGCTCTCGCGCGACGGCAAGAAAGTACTGTTCCGAACGGGCAGCGACTGGGCCATCGGTGACGTCAAGGCGGATCAGAAGACCACCGAGGGTGTGCTCGCTCTGGATCGGCTGACGGTCCGGATCGACCCGCGCGCCGAGTGGGAGCAGGAGTACGTGGACGCGTGGCGCATCCTGCGAGACTGGTACTACGACCCGAACCTCGGAGGCCTGGACTGGAAGGAGGTCCGCGCGCGCTACGCGGAGCTGGTGCCGTTCGTCGCGGATCGCGCCGATCTCGACTACGTGTTCGGAGAGATTGCAGGCGAGCTCGGGGCGGGCCATGTGTACGTGCAGTCGCCCGCGGGGACCCGCATACCGCGCGTCGAGGGCGGACTGCTCGGCGCCGAGATACGTCCTGATGCGTCAGGCGCGTTCCGGATCGAGAAGATCTACGCGGGCGAGAACTGGCACGAGAACTTCCGGGCGCCGTTGACCGAGCCCGGCGTCCGGGTGAACGAAGGCGATTACATCCTCGCGGTGGACGGCGTGTCCACGAAGGGCGTGGACAACTTCTATCGGCTGCTCGAGGCCAAGGGCGCGGGCGCCGTGACGCTGCTCGTCAACAACACGCCGTCGGCTACGAATGCGCGCAGCGAGCGCGTGCGCCCCATCACGAGCGAGCAGGGGCTCCGCTACCTCGATTGGGTCGAGAGCCGGCGGCGGTTCGTCGAGAAGGCCTCGAACGGGCGCATCGGGTACATCCATCTGCCGAACACGGGCGAGGAAGGGAACCGGGAGCTGTTCAAGAGCTTCTACCCCCAGGCGGTGAAAGACGCACTCATCATCGACGTGCGCTACAACGGCGGCGGATTCATACCCGATCGCATGATCGAGCTCGTCTCCCGGCCCGTGCTGAACTACTGGGCGCGCCGTGGCGTCGAACCGTCGGCCACGCCGGCGTATGCGAATGCCGGACCGAAGGTGTGCCTGATCAACGGGCAGTCGTCGTCCGGCGGCGATGCTTTTCCGTACTACTTCAAGAAGCTGGGGCTCGGACAGCTGATTGGCACCCGCACCTGGGGCGGACTAATCGGGTTGTCGGGCAGCCCGCCGCTGCTGGATGGCGGCAGCATCACCGCACCAACCTTCCGCTTCCTGGGAACCGGCGGCGAGTGGGAAGTGGAGGGGATCGGCGTCGCCCCCGATATCGAGGTGATAGATGCGCCGCACCTCGTCGCGCAGGGCCACGATCCGAGCCTGGAGCGCGGAGTCGCGGAGCTGCTGAAGCAGCTCGCGGCACGGCCACGGAAGCCGGTCACGGTGCCGCCGGCGCCTGGAACAACGGGAACGAAGCCATAGACGTTCTGCATACATGACTGCGGCGTTGCATCCCGTCTGGCGCTGCTAACTGCTCGAGATGAGCGTCGCTAGCGTCAGCTCATGATGGCCGCGGCCGCCGCCGGCTGCGTAAGCCTCGCGCACCTCGCACCTCCTGCACTCGCTTGGTCCACTGCCAGAGCCCGTTGGCAATGTTGCTCGGGAGTCGATGACCGAGCTGACGCGCCAGCATGACGATCTGGCCTCTGTGATGGCCCTCATGTGCGACGAAGTATGTCAGGACATGAGGGACATCCAGAGGCAGGTTGCGCCACACGTAGGCCTTCGACGGAGGCACCGAGCCTCCCGCGGCGATCCCGAGCCTGAGAAGGGCTTCGATGCCCGTGCTGCTCCGCTCGAGGGCGGAAAGCAGTTCATGTTGCGCTACCTTGCGGCGGTCGACAGAGGCGGGGATCGCGATCCCGTGTTCCTGGCCGAGGGTCTTTAACCACATGCAACGGGCGTTGTGCAGATGCCCCGCGATCATGCGGACCGTGCGCCGCGGTGCCCCGGGAACTGGGACATCCCAGAGGGCAGCCGGCAGGTGCTCCACGAGATATGCCGTGACTCGGCTGTTGGTTCGCCAAGCGGTAAGAAGCGCCTCGCCGGAATCGGTGAGTACGGGCATCGCGTGTCTCCGCTTGCGAACCAGGCGGATGCCTGACGCGTGCGTTTCAGCCGCGGCGGCCATGATGGCATCAGCGGACGCAGCCAGCAAACATCGAGGCTGAAACTGGCGGCACGGTGCTCCATCCCCCGGATTCAGTCGCCTGCCATCTCAGCGCCCCCGCTCCCGAGTGGCGGGCGCCGGACCGGAGTTGAGAGCGAGGGTGTCTCTCCGACGCGACCGCAGGCGGTACACCTCCCGGCCGATCTCGATCAGGGCGATGACGGAAGTGATCGCGAGGCCAATTTCGCAGCTCCTGTTGATCACCTCGACGAGCGATTCCAGCGATGCGCCGTTGGCCGGCGTCGCCGCAGGTCTCGCAACCACCCACTCGCCCCCGCGGTGGAGCACGCCGACGATGGCGAGGGTGCCGCCGTGCAGGCCGATGCGCGCGAAGGATCGCGCGGGGGTCCAGTACGGCCGGACGACCCCGGTGAAGTTCAGTGCAGCGGACGACGCCAAGAGCAGCAGGATGGGCACGTAGACGAGCCGCCATATGGGGGCAAGCTCCAGGAACGATGCCGCGGGCCCCAGCAGCAGGTGCGGCGCGCCGGGGATGAGCAGCACCCAGACGATGCACGCCGCCGTGATCAGCAGCTCGAACAGCGAGTTCGCCCGCGAGGTCCGGTGCTCGCGTCGAACGAGCTTGGGCAGTTTGCGCGGATCCCACGTGTGGCCGAGCTTCAGGTGCGCCTGGGTGTAATCAACAGCCGCGATGCCCAGCGTCGTCCATGCGAACACCATGATCGCCCGCCCGGGGTAGGCGAGCAGGGCGTGGACGAAATGGCGGACGGGATCGCCCGTGAGAATCGCGCCCAGGACGGCCAGCAGCACAGTGACCAGCAGCGCGACGCCGAGCCCCAGCTTCAGTGTGAACAGGTAGATGGGGAAGAACGCGGGTCCGATCAGATGCTGTCGCGTCTGGTACCGTCCTGCGACGACCATCGGATGGCCGTGCCGGCGCAGGATATCGGCCTGCTCGTCTTCCGTGAGCGGGCGGCCGCACGCCTCCGCCAAATCGTCCATCTCGGAGAAGAGGTTCTCCGAAAGCTCACGCACAATGTCGTCCCGCTTATGCTTCGGGAGGTAGAACCCGACTGCCTGCAGATACCGTTCGAGCAGTTCCATTGAGATCACTCCGCGAGAAGGCCGCGCAGGGCGGCGTCGATGGTGCGAGACTCGGCGAGCAACTGCGCGAGCACCTGCGCGCCCTGCTCCGAGATGTGGTAGAAGCGCTTGTTGCGCTTGGCTTCCTCGCGCCATTGGCTGACCAGCAGCCCCTGGGTTTCCAGCCGGCGCAGCAGCGGATACAAGGTGCTCTCGTCGATCGCCAGCCCGTGCTCGACGAGCAGCTTGCGCAGCGTGTAGCCGTACTGCTCGGTTCGCAGCGCGGCCAGCACCGCCACGGTCAGAAATCCGCGGCGGAGCTCCAGGCGAAGATTGTCGAAGACGAGGTCGGCGACGTGAGCTGTAGTCATACAGTGTTCGACACACACTGTATTACACACACTATGTGCCGTCAAGCTTTTTTTACGGCGTCTAAGGCGAGCTGTTGACGGGCTACCAGCCAGGCGGCCGCGCGTGGCCCCAGCGCCGGCTCTCGTGTGGGTTTCCGCGATGCCGTTGACGGGAGCCACGCCTGTGGTGTGTGCTGGGCGGCGCCATAGGACGGTGCAGGAGAGGCCACCAGCCCTCGGGGGAGATCACAATGCGTGGGCTCATGATGGACATGCCGCTGTCGATTCCCGCCCTGCTGCGGCGCACGCGATCGCTGTTCCCCCACAAGGAGATCATCAGCCGGCGCGTAGACCGCAGCGTCAGCAGGTCCACTTACGACGAGTGCCTTGGCGACGCACGCCGGCTTGCCGCCGTCATGCGCGCGCTCGGCGTCCGCCGCGGCGACCGCGTCGGCACCTTCTGCTGGAACCATGCGCGCCATCTGCAGGCCTACTACGGCATCCCGGCGTCCGGCGCGGTTCTGCACACGCTGAACATCCGCCTGCATCCAGAGGAGCTCGGTTACATCATCAACCACGCAGGTGACACCGTCATCATCGTCGACAAGGTGCTCTGGCCCGCATTCGAGCCCGTGCGGCCGCACATCGGAGATCGCCGGATCGTCGTCGTCAGTGACGACGATGATGTGCCCGACGGCACGCTTGATCTCAGGCAGCTGCTGTCGTGGCAGGAAGACGGGGCGGACTTCGACGACATCGACGAGCAATCCGCAGCGGTCATGTGCTACACGTCCGGCACCACCGGCCGCTCCAAGGGGGTCCTCTACTCGCACCGCTCCCTGGTGCTGCACTCCCTCGCCGTGGCGCTCCCAGACGTATTCGATCTGCGGGAGTCGTCGCGCGTGCTGGCCGTCGTGCCAATGTTCCACGCGAACGCGTGGGGTCTGCCGTTCGCCTGCGCCATGATCGGAGCGGCGCAGGTTCTGCCTGGCCCTTGCCTGGACCCGGCCAGCATCGTCGGCCTGCTCGAATCGGAGCGCGTGACGCACACCGCGGGCGTGCCGACGATCTGCCACGCCCTCCTTCGTCATCTGGACGAACATCCCGGCCACGACCTGACGTCGCTCCGCATGATGCTGGTCGGAGGCGCGGCGATTCCGGAGGCAACAGTGCGCGCGTTCGACACGCGGCACGGTGTGCACCTGGTGCACGCTTGGGGCATGACCGAGACTGCGCCGCTCGGGTCGGTGAGCCGCGTCCCCAGTGAGCTCGCGGATGCCCCGGCCGACGCGCGCTATGCGTGGCGCGCGCGGCAGGGGCGGCCGGCGCCGTTCGTCGAGATCCGCGGCCGTGGCGAGGACGGCGCGCTCATCGCGTGGGACGACCACACCATGGGCGAGCTGGAGGTGCGCGGACCGTGGGTGGCTGCCGCTTACTATCCAGGCGACGAAGCCCCCGACCGCTGGACCGACGATGGATGGTTCCGCACGGGAGACATCGTGACGATCGGTCCGAGCGGGTGCCTCGCCATCCAGGACCGGGCCAAGGATCTGGTGAAGTCGGGTGGGGAGTGGATCAGCACGGTTGCGCTCGAATCGGCGCTGGTCGAGCATCCTGGCGTGAGCGAGGCGGTGGTGGTCGCCGTGCCGCACGCGCGGTGGGGGGAGCGGCCGCTCGCCGTGATCGTTCCGGCGCCGGGATGTGCACCGACCATCGACGATATCCGCGCGCACCTCGCACCGCGGGTAGCAAAGTGGTGGCTGCCGGACGCCGTCGTGCACGTGGACGCCCTGCCACGCACGGGCGCCGGCAAGTACCAGAAGCACGTGGTCCGGGCGGCGTACAAGGACCACTTCGGCGCGGCGGCCCTCGGGACATTCCACCGGGCGGACGCGTAATCAGGACACAGGCTTCAGGGTGCGGCGACCGTCCTGCCGAGGGCGGTCAGCATTTCATCGACCGACGTGAACTTCAGTCGCGGCCGCCCGCTCGCCTGACCGTTGCTGACTTCCAGCGCGTCGAGGCGCCGCCAATCCGCGTATGTCACGAACAGCGGCTGGCGTGCCTGCACCAGCGCCGTGGCAGCCTCGGCGTCCGGCTGCGCGGGGGTGAAGTGCGCGCCGCGCGAAACGTCCTCCAGCATCGCGGCGACCGTCTCCACGGAGTCGGGTTTGTTGGTGCCGATGACGCCGCTTGGGCCACGCTTGATCCAGCCGGATGCGTACAAGCCCGTCATGACCCGGCTGGTGGAGGGATCCAGCACGCGCCCCTTCTCGTTCAGGATTACGCCCCAGCGCTCGTGGAACGGCACGCCGGGCAGCGCGACGCCCCGATACCCCACCGAGCGAAACACCAGGCCGACATCCAAATCCTCGTGCTCGCCGGTGGCCCTCGCATTGAGGACTCCCGTGTCCGACGCCACCAGGGTGTTGCGCACGAGGCGCATCCGGGTGACGCGACCCCTGGCGTCGCCAATCAGCTCCACGGGAGAGACGAGAAACCGCACATACAGGCGCCTGCTCCTGCCGTCCGGCCTGCGGAGCGCGTAGCCCTGCAGGATCTCAACCTTCTTCAGCAGCGTGCGATCCTGGGCGGCGTCGAGTTCAGCCTGGCTCAGGGCATCCAGTTGCACTTCGTCGGGGCGCACGATCACATCCGAGTCGGCCATCTCGCCGATCTCCTTCACCTCGGGATTGGTGAAGGCGGCCTGCGCGGGCCCGCGACGGCCGAGGAGGAACACCTCCTTGATGCGGCTGTGCCGCAACGCCTCGAGCGCGTAGTCGGCGATGTCGGTTTTTGCGAGCTCCTCGGGCGTGCGCACCAGGATCCGCGCGACATCGATGGCGACGTTGCCCACGCCGACCACCGCGGCGCGCTCTCCCGAGAGATCGAACGCGTGGTCACGATAATCGGGGTGCCCGTTGTACCAGGCCACGAATTCCGTGGCCGGATGGCTGCCCAAGAGGTCCTCGCCCGGTATGCCCATCCTGCGGTCCGACTGGGCGCCGGTCGCAAACAGCACCTGGTGGTAGTGCTGCTGCAAATCGGCCAGCGTGAGGTGCGCGCCGAAGTCGACGTTACCGAAGAACCGGAAGCGCGGGTGCGCCGCGATTGCGTCGTAGGCCCGGGTGACGGTCTTGATTTTCAGGTGATCCGGCGCGACGCCATAGCGCACCAGCCCGAACGGCGTGGGCAGGCGGTCGAACATGTCGGCCTCGACGAGCAGCTCACTCTGCTTCAGGAGATGCTCGACCGCGTAGAACGCCGCGGGCCCCGAGCCGATGATGGCGACGCGCAGCGGCTGGGACGCCGTTCCGATCTGGGACATACGCGGCTCAGTGGGGCTCGGTCTGCAGCACTTCGACGAGCAGCTTCGACGCGGCCCGGGTGCCGATGGTCGTGCGCTGCTCGCCGCGCCCGCACACTCGCACGCTGTCGGCCATGGCGTCTCGTGCTTCGACCTGGATCGTCTCGCCGGGCTTGAGGTGGCTGTTCTCGATGAACCGCAGGAACTGCGCGCCCTGATCCGTCACGCGAGTGATCGTGACCGGTGTGTCGAGGGGGCAATCGAGCAGCGTCTGCAGCTCGCGCACGCGGATGGCGCCGTCGGCGTCCGGAATGGGATCGCCGTGCGGGTCCACTTCCGGGCGCCCGAGCATCTCGTCCATCCGCTCGATCAGCCGCTCTGAGACCACGTGCTCGAGCTTTTCCGCTTCTTCGTGCACTTCATCCCAACGCAGGCTCATCACCTGCACCAGGAACAGCTCTACGAGCCGGTGCCGCCGCAGCACGAGGCCCGCGAGCCTCTCCCCGGCGGCCGTCAGGCGCACGCCGCTGTAGGGCTCGTATTGCACCAGCCCCGATTCCGCCAGGGCTTTGACCATGGTGGTCGCGGTGCCGGGCGTGACACCCAGCGCGGCAGCAATCTGGCCCATGCCCACCAGTGCATCTCCTGACGCACGCTGCTGCTGGAGCACGATCGCCTTCAGGTAGTTCTCTACGGTCGAACTCGGCAGCATGCGCACAATCCTAACATTCGCATAATATTCCCGTTGACTTTGATGAGCGGTGCTTGTACATTTTGACTATTCAAAATATGGCTTCCCTGTTCTCCCGCCG
Organism: Vicinamibacteria bacterium; assembly: GCA_963739995.1. Taxonomy (GTDB): domain Bacteria; phylum Acidobacteriota; class Vicinamibacteria; order Vicinamibacterales; family JAENWD01; genus CAVUCH01. The sequence continues at coordinate 377,438 of CAVUCH010000004.1, read as the reverse complement.
TTCCTGGCTGCACGCTACCGGTCTCGCCTCTCTACTCGCCACGGCTGGCGCCCTCGCCGGCGGCAAGCGCCTGAGGGGAGCGGGGGCACCGGCAACTCACGACGGCCACGGGGCGTCACCTGGTGGGCACGGCCACGGACTCGGCACCGTGGGTAGAGTTTCGACGGCCGTGTTCGACCCCGCGGTGTTCCTGCGAACGTGGAACTTTCGCGAGTTGCCACCCGCGGACCGCGAGCGCGTGTACCGCGAGACGCCTCGCCCGGATGGCACGCTGCTGCGCGAGTACACGATCTTCGCCGTTGATAGGGAGATCGAGATCGCCCCAGGCGTGTTCTATCCCGCGTGGACCTACAACGGGCAGGTGCCCGGCCCGACCATCCGGGCCACCGAAGGGGATCGGCTGAAGGTCACGTTCGTGAACCAGGGATCGCATCCGCACACGATCCACTTTCATGGGTGGCATCCGCCGGAGATGGACGGATCGCAGCCGGCCCAGCAGGTGATGCCCGGTCGAACGTTCGTGTACGAGTTCGACGCAGACCCTGTGGGCCTGCACCTGTATCACTGCCATGCGGTTCCCCTGCGGCGCCACATTCACAAGGGCCTGTACGGCGTGTTCATCATCGACCCTCGCGGAGAGCCCGATGCCATGCGCGACGATTTGATCATGGTGATGAACGGGTTCGACACCAACTTCGACAACGAGAACGAAGTCTACGCCGTCAACTCCGTCGCCAATGCCTACATGGTGGATCCCATTTCCGTCACGGTCGGCCGCCCGGTGCGCATCTATCTTGTGAACATCACCGAGTTCGACCTGATCAACAGCCTCCACCTGCACGGGATGTTCTTCGACGCGAGCCGCACCGGCACGGCTCGGGCGCCGGAAGTCACCGATACGATCATGCTCTGTCAGGGTGAGCGGGCAATCCTGGATACGACGTTCCGGTATCCGGGCGACTTCATGTTCCACGCGCACCAGAGCGAGTTCGCCGAACTCGGCTGGATGGGCCTGTTCCGGGCCTCGGAGATGCGCCGTGACACCTGACGTGCAGGTGGCCACCGTGCAGGCGCCATCCGCCGCCCGGGCGCGCTGGTGGATGGCGGCCACCGTTCCGCTGCTGCTGCTCGCCGCGCTCATCGGCTTCATCGTCGTGAGTGGACCGGCCGACTCGCTGCGGGGGGATGCCTATCCTCCCGTCGAGCGTCTCGCCTTCGGACGGGTCGCGCTGGAGGAAGGCGTAATCACCGCGACCGTGGTCAACGACGGTCCTGATCCCGTCACCATCGCGCAGGTCGCGGTGGACGATGCGTTTTGGACGTTCAGCACGAGCGACGGCCAGCACCTCCGCCGGCTCGGCCGCACCACGCTGACGATCCCGTACCCGTGGGTACATGGAGAAACGCATACCTTGCGCCTGGTCACGGCGACGGGCGTCACCTTTGATCACACGATCGGCGTGGCTGTCGCGTCGCCGACGCCGACGCCAAAGTCGCTCCTCGTGTTCGCGCTGATCGGCTTCTACGTCGGAGTGCTGCCGGTCACGATCGGCCTGCTGTGGTTTCCGCTCGTCTCGCGGCTCGGGCGTACGGGCATCGATTTCGTGCTCGCCCTCACGGTGGGCCTGCTGCTTTTCCTGCTCGTGGACGCGGCACATGAAGCGACCGGCATCGCGGGCGCACTTCCCGGCTCCTACCAGGGGATCGCGCTGCTGGCCTTTGCGGCCGCCGGCGCATACCTGGGCCTCGAGGCCGTGGGACGCTGGCTGAAAGCACGCAAGCGGTCTGCGGGCGGACAGGGCTGGGCGCTGGCCCTGCTGATCGCGATCGGCATCGGGCTGCACAACTTCGGGGAGGGGCTGGCGATCGGCGCGGCGTTCGGCCTCGGCGAGGCGACGCTCGGCAGCCTGCTGATCGTGGGGTTCACGCTGCACAACACGACCGAGGGTCTCGCCATCATCGCACCGCTCGCGAGAGAGCACCGCGCGGGCTCGCGCGTGCCGGTTGGCGCGCTGCTGCAGCTCGGGCTGATCGGCGGCGTCCCGACGATCGCCGGCGCGTGGCTCGGCGGGTTTACCTATGCGCCGGTCTGGTCGGTGCTGTTCCTGGCGCTCGGCGTGGGCGCCATTGCGCAGGTCTCGGTGCAGATCCTGCGGCAGGTCGCCGGCGACCGCGCGCCGGTGGATTCGCTGACCCGGGGACCCGTGGTGGCGGGCCTCGCGGCCGGCTTCGCCATCATGTACGTGACAGGGATGCTGATCGGATGAGCGAGATGCGAAAGCGGACGCTGGTATTCGTGGCTGCAGCGGCGGTCGTGGTGACGTCGCTGGCCGTGACGCTTTCGAGCGGCGCCGACGCTGCGCGGGAGATCGTTCTCGAGGTCCGCGGCATGGCGTTCTACATGGACGGTGCGGGTCCTGCCAATCCGGTCATCCAGGCACGACCGGGGGAACTGCTGCGGGTCACGGTGCGAAACGCGGACGCCGGTCTGGTACACGACTTCGCGGTGACCAGCCTGGGCGTCGCCGTCCTGCCGCTCCAGTTCGGCGCGACCGGGTCGGTGGTGTTCAGGGCTCCGCGCGAGAAAGGCGCCTACCCGTATGTGTGCCAGCCGCACGCACAGATGATGAGAGGCCAGCTCGAAGTGGCCGGGCCACCGGGATCCTGAGCTACCGCCGCCGTGCAGGGCTGGGCGTGTGCGCTGCGTCCCGGGCGTCGCCGACGGCATAACGCATGGGCAGCCCCAGCAACGTCATGCAGAGTGGCGCGATGTCGACGGAGCGCAGCGCACGGGGCGGCGCCGGCGCGTCCCCACCCCCCATCACAGCGATGCTGAGCGAATCGAGCGCGTGCAGTGCGCCATGCGACGCGCCGCCGACGTGGGCCTTCCCCCCGGGCACCTCGAACTCGCAGCCGGGCCGGGCAGATAGCCACACGGCGCCGCCGTTCGCCGCGTCGAGGACTCCGGCAATTCGTTCGAGCGCGTTCGGGTACTCGGTCGACTCGACGACGCCGTCGCTGGTCTCGAGACGCAGCGCCGCTGCATCCCCCCGCCAGCTCCAGGCGGTGCCGAATGCATCCCGCGCGTGCGAGTGGCCCTCGTCGCCTCTCCAGAATTCGAGCCGTCCCCGCGGGCTGTTCACCGCGTAGACATCACCGCTTTCCACCGTCAGTTCCGGCTTCCAGAGGATCAGATCCACCCGCCGATCGGCGCCCGCCGCACGTGTCACGCGATCGAGCAGCACGGCACTCGTCTCCCGCAGGTGAATCTGTGCGGCGCGCATGTTCGGACAGATCATGATCTCGTCATCCGGCCGCCACGCACCGCCCAGCTCCGCCTGCCGGAAGTCTCCGAGGATGCGATCCAGCGCGATGACTGCCTCGTCACGATCGGCGAGCAGCTCGCAGTGGCCGTGATCGGACGTCACGATCACGTGTGTGTCGCGGATGAACCGCTCGAAGCCGCCGGCGGCATCGAACAGCTCTCCGAGCGCCTGGTCCACCCGGTCGATGACTGGCAATGCCGCGTGAGGACCGACTTCATGGCTGCGGTAGTCGTTGTCGGCGAAATACGCGAGCGTGAAGGCAGGCAGTTCGCCTTCGGTCGCGAGTTCGCACAGCAAGGCCGCCGTAGATGCGTCGTCCATCCCGAAGCGGTGGAGCAACCCGCCGCGATCCTGCACCTTGCGGCCCCGGGAGGTGCATGGCCTGACGAAATCACCCAGGCAGAGCAGCGACGGGCCGTGGACGGTTTCGGTGAGCGGCACGCCAGGCAGCAGCGCCATCAGCCATGGCACGTTCACCTTGTGGGCGACGTTGCCGCGGTATACGAGGTAGTTGATGCAGGCGGCCTTCAATCCGGCAGATTCGATCAGCTGAAAGAGGGTCGGTGCCGTGAGGCGATCGCCGTTCAGGTGGAGCAGGAAGTCACGGAGGAAGGCACCAAAACCCTTACGGACGATGACCCAGAAGTCGTCGCCGTAGTAGGCCACTTCACGCCGGCTCTCGTCGAACCAGGAGGCTCCGCCGATCCCATGTTCCGCGGGGTACGCACCGGTGACGATCGAGGTTGTCGCGGCGGGTGTAATCGACGGGAAGATCGTGACCGCTCCCGCATGCATGGTGCCGGCGTCGGCCACCCGCTTCAGGTTGGGCAGACGGCCCGTCTGAACCGCCGGGCCGACTACGCGCGGGGCGGCACCATCGATGACGATCAGGAGCACCTTCACGACGAAGCGCTGAGTGCAACGTGCATGCCTCAGCCGATCGCAGGGGCGCGTCCGGAGGACGAGCTGCCCGAATGCCGGAGTGTTCCGCGTTGATTCGACGGCATGCCGTGCAGGGCTTCAGCCCGCAGATGAACACCTGACACTCCCGTTACATGCGCGACCGGTCTATACTCCCGCACCATGTCGTCGAAACCGCACGGCCGGCGTGCGTTTCTCAAGGGCTCCCTTGCGGCCGCCGCCGCCGCAACCGTACCCGGGCCGACCCACGCGGACGGGGGCCAGCCAGTGGCGGGTGGCGGGTCGGCCGGTGCCGCGCCGCCCAGTGCCGCGCCGCCGCGCGCCCGTGTGGCCTACCCCCGTGTGTTCACCGGCGCGCACCTGTCGCAGATTTCGTTTCCGCTCGGCGGTGTCGGCGCCGGCTCGATTGGGCTCGGGGGCCGCGGCCAGCTGCGTGACTGGCAGATCTTCAATCGGCCCGATCGTGGTAACGCTCCCGGGTACGCGTTCCCGGCCATTCGGGTGGACCGCGGCGCGCGCCCGCCGTTCGTGAGCGTCCTCGAAGGCCGCCTGCAGCCGCCGTATCAAGGACCGTTCGGCCTCGGGTCGCGAAGTGCTCCCGGGCTGCAGCGACTCGAGTCGGCACGGTTCACGGGCGAATTCCCGCTCGCCCAGGTCGCCTTCCGCGACCGTCGCCTCCCGGTCCGCGTCACCCTCGAAGCGTTCAGCCCGTTCATTCCGCACGACGCGGATGCCTCAGGATTGCCCGTTGCGATCATGCGGTATCGGGTTTCGAACCCTCAGGGCACGCCGGCGGCCGTGTCGATTGCGTACTCGATCGAGAACCCGTTGTTGACCGTGTCGGAGCCGTGGTTCCGGCCCGATCCCCGCATCAACGAGCCACGCAGGGCTGAAGAGGTGCAGGGTCTGCTGATGCACAACCCCTCGCTGTACGAGGACCACCCGTTCGTCGGAACGCTCGGCCTGTGGGTGCTCGGCGCAGGAGAGGGCCAGGTCACACTGCTGCGCGGATGGCCGCGCGCGCGGTGGTGGACGAGCGCGCTGCGCTTCTGGGACGACTTTTCGGCCGACGGCGCGCTGGGTCCCGAGTCAGCCGAGCCTGGTCCCGTGGGCGCGGTCTGTCTCCAGCGGACGCTGGCGCCGGGTGCGAGCGCCGACTACACATTCGTTCTGAGCTGGCACTTCCCGAACCGTACGCCGGATCGATGCGGGTGGGATGCGGCGGACGGCGAGGGAGGCGCGCGCATTGGCAATCATTACTGCACGCGGTTCACGGATGCGTGGGCCGCCGCGCAATACGCCGCCACGCATCTGGAGGATCTCGAACGGCGCACCCGACTCTTTGCGACCGCGATGCGAGAGAGCACGATCCCGGCCGCCATCAGGGATGCTGCGTCCGCAAACCTGTCGACGCTCGTCACACCAACCTGCTTCCGAACCGCCGACGGTGAGTTTCACGGGTTCGAAGGGTGCGCCGATACGAGCGGCTGCTGTTTCGGCAACTGCACGCACGTCTGGAACTACGAGCCTGCCACCGACCACATCTTCCCCGAGCTGGCCCGTTCGCTGCGTCGGGCGGCGTTCGGTCATTCAATGGATGCCGAGGGCGGCATGCGGTTCCGGCAGCTGCTGCCGGACGGCGCGGACCGCTTCCCGACCGCGGCCGCCGACGGCCAGATGGGCCAGATCATGAAGGTGTATCTGGATTGGCGGCTGTCAGGAGACGATGTCTGGCTGAGCGATCTCTGGCCGAAGGTGAAGCGCGCCATTGCGTTTGCCTGGATTCCGAACGGGTGGGATGCCGACCGCGACGGCGTGCTGGAGGGCACTCAGCACAACACGTACGACATCGAGTTCTATGGTCCCAATCCGTTGTGCGGCATCTACTATCTCGGCGCGCTGCGCGCGGTGGAGGAGATGGCGCGCGCGATGAACGATCCGGCGGCGGCAAGCGAGGCGCGGCGGCTGTTCGAGTCGGGGCGCACGTGGATCGATGCGAACCTGTTCAACGGGGAGTACTACGTCCAGCGCGTCATCGGCAGGACTCGCGCGAGCATCCCCGACGCGCTGTTGAACACCATGGGGTCCGATGACACCGAGCATCCCGAGTATCAGATGGGCGCCGGTTGCCTTGTGGATCAGCTCGTTGGCCAGTACCAGGCCGACGTCGCGGGGCTCGGTCCCCTCGTTGACCCGGCCCATTGCCGGACGACCCTCGAAAGCATCTACCGGTACAACTACAAGCGCGACCTGTTCGAGCACGCGAGCGTGCAGCGGACGTTCGTGCTGAACGATGAAGGGGCCCTCGTCGTCGCCGCCTACGCCGGCGGACAACGGCCCGAGGTGCCGTTTCCGTACTACGCCGAGGCGTTCACCGGCCTCGAGTACACGGCCGCCAGCCACATGATCTTCGCGGGGATGGTGCGTGAGGGCGTGGAGTGCATCACCAACATCCGCGCGCGATACGACGGCGAACGGCGGAACCCGTGGGACGAGGCCGAATGCGGCTCGCACTATGCGCGGGCGATGGCCTCCTGGTCGGCCCTGCTGGCAATCAGCGGCTTCCGTTACCATGGCCGCACGCATGAGGTCACGGTGCTGCCGCGGCTCGCGGCTGCCGGATTCCGCTGCTTCTGGTCCACTGGCACGGGGTGGGGCACGTTCTCCTTCGGCGAGGGCGGCAGACCTCTGCGCATCCGCGTGCTGTCGGGATCCCTGCCCTGCGGCGTCCTCGTGATCCCGGGTGCGGGCCGCGGGGCCCCGATCACCAGGGTGCATCTCGAGGACCGTGTGCTGCCGTACACCGAAGAACAGCACGGCACGGTCCGCCGCGTGACGCTGCGGGATGCGGTTCCGATCGCCGAAGGTCAGGAGCTCGTCGTCTCGTGAGCGGACGGCGGGTTTCGGCGGATGCGACCGGCGGTCGCGGCAAACGCCGCATGGCGTCCGTGCTGGCCATCGTGGGCGGGATGCTGGGCTCCGGGAAGACGTCGCTCATCCTGGAGGGCGCCCGGCGTGTCACGGCACGCGGACTCCGTCCGGCCGTGATCACGAACGACCATGGACGCGGGCTCGTCGACACGGCACTCGCGCATGCGGCCGGCGTGGCGGCCGGCGAGGTGAGCGGCGGCTGCTTCTGCTGCCGGCTCACCGATTTCCTCCGCGCGGCCGACGCGCTCGATCGCGTCCACCCCGACATCGTCTTTGCGGAGCCGGTCGGCAGCTGCACCGATCTGGCCGCGACGGTTCTGCGTCCCCTGCTTCGCGACGAGCCCTGGCGCTTCCGCATCGCGCCGCTCACGGTGCTGGTGGATCCGGTGCGCGCGCACGCCCTGACCCGTCCCGACGCCGATCCGAACCTGGCGTACATCTTCCGCCAGCAGCTCGCGGAAGCGGACATCGTCTGTGCGACGAAAGCGGACGAACGGATCGAGCTGCCCGCACTCGAAGGCGTCGTAGCCCTGCCCTTGAGCGCCCGCACGGGGGTCGGCGTGGACGCGTGGCTCGATCATGTGCTCGGGTGCCGTGTCGAAGCAGGGACGTTGCCGCTCCTGACGCTGGACTACACGCGGTACGCGGCTGCGGAAGCGGCGCTCGCATGGCTCAACTGGCATGCGCAGCTGGATCTGCAGACGCCGGTGCCGCCGGCGCTCCTCGCAGGCGCTCTGGCCGATCGCCTCGACGCCGACCTCGCCGGCGCCGGACTCGCCATCGCGCACGTGAAGGTGCTCGATCAGGCCGGCTCCGGGTACGTGCGGGTCAGCCTCTGCGGCGATGGGCGCGCGCCAGTGCTGGAGGGTGCGCTGGATGCGGCACCAGACGCGCGGCATCAACTGCTCGTCAACGCGCGAGTCGTCGGGGATCCTGAGGTCTTGTCGCGAGTGGTGGGTGAGTGCCTGCGCACGGCCGCCGGAGATGTACGGTCCGTGCTGCAGGAGGCATTCCGGCCTGCGCCACCGCGGCCCGAGCGAAGGGTGGGGGGCTGACGGGCCGACGGGGAGGGGGCCCCGAGATCGTCGAGTGCCCCGTCTCCCTCCGCACCGCGATCATCGAGCTGTCTGCCACAGACCGAGCATCGCGCCTGTCGGATCGACGATGATGCTGAACCACCCCATCTGGGGCACCTCGGTCACCCCCCTCATCACCTGCGCGCCGAGCGACCTCGCCTTCTCCGTGGACGCCTTCACGTCGTCGACGTCCACATAGGCCAGCCATGCGGAGGGTGCCCCGGGGCTCGGCTGCTTCATCAGGCCGCCGCCCGTGCCCTCCCCCGGTTGAATCATCGTGTACGTCATGTCGGGACCCATCTGCATGTCATTCAAGGTCCAGGTGAAGAGTTCGCGATAGAACGCTTTCGCCCGGTCCGGATCGGTCGTGTTCAGCTCGACGTGTACAAATGGATTCGCCATCAGCCGCCGCCTTTCGTGTAGGGATCACTGGGGTGGTGCATCATGCCTCAGCTTCCCTCTCGTATACCGCATTTCGCACCAGTCATCTAGCCCCGATCCGCGTACGGGGACCCGGTTGTGAGGCAGAATGCGGGTGTGATCAGGCGACTCACCGAGCGGAAGGAATGGCAGTTCTTTGCCGTTCTGCCCAGGGCGGCCCCCGGTCTCGCCGCCGTCTGGTGGATGGTCCTCATTCTTCGCGGAATCCTGCCCGCCGCGTTCGGGATCGCCATGGGCGTGCTCGTCGGTGCCGTGGAGCGCGGCGATCCGCTTGCCGGCCCCCTTACGTTCGTCGGCGCGATCTTCGTCCTGCTGCAGGTGCTCAGTCCGATTCACCAGGCGGTCGGCGCCAACCTCGGCGACCGCACCGCTGCGTGGCTCTATGACCGTCTGACAGAGGCATGCGTGCGCCCGCCCGGGATGGGTCACCTCGAGGATCCGGCGCTCACGAACGACCTGACCGTCGCACGCGACTTCGACGTCGGAATGACCGGCCCGCCGTTGTCCCTCTCGATGGACTTCATTGCGAGCGGCATGGTCGAGATGATCGGCGGCCTTGCGTCCGCCATGATTCTCGTCAGCTACGCGTGGTGGGCGCCCCTCGTGCTCGCCGGTGCCTGGTTGGCCACGCACTGGCTGCTGCGCGAGAGCGCGATCTGGCGCGACCGCAATACCGAGGAGGTGCGCGGTGCGCAGCGGGATGCGGATTACGCGTATCGACTGGCCGTGGAGCCGCCCGCGAGCAAAGAGCTGCGACTGTTCGGCCTCGCCAGCTGGACAATCGACCGCTTCGTGGAACGGCGCACGCGCCTGCATGAGCTGCAGTATGCGGCCACGCGCCTGCGCGAACGCCCGATTGCGTGGAGCGTTCTCCTCGTCGTGTCCGCGAACCTGCTGGTGTTCTGGTGGCTGGGCAACGACGCGTCCGCAGGGCGCATCAGCCTGGGAGAAGCCGTCGTCTACGTGCAGAGCGCGATCGGCGTATCGATGATTGCGTTCGGCGGTTTCAGCTGGGCGCTGGACGGAGCGGCCGCACCGGTCGCCGCGGTGCTGCGGCTCGAGCCGGCGATGCGCGTGGCCGGCGCGCTGCGGTCAGGCGTGCGCCCCGCCGACCGCACACCGGCTCGAGAGATTCGCCTCCGCGATGTCACGTTCTCCTACGCGGTCGAGGGAACTCGCGGCACGCCCGTGCTGGAGCACTTCGATCTCACCATCCCCGCCGGCTCGTCGCTCGCTATCGTCGGACAGAACGGCGCCGGCAAGACGACGCTCGCCAAGCTGTTGTGCCGTCTTTACGATCCGCAGTCTGGTGCGATCGAAATCGACGGCATCGACCTGCGCGAATTCGATCTCGCATCGTGGCGCTCGCGTATTGCCGCCGTGTTCCAGGACTTCATGCGTCTCGAGCTGACGCTGCGCGACAACGTGTCGCCTGGAGGTGCGCCAGACGATGTCGTGCTGGCGGCGTTGGAGGCGGCGGGTGCTACGAACCTCGCCGGGCTCGAGACCGTGCTCGCACGCGGGTACGACCGCGGCACCGATCTGTCGGGCGGCCAATGGCAGCGGGTGGCACTCGCCCGGGCGCTGGCGGCAGTCAGGCTCGGCGCGGGCATCGTGCTGCTCGACGAGCCGACCGCCCAGCTCGATGTACGCGGGGAAGCGGAGATCTTCGATCGTCTGCTCGCCGCGACGCGGCAGTGCACGACCATCCTCATCTCACATCGTTTCTCCACGGTGCGGCATGCCGACCGCATCTGCGTGCTCGAGCATGGTCGGGTGGTGGAGCTCGGCACGCACGACGAGCTGATGACGCTTGGCGGGCGGTATCGAACGATGTTCGATCTGCAGGCGCAGCGATTCACGATTCCCGGCGACGAGGAGGGCACGACGTATGACGTCCTCTCGTAGCCGGGACCGCGCGATCGAGCCCCTGCCGCCGGCCTTGTCGTCGATGTGGCGCCTGTGCAAGCTGGGGTATCGGCACGAGCCCCGGCTGATGGTGACATCACTGGTGCTGTCGCAGCTCGCCGCCCTCCCTGACGCGCTTCTCGCGTTCTGGTTGATGCTGCTCGGCAGAGGCGTTCTCGAGCACCGCCCCGGGCTGGTGCAGGGCGCGGCCGTTGCCCTCGCCGTATCCACAGCGGCGACGTGGATTCTCCGCACCGTCAGCACGCGCGTCCAGCGCCGCTTTCGCGACAGGGTGACCATCGCGCTCGAATCGCACGTGGCGCACCTGCAGGCATCGGTCGCGACAATCGCGCACCAGGAGCGGCCGGAGTATCTCGATCGCCTGTCGATGCTCCGCAACCAGGTGTTCGTGCTCGATCACATGTACATGTCGCTGTTTTCCACTCTCGGGTGGATTCTGCGGCTGGCCGTCACGATGGCGCTGCTGGCGTCGGTTCATCCCGCGCTGATCCTGCTCGCGGTCTTTGCCATTCCAACGGTGGTGACGTCCACGTGGCGGCCCGCTGTCGAGCGGTCAGCTGAGGAGCGGGGTGCGCAGGCCAGCCGGCTGGCCCGCCACCTGTTCACTCTGGCGACGACCGCGGCGCCTGGAAAGGAAGTGCGGGTCACGGGGATCGGCGAGCGCCTCGTGATGGATCGGCGCGACGCGTGGGAGTGGTGGTACGGTCCGGTGGCTGCGGCTCGGCGGGGCTCCGCCCTCTGGCACGCGCTCGGCTGGGCGGTGTTCGGCCTCGCGTATGTCGCTGCTGTCGTCTTCGTATCGTACGTCCTCGTGGCGCCGGCCGGGGCCGTGCTGCTGGTGCTGGCCGCAGGGGCGCGCCTGTCGGCCTACATCGGCGCCACCGTCGGCGAGATTGGTTTCCTGCGGGGATTCTGGATGGACGGCTCCCGCCGGCTCGCATGGCTCGAAGACTACGCCGCGTCCGTGGCTGCCGCGGGCGATCTGCCCGTGCCAGCAGTCCTCCGCCGGGGCATTCGGCTCGACCACGTGTCGTTCGCGTATCCCGGCACGTCACGGGTGGTGCTCGAGGACGTCTCGATGACGCTGCCGGCCGGCGTCGTCGTGGCGATCGTAGGCGAGAACGGTGCCGGCAAGACCACGCTGGTCAAGCTGCTGGCGAAGATGTACGAGCCCACGTCCGGCGCAATCCTTCTGGACGATACCCCGCTGTCGCGCGTGCCGGCGGTTGAATGGCGAGCGCGCCTCGCAGGCGCGTTCCAGGACTTCTTCCGCTTCGAGTTTCATGCGCGGCGCACGGTGGCCCTTGGCGATCTTCCGCGGCTCGATGACGAGCCGGCAGTGATTGCAGCCGTGAATCGCGCCGGCGCCGCGGACGTGGTGGAACGTCTGCCGTCGGGGCTCGGTACGCAGCTCGGTCCCACGTGGCCGGGCGGAGTCGAGCTGTCGTTCGGGCAGTGGCAGAAGCTCGCGCTCGCGCGCGGCTTCATGCGGGATGAACCGCTGCTGCTGGTGCTCGACGAACCGACCGCGGCTCTCGATGCGGAAACGGAACACGCGCTGTTCGAGCGGTACGCCGCGGCCGCGCGCGACTCCGGCGGCAGCCGCAGCGGCCGGATCACGATCCTCGTCTCGCACCGATTCTCGACCGTGCGGATGGCCGATCTGATCGTGGTGCTCGAGGGGGCACGGCTCGTCGAGGTCGGCACGCACGAGGAGCTGATGGCTCGAAAGGGACACTATGCCGACCTGTACGGGATACAGGCCGCCGCGTACCGGTGAGGCGGTGTGAGTCGAGTACTAACTGCCATGCCGCAATTCCCCCTCGAGCCGCCCATCGAGCCCATGCTCGCGAAGATCGTGGAAGGATTACCCACCGCTGATGGGCTGTTCTACGAGCCCAAGTGGGATGGGTTCAGGGCGATCGCGTTCCGGGGCGGAGGGGATGCGTACATCCAGAGCCGGGATCTGCGGCCCCTGGACCGGTACTTTCCGGAGCTGCACGATGCGTGCGTCTCGTCGCTGCCCGAAGGGTGCGTTGTTGACGGGGAGATCGTGATCGCCACGCCGCACGGGCTCGACTTCGACGCGCTGCAGATGCGCCTGCACCCGGCGGCCTCGCGTATCGCGAAGCTGTCGAAGGCCACCCCTGCAGAGTTCGTCCTCTTCGATCTGCTCGCCCTCGATGGCGAGGATCTGCGGGCGACGCCGTTTCGCGATCGGCGCGCCGGGCTCGAGGGTCTGGGATCGCGGCTGCAGACCCCGTTTCACCTGACGCCGACCACGACCGATCGCGATCTCGCGGAAGAATGGCTCGCCCGTTTCGAGGGGGCAGGTCTCGACGGCGTGATGGCCAAGCCCGGTGAGGGCGTGTACGAGCCTGGCAAGCGCACGATGTTCAAGATCAAGCACGCGCGCACGGCCGACTGCGTCGTCGCGGGCTTCCGCTGGCACAAAACCGGGCCAGGCACACTCGTAGGCTCGCTGCTGCTCGGGCTGTACGACGAGGCCGGCGCGCTGCAGCACGTCGGCGTGACCTCGTCGTTCACGATGGCCAGGCGCAAGGAGCTGGCCGCGGAGCTCGCACCGGTGCGCAAGGATGCGATGGAGAACCATCCGTGGCGCGAGTGGGCGCAGGCGGACGGCAGCGACGGGGCACGCATGCCGGGCGGCCAGAGCCGCTGGAGCGCAGGCAAGGACCTGTCGTGGGAGCCGCTACGGATCGAGCGCGTCTGCGAGGTCAAGTACGACCACCTGCAGGGCCGCCGGTTCCGCCATGCCACCGTGTTCCAGCGCTGGCGCCCGGACAAGAGACCGGCCGACTGCCGGTACGACCAACTCGAGGTCACGCCTGCGTACGAGCTCGAGAAAGTGTTTGGCGCCGTGGGCCGCCGCCGTGGTTGAACGCGCTCAAGCCATGGTCAATGCCGCTTGCGGGCTCGAGCGGGTTTATGTGTCGCGTTGCCCTCCGGGCTGACAGTCTGCCAGTCGGACGACATGTCTTCATCGGGATCGAGCGGCTCCTGGGCGGGCCGCAGCGGTGCGGGTACGTGCTGCAGGTTCAGGCGGATGCGCGTCCACGTGGCAAACCGACCACGCATGGCGTCCACAAGGACGTCCGCCGGCTCGAGGTGCGCGGCCGCGTCGGGATGGCGGGCCTTCCAGCGGTCGAGCCCCGCGAGCGCGTCGGTCTTCTGCCGCGCCCGCGCGATTTCGACCAGAGGATGCGCCGGCACACGCCGCCGCGACGGCTGCACCCGTGCGGGCTCGCCCGCCTGCTTCCTGTAGTGCGGAGGCCAGGGGGCGTCGCCCTGACCCTCCCGCTCCTGCCGCGCCGAGAGCTCGACCAGCGCGTCGAGCGAACAGGGCGCCCGATCGATCCCGTCGTGCCTGTCGCCGAGCGTGGCGAAGCGCGACGGCATCGTGGCCAGCGTGAAGTCTGCCGGCTCGCACGCGTCGATCTCGTCCCAGGACAAGGGGGCGGACACACGGGCGTCTACCGTCGGCCGCACCGAATACGCCGCTGCCACCGTCCGGTCCTTTGCGTTCTGGTTGTAGTCGAGAAATACGCCGTGCCGCTCCTCCTTCCACCACTTGCTTGTGGCGAGGGCGGGGGCGCGGCGCTCGACCTCGCGCGCCAGCGCCAGGGCCGCCCTGCGGACCTCCGCGAACGTCCAGCGCGGATGGATGCGCACGTACACGTGGATCCCGCGCGACCCCGATGTTTTGGGCCAGCCGACGAGCGAGAGGTCGTCGAGGGCGGAACGGACGGTGCGCGCGACCTCGCGAATCTGGTCCCACGCGATGCCCGGCACGGGATCCAGATCGACGCGGAGTTCGTCCGGATGGTCGAGCTCTTCCGCGCGCACCGGATGCGGGTGCAGCTCGAGGCAGGCGAGGTTCGCCATCCACGCGAGGGCCGCCGCGTCGCGCGGCACCACTTCTTCGGCCGTACGGCCGGAAGGGAAGCGCAAGGTGACGACATCCACCCACGAGGGGCGCGACGCCGGCGCACGCTTCTGGTAGAAGAATTCCTCACCGATGCCGTTCGGATAGCGCACCAGCACATTCGGGCGGCCCCCGGCGGCGCGCAGCGCGCCTTCTCCCACCGCCAGGTAGTAGCGCACCAGATCGAGCTTCGTGTACCCGGCCTGCGGGAACAGCACCTTGCCGGGATTCGAGATCGCAATCTCGTGGCCGGCGACGCTCAGGGTCTCCGATTCGGCACGGCTCGACGAACGTGCGCCCACTGTGGCTTCCTCCACGAGATGCTGGCCTGGTGAGCACGGGACGGGAGACGTCTGTGCAGAGGTGCTCTCTTGGCGCGCACCCCCCGGCTCACTCGAGCAGATCGCGCCAGGGACACGACGCGGGCTCACCGGGCAGCCGGCCGCACCGCCACGCCCCACGGGCTTCCGCCGACGCCCACCTTGCGTTCCACCGTCCCGGCCGCGACGTCGATGAACGACACATCGCCGGAGGGGCCGTTTGCGCTGTAGAGGCGGCGGCCGTCGGGGCTGAGCGCGATGCCCCAGGGACGCGCGCCGACACGCGGGATCACCCGCGACGGCAGCCGCGTCGCCACATCGATTACCGAGATGCTCTGCGCCCGACCGTTGCTGACGAACAGCGTCGTCCCGTCCGGCGACAGCACGGCGCCCATCGGGCGTGGCGGCGTTGCCGTCGCGTCGGGCATCGTCAACTGGATTGCCCCCCTCGCTTCACGGGCAGTGGCATCGCCAATCGAGATGGATGCGGCGTTCTCACAGGTGATGAAGAGCGTGCGGCCGTCCGGGGTGACCGCGATGGACCGGGGGCGCGCCGCCGTGGGAATGCGCGCGATCAACGCGAGGGAGCGCGTGTCCACGACCGCCACCGCATTGGCGCCCTCGCAGGTGACGTACACCACGCGGCCGTCGGGCGATACCGTGACGCCCTCGGGCTCGTCGCACACGTGGACAGTTCCCGTGATCGTGCCGCGTTCGAGGTCCAGCGCCGACATCTCCGCCGTTTCCTCGTTCGAGACGTAGAGCATCCTGCCGTCCGGCGAGAGGTCGAACGACTCGGGATCCTGACCGCTGGGATGGGTTCGCACCAGTGTGCGGCGCTCGAGGTCGATGACGCCGATGCCGTCTGCGGCGCGGTCGGCGGGTGGCAGCTTCGACTCGTCCACGCCGGGCCCGGCGATGGGCGACCCCGATAATGCGACGAACAGCCGCGAGCCGTCGCGCGACAGCTTGATGCCTCGCGGGCGCTTGCCCACAGGGATCCGGCCCTGTACGGCGCCGGTCGCGCCGTCGAGCATGACGACCGTGCCCTCCGTTTCGTTCGAGACGAACACCGTCGAATTCGACGGCGCGCTCCCGCCTGCGCCGGCCTCGCGTGCTTCCGTGCCCGACCGCGGCCCGGGGCCGGAGCACCCGGCCGCGAGCACGACCATGCTGATTGCACGCACCGCAGACGATACGGCCGTCCGCCCGGCGTCCGGCTGCGCTCTACTCGTACAACCCAAACGCATACAGGGTGTCTCCTGCTGCGGCGAGGATGTACTGCCGCCCATCGAGCATGAACGTCGTCGGAGCATTCGACACCGAGCCGATGCGGGAGTGCCACACCGGCGTGCCGTTGGCCGCGTCGTAGGCGACGAGGTTTCCACCCGCGTCCCCTGTGAACACCAAATGGCCTGCGGTTGCCAGCACCCCGCCGCCCCCGCCGCCGAATTCGCCCGGGTACTGCCGGCGCCACGCGATCTCGCCGGTCGCGGGTTTGATCGCAGTCAGGAAGTTGCCTCCGGAACCCACGCCAAATTCTTCGCGTCCGCCGAGCCCCATCGATCCGCGCGGATCCGGATCGGTCAGGTAGAAGATCGAGTAGCCGTTGTGCTCGGACACGTAGAACAGCCCGGTGTCTGGCGAATAGGCCGGCGGCTCCCAGTTGATGGTGCCGCCGGAGGTCGGCGAGACGAGAGCGCCGGGCACGATCGGATCCTTGGCGGGATTCCGCCGAAGCGAGCCGTTTTTCGCGATCGCCTTCACCCAGTTCACCGTGCTGCCGAACTTCGTCGTGACGAGGTGCTCGCCCGTGAGGCGGTCGAGGGCAAAGAAGTAACCGTTCCGCGCCGCTGTCGCCACGATCTTCCGCGGCTTGCCCTTTACGATTGTGTCGATCAGGATCGGCGTCTGCGCCGAATCCCAGTCGTGCATGTCATGCGGGGACGTCTGGTAGTGCCAGGCCATCTTCCCGGTCTCGACGTTGACGGCGACGATCGAACAGGTAAAGAGATTGTCGCCTTCGCCGCGGCCCGCGGTGAACGCGGGGATCGGGTTGCCGGTGCCGAAGATGTACAGGTTCGTGTCGGGGTCGTAGACGCCTGGCAGCCAGGGGTGCCCGCCGCCGTAGCGAGCGGCCTCGAGGCTGGGCCACGTCTCCAATCCGGGATCGCCCTTCTGCATCGGCACCGTGTAGAGGCGCCACTGCATGCTGCCGGTGTCGGGATCGATCGACTGCAGGTACCCGGGTGAGTCGAGGTCGTTGCCCGTGCCGATCAGCAGGTGGTTGCCGATGATGATGGGTGCGGCGGTGGAGAAGTACTGCTGGTTGAAGTCGGCGATCTCCTCGCGCCAGCGCTCCTTGCCCGTCCTCGATTCGAGCGATATCAGATAGTTGTCCGGCGTGACCATGAAGACGGCGTCGTTCCACATCCCGACGCCGCGGTTGCCGATCGGCGTGCCGCCGCGCGTCCGCCAGAAGTAATGCCACAGCTCCCGGCCGTCCCGCGCGTCGAGCGCCCACGCATTGTCG
The DNA here is from genome assembly GCA_963739995.1 of Vicinamibacteria bacterium. GTDB lineage: Bacteria > Acidobacteriota > Vicinamibacteria > Vicinamibacterales > JAENWD01 > CAVUCH01. The sequence continues at coordinate 360,015 of CAVUCH010000004.1, read as the reverse complement.
GGCGTCGTCACGTAAAGTGTTCCGTCCACCATGAGCGGGGTGCCCTTGATGTTGGCCGGCACCACGGGGCCGTCCTCCGGTCCGAGGCCGCCGATTACTGTCGGCGCATCTCCGGCGCGCATGAAGGAGCCCCCTCGCCCGCCCGGTCCCGCCGTGAGTCGCACCGTCCACGCGAGGCCGAGGCGCTTCACCGTCTCTCGATTCACCTGCGTGAGCGGGCTGTAGCGCTTGCCGGAGTAATCGCCCGAGTACGTCGGCCAGGAATCGCCGAGCGGCTTCAGCAGCTCCGCCGGAGGCAGCCCGCGGCCCTGGCCCGAGAGGGCCACCGCCGAAAGGAGTGCGAGGGTGAGAGCGCAGAGCGATCGTGTCAATGTCATTTCAGCGTTGCCAGGTAGGCCGTCACGTCGTGCATGGTCTTGTTGGTGTAGTCCGCCAGCAGCGCGTTGTGTCGCGCGAGCGGATCCGTGATCTCCACGGCTGGCGTGTCGCCGTTTCTCCGAACCGTCCGTGTTGTGCCGTCCTCGAGCGCGAGGGTGACCAGGAAGTCGTCGATGCGCACGAGCCGACCCTGCACCACCTCGTCCGGCAGCGTCACCTTCACGGTGGCGGCCTGCTCTGCATTGCGGCGGCGGCGTCCGGGGGCGCCTCCACCCGCGCGTCCGCCCGATACCCAGAGGTTCTGCAGCGACTTCGCGTCGGGCACGCGGCTGGCGACGCCGGCGAGGTCGTCGGTCGTCGAATGGCACGACGCGCAGCTGGCAGCGAAGTACGCAGCACCCGCTTTTGCGTCGCCCACCAGGATGTTCAGCTCCACTGGAGGACCTGGTGGAGGCCCGCCCTGATTGCTCCCGGAGGCCTGCAGGCTGTGAAGGAACGCCACGATCGCCTTGATGTCTTCGTCGGGCATCGGCATGGCCGCCATCGCCGTGCCCGGGCGTCCCTTCTTGACGATCGGCAGCACGATCTCGCCGTCGCGATCGCCGAGCACCGCGGGTGAGCGGAGCAGGTTGACGCCGCCAAGCTGGCCGCCGCGGGCATCGGCGCCGTGGCAGGCGCTGCACATGCTCGAGTACATGGTCTTGCCGCGTTCGAGCACGGCCGGCGGCGCGAGCGGGCGCTGGTGCGCCGGGAAGGGCGGCGGCCGCCGGTCACCCTGGTCCTCTTCCTGGGGCGGCTGCTCGCCGTGCGCTGGAGGCTGCTGGGTCGCGTCACTGGGTTGCGGTGGCACCGGCGCCTGCGCGGCGGGAGGCGTTCCGCCCGGCTCCTGCGCCGTCGGCTGGACCGGATTCTGATTCTGTGCTGTGACCTGCAGCGATGCCGCAAGCGTTGCGCCGAGCAGGATCACGAGCGTGGGCACTCCTCGTCCTCGCATCCGTGGTACTCCCTGAAAGAAGAGCATGACATGGGTGGCGCGGCTCCGGCGAGCGCGCGGGCGAGGTGCCGCGAGTCCAGCGCGTCCGCTGACGTTCTCTGACGCGTCAAACAGGCATCGAGAGCCCTGGGGCGCCTCCGGGTGCGGCCGCGCCACCTCGGATCCCATCCGGCGCATACGGCAGCGAGGCCGGCACCGTTGGAAGGGCGCAGACAGCATCGACGAATGCCCGCGAGAGGTTCGGCGGGCGGTAGGCCGGGTCGCTGCGCAGCCGGTGCAGCGCGCAGGCGTGAATGGAGGCGCCGTCCGCAATCCGGCGGTGCCGGCCGCAACCGATGGCGGGCACGCGCCGTCCGGTTGCGCTCCGGTACTGCAGCTTCGGGAGGAACTCGGCTGGCCACCACCCGGCCGTCAGCGACTCGTGCTTCGGTTCTTCGCAGGGTGCCGCTGGGGGCGGCACCCGGTTGAGCACGGCGGCGAGACGTCTGGGATCGACGAGCAGGCCGGTGGCCTGCGCGCCATCGAGAATCCACGCAAACGGCGTCCGCCACAGGCCGCCATCCACCTCGGGATAGCCGCCACCCACGTCGGAATGCACACCCGGGAACCACTCCTCGTGCAGTTGCTGATCCTTCCGCGCCTGGTACATCCGGTTCTGCCGGAACAACCAGCGGCGCTCGTCGATCGAGATCGCGTGCCACACGACGTCGACGCTTGGGTTGTGTGCTGTGTATGGGTACGACGGCGGATCCCACAACCAGCCTACGGATGACACGGTGTCCCACAGGCCCAGCCAGTGCACGCGGAACCGTCGATCGTCGGGCTCCTCCGGGACCACCCTGGCGAACGTGCGCCGGAACTCGTTGCAGAGCGTGAAGTAGTCGTCCACCGCCGGTCCTGATTTGCCCTGCGGAATGCCCTTGAACAGGCGCAGCACATAAGGGATGAGGTTCTCGTTACCCCGCGGCAGCAGCCCGAGGCCGTGCAGAACCGCGGCGAGCAGGCGAGCCGTGTAGGCACCCCGGCTGAACCCGAAGACGAACACTCTGTCCCCGGGCTCCCACTCTTTCATCAGGAACGCGTACGCCTCCTGCACCTTCCAGAAGATGCCGGCGCCGAACGCCAGGCCGGCGAACGTTGAGATCATCTTCCCGAGCGCGGTCCACGCGCCGGGCTCGGGGAGCGTGCCCACACCCGGGTCGTAATACAGACGCTGCCGTGAGGGGTCCCGGACGAGAGCCTGGATCACGCGGACGATGTTGGTGTTCTCGGGGCCGAACTGGTTGTTCGTGCCGTCGCAGCAGATGACCAGGTTCTTCGGCATACGGTGATGCATCCACGTCAGCGATCAGCGATCAGGGTCGGCGATCAGCGGTCATTCGACGGTCAGCGCCACTCAGCGATCAGGGTCCCGCGACGCCTGCTCCCTGATCCCTGATCCGCTGACTACACTGATCGCTGATCGCTGATCGCCGGTCGCTGACTCCAGCAGCGCAAAGCAGTCGGGCGGTACGCGCCCCGCCGGCGTTGGCGGTTCGTCCGGGCCCACCTTGAGGTACTCGATGATCGCGTAGCGTTCGTCACGCGTCAGTTCGGGACCGATGACGCCGCCCTGGTACTGGGTCTCGGGTGGCTTGCTCTCGTCGAAGGGCACGTAGCCCTTCCGGAACTCATGGCCTGTGTTGCGATTGCCTGGCAGCCTGGTATCCAGCACGAAGCCGCCCGCGGTTGCACCAGGGCGCTCGGTCACGTAGCCGAGGTCGCGCGGGTTGTACTCGTGCGTCCCCACGTAGAACGTGGCGGGCCGCTCCTCGCGGGGCGACAGGAGCGCGTACACCGTTGGCACCGATCCGTTGTGGAGGAACGGCGGCGTCGCCCAGACGCCCTTCAGCGGCCGGGGCTTGTACCCGGGCACCGCCTGTGGCAGATCGAGCGTGTCGAACCCGTCGAAGCATGCGCGTGCCTCGGCGGAATACCGGTGGTCGTCGTAGTAGCGGTTGCGAATCAGTGTGCCGACAATCGTGAGCCCCTCGCCAATCGAGACCGAGCGCAGATCGATCTGATCGAGCCGGGCGATCTCGTTCTCGGTACCGCGGACGGCGGTCCTGGCATACGTCAGTTCCTCCGACAGATAGTTCGGCTGGCCCTCTCCGGTCTTCCGCGCGATCTCGCGTTCCAGCGATGCGACGAGCTCCAGTTGACGCGCCTTCTGCCGCGTCAGCGGTTCACGCAACAGCCGCTGAACTTCGCCGGCATCGAGGCCGGTTCGCGCCAGGTCCACGCGGTTCTTCATGAAATTGAGGGCCGCGTTCGGGTCCGTGCCGATGTCGTCGATGGCTTTCCACCGGATTTCCCACAGCGGATCGGAAGGACCGCGTGCCGGAGAGACGGCGCGAGCCGTCTGGGCGCTCGCGACGTGCGGACCATGGCAGCCCGCGCAGTGCTCGTCGAACAACTGGCGGCCGCGCGCCACCTTCGCTCCGTCGATGCGCCCGAGCAGGTCTTCGGGCCACGGCGGCGGCTGGAGGGTCTGGATCGTGCTCTCGATGCGCTGCAGGCTCTCGATCGGAATGGATGTGCGATAGCGATCGGCGGCGGGCACGGGCCGGCCGTAGCGGTCGACGAGGTGATACGTGGCGCCGGTGCCCACCGCCTCGCCGATGTTGCGGGCCATCGGCTGGCTGACCGACGCGTTGTACTGCACCCAGTCGAACTTCCAGATGTTCCACATGTAGGGGTAGCTGACCGGGCCATTCCCCATGCGGTAGTTCGCGGCGTCGAGGTGATCGCCGAACACCGTGTTGGCGATGCGCGCGAGCGCATCGGTCCGGCCGAAGCCTTCCTGTGTGGGATACCAGTGCGACGCGAGCGCGCCGCGGCTCGCTCGTATGAGGTCACGGAACGTCGAGAGCACGTCGCCCCACAGCGTCGCTCTCGCCGACCAGCTCGACTCGGGCCCGAGCACCCGCCGGGCAAACCGATTGAACTTGATCGGGTTGGCCAGCGTCGTCGCGAAGGCGCCGGCGAGCTCCACCTGAAAGCTGCCCGGGGCGATGTCGGTGAACGCATTCATCGACTGCCCGCCGTCGACCCGAAGGGCCGTGACCCGCCCGCCCGGCCGCTTCACGTGCAGCTGTCCCGTGTGGCAGGCCGAGCACGTGACGTCAGCCACCCAGTCCTGCAGCGTGTCGTCGTACCGCCGCCCGAACCCCACGGGCAGCTGGTCGGGGTTGCTCCGGGTCGGGAACGGATCGACGATGAACCGCAGCTGGCGCATGTGATCGGGGTCGGCGAACCGGCCCCCGCGGAACGGCCGCTCGATGTTGACGAGCCAGCTGTAGCGGATGCCGTGCATCGACGCGCCCTGGGCCGTGTAGTAGAACAGCTGCCGGCTCGGGGTGTCGGCGCCGTCTCCCCAGCCCTGATCCTGATACCGCACGTCGTCGATCCGCTCGAGCGGCGGGAGGTACGCGTTCGCACGCCCCGTGTACCAGCGGCCCACGGCGAGACCGGCCACGAGCAGCAGCAAGGCGGCTGCGAACGCCCCGCGCGCCAGCCGCCGCCCGAGCGGCGTTCGCAGCGGCACCGGCGCGGGGAGCTCGACGACTCCGGTGGCCCGCGCCTCACGGCTCGACGACTCTGCCGACCACCGTGCGCGGTTGATGCTGCCGATCGGCGCGCTGTCCGGTGTCGAGTGCTCCGTGACATCGATGTACATCGCGCGCGCGACGTCGTCGCTCAACTCCGACAGCGGGACGAGCGTCAGGCGCCCGACGATGTGGAATGGGGCTTGAGCTTCCTTCCATTCGATCGCGGCGTTCTCGACCCAGTAGCTCGGGTCACGGCGCCGCCCCCATCGTGTCATCACGTTGGCATCGAGCAGCTGGAGTCCGATCTCCCAGCTGCTCATCCGACCATCGTCGCGCACGTGGCGGGCGAGCTCGTCGCGCAGGCAGTCCGGACCGGGGACGAGCGGCTGCGCGGGATTCTCGGGCGACGGGATGGCCGAGTACTCGATCGCTTCGTCGCCGCCATGCCGGAACGGGACCGTGCTCCAGTATCGGAGCACCTGGTACGCGCGCACGGGGCGTTGGGTCTGTAGCGCGCCGAGCACGCCGATGCGGCCGATCTCCAGCAGGTCACCGAGCGGAAGCGACCACAGTGTGCGGAGGCTGGCCCACGCCCCGCCGGCGCTGAGCACGCGCATCAGCGTGGCGAACGCGTGCGCGTCGTTGATTGGAAAAATCGGCGCGCTGTTCGCGGAGAAGTCGAGGCGCGTCGTTGCCGGACCCACGAGACCGGGGGGCACTTCCACCGCGAACGAGAGCGCCCGCACGTCGCGGACCGCGTCCGACCGGACCTGCCCGGACGCGTTCGCGAAGCGGACGGTGGCGGGATAGGTGCCCGGCTGCGCGAAGAGGCCGCGGGCGAGACGTGCGGCCAGGCGCGTGTCGCGCACGACGTGCCGCACATCGAGCACCTCGAAAACCGCGCGAGCGCAGATGCCCTTGGCGTGCGTTCCGCGCTCGAGCGGTCCGTGCTCGCGTTCCGCGAACCGTGCCTGCAGGGTGAGGATGCCCCGGACGATCTCCTGGATGTCCGCCGCTTCGGTCGACCGTGGCCGCTCGAACTCCACCCGCCTTCCACCGCTCACTGTCGTCGCCATCGTGCCGTCATCCCATCTCGGACAGCAATGTCCGTGCGGTCACCAGATCCGCCGTCGCAAAGCCTTCGGTGAACCAGTCGTGCACCTCCGCCAGGCGGTCGCGGGCCTCCGCCGTGCGCCCCGTCTCGCGGAGCAGTCGTGCCAGCGCCGTTGCCGCGCGCAGCTCGAGCGACCGCGCCGTCTGCCGTCCGGCGTACGCGAGCGCCTCACGCAGGCTGGTTTCGGCGCCGGCGACATCGCCGCGCAGCTGTAGAAGCTGGCCTCGCACGCGGTGCAGTTCAGCCACGTAGCCGCCCTCGCCGGTACGCGCGGCAAAGGCGAATCCTTCGTCGACGGCCGCCAGCCCCTCGTCGACACGCTGCGCCTTGAGCAGCCCGTCGGCGAGCACGGCCAGGAACATCGGCCTGGCGAGATAGGTCTCGAGCCGCTCCTGCACGGCCACGCTGTCGCGCAGCAGCGCGAGACCTTCATCGATGCGTCCGAGGCTGATGAGCGCGCTCCCCTGGAACGAGCGGCTCCATTCCGCTTCCTGCGGAAGCCCGTGCTCACGGCAGAGCGCGATGTTCTCCTCGCCGATCGCTTCTGCGGCCGCCGCATCGCCGCGATAGGCGAGAACGCCGTGCAGCACGAGCCGTGCGAAGGTGCGTGCCATCGGCTCACGGAGCGCATCGGCCAGGACGAGCGTCTGCCGGGCACGGGCCAACGCGCGATCGGGGTAGCCGAGCGCCCACAGCGGCCGGCTCGACATGGCGCGGGCGAGCATTCCCACGTTCGTGCCGTAGAGCGCGAGGTACAGCTCGTGCTCCGCCGGATCGTGCAGCTCGAGCGCGCGTTCCAGGAGGAGGCTCCCCTCGCTCATCTCGCCCAGGAACTCGCGCACGACGCCCGCCATGTGGTGCGCCGCGACGATCGGGTGTGCAATCGCGGAGTCGCGTACCATCATCATCAGTTCGTCGGCGCGCGCGCGGCACTCGACCAGGTTGCCGCGAATAAGGTGGAACAGGGTGATCGCCCAGAGGACTGGAATGACCGGCGGAGGGTCGCCGAGCTCGTGACAGAGCTGCCGCGCCCGCGCAAAAGTCTGTTCGATGTCGGGCGTAGCCCAGCCCGTCGTGGAGCGCAGGGCGGCACCCTTTGCCATCCGCAGCGCGAGTTCCTGCTGCGTGCGCGCGGGACCGGCGGGCATCGCGTCGACCGCGGCGAGCCCGCGCTCCGACAGGGAGAGCGCTTCGCGAAACCCGAACAGGCCCATCGCGTGCTGCGCCGCGGCGGTGAAGTAGTGCGCGCTGGCGCCGAAATCCCGCGCTGTCTCGAACAGCAGGGCGAGCTCCGCCGCCAGCGCGCTCGCCGCGGCGCCGTGGTGCGCCACCAGCGACTGTGCCACCTTCCCCGCGAACGATGCGCGACGGGTCGGCTGCAGGGATCCGTAAAGCACGTTCTGGTAGAGCACATGCGCGAAGCGGTATCGCACCGAGAGGGCCCGATCGGGCAGCTCGCCGGAGCGGATCGGCTGCACGAGGCGGTGGATCTGGTCGAGTCCCGCGAGGCGGTCCTCGACGTCGGCCGGGTCGAGCGCCAGGACGTCGCTGACGACGACGGTGTCGAACTCGTGGCCCTGCACGCTGGCGGCGGTGAGCAGGCGGCGATCGAGATCGTCGAGCCGATCGATCTTGCGTGCGATCGTGCCCTTGACCGTCTCGGGCAGCTCGCGGGCGACATCCGCGGTCGAGTGCGTCAGGTTCCACCGGCCACCGTTCCGCACGAGATCGCCGCGATCGCGCAGGTAGCGCACCAGGTCGACCATGAACAGCGGGTGGCCTTCCGTCTTCTCGTGGATGAGCGTCACGAATGACGGCGGGAGCGCGTGTCCGGGGAATTCGAGCCCCAGGTAGCGCTCCACGTCTGCGCGGTCGAGGTGCTCGAGCGGGCACTCGACGAACGCGCTCGCGGCGTGGAGCTGCCGTGCGACCTGCAGGAACGGGTGCCGCGAGAGAGCCATGTCGGACGGGCGGTATGTCACCAGCACCAGCAGGCGCATGCCTTCGAAGCGGCCGGCCAGATAGTTCAGCACGTCCACCGTGGAGGCGTCGGCCCAGTGCAGGTCCTCGAGGAGCAGCACGAGCGGGCGGACCCGCGACACGTCCAGGAAGTAGGCGGCGAGCTCCCGCTTCATCCGTTCCTGCGAGGTGCTCTTGATGTCTTCGCGGATCTCCGTCGTCGCTGCGCTCTCCGCCGAGAGCGGGGCCACCTGGACATACCACGTCGGCGCCACGCGCTTCATCATCTCGACGAAACCGCCGCCGGTGCTGCTGTGGAGGAGATGGTCGAGGATCTCCAGGATCGGAAGGTACGCCTCGGCTCCGGCGAGCCGCTCGGAACACTTGCCGCGCGCGATGACCGGACGGTACGGCCCGCGCTCGATCTCGGCCAGCACCTCCTCCACGAGGCTCGTCTTGCCGATGCCCGCCTCGCCCACGACCCCGGCCATCATCCCGCGCCCACCGGCAACTCCCGGCAGGAGCGATGCGAGCCGGGCGCGCTCTCGGTCCCGGCCGACCATGTGCCGGAGGACGGCAGGCGCGGGCGTCGCACGGGCATTCGTGCCAGACGCGGCGGTCAGCTCCGCTTCTATTCCCTCCATGGTGGGCCGCGCCGAAGCGTCCTTGGCGAGCATCGCGAGCACGAGCGCATCGAGGGCCGGCGGCACCTCGGGGTTGAGGCGCGAGGGTGGAGCCGGGTGCTCGCTCAGAATCGCGTGCAGCACGGAAATCGCGGCTCCGCCTTCGAAGGGGCGGCGGCCCGACAGCATCTCGTAGAAGACGATCCCGAGTGAGAACACGTCGGTGGCGCTGTCGATCCTGCGCCCGCTCGCCTGCTCCGGTGACATGTAGGCCAGCGTGCCGATCATGGGGCCTTCGGTCGTAATCTTCTGGAGGACCTCGCCCGCCGCGACCGTGTCCATCGTGTCGGGGAGCGTGCGGTGCGCGAGGCCGAAGTCGAGCACCTTCACGTACCCGTCGGGGCGCACCATCACGTTCTCGGGCTTGATGTCACGGTGCACCACGCCAGCCCGGTGCGCTGCGCCGAGGGCGCGGGCCAGCTGGCGCGCGATGTCGAATGCGCGTTCCATCGGCAGCGGCGCCGACACGAAGTCACGCAGCGTCCGGCCCGGCACGAACTCCTGCACCATCAGCAGGTCGCCCGAGTCCGTTTCGAGAATCTCGTGGATCGTGACGATGCTCGGGTGGTTGAGGGCCGACGCCGCACGGGCCTCCTGGAGGAAGTCGTCGGCCGCCATCCCGGCCCGCAGCGCGGCCGCGCCCATGACCTTGATGGCGACGAGCCGATCGAGGCGGGTGTCCTGGGCGCGATAGACCTTGCCCATTCCTCCGCGCCCCAGCAGGGCGTCAATCCGGTACTGCTTACAGGTCGTGCCGACCATCGCGCTCAGAGTGTTGCGGGGCTCGAGATGAAGTGAGCCTCGACTTTATCATGCCGGCGCCGATGGGAGTGCCGCGCGGCCCGTCAGCCGGACGTGCGGCCTCCGTTACAGCGCCATCCTGGGCTCGGTTGAAGGGAAATCGGCGGCCTTGCTGGTCTCGCAGCCGTTGGGCATCGCTGCGGCCAGAACGAGGAGCGGCCGCACCAGAAGGGGCACTGCGCGTGGAGCTGTACTACGAGACCAAGGGCAGCGGCGCCCCCGTGGTGCTGATTCACTGCTGCCCGAGGCGCGTTCGTGGAACTGCGGTGAGGCCTGCGGGATTTGGCATCGCAGGCTCACGAGTGCGATGAGGTCGTCGTGGGGACCCACGGCGGGCGGGAGCCCGAAGGCCCCCGCCCGCCGGCATCCTTACCGACGCGCGCCGGTGGTGCGGTGCCGGATCGGGTGCAAACACCGATCCCAAGAGCAGAGCGTCCCGCTCCTCGCCGTCCAGGCTAGCGTGCCATCCGGCGACGTTTATGGCTGATGTGGTGAGGGCTCTGTCTTCCGCGGCCGGCGGCGCGCGAGCGGCTCGGTGCGGGGTGCACGCTCCTCCGACCACTGCCGGAACGTGAGCGTGGTCGCGCCCAGGCGGATCGGATCTCCGTCTGCGAGACGGCGCGGGGCGGTGACCACCGTGCGGCGTATGGAGGTGCCATTCCGGCTGCCAAGATCCTCGATCGTCGACTCGGTCGTGGTGACCACGATCCTGGCATGGCGGCGCGACACACCAGAGGCGTCGACCCACACGGTGCAGCGCGGATCGCGGCCGATGATGTTCTCGCCAGGCGCCAGCGAGAACGTGCGGTCGTTCCAGGCGAGCCAGGATCGATACGAGCTCTCGTCCGCCGTCGTACGCGGAGCAGTCTCTCCATCCACCCGAGCGATGAACGCATAGCCCACGGTGTGCGCCGTCCGGATGAAGGCCGGCTGTGCCGGGTCGTCCCGCAGCGCGCGGCGAATCTCCTTCACGAGCCCTCCCATGCTCGTCTCCGACACGGTGACGCCCGGCCAGATCCGGCTCGCGATCTCGTCCTTCTGCACCACGGCCGGGCGACGCTCGATCAGCAACAGCAGAAGGTCGAACGCCTTGGGCGAGAGGTGCAGCAGTTGCGAGCCCTCGGCGAGCTGACGGGTCTGCGCGTCGAGGGTGAAAGGGCCGAACGTCGCTCTCATGCCTGGCCGCGCAGAAATCTCACGGTTTTCTCAGATCGGCCGATGCAGGTTCCGGTCCATAGTGGCGATGGAGAGAATTGCCACGAATGACCGAGCATCCGAAGGCACCGAGCGGGCGGGATATCTGGATGGCAGGACCAGAGGAGCTGCGCCTGAACCTGTACGAGCTTCCCTACAGCACCCTGTGCCCGACGGTTTACCACGTCTATCTGCATGCCGAAGACTTCCGGGCGATTGAGGGCATCGTACCGCGCCTCGTGGCGGAGCTGCACCAGGCGCTCGCCGCCGACGTCGAGCGGATGAACCGGCGCCTGACGGGCAGGGGCCGCCGGGTGCTGGGCCGCCTCCTGCAGCGCGACGAGACGTCACCGATCGACGTGCCGCCCGATGGATGGGATGTCTCCATCACCGCCGACGAGGACGGTGATCTCGCGCGCGGGCACCTCGGGATCCTGTCGTCGCTGTCGATGCCGGCGCCCGCGTCGTATGCCGGCACCCCCACCACGCGCATCGTGCGCAGCGTCGTCTCGGGCGGGCGCCGCACGAGCGCGACGACGGACGTGCCGCAGGTCACCCGCGAGAGCACCGCGTCGGGAGTGACGGCGCCAGAGCCGGGCGCGCGCGCCCGGCTAACGTACGAGGACGACCAGGGCCCGCACGAGTTCACGATGCAGAAGGACTCGGTGGTCGTGGGACGAGGCGGCAGCGCTGCCTGGGTCGACGTGCAGGTGGTGACGACGGCGAAGGTGTCGCGCGAGCATGTCCGCATCCGGCGCGAGGCGTCGGGACAATTCGTGATCCAGGACGTCAGCCTCTGGGGCACATCGGTGAACGGCGAGCCCCTGCCACCCGCGGTGAAGACCGCTGAAGGCGTGCTGCAGCCCGGCGCCGAGCGCGACCTCCCGCCGCGCGCACGGATCCAGCTTGCGGAGGCCGTGGTGCTCCAGTTCGAGGCGGTGCGATGACGGAGCTGCTCTACTGGCTCGGATGGGCGTTCCTGGCAGCGCTCGTCGCGACCACGGCGTGGCTCGCCGCGCTCGCGCGCATGGCGGACCATGACTGAGGCGCTCGCGCCCGCGACGGGTCCGCTGCTGGCGGCCTTCAGGAGCGATCCCGGCCGCGTCCGCGGCAACAACGAGGACCTGCCGATTGTGGACGCGGCCCGCGGGGTGTACGGCGTGATCGACGGGGTCGGCGGCTCGGCGGCCGGCGAGGTCGCGGCGGCCATCGCGCGCGAGGTCATCCTGCACCGCCTGAGCCGTCCCCTCGGCACGCCAGGCGAGCGCGTCCGCGAAGCCATTGCCATCGCCAACAACGAGATCTTCAGGCGCTCTGAGCGCGCTGCCGAACTGCGCGGCATGACCTGCGTGGTCACGCTGTCGATCGTGGCGGGTGATCGCCTGACCATCGGCCACGTCGGCGACAGCCGTCTCTACATGATGGGACCGCGCGGCCTCTGCAAGCTCACCCACGACCATTCGCCCATCGGGGAACGAGAGGACGCCCGCGAGATCACCGAGCGCGAGGCGATGCAGCATCCGCGGCGCAATGAGTTGTTCCGCGATGTCGGGGGCGCGCTGCACGACAAGGACGAGGACGACTTCGTCGAGGTCATCGAGGCCGAGTGGGCCTCGGAGTGTGCCCTGCTGCTCTGCACCGATGGCCTGACCGACATGGTGCCGTCCGCCACGATTGAGCGGATCGTCAGGCGCCACGCCGGGCATCCCCAGCAGGTCGTGGATGCCCTGATCGAGGCGGCGAACGACGCCGGCGGTCACGACAACGTGACCGTCGTGTACGCCGAAGGGGCAGACTTTGCCGTGTGGGCGCGCCAGGGCGACCCTGGTGCGGGCGCGGGAGCGGGTGCGGAGACCTCCGCTGCGCTGGATCAGCACGGCAACCACGCACCGGTCGCTGCACGTGCAGCCCCCTCCACGGCGGGGCCCGTTCGGCGGGCGCTACGGCAGATTGGAGCGTTCGCGCGATGGGTGGTCGGCAGCCGCACGACCTGGTTCGCCGTCGGCGCCGTGGCCGGGGTGTTGGCCACTCTCGCGCTGGTGTGGAACGTCGCTCCTCCGGAGACTCCACTGCCTCGGACGCTCGTCGCCGGAGCGGCAACACCGGGCGCCTTTCCGCAGATCGCGGCCGCGCTCGGGGCAGCGCGGGCGGGCGATATCGTTCGTCTCGAACCCGGGGTGTACGAGGAGCGTATCGTCGTACCTGAGGGCGTGGATCTCGTAGCGCGGGTACCTGGCACCGTCACTATCCGCCGGCCGGCCGGGAGCACCGGATCCTGGGTGGCCGTGACGGTCGAGGGAATGCAGGGCGGACGAGTCGCGGGCCTTCGAATCGAGTCCACGCCACAGGCGCCTGTCGACGTGGCGATTCGGGTGACGGGGCAGGGGCGCACCATCGAGATGGTTGACGTGATTGGTCCCGTGCAGTCGGCCCTGGAGCTGCGGGCCTCCGGGAGCGTAATGCTGCACGGCAGCGTCCTCGAGGTGCCGGCTGTGGCCGTCCGGCTCGACGAGGGGGCGCAGGCGACGCTCACCAACAACATCGTCTCGCGCGTGGGGCGCGCAAGCGTTCCCCCGATATCGCTTTCAGGGTCAGCCCGCCTCGTGCTCTCGCGCAACGTGCTTGCCGGGTTCGGTCCCGTGCTGGTGGACGGACCTGGTGCCGCCGGGCAGGACGACACGAGCGGAAATTTCGTCCTCGTGCCGCCGCCGAAGGGAGCGCGGTGAGGTGCTCGGCGTGACCCCGGACCAGGCTTTCACCATCGGGGACTACGTCCTCGATCCGACGCCGATCGAGAGCGGCGCGTTCGGCACGGTGTACAACGCGCGCCGGCGGGCCGACGGGAAGCGGGTCGCGCTGAAGCTCGTGCTCTCCACCGCGGAGCCGGACAGCGCCGATAAGCTCGCGGCCGAGCGCCGCGGCGCGGAATTGCAGCAGCAGTTCGGGCGCTCCCACGGCATGGTGCCCGAGGTGTACGAATGTGGCGCGCACCACAGGCACTTCTACATCGCCATGGAGTTCGTGGAGGGCGGCTCCCTGGCGCACCTCATCGCCGCCGGACCCATGGTGCCGGCCGTGGCAGCCACATACGCCGTCTGCATCTGCGAGTTCCTCGACAAGGCGCACCAGTTCCTGACGATCGAGGGCGAGCCTGGCAATGCAATCGTCCACGCCGACCTGAAGCCGCAGCACATCCTGCTGCCGCGCCCGGGGGAGATCCGCGTGCTCGACTTCGGCATTGCAAAGGCCCTCGCCAAGACCCGGCAGGTCACCACCAATATCTGGGGCACGATCTGCTACGCCTCACCCGAGCAGCTCGAGTCGGGTGGCGTGAATCCGTACGTGGACTTCTGGTCCCTCGGCGTGATGCTCTACGAGATGGTGGCCGGGCACCGGCCGTACGCCCAGCACGAGAAGAACAGCCGCCGCCTCGAGCACGCCATCAAGACGAACGAACGGCGAGAGCCGCTGCCCGACTCGTGCCCGCCGGCCCTGGCGGCCATCATCAACAAGCTGCTCGCGTACCAGCCCGAACGCCGCTATCCGACGGCGGCCGCCATTCGGGCGGATCTCGACGCGTTCCTCTCGAACCGGGTGCCGGCGGCCGTATCGGAATACGAAGCGGCGCCGACCATCACGATCGATCGGCCTCCGCTGCCGCTGCCGGCACAGTCGCCGTCCGATATGGTGCCGCCGACGGATCCGCTACCGCTCACCGGCGTGACGCCCGCGCTCCCAACCATCCCATTGTCGCGGCCGCTCCCGCCTGCGCTCCCTCGTCCGCCTGGGAGGCGTCGGCGCGCGGTGCAGCGGCTCGCCTGGCTGGCGACGCTGCTCTCCGCCGTGGCCGTACTCGCGCTCGAAGGCGCCGCCTGGGTGGCCGCCGAGCGGTTCCGGCAGACGGTCGAAGCGATTGACGGGCGGACGGTCATCGATCGGAAAAGCGCCTACGACCGCATCCGCGGCCTGGGCGCGCTCGACCTCGGGCTGTCGTGGCGTGTCGATGGACCTCTCCGCGAGCGGCTCGTTTCGATTGCCGACGCCGTCATCACCGACTACCGCGGCGAGGAACCAACGGTCGGCGCTGTCGAGTGGCGCCAGGCAAGCGACGCCCTCCGCTGGGCACAGCAGCTCGCACCAGGCGACGTCGGCCTCCGCGCCAGGCAGGTGAACTGCGAGGGACACGAAGCACGCATCGCGGCACAGCGGCAGCCGCGTGGTAGCGCGATCCGGCGCCAGCTGTTCGGGGCGGCGATCGCCAGGTTCCACCGCGCCGCGGAACTGGACCCCGCATCCTTCGATCCGTACCTGGGCATCAGCCGCACGCAGGTGTACGGCTTCGACGATGTGGAGGCCGCGACGGCGGCAATCACCGAGGCGGAGAAGCGGGGCTACCACTCGAGCCGCCGCGAGCGGGCGCAGCTGGGCGACGGCTACCTGCGCCGGGCGGAGAAGAGCCGCCGGCTCGCGCGCACCGTATCGGGCAATCAACGACGGCGCGAGCTGGAGAATGCCCATGCGGCCTATGGCCGATGTGTCGAGCTGTTCGACCCGATCATCGGGTTCGGCAATGCCGCGCACAACCTGGAGCTCTGCAAGCGGAACCTCGCGCTCGTCTCGCACGCTCTCGATCTCGACGGCGAGCCCGTCGGTGAACCGTGACATGCGTGTGATCGCTCCGCAACCGCGCGGCGCCGCCGTCACGCGGCCTGCTAGCCGCATCGCGCATCTCGAACTGCTCGGCTTGCTCGCCGCCACGGTGGTCGTCGTCCTGGGCCTGACACTCGCGTACCTGGGAAAAGCGGATGCCGCCGCCCACGACTCGGGCGTGCTCGCCGGAGTGCCGATCAACCTGCAGCAGCTGCATGGGCCAGACGACCTGATGCCGCTGCTCGGGATGTTCGAGTCCCCCTTCGAGCGGCGCGCCGCTGCGGTTGCAGTCTACCGGCGCACGGCCTTGCACGACGTTCCCCTCGAACACGTCGGCGGCCTGGCCAGGGTCGCCATCCCGGCAACGGAGATCCTCGCCGATCGCCGGTACGTGCAGCTCCGGTCCCGTCTGGAGCGCCGGCCCGCGATCCAGAGCGTACCGGTCCTCTCCCCGGCCGACCTCGCGGATCTCAAGCCGCACGTCGTCGTGCGCACGCCGGAGACGTTTCGCCTGCGCCTCGTGAGCGCCGCTCTGTGCCTGGTCGCAGCGTTCTGGACCGCGCACGCGTTTCGACGACGGCGAGGCACAATCGGCGACCCCGTGGCGCTGCCGGTCGTCCTGCTCCTATGTGGTATCGGGCTCATGAGCCTGGTGGCGCTCCGCGATCCTTTGCGCGACACCATGTCCTTCTCCGCCTCGGTCAGCGGGATCGTTGCGGGGCTCGGATTGCTGGTGGTGGCATCGGAGGTGGACCTGGAAGCCTCGGCGCTGCGTCGTGCGGTGCTGGGTCCACTGGCTGTCGCGGTCGTGCTCGCAGCGTTGCTCCTGCTTTTCGGCACAGGCCCGGGAACGAGTGGCGCGCGGCTGCGGCTGCTCGGGTTCCAGCCGGCGGACTTCATCCGGCTGCTCGTGGTGCTCGCGCTCGCCGCGCACTTCGCCCGGCGTGGCGACTTCCTGCGCGAGTACTCGCAGGAGCCCACGCCGTCGCGTCCGTGGCTGCGTCATGTCAACGTGCCCCGGTGGAAGGACATCGGACCCGCCATCGTGAGCCTTGCCATCGTGGTGGCGTTCTTCTTCCTGCAGCGCGACCTCGGTCCCGCGCTGGTGCTCTCGTGCGTCTTCCTCGGCATGTACGGCGTCGCACGGCACCGCGGCGTGCTCGTCGCGGGTGGCCTGGGCCTGGTGCTGTGCGCGTTTGGTGCAGCGTATTGGACCGGCATACCGGCGACGGTTCGCCAGCGCGTGGCGATCTGGGTGAATCCCTGGAGCAATGGTGTGCCTGGCGGTAACCAGATTGCGCACGGGCTCTGGGCGCTGGCGACCGGCTCGGCCTGGGGCAGCGGGCTTGGACGGGGGAACAGCGGCGTCGTGCCCGCCGGCGACACCGACTTCATCATGACGGTTGCCGGCGAAGAGCTCGGGTTCGTCGGGATGGCGGTGCTCGTGGCGCTGTACGCCGTCCTGTGCTGGCGGTGTGTCCGCACGGCGGTGCGCGCCCCGGGCGACTACACCGCGCTGCTTGCGCTTGGCATCGCCCTGACGTTCGTGGTGCAGGCTTGTGTGATCGCGAGCGGCGTGCTCGGACTGCTTCCGCTCTCCGGCGTCGTCACGCCGTTTCTGAGCTACGGACGATCGGCCATGCTCGCCAACTTTCTCGCGCTCGGGATCGCATTGGCGATCGCGCGCCGGCAGGGCCCCGTCCGCCCGCACCTGCACGCCGCCGTCCGCGTGGTCTGTGGGGTGCTCGCGATTGCCGGAGCGGCCGTGCTCGCCCGCTCGGGTTGGGTGCAACTGGTCGCAGCCGACGCCGTGGCGGGGGCCGCCAGCCTCACAGAGCAGAGCGATGGCGGGTACCGCTTCGAGTACAACCCGCGGCTGCTCACCGCCGCACGTCTGATCGAGCGCGGCAGCATCTACGATCGCAGGGGGCTGCCGCTGGCTTCCAGCAAGCCTGACGAGATCGCCGGTGTCGCCGCCGTGTACCGCGTTGCCGGGCTGACAGCGTCGCCGTGTTCGCCGGGCGCTCGGTGCTACCCGCTCGGTGCATCCGCGTTCCACGTGCTGGGGGACTGGACGACGCAGGCCAATTGGGGCGCACCGAATTCGTCATACGTGGAACGCGACAGCGACATCCGGCTGAAAGGGTTCGATGACCGCCCGCAAGTGGTGGAGGTCGTCAACCCGCGAACGGGCGTCCGCACACGAACCACCCTGCGTGACTACACAGAGGTGCTGCCCCTCGCCCGCGATCGCTTCGGCCGCAAACCGCCGGCCGTGCGGGCGCTGCTCGCGCGCGGCCGCGATCTACACCTGTCGCTCGATGCCCGCCTGCAGGCCCGCGCGGCCGCGGTTCTGCGGCAGCGTATGGACGCAAGAGGGGCCGCGCGGGCGGCCGCGGTGGTGCTCGACGTCACGAGCGGAGGCGTCCTCGCGTCGGTCAGCTACCCGCACCCGTCGATCGGAATGGAACGTGGGCCGACGGCAAAGGACTCTGATGTGTCGGCTGCGCTTCTCGACCGGGTGCGATACGGGCTGTATCCGCCCGGGTCCACTTTCAAGATGCTCGTCGCCGCAGCCGCGATGCGCACACAGGCGATTCCTGAAGGCCGGACGTTCGCGTGCATCCGCCTGCCGGATGGCCGCGTAGGGAATTACGTGCGCGGATGGACCCGGCCGGTGCGTGACGATCCGATGGACCGCATGCCACACGGCAAGGTCGATCTAGAGCACGGCCTCGTCGTGTCGTGTAACGCCTATTTCGCCCAGCTGGCGGTGGCGCTCGGACCCAGGCCTGTGCTCGAGGCGGCGTCGCTCTTCGGGATCGAGGCCGCGCGGCCGCACACAGAGGCGCGTCTGCGGCGGACCATCGCCCACGCAGGCTACGGGCAGGGTGAAGTGCTCGTTTCGCCGCTGAGGATGGCGCGCGTGGCTGCGGCAGTGGCACACGACGGAAGCGTCGTGCCGATCCGATGGTCCGCGGAGGCACCTGAGCCAACTGAGCCCGTGCAGCGCCTCCTCCCGCCTGCGCAGGCGCGTATCCTCGGGCGTTCCCTGCGCGATGCCGTGACTTCGGGGACGGGTCGCATACTGACGGGCAACCCCATACCAATCGCTGGTAAGACGGGCACCGCGGAAGTGGATGGTGCGGCGGCCCACTCGTGGTTTGCCGGATTCGCACCGTTCAACGCCGACCGCCAGATTGCCTTTGCGGTCATCGTGGAGAACGCAGGGTACGGCGCCCGCTCCGCGGCGCCGATCGCCGGCGAGCTGGTAACGGCCGCGCGAGAGCTGGGGTTGGTGAAATGAACACGACGGATGTAGCGGGGCTGGTGCGGGCGCTCGGCGGGCGGCTGCAGGCAACGGTGAAGCGGTTCTTCGAAAGCCCCCTGGGGCCCGACGCGAAGCCGCTGGAAATTCGCGAAGCCATGCTCGAAGACGTCGAAAGGCAGGTGACACCGGTCGGCGGTGGCCGTCGCGTTTTCCCGTTCGCCCGGCTGGTGGCTCGCGTCGTCGCGCCGGCCGGGAGCCGCGGGACGTGCGAGGCGACGTTCAGGGACTTCGGCGCACGTGTCCAGGCGCGCCTCGCCGAACTGCGGTGCGAGGCGCCCCCCGAACTGGACGTGCGCGTGGTGGTGCTGAGGAAGACACCCGCCGAATGGGAGACGGGCCGGATTTTCGCGCTCGATTACCGCCCGGTGCCCGAGGCAGCCACCCGCGGCGAGGATGCACCGCGCCCCGTCCTGCAGGTCACGTTGCTCGCGGGTACTGCCACGCAGCCGGCCTACACGATTGAGAGCCCGACGGTGCTCGTGGGGCGCGGCGTCGAGCCCGTCGACCATGCGGGCCGGGTGCGTCGGAACCACGTGGCGTTCGTCGAGGAGGCGGACGAGGTGGCCGAAACCGTGGGCCGGGCGCACGCGCGGTTCAGGTGGAACGCGGCGGCGGGCGAGTACCGCGTCTTCGACGAAGGCAGCAGCAACGGCACCTACGTGCTCCGCGGCGGCGCGAGCATCAGGGTGCCCGCGCGCGATCCGAGGGGGGTGCGTGTGCGATCGGGCGATGAGATCCAGTTCGGCCGTGCGCGGGTACGAATCAAGGTGCGCACGATCGCGGCTGGATGATCAACGCCTACGATGCTGAGGCCCAGGAACTCGGCGACGATGGCGCCATGGCGCCGGTGGTACCTTGCCGAAGACTAGCCCCCGGTGGCATAGTGGCGCACCGATGAGCTGTTCTCACCGTGTTCGAGTCGGTCCGGCGACCGGCGAAAGGGTGGACCATGAAGCGAAGAGCGTTCGTCACATCAGTGTTGGCCGCAGGCGTGGCCGGGCCGGTCGTTGCGGGGGGCCAGCACGAGCATTCGGTAGTCGACGGTCCGCTCGCGAGCGCCACCGTCAGCTTCGGCGCGTGGCCCGCCGATCCCGCGGCGCCGTTCGACAGGATGACGCAACCCCCGCCGCCGCCCCCGCCTCCGAATCTGCATGCAGTGGTGCCGCACACCGCGAAGATCAAGGCTGGCGGGACCGTCAATTACATCATCTCGGGCCTGCACCAGGTGCAGGTCTACATACCGGGCACGACGGTGGACCAGCTTCTCGTAGCAGCCGGGGCTCCTGGGGGCACGGTGCCGATCGGCCCCGGTTTCCCGCCTGCCCTAAACGTCGCGGAAGGGCGTGTTTTTCGAGGCCTCGTGAACCCCACAGACCGTGTTGAGGTTGTGCACTTCCCCGACCCTGGAACCTACCTCGTCGTCTGTGGGGTGATGCCGCACCTCGAGGCCGGCATGTACGGCTGGGTGACAGTGCTCCCCTGATGTAACGCGGGGAAAACGGCAGGCCTGCGGGGCCGCTCGAGCTCTCCCGGCCAGGAGGCTCGAGCCGCCTCGCGGACCTTGCGATTGTACTTCCCTCCGAGATCCCCAGCCCTGGCGGAACTCACAACCCGGATACATTTCTTTTACGTTGACGCGGGCTGTGATCCCTTGACCGACCGTTTTGGTCTGATATACGCTCTGGGCGGTCGAGTTGAGACTGAGTCTCAATATCGTCCTTTCGCTGGAGCCTCTCACATGCCCACCCCCGCGTTCCGTCTTCTTCGACTCGCATGCTGCCTGCTCACCTGCTTGGCGGTGACTCCCGTCACGTCACAGGCGGCCGCCGCGGAGGCTGCAGCGAACGCGCTGTCGTATCGGTTCGCGATCGCGGCCGGCCCGCTCGACTCGGCCATTGAGGCGTTCTCACACGTGACCGGCTCACGCGTGATGGTCCCGGATGGGGCCAGCCTCGCCGGGCTGTCGTCCGGCGGTGTCACAGGCGTCTACACGGCCGATCAGGCGCTGGCCATTCTCGTCAGCGGCACGGGACTCCAGTCACGCCTCACGGGGGTCGGAGCCTACGCGCTCGAGGTTCGCATCGCGACGGAGGGGATCCAGGTCGAGGGCCTTGCGGCGCACGAGGTCACCGGCACCGACACTGCCACGAGGACCTACACGCCTCTGATTAATGTCCCTCAGGCGATCACCGTGGTCACGCGCGCGATGATTGTCGACCAGTCGATGCAGGGCCTGGCCGACGTGGTGCGATACGTCCCGGGTGTGGGGATGGCCCAGGGGGAAGGGAACCGCGATGCGGCCGTCTTCCGCGGCAACAGCTCCACCAGCGACTTCTTCGTGGACGGGATCAGGGACGACGTGCAGTACGTCCGTGACCTGTACAACGTGGAGCGGGTCGAGGCGCTCAAGGGACCGAACGCCATGATCTTCGGACGCGGAGGCGCCGGGGGAGTCCTCAACCGAACGACACGCCAGGCCAACTGGGCCGCCGAGCGGGAAGCGACGGTGCAGGTTGGCTCTTTCGACAACCGCCGGGCGATGTTCGATGTCGGCGATCGGGTGGGGAACCGCGCTGCCGTGCGCGCGACGGCGATGTACGAGAACTCCGATAGCTACCGCGAAGGGGTCGGCCTCGAACGCTACGGCGTGAACCCGACGGTCGCCTTTGCGGTGGGGTCTGGCACCATCGTCCGGGCCGGTTACGAGCGCTTTCACGACGAGCGCACGGCGGACCGCGGCGTTCCCTCGTGGAACGGCCGCCCGTTCCAAACAGACCCGTCCACATTTTTCGGCGATGCCGACGAAAGCGTTGCGCGCGCCACGGTCGATGCGCTGACCGCCGGCCTGGAGCACCGCTTCACGCAGCGCGTGTCGCTCCGCAACCGCACCCGATTCGCAACCTACGACAAGTTCTACCAGAACGTGTACGCCGGCGGCGTCGTGCCGCCGGACGGCCTGAGCGTGCCGATCGCGGCGTACAACAACCTGACCGACCGCCGGAACCTGTTCAGCCAGACCGATCTGAACGTGTTCCTCACCACCGGACGCTTCAGGCACACCGTCGTTGTGGGCGGCGAGCTGGGGCGGCAATCTACGGACAATTTCCGCCAGACCGGTTACTTTGGAACGGATGTCACGACCGTCCTCGCGCCGATCGACAGTCCGCACCCGTCGGTGCCGGTCAGCTTCCGGCAGAGTGCCTCCGATGCCGACAACCATGGGGTTGCGACCGTTGCCGCGCTGTATGCGCAGGACCAGGTCGAGCTGTCGCAGCACGTGCAGGCCGTCGTCGGGTTGCGCTACGACGACTTCCGGGTGGACTTCCGTAACAACCGCACCGGCGATGCGTTCGAGACGGTGGATCGGCTGTTCGCGCCGCGTGCGGGACTGATCGTGAAGCCGGTCGAAGCGGTATCGCTGTATACGAGCTACTCGCTGGCCTATGTGCCGCGCGCGGGTGAACAGCTCGCATCGCTCACGCTGTCGAACGAGGCGCTCGAGCCCGAGCGGTTCACCAACTACGAGGTGGGCGCCAAATGGGACGTGCGCCCCACGCTGTCGTTCACGAGCGCCGTCTTCCGGCTGGATCGTACGAACGTGGTCGTCCCTGACCCGGTGGACCCCACGCGTTCGATGCTGGTGAACGGCCAGCGGACGAAGGGCGTCGAGATAGGCGCGTCGGGCACGCCGGCCGCAGCATGGCACATCATGGCGGCGTACAGCTACCAGGACGGCTTCATCACGCGCACGCTGTCGGCCTCAGCGCTCGCCGGCGCACAGCTGGCACAGCTGCCGCACCATACGTTCTCGATCTGGAACCGGGTCGACTTCTCCCGCGTGTGGGCGGCGGGTCTCGGGATCGTCAGCCGGGGGGACATGTTCGCGTCCACCGACAACGCGGTCAGCATCCCTTCGTTCGTGCGGGTCGATGCCGCGGTGTTCGCCAACCTCTCCTCGCGGGTGCGGGCGCAGCTCAACGTCGAGAACGCGTTGAACGAGCGCTACTACGCGTCTGCGCACAACAACTTCAACATCACGCCCGGGTCGCCGCGTGCCGTGCGCGTGACGGTGACGACGCGGTTCTAGACATCAGGCTTCAGGCTGCAGGCTGCAGCCTGCAGACGCTAGGCTGCGGGCCGGTCTGGCCTCGGGTCTTGGACGGCGCGGGCGGGCCGCTACCGCACCACGTCGAGATCCACCGTCGCGTTCTGAAGCGTCACGCCCAGCGCATCCACTTTGATTGTGAGCGATACGGGAATGTCCAGCGATGACACCGGTGCACCGGTGTCTCGATGCTTGATGTCCAGTCTCACACCTCGCCCCGTCACCTCGAGCCCTCCCTGGACGACCCGGGTGTGGAGCTCGCCCGCAAGCTCCGGGCGGTATCGCTGAAACACGTCCTGGATCACCCCCGTCACGAAATCCCGAACGGTCGCCGACTGTTCGTCGATGATGTCCTTTACGAGCTGACCGGCGAACGTCGACACCCGGGGGCCGTACTGTTCGAACGTTTTCGTACTGATCTCTTCGACGAGCGATTCGATCTTGGGCACCACCGTGGCGCTGACGTCCTTGCCGATCGTGTCGATGAACGTATTCACATCAGACATTGCCGCGTGACCTCCCCTTCACAACCACAGCGCGCTCCGTCGTCAACGTTCACCGGATCTGCGGCAGCGGGACGACAATCGTTCCGACCTTCACATCCGCGGCGATAGGCGCCTTGATGTTGACCAGATCCTTGTTCTTCTTCTGGTCCCGAACGGTCGAGAAAACCTGTCCCTTGAGCGATACTCCGCCGTCCACCAGGGTGATGGTGAACGTGCCGTTCAGCCTGATTGTGTTCCGCTCGACGAGATTGCTGACGAGATCGTCCACGAGAGACATGCGCACTCCTCCACTGGGGCCGGGGAACCGTATCACGTTCCGGCGCGCGCGCGGAACACGACCTGTGGCTCCTGCGGATCGAAGCTGTCGGCAGTTCCCGGAGGCAGGTGCTCGAGGGATTGTTGGAGGGAGACACGGTCGTGATGCACCCGACGGACACGCTGGCCGACGGTACGCGCGTCGAAGTCCGCTCAGGTGAATCGTGATCACCACTGTCGGACCGGCCAGCGTCCGCCTTGTGGCGAGTCGTGTCGTTTTACGCGATTCGACGTCGCAACGCCACCGCCGACCGGGAATAACGGATCGAGTGCGTCTCTCGGGGCGACATCCCTCGGGTCCCCCGTCAATCTGGTCCCCATCCGGCTCGCGACGTAGGCGTGGCCCTGGCCCGCTTCGGGATCGGCAAATGCGTGGTGGCCGGGGCGTGCGTCCACCCGGCAGCCTCACCGCAGCTCGAGCACTACGAGAGACTTCGCGGGCAGCTGCACCGTGAGCGTCTCACCTCCGACAGTTGCGCCGGTGAACGGCGCCGGACGCACCGCTTGGGGCTGCTCGAACGTGTTGTGCGCGTTCATCTGGTTCGCCGTGAGGATCCGGCCTGAGACAGCCGTGACTGACTGGCCCCGCACCGAGACGTTGATGGTCCGTGGCTGGTTCGGATCGACGTTGGTCAGCGTCAGGTGAATACGCCCGTTCGTGTCACGCGACGCCGTCGCGCTGACCGCGGGCATGGTCCGCTCGCCATGCACGTATCGGCCGGCGTCGAGCGCGATCGGCAGCAGCACGGCGTCCTGATGCACGGTGTAGAACTCGAACACGTGATACGTCGGCGTGAGCAGCATCTGTTGTTTCTGCGTGAGAATCATCGCCTGCAGCACGTTCACCGTCTGTGCGATGTTCGCCATCTTCACGCGGGCCGCGTGCTTGTTGAAGGCGTCGAACGACACCGACGCCACGAGCGCGTCGCGCAGCGAGTTCTGCTGATACAGGAAGCCCGGATTCGTTCCAGGCTCGACCTGGTGCCAGGTGCCCCATTCACCGACGATGAGCCAGACGCGCTTCTTGGGGTCGTACCGGTCCATGATTGCGGCGTGGCGGGTGATGAGCTCGTCGAATCCGGTCGCCTGCTGCATCAGCTCGGCCCACTCGGCCTCGGTGAAGACCGTCGCCTGCCCCTTCTTCTCCCAGGTGCCCGTGAGCATGTAGTGGTGCAGGTCGATGCCGTCGATCATGCGGCCCGCCTCTCGCATCATCACTTCCATCCAGGCGTACCCGTCGTCACTCGGTCCTGTGGCGATGCGGAAGGGGCGCACCTCGCCGTATGCGGGCAGGAAGCTCGCGTAGCGTTTGTACTCGTCGGCGTAGTACTCCGGTCGCATGTTGCCGCCGCACCCCCAGCTCTCGTTGCCAACACCCCAGAAGCGTACGTTCCAGGGATCCTGCCGGCCGTTGCGGCGCCGCAGATCGGCCATGGGTCCGACGCCGGGATGGTTCACGTATTCCCACCACTCCTGCATCTCCTGCACGGTGCCGCTGCCGACGTTGCCCACGATGAACGGCTCGGCGCCGAGTTTCTGGGTCAACTCCAGGAACTCGTGCGTGCCCACACCGTTGTCCTCGGTCACGCCGCCCCAGTTGTTGTTCACGACGGTCGGCCGCTTCTCGCGTGGACCGATGCCATCCTTCCAGTGGTAGTAATCGGCAAAGCAGCCGCCGGGCCAGCGCAGGTTGGGGATCTTGATCGCACGGAGCGCCTGCACGACGTCGTCGCGCATGCGCCACTCGCCAGCGCCCTCCTTCGTCCAGATGCCGTCGTAGATCAGGCGTCCCAGATGCTCGGCGAAGTGGCCGTAGATGTGACGGCTGATGGTGTCCCGGCCCTGGTCCGCGTTCACGATCAATGTCTGCGCGCGTTGTGCTCCCGTCTGGGACGTAGCGGCAGCAGGAGCCATGGCGCCCAGGAGCACCGGCGCAGCCAGGGTACAGATCACTCTTCGAAGGTTGCTCATGGTCCCACTCCTCCCGTTGTCCGTGTGCTGTCCCCTGGTGTTGATCACCCACTCAGGGTCGTTGCCCGCGGCATGTCGCCGGAATCGTGCCATTCGGATTCCTGCGAAGGATACCGTTCACACTGGCGGCGCGCCAGAAGGGGCGTGTGGGATTTCGCGTGGCGTCGGTGGCGGCGTGGGGCGACGATCACGAACGAGATTGGTCGGGGAGACAGGATTCGAACCTGCGACTTCCCGCTCCCAAAGCGGGCGCTCTACCAGGCTGAGCTACTCCCCGTACGAGCGAATCAGTGTGGCACGCCCCGGCAGGCGAGTCTAGGCGAACGTCCATCATACCCCGGTAGCCGCCGGCCGCCCGCCCGCTGCCGCCGCCACTGCCCCGGCGGCATGCCGACGACCTTCTCGAACGCCCGGCTGAACGCCGCTTCCGACTCCAGCCGACGCGCTCAGCGACCTCCGCGATGCTGTCCATCCCGGTCAGCAGATGGTTGGCCGCGAGCTGCATGGTAGCGGAAGGTGAAGTCGCGGGGTGTCATGCGAATGTCGGATGCGTCGGCGTCGAAGAGCTTGTGAAGGTGCTCCTCCGATTCACGCGCGGGCGCGAGGCTTGCAATGTCGGCCACTTTCTCGAGGAGGGACTCATGGCCGGCACGACCGCGCGGATCACATGGCTTCACGATCTGGACGAGGCGCTGGAGGAGGCAGGACGCCGCGACATGCACGTGCTGCTCGATTTCAGCGCCGCACCTCTTCGAACAGGGTGTGCTCGGCTGGATGCCGAGGTGTACCCCGATCCCCGGGTCTCTGAGATTATCGGCACGCACTTCGTGCCCGTGCGTGTCGACGTGAAGGAACAGCCCGAGCAGTTCCAGGAGCTGGGGCAGCGGTTCAATGCCCAGTGGACGCCCATCGCGCTCATCATCGACCACTCGGGTAACGAAAAGCATCGTATCGAGGGCTTCCTCCCGGCCGACGACTTCCTTGCGCAGCTGCGGCTTGGTCTGGCCCACTCCAAGTTCAGCCGCGGTCTGTTTACCGAGGCCGCGCAGCAGTTCTCGGCCGTGGTCGACAATCACCCCCAGACCGAGGCGGCGCCGGAAGCGCTCTACTGGGCGGGGGTGTCGCGGTACAAAGCGATGAACGATCCCACTGCGCTCAGCGCCACGGCAGAGGAACTCCGCACGCGCTACTCCGACACGAGCTGGGCCAAGAAAGCGTCGGTCTGGGGGAACTGAGCGGTCAGTCGAGATACTTCACGAACACCACCTCGTTGCGGGCTTCGTTGTAGATCAGCTCGTCGACGAGCGAGCGGGTGATTGCGATCCCGAGGCCGCCAGGTCGCAGCCCCTGCTCCTCGCGGACTATCGCGTGGCGCAGAGGGTCGTCCTGCGGGTTGCACACGGCGGCGTGGCGCAGCGCCTCGATGTTGAAGCCCTCGCCGGGGTCCGCAATCCGATAGAGCAGCATCCGTTTGGCGCGCAGGCACGAGATGCGCACCTTGCGGGTGTGGTCGAGCTTGCCGCCCCATTCGACTGCGTTGAAGAGCAGCTCGCGGAATGCCGCCGCTACGGATTCCCGTACGTCCGCGTCGAGACCGGTCTCGAGCTGCATCACGAACCCCTGCACGCGCTCGGCGACGGCGAGCGAGCACGGCGCGATCAATTCCAACCACTCGGGCCGCGCGGAGACGACCTCGATCGGCAGCGTCGCCGCAGGCGCGGCAGCCACAACCTCTTCTACGACTCCGACAATCTGGGCCGGAGCGAAGGGCTTGCGCAGGTACCTGAATGCCTGGCCTTCGATGGAGCGCACCAGCGTCTCTGGCGTGTCATCTGCGGTCATCATGACCACCGCGGGCGGAGTGGGCAGCGCGCGTGCTTTTTCGAGCACCTCGAGCCCGTTCATGCCCGGCAGGTTCACGTCGAGCAGCATCACGTTGATCGTGGCACCGCTGAGCTGTCGCAGTGCCTCGGGCCCATCGGACGCCTGCGCCACGATGTACCCTGCGGCCGCAAGAAGCGACGAGAGCGCATGGGAGAGTGCCCGGTCGTCGTCCACGATGAGAACGCGCGTTTGCCCTGCACTGCTGGGTGTCATGGGACCTCACCGGAAAAACGAGCCTGCATGCCGAAACGAATGCCGTGCGCAGGGTAGCCTGGTGCGTTGGGAGAGGAGCGTGTGCATCGGCGCCGTTGGCGCCGGCGAATCGTGGTACGCATGCACCGTGTGCATTGTGCATCCTGCATTGTGCGTTGCGCGAATGGCCCCCTCTTCCCTCCGATTCGGATAGTGTACTTCCGCCCGGCAACCGCGCGGGAGGTGATCGCGATGAATGAGCCGTTGTCGAATCCGGCGGACCCGCTGCACGACGCGCATATCCTGCACCGGCTGATGGTCTACGAGACTGCGTGCGCGCTTGCCGAGGCGGCTTCGCTCGCCGAGGCGGCGCCTCGCATGCTCCAGGCCGTCTGCGGGTCCCTCGGCTGGGAATACGGCGCGCTGTGGGAAGTGGATCGGGCCCGGACGACAGTGCGCTGGGTGAGCAGCTGGCAGGAACGCCCCGTGGACTTCGAGGAGTTCATTGCCGTCAGCCGCCAGACGCCTCTCGCCTGTGGGACGGGTCTGCCCGGCCGCGTCTGGGCGACCGGCGGGCCGGCGTGGATCCCCGACATCGCGCAGGACGACAACTTTCCACGAGCGGCCATCGCGGCGCGTGTGGGCCTGCGCAGCGCGTTTGCGATGCCCATGCTGCATGGGAACAATGTGCTCGGGGTGATGGAGTTCTTCAGCCGAGAGATCCGTCAACCCGACGAGGACCTGGTCCGGACCCTGGGAACAGTGGGCGCCCAGATTGGCGTGCACGTCGACAGGAAGCGCTCGGCCGAGGAGCTGGATCGCTTCTTCACCGTGTCCCTCGACATCCTCGGCATCGCCAACTTCGACGGCTACTTCATCCGCGCGAATCCCGCCTGGGAGCGCGTGCTGGGGATTAACCCACAGGAGCTCATGGCGCATCCCTTCGTGGACTTCGTGCATCCGGACGATCGGGCGGCGACCCTGGCCGCGCTCTCGTCGCTCTCGCAAGGCGCGCCGCTCGTCAACTTCGAGAACCGCTATCGCGCCGGCGATGGGTCGTACAAATGGCTGGAATGGGCGGCGGCGCCCGTGCCCGAGCAGGGCATCGTGTACGCCGCCGGCCGCGACGTCACCGACCGTACGCTGGCGGAGCAGGCGCTGAAGGACTACGCCGCGCAGCTGGAACGGGCCCGCCACGAACAGGAGCAGAACACCGAGCGGCTCGGGCAGCTCGTGAAGGAGCTCGAGACCGCGCGCCGGCGGGCCGAAGAGGCAACCCTCGCAAAGGGGGAATTCCTGGCGAACATGAGCCACGAGATCCGGACGCCCATGAACGCGATCATCGGGATGACCGACCTCGCACTCCGCACGCGACTGACGCCGCAGCAGCGGGATTACATCCGCACGGCGAATGATTCGGCGGAGGCGCTGCTGGCCATCATCAACGACATCCTGGACGTGTCCAAGATCGAGGCCCGCGGTCTTGCGCTCGATCGTGCGCCCTTCAATTTGCGCGATACGGTCGGGGACGCGGTGAAGCTGCTGGCGCCGCGCGCGCACGAGAAGCCGCTGGAGCTCGCCTGCCGAATCCTGCCGGAGGTGCCGGATGCGCTCGTGGGCGATCCCGGCCGGCTGCGCCAGATCGTCGTCAACCTGGTCGGAAATGCCATCAAGTTCACCGAACGCGGGGAGGTGATCGTGGAGGTCGCGCTCGAGCGCCTCGACGGCCAGCAGGCCCTCCTGCGCTTCACGGTGTCAGACACCGGGATAGGCATCGAGCCCGACAAGCAGTGGCAGATTTTCGGGGCCTTCGTGCAGGCGGATGCGTCGACCACGCGGCGATTCGGCGGCACGGGTCTTGGCCTGACGATTTCCGCGCAGCTGGTGGAGCTGATGGGCGGCCGGATCTGGATCGAGAGCGAGCCTGGAAAGGGCAGCCATTTTCACTTCTCTGCGCCGTTCGCCCTGCAGCAGGAGGGCAGCACGCCCGTCTCGCCCTCGGCCGACAACCTCCGGGACCTTCGTGTGCTCGTGGTCGATGACAATGCCACCAACCGCGTCATCCTCGACGAGATGCTCACCAGCTGGGAGATGCGGGCGTCGTCCGTCGACAGTGCCCGCGCTGCGCTCACCGAGCTGTCGCGGGCGATGGACGCGGGCCGGCCGTATCACCTGGTGCTCACCGACGCGCTGATGCCGGATGTGGATGGCTTCACGCTTGCGCGACAGATGGAAGCCGACACGCGCCTGGCGGGCGTGAAGGTGATCATGCTGACGTCCGCGGGCCTGCCACACGACCACAGCCGCGCGGAGAATATCTCCGCACAGCTGATCAAACCCGTCAAGCACTCGGACCTGCTCGATGCCATCCTGAACGCCTTCGTGCCGGGCGCCTCGGTCGGGCGCTCGCGCGAAGGCCGGCCGCATCTGCACGCCGATGCGCCGCACCGGACCTTCAGTATCCTCGTAGCGGAGGACAACCTCACAAACCAGAAGCTCGTCATCCTGCTGCTCGAGGGGCGGGGCCACCGCGTCACAACGGTGAGCGACGGCCGGCAGGCGGTTGCGAAGGCCACCGAGACCGCGTACGACGTCATCCTCATGGATGTGCAGATGCCCGAGATGGGCGGCTTCGAAGCCACCGCCGCCATCAGGAGGCACGAGCGGGTGGCCGGCGGGCACACGCCGATCGTCGCGATGACGGCGCACGCCATGGCCGGGGATCGTGAACGGTGCCTGGCGGTGGGCATGGACGCGTACGTGTCGAAGCCGCTCCGGGCGGAGGAACTGCTCGGGACGATCGATCGGATCGCCGGCCAGAGCGGCCCCGAGGAGCCCGGAGGGGACGGCGCGCGAGGCGCCGAGGCGTGCGCGACCGCCGCACCTCCGCGCACTGGCACGGGCGAACCGGGCGTGGTGAGCGCGTCCGGGTCGCTCATCGATCGCGAGGCGCTGGTCGCCAGCGTCGGCGGCAACGAGACGCTGCTGCGGGAGGTAGTCAGCGTCTTCCTGACCGACACCCCGAAACAGGTTGCGGCGCTCGAGGCTGCCGTCCTGTCGCGCGATGCCGCCGCCATCGCCTCGTCGGCCCACGCCCTCAGGGGGTCCGCGGGCCTGTTTTCGAAGGCGGGAGCCTATGACGCGGCGCGTGTGCTCGAGCAGGCCGCCCGCCAGGGTGATCTGACCGGCGTCGAGATTGCCTGCGAGAATGTCAAGCGGGAGGTGTCGCGACTCGAAGACGGGTTGCGATCGCTGCTGGACCTGTGAAGGCGCCCGCCGTTAGGAACCGCACGGCGCGAAGGACACAAGGGCACCAGGCACTCAGCCTCAGATTCCGTCACGAGGCTTGAACGACCAGGAACGAGTGACGATGAGAAATCCCCTTCGAGAATGAATTGAAGAGAGAGCCTAAGGCTCGCCACGCTGTCGCTTGGACGGCGACCAAGCGACCTCCCGCGCCCTCGTTTCGCCTCGTCCGCCTCACGACATCGGCTATGCTGGGCCGCCGTGCCGGCCACCGTCACTCGCTCCGACGACATGCTGATCCGGGGACTCGGCCCGGTCGCAGCCACATCCATCGTCATCGGCGTGGTGATCGGCACCGGCGTGTTCCTGAAGGCGCGAGTCATGACGTGCAACGTCGGCTCGCCCTGGCTGGTGGTCACGGTGTGGGTCGTGGCGGGACTGCTATCTCTTGCCGGTGCGCTGACCTACGGAGAGCTCTGCGCGTTGATGCCGCGCGCGGGCGGGGAGTACGTGTTCATACGTGAGGCGTACGGCAGGCTGTGGGGTTTTCTGTTCGGGTGGATGCGGTTCTTCATCGGGAGCACCGGCGGTACTGCCGCACTGGCGACGGGCTTTGCAATCTTCGTCAACGTGCTGACCGGTGGTGCCCTCGAGGCACACGCCATCACCATCGACGCCGGCGGCGCGGCTCCGTGGCGTTTTACCGCCGTGCACGCGGTCGCAATCGGGGCCGTTGCCGCTGTCACGCTGATCAACTGCGCTGCGGTGTCATTCGGCGGCCGGATCGTGTCGGTGCTGACGTCATTGAAGGTGGCGCTGGTGGTGGGTCTTGGCGTGGTCGCATTGCTGTGGGGACGTGGTGACTGGGGGCACTTTGCACAGTCAGGTGCATCAGGCAGCTGCGAGGGCGTTTCCGGTGCTGCCCGCGGAGGGGTGGCCGGGTTTGGCGCCGCGATGATGGCCGCCCTGTGGGCGTACAACGGCTGGAACGAGATGACGTATGTCGCGGGCGAGGTGAAGGATCCGCGGCGCAATCTCCCGCGGGCGCTGATTGGCGGACTTGCGGCTGTCGTGTTGCTTTACGTGTTCATCAACACGTCCTACTTCTATGTGTTGAGTCCGGTGCAGATCGGGAGCGTCGGGCTCTCGTCGTCTGTGGCCACACACGTGATGGCGCAGGTAGTAGGCCCGGCTGCACTCACGGTCATGGCCGCCGCGGTGGCAGGATCCATTTTCAGCGCGCTCTTGAGTGCGTCGCTCGTGGGCGCACGAATCCCATACGCGATGGCCAATGACGGGCTGTTCTTCCGCGCGCTCGCTCCGCTCTCCCGCCGCACCTCCGTGCCCGTGCGGGCGCTGTTCGCGCAGGCCGTGTGGACAACGGTGCTCGTGCTGTCTGGCTCCTTCGACACCCTGACCGACTACGCCATCTTCGCGATTCTTCTGTTCTGGGGAATGGCCACAGCCTCGGTGTTCATCGTCCGGCGCCGGCTGCCTCGGGTGCCAGGGCAATATCGCACCATCGGGTATCCAGTCGTTCCAGCCCTGTTCCTCTTCGTGACAGCCTGGCTGCTCGTGAACACGCTGATCACCGCTCCGCGCCAGTCGCTCGGCGGTCTCGGTCTAATCGCGCTTGGGATGCCGTTCTACTGGTACTGGTCGCGGCAATCTGCGCAGTCGCAGGGCACTTCTCGCACCTGACCGACATTGCAGACGGCGGTGCACGAGCGTGGGAAGCCCCATGCCCGGCGCCAGAGCTAGTCTTTTACTCGCCGCCGCCCGCGGATGAACTCCAGTGTGCCGGCGATGATGCCGCCGAGCACGATCTCGCGGGGTCGGGCGGGCGCCAGGTTGGGGGGCGGCGCAGCCGGCCGAGGCGGCTCGGGCGGCGGGCCAACCGGTTCGCCGTGCTTCTTGCGCTCCCGCCACTGGCGCCACGCGGCCAGACCGAGCTTCTTTTTCTCGCCCGGGACCTTCTCGCCAGGATCCTTGCCGTAGGGAGAGGCGTGCTCGATCTCCGCGTTCATCTCGGCCCCGATCAGGATGGCCAGACCGCTCGTGTAGAACCACAGGAGCAGGACGATGACGCCGCCGATCGCGCCGTACGTCTCGTTGTAATCCGAGAAGTTCGCGACGTAGATCTTGAACCCGAGCGAGAACAGGATCCACAGGACGGTTGCGAGCACCGAGCCGGGCGTCAGCCACACGAAATCCTGCTCAGCGTCGGGTGCAAAGTAATAGATGAGCCCGATTCCCGTGGCGACAAGGCCGAACACGACCGGCCACTGGAGGATCCACCACGTCCAGACGAACACCTGACCCAGGTGGAACCACTCCGCTATCTTCTCCGCGAGCGCCGGACCAACGACGACGAGCGCGAATGACAGGATGATGAAAAGGGCGAGGCCGATCGTCAGGCCGATGGCCGTGAGCCGCACCTTCCACCACGGCCGGCCTTCCTCGATGTCGTAGGCCTTGTTCAGCGTGTTGATGATGGCCATCACGCCGGCCGAGGAGCTCCACAGGGTCAGCAGCATACCGGTGGTCAGGAGTCCGGTGTTGCCGCTGTTGGCGATTTTCGCGACCTGCTCCCGGATGATGTTCAACACGTCGGGCGGGGCGAAACGGCTGAGGGAGCCGATCACCTGGTCCATCATGTTATCGACAGGGAAGAAACTCGCGAGCGCGACCAGAAAGAGCAACGCCGGAAACAGCGCGAGGAAGAAATAGTACGCGAGCTCGGCAGCGAGGCTGAGGCAGTCGTCCTTCAGCGTTTCCTGCCCCGTGCGCTTGAGAATCTCTCCCCAGCCGACAGGTACCTTCAAGTTCGCCAGCATACGCGCCTGGTTACTCGTGCTCGCGAGCGCGGGCCCGCGGGATGCCGCTGCCCGTCGTTGGCGTCCAGGACGGCGAATCGCTCGCCGGGAATGACGAGTCCGATGCGTAACCGACCTCGTCCTCCGATTCCTGCCGCACACGCCGGTTGTCCATCCGCGCGCGCACGCGCCTGAGCGCATCCGGCGAAGCGGCGAGCGCCAGCAGACCTGCGCCAATCGCGACGACCGGTGCGGTAGCCCTCGAACGCCGGTGCACACCAATCGCAATCACCGCGGTTCCGGCGGCGCCCACCAGCCATCGTTGGAGCGCGATTCGTTTGCGTCCATCCCATTGCGGCTGCGCCCAGACGCTGGGCCCCCGCATCGGGCTCAGATTCGGATTGTCATGTCCCATCGATGCTCCCTGGCGAACGCAATGCAAACCTCGGTGCAGGCCTGCCTCGGCTCGGCCGTTCCCCAAATCCTTGGACGGATTTCATACAACCCCGACCAGTCGGACATACAGTTATTTCAGCCGGTCCGTACGGCGGGCGTGGCAGTGACTGCAACGCACCCGATCGAAAGTCGCGTGATTTCATGGTGATGGCGGCCAGACTGCTCGCCGGCCGGGCTCGGCACGGCCATTGCTCGAGTGCAGGCAGTACGTCGCGTTTGACAGTATGAACCCCGTCCTCGGAGCCGCACCATGACTCTGGCCTGCCAGGATGTAGCCATCGGCGATGCTCTGCGGAAGGTGAAAAGGGAGTACCTGAACATGCCGGGGCTGCGGTTGACACCGGCACAGGCGCAGCGCCTGTGGGGTCTCGATCGGGAATCCTGTCACGCGCTGCTCGGGGCTCTCGTCGACGCCAAGTTTCTCTACAAGACGCGAGATGGTGCGTTCAGCTTGAACCGCCCTGATTCGCTCCGGTGACCCCCCGCCCTGCTGACTGGCCGTCGTCCCTCCTTTGAGCCAAATTAGCCAGGCAGCGAAACGCCCTGCCGACGCCATCCCGGGCGGTGACCCTCGGGTCCCGCCCGCGGCCAATTCTCTACGACCGCTACCATCCATCGACTGCAGTCTTCAGGCTGCAGGCGACCTGTCGGGCCTGTAAACATTACCCGTCTGCAGCCGGTGCCTGCAGGCTGCCGGCCCACCGGGCTTCCAGAAACCGGCGCAGTTCCGTGAACGCCGCGCCGCGATGACTCACGGCGGCCTTCTGTTCCGGGGAGACCTCTGCGAGCGTGCAGCCGTAGGGAGGGTAGAAGAAGATCGGGTCGTACCCGAAGCCGCCCGTGCCGGCTGGGCGTGAGGCGATGTTGCCCTCCACGGTGGCGCGGGCCTCGAAGGCGATCGCGTCCCCCTCGGCGAGGGCGACGGCGCAGACGAACCGCGCCGGGCTCCGGGGACGGGATGAGCGGCGGAGGATGTCGTAGATGAGCTGAAACTTCTCCGGGTAACTCGTGTCCGGGCCGCCGAAGCGAGCCGACTCGATACCGGGCCCGCCGTTCATCGCATCGATCTCGAGTCCCGAGTCGTCGGCGATGGCGGGGAGACCGGTTGCGATCGCGTAATAGCGGGCCTTCAATCGCGCGTTCTCGGCGAAGGTGGCGCCGCTCTCGTCGGGCGGTGGAACCCCTGGGTACGCGTCGAGGCCGACGAGCTCAATCGGCAACCCGTCGAGCAGCGCGCGGATCTCTCGCATCTTTCCGTCGTTCGTGGTCGCGAGCAGATACCGCCGCGGCTCCATCACCGGTCGAGGATCCCGCCGATAATCTCCCGCTGCAATGCGACGAGCTGACGGATGCCACTGTCGGCGAGCGCGAGCAGCGCATCGAGGGCGTCGCGTCCAAACGGGTCCGCTTCAGCCGTGCCCTGCAGCTCGATGAAGCGGCCGTCGCCGGTCTGCACGACGTTCATGTCGACGTCCGCGCGCGAGTCTTCGTCGTAGACCAGGTCGAGTGTCGGTACCCCTCCGATGATCCCGACGCTGGTGGCCGCCACGTAGTCCTGCACGGGAATGCTCTTGATCTGCCCGCCCTCGCGCATCCTCTGCAGCGCCAGAACGAGCGCAACGAAGCCTCCGGTGATTGCGGCGGTGCGGGTGCCGCCGTCTGCCTGGATGACATCGCAATCCACCCAGATGGTGCGCTCACCCAAGTGATCGAGCGTGGCGACGGATCGGAGCGAGCGGCCGATGAGGCGCTGGATTTCCTGCGTGCGCCCGCCGATCTTGCCGGTCGACGCCTCGCGTGTCGTGCGTGTGTGCGTCGCGCGGGGAAGCATGCCGTATTCGGCTGTGATCCAGCCTTTGCCGCTGTTGCGCCGGAACGGGGGCACGCGGTCTTCGACGCTCGCCGTGCAGATCACGTGCGTGCCGCCAGCGGTGATGAGCACGGACCCTTCGGCGTGGCGGAGGTAGTGCGGCGTGATCACGATCGGGCGGAGTTGATCGGGCTGTCGGGAATCGGTGCGCATGATGTGGAGTGTCAGGTATCAGTTTTGAGTTGTCAGGTTTTCGGTGCGTTCGCTACGAATTTACTCGATCGCTGCGTAATGGCCCCGTGCAGCTGCGCCAGTGCGCCCGCGCCGTCGGCAAAAGCGACGGCGATTCGCATTGGCCACGCGGATTGGACATCTGGTAACAGAGGGTCGTACACAAATCCGCCCCGCGTCTCCAGCCACTTACCGCGGCGGCGCAGCAGTGGCTGCCGTCGCCGTGGCCGCCACCGGCGGCTCCTCACCTTGCGGCAGTTCCGTCCAGCGCAGGTCCTTCGCCACGGGGCGGCGCACGTCCACGTGTCCGGCGAGCGTGTCGACCTGGCGACCGTCCACCAGCAACTGCACGGCGGCGATGGCGGGCAGGTTGTCCGTCAGGGTGTTCACGATGCTGTACACGGTGAAGATCTCGTCCAATGAGCCGGGGTGAGCGCCGCCCGCCTCGGCGCTGAGATCGACGAATGCCACGCCCTCGGGACTCAGATAGAAGCCCTTCAGCGTCGTGCCACGCGGGATTGCCGATACGAAAGGTTCCGGCGCCGGTTGCAGTAATGCGGTGGTGAGCTTGCGACCCTGCTCGAGCGTGCCCTCGCCGAACGGGACTTCACCGTCGACGGGCTGGAGCCGCAGCCCGTCCTCGGAGAGGTAAAACAGCCGCGCGCGAATCTTGGGTGTCGCCTCGGCGCGCACCTGCGGCGGCGGCGGCGTGGCCGGCTTGGGAGCCGTCCAGCGGGGAAGCGCGATGAACAACACCCACCACAGCCCAACGGCGAGCGCCACCACGGCTACGACGGTCCACGTCCGTCGCGCCTTCCTCACTGCGGGGGCCCCGGCAGTGCCGGCACAGGCCCGCGTGTCTGCGCGTCGAGCCGCGTGATCCCCTCCGCGATCGCCTGCACGAGGCGGCCCTGGAACTCGCTGTCGCGCAGCTGCGCTTCCTGCTCCGCATTCGTGAGGTAACCGACCTCCACGAGCACGGCGGGCATGTTGGCGCCGACGAGCACGCGCAGCGGCGCCTGCTGCAGCGCGCGCAGGTTCATGGGGACGGTCTGTCGGAGGGTGGCTTCGAACAGGCGCGCGGCGACGGCCGACTGCTCGACGAAGTGCAACTGGGCGCTGTCCCACGGCACGACGTCGATCTCGCGTGTGCCGCCGCCGAACACCGGCATCAGGGTGGCCGTCGAATCTGCCACGCGCTGACCGTCCGCGGTGTAGCGCTCGACGCCCGCATAGAACACCGCCGCCCCGGCTGCCGACGGCCGCACGGCCCCGCTCGCGTGGATGCTGACGAACAGATCGGCCTTGTTGTTGTTCGCCAGCGACGCGCGGGAGTCGAGCGGCACCGCCGCATCGCCGTCGCGCGTGAGCAGGATGCGCGCGCCGAGGCGCGCCTCGAGCGCTCCTTTGATGCGCCGCGCGAGGGCGAGCACCACGTCCTTCTCGAGGGTGCCCTTCGCTCCTCTCGCGCCGGTGTCGTCCCCACCATGGCCGGGGTCGATCACGATCGTTCGCAGGCCGGCGATCGTTGACGGCAGTATCGCCACCGGCTCCGGCGTTGCGACGCTCGTGGTGGGCGGCGGGGCCTCCGTCGCCCCGAAGACGTCGACCACCAGGCGCGACGTGGCGGGGTCGAGCGGAGTGTCGGCCGTGCGGAAACTGCCGAATCGAGGGCCAAGCTCGATCGCGATCGACGGCTGGCCCTCCACCACCCGTATGGCTTGCACCCATCCTTCCGAGGCAAACGTGGGCACGGTCGCATCGATGGCGTCAGCGCCCTCGAAGCGGACGACCAGGCGCCCGCCGTCCTGCACGACCGTATGGGGCGTCGGCGGAGCGATGTCGAGCACGACTCGCGCGCCGTTGCCTGGCAGCTCCCGTTGGATGACCACGCGCGGAACGCGGAGGTTGCCCGCGATCAGCAATCGCGATCCCTTACGGAGATCGAGCTTCGTCTCTGTGATGAGCGCAAGTGCTCGGGGGATGAACTCGACCGGCACGTGCCACCGTCTCCCGATACGCGCCGGCGCGGCGGGCAGCGACACCAGGCGGCCGGCGACGGACGCGATCGACTGCTCTGGCGTGAGAACGATCGTCTTCCCGCGCGCCGTCACCGTGACCGCGCGCGCAAGCGTGTCGTCGCGCACGACCACCTGGAAGGTGGTCGCAAGCTCGTCGAGCGCAATCATCTCGACGTCGTTGACGAGGACGGTAGGCAGCGGGCGTGATCCGGTGGCCGTCAACAGCCGCAGCGGCGCAGCCGGCGGGTTCTGCGCCGCGGGGCGGGAACCGACGATGACCAGGACGAGGACGGAGAGGATCGCGGTGGCGAGACGGCGGATCACAAGCATCCCATCATCTGAGATCCGCATACGAACGAGCAAATGGTCCAGCAGCTCGTGGAACGATCACGTTTCGTCCCGATCGATCCACTTGGCGACCGCGGGCGCCCGGTAGCCCTCGAATCGCTCCAGCAGCAGGTCTGTGTCGTCATCCACCAGCACCATGGCGCGATGCTCGATGCGGAGGAACCGCTCGGTCACTGCGTGATCGAGAAACGTGAGCAGGCCATCGAAGTAGCCGTGCACGTTGAGCAGCCCGCAGGGCTTCCGGTGGATACCGAGCTGCGCCCACGTCCAGACCTCGAGGAACTCCTCGAGCGTGCCGGCGCCGCCCGGAAGTGCCAGGAACCCGTCGGCCAGGTCGGCCATCAGCGCCTTCCGCTCGTGCATGGTGGCGACGATGCGGAGGTCTCTGAGATCGGTGCGCGCGACCTCCCGGCCCAGCACGCCTTCGGGGATGACCCCGGTGACCTCGCCGCCTGCGCGGAGGACGGCGTCGGAAAGGAAACCCATCAGCCCCACGCTTGCGCCACCGTACACGAGCCGCGTGCCCCGGCGGGCGAGAGCCGTGCCGAGGTGGCGCGCGGCGGCCGCATACTCCGGGCGGACACCCGGGCTCGATCCGCAGAACACGCAGAGGCTGCGCATGGGGAACAACAATGCTGCAGTCTACCGACGGCAGCCGGCCTGGTGGTCCGGCGTGTGGCCGACGGGTCCGCAGGCTGCGGTCTGAGGCTGCAGCCCCGTGGGAGAGGATGCAGGTGATGGTGGAGCCGGGCGGAATTGCACCGCCGTCCGAAAACGCCTAGCGTCGGAATCTACGTGCGTGTCCGCTTCTGTTGTCTCGCTCCCCGCGTCTAGAAGCGGCCAGAACCGCCGGAAGCCAGCCAAGGTGGCGTTTCGCAGCTGTCAGCCGTGGCGCCCGACAGCCGCTATCCTACTGAAATGACATCCGTTCCCGACCCGTAGGCTGATCGAGGCGGACGTCGCTGCCTAGTTAGGCCGCGAGAGCAAGCTGCTGATTGGCAGTTGTTGTGTTTTCCATCTGATTTGCGAGGTGGATGGTCCTCGGCACGCATCCCACGCCTCAACGCCCCCGTCGAAGCTGATTCGGCCCCCTATTGTCACGTTCCGCGTTGTCACGATCCGCTGACGCCCAACCATTGTACGTCTGCCGGTCGAGCACGTCAAACTGTTCAACGGATGCAAGTTGCAGCTCGTTCGCACCCTTGACTTGATGCGATCGCGCTGCCGATAATGCCCCTCGGGCCTCATCCACGGCTCCCGTCGACACACACCATGACGCTGCCCGATCATCAGGTCCACGGCTGGATCGCATCGCTCGTGGACCGCACGGCCGACCAGCTGCGGGCCGAGCTCGCGCTGCTCGTCCGACGGGTGCAGGATGCGCCGCCCCCACACGAGGTCGGGCTCGCCGATGGTCCCGGCGTCGTGTGCTGGCCGCGCATCGTTCTGCCGACAACAGGGTGAGGTGATCGTATCTCCTCTTCATGTTTCTCGTCGCGGATGAGGTCACGGCTTCGCACGTTCGTCGCCGGTGCCGCGGTCCTCGCGTCGGTTCTGCACGCTAGCGCGGAGCAACGGCCCCAACCGCCCGCCGCGGCGGTGTCGCTGGACGTGCTCACAGCGACGGCGCATCCACCCCTTCCCCGCGATCCGTCCCGCCTGTGGCTTGCGCCGCTCGCCACCACGCGGTCGTCGCCCGCGTACACCCGCTTCAGCAGGGGCGTGCGCCTGCACGGACAGGCGCAGTACGCCGACGCACTGCCGCTGGTGCGTGCGTCGCTGGCGAACACGCCGCTCGAGGACTATGGGCAGTACTATACGGCGCTCACCGAGCTGCGTCTGTCGCGCCTCGACGAGGCGCGCGCCGGGTTCGAGGCGTTGGCAACACGGGCGCCGCAGGGGTATGTCGCTGACGCGGCGCGCCTGCGCCTGGCAGAGATCGCGGAGAACCGGGGGGATCTGCGTGCTGCTGCCAAGTTGTACGCGGAGCTCGCCGCATCGAAAGGGCTCGTGGCCGAAGACGTGCTGCTGAAGGCAGCGCGCACGTCGCAAGCGGCGGGTGACCTTGACGCCGCCGCGTCCGCGTGGCTGCGGGTCTACTACGACTTTCCCCTGAGCGACGCCGCGGCACTGGCGCAGGCACAGCTCGACACGCTCGAGCTGTGGCAGCCCCTCGAGCCGGGGAGCCCCCGCCTGAAGCTGGAGCTCGGTCGCGCCGAACGCCTGTTCGCCTCGCGCCGCTACGCGCAGGCGCGGTCCGCACTCGAGCCGCTTCAGCGACTCGCGGAGGGAGACGCGGCCGAACTCGTCGCGCTCCGTCTGGCGGAATGCGATTTCTACCTGAAACGGTTTGGCGCGACCCGTGAAGCGCTGGAACAGTGGACGCGCAAGGCCTCGCGACGCGCCGAGGCGCAGTTTTTCTACCTGAGCGCGATCCGCGAGCTCGCGCACCATGCCGAGTTCGTGCGGCTCTCGCGCGAGCTCGTCACCGCCTGGCCGCAGGAGTCGTGGGCGGAGGAGACGCTGAACAACCTGGCCACCCATTACATCCTGGTGAGTGACGACGCCAGCGCCCTTGGCGTCTTCCGCGAGGTGCTCGAGCGGTTCCCCACCAGCCGGCACGCGCAACGCGCCGGATGGAAGGCCGGATGGGCCGCATACCGCCAGGGACGCTTCGACGAAGCGGTCCGCCTGTTCGAGATGTCCGCCGCCCGGTTCCCGCGCGCCGACTATCGTCCTTCCTGGATCTACTGGGCCGCCCGTGCGCACGACCAGCTCGGGGATGCCGATACCGCCAACGCGCGCTACGGGATCGTCGTTGCGGATTATCAGAACTCCTATTACGGCCGGCTTGCGTCCGCGGTCCTGGCCCAGCGGGGCGTCAAGCCTTCCGCCGCGGTCGCGGTTTCCGCATCTGCTGCGCCGGCCGGTTCGATGGACGGCGGCAGCAGCACGGCCCTGCCGCCGACTGCACGGACCATCCGCGCGCTGATCGCGCACGAGCTCTATGACGACGCGTTGAATGAGCTGCAATATGCGCAACGGGCGTGGGGCGACTCGGCGGCGATTCAGGCGACCCTGGGCTTGATCTACTCCCGGACCGGCGATCTGCGCCGCGGCATCAACGCCATGAAGCGGGCGTACCCGCAGTACATCACGTCTGGTGGGGAAGACCTGCCAATCGAGATGCTCAAGGTGCTTTTTCCGGTTGCGTTCTGGGATCAGATCAAGCGGCACTCGAAGGTGCGCGGGCTGGATCCATACATGATCGCGGCGCTGACGGCGCAGGAATCAACCTTCGACCCGCAAGTCAGGTCGCACGCGAATGCGGTCGGATTGATGCAGGTTCTGCCGTCCACCGGGTCGAGATACGCCAGGCGCATCGGGCTGCGGCGCTTCCGGCCGGCGATGCTGACGGTCCCAGACACGAACATCCGGCTTGGAACGGCCATCTTCGCCGACATGGTGGAGCGGTTCGACGGCGGGACACACCTGGCGCTTGCCAGCTACAACGCCGGGGAGGGCGCGGTGGCGCGCTGGGTCGCAGCGCGGCCGGGCATCGCGCGAGACGAGTTCATCGACGACATCCCTTACCCCGAGACGCAGAATTACGTGAAGCGCATCGTGGGAACCGCCGAGGATTATCGGCGCCTCTACGGCGAGCTGGGTGCGACCGGGCTCTCGAAGGGCGCGAAGTCGTCGGTTGCGGCGCCGCCCGAGCCCGCACCCAGCCGGTCGAAGATGACGTCGAAAAAACGGACGAACACACCCTCCCGGAGGAAGCCGCCGCGAACGAACGAGGTCACGCCGGGCACGAAGGCGCCCAAGCCGACTGCGACGGGAGGGTCTACGCGCGCAAAGGGGCGGTGATGTCTTCAGACAGTAACCCACCTGCACGCGGCGCTGTTCGACGTGCTCGCGGCGCCGTGCAAGCAATCTGCGGATGAGCGTCCGGCGCCACGCGGCCACCTTCGCGATGTTCGCTCTGCTTGCGGCCGCCCACACGTGGCCGCTGGCGGCTGCTCCCGGCCGCCGGTCACGCGTTGACAATGGCGACTACTCCCTGAACGCGTGGATCCTCGCGTGGGTGGTGCACCAGGCGCCCCGGAATCCGCTGCACCTCTTCGACGCCAATATTTTCCATCCCGAGCCGCGTACGATGGAGGCGAGCGGCGAGTTCGTATGGGTCAGCGGGGACGAGCAGGTGCGCCTCTATCGATTGCTGCCGCGCCCATGACGTGGCGGGACCGTCTTCTGCGCCTGCTGCCGCTCGCCGTCGCCGCGGTCGGTCTCTGGCTGACGCTCGGCTCCGTTTCCGCGATCGGTGAGACCGCGACCGAGCGCCTGGCGGTCCTGCCGCCGGCACGCCTGCTGGTTGCCTTCATCGCCGGTGCCCTCGTGCTCGCGCACCTCCTGCCGGTGTCACCCGCTCGACTGCGGCCGCTGTACCTGGCGTTCCTTCCGTGGCTGCCCTGGCTGCCTCTGCCCATTCCCGCAGCCTTTCTGCTCTGGAACGGTCCGCTCGCGGCCGCGGCATGGATCCTCATCGGGTGTCTCCTGCTCGCCCGGGCGGCGGGCGCCGTATGGACCCTGGTGCTCGATGCCCCTCCCGCCACGCAGCTTGTGCTCGCGTTCCTGCTGGCGTCGGCCCTGTACATGGCCGCCGCGTGGCGCATCGCGCCCGTGCTGCCCGATGGGGATGAACCGCACTACATCGTGATGACACAGAGCCTGCTCTACGACGGCGACCTGAAGATCGAGAACAACCACCGTCGGGGCGACTACCGGGCGTACATCGGCCGCGACCTCAAGCCCGATTACCTGCGACGGGGCCTCGACCACGAGATCTACTCCATCCACGCACCCGGCCTGGCCGCTGTCGTGCTACCCGCGTTTGCGATTGCCGGGTACCCGGGTGTGGTCGTGTTTCTCTCCATCGTCTCGGCGCTCGGCGCAGCTCTTCTGTGGCGCGCGGCATGGCGCATGACCGGGAGCCCCGCCGCTGCCTGGGCGGGGTGGTCGGCGGTGGCGCTGAGCGTTCCCTTCTGTTTCCAGGCGTTCACGGTGTTCCCGGACGGACCCGCGGCGGTGCTCGTGATGACCGGAGTGTATGCACTGGCCTTCCCGGACACGCCATGCGAGAGCCGGTGGCGCGCCGCAGGGCACGGGGCCGCCCTGGCCCTGTTGCCCTGGCTGCACACGCGGTACGCCCTTCTTGCGGGAGCCCTCGGCGGCCTGATCCTCCTGCGCCTGTGGCAGAACGCAGACACGCCGCCGTCGTCACGAGTGCGAACGCGTCTCTGGAGAGGTCTCGCGTTTCTCGCCATCCCGGTCCTCAGTGCCGCCGCCTGGCTGTGGTTCTTCTACGCGATCTACGGCGAGTTCAACCCCGCCGCCCCATACGGCGGACATACGCAAACGACCCTCTCTCGCGCACCTCGCGGGCTGGCGGGACTGTTCGTCGATCAGCAGTTCGGCCTGCTGCCGAACGCACCGGTATACCTGGTGGCGTTCATCGGGATGGCCGCCTTGTGGCGGGCACACCGCCGGCTCACGAGCGAGCTCCTGCTCGTCGCTGTGCCCTACACCGTGGCCGTTGCCGGTCATCAGATGTGGTGGGGTGGGCACAGTTCGCCCGTGCGCTTCATGGTCCCGGTCCTGCTGCCGTTCGGCCTGGCCGCGGCGGCGCAGTGGGCGCGCACCAGGTCGCCCGGAAGGGGAACGTTCAGCGTGCTGCTCGGTACCAGCGTCGCGCTTGCCGTCGCGCTCGCCTGGGTGGATCGCGGTGCGCTCGTATACAACGTGCGCGACGGCTTTGCGCTCTGGATGGACCGCGCGGCGCCGCTCGTCAACCTGCCGCGCGCGGTGCCGTCGCTGTTCAGGAACACCGCCGCGGTCACCGCGATGCAGGCCTCGATGTGGGGGGCGTCCGGAATCGTGTCATGGCTCGTCTGCCGCAGGCTCGTGCGGTCCGCACGTGGCAGCGCCGTCACGACCTACCTGTGGCTGGCGCTGGCCTGCACGGTGACGATCGGCGCGACGCTCGGGTGGCGTGTCGCCGGTGCGGTGTCTCTCGAGCGCGGGACGGGGTTTTCCGGCATTGCGCGCGCGGCTGCGGTTCGCGGGACGGTGTTGCGGCTCCCCGCGATTCGACGCGAACCGGCGGCTGAGGCTTTTGCCGACGTACCGGTGCCCTCTGCGGTGCGCCGT
Source organism: Vicinamibacteria bacterium (assembly GCA_963739995.1). Lineage (GTDB taxonomy): Bacteria > Acidobacteriota > Vicinamibacteria > Vicinamibacterales > JAENWD01 > CAVUCH01. Next base: position 315,210 of record CAVUCH010000004.1, on the reverse strand, counting down.
GACCCGCGGCCGCACGAGCGCCTGTTGTTCGTTGGGCGGAACCTTCCGGCCGGTCAGTACAGGGTGCTCGCACATGGGCCAGCTGCGCTCTCCGGAACCATCGAGGCCACGGTTGGCCGTCGTGTGGCGCCGTTTCTGCGGACGGCGCTCGACGGCGTGGCGCCCGGTGCCACGCCGATGCTGCTCGATTTGCCCGCCGGCGCGCAGGTGCTGACCATCGAAGGCGACGGTTCTGCGGTACGCGCCATTCATCAGGTGTCGCTGCGGATCCAGGCGTTCAGCAGCCCCCAGCCTGCCACCGTCGCGCGTCGCGCGATGCGCTACGGCGATGTGCTGGTGTGGTTCCTTGACGAAGGGGCATGGGCGGAGGCGGAAGGCTGGTGGGTGGGCGGCGGCGCGTCGGCGGCCGTCGTCATCGAGCGCACATCGGTGCATGCGCGGCGCGGCTTGCTGGTCCGAAATGGGGGCGCGAAGAATCGCATCGTGCTAACGGCCGGCCGCTGGAGCACCACGCTCGATCTCGGACCGGGCGAAGAACGCCCGGTCGACCCCCCCTTGCTCCAGGGTGGGGTACCTCTACGCGTGACGAGCGAAGCCGGGTTCCGCCCGTCGGCGGTCGATCGCGCGAGCCGTGACGATCGCTTCCTGGGCGTGTGGCTTCAGATTCGATAATCGCGGGAACCCGGCCGCAGCCCCGGCGTCAAAACCGCGCGACGCCGCCGAAGTACAGCCCGTTCAGGTCCAGCTCGCCCGAATCCAGCTCCACCTCATACTCAACCGTCAGCGCGCGATAGCCGCCCTGGACACCAAAATTCTCGTTGAAGTTGAACTGCGCGTTCAGATCGACTTCCAGGTACTTGCCGCTGTCGTCCTGAATCGTCAGCGCCAGCCCGGTGACTTCGGCGGTCAGTGCAACATTCCTTGCGACATACACGCGGCCGATGGCGCCGATCGTGGGGATTGGAACCTTGACGTGCGTGAACTCCGCGATGAGCGGCGCCTGCAGCTGCAGGTTCAGGTCGGTGTACTTTCCTTCGAAGATGACGCCGAAGAAGCCCCGCGACCGCGAGATGAAGTCGTACTCCGCGCCAAACCGCCACGACTTCCAATCCAGCTCGGATGTCACGGGCAGCCCGATCGTGTACCGCTGACCGTTGAAGACGATGGTGCGCGTGAGTATCGTGTCGCCGTCGTACTTGATGGGCGTGAAGCCGAAGCGGAACTTGAACTTCCGTGACGCACGCAGCACGACCTTGAAGTCCTGAAAGGTTTCCGTGTCGAAGCCGAGGTCCGCCACCGCGTCGATCCTGTCGCCGAGGATGCCGAGCGACTCGCTCGCAATCAGGATGGTCCGGCTCGGACGCCAGAGGGAGTACGAAAGCTCGACGTGGTAGTCGGCGCCCGTTACTCCCGACGACACGCCGGGCGTTTGTGGGCCGTACTGCGCGCTGGCGGTTCCAGCCGTCATCGCCAGCACCGTGGCGCCTACCATCCACACAAAGAGCTTGCGCATGATCCTCTTACGAATTCTGCCCCGGGGTACTGGACGCCGGGCAGCTCATCGCGTCGGGGTTTCGCGGCTGCCGGCTGTAGGTAGGGCGGGAGCAGGATACCACAATCGGATCGCGGAATCCGGTGCCCTATACTGAAGACTCATGGCCCTCCGACCGCCGGGCGCGGGGCCCTGGCGCCGATTGAGGCCCTACCTCGCCCGCTACCGCCGCGCCTTCGCTACCGGCTTGCTGTGCATCGCCGCGGCCACAGGCATCCAGCAGCTCTCTCCGTGGGTGCTGAAGCACGCGGTCGACGATCTCGCCGCGGGGGTGACGCGCGGCAAGTTGGCCTACTACGCCCTGGTGCTGCTCGGGCTCGCCATCATCGGCGGCGTCTTCCGCTTCCTGATGCGGCGGATCGTCATCGGCATCTCGCGCCACATCGAATACGACCTGCGCAACGACTTCTTCAGCCACCTCGAGCGCTTTCCGCTCTCGTTCTACCAGGGCAACCGCACCGGCGACCTGATGTCACGCGCCACCAACGACCTGAATGCGGTGCGCATGATGATCGGTCCGTCCGTGATGTACTCGGCGTCGACGATCCTCACGTTCGTCATCGCCATCACGATGATGCTGACGATCGATGCATGGCTGACGCTGGTGGCGCTCGTGCCGCTGCCCTTCGTCTCGATCTCCGTCAAGGTGTTCGGGAGCGCCATTCACCGCCGCTTCGAGACCATCCAGGCACAGCTCTCCGACATCAGCGCGGTCGTCCAGGAAGCCCTCTCGGGCGTGCGCGTCGTACGGGCGTACGGGCAGGAGGCCTCCGAGCTGGAGCGTTTCCGGCGTGCCAACGAAGAGTATGTAAGCCGGAACCGTGGCCTCATCCGGCTGCAGGGGCTGTTCTTTCCGAGCATGACTCTCTTCCTCGGGATAGGTGCGCTGCTGGTGCTGTGGCAGGGGAGCCGGGAGGTCATCCAGGGCCGCATCACGATCGGCGATCTCGTCGCGTTCAACGCGTATCTCGTGATGCTCGCCTGGCCCATGATCGCGTTCGGCTGGGTGACGAACATGATCCAGCGCGGCCTCGCCTCATGGAATCGCATGCTTCAGGTGATGGAGCAGCCGCCCGCGATTGTGGATCCGGGCTTCGACGGCGCCCGCAGCGGACTTCAGCCCGCGCCGGGCGGTCTGATCACCGGACGCATCGAATTCCGCGACGTGACGTTCTCCTACAACGGCCGGCGCGTGCTCGACGGCATCTCCGCCGTCATCGAACCGGGCCAGACGGTCGCGCTCGTAGGTGCGACCGGATCCGGCAAATCCACGCTCATCAGCCTGCTGCCGCGCCTGCACGATCCCGAGCCTGGGTCGGTCTTCATCGACGGGACCGACGTGCGCGAAATCCCCTTCTCTGTCCTCCGTGGCGCGATCGGTTTCGTCCCGCAGGAACCGTTCCTGTTCTCCGACACGCTCGGGGACAACGTGGCGTTCTCGCCGGTAGTCGCCTCTCTCCCGCTGGAGGGTCGCGAGCGTGCCGTGAAGGACGCCGCCGCGGTGTCTCGACTCGACAAGGACGTCGCCGACTTCCCGCAGGCGTACGCGACGACAGTGGGGGAGCGGGGCATCACCCTGTCCGGCGGCCAGAAGCAGCGGACGGCGCTTGCGCGGGCCGTCGCGCTCGACCCGCGCATCCTGATCCTGGACGATGCGCTTTCGGCGGTGGACACCTACACCGAAGAGGAAATCCTGTCGCGTCTCCGCGACGTGATGAAGAAGCGCACGTCGATCATCGTGTCGCACCGGATCTCCACCGTTCGCGAGGCCGATCAGATCCTCGTGCTCGAGAGCGGCCGAATCGCCGAACGCGGCACGCACGCCTCACTCGTGTCGGCGGGAGGCCTGTATGCGGAGCTGTATCGCCAGCAGTTGCTCGAAGAGGAGTTGGCGTCACAGCAATGAAATGAAAAATGAAGAAGGAAGAATGAAAAAGGAAACGGGCTGATGAGCGTCGCGCGATCGATTGCGCCGTGTTTGTCATTCTTCATCTTCCATTTTTCATTAACTCGTTTTTATCATGTCGTCTTCTGACGAAGAAATCCTGGGCAAGGCGTACGACGCCCGCCTGATGCGGCGGCTGTTGGCGTATTTGCGGCCGTACCGGTGGCAGGCGGCACTCGCGTTGGCCGCCATCGTCACCAACTCGGTGTTGCAGCTGGTGCCGCCGTTTCTCATGAAGCGCGCGATCGACCAGCACATAGCCGTCGGCCAACTGGAGGGCATCGGACTCATCGCCATCCAGTACATGATCGTGCTCCTCGGTTCGTTCGGCCTCGAGTACCTGCAGACGTGGCTGATGCAGACCACCGGGCAGCGCATCATGTACGACCTGCGCATGCAGATCTACGAGCGGCTCCAGCGCCTGGATCTCGCCTTCTACGACCGCAATCCGGTTGGCCGCCTCATGACGCGCGTGACCACCGACGTCGACGTGCTGAACGACCTCTTCACGGCCGGCGTCGTAGCCATCTTCGGTGACGTGTTCACCCTTGCCGGCATCATGATTGTGATGCTGCTGATGGACTGGCAGCTGGCCCTCACCAGCTTCGCCGTTCTGCCGCTGATCGTGATCGTGACGCAGTGGTTCAGACGGAACGTGCGCGAGAGCTACCGCACTGTCCGGATGTGGATTGCGCGGATCAACGCGTTCCTTCAGGAGAACATCACCGGCATGTCGACGGTGCAGCTGTTCCGGCGCGAAGAGATGAACTACGCGCGGTTCGAGGGCATCAACGCGCAGCACCGTGACGCCAATATCGACTCGATCTTCTACTACGCGGTGTTCTACCCGGCGATTGAAATCGTCGGAGCCATGGCAGCCTCCCTCATCATCTGGTATGGCGGCCTCCAGGTCATGGCGGGCACGCTGACGCTGGGGGCGCTGGTGGCCTTCCTGCAGTACTCCTCGCGGTTCTTCCGTCCCATCAGCGACATGTCGGAGAAGTTCAACGTGCTGCAAAGCGCGATGGCCTCGTCCGAGCGGATCTTCAAGCTGATCGACGAACCCGCGCGTATCACGTCGCCCGCCGTGCCCGGACGTCGCGATCCCGCGCAGTCCCCGCACATCGTGTTCGATCACGTGTGGTTCGCGTATCACGGCGAGGACTACGTGCTGCGCGACGTCTCGTTCGAGGTGCTCCAAGGCGGACGCCTCGGCATCGTCGGGGCGACGGGATCCGGCAAGACGACGATCATCAACCTGTTGATGCGGTTCTACGACGTCAGCCGAGGACGGATCCTGGTGGATGGGACCGATATCCGCGAGCTCGCGCTCGAGGACGTGCGGGCCCTGTTCGGCCTCGTGCTGCAGGACGTTCACCTGTTCTCGGGGAGCATCGGCGCGAATATCCGCCTCGGTGAGACGCGGCTCCAGGACTCTGATGTGGCGCGTGCGGCCGCGGCGGTGCGAGCGGACCGCTTCATCAGCCTGCTGCCGGCGGGCCTGGAGACGACGCTCGGTGAACGCGGCGCCTCGCTGTCGGTGGGGCAGAAGCAGCTGCTCTCGTTCGCGCGGGCGCTCGCCTTCGACCGCCCGGTGCTGGTGCTGGACGAGGCCACGTCCAGTGTCGACACCGAGACGGAGAGCGTCATCCGGGAGGCACTCGAGGTGCTCATGCGGGGCCGGACGACGGTTGCGATTGCCCACCGGCTCTCGACGATCCAGGACATGGATCGCATTCTGGTGCTGCACAAGGGCGTGCTGCGGGAGAGCGGCACGCACCAGGAACTGCTGAGCCAGCGAGGCATCTACTTCAAGCTGTACCAGCTGCAGTTTCGCGAGACGGCCAGCAAGGCTTCATAGCCCGCCTGGAGGGGCTGGGCGGGCGAGTGGCCGAGGCGCTTCGTTCTCCGGACCCGGACGCTTACCTGTCTAGGGTCATCGACCGTGCGGGGCCGGCGCCACGTCAGGGCCCTGGCACCGCTGTGCACAGCTAACGGTTGTCGTCGAACGGTGTCCGACGCTGCAAGCGCCGCTCGGCATTTTCCTTGCTCCGTGCGCAGCGGAGGTTTTCATGAACTTTCGTGCATTTGCACTCGCGCTCGGGGTTGCGTTTGGCCTCGTCGGAATAGCCGGCTTCGTGCCCGGCATGATCCACTCGATCCACACGGACGCGCCGCCATTGGTCGTGAGCGAAGGCTACGGGCTCGTGCTCGGGCTGTTTCCGGTGAACATCCTGCACAACCTGGTACACCTCCTTTTTGGCGTGCTCGGGCTCGCGGCGTACGCTGGCGCCTTCTCGGCCGTCAGCTATGCCCGGATCGTGGCGGTGTCGTACGGCTTGCTCACCGTGATGGGGCTGATCCCGGGGCTCAACACAACCTTTGGCCTGATCCCCATCTATGGGGCCGACGTCGCACTGCACGCCGCCATTGCCGCGGTGAGCGCGTATTTCGGGTTCGCTGTCGGAGCGGGCGATACGGTCAGCTCGTAGGAACGGTTCGACGCTCACGACCCGATCATGGGACTGAGCCAGGCGGGTTCACCGAAGGGGCAACATCAGGAAGCGTAGCCGGAGGGACCTGCGGCGGCACGTCCGGAACCTGCACCGGCACCGTCGCTTCCCGTCTGCGGAACAACCGGTCGATGATGCCGGGGGAGCTCGCCTGCGGGCTCCACCCGAGTCGCAGGACGACAATCGACACGTCTACCCGGCCGAATGCAAGCGCCTCGTGGCAGCTCCACATGTAGAGATCCAGGTGACGGCCGTTGACCTTCGGCCCGGTGTCCATGATCGTGTAGACCCCGTCGTTGCGCGTGCCCGGCGCATCCACCTGGACGACCGATCCGACGGGCAGCAGCGCGGGGTCGGCAGCCGCAATGCCCGACCGGACGTTGACGCCAGAGGCTGTCGTCGTTCCCTTGCAGTACGCGGTCGCGCCGAACGTCAGACGCGTGCCTTGCGCTGGCAGCGGTCCCACGTCGGCGACGGGACCCAGCCGCAGGCCGAAACGCGAGTCGAGGATCCGCGTCTCGTACAGGAACACGAAGGCCATCACGACGATCAGCGTCGCGAGCACCTTCCGCCACAGGATCCGGGAGATCAGCACGATATAGGCCCGCCGAAGTGAGCAAAGCTCGCCGGCAGCGCCTCGTCACGTCCGCGCCGCCTGAGCACGATCGCGGGATCGCGCGTGACGATCCCGATGCGTGTGAACGTCAGCCCGCGCGCGAGCCGCGCGACCGCGCGCAGCCGGCCCTGTCGCCGCGGGGATACCGTGAACAGCAGCTCGTAGTCGTCGCCTCCGGCGACCGCCTCCAGAACCGCATCGCGGCCATCGCTCTCGAAGAAGGCGCGCGCCTCAGGATCCAGTGGGACCGCATCGGCATCGACCGTGATGCCTGTGCCGCTCGCACGCGCGAGTCCGCGCAGGCCGTCTGCGAGGCCGTCGCTCAGGTCCATGCATGCGGTAGCCGCCTGGTTGCGTCCGAGGAGCACCCCCAGGCGGACCCGCGGCTCCGGACGTAGATACCGGCCGCGCGGCGTCGGGGCGTCGTCGTCAGACACGGCGTCCCACCCGCTACCGCCCGCGCCGTCGCCAGCGTCGCCCGCGCACATCGCCAGCCCGGCGCGCGCAGCGCCGATGCTGCCGCTGACGAACACGATGTCGCCCGGCCGTGCTCCGGCACGCGTGAGCACCCGGCGCGGCCTCACCGTCCCCATGACCATCACATCGACCACGAGCGGCCCCGGCGACCGTGACAGGTTCCCGCCGACCACCGTCGTATCGTGCCGGCGTGCGAGCTCCAGCAGTCCCTCCACCACGCCCTCGAAGTCCGTGACGGGCAGCGGGCCTGGCATGGCCAGCGAAAGGGTCGCAAGGCGCGGCGTCGCGCCCATGGCGGCCAGGTCGCTCAGGTTGACCGCGAGCGCCCGATGGCCGATGGCTGCGGGCGGGACGAATCTGCGGTCGAAGTGCACGCCCTCCACGGATGCATCGGTCGTGATGACCTCCAGCTCGTTTCGCTTCGGGCTCACCACCGCCCCATCGTCTCCGGGACCCACCAGGAGCCAGTCGGGCGCGAGGGGCAGGCGTCTCGTGATCCGATCGATCAGGTCGTGCTCGCCGAGATCGGCAACGGTAATGCTCGCAGATCCTGAGCCCGTCACTTTGCGTAGTCAACCGCCCGCGTCTCGCGGATGACGGTCACCTTGATGTGGCCCGGGTATTCGAGCTCGTTCTCGATCCGCCGCGCGATGTCCTTCGAGAGCCAGATCGCCTCCTCGTCGGTCACCTTGTCGCTCTCGACCATGATGCGGATCTCGCGTCCGGCCTGCAGCGCGAACGATTTCGACACGCCCTTGAACGAATCGGCGATGCCTTCGAGCTTCTCGAGCCGCTTGATGTAGGACTCGAGGATGTCGCGCCGCGCCCCCGGGCGTGCGGCCGAGATCGCGTCGGCCGCCTGCACGATCATCGCCTCGAGCGACGGCCAGTCGATGTCCATGTGGTGGGCGGCGACGGCCTGCAGCACGGGCTCGGACTCGCCATGTTTCTTCAGGAAATTCAGGCCGAGTTCGAGGTGCGTCCCCTGGATGTCGCGGTCGATGGCCTTGCCGATGTCGTGGAGAAACGCCGCGCGGATCGCGACCGTCGCGTCGATTCCGAGTTCGCGTGCCATGATGCCCGCGAGGTAGGCTACCTCGCGCGAATGATGGAGGATGTTCTGCCCGTAGCTGGTGCGGAACCGCAGGCGTCCCATCAGGCGCAACACGTCCGGGTGCAGGTCGTGCAAGCCGAGTTCGAACGCGGCGGCTTCGCCGTCCTTGCGGACGGCGTCCTCCATCTCTGCTTTCACCTTCTCGACGACTTCCTCGATGCGGGCGGGGTGGATGCGGCCGTCGGCAATCAGGCGCTCGATCACGCGGCGTGCAATCTCCCGCCGGTACGGATCGAAGCCCGAGAGGATGATAGCGCCAGGCGTGTCGTCCACGATGAGGTCGACGCCGGTGGCGAGCTCGAGCGCGCGGATGTTCCGGCCCTCCCGGCCGATGATGCGGCCCTTCAGATCGTCGCTCGGCAGGTCCACCACCGAGACGGTGGTTTCGATCGTGTGATCGGCGGCCGACCGCTGGATCGCCTGCGTGATGATCGAGCGGGCAGTGCCTTCAGCCTGCTCGCGCGCCTCGGCCTCGAGCCGCTTCACCAGATTCGCGCCGTCACGCCGGGCGTCGGCCTCGATCTGCCGCAAGAGCAGCTCGCGTGCCGACTCCGCGGTGAGGCCCGAGACGCGTTCGAGTTCGCGCCGCTGGGTGGCGACGAGCTCGTCGTACTTGCGAGCGGTGGCTTCGACACTCCGCTCGCGGTCGGCGAGCGCAGCGACCCTCCGACCGAGCTCGGAGTCGGCGCGTTCAACCTTGTCGAGTTGTTCGGTCAGAACCGATTCACGTCGCGTGAGAATCTGCTCGATCGTGGTGATCTGCTGCCGGTGATCGCGTGCGTACTGTTCCGCCTCGAGCCGCAGCTCGTGCGCGCGCTCTTTGGCGTCGAGCAGCGCTTCCTTGCGGCGCGTTTCGGCTTCGCGCTCCGCGTCGCGCAGCACGCGCGAGGCCTGCTCTTCGGCGCGACCGAGGGTTTCCGCCGCGATGCGCTTGCGGTTCGCGACCCACAACGCGAACACCGCCGCCCCGGCGCCCAGCACCACCGCAGCGTCGACCACATACTTCAGCAGTTCGCCGCCCATAGCTCCTCTATCCGAACCCACGCTGTCGGGTTCCGGGCCCGGGAAGAACAGGGCGGGGCAGGGGGAACCCGCGCCAACTTGGCTACTAGGAGGGATCCAGGAGAAGAAAGGCCCCGCTTTGCCGTGTGGGGAGGTTGGATGAACCTGCAAGTGCAGGTGGAACCGCTGTGTTAAGCCGCCATCAAGGCTTCCTCGCTGCGGAGGCATGCACAACAGGCGACGTCGCGATTCGCTTGGAAGAAGCGTTGGCTCAACCAAGCCTCCGAACCATCACGGGCAAAGCAGAAGCAACGTGATCCTAGCCCGGCCCCGCTCGATCGTCAAGGGCCACACGCGCACGAAGACAGGCTGCGCAGCGGTGCGCAGGCGCGGCGGCGTGAAGGATGTCTCGGTACGGTGGCGGAGTGCGAATCGATGCGACAACGCCGGACCGGCGACAGCGCCGCGACAGGGGTGGACCGCCGAGGGCGCAGGCCGCGGCGCCGAAGCGCCCCGGGGGCTTGGCCCCTCTACGAATGCAGCGCCGCGTCCAGCATCTGTTCGATGGCCCGCGTCCGATCCACCACCGCCCGCGCGCGCTCGCCGGCGGCCTCCCGGCATCGGAACATCTCGTCCGCGATGTTGAGCGCCGCGAGCACCGCGAGGCGCAGCGTGTCGTGCGCCGTCCCGCTTTCCGCGGCGGCCTTCATCTTCTCGTCGACGTACGCCGCCAGCTCCGCGATGTACGCGGGATCCAGCGTGCTGCGGATTGGATACCGCTGCCCCTGGATGAATACCGGCACGACGCGTTCGGAGGAATCGGACACGGTTCAGGCCGCAGGCTGCAGGCTGGAGGCGACAGCGCACGTCGGGTCGAAGGCCGGAAATAGCCTGCCGCGTCGACCGTGCCGCACGCCGCCTCGGGTTCTCATAGACTCAGCGCGTCGAGTTGCTCGAGCATCTCGGCCACCCGTCCGCGGATTACCTCGCGCTCGTCACGCAGGCTCGTGAGCTCGACGCTGACGCCTTCCACCTCCGCGAGACGCGCGTGCGTCATCTCCAGCTCGTTTGCGAGCCGCTGGTTCTCCTGCGTCAGCCGTGCCTGATCCCCGCGCAGCCGCTCGATCATCCCGACGAGCTGACGGACTTTCTCTTCGAGGCGGTCAATTGGTTCGAGATCAACAGTGCGTCCCATCGTCTTAGCCATGAACAACGAACTCCGTAGCGGTAAAGGCTCGCAGCCTGGAATCGGGTCATCTCTGCACCGCCCCATGCTCGCGTATGAGCGCCTCGACGATGTCGGTCATCGCGCGCTGCACGTCCGCATCGGTCAACGTGCGGTCAGGCGCCTGGAACGTGAACCGGTAGGAGAGGCTGACGCATCCCTCGGGAACGCCCTTGCCCTGGTACCGGTCGAACTCCCGCACGCGCAGGAGCGTGGCAGGCGCTGCGGCGTGAATGGTGCCACGAACCACTGCCGCGGGCAAGACGTCGTCGACGATGATCGAAATGTCGCGCACGACAGCGGGGTGGCGCGGCGGGGGCGCCGACCTGAACATCAGGACCGACGAGTCAACATCGATCATGGCGTCGAGGTCGACCTCGGCCACGTAAATCTCGGCCTGCGCGGGCACGTCGCGCGCCGCTGCCAACGCCGGCGCGAGCTGCCCGACTACGCCAATCGTCCGGCCCGCGGTCGCCCCCGCGAGCACCGCCGCAGCGCGTCCGCGGACCAGATACGGACGCTCCTCCGGCGTCAACTCGACCGTGATCCCCAGCCCCGCGGCAATCAGTTCCACGGCGCCCTTCATGTCGAAGAAGTCGACCGGCCGGCCGCTGCCGCTCCAGTGTCCGGGGGTGCCCGCGCCGACCCAGGCGAGCGCCAGCGCGCGCCGTTCACCGCCTCCCGTGGTGAACACCGTGCCGAGCTCGAACAGGCGCGCGTCCTCCTGCCCACGCCGCCGGTTGTGAGCGACAGCATCGACCACACCTGGCAGCAGCGACGGCCGCAGCACGGCGAACTGTTCGGAAAGTGGGTTGAGGATGTCCACCAGGTCCGACGCGACGGCGAACGACAACGCCGCCGCGCGCTCGACGAATGAGAACGTCTCGGCTTCGGCGAACCCGGCCGCCGCGGCGAGACGCCGCACCAGCCGGTCGCGCTGCAGCCGTCCGTCTGGTTCGGCGGGTGTCTGCTCGAGGGTCGGGAACGTGGTGGGCAGGCGGTCGTACCCGAAGTGCCGGGCGATTTCCTCTATCAGGTCGACGTCGCGCCCGACGTCGATGCGCCACGACGGTACGGTGACACTGAGACACGTGCTGCTCTCTGCGTCCGGCCTCGGGACGGACACCGCGTCCACGGAGGCCGCTTGCGGCACCACGCCAAACCCCAGGCCCTCCAGCGTCCTCGTGATTTCGGACGTGGGTACGTTGGCCCCAAGAACCCGCGCCACGCGTGCAGTATCGATCGCCACCAGCCTGCGCTCGCGCTTCGCCGGATATGCGTCGACGAAACCGGGCAGGGCGCGGCCGGCACCGGTCTTCTCCAGCAGCGCGCACGCGCGGGCCAGCGCGAGTGGCGGTGCCTCGATGTCGGCCCCGCGCTCGAACCGGTACGACGCTTCCGTCGAAAGCCCGAGGCGCCTGCTCGTGCGGCGGATGCCGCTCGGCTCGAACCAGGCGCTTTCGAGCGCGATCAGGTGCGTCGTGCCGGACACTTCGCTGTCCGCACCTCCCATCACGCCGCCGATCGCCTGCGGGCGCGTCCCGTCGGCGATGACGAGGATGTCAGGCTCGAGCGCGCGGTTCTGCCCGTCGAGCGTGGTCACGCGTTCACCTGGCCGCGCCGTGCGGATGCGCAGTTCATGCCCCGCGAGCCGCTCGAAATCGAACGCGTGCATCGGGTGGCCGAGCTCGAGCAGCACGTAGTTCGTGATGTCGACGATATTGTTGATGGCGCGGATGCCGGCTGCGGCCAACCGCTGCTGCATCCACGCTGGCGACGGCGCGACCTGCACTTCAGCGAGGGCGCCGCAGTAACGAGGGCAGCGGTCGGGATCCTCGATCGTGACCCGCAGATCGCCAGCCTGCGTCGCGTCGGCTTCGCCGAGCGTCGAGAGGCTCGGCATCTTCAGCGGCGTGTCGTACAGCGTCGCGACCTCGCGCGCGATGCCAAGCGCGCCGAGGCAGTCGGGACGGTTCGCGGTGATCTCGAGATCGATCACCGCATCGTCCCCTTCCGCCGGCGCTCCTGGCGCCGGTTCGACAGACGCGACCTCGAAGCCCGCCATGTGCAGGTCTGACGCCAGCCTCGCAGGCGTCACGGGGACGTCCACGAGCTCACGGAGCCAGGAGACGAGGATCTTCAAAAGGAGAACTGCTCCAGGAAGCGCAGGTCGTTTTCGTAGAACTGCCGGATGTCGTCGACGCCATACATCAGCATGGCGAGCCGTTCTATGCCGATGCCGAAGGCGAACCCGGTCACCTCCCGCGCGTCATAGCCCACGGCCTCGAACAGCGCAGGGTGCACCATGCCGCAGCCAAGGACCTCGATCCAGCCGGTGCGCTTGCAGATCGCGCAGCCGGCGCGGCCGCACGATCGGCAGCCGATGAACACATCGGCACTCGGCTCGGTGTAGGGGAAGAAGCTCGGACGGAACATCACCGGCGTGTCGGGCCCGAACATCTCGCGCAGGCAGCCGATGATCGACCCCTTCAGATCGCCCATGGTCACGTGCTCGCCGACGACGAGGCCTTCGACTTGCTGGAACATCGGCGTGTGCGTCAGGTCCAGGTTGTCGCGGCGGTACACGCGTCCCGGCGCAACCACCCGGACCGGCGGCCGGTGCGACTGCATATAACGGATCTGCATCGCCGAGGTGTGCGTCCGGAGCAGGGTAGCAGGCCGGTCAGGCTCCGCCGCATCCCCGCGCACGCTCGCGCCAACCGGAGTACCGACGGGCCGCACGGCGCGCGCAAACGGCTCGCGCAGATACAACGTGTCCTGCATGTCGCGCGCGGGGTGATCGGGCGGCATGTTGAGGGCTTCGAAGTTGTGGTAGTCGTCCTCGGTTTCGGGGCCGTCGAGGATCTCGTACCCCTGTCGCGCGAAGATCGCCTCGAGGCGCTCACGCAGGATCGTGAGCGGGTGACGATGGCCGACGACGGCCGGGCGGCCCGGCAGCGTCACGTCGACCGCCCCTGCCGGCGGCCGTGACGAATCGAGGGCACTGCGTCGCGCCGCAAGCGCCTCTTCGATGTACGTCTTGAGCTCGTTGGCACGCCGGCCGAGGCCGGGACGCTCCTCGGCCGATGCGGAGGCGACCTCCTTCATCAGCGACGCAACGGCGCCGCCTTTCCGTCCGAGGTACTGGTCCCTGAGTGCCTTGAGGTCGTTGTCGGACGCGGCGCCATCCAGCTGCTCGTCGAAGCGGGCGCGCAGGTTATCGACGGCGGTCATGGGACGAAGGAGTTACTGACCGGTGAAATGCACGATGCACAATGCACAATGCACACGAACTCGGGGGCAACACACAAGCGTTCGAGGCATTCTCCGCCGAGCTTCTCATCTCGGCACTCCGTATGCCGGCCTGCGGGTCCGCTTCAGTGACGTGCTACCGCAGCGCGCGTGCAGGCACAACACACAGCACCGGCAGGGCTCCCGGCTGGCCAGGTGTGCATTGTGCATCGTGCATTGTGCATTACGAAGCGGGCGGTACGGCGGCAGCCGGCCGCGCCGCCTTGGCCTGCGCGGCGACGCTGGCGAACGCGGCGGGGGAAGTCACGGCGAGATCGGCCAGCGTCTTCCGGTCGAGACCGATGCCGGCGAGCTTCAGGCCGTTGATCAGCTGCCCGTAGGTCAACCCGTTCTCGCGGGCGGCGGCGTTGATCCGGATGACCCACAGCCGGCGGAAGTCCCGCTTCTTGTTCCGGCGCCCCACGAAGGCGTACTTGAGTGCCGTGTCGGCGGACTCCTTTGCCGCGCGATACAGCTTGCTCTTCGTCGCGTAGAAGCCTTTGGTACGGGCGAGCAGCTTCTTGCGCTTGGCTCGCCGGACGGTTCCGCGTTTCACTCGAGGCATCGTTCTTCCCTTGTTACGGCTAACGGCTAACGGCTAACTAAGGCTAATGTAAGGCTAAGGCACACGGCAAACGCCAAGAGGTTCTGGAGCGGCAAACGGTCGGGCAATCCGAGCTTGCGCCGCGAGCAAGAGCGCGGCTTACGCGACATTCCTCCCTCAGCCCTTACCCCTTGGCCCTTAGCCCTTGGCCCTTGCCCTTTAGCCCTTGGCCCCTTAATCCCCGTGCGTGGGCGTGGTCCCTATTTGTACGGCAGCATCAACGCCAGCTTCACCGCGTCGCCCGGGGTCACCGGCTTGTCGCCGCGCTGGGCGCGCTTCACCTTCGTCGTCTTGCTCGTCAGGATGTGCCGCTTGAAGGCGCTGCTCCTGAGGAACTTGCCCGTGGCGGTCTTCTTGAAGCGCTTTGCGGCGCCACGATGGGTCTTCAGCTTGGGCATCTTCAGCCTTCTTCCGGGGCCGGCGGTGCTGCCACCGAGCCGGCCAGGGGCGCCACGCCCGCCGGGGCGGGAGCGGCAGCCGTCGTTGACGGAGCAGGCCGTCGTGCCGCGTCGGCGGCTGGCGCTGCTGAGGGCCGGCGGCCCGATTTGTCGGACCTGCCGGTCAGGATCGTGTGCATCTGGTTGCCCTCCTGCCGCGGCCCCGACTCGGCCATCGCGACCTCGGACAACTCGCCAATCAGGCGCTCGAGGATACGCCGCCCGATCTCGGGGTGCGCCATCTCACGCCCGCGGAAGAACACCGTCGCCTTCACCTTGTCGCCGTCGGCCAGGAAGCGCTCGATGTGCTTTTTCTTGAACTGGTAATCGTGCTCGTCCACCTTTGGACGAAACTTGATTTCCTTGACCTCGATGATTTTCTGGTGCTTCTTCGCCTCGCGCGCCCGCTTCTGTTCCTGGTATTGGTACTTGCCGAAGTCCATGATCCGGCAGACCGGCGGAACGGCGGTGGGAGAAATCTCCACCAGGTCGAGGCCCTTCTGTCGTGCGATCGTGATGGCCTGCGGCGGCGGCATGATGCCGAGCTGCTGCCCCGTGTCGTCGATCACGCGGATCTCGCGGACGCGAATCCGTTCATTCACCCGGACCCGATCGTCACGCCGGCCGGAACGTTCAAAAGCGATAGCAGCCTCCCTCGGTTCTGTCAGTTATGGGCCAGCGACGGCGTGCCGGGCTGCCCCTCGTTCGCGCGCGCGTGAATCTCCTCCAGCGCCGCAGCAATGAAGTCGTCGACCGGCCTCGCCCCCTGGTCGCCGCCGGCGCGCGTGCGCACCGCCACCGTTCCCTCGGCGGCCTCGCGATCGCCCGTCACCAGCATGTACGGAATTTTCTGCAACTGGGCTTCGCGGATCTTATATCCGATCTTCTCCTGCCGCTCGTCCAGCTCGGCCCGGAGCCCGGCCGCAGCGAGCCGCTCGGTCGTCGCGCGTGCATGTTCGACGTGTCGGTCGGCAATCGGCAGCACCGCGACCTGCACCGGCGCGAGCCACAGCGGGAACGCCCCCGCGTAGTGCTCGATCAGCATCGCGATGAACCGCTCGAAGCTGCCGAAGATGGCCCGGTGGATGACAACCGGCCGGTGTTCCGCGTTGTCCGCGCCGGTGTACTTCAGGTCGAAGCGCTGCGGAATCTGATAATCGAGCTGAATGGTCGCGCACTGCCATTTCCGGCCGATCGCGTCGGTCACGTCGAAATCGATCTTCGGACCGTAGAACGCGCCGTCGCCCGCGTTGACCGTGTAGCGCTCCCCGACGCTCTCGAGCGCACGCTGCAACTCGGACTCGGCGTGGTCCCACGTGGCGACTTCGCCGAGGAATTCCGCCGGCCGCGTCGACAGCTTCATCTCCGGCACCAGGCCGAAGTCGTGGTAGACCCGCTGCACGAGCCGCAGCAGCCGCTCCACCTCGTCCCCGATCTGATCCTCTCGTACGAAGCAGTGCGCATCGTCCTGCGAGAACTGCCGCACGCGCGTAAGGCCCGACAGCACACCCGACGCTTCGTTCCGGTGAAGCGGCGTCTGCTCGTGGAGGCGCAGCGGCAGGTCGCGATAGCTGCGGCCCTGGCTGGCGAACACCAGCATGTGCCCGGGGCAGTTCATGGCCTTCACGCCCATCTCCTGGTCGTCCTCCGACTTCACCAGGAACATGTTCGAGCGGTAGTGCTGCCAGTGGCCCGAGGTCTCCCACAACGCCTTGTTGAAGATGAGCGGTGTCTTCACCTCCACGTACCCGGCGGGGTAGAGCACCTCGCGCATGTAGTTCGCGAGTGTCTGGTAGAGTACCGTTCCCTTGCCGAGCCAGAACGCAGTGCCGGGCGCCCACGGGTGGAACATGAACAGGCCGAGGTCGCGTCCGAGCTTGCGGTGATCGCGCAGCTTCGCCTGGTCAATCCGGGCGAGGTGGGCCTTCAGGTCCTTGTCGCTGAAAAAGGCCGTGCCGTAGATGCGCTGCATCGGCGCGTTCTTCGCGTCCCCCTTCCAGTAGGCGTTCGAGGTCGTCAAGAGCGTGAAGGCCTTCAGCCGTCCCGTCGAAGGCACGTGGGGACCCACGCAGAAATCCACGAACGTGTCGCGATCCTTGATGGTGTAGACCGACACATGCGACTGCCCTTCGGTCTTCTCCTCGATCAGTTGCACCTTCAGCGCCTCGCCGCGCGCACCGAAGAACGCCACGGCGTCCTCGCGCGGCCACAGCTGCCGCTCGTACGGCAGGTCCTGCGCGGCGAGTTCCTTCATCTTGCGTTCGATGGCCGCGAGGTCCTCCGGCACGAACGGGCGATCGACGATGAAGTCGTAGAAGAAGCCTTCGTCGGTGGCGGGACCGATCCCGCACTGCGCGTTCGGGAAGAGCGCCGTGACCGCCGCCGCCAGCAGATGCGCCGTGCTGTGGCGGTACAGCGCCAGCGCTTCGGGCGTTTGCTCCGTGACGATGCGCACGCGGGCGTCCGCGGTAAGGGGGTACGTGAGATCCACCAGCCGGTCGTCGACGTACGCGGCCAGGGCCGCCGAGGCAAGCCGCGGCGAGATCGCAGCCGCGACGTCGCGCACCGCGGTTCCGGCGGGCACGCTGCGGCCGGAGCCGTCTGGCAGCGTGACAGTCACCTGGCTCATGGCAGTTCTAGGATCAATGACTACTCGCGGGAGGCTGCACAGCGTTGCGGCGCGCCGATCCTTCTGGACGTTTTCACACCCTACCGTTGTGCAGGCAGCGACACGGGCTGGCGGACGCGAACGACATGGTAGGCACGGGCGGACTCGAACCGCCGACCTCCTGCGTGTCAGGCAGGCGCTCTAACCATCTGAGCTACGCGCCTAGGCTTGCCCGGATCGGGCAATAGACGAACGGTCAGTATAGCAACCGGTTCGAAGAGGCGTCAACGGCGCAGCTGGAGGAGGGCGATCTGGCGCGACCGTCCCGCGCCGGACGACACCGGCGCGGCATGACGGGCGCACGCGGGGGCGAGGCTACTTGACCATGTTCTTCAGCGTCTTCCCGGCGGTGAAGCGGACCACGCGGCGTGCCTTGATCTTGATCGGGGCGCCGGTCTGCGGGTTACGCGCCGTGCGAGCCTTGCGCTGCGACGTCTTGAACGTGCCGAAGCCGACGAAGGTGATCGAGTCGCCCTTCTTCAACGCCTTCGTCACGCCGGTGAAGAACGAATCGACTGCGGCGGCCGCACTGCTCTTGCTGAGCTCCGCATCTTTCGCGATGATTTCAACCAGTTCACTCTTGTTCATGCAAAACCTCCTGAAGCCGCGCGGGCGGCGCGACGCGCTGTGCGTGGTAGAGCCAGACGGGTTATACGGCAGCGGTCTACACGTGTCAAGGGATTCAACGCTCCCGACGCGAATGTGGCGAGCATCGAGGGCGTCGTGGAGGCACGCAACGGCAGTGGTCCTGCGATGTTGCAGCTACGCCAACGCCGGTGGACGGAGCGTTCGCGGCAGGACGCGATAACCGTGCTCAGGCGGCCTGCTTGAGACCGACGGCCTCGATCGCCTTCTCGAGAATCGGATCCGTGGCGGGCGGCTCGGCACCGAACTCCACGTCGGGAGACTCCACCAGCACGTCTGGCTTCAGCCCCTTCTCGTGAATGACCGCGTCTTTCGGTGTGAGGTACCTCGTGGTCGACAGCCAGAGCCCGCTGCCGTCGGGCAGCTTCACCAACTCCTGTGTGGCCGCACGGCCGAGCGTCCGCTCGCCGATGAGTGTCGTGCGCCCATTCGCCGTGAGGGCCGCGGCGAACACCTCCGCTGCGCCCGACGTACCATTGTCCACGAGCAGCAGGGCAGGAGGGGCGACGCCTCCGTCGTTCGACTCTGCTTGGATCGGTGTCTTTCCGGCGCGCGATTCTCGCGTGGCGAGCACGCCGCGCGCGACGAACAGTCGCGCGGCAGCGATGCCGTGATCGAGTCCACCTTCTGCGGTGCCGCGCAAGTCCACCAGCACCTGTTCGGCGCCTTGCTTGCCGACGGCGGCGAACTGCTCCTGAATCTGCGCCGCGGTGTGCGCTCCGAACGACGGTACCCGAACCAGACCGATCCCGGGCCGCACAAGTCGGCTGGTCACCGCCAGGTTCGGCGTGACCTCGCGCACCAGTTCCACCGTATGTGGCTCGGCGGCGTTGCCCCGCAGTATGGTCAGGCTGACCTTCGACCCTGGCGGCCCCTGCAGCAGCCGCGACCCCAGCACCACGGACATCTCGCGCGTCGGCTTGCCGTCGATGCCGCGGATGAAATCGCCGGTCCTCAGGCCTGCCCGCGCGGCCGGCGAGCCCTCACGCGCGGCGATGACGCGCAGGTAGGTACTGACGCGTCAGCTCGAGGCCGACGTTCCCCTTCGGTGCCGGTCCCGTGCTCGTGAAGGCGGCGACCTGCGCGGGCGTCAGATATGAGCTGTCGGGATCGAGCCCCTCGGCCAGACCGTTCATGGCGCCTTGCATGATGCTGTCGCTGTTCACCGGTTCGACATAGCTGCTGAGGATGAGCGGAACCACTTCCTGGAACACGCGCATGGGACGGTAGGTCTCGTCGCGCGACGCGGTTGCCTGGCTCATGAACCCGCCGGTCACGACCAGCAGCACGATGGGCGCGGAGATGAACAAAAGGACGAGACGGGCTCTCGAGTTCATGGCTGTTTCGCTTCCGCGGCGCTCGGGCCGCCCAAACCCACGGCGAACACCTCAGTGCAGGAATTCCAACGACCAGCGCCCGGGCGGACGGCCGGGCCGACGGGCCCCGCAACACGGCTCGCGCTGTGTGTCGTTCATTGTATATCGGGTGCAGCGGCGTTCGGCCACGCAGTGCGGCGGACGATTGCACGTGCGGCGCGAACGAAGTGTCATAATCACGCCGTGCGAATCGTTGGAGTGGATCTCGGGCTCAAGCGGGTTGGCCTTGCGATCAGCGATCCATCGGGCACGCTGGCACGCCCGCTGCGCACGATCGAGCGCGGGTCGTCCGACACCACGGCTGCTGCTGTCCTCGCCGAGGCCGTCGCGGCACTGGGGGCCGAGGACGAGGGTGTGGAGGTCATCGTCGTCGGCCTGCCGAAGCGGCTCGATGGATCGGATACCGAGCAGACGCAGCACGTGCGTCGCATGGTGGATCAGCTGCGCACCGTCCTTGCGGTGCCGATCGTCCTGCAGGACGAACGCCTCAGCAGCCACGAGGCGGATAGCCGGCTGGCCCTGACCGAGCGTGACTGGCGCAAGCGGAAGGCGCGGCTGGACGCCGCATCGGCCGCTGTCATCCTGCAGGACTACCTCGATGGCCGCACCGTCCCCACGCCGTCACACGCTGCCATCGAGGACTGATGCGCCGCCTCATTTTTGTCATCCTGGCGGTGCTCGTCGGCATCGCCGCTGCCGCTGGCGTCGTCTACTCGCGCGTGGACCGGCCTTTCAAGGGGTACGAGGCGGCAGAGCAGTTCGTCGAGGTGCAGTCGGGCGCCGGGCCGGCGGCGATCGGCCGACGGCTCGTCGAAGCCGGCGTCGTCCGCGACGCCCTGACGTGGCGCATCGCGGTGTTCAAGAGCGGCGAGGCCCGGGTGCTGAAGGCGGGGGAGTACCGATTCACGGGCGAGCTGCGGCCGGCCGACGTCATCTCGAAGCTCGCCCGCGGTGAGGTCTACCTGCGTCCTGTGACGTTTCCCGAGGGTCTCTCGATCCACGAGATGGGGAAGCTGTTCGAGTCGCGGGGATTTGGCGCCGCCGCTTCGTTCGAGGCCGCCGCGCGCAACGCGAAGCTCGTGGCCGCGCTCGACCCCGAAGCGCCCGACCTCGAGGGGTACTTGTATCCGGAGACGTATCCACTGCCGCGCCGCGCGAATGCCGAGTTGCTCGTGCGCTCGATGGTCGCGCGCTTCGAGCAGGTCTTCGGCCCCGACCTGCGTCAGGCCGCCGCTGGCCGAGGCCTGACCGTGCGCCAGGCCGTTACCCTCGCGTCGCTCGTGGAAAAAGAGACCGCCCGGCCCGAGGAACGACCGACGGTGGCCGCGGTCTACCTGAATCGATTGAAGATCGGCATGGGGCTCCAGTGCGATCCCACCGTGATCTACGCGCTGCAGAAGGCGGGCCGGTACACGGGCAACCTGACCCGCGCCGATCTGGCATTCGACTCGCCCTACAACACCTACAAGTACGCCGGCCTGCCTCCAGGCCCCATCGCAGCTCCCGGCCGCCCATCGCTCGAAGCGGTGCTCAAACCGGCCGAGGTGGACTATCTGTACTTCGTGAGTCGCAACGATGGCTCACACGTGTTTTCCACCACCTACGACGAGCACCGGGCGAAGGTCAGAGCGTTTCAGGTGGAGTACTTCAGGAGCAAGTAGCGAGAAATGAAAAATGAAAAATGAAAAATGAAGAAAATGAAATCGAGAAGCATCCCGAGGGCTTCACTAAGCCGTCCGCCTACCCGTGTGCAGCGTTTGCATCTTGCATCTTGCATTTTGCCATTACGTCTTTCAAAGATCGCCCGTCTACCGTGCAGCGTTTGCATTCTGCATTCTGCATTTTGCATTACATGTTTCACCGATCCCCCCAGTGCAGCTTCTGCCGCAAGGTGTCGTAGTACCCGCGGGTTGGCGAGCCGACGAGGCGCAGGCGGCGCTCGGCGCGGGTGACGATTACGACATCTTCCAATCCGAACGGGAAGCCGGTCTGGCCGTCGAACGTGACGAACATCTCGTCCTTGCTCGAATCCGCGGCCGCGCGCACGCTGATCGCCGATCCACCCGGGATGACGATCGGCCGGTTGCCCAGCGTGTGTGGTGCGATGGGCGTGATTACCAGCGCGTCGACGCCGGGGTGCACGATGGGCCCCCCGGCGGCAAGGTTGTAGGCGGTGGACCCGGTGGGCGTTCCGATAATCAGCCCGTCGGCCTTGACGTTGGTGACGAAGTGGTCGTCCACCGATACGGCGAGGTATATGAGCCGTGAGATCGCCCCTTTCGTGATCACCACGTCGTTGAGCACGATGTGATCGGCGAAGGCGGTGCCGCCGCTCATCGCGCGCGCGTGCAGCATGGCGCGCTCCTGTATCGGCGCGGTTCCGTCCACGGCAGCCGCGAGGGCGGCGAGCATCTCCGGCAGCGTGACTTCGGTGAGAAATCCGAGCCGGCCGAAGTTGACCCCGAGAATCGGCGTCTGGCGTCCCGCTCCTCCCAAGCGATCCGCGATGCCGAGCAGCGTGCCGTCGCCGCCGAGCACCACCACGAGATCGACGAGGCCGGGCAGGTCGTCCCGGCTGACCACCCGCACGCCGTCCGCCGGGCCGATGAGCGTGGCGGTGTCGGTATCTACCACTGCCGGCAGACCGCGGCCGGCCAGCCATTCGATCAGCCGTCCGAGGTGCGGGGCGGCGGCCGTGAGACCGCGCTTCGCCACGATTCCGACGGCAGCGATCACCTCGATGGCTCCGAAGCATCGCCGGCGTGGCCGGACTCCGTGTCGGCACGCAGGTGCAGCAGATACTCCTGGTTGCCCGTCGCGCCGGTTATCGGGGAAGGCGTCATGCCGTGCGGCGCTAATCCTATCGCAGCCGCCGCCGCAGACACTCCGGCGACGACACGCTCGTGCACAGTCACATCGAGCACGAGCCCGCCACGGCCAACTTCGTCGCGTCCCGCCTCGAACTGCGGCTTCACCAGCGCCACCACGTCCGCGCCGGGGCGAAGCAGGGGCGGAACCGCCGGCAGGACCAGCCGCAGCGAGATGAACGAGACGTCGATTGTGACGACATCCACCGGGCCCGGCAGGTGCGCGGGCAGCAGGTGACGCGCGTTCATCCCCTCGATGACCAGAACCCGGGGGTCGTTTCGCAGACGCCAGTCGATCTGGCCGTGTCCCACGTCGAGCGCTACGACGTGGCGGGCGCCGCGCTGCAGGAGCACGTCGGTGAACCCACCCGTCGATGCGCCAATGTCGAGACCGTCGCGCCCGCGCACCTCGATGCCAAACGTGTCCAGCGCATGCGCGAGCTTCAGCCCACCCCGGCCGACGTACGGATGATCCGGCACCACGAGCGAGACCGTGGCATCGGGCGCCACGAACGTGCCGGGCTTGAGCGGCTTGCCGGATCCCGCCTGCACCTGTCCCGCCATGATCAGCGCCCGTGCCCGCTCACGCGAAGGCGCGAGGCCACGGTCGACGAGCAGGGTGTCGAGGCGGACCTTCTTCATCTAGGGACGACGGGGGGAACGTGCAATGCACGATGCAGAATGCACAATGCACACGCTGCACGATGCGACACCACGCATGGCACCATGCACAGTCGATGATTGGAGGCGATGCACCCGGCGCGCAGACCGGGTCAGCACCGCGGCATTGCCCGGTGGCGTCAGCAGGCGGTCATCCCTTGTGCATTCTGCATCGTGCATTGTGCATTTGCGGGAACACCTCCTCAGTTCGTCCGTCGAACCACCCACTGCGCGATGCCGAGCAGGTACTCGGACGGGAGGCGCGCCCGAGCGAGGGCGTCGGCGGCCCGCGTGATGGCCTCGCGGGCCATCTGCTTCGAGGGCTCGAGACCGAGGAGCGCAGGGTAGGTCAGCTTGCCGGCGGCCGCGTCCTTGCCAGCGGTCTTGCCGAGCGCGGCGGCGTCACCCTCGACGTCGAGCACGTCATCAACGATCTGGAACGCCAGGCCGAGCTCCGCGGCGTACTCATCGAGTCCCTGGACAACGGCATCGGAGCCACCCACGATGATCGCGCCGCAGGTGGCGGACGCCCGGATCAACGCGCCGGTCTTTCGCGCGTGCATGTCACGGAGCACAGCGAGGTCCGGCGCGGCGACGGGCGGCGCGTGCGGGCCGCCCTGGCCGCCCAGGTGAAGGTCGATGGCCTGGCCGCCGGCCATCCCGAGGGGCCCGGCGGCATCCGCGATACGCGCGATGACCCGCAGTGTGCGCGCGGCGGCGCCTGGATCGCCACCCTCCACTCCGCGCGCCAGCATCGCGAACGCTTCCGTCAGCAGCGCGTCGCCGCCCAGGATTGCCATCCCCTCGCCGTGCACCACGTGCAAGGTGGGCAGCCCACGGCGGAGCACATCGTTGTCCATCGCCGGAAGGTCGTCGTGCACCAGCGAGTAGGTGTGAATCAGTTCGAGAGCGCACGCGAGGGGCATCGCGCGCGCGCAGGCCTCGTCGGCCGCCAGGGGCGGCGCACCGACCGCCCCGACCGCTTCCGCCGCGGCCATGGCGAGCAGCGGCCTCAGCCGCTTGCCGCCGGCGCGCACGCTGTAGCGCATGGCGTCCGCGATCAGTGCCGGGCATGCTGGCGGTGTGGGGAGCTGCCGCTCGAGCGCATCCTCGATCGCGGTCCGCCGCGTATCGATCCACCGATCCAGCCGCACATCGGGCTCGGCAACGTCGTTGCTCATCGTGGCGGTCGCCCCCGTGAGTCGTCGCTGCTATCGGACCCGAAGGATGCCGGCGCCGCTTTCAGTTCCCCCCGCTCATTGAGGATCTCGATGCGGCGCTCGACCTCTTCGAGCTTCCCGTGGCAGAAGCGGGACAGCGCCACGCCCCGCTCGTACAGCCCGAGCGACGCTTCGAGCGAGAGGTCGCCCTCCTCCAGCTTCTTGACGATCGCCTCCAGCTCCGCGATTGCCCCTTCGAAGTCTTTCGTGGTGGGTTCTGTGCTCATGAATCTGGAAGCGTTGGAAGATGCCTGCCATCTGGCTTCAGCCAGTTTGGCGACTCAGCCGACGGTGTCATCACCCTCGTCACGCCCGATCACGCGGGCGTGCAGCTCGCCGCGCGCAAGCGTGACATGAATCGAGGCCCCAGCCGGTACCGTGATCGCGTCGCGCAGGATTGTCCGCCGGTCCCCATCCCAGCAGACGGCGTACCCGCGCCCGAGCACAGCCAGCGGGCTGAGGCTCCCGAGCCCCGCGGCGAGAGAGCCGAGGCGCGATCGTGCCGCATGCAGACGTCGAACGAGTGCCGCGTCGAGCCGGCTGTTACAGGTGGCGAGCCGCGCGCGTGTGACCGCCACGCGTCGCCGCAGGTCGCGCGCCTCCAACCGTAACTGCAGCTGATCGAGCCGGCGCGTCTGCGCGCCCACACGGCCGCGCACGGCGCGCTGGAGATCGTGCAGCAGATCCGCGACATGGCGGCCCCGCATGGCGACCCGTCCCGGCCAGCCGGCAAAACCCGGACGCGCAGTCAACACGTGCACCCGGCCACGCTGTCGCAGGACGTGCGCGCGCATCGCCGTACGTAACCGCTCGGCCTGCCGGTCCACCTGCGCGCAGACCTGATCCTTGCGGCTGACCACGGCGCCGGCGGCGGCCGACGGGGTGGGCGCACGGTGGTCGGCCACGAAGTCGGCGATGGTGAAGTCGGTCTCGTGCCCGACGGCGGAGATTACCGGGACCGGGCACGCCGCGATCGCGCGTGCCACGACCTCTTCGTTGAATGCCCACAAATCCTCGATCGAGCCGCCTCCGCGTCCGACGATGACGACGTCCACACCCGGTACGCGCGCGACCGCCGCCAACCCGCGCGCCACGTCCGCGGCGGCGCCGTCTCCCTGCACGCGTGCGGGCCGGATGACGAGGTGCGCGTTCGCATACCGCGCGTGGAGCACCGTCACGACGTCGCGCACGGCGGCACCATCGAGCGAGGTGACGATTCCGATCTTGCGGGGCAGGAAGGGAAGCGGGCGCTTCCGGGCCGTCGCAAACAGGCCTTCCGCCTCCAGCCGGCGCTTCAGCTGCTCGAAGGCGACCTGCAACGCGCCGGCGCCCGTCGGCTCGAGCCGGTCGCAGACGATCTGGTATTCGCCCTTGATGTCGTACACGCCGATCCGGCCGCGTGCAATGACTCGCTGACCGTCCTCGAGACGGAACCTCAGTCCTCGTGCGGCCGAGCGGAACATGACGGCCCGGATCTGTGCGCCGGCATCCTTCAAGGTGAAGTAGACGTGGCCCGTTGTCCAGGGGCGGCAGTTCGAGATCTCGCCTTCGACCGCCACGCGCGCGAACTGCGATTCGAGCAGGTGACGGATGTCGCTCGTGAGCTGGCTGACGGTCAGGACGGCGTCGCGCGGCGCGCCGGCCGGTTCGGCGCGGGCAACCAGGGGCGGCGGTGCCGTCTCAGGCTCCGGCTCCGGTTCCTCGAACGGCAAATCGAAGAGCGAGTTCATCGTCCGTCCCGCGCCTCGGCCTCGCCGACTTGTGCCGCGGCAAGGGTGAGCAGATCGGCCATGGAGAGGCTCAGCCGTGTAATCGCGGTGGCCCGGCCGGTCTCGGGAACGGCGGCAACGACCACCGCGTGCAGCCGTGGGTCGCCTGCCGCGGTTTCGAACCGGGCGGGCATCCCGTTGAGAAAGCGCCCGAGGGCCGGCTCACGTTCCATGCCGATGATGCCGTCGTGCGGGCCGGTCATGCCCACGTCGGTGATGTAGGCCGTCCCGCCCGGCAGAATCCGATCGTCCGCCGTCTGCACGTGTGTGTGCGTACCTACGACGGCTGTCACCTTCCCGGCGAGGTGCCACCCCATGGCGATCTTCTCCGATGTCGCCTCGGCGTGAAAATCCACGAAGATGATCGGCGTCCGCTGCCGTACGCTCTCGACTTCCCGGGCCACGACGCTGAAGGGGTCGTCAATCGTCAACATGAAAACGCGGCCCATGCCGTTGATGACGCCGACCGCCCGGCCGTCGGCTGTCCGGCCGACATAGCTGCCGCGTCCGGGTACGCCGGCAGGGTAATTCACCGGGCGCAACAGCCGCGCCTCCACGCCGATGTAGCCGATCGCTTCCTTCTTGTCCCAGATGTGATTGCCCGACGTCATCACGTCGACGCCGCGCGCGAGCAGTTCGTCGCCAATCTCACGCGTGATGCCGAAGCCCCCCGCGGCATTCTCGGCGTTGACGATCACGAAATCAACAGCGTAGCGGCTCACGATCGCGCCAAGCCCTGCGCGCATCAGATCGCGCCCCGGGCGCCCGACGATATCGCCGACAAACAGGATGTTCATGCGTTGAGAGCCGCGGCGCCGCGGCGCATCAGCAGTCGCGCGAAAGGACGTCGGTGCCGATCGTGATTGTGCGGGCCGCACCCCGGCGGTCGGGGATCTTCGGCAGCACGACGCGCAGCTCGCCGTTCACGAGGTTGGCAGTAGACCTGGCGCCGTCGAAGGCCGACGCGACCCGCACCGCACGGGCAAAGCGCCCCGATGCACGTTCCACGAGGTGGTAGTCTCCGGCACCGGCGAGGCTGATCGGGATCTTCTCGCCGGCGACGACGACCACATCCCCCTTCTGCAGCACGCGAAGGGCATCCGGTGGAACACCCGGAAGATCGACCACGATCTCAACGGCTTCGTCGGTCTCGAGCACATCGAGCGCCGGCGCGAACTGCCCTGCGACGGCCGGCGACCGACCGCCGCCCTCTTCTGCAAGCTCGCGGAACAGCCGGCGCACGTCGTCGGTCAGGTCGTCAAACTCCGGCGTCATCAGCATCGAAGGCCAGCCTGCCATGGCGCATAGGATGGCACACGAATCCCATCCCTGAAAGCGGTCGGCGAGTCGGCAGCAGACGTCTGCTGGCAACACCCGCTGTAATTCCAACGCTGGGTCCCCCTAACCTCAGCAAGCCCAAATTCGGCGGCGCCTGCAAAAACAGCCGGTCGGTATATGTGACAATTGAGGACTCATATTTAGATGCTTGACATACACTCATATCATGTTATAGTTGGGTCTATCAATAACGAGGGGGACTCGAACAGATGGGAAGCAAAGTCATCGGTATCGACTTGGGCACCACGAACTCGGTCGTCGCCGTGATGGAGGGCGGGCAGCCAGCTGTCATCGTCAACCAGGAAGGCAACCGCACGACGCCGTCCGTGGTGGCGTTCACGAAGGACGGAGAGCGGCTGGTGGGCCAGGTTGCCAAGCGGCAGGCGGTCACTAATCCTGAGAACACCGTGTTCTCGATCAAGCGGTTCATGGGCCGTAGTCACGGGGAAGTCGCGAACGAAGCTGCCCGGGTGCCGTACAAGGTCGTGGCGACCTCGAGCGGCGACGCCCGCGTCGAGGTCCGCGGCAAGCAGTATTCGCCGCCTGAGATCTCCGCGATGGTGCTGCAGAGGTTGAAGCAGGCTGCGGAGGATTACCTTGGCCAGACGGTCAGCGAAGCCGTTATCACCGTGCCGGCATACTTCAACGACGCGCAGCGGCAGGCCACCAAGGATGCCGGTCGCATCGCCGGCCTGAACGTGCAGCGAATCATCAACGAGCCGACTGCGGCGGCGCTCGCGTACGGGCTCGACAAGAAGTCGCAGGAGACGATCGCCGTCTACGACTTCGGCGGTGGGACGTTCGACATTTCGATCCTGGAGGTTGGCGACGGCATCGTCGAGGTCAAGGCGACCAACGGCGACACGCACCTCGGCGGGGATGATGTCGACCAGCGGATTGTCGAATGGATCGTCGCCGAGTTCAAGAAGAGCGAGGGTATAGACCTCGGCAAGGATCGGATGGCACTTCAGCGGTTGAAGGAGGCGGCCGAGAAGGCGAAAGTCGAGCTGTCCAATGTGATGGAGACGGATGTCAACCTGCCGTTCATCACGGCGGATGCGTCGGGGCCAAAGCACCTCGCGCTGAAGCTTACTCGCGCGAAGCTCGAACAACTGGTCGAGGATCTGCTGCAGCGGACGATGACGCCGGTCAGGCAGGCGCTTGCTGATGCAGGGCTGCAGCCGTCGCAGATCGACGAAGTGGTGCTCGTCGGTGGCTCGACACGGATGCCCAGAGTTCAGCAGCTCGTGAAGGAGTACTTCGGCAAGGAGCCGCACAAGGGGGTCAACCCCGACGAGGTGGTTGCGATCGGCGCCGCCATCCAGGGGGGCGTGCTTACCGGTGCCGTCAAGGACATGCTGCTGCTGGACGTAACGCCGCTCTCGTTGGGCATCGAGACGCTCGGCGGCGTGATGACGACGCTCATCACGCGCAATACCACGATCCCGACGCGCAAGAGCGAGGTGTTCTCGACGGCCGCCGACCACCAGACGAGCGTCGAGGTGCACGTGCTCCAGGGTGAGCGGCCGATGGCGCGCGACAACCGCACGCTCGGCCGGTTCCATCTGGTCGGGCTGCCGCCCGCGCCTCGCGGGGTGCCGCAGGTCGAGGTCATCTTCGACATCGACGCGAATGGCATCGTCAACGTGACGGCCAAGGATCGCGCGACGAACAAGGAGCAGAAGATCACGATCAGCGGATCGTCGGGCCTCTCGAAGGAGGACGTGGATCGTCTCGTGCGTGACGCCGAGGCGCACGCTGCTGAAGACAAGGCGCGGCGGGAGGTCGCGGAGGCTCGCAATAACGCCGACGCGCTCGCCTACTCGGTCGAGCAGACGCTTGGCGAGAGCCGCGACAAACTTCCATCGGCCGACGTCAGCCGCATCGAAGGCGCGCTGGCAGCTGTGCGGACCGCAACCGCGGGCGACGACACCGCGGCGATTGCGAAGGCGACTGAGGAACTACAGCGCGCCTCGCACGCAATGGCCGAGACGCTCTACAAGACGCAGGCGCAGCAGGGCGGCGGCAGAGAGGCGCAGCCGGCCGATGCGGACGTGGTCGACGCCGAGCTCGTCGAGAATTAGGGGCGATAACCGCAGGGGCGGTTCTCGGACCGCCCGAACAACGACCGCAGGGATGGTTCGCGAACCGTCCCTGCAGAAGAGAAAAAGGATCACATCATGAACACCGTTCGTTTCGACCCGCTCCGTGACATGGCGGCGCTGCAGGATCGCGTGAACCGCATCTTCGCCGACGCCTACCGCCGCGACAACGACGATCTCATGACCCGCGGTGCCTGGGTTCCTCCCGTCGACATCTACGAGACGAGCAACCACGAGCTGGTCCTGAGGGCGGAACTCCCGGACGTGCCGCGCGAGGACATCGCCTTGCGCGTCGAGAACAACACCCTGACCATCAGCGGGCAGCGCAAGATGGACAGCGAGATCAGGGAGGAGCAGTACCACCGCATCGAGCGGACGTACGGCACCTTCAGCCGGGCGTTCACCCTGCCGCCGACCGTTGACACCAGCGCGATCGGCGCTGAGTACAAGAACGGCGTGCTCACCGTGCGGCTCCCGCTGCGCGAAGAGGCCAAGCCGAAGCAGATCCAGGTGCAGGTGAGCTGAGCCTGTGGGGTCCGGGCCGCGGGCCCGGGCTGCCGGATGACGGAGCGGGGCGGGTGAACACCTGCCCCGCGTTTTCCTTCTTGTCACGGGGCTGCCTCTGTTGGTACGATTGGCGGCTTATGGCCGAAGACCAAGAAAACACCGAGCAGACCGACTTCGACGCGCCGACTCTCCCGGAGGTGACGGCGCCACTCATCACTGATCGTTTCCTGTTCGTGGACGTGGCGGCGATGCGTGCCAAGCAGTTGCGGCGTGGCGCCAGGGCCCGCCTGGGCGAGCACCACGATCCGAACCGCGACGCGCCCATCAAGCCCGAACGCATCGCAATGGAAGAAGTCCGGCGCGGTGTCGTGCAGTACGACGTCCCCGTATTCAAGCCTCGGCTGGCCGACCCGAAGCTCTGAGCACTCCGGCAGTTCGGCTGCCGGCCGCGGACTGCAGCTCTGCCAGGCCACCGAGACCGCGGGTCGCGAGGGTGAGCTGGCGGACGCAACGAACCGGCCGGGCCACTTGACGGCAGACCCGCTCTCAGCGGCCAGACGTCATCCCGGGGCTCCGGCCTCGTCCGGATTGCCGCTGGGAACTCCCGGACGGCCGTGCCCGTCTCTGGCGAGTGAGGCCATAGCACCTGAGCATTGGCGCGAGGGTGCGACGGAAAACCGATGGAATTCCTGCTCGGGGCGGCGCTGCTTGGAGGACTGCTCGTCGCGGGAATATTCCTGCTCGTGACGATAGTGTTGAAAACAGTCTTCTGGGCAGTCACGCTGCCGTTTCGCCTCGTGGTCGGCCTGCTGTTCTTTCCTCTCTGGCTGGCCAGGACGGCGCTGCGCATGATCGGCTTGGTGATCATTGCGCCCATAATCGGCGTCGGGGGTGTGCTCCTCGCCGGTGTGGTTATCACTGCCGCGTTGGTCGCGGTGCTCGCGCCGCTGCTCCCGATCGTGGTGGTCACGTTTGTGGTCTGGATGGTGGTCCGCAGCGTCTCCCACCGCGCGGCGCCGGTTTCCTGATCATCCGGGCCGGCGCTCCCACCAGTCGGTCTGCCGCTCGTACGCGTCACCGGTCCGAAGCAGCACGGCCTCATCGAACATCCGCCCCGTCAATTGCAGTCCCACCGGCAGGCTGCCGGGCGTGAATCCGCATGGGATGCTGATCGCCGGCAGGCCGGTGAGGTTCGCGCTCACCGTGAACACGTCCGCCAGGTACATCTGCAGCGGATCATCCACTTTTTCACCGAGGCGGAATGCCGGGGTCGGCGTGGTCGGGGTCGCGATGACGTCCACGCGCGAGAAGGCCGCGTCGTAGTCGCCCCGGATCAGCGTGCGCACCTGCTGCGCCTTACGGTAATACGCGTCGTAATATCCGGCGCTCAGCACATACGTCCCCAGCATGATCCGCCGCTTCACCTCGGCCCCGAAGCCTTCGTCGCGCGTGCGGTTGTACATCGTGCGCAGCGAGTCGGCCCGGGCCGTTCGGTGCCCGTATCGCACGCCGTCGTAGCGCGCCAGGTTCGAGCTCGCTTCCGCCGTTGCCACGAGGTAGTACACCGGGATCGCTGCGTGGGCGTGTGGAAGCTCGATCGGCTGGGCCGTCGCACCCATCTGCTGCAATCGATGGAGCGCCTCACGGAACGGCCCCGACACCTCCGGCGCCACGCCTTCCTCGAGCAGCCGCTCCGGAACACCGATGCGAAGGCCGATGACCTCGCCCGTCAGCGCCGACACGAAGTCGGGGACGTCTGCCGCGGCCGCTGTGGCATCGGCACGGTCCGGACCGGCGATGACACTCGTCAGGATTGCGGCGTCGCCCGCCGTGTGCGTCAGCGGTCCGATCTGATCGAGCGACGAGGCGAAGGCGAGCAGGCCGTAGCGCGACACCCGGCCGTAAGTCGGCTTGAGTCCCACGAGCCCGCAGAACGCGGCGGGCTGCCGGATCGATCCTCCCGTGTCGGACCCGAGCGCGACGGGGACGAGGCCCGCGGACACCGCGACGGCGGACCCGCCGCTCGAACCGCCCGGGGTGCGTGCCCGATCCCACGGGTTGCGCGATGGGCCCAGGGCCGAGTTCTCGGTGGACGATCCCATCGCGAACTCGTCGCAGTTGGTCTTGCCCACGACCACCGCACCGGCGCGCAGCAGGCGCTCCACCACCGTGGCGTCGTAGGGAGGCGTGTAGCCCGCGAGCACCTTCGACGAGGCGGTGGTCGGCAGCGCCCGCGTGCAGATGTTGTCTTTGAGTGCGATGGGGACGCCCGCGAGCGGGCCCCTATCCTCGCCCCCGTCGATCGCGGCCGCGCGCGCGATGGCCTTCTCCGCGTCGACGGCTGTGAAGGCGTGCAGGTCCGCGTCGCGCGCATCGATCGCGGCAAGCGCTGCGTGGCAAATCTCGACGGCAGAGACGTCGCCGGCTGCCACGGCATCACGCACGCCGCGCAGGGTCGACAAGTCGTGGTGGCGCATCAGGCAATCACCCGGGGCACGCGGAAGAGCCCTGTATCAATCGACGCGTCGGCCGCGCTCTCCAGGAGCTCGTCACGCGGGATGGACGGCCGGGGATCGTCGCTCCGGTCGAGTGGCATGGCCCCCATGACGTGCGAGGTGGGCGGCACGCCGGTGGTATCGATCTCCTGCACCTGCTCTGCGTAGGTGAGGAACGCGGCGAGCTGTCGAGTGAAGGTTTCGAGCTCCACCTCCGTGAGCTCGAGGCTGGCCAGCTCGGCGATGCGCTGCACATCCTCACGGGTCAGCGGATCGGGCATGGCGCGGATGCTAACACACGGGCCGGGGTCGATCGGATGCCATCGATGCCAGTGCCGACGGAGTGGTACGGGTGCTACGATCGTCCAGTTGGAGGCGCGGTATGGCTGAACCGAAAGCGGGCAGCGCCACGCGTCCCGCCGTCTGCGCGGGCAGCTGGTATCCCGGGAATGCCGACGCGCTGCGGGCGGCCGTGGATGCGTACCTCGCGGGCGTGCAGCCAATCGGGCCTCGGGTGCGTGCGGTGGTGTCGCCGCACGCGGGTCTGATGTACTCCGGCGCGATTGCCGGCCAGGGCTACGGCGCGGTGTCCCGCCAGCACTACGACGTCGCGGTCATCGTAGGCCCGTCGCACTTCCATCGGTTTGAGGGTGTGGCGGTCTGGGGGCACGGCAGCTTCGCCACGCCGCTGGGCGCACTTGCGGTCGACGCGGGGCTCGCCGCCGAGCTGCGCGCCGCGACGCCGCTGGTCCGCGAGAACCCCGCTGTCCACGGACGGGAGCATTCGCTCGAATTGCAGCTGCCATTTCTCGCGCGGCTCTTTCCGGACGTGCCGATCCTGCCCCTGCTCGTAGGACATCAGCATGCCGCCACGGTCGCTGCACTGGGCGACGCGCTGGCGCAGGTGCTGCACGGGCGCGAGCCGCTGCTGATCGCAAGCAGCGATCTGTCGCATTACCAGGATCGCGAGACGGCTGCGCGGCTCGACGCCGTCGTCGTCCGGCAAGTCGAGCGGAACGATCCGGAGGGCCTGCAGTCGAGCCTCACCGCCGACCCGTCGCACGCATGCGGCGGCGGCCCGATCGTCGCGGTCATGCGCGCGGCGCGCGGGCTCGGCGCGACGCGTGCGCGCGTGCTCCGGTACGGCGATTCCGGCGATGTGACCGGCGATACCGGGCAGGTCGTCGGGTACATGAGCGCCGTCCTCGGGGAGTTCGCCGATGGCACAAGCGCATGACCTGGCTGACCTCACAGAGAGCGACGGGCGCGCCCTGCTCGCGGTCGCCCGCGCGGCGATCGAAACCCGGCTCGGCATTGCCTCCGTCACGCAGCCCGAACACCGTGGCGCGTTCGCTCGACGCGGAGGGGCGTTCGTAACGGTGTTCGTCAAGCGGGAACTGCACGGGTGCGTCGGGCAGCCCGAGCCGCGCGAGCCGCTGGGGCAAGTCGTCAGCTACTGCGCACGTGCCGCGGCGTTTGGCGACCCGCGGTTCCCGCCCCTCACTCTCCCAGACCTGAGGAACCTCTCTCTGGAAATCTCCGTGCTCACGCCCGTGGAAGCCGTGGCGGATCCGGCAGCGGTGGAGGTCGGGCGCCACGGCCTGGTGGTGGAGCAGGGCACGGCTCGCGGTCTGCTGCTGCCGCAGGTAGCCGTCGACCACGGGTGGACGCGCGAGCAGTTCCTCGACCACACGTGCATCAAGGCGGGATTGCCGCCGGATGCATGGCAGTGTGGTGCGCGCCTCTATTGGTTCGAAGCCGTCGTGTTCGCCGAAGGCGAGGCGGAGTGAGCTCCCAGGGGCTGCACGCTGGCACTCGGCCGCCTGGGCCGTCGCAACCTGTCAGGTCAGGTCAGCAGCGCCCGCAGTGCTGACAGGTTCATCACGTCCAGCGCATCGAGCGTCACGTTTGCGCGGCTCCCGTGCTCCGTCTTCGCCGTCTCGATCAGCATCGGCAACGTCGCGAACCGCGGGTCGTTGAGCACCCGGCGAAAGGTGTGGAGCCCGAGGTGGCCCTTTCCGATGTGCTCGTGACGATCGGTGCGGCTGCCGAGGGCCGTCTTCGAGTCGTTCAGATGAAAGCCCGTCAGCCGTTCGAGGCCGATCACCCGCGAAAACCACGCAAACACGTCGGCATAACCGCTGTTGGTCGCGATGTCGTACCCCGCCGCAAGCAGGTGGCACGTATCCAGCCAGACGCCGACGCGGGGTGACCCGTCGGTCAGCTCGATGATCCGCGCGAGCTGCTCGAACGTGTGACCGAGCACCGTCCCCTGTCCGGCCGTGTGTTCGAGCAGCACACGGACGCGTGCTCGCGGTTTGACGTTCAGCACGCTGCGGAGCGACTGGGCAATCAGCTGGAGCCCGCCGTCGTCTTCCCCGCTGGTGCATGCGCCGGGATGCAGGACAACGCCTGCGAGGCCGAGCGCCTCGGCACGGTCGAGCTCCTCGGCGAGTGATGTCATCGATTGTGCCCGGAGCGTGCCGTCGCGTGTCGCCAGGTTGATCAAGTAGCTCGCGTGCGCGACGACCGGCGTGATGCCGGTCTCCTCGACGCGGCGCCGGAATGCGCGGACTTCCTCCGGCGGGAGCGGACGCGCACGCCATTGGCCGGCCGACTTCGTGAAAATCTGCAGCGTCTCGCACCCGTGCAGCGCCGCGCGGTCGACCGCCCGCGGCAGCCCGCCGCCGATGGACATATGGGCGCCGATTCTCGGCATCGGTTCACTATAAGGCGACCCCTGTGCTCCGCCTGGCATCTCTGCAGGACGAATGGAAGCGCGAGGGTACGAAAGCGGAAACACACGGTCTCACAGTTCACAACGAGATAGTTGGATCCGTCGGCGACCAGCGGGTCTCGGTGGGGGAAGGTCCAAACGATGGGACACTGCCCGCGCTGACCCCTGGGCTGATGGGGGTCGATCGGCCTCGAATCGGCAGTAATCCACGCGTGGGTCACGTGCTCGCAGGAGGCTTTCGCGTCACACCGGCAGAACCGTGGCTCGAGTCGGGCTGCTGAGCCTCGTGGCACGGGAGTTGATACCGGTTCAGGTGCGGGCAAGGTCGCCCGGGAGGAGAAGCCGATGCTCTGGACCCTGATCGTATTGCTGCTCGTGTTCTGGCTGTTGGGATTTGCGTTCAACGTCGCGGGTAGCATCGTCCACGTGCTGCTCGTCATCGCCCTCGTGCTGTTCGTGGTGAACCTGCTCTCGGGCAGACGAACGGTCGTGTAGACGCGCATCTCACCGAGCGATCTGACGCGCGCGGCGCGCTGAGCGCGTCGCGGGCGTCCTCCCGCGCTGCGGCACGGGCCGTTCGAGCGGGCGAAAACCCTGTGTTATCGTACGGCCCACGCATGGAGGTCTTCCTCATTCCCGTCGGGGCCGACCGCTACGAGTTGTACTGCGAAGTGCCCGACGAGGATCCGGTCGACGAGCCCGAGGCGCCGCAAGGGTTCTTCAAAGGCCTGATGCATCGGTTTCGCGAGGCACTGGCCGAAGCCGAGCGCGAGCGCCGTCGCGGTCACCACCTGTCCCATCACGAGGCGCATGGTCTCTCGCGCTACCAGCGCC
Organism: Vicinamibacteria bacterium; assembly: GCA_963739995.1. Classification (GTDB taxonomy): domain Bacteria; phylum Acidobacteriota; class Vicinamibacteria; order Vicinamibacterales; family JAENWD01; genus CAVUCH01. Next base: position 279,216 of record CAVUCH010000004.1, on the reverse strand, counting down.
TGAAGCGCGCGACGCTCCGGCGGATTGCCGAACGCATTGCCGAGCAGCGGCTGCTCTGGCACCTGCGGCGCCAGGAGGCGGCCATCGCATGGTATCCGGTCGATCTGGCGCCCGAGGCGGCCCTGCAGATCCTTCGCACCAGCCTTCGCGTCGATTACGACCACCATCGGCGCTGGCTCGCGATCGACGGCATCCTCTTTGCGCTCTCGGCGATACTGGTCGTGCTGCCAGGGCCGAACGTAGCGGCCTACTATCTCGCGTTCCGGCTGGTGGGCCACTATTTGTCGATGCGCGGGGCCCGTCAAGGGCTCGACTGCGTCCAGTGGGAACTGCGCCCCAGTGATCCGCTCGCCGAGTTGAGGACGCTCGCGGCGCTCGAACCCGAAGTGCGCGAAGCCCGCGTCGGCGAGATTGCCGAGCGGCTACGGCTGGAACGGCTCGCCACGTTCTTCGATCGGCTGGCGGTTCCGAGCGCGTGACGAAAATGGTGCCCCGCGGTGCCGGTCCTGCGCGCACGCCCGCGCCTTCCCCGCCGTCACCGTGAGACTGCGCGAGCTCGCTGAGCGCCTGGGCTGCCGCCTGGAGGGGGATGGCGCCATCGAGATTACCGGCATCGCCGGGCTCGAAGCGGCCGGGCCCGGCGACGTCAGCTTCTTCGCCAACCCGAGATACGCGGCAGCGCTGGAGACGACGCGGGCGTCCGCAGTCATCGTCGGCGAGCGTGTGGCCGCGCCGCCGGTGGCCGCGCTCCGCGCGCCCAACCCCTATCTCGCCTTCGCGGAGGCGCTCGAGCTGCTCACCGCGGACGATATGCCGCAGCCTGGTGTGCACCCGTCGAGCGTCGTTGCCGCCGATGCGTCGATCGGCGTGGACGTCAGCATCGGCCCATTCGTGGTGATCGCCTCCGGCGTCCGCGTCGGTGACCGCGTTGTCGTTCACCCCCACGTCGTGATTGGCCGCGGCGCGAGCATCGGGAACGACTCCATCCTCTACCCGCACGTATCGGTGCGCGAGCGCTCCGTCATCGGTGCGCGCGTGATCCTGCAGGATGGCGTCGTGATCGGCAGCGACGGCTACGGTTTCGTCGCGCTCCCGGACGGCACACAGCGGAAGATCCCGCAGCGCGCGCGCGTCGTCATCGCGGACGACGTGGAGATCGGCGCGAACACCACGATCGATCGGCCTGCGGTGGGCGAGACGCGCATCGAGGCAGGGACGAAGATCGACAACCTCGTGCAGATTGCACACGGCGTTCGTGTAGGTGCGCACTCGCTGCTGGCGGCGCAGGTCGGCATCGCGGGGAGCGCGACGCTGGGCGATCACGTCACGCTGGCCGGGCAGGTGGGCGTGGCTGGTCACCTCACGATTGGCGACCACGTGATCGCCACCGCGCAGACCGGCATTCCCAGCTCGGTAGAGCCCCGCTCGGTCGTGTCCGGGTACCCGGCCATGCCGAACCGCGAATGGTTGGCGTCATCGGCTGTCGTCCGCCGCCTCCCCGAGCTGCGCCGCCAGCTCCTCGCCTTGATCCGACGTCTCGACGCGCTCGAAGCGCGTATCGGTGAAGACCGCCGGGAACGCGATTGATCGCAGGTCTGAACGGGGCCGAAAGCGGGTCATCCAAGATTACGGAGCCGGACTTCAGCCTCGCGTGAGTGCACCGCCACCGGAGGCCGCGGACCCGTGTGCCATAATCGAGCGGATGGCGCCAGGTGCCCGTCTTCTCAGGATTTCGCGGCCCTTTGCTGCCGCGATCGCGACCGCGCTTGCCCTGATTTCTGCGGTTCTTCCGGCTCACCTCCAGGGCGCCGTCCGTCCACCGAAGCTGCAGTATCAAATCTCGAAGCTGCCGAATGGTCTGACCGTCATCCTGTCCGAAGACCATTCGACGCCTATCGTGCACGTGCAGATCTGGTATCACGTCGGGTCGAAAAACGAGCGCAGCGGCCGCACCGGGTTCGCCCACCTGTTCGAGCACATGATGTTCAAGGGCTCGAAGAACGTGCAGCCGGAAGCCCATACCTCCTTCATCTCGAGCGTTGGCGGCCAGAGCAACGCCTACACGAATGAAGATACGACGGTTTTCTGGCAGACCGCGCCCGCGCAGTACCTGCCGCTCATCCTGTGGCTCGAGGCCGACAGGATGGCAACCCTCCGCATCAACAAGGACACGTTCGAGCGGGAGCGGCTGATCGTCAAGGAAGAGCGGCGCATGCGGGTGGAGAACCAGCCGTACGGTCGGCTGCCCGAGATCATCTTCGATAACGCGTTCACGGTGCACCCCTACAAGCACCAGCCGATTGGCTCGATGGCGGACCTCGAAGCGGCGTCCATCGAGGATGTGCGTGACTTCTATCGCACGTTCTACGTGCCCTCGAACGCCACGCTGACCATCGTCGGAGACTTCGATGCCTCGCAGGTGGCGCAGCTGGTCGAGGGCTACTTCGGCCGCATCCCGAAGCCCACGAAGGCGGTGCCGCGGGACATCCCGGCCGAGCCACCCACGCAGAAGGAGCGACGCGTCACGCTGGAAGAGGGGTGGCCGTTGCCCGTCGTCGTGGTGGCGCACCACATCACATACGACGGGCATCCGGATTCATATCCGCTGCACATGGCCTCGAAGATTCTTTCGGACGGCGAGAGCTCCCGTATCTATCGCAAGCTGGTCTACGACAGTGGCGTGGCGCTCGCGGCCGGTGGCGTCGGCAACATCATCGAGCAGCCGAACCTGTTCTACGCCTTCGCGCTCGTGCAGCCGGGTCACACGCCGGAGGCCGCCGAGAAGGCGCTGGTCGCCGAACTGGAGCGGCTCAAGACCGATCCGGTGACGGATCACGAACTCCAACGGGCGAAGAACCAGTTCGCGCGTGATTACATCATGGGTCGCGAGACCAACCAGCAGAAGGCGCTGCAGCTCGCGCACGCCGCCGTGATTCACGACGACGTGACAACGGCGGACGGCGAGTTCGATATCTTCATGGGTATTGGCGTCAGAGACATCCAACGGGTGGCGAACACCTACTTCACCCGCAACAACCGGCTGGTGATCACCATCCTGCCGCGCGGCCAGACGCAGTAGAGCGGCGCCTGCGGGCCCCTGGACGGATGATACGCATGATGCACAACGACCACGGCAGTCTCCCGGGCAGCGCCCGCGTCGCGCTGATCCTGGCGCTCCTTGCCCTCGTGGCCTCCAGTACGGCCGCCGTCGCGCAGGTGAAGGACTGGCCCTCCGAGAACCCGCCGCGCCCGCTTCCCGCCCGGGATGTGAATTTTCCCCCTTACGAGATCCGCACCCTGTCGAATGGGATGCGCGTGGTCGTCGTAATGCATCACGAGCAGCCCGTGGTGACCCTGCGCTTGCTGGTGCAGGCGGGGAGTGTCTGCGACGCACCGGGGAAAAGCGGCGCCGCGGCGCTGGCGGCCGCGCTCCTCGACCAGGGGACGACCACGCGTTCGGCCGAGCAGATCGCCGACACGATCGATTCGATCGGTGGCGGGCTGGACACGGGCGCGGGTAACGACCTCAGCTTCGCCAACGTGATCGTGATGAAGGACAGCTTCGCGCTTGGCTTCGATCTGCTGTCCGATGTGGTGCGGAATCCGGCGTTCAAGCAGGAGGAAATCGATCGCCAGCGCCAGCAGGCTGTCTCGGGGCTGACGGTCAGCTTCGAGGATCCCGATTTCGTCGCGAGCGTCGTGTTCGATCGGCTCGTCTACGGGTTCCATCCGTACGGGATGCCGGGCTCCGGCACGCCCGAATCGCTGCAGTCGATCACGGCCGCGGACCTCCACGCCTTTCATCGGCTTTACTACACACCAAACAACGCCATTCTCGCGGTGGTCGGCGACGTCGCGGCCGAAGAGGCGTTTGCCGGCGCCGAGCGCGTGTTCGGCAACTGGGCGAAGCGCGACGTCCCGCCGGTGCGGGCAACGGAACAGCCGGTGGCGACGCGGCGCCTCGTGATCGTCAACAAGCCCGACGCGGTGCAGACCGAAATCCGCGTCGGGCATCTTGGCATCGAACGCCAGCACAAGGATTACCTGGCGGTGGACCTGGCAATGAAGATCCTCGGCGGCGAAGGGAGCAACCGGCTGCACCGGGTGCTGCGGTCGGAGCGCGGGCTCACCTACGGGGCGGAGGCGAGCACGCAGTCGCTCAAGCAGGGCGGTGACTTCATGGCCGATACCGACACGCGCACCGAAACGACGGCCGAAGTGCTGCGGTTGATCGTCGATGAATTCCACAAACTGCAGCGGGAGCGGGTGGACGAGCGCGAGCTGGCTGATGCGCAGGCCTACCTGGCCGGCAGCTTCCCCCTCACGATCGAGACGCCGGACGCGATCGCGGCGCAGGTGCTGAACGTGGTCTTCTACGGTTTGCCTCTGAGCGAGATCGAGAGCTACCGCGAGCGGGTGAACGCGATCACGGTCGACGACATCCAGCGCGTCGCGCGGCAGTATCTCCGGCCCGATCGGCTGTCGGTCGTCCTCGTCGGGAACGCGGCGGCGTTCACCGACGCACTGAAAGGCGTCGGCTTCACGACCTTCGAGGTGGTCCAGCTGTCGGACCTCGATCTGACGGCCGCGGATTTCCACCGGGCCTCACGCCCCGGCGGGAGCACTGCTGCCGTGCCCTCGCCCGGCGCCGACCAGAGATAGGACGCTGTTAGCCTGCATGAGCACGGTGATGATCTCCTGCGGCGAGGCGTCGGGCGACCTGTACGCGGGCGCCCTCGTGGCGGAACTGCTTCGCCGCGATTTCTCGTGCCGGATCAGCGGGTTCGGCGGCGAGCGGCTGCGTGCGGCGGGCGCGGCGCTCACCGGCGATTACCGCGGCTTCGCGGTAACCGGCCTGACCGAGGCGATTCGCGTGCTGCCGCGCTCGTATGGCATGTTTCGCCGGCTCGTGTCGCACGCCAGGGCGGAGCGTCCGGACGTCTTCGTCGCAATTGATTTTCCCGACTTCAACTTCCGCCTCGGGGCCGCGGTCCACGGGCTGGGCATACCGGTTGTCTACTACGTCAGCCCGCAGCTCTGGGCCTGGCGATCTGGACGGATCCGCGCGATGAAGCGGTTCGTCGCGAAGGTGTTGCCGATCTTCCCCTTCGAGGTGGACATCTACGAGAGAGAAGGAATCCCGGTGGAGTTCGTCGGGCACCCGCTCGTGGACCTGATCGACGTCCGGAGCCCGCGAGAGGAGTTCCTGCGGGCGCATGGCCTCAATCCGGCGGCACCCACGGTTGCGCTCCTGCCCGGGAGCCGCCCAAACGAGCTGCGGGCGACGGTTCCCGTGCTCGCCGCCGCGATACCGCTCATCGCGGGACGAGTGCCGGACGTGCAGTTCTTGGTGGCACGCGCCCCGCACCTGGCGGATGCGCTGCTCGTCCCGCTCCACACGCCGTTCACACGCATGCGTACCCGCGTCGCCATTGTTGAGGGGCGCACCGATGACGTGCTGCACGCGTCCGATACGGTGATCACCGCGTCGGGCACCGCCACGGTACAGACAGCACTGCACGAGAAGCCCATGGTGATCGTCTACCGGCTGTCGCCGCTGACCTACCGAGTGGGACGGCCTTTCGTCCGGGTCAGCACCTTCGGCATGGCGAACCTGATCGCCGGTCGCACGGTGGTACCGGAGTTGATCCAGGAGGCGTTCACGCCTGCTCGTGTGGCGGAGGAGACGCTGCGATTCCTGACTGATCCTGCGGCAGCGGCCGAGACGCGGCACGCGCTGGCGGCTGTTCGTGCGAAGCTCGGGGCGCCCGGTGCAAGCGGCCGCGCCGCAGACGCGATCCTGAGGATCGCGCGGGGGGAGAGAGTGTAACGGCTGCCCGCGCACGAAATGTGGTCTCATCGCGGTTCATGTGGCGACAGGGCGTCAGCCCTGCACGATTCCCTGGGAGAGAGTCAATCATGAGATGTCTGCGACTTGCAGCAATGCTGACCGCCTGTACGGTTGCCGGAGTCGGGCTGGAGGCAACGGTGATCCTGCCGGCGAGCCTTGGCGACCTGGTCACGGGCGCGCGGGCAATCGTTCACGGCCACGTCGTGGCGATCGAGCCGCGCTGGGCCGATGGGCACCGTCAGATCGAGACGCTCGTCACCGTTCGCGCGGAGGATTACCTCAAGGGGGACCTTGGTGGCGAGGTGACCTTCAAGGTGCCCGGCGGACAGATGGGCCCGTATCGCCGTGTGGTCGTCGGCGCGCCCACGTTCCGGGAGGGCGATGAGGTTGTAGTGTTCCTCAACGCGCAAGGACCGGTCGTCCCGTGGATCAGCGGTCTCAACCAGGGGGTGTTTCGCGTCTCGCAGAACGCGGCCGGCGTGAAGGTGGTGATACCAGGGGTCTCGCTCACTGCGGGCGAGGGCGCCCCGGTGCGCGGCGGGCCCGTGGGCGAGCGCCCCGCCCTGCAAGCGTTCAGCGAGCAGGTCAGGGTGCTGGCGCGAGAGAGGACGGGACGATGAGGCGCCGCGCGCGCGTGCGTGGCCCCGTGATTGCGGTGCTGGCATGCGCCGTCGCGGCCCTCAGCGGCAACACCGCGCAGGCCTACCTCAAGCTCGGGCTTCGCGACTCGGTGGGCTCGGTGAGCCTTCGGTGGACGGCGCAACCGGCGCGCTACTCCGTCACTGACCGAGGGGTGCCCGGCGTCTCGTCGGAGCAATTCCGCCAGGCAGTGGAGCGCGCATTCCGCACCTGGGAAGACGTACCGACGGCCTCCGTGCGCTTTCAGTTCGGCGGCTTCACCAGCGCCGAGCCGCTCGAAGACGACAACACCAGCACCCTGGGGTTTTTGTCGCGGCCGGACCTTGATCGCGTTCTCGCGTCGACCAGCTTCTTCGTCGATACGCGCACCGGAGAGATTCTCGAGTCCGACGTGTTCTTCAACAGCAGCGTCCCATGGAGCGTGGCCGGGAACGGCGAGACCGGCCGCTTCGACCTCGAGTCGATTGCGCTGCACGAGGCGGGACACTTTCTGGGTCTCTCACATTCGGCGCTTGGAGAAACGGAGCCGCGGTCGGGCGGCGGCCGCCGCGTGCTCGGCGCAGGCGCCGTGATGTTTCCAATTGCGTTCGCGTCGGGCAACGTGGAAGGGCGACGCCTCTTTCCCGATGACATTGCGGGTGTCTCCGACATCTACCCGGACGCGGGCTTCCGGCAGGACACGGGGAGTGTGCAAGGGCGCATTACGAAAGACGGGGACGGCATCTTCGGCGCGCACGTTGTCGCCTACGACCTCAGAACGGGGGATCTCGTCGGCAATTTCGCCCTGGAGGAGACGGGCGAATTCGTCATCGCCGGCCTCAGGCCCGGCACGCACGTCCTGAGGGTCGAGCCGCTCGACGATGCGGAGATCGACAGCTTCTTCGACCGGTCGAGCCTCGATGTCGATTTCCAACCCGCCTTCTACGAGCGCCTGGTGGTCGTGCCGCGCGGCGGCGGGACGCAATCGATCGAGATCCCCGTGAGGGCGAGGTGACCAGGGGCCGCCTGGCCGCGCGCATGCTGCTCGCCGCGCTGGTTCTCGGCACAGCCGGCGAGACATTTGCGCAGACACGCCGGCCGGCGTCGGAGACCAAGCCGTCACGGCCGCGGCCGCCGTTCCGTCCCGGGTCGATCGAGGTGGATGCCGGAGTGCAGTGGCTGGGCGGGATCGACTTCGGATCGTCCACGGCGGAAATCACGGCGAACGGAACCCCTGCCGGTGATTATCCGCTGTTCAGGACCGCGAGCCAGCTGACAGCCGGGCCAGCGTACGCGGGTCGGATCGGCATGCGCGTGACGCAGATGATCGGTGTCGAAGGCGCCTTCCAGTACGCGCGGCTTCCGCTGGAGACGCGGATCACCGGCGACATCGAGAACGCGCCGAGCCTCACTGCATCGAACGATCTCTCACGCTACATCGTGGAGGTCAGCGGCGTGCTGCACCTGACCCGGTACCGGTTCGGCGGTGGCGGATCGCCATTCCTGCTCGGCGGCGCCGGGTACCTGCGCGAGCTCGACGAGTCGCAGGCGCTCGCGGAGACAGGGCCGGTCTACCACGCAGGTGGCGGGTTCAAGTACCTGTTCTCCGAGCGCGCGCACGGGCTGATCAAGGGCCTGGGTCTGCGCGGAGACGCTCGCGTCTACTTCAGGCAAGGCGGCTTCGAGTTGGAGGAGGGGGATCCTCTGCGCCCCTTTTTCGCCGGGGGCGCCAGCCTGCTCGTCGCGTTCTAATCGCTCGGGCATGTGGGCGACGCCGGCTTCGATTGGGAGGCGGGAATCCAGTCCCGGCGGACGGGTCTGCAACCTGTCCACCGGGTGCGGGGAACACAGTGGCCTGTCCTGGTCATCTGTAGAGCGCCTGTCGGGCGGGGCATCCCGACTGGCGGCGTTGCTCGTCGCTCGAATATTCCCGATATGCTCGCTGCTCACGCCTTTGCCACTCGGGCGCCACGCTCCGACAGGCACTCCACACTTGACCAGGACACGCCACTAGCCGTCGCGCAGCTTGTCTCCGTGTGGCGGCGTCGCGTCGATGTCGTCCGGCGCGTGCACCTGCTCGTCGTCTCGTGGCCGCAGGTCGGGATCGTGGCCGCCCTTCACCTGCGGTTCCTCCCCGCGCGCCTCATCGAATGCCTTGCGCTCCGGCGTGCGCTGCGGGCCACCGGCAGGGTCGCCCGCCGCGAGGCCGCTGTTCGTCTGGGTGGTACTGATCGAGGCGTGCTCTTCCTCGGGTCGGCCCACCCCTGATCCCGGGCTCCTGAGCACCCCGAAGTCGCGGGGGTGCGACGCACGATTGCGGTCGTTCCCTTCGCTCATGCGTGGTCCCTCCCTGGCACCTTCACGTCGCCGCGCGGAGGCACCTCGCGTTGGTTCGCGATCTCCTCATCGAGCGGCCGATTCGTGATTCCGCCCGCCTGTTCGCTGCGCGACCGCGTGTCGCTGTTGTCGAATCTATCGCGCTCTTCGCTGCTGCTCTCCTCGTTGACCGTCTCGCGTGAGCCTTCCGCCGGCTCCTGGTTCGCAGCCTGATTGGGAATGCGCTGTTCGTCGTCCATGCATGACCTCCGGACGAAGTCTCGCAAGGGATGTGCCTCCCCGGCGTGCGGCGCGAGGGGTGGCGGAACGGTGAGTCGCGAAGGGACCCGCGGGCGGCGCCTGGCAGGGGACTGGTCCGGGAGGATGCGACGGGCAGGGCCCGACTCCAGTCGGGCCCTGACTCTGGAGGGCCCGCTATGTCCCGACGTTTACCCCGGATACCCCGGCGAAATAGCTTTCGAACTCCGCGTACGAACGGCCGATCTGTGCCGGTTCAGCGGTGCGGCCGGCCATGACGTCAGCCGTCTTGTAGCCGTTGCCAGTGATGCAGATCACGATGGGTTCGTCCGGCGGGATGATGCCCGCCTCGATGAGCTGCATGGCGCCGGCGAGTGTTGCGCCTCCGGCGGGCTCCGTGAACACGCCTTCCATCTCAGCAAGCAGCTGGGCGGCTGACAGGATCTGCTCGTCCGTAACGCGTGCCCCGGCGCCGCCGGTGGCGCGCACCGCCTCGAGTACGTGATAACCGTCGGCGGGGTTCCCGATCGCGATCGACTTGGCAAGCGTCTGCGGCTTCACCGGATCCGGGAACTCCATGCCGGCGTCGAGTGCGTTGATGACGGGTGAGGAGCCGGCCGCCTGCACCGCGTGCATGCGCGGCACGTCTCCGGCAACCCAGCCAAGCTCACGCAGCTCCTCGAAAGCCCGGGTGATGCGCGGCAACAGCGTGCCGCCGGCCACTGGACACACGACGTGCCTGGGGAAACGCCACCCGAGCTGCTCGGCAATCTCGAACCCGTAGGTCTTGGCGCCCTCGGCGTAGTAGGTGCGGAGATTGATGTTCGCGAAGCCCCACTTGTGAGAATCGGCGATCTGCGTGCACAACCGATTCACGTCGTCGTAATTTCCCGCGACGGCGACGACGTGGGGGCGGTAGATGGCGGAGCCGAGCACCTTCGCCGGCTCGAGGTCGTGGGGGATGAACACGTAGCACTCGAGCCCCAGCCTTGCCGCATGTGCCGACACGCTGTTGGCCAGGTTGCCGGTGGACGCGCACGCGAACACCCGGAAGCCCAGTTCCACGGCGCGCGTCGCCGCCACGGAGACGACGCGATCCTTGTAGGAGAACGTCGGATGGTTGACCGAGTCATCTTTGATGTACAGCTCCGACACGCCGAGCCGCCGCGCGAGCCGGTCGGCACGAACGAGCGGCGTACATCCCGAGTGGAACCCGGTGAGCGGCTCGCCCGCAATCGGCAGCAGTTCGCGATACCTCCACAGATTCTGCGGACGTGCTGCGATGACGGCCGGTGTGACGGCGCCGCGGATGGCGTCGTAGTCGTAGGTCACCTCGAGCGGCCCGAGGCACTGATCGCAGACGAAGAGGGCGTCGGCGGTGAACGAGGCGCCGCACATCCGGCACCGCAGGCCTGTGAAAAACTTCATACGTGCGTTCCCGGCTGGTGTGCAGACAAGACCCGAACGATGCAGGGCACACCGATGCGGTGGTACACCGCGCCGATGGCCGCTGCAATGACATCTTCCGCCCCCGTGCAGAGCGCCAGAACGGATGGCCCCGACCCGCTCAGGCACACGCCGAGCAGGTCGGGATGCCGGAGCTCCAGCACCTCGGTGAACCCCGGCACGATGCAGGCACGGAACGGCTGGTGCCAGCGATCGCGCAGCGCTTCGCGAACGTGTTCGTACTGGTTGTGCTGGAGCGCCTGCACGAGCAGCAGAGCCCGCTGCAGGTTGAACACGGCATCCCCCCGGGGCACCGCGTCCGGCAGCACCCGCCGCGAGTCGGTCGTGGCCAGCTGCACGGCCGGACTCGCGACGACGAAGCGGATGCCTTCCGGCCATTCCATTGCGCGGGCGATCACGCGGCCGTCGTCCCTCACGCACGTCGTGACCAGGCCGCCGTGCAAGGCGGCGGCGACGTTGTCCGCGTGGTCGTCGAGCCGGGTAGCGAGCGTCAGCAGATCCCGGCCTTCGCGAGGGCCGGCCAGGCGCTCGTAGAGCAGCAATCCGGCAACCGTTGCCGCGGCGCTGCTGCCGAGGCCGCCCTGCACCGGGATGTCGCTGCGCACTTCGAGCGAGAGCGACGGGAACTCCACGGGCTCGGCGCCCGCAAGCGTCCGGAAGCTGCGCTCGACGAAGTTGTCACCGCCGAGACGCGTTCCACCGAGATCGAACTGCAGTCCGTTCATCGGTCCGTCGAGGACCTCGCAGACACGCAGCCGGAGGTACAGCTGCAACGCGACCGCGAGCGTGTCGAACCCCGGCCCCAGGTTGGCGCTCGACGCCGGGACCGCGATGGACCAGTCGCCCAGGCGTGCCCTCGCGTCGGCGAGCGTGATCCGCCGTACCGCCTGCTCCGCTGCTGAACCAGGAAGGCCACTCACGCGGCATCTCCGATCAGCATTGGCAGGTCCACGGGCGGCTGCACGTGGAAGTCGAACCCGCCAATCTGCCGCATGGCCTCGGCCAGCACGCTGGGGGGGCAGGCCTCCGTGGTGACGACGAACGGCAACGCCTCCTTGGTCGGATACGGGAGCTGCAGCACCGCATCGATGTTGATGTCGTGCTGCTCCATGGCGCCAGCTATCCGCGCAATGATGCCCGGCCGGTCGCGTACCACGAACCGCAGATACTGCGGCGTCACGAACTCGCCGCTAACTCGGGTTGGGATCCTCAGGACGGCTCCCTCCGCGCGTTCGGGCTCCGATCGGGCAATGGCGGCGATATCCGACACTACGGCAACGGATGTCGGCCCCCCGCCGGCGCCCGATCCCGAAAAGACCGTGTCGCCGCCGTACTGGCCCCGCAGGACGACAATGTTCTGGCTGCCCGCCGCGCGCGCGAGGGCGGACTCGCGGGGAACGATGGTGGGCCGCACCGTTGCGTGCAGCCCGCCCTGGTGATCCCACTCCGCGTGCGAGACCTGGCGGATGGTGCACCCGAGCTGCCGCGCGTGCGCGAAGTCGACCGCCTCGATCACGGTAATGGATCGCGTCGAAATCCGCTCCGGCTGGACGTCCGCCCGCAGCGCCGCCGCGCACAGAATTGCGAGCTTCGCCCGCGCGTCGTAGCCCTCGACATCGTCGGTTGGATCGGCCTCCGCGTACCCGAGCTCCTGCGCCTCACGGAGGGCGGTGGCAAACGCGGCGCCCCCATCCGCCATGCTCGTGAGGATGTAGTTGCAGGTGCCGTTGAGGATGCCGAGCACCCGCGAGATGCGGTCGCCCGCCAGGCCGTCCCGGAGCGCGGCGATGATCGGTATGCCGCCGGCCACCGATCCCTCGAACCGCAGGTGGCAGCGCCGTTCCCGGGCCAGCGACAGCAGCGCCGCGCCGCGCTGCGCGATCAGCTGCTTGTTGGCCGTGACGACCGACTTTCCTGCGTCCAGGGCGCGCTCCACCCAACCTGCGGCCGGCTCGATGCCGCCCATCAGTTCGACGACGACGTCGGCAGGGGAGTCGAGCACGTCTGCGATGTCTTCGGTCCACCGCACTCCGGCCGGCACCCACTCCACCCGCTTGCGGGAGACCGCGCGGTTGAAGATGTGCGTCAGTTCGACCCCGGCGGGCGGCTGTTCGCACAGGATGCGGGCCACCGCCGCGCCGACCGTACCGAAGCCAAGGAGCGCGACGCGGCAGCGCATGCTGCGATCCGGAGGGGCGGGGTCGGGACGATGGGGGGCCATGCTGTGAACCATCCATTGTGTCGGCCCGGCCGAGGCCGCGTCAAATTTATGCAAGTTACGAAAGCATAAGAATGCCTGATGCCCTTCCACCCCGGCCCGCTGTCGACCTATACTGTCGCGCATGCTCGTGAGGACGATTACCGGCACCACGACCACGACCGCGACCATGCGAAAGCATGGTTGCCGCGGTGGCGTCTGCGCGCTGGACATCTGACGAGCACGAATCCAACGAACGCAACCCGCCGACGGCATGGCCGCTCGGCGGGTTTTTTTTTGTGGACGGGCACGGGAGGCAGGGGGATGAGACGCAGGATCGAGGTAGGCGTGCTGGGCGCTACGGGCATGGTGGGGCAGCAGTTCGTCTTGCAGCTCGCCAAGCACCCGTGGTTCCGCCTCGCGTGGCTGGGTGCCAGCGAGCGATCGGCGGGCCAGCAGTATGGCGAGGCAGCGCCCTGGCGCCTGCCGGGCCCGCCGCCGCGCGAGGTTGCGGAGCTGCGGGTCGAAGCCGCGCAGCCGGGTAATGCACCCGAGCTCGTATTCTCGGCCATGGATGCCGCGGTGGCCGGCGGGATCGAGCAGGCCTTCGCGAAGGCCGGGCACGTGGTCGTGAGCAACTCGCGCAACCACCGGATGGAACCGGACGTGCCGCTGCTCATCCCCGAGGTCAATGGCGACCACATCGCGCTCCTCGCGCGGCAGCGCGCCACGCGTGGCTGGCCAGGTGCCATCGTCACCAATCCCAACTGCTCGACGGTGTTCCTGTCGATGGCGCTCGCGCCGCTGCGCGCGTTCGGGCTGAAGTCGGTCATCGTCACCACGCTGCAGGCGTTGTCCGGCGCCGGCTATCCGGGTGTCGCCTCGCTCGACGCGGTCGGGAACGTCGTCCCGTTCATCGACGGGGAGGAGACGAAGATCGAGACGGAGACGAAGAAGATTCTGGGCGTGCTGGCAGAGGACCACATCGAGCCGCACCCGGTTGCCGTGAGTGCCCAGACAACGCGTGTCCCGGTCGTCAACGGCCACACCGAATCGATCGCCGTGGCGCTGGAGACCGCGCCCTCGATCGACGAGGTCCGTGAGGCGTTCCTGCGGTTCAATGGACCGCCGCAGCGTCACGGGCTGCCAACGGCGCCGCTGCAGCCGCTGGTCTACCTGCACGAGCAGAACCGGCCGCAGCCGCGGCTCGATGTGGATCGCGAGCACGGAATGATTGTATCGATCGGTCGGCTCCGCCCCTGCCCGGTGCTCGGGTACAAGTTCATCGCGCTGGGGCACAACACGGTACGCGGTGCCGCGGGCGCCGCGGTGCTGAATGCCGAACTGCTGGTCGCCGAGGGGGTGCTCGCGGTGCCCGTCGAACGCTGATGCGGGTGCTCAAGTTCGGGGGCACGTCGGTCGGCGACGCGGAGGCCATCGAGCGGCTGGCGTCAATCGTGGGCCGCGAAGGAGCCGCCGAAGAGGCTGCGGCCGCCGGCAGCGACTCGCGATACGGCCTCGCGATCGTCGTGTCGGCCCTCGGCGGCGCTACCGATTGTCTCCTGGCCATCGCCGATCATGCGCAGTGCGGCGACACCGGACCCGCCCTGGAACTGGTCGCCTCCCTCAGGGCCCGGCATCTCGCCGTGGCACGTGCGGTGACCGCTCCCGAGGAGGCGGACGAGCTCTGCGAGGAGATCGATCAGCAATTCGAACGCCTGGACGCGGTGGTGCGGTCGCTGGCCGTGCTGCGCGAAGTGGCGCCCCGGTCGCTGGACGCCGTCGCCTCCATCGGCGAGATCCTGAGCAGCCGGATCGTTGCCGCGGCACTCGCCGTGCGCGGGTTTCCTGCCGTGTGGCTCGATCCGAGAGACCTGATCGTCACCGACAACAGCTTCACCATCGCCTCACCGCTGATGCCGCAGACGTTCGCGCGTCTGAGCGAGACGATGGATCCGCTCCTGGCTGCCCGGCGCGTGCCGGTCACCGGCGGGTTCGTCGCCGCCACACCCGACGGCATCACGACGACGCTGGGCCGCGGCGGGTCCGATTACTCGGCGTCGATCATCGGCGCGGGGATCGGCGCCGACGAGATCCAGATCTGGACCGACGTCGACGGGATGCTCACCGCGGATCCCCGCGTGTTTGCCGCGCCGCAGCTCGTGCCCCAGCTCTCGTTCGCCGAAGCCGCCGAGCTCGCCTACTTCGGCGCAAAGGTGCTCCATCCGAAGACGATTCATCCGGCGCTCGCGCGCGCCATTCCGGTGCGCATCCTGAACTCGCGCCGGCCCGATGGCCCCGGCACGCGCATCACCGCTGACCCGGTCGGACCGAGGGGGCCGGTGGCCGCGTTTGCGTGCAAGCGGCAAGTCACCGTCATCGACGTCACCTCCGGCCGGATGCTCGAAGCGCACGGGTTCCTGCGGCGCCTCTTCGAGGTCTTCGAGCGGCACCAGACGTCCGTGGACGTCGTGACCACGTCCGAGGTGAGCGTCTCGGTCACCGTTGACGACGTGCGGCACCTCGAAGCGATTGTGGAGGACCTGTCAGACTTCGCCGACGTCGTCACCGAGGATCGTCTCGCCCTGCTCGGCATCGTCGGTGACAATCTGCACGCGGATCCCGGGACGTTTGGCCGGATCGTGGGTGCACTCGGCAGCGTGCCGCTGAAGCTCGTCTCGCAGGCCGCGTCGCGGCGCAACGTGACCATCGTGATGCCCGAGACGGAGCTGGCCGGGGCGGTGGCACGGCTGCACGAGGTGTTCTTCGCAGAAGCGGCAGCCGCCAGGGATCTGCCCACGGTCTTGCAGGCGGCGGGCGCAGCAGGAATCTGAGATGGACCTGCGACAGCTCGAAATCCTGCGAGCGGTTGCCGAGAGCGGCTCTTTCACCGGCGCCGGCCGGCGCCTGCACGTCTCGCAATCGGCGGTCAGCCGTCAGATCCTCCTGCTCGAAGCGGAGCTGAACGAGCCGCTGTTCTGGCGCATCAAGCGCAAGGTGCGCATCACGCCGACCGGCGAGGCGCTCCTCCAGCTCGCCGTCCGCGTGTTCCAGGACATCAAGGAGACGACCGCCAGCATCACCGAGACGCAGGAGAAGCTCACCGGCAGCGTGCGTCTCGTGGGGGGCATGACCGTGTCGCTGTACGTCTTCCCGGCGCTGCTCAAGGAGTTCAGGCGGCAGCATCCCGAGGTGGACGTTCGGGTCATTACGGGGTCCACCGAACGGCTGCTGCGGAAGCTGCGCTCGGGCGCGGCGGATCTCGGCCTGATCACCCTGCCCATCGAGGAGCCGGATCTGGTCACGGTCCCCGTGATGCGCGAAGAGCTGATGCTGGTGACCTATCCATCGCACCCTTTGGCAAAGCGCACCCGCGTGGAACCGCAGGACCTGGTCCGGCAGCCGTTCATCCTGTACGAGCCCGGGTCGAACACGCGGCGCGTCATCGACGAGTTCTTCCTGCGCGAAGCCATCCGCCCGCGCATGGTGATGGAGACAGAGAACGTCGAGATCATCAAGGCGATGGTCAGGAGCGGGCTGGGAATCACCGTGATTTCTCACCAGGCCGTCGCACGCGAAGTGCGTGAGGGCGAGCTGGCGAGCTGCCGCATCGGAGGTTCCACGCTGGTTCGCGAGACCGGGTGGGTCTACCTGAAGTCAAACCGCATCCCGCGGAAAATCGAGGAGATGATCCGTGCCCTCGAGAAGACGCTCCCCCGGGAGCATGCTGTCGCTCCTCTCGCCGGCTGACCTCCCCTGCACGCTCGTCCCTGCCGGGTAGATGCGTGCAGTCCCAGTGCACGCGACCGTGCACGCCGGGTAGAGAAGGTGTAGTCTGCGGCCCTGCCCATGTTCGATCTCCTGCGCTTCAACAGCGACCTCGTCACCCGGCTGCAGCCGTGGCTCCCCGACGAGGCGCGCCTCAGTTGCACGCTCGAGAGCGTCACCATCGAGAGCGGCGACGCCGGCAGCCTGACCGTGTTCGTATCGGACCTGTTTCTCCGCGCCTCGCCCGAAGAAGCCGCGGTCCGGGCGGCACACCAGATTCTGGATGCCGTGCAGGACTTCCTGAGCGATGCGCTCGGTGAGCCCTGGCCGCCCGTGCAGGGGGAGATTTTGTCCACGCTGGCACCCCCGACTGCCGAAGAACACGAGGGCGTCATGCAGCTCTGGTACGGCGACGCGGGTGAGCCCGCGCTGGCTCTGTCGCCGATGCGCCTCTCCGAGTACGACAGCCAGACCCCTCTGTAACCTCAACTCGCTGGGTCCGAAGTCATATCGAGGACTTCGCGACGGGTACTCCCTTGCCATGCTTCACAGATGGAGACATCTGGGACCTCGATGCGCGTTGTGAGGTGGCGGTGGGATGGGCATGTGATCGAGGCGTTCTCCTCGATCCCGTCACCCTGTGAAGATCATCAGCCACGTGCGGAGACTCTGACCGAAGCGGGATCCGCGTATGGCCCTTCAATGATTGGGACTTCGGCAGGACCTCAGTGTGAACCCGGCCGTTCGCCCTCCTCGTTCGTCTGAATAACCCGGAGGCGGACATGAACACACATCAGATGCAGGCGCGTCTGAACCAACTGGAACGGCGGCAAACGTGGATGCTGCGCGTGGGTGGCGCTGCCATGCTGGTGCTTGCCGCGAGTGCACTGATGGCCCAGGTGAGCCCGGTGCCGCCGGCCCTCCCGCCGGGTACCGAGTCGCTTCCCGTCAGGGCCTCCAGCTTCGAGCTCGTGGATCGGAACGGACAGACCAGGGCCGTACTGCGCATGGACGGGGAAGATCCTGCCCTCCAGCTGCGGGATGCCGCGGGCGCGGCCGCATTGCGCTTGACGGTGCGGGGCACCAATGGGCAGATCGAGTACGTCGATGGCGGCGAGGTCCTGAACCTGATGAAGCCTGCACCGCGCATGAAGCCGCTGACGAGCAGGTGAAGCTTGCGGCGTAGCTGACGGGTGCTGTGCCGGAGCCCTTTGTCCACCATCATCGAGCTGTTCAGCAGCGTGCCGCAGGTCGCGCGCAGCCGCCGAGACCGGATATGATCCCCGGGTCCATTCAATGCGGCGGATGACATGACGACACTGAACAGCTTCGATACGGTGGCCACGCTCACGAGCGGCGGCGAGACCTTCGATTACTACAGCCTGCCAGCGCTCGAGCGAGCGGGTTTCAGGGGCGTGGGTCGCCTGCCGTACTCGCTGAAAATCCTGCTCGAGAACCTGCTGCGCCGCGAAGATGGCCGGTTCGTGAAGTCAGACGACGTGCGGGCGCTGGCGAGCTGGGATGTCACAGCGTCGCGGCCGAAGGAAATCGCGTTCATGCCCGCGCGAGTCCTCCTGCAGGACTTCACGGGCGTGCCCTGTGTCGTGGATCTCGCCGCGATGCGCGACGGCATCGTTGCGCTCGGTGGCGATCCGCAGAAGGTCAATCCGCTGCAGCCGGTGGAGCTGGTCATCGATCACTCGGTGCAGGTGGATCATTTCGGCACGTCCGACGCGCTGCAGCTGAACACAGAGCTGGAGTATCACCGGAACCGCGAACGCTACACGTTTCTCCGCTGGGGTCAGACCGCGCTGAACAACTTCCGCGTGGTGCCGCCGGAAACCGGCATCGTGCACCAGGTCAACATCGAATACCTCGCCCGTGTCGTTTGCCGCGAACAGCGGGACGGCCGCGTGCTCGCATACCCGGACACCGTTTTCGGCACCGACTCCCACACGACCATGGTGAACGGTCTCGGTGTGGTGGGGTGGGGCGTGGGCGGCATCGAAGCTGAGGCGGCGATGCTCGGGCAGCCATCCTCGATGCTGATTCCACCCGTGCTGGGGTACCGCCTGGCGGGCGAGTTGCCCGAGGGCACCACCGCAACCGACCTCGTGCTGACAATCACCGAGGCCTTGCGCAGGAAAGGCGTCGTTGGCAAGTTCGTCGAGTTCTACGGGCCGGGGTTGAAGCACCTGACGATTGCCGATCGTGTCACGCTCGGGAACATGTGCCCCGAGTACGGGGCGACGGTGGCGATCTTCCCGATCGACGACATGACGCTCGATTACCTCTCGCTGACGGCTCGCGACCCGCAACAGGTGGCGCTCGTCGAGGCGTACGCAAAGGCCCAGGGCCTGTTCCGTACGGACGCGACAGCGGACGCCCTGTACAGCGAGACGCTCGAGCTCGACCTTCGCGGGGTGGAGCCGAGCATCGCGGGCCCGCGCCGGCCGCAGGATCGCGTCTCGCTGCTGCAGGCGAAAGGCTCGTTTGCGGCGGCGCTGCCGGACCTGCAGAAGGCCATCAAGAAGCCTTCGGCAGGCACAGGCGGCGGCACGGCCGTCGCTGTTGCGGAGACGGTCACCACGAGCCTCGAGCACGGTTCTGTCGTGGTCGCCGCCATCACGAGTTGCACCAACACGTCGAACCCGAGCGTCATGATCGGTGCGGGACTGCTCGCCAGGAAGGCGGTCGAGCGGGGTCTCACGCGCAAACCGTGGGTGAAGACGAGCCTGGCCCCCGGGTCCAAGGTGGTCACGGAGTACCTGCGGAAGGCGGGCCTCGACACCTACCTGGATCGGCTCGGGTTCAATCTCGTGGGCTACGGGTGCACGACGTGCATCGGCAACAGCGGGCCGCTGCCGGAGGAGATCGCCGCGGAGGTGCGGGATCGCCATCTCGTGGTGGCGTCGGTGCTGAGCGGCAACCGCAACTTCGAAGGGCGCATCCAGTCGGACGTCCGTGCGAACTATCTCGCCTCGCCGCCGCTCGTCGTCGCCTACGCGATTGCCGGCAGCATGAACGTCGATCTCACGAGCGAGCCGCTGGGCACCGGCCGCGATGGGGCTCCGGTGTACCTGCGCGACATCTGGCCGAGCGAGCGGGAGATCCAGGCCGCGATGCTCTCGAGCATAGACGCCGCAGTGTTCCGCCAGCAGTACTCCAGCGTGTTCGAGGGTAATGAGCGATGGCGTGCGTTGCCGGTGCCGACCGGCGCGCGCTTCGAGTGGGACGAGCATTCCACCTACATCCGCCGGCCGACGTTCCTCGAGGGGCTGTCGATGCAGCCGGCGCCGCTGCGCGAGATCACCGCCGCACGCGTGCTGGCGTTGCTCGGCGACAGCATCACCACCGACCACATCTCTCCGGCGGGATCCATCCGTCCCGACAGTCCGGCGGGAAAGTACTTGATCGCGCACGGCGTCGAACCCAAAGAGTTCAACTCGTATGGCGCGCGGCGCGGCAACCACGAGGTGATGGTACGCGGCACGTTCGCCAACGTCCGCCTGCGAAACCAGATCGCGCCGGGCACCGAAGGCGGGTGGACGACCTACCAGCCGGGCGGCGAGTCGATGACCATCTACGACGCGTCGATCAAGTACCAGGAGGCGGACGTGCCCCTGCTGGTGATCGCGGGCAAGGAGTACGGCTCGGGCTCGTCGCGCGACTGGGCGGCCAAAGGGACGCTGCTGCTGGGGGTCCGGGCCGTCATCGCCGAGAGCTTCGAGCGCATCCACCGCAGCAACCTGGTGAACATGGGCGTGCTGCCATTGCAGTTCCGAGCCGGAGAATCGGCCGCCACCCTCACCCTGACGGGGTTCGAATCCTACGATCTGACCGGCATTGCCTCGAGCCTGAGCGCGGGGTGCGACATCCTCGTTCGTGCGACGTCTCCAGACGGCTCAGTAACAGCGTTCACCGTGAAAGCCCGCATCGACACGCCGGAAGAGGTCGTTGCCTACCGACACGGAGGCATCCTGCCCTACGTCATGCGCAAACTGGTGCGAACCGTCTAGTGGCCTGTATCGGTTGAATCGGTAGTGAATTTCGGAGCGCGGCGCCTGGCTGGCAAGGCGCGACGACCGAGCATACCGGGAGTATTCCAGCGAGGAGCAACGCCGCCAGCCAGGATGCCCCGCCCGAAAGGCACTACCGATTCAACCGATACAGGCCACTAGGTCCGGGGCGAAGCGCCCGGGACGATCCCCATGCTGACGGCCCCGGCCATCAAGGCCCGCGCACACGAACTCGGGTTCGATCTCTGCGGCATCGCGCCGGCCGCCGATTTCGACGAGCTCCGGTTTCTCGACACCTGGATCGCGCACCGCTACTACGGCACCATGACGTGGCTGCCCCGCACCGGGCGGGTGCGGCGCGATGTGCGCCAGATTATCCCGTCGGCCCGGTCGGTCATCGTCACCGCCACCTTGTACAACACCGAGCGCCCGTACTCGACCCGGCAAACCCGTGCGGACGCCGCGCACGTTTCGCGCTACGCGTGGGGTGAGGACTATCACGCGGTCATCGGCGAGCGTCTCGAGGCGTTGATCGCGTGGATGCGCGAGGCAGGCGGCGCGCCGTTCGAGGCGAGGGCCTACACCGACACTGGCCCCGTCCAGGAGCGCGTGTACGCGCAGCACGCCGGGCTCGGCTGGATAGGGAAGCACACCTGTCTGATCAACGAGGATCTCGGCTCCTGGCTGTTCCTCGGCGAGATCATTTGCAGCGTTCCACTCGAGCCCGACGCCGCAGGTGTCGATCAGTGCGGCAGCTGTCAGCTGTGCCTGCAGTCGTGCCCCACCGGTGCGATCGTCGAACCCTGGGTCGTCGATGCGCGCCTGTGCATCTCCTACCTCACGATCGAGAAGCGCGGGACGATGCCCGAGGGTGACGTCCGCGCCGCGATCGGCACGCGTGTCTACGGATGCGATGTCTGCCAGGAGGTGTGCCCGTGGAACTCGCGGCCGGTCGCGAGCGCGCGTCCCGAGTGGCAGCCGCAGGAGGCGCTCGATGCGCCGACGCTCCTGGCGCTCTGGGAGGCGAGCGATGCCGACCTCGATGCGATCAGGATGCGAGGGCCCATGTCTCGTGTGTCCACGCCTGGCCTGCGGCGCAACCTCGCCATTGCGATCGGCAACGCGGACGGGCTCGTGCCCGCCGCGGCGCTCGAGGTGCGTGCGGACGATCCCGAGCGTCCCTCGTTCGGGGATCCCGCCGTGGCGGATGCGATCGCATGGGCACGTGCGCGGCTCGCAGGCGACGACCGGACGCTGAGCGCGCCGGGCGTCGGCGGCGGGCGTATCATGGAACCATGAGCGATCACTCGCTGGCACCCTCGCTACTCCTGTCGATGCCCCAGCTGCACGATCCCAACTTCGCGCAGACCGTCGTGCTGCTCTGCCAGCACAACGAGGAGGGCGCCTTCGGGCTCGTCATGAACCGGCCGGTCACGACGACCGCGAAAGTGATGGCCCACGGCACGATGGACGAGCCCGCGGAACATGAGCTCGAAGTCTGGATCGGTGGGCCGGTGGAGCCCGATCGCAGCTGGATCCTGCTGCCAGACGACGACTCCGACGACGAGGCGATCCGCGTCTGCGAGGGAGTCTTCCTTTCGACATCCGCCACGGTACTGCAGCGGATCATCGATCACGACGCCGATGACCGCACGCGCCTGATCGCCGGGTATGCCGGTTGGGGCCCCGGACAGCTCGACGCGGAGCTCGCCGCCTCCGCATGGCTCAGCGTGGATGTTTTCCCCGATCTGATCTTCGACACACCGGCCGAAGATATGTGGGAGCGCGCCATCCGGCGCCTGGGTGCCACGCCGGGAGGACTGCAGACGGGCCAGGGCGTCCACTAGCTCGAAGCCGCGCGCCGGTTCTTCTCCTTCCAATCGAATTTCGGGATCCACGCCAGGGGCGCCCCTCGCGGCGCTGCTGCCACACGGACTCCCTTTGTCCTTCGTGCCCTGGGCGTTCTCCGTGTGCCGATCGTTTTCGGGCGACAGGTCTCGAGGTTGGCCCCTCGGTGCGGAGAGCGCGCGCCGTGCGGCTCGAGACGGAGCGCCGTCTCCCCGGCTCAGCACATCTGTCGGATGGGTGCCGCGCATGGGCTCCGGAATCGGTGTACAAATGTAAAAGATCAGATGGAGATGACGGCCCTCATGTCGCACCCGCCGTTCAGCTCGTGGTGCATCGTCGGATTCGCGTTGGCGATCGGATCGGTCCTCGCCGCCCAGGGCACCGCGCCGGCCGTACCAGACCAGCCTGCGCTCGAGACCATGACCGCCCGCTTCGCCCGCATCGACATCACCGCCGACGTGAGCGGGCTTCCCGGAGGCGAGCGGCGGGCGCTCGGGAAACTCGTGCAGGCAAGCAGGATCATCGACGTGCTCTTCCTCCGCCAGGTCTGGGCAGGGAACGACGCGCTGTTGATGCGACTCCTGACGGACACGATGCCGCTCGGGCGTGCGCGGCTGCATGCATTTCTGGTCAACAAGGGGCCGTGGTCACGACTCGATCACGATGCGCTTTTCATCCCCGGTGTCCCGGCGAAGCCGGGAGGCGCGAACTTCTATCCGGCAGGCGCCACGAAGGCTGAGGTCGAGGCGTGGATCGGAGGACTGCCTGTGGACGACCGCCGGCGCGCCACCGGATTCTTCACGACCATTCGTCGCACGCCGCCGGGATCGCCCCAGCCATTCGTGGTGGTCCCGTACAGCCTCGAGTACCAGGGCGAGCTGGCGCGCGCAGCCGACCTGCTTCGCGAGGCGGCCGCCGAGACGGCCCAGCCGACCCTGAAGCGCTTCCTCGAGACCCGCGCGGCCGCGTTCCTGTCGAACGATTACTACGAGAGCGACGTCGCGTGGATGGAGCTCGATGCGTCGATCGAGCCCACGATTGGCCCGTACGAGGTGTACGAAGATCGGTGGTTCAACTACAAGGCGGCCTTCGAGTCCTTCATCACCGTCCGCGACGAGGCCGAGACCGACAAGCTCGCGCGATTCTCCTCCGAGCTGCAGGAGATCGAGAACCACCTGCCGATCGACCCCGCGCTGCGAAACCCCAGTCTCGGTGCACTTGCGCCCATCCGCGTGGTGAACGAGATCTTCACGGCGGGTGACGCCAACCGCGGCGTACAGACCGCCGCCTTCAACCTGCCGAACGATGAGCGGGTGGTGAAGGCAAAGGGGACGAAGCGGGTGATGCTGAAGAACGTGCAGGAGGCGAAATTCAGGATCGTCCTCCTGCCAATCTCGAAAGTGGCACTCGCGCAAGCGGACCGTGAGAACGTCGTGTTCGACGCGTTCTTCACCCACATCCTCATGCACGAGTTGATGCACGGGCTCGGCCCCCACAACATCCGTCCGGGAGGGCGCGAGACGACGGTGCGGCAAGAGCTCAAGGACACATACAGTGCCATCGAGGAAGCCAAGGCCGATGCCTCCGGGCTGTGGGCCCTGCAGTACCTGGTGGACAAGGGCTCGTTGCCAAGGACGATGCAGGACACGATGTACACGACGTTCCTCGCATCGGCGTTCCGGTCCATCCGCTTCGGCGTGAACCAGGCGCACGGCCGGGGGATGGTGATCCAGCTGAACACGCTGCTGGACGCCGGTGCCTTCCGCATCGCGGGAGACGGCACGTTCAGCGTCGATCCGGGCCGGATCCGGGACGCCGTAACCGCGCTCACGCGCGATCTCATGACCCTCCAGGCGGCGGGGGACTACGCAAAGGCGAAGGCGCTCATCGAACGGCTTGGCGTGGTGCGGCCCGAGGTGAAGCGCGTGCTGGATCGTCTCACAGCGGTGCCGGTGGACATCGAGCCGGGATTCCCGACGGCCGAACAGCTCGAGCGGGAGTCATGATGCGTCGACCTCATCATCCGCCGCCAGGCGGTGATCCCAACCACCGGTGACCACTGCCTTCGTGCCGCACGGGTCGGCGGGCCGGCCGCTGCGAATCCTCCTGGTCGAGGACGACGAGGCGCACGCCGTGCTGGCGACGCTCTGGCTGGAGGAGGCAGGGCAGGGCCGCTTCTGCATCGTTCGCGCGGAGCGGCTCTCGCAGGCCGTCGGGGAGCTCGCCCAGGGTGCGGTGGACGCGGTGCTGCTCGATTTGTCGCTGCCCGACAGCGAGGGCCTCGAAACCTTCCGCGCCGCGCGTGCCCAGGCGCCGACCACTCCTGTCGTCGTGATGACCGGCAACGGTGACGAGCGACTGGCGTTGCAGGCGGTCCAGGAGGGTGCGCAAGACTATCTGGTGAAGGGCGACATCGACGGGAGGCTCGTCGTCCGGGCACTCCGCCACGCCATCGAGCGGGCGCGCGCCGAGGCCGCGGAACGCCGCCTGCTCCAGTCGCAACGGCTCGAGAGTCTGTCGCTGCTCGCGGGCGGCATCGCCCACCAGTTGAACAATCTGCTGATGGTGATCATGGGCAACGCCAATCTCGCAACCACTGCGCTCGACACGGATGATCCCCTGCGGGAGTACCTCGTGGAGATCGAGTCGGCGTCACAGCAGGCGGCGCGCCTCGCGAGGCAGATGCTGGCGTATTCCGGACGCGGTGGATTCGCCGTGCGGCCGGTCGATCTGAATGAAGTCGTCCGCAGCGCCTGCGCAGCGTTCACCGAACGGATACCGGCCCACGTCGACGTGCGGCTCGAGCTGGCCGCGGCGGCCCTGCGAGTGGCCGCGGACGAAACGCAGATCGCGCAGCTCGTGTTGAACCTGATGATCAATGCGTCCGAGGCCCTTGGAGGCGACGGTGGCGACGTGCTGCTGACGACATGCGCCGTCGAAGCCGGCCCGTCCGACTTCGAGCGCGCCTACACCGCGCCCGACCTGCCGGCCGGCTCCTACATGGAGCTGGTGGTTGCCGACACTGGCGAGGGCATCTCGCCTGACACCTCGGAGCGCATCTTCGAACCCTTCTTCTCCACGCGCCTGACCGGACGTGGTCTGGGGCTGCCGGCGGCGCTCGGGATCGTGCGCGGACATGGTGGGGCAATCGGCATCGATTCCACGCCCGGACAGGGTACGCGAGTGCGCGTGCTGCTCCCGGCGCACGTCGAGGATCGTGGCCCGCAAGGGTGACGCGGGGCGCGGCGTCCAGAGGCTGATGACCTCGCCTGTGCGAGTGCTGGTGTTCGGCGATCCGCACAGCGCCGGCCGTGTGGAGGCCGCGTTGCGTCCGTCAGGCTGGGTGTGTGTGGTCACCGCCCTGCCCGGCACGGGAGAGGGCGCGCCAGCGCTCGAGATCGGCGCGTGCGAGATCGCCATCGTCTGTCACTCGGCCGACGTGGCAGTCGAGACCTGTCGCTCCCTGCTGCGTTTGCTTGACGCCGCGGGCGGCGACGTGCCCGTGATCGCGGTGCTGCCTGCTGGCGAGGCCGGGTCCGCCGGGGATGTCATGCTCGCCGGGGCACGCGACTGCGTCACCGACGATCAGCTGTCACGGCTGGTGCCCGCGATGCAACGGGAGCTCGCGGCCGTCGCGGTCCGTCGGGAGCGGCGCACGCTGAACACGCAGCTGCAGCACGCACAGCGCATGGAGACGATCGGGCGTCTCGCCAGCGGCATCGTGCACGATTTCAGCAACCTGTTGACCGCCGTGACGGGCTACAGCGAAGTGCTGATCGAGACGCTGGACCAGCACGATCCCTTGCGTCACACAGCGGAGGAGATTCGCGGCGCCGCCCTGCGGGCCTACGCACTGACGGGCCAGTTGCTGACGTTCAGCCGCCCGCAGGCCTTGAGCGGCGCCGTGCTCGACGTCAACGTGCTGGTCACCGACATGGAGCAGATGCTGCGCCGCCTGCTCGGCGAGCACATCCAGCTGATCGTCACCCTGGCGACCGGAGCCTCCCGTGTCACCGCCGACCGCGGGCGCATGGAGCAGGTGATCATGAACCTGGTGTTCAACGCGCGCGATGCCATGCCGGGAGGCGGCCGCCTCTGCCTCACCACAGCGCACGTGGACGTCAGCGCCGGCGACAGCGAGCATGGCGCGGGGGCGGCGCCCGGGGCGTACGTGTCGCTCAAGGTAAGCGACACCGGCCACGGAATGGACGACCAGACGCAGGCGAATCTCTTCGAACCCTTCTTCACCACAAAGGCGTCAACGAAGGGCACGGGTCTGGGCCTGTCGCTGGTGCAGGCGGTCGTGCGGGAGCTTGGCGGCATGCTGACGGTGCACAGCCGCATCGGCGAAGGATCCACGTTTGGCATCCTCCTGCCGCGGGTGGCACCGCCAGTGACGTCGCCCCCTCCGGCCCGGCGGAGCCTGCGATCTCTACCGCGGGGTCACGAAACCGTGCTGCTGGTCGACGACGAGGTGGGGGTACGGGAGCTCGTCCGCGATCTGCTGAAACGTTGTGGCTATACCGTCATCGAGGCCACCGACGTCACTGACGCGCTCGCACTCTTCGCGCGCCATCGGGAGGACATACAGCTGCTCGTGACGGACGTCGTCATGCCCCAGATGAACGGCCGGCAACTCGCGGAGCAGTTCGTAGCCGAGCGGCCCGGGCTGAAGGTGCTGTACATGTCTGGGCTATACGGACGACCAGGTGCTGGTGCAGCATGCTGCCGCCGTGCCTGCCTTTCTCCAGAAGCCGTTTACTCCCGACGCGCTCGCGCGCACGGTGCGTGCGGTGCTCGACGCGGTCTCGCCGTCCGCGTGATCCGGCGCATGCGCCGCCTGGTGCTTCCGCTCGTCGCATCAGCGCTGGCGTTCGTTCCGCTGCCTGCTGCGCTGGTGGAGCGGGTGTTCGCGGCCGGCTGGTACCCGCAGGTCCAACCGCTGCTCACACGTGCGTCGAACGCGGTGGCGTTCGCGTGGCTCGATCCACTCGTCGTTTTCGTGGTCGCCGCGGTGCTGATCGGCGCGGCACGGGCCTGGCGGCGCGCAGCCGGGTGGCGCCGCATGGCCAACGTGCTGCTGCTCCTGCTGCAGGTGGCTGCAGCCCTGTACGTCGCCTTCCTGTTGCTGTGGGGATTCAACTATCGGCGTGCGCATGCCGGCGAACGCCTTCAGGTCTCACCCGCTCGCGTGACCCCCGAGCGGCTGGCGCGCCTCGGGTCTCGTGCGGTTGCGCAGGTGAATGCGCTGCACGATCCCGCCCCAGGAGACGGGCGGCTGAGTGGCGCCGCGCTGGTCTCCAGGCTGGTTCCTGCATTCGCACGGGCCGAGGGCCTTCTCGGGTCCACGTGGCGGATGACGCCGGGGCGCCCGAAGGCCTCGTTCATCGGGCACACGTTTCCGCTGTCGGGTGTCGACGGCATGATGAACCCGTTCGCTTTGGAGGTGATCCTCAACCCGGAGGTGTTGCCGTTTGAGCGGCCCTACGTCCTGGCGCACGAGTGGGCGCACCTCGCGGGACATGCGCCGGAGAGCGAGGCGAGCTTCGTGGCATTCCTCGCCTGCCTCCAGGGACCGCGCGACATCCAGTACAGCGGCTGGCTGGACCTTCTCCTGCACGTGCTTCGCGCCCTGCCCCCGCCCGCGCGGCAGAAAGCATTCGCCGCGATTGGCCCGGGAGCTCGCGCCGACCTGCGCGCGGTCGAGGCCCGCCTGCGCCGTGTGCAGCCTGCGGTTCACCACGTCAGCTGGTCGGTCTACGACCGGTACCTGCGCGCAAACCGCGTCGGGAGCGGGGTGGCCGACTACGGCGAGGTGTTGACCCTGGTGCTTGGTTCGCGGGTGACGGCTTCAGCCATCGGCCCCTGATGCCGGCGGCAGGTGCAGGCTCTCGATGGTCTGCCGCACGACGGCACCCGACTGCCGAAATGCCGCAGCCTCTTCCCGGTCGAGTGGGAGGTGGAGCACGCGTTCGATCCCGTTGCGCGCCACCACGGTGGGCACGCCCAGGCACACGTCGCCGATCCCGTAGTGAGACGGGACGAGACTGGACACCGAGAGCACCGTCGCCTGATCGCGAAGGATGGCCTCCTCTTCCGCCCGTCGATGGTCCTGGTCGATCAGGACGATCTCCGGCGCCAGCCCGTCCAGCACGAGCGAGTAGGCGAGTGTGGCGCCTGCGTGACCGGCGCCGACAATCACAATCCGTGCAGGACGGGAGGCCTGGTGAGTCATGCGATGGGGCGTGCAAACGGAGCGCCTCCCTGCCGTGATGGCGCAACTCAAGGAACGCAACGCAATTGCGCACAAACTGCAGTTACAATCCAGTCGGAGGCTTGTTACAAGGCGTTTACTTGCAATGTGAATGCTCTATCGTGCATCATATGCGAGAAACTTACTCAGCCACCGTTCTCGGTCGCCACGGTCGGTACCCGTGAGCGGCCGACGGCGTATTCGCGGCAGGTTTGTATCATGAGTAACTGGGGACGCGCCCGAGAGGGCCGGAATCGCACAACTGCTGAACTCGTCGTGGACGTCGTCCGCGGACAGATCGAGCGCGGGCAGCTGCGGCCGGGACAGCGGTTGCCCCCCGAGCGGGAACTCGCGGCGCGGCTCGGCGTGAGCCGCCCGAGCGTCCGCACCGGCCTCCGAACGCTCGCCACCCTCGGAATTGTGCGCACCCGCCACGGCTCCGGGACCTACGTCACGGAGGGTCCGCCGCGGCTGGATGCGCGGCCCCTGCGGATGCTCTCGGCGCTGCACGGCTTCCGCCCCGAACACCTGGACGAGGCACGGCGGCTGCTCGAGATCTCCGTCGCCGGTCTGGCGGCGGAGCGGGCCGGCGGCGAGCAGCTGACGGCGATGGCGGAGCAAGTGTCCGGAATGTTTGCGTCGGCGGACGACCCCCAGGGCTTTGCCACGCACGATGCCCGCTTTCACCGCGCGGTTGCCACCGCCGGCGGGAACCCGATCCTGGGCTCCATCGTCGAGATGGTCACGCGCCTGTTCTTCGAGCAATCACGGGCGTTGACCGACCGGAACGCGGAAGATCTCCGTTCGCTGGCCCTTCTGCACCGGAGCATCTACCATGCGATCCGGTCGCGGGACCCGGATCGCGCCCGCCGCGAGATGGCGCAGCACCTGCGCCGCCCTGCGGAGCCGGAGGCATCCGCGCTTCCCGCCGCCGGTGCGGTGTCGTAAGGAACGTTCAGTTCATCGAGCAGGCACCCGGGCCGCGCGGGTCACCGCACCGGCCGCATGGCGAGACTGCAGGGCCGGCTGCGGGCGGGGAAGGGGCAGGGCCGCCTACCGCAAACGTTGAAAGCGTCCGCTCGAGGTCCGCGCCCTGGCAGCGAGGGCAGCTGGGCTCCTCGCCACCACGCACGAGCGTCTCGAACGAGTGCGCGCACGTTCTGCAGGCGTACTCGTAAATCGGCATGGCATTCCCTCCCTCGGGGGCGTCCCGCGCTGCGGGCGCCCCGTCCGAGCACCCTCGGTCCATTATATCGGCGCAGTATGCGGGCCAACCTGATCCCGCTGCTATACTCGATCGGATGTCATTACACGTGAAGACCGCGCAGAGCGTCGCCAATCCCCTCCGCCGCAACGTTGCCATCATCGCGCACGTCGACCATGGCAAGACCACGCTCGTCGACGCCCTGCTCCGGCAGAGCGGGATTTTCCGCGTCAACGAGCGCCTGGTCGAGCGCGTGATGGACAACACCGATCTCGAGCGCGAGCGCGGTATCACCATCCTGGCGAAGAACACGTCGGTTCACTACAAGGACCTGTTGATCAACATCGTCGACACCCCGGGCCACGCGGATTTCGGCGGTGAGGTGGAGCGGACGCTCTCCATGGTCGACGGGGTGGTCCTCCTGGTGGACGCGTCGGAGGGCCCGCTGCCACAGACGCGGTTCGTGCTCCGCAAGGCGCTCGAGCGGCGGCTCGTGCCGCTGGTGGTCATGAACAAGATCGATCGCCCGGATTCGCGTCCGGCCGAGGTGCTGAACGAGATCTATGACCTGTTCATCGATCTGGATGCCACCGAGGAGCAGATCGAGTTTCCCGTCCTCTACACGAACGCGCGGCAGGGGACCGCGACGACCGAGCTCGGCGGCGAGGCGGTCGACCTGCGTCCGTTGCTCGATGCCATCGTCGACCATGTGCCGCCGCCGCAGGGCAGCAGCGACGCGGGCCTCCAGTTGCTCGTCGCGAACCTCGACGCGAACGAGTACCTCGGGCGGATTGCCGTTGGCCGGATCTTCAACGGGCGCATCAGGGTCAACGATCCGATCGTCGTCATGAAGCTCGATGGCTCGCAGCAGGAGACGAAGGTCACGAAGCTGTTCGCGTTCGACGGGCTGCGCCGCGTGGAAATCCAGGAGGCCGGTGCGGGCGACATCGTGTGCGTCGCCGGCATCGCCGACATCACCATTGGCGAGACAGTCGTCGACCCGGAGCATCGGCGGGCCGTCCCGCCCTACGGCGATCGACGAGCCGACCGTGTCGATGATCTTCGGCGTGAACACGTCGCCGCTGGCCGGGCGCGACGGGCAGTACGTCACATCCCGGAACCTGCGCGATCGGCTCGAGCGCGAACTGCTTGGCAACGTGTCGCTGCGGGTCGAGGACACCGACTCTCCCGAGCAGCTGAAGGTCGTCGGTCGCGGGGAGCTGCAGCTGTCGATCCTGATCGAAATGATGCGGCGCGAGGGCTTCGAGCTGCAGGTGTCGCGGCCCGAGATCGTGACCAAGGACCTCGATGGTGTCCGTTCGGAGCCCGTCGAAGAGCTCGTGATCGACATCCCCGAAGACTACCAGGGCGTGGTCATCGCGCAGGTCGGCACGCGGCGCGGGATCATGACGAAGATGGTCAACCACGGCAGCGGGCGGGTCCGGATGGAGTTCCGCATCCCCGCGCGCGGGCTGATTGGCTTTCGATCGCAGTTCCTGACCGACACACGCGGCACCGGGATTCTCAACCACCTCTTTGCCGGATGGGAGCCGTGGCACGGACCGATCCCCTCCCGCACGACCGGTGCGCTGGTGGCGGATCGCGTCGGCACGGCCACGGCCTTCGCCATCGCCAACCTGCAGGAACGCGGCGAGATCTTCATCGACCCCCAGACCGAGGTGTACCAGGGGATGATCATCGGCGAGAACTCGCGCAACAACGACATGGACGTCAATGTCACGAAGGAAAAGAAGCAGACGAACATGCGCGCGTCCTCGGCCGACGAGGCGATCCGCCTGATTCCTCCGCGGCGCATGGGGCTGGAGCAGGCCAGCGCGTTCATCAACGACGACGAGTTGATGGAAGTCACGCCGAAGAGCATCCGGCTGCGAAAGCGAATCCTGGCGGCCAACATGCGGCCGCGCAAGGAGAACACGTAGCCGGAAGACGACCGTCGGCTGCCTGCAATCAGTAGGCTGCCGTGTGCAGCTTGACTGTCACATCCGGGCTGGAACTCATTTGCGCTGCTAAGATCCACGAGTGTTCAAGCGACAACGGACTGGCTCGGTCGTCTGCCCCGGCTGCGGCTCCCTCGTCGGGGTGAACGACGAGACCTGCTACAGCTGCGGCCGGTGGAATCCATCGTTGTGGGGTATGTCCCCTCTCCTCCGGCGCATGGGTCAGGACCTCGGGTTCGTTCAGTTGATCATGGTCGCCACCATCGGCCTGTATCTCGCCACGCTGGCGGGGTCGGGATCCGACATCGGCATGGGCGGCCTGGGCTCGCTGCTCGCTCCGAGCCCCGAGATGCTCTTCCGCTTCGGCGCGAGCGGCGCGATTCCCGTGTTCCGGTTCGACCGCTGGTGGACGATCTTCAGCGCCGGCTGGCTCCACGGAGGCCTGCTGCACATCTTCTTCAATGTCCTCTGGGTCCGGCAGCTCGCGCCCGAGACGGCGGAGTTGTACGGTCCTGGCCGCACCGTCATCATCTACACGGTGTCAGGTGCCGCCGGCTTTGCGCTCAGCTCCGTAATGGGGCTGTTGCTGCCCGGCGTGCCGCTCATTGGCGGCGCCCCCTTTACCGTCGGCGCGTCTGCCCCGATTTTCGGGCTGCTCGGCGCACTCGTCCATTACGGCCGCCGCACGGGCAGCTCGCACATCGGGTCTACGGCCTGGCAGTATGCGGTCGTCCTGTTCGTCTTCGGTCTGTTCATGAACGCCGTCGACAACCATGCCCATGCGGGCGGGTTCGCGGGCGGGTATGCGGCGGCGTTCCTGCTGGATCCCTCCAAACGCGAACGCATCGATCATCTGCTCGCCGCGCTGGTGTGTCTCGTCATCACGGCGGCGGCCATTGCCGCGTCGCTCATCACCAGCTTCGGGCTGCTCTGACGAGCACGGTGCTGACGCGAATCAGGCTGCCGGCTGCAGACTTAGGGTGAACCCGGCTAGCTTCGGCCCCAGGGCCGCTGGTTCGCTGGCGCGATCCGCACGACGGCTCGTGGCCCTCGCCCGCTGACCGGCCTGCAGTCTATCCCTGTCCCTCTAGCCCGAATGTCACGTCAGCGTCTAAGTGCCCTATGATCGACGCATGGACAATCCGCTCAAGCTGAGGCAGATCCACCATGTCGAGTTCTGGGTGGGGAATGCCAAGCAGGCGGCGTTCTTCTACCGCCACGCGTTCGGGTTCTCCCAGGTGGCGTACAGCGGGCTCGAGACGGGACGCCGGACCGACGCGTCGTACGTACTGGAACAGGGCCGCGCGCGGTTCGCCCTGACGACGCCGCTCACGGCGGACCACCCGGCAGCGGAGCACATCCGGTTGCACGGCGACGGTGTTCGCGACATCGTCTTCCAGGTGGACGATGCGGACCGCGCCTTCGAGGAGGCGGTGCGGCGGGGCGCGAAGCCGGCCACCGACCCGCACGACGTGAGCGATGAGCACGGTACCGTCCGGCGCGGGGCCATTCATACCTACGGCGACACGCTGCACTCGTTTCTGTCGCTCGGCGACTACGCCGGCCCGTTCCTTCCGGGGTACGTTGCGCGGCCGGCGCCCGCAATGGATGCCGGCATCCGGCGGATCGACCACATCGTCGGGAACGTCGAGCTCGGCCGGATGGAGGAATGGGCCGACTGGTACAGCCGTGTGCTCGGCTTCAAGCGCTACATCAGCTTCGACGACAAGGACATCTCGACGGAGTACAGCGCGCTGATGAGCATCGTCATGTCCGATGACTCCTTCGCGATCAAGTTTCCAATCAACGAGCCGGCAGCGGGGAAGCGCAAGAGCCAGATTGACGAGTACCTCCAGTTCTATGGCGGACCGGGCGTCCAGCACATCGCGCTGCAGACGATGGATATCGAGCGCACCGTCACGAGCCTGCGCGAGCGGGGCGTTGCGTTCCTGCAGGTGCCTGCCAGCTACTACGAGATGCTGCCCGCTCGCGTCGGGGACATCGACGAGGCGCACGACACCATACGCAAGCTTGGCATCCTCGTCGACCGCGACGATGAAGGGTACCTCCTGCAGCTGTTCACGCGACCGGTGGAAGACCGCCCCACGCTGTTCTTCGAGATCATTCAGCGCAAGGGCAGCAGGGGCTTCGGGAAGGGCAACTTCCAGGCGCTGTTCGAAGCCATCGAACGGGAGCAGGCCCTGAGAGGAAACTTGTAGTCACAGGCCGCAGGCGCCGGATGCCGCGGGCCGGGCTCGAGCTCAACGCCGACTCCGAAGCCCGTAGCCCGTAGCCGACAAGGATCACCAGCCATGCCGATGTATCACCAGCTCGGCCAGGTCCCGAGCAAGCGCCATGTCGTGTTCCGCCGTCCCGACGGCGCCCTCTATGCCGAGGAGCTGATCGGCAACAAGGGCTTCGAGGGCCCCTCGTCCCTGGTCTACCACGTCCACCAACCGACGCACGTCAAGAACGTCCGACGTGTCCGGGATTTGAACTGGGAGCCTGACCCCGAACAGCAGTTCCGGCACCGGCACTTCCGCACTCACCAGCTCGCCTCCGGGGGCAGCATCACCCTTGATCGTGTGCCGCTGCT
Source organism: Vicinamibacteria bacterium (assembly GCA_963739995.1). Lineage (GTDB taxonomy): Bacteria > Acidobacteriota > Vicinamibacteria > Vicinamibacterales > JAENWD01 > CAVUCH01. The sequence continues at coordinate 244,863 of CAVUCH010000004.1, read as the reverse complement.
CTTCAACAACGACGTGGCGATGCTGTTCGTTCAGCCGGATCGGGAGGACGAGTTCTTCTACCGCAACGCGCAGGGCGACGAGATCGTGTACGTCAGCGATGGAACGGGTGTTCTGCACACGCAGCTTGGCAACCTCACGTTCGGGCAGGGTGATTATCTCGTCATTCCGCGCGGGATCATGCATCGCTACACCTTCACGGGTTCCCCCGTCCGGTGTCTCGTGATCGAGAGCCGCGGGTACGTTCGCACGCCGAAGCGGTATCGCAACGAGCACGGCCAGTTGACGGAGATGAGCCCGTTCTCCGAACGCGACATCCGGCGTCCGTCGGAGCTGCCGACGCATGACGCCCGGGGCGAGCACAAGCTGGTCGTGAAGAAGGAGAGCAGGCTGTACGAACTGATTCTCGCGTGGCACCCGTTCGACGTTGTCGGCTGGGACGGCTACTACTATCCGTGGGCGTTCAACATCACCAACTTCGAGCCCCGCGTGGGGCGCCTGCACCTGCCTCCGCCTCTGCACCAGACCTTCGAGGGCGACAGCTTCGTCGTCTGCTCGTTCTGCCCGCGGCCGTTCGACTTCGATCCGCAGGCGGTACCCGTGCCCTACAACCACTCGAACGTGATGTCGGACGAGGTGATCTACTATGCGAGCTCCGAGTTCATGAGCCGCAAGGGAATCGAGTACGGCTCCGTCACGCTGCACCCGGACGGCGTGCCCCACGGTCCGCACCCGGGACGCACCGAAGCCTCACTCGGCGGTCAGCGCACGGACGAACTCGCCGTGATGCTCGACACCTTCCGGCCGCTGCACGTCAGCCGGCAGGCGCTGCAGATCGAGGCGCCGGACTACTTCCGATCCTGGGTGGACGGGTAGCCGATGACATCCGGCTACAGGCGACAGGCGGCAGACTGCGGGCCTCTCGGGCGGAAGAGGCCATCAGCCCGCCACGCGGTGCCCCTGTTGCAGGCGGCTGCGAACGGGCGTCCGTTCGGCCGGAGGCCAGACAGGCCTGCAGTCTGCAGTCTGCAGCCTGTCGAACGTGATGCCCCTTAACGAGACGCACGATCCACGGCTGCGCAGCTGGGTGCAGTCCGCCAACACACGTGCGGGCGATTTCCCGATCCAGAACCTCCCATTCGGCGCCTTCCGACGATCGGCATCGTCGCCGGGCCGCATTGGCGTAGCCATCGGCGACGAGATCCTGGATTTGCATCTCGGTGCGGAGCGCGGGATGTTCGACGCCGCACCAACCCTTGTGCGCAACGCGTGCCGCGCCTCATCGCTGAACGACCTGATGCGGCTCGGACCCGAGGTGTGGGCCGCCCTGCGGTCGACGATGAGTGGATGGCTGCGGGAGGACGGCGCCGGGCGCAGCGTTCACCAGCATGCAATCGAGCCGCTCCTCGTGTCGCAGTCTGCCGTAGCGATGCTGCTGCCGGCGGACATTGGCGACTACACGGATTTCTACGCGTCGATATTCCACGCCACGAACGTAGGCAGCATGTTCCGACCTGACGAGCCGCTGTTGCCCAACTACAAGTACGTACCCATCGGTTATCACGGCCGCGCGTCCTCTGTGGTACCGAGCGGCACACCGGTGCGCCGCCCGGTTGGGCAGGTGATGCCCGATGGTGCGTCGGAGCCGCTTCTGTGCGCGAGTCGCCGACTCGATTACGAGCTCGAGGTCGGCGTCTTCGTGGGTCAAGGAAACGATCTCGGCGACGCCATCCGAATAGAAAGGGCCGAGCAGCACGTCTTCGGCGTGTGCCTGCTGAACGACTGGTCGGCGCGCGACATCCAGGCGTGGGAATACCAGCCGCTGGGTCCCTTTCTGGCAAAGAGCTTCGCGACCTCCATCTCTCCCTGGGTCGTCACGCTCGACGCGCTGGAGCCCTTCCGGGCACCGGCATTCCGGCGTCCGGAAGGCGATCCTGCGCCGCTGCCGTATCTCGATGGCGGGGGAGTGCGGGCGAATGCGGGGATCGACCTGCGTCTGGAGGTCGCACTCTCGACGGCGCGCATGCGCCAGCTGCAGCACGCGCCACACGTCGTCAGCCGATCGAGCATGCGACACCTGTACTGGACGATCGGCCAGCTGCTGACGCACCACGCGAGCAACGGGTGCAATCTGCGTCCAGGTGACCTGCTCGGCACCGGGACGGTGTCGGGACCTACGCGGGAGTCGCGCGGGTGCCTGCTGGAACTGACATGGCGGGGATCGGAGCCGCTCGAGCTGCCGAGCGGCGAGACGCGACGTTTCCTCGAAGATGGCGACGAAGTGGTGATCCGCGGGTATTGCGAGCGCGAGGGGGCGGTCAGGATAGGACTGGGCGAGTGCAGGGGGCGGATCATTCCTGCCCGGGAGGTGGCCTGACGAGAATGCCAGCGTCCGCCATGTAGTCTCTTCCTTGTGTATTCACCCGAGCGCCGGCTGCCGGCGCGTGCTCGACCTCGGAGACAACCCAACGGTCGTGCCACATTGCCGCTCCGTTCAGCTGCCCAACCGCTTCGGTAGCTCCGCAATGACATAGCTCATCACGGCGACGGCGGCGACGCAGCGGGCGACGTCCAGCGGATCGAGCTTGTCGACGGTGTCGGCGATGGTGTGGTGGTACAGGAAATACTTCGTGCCATCCACGTCGAGCGCCATCGCGGGAATCTGCCCCGCCTGCACGCTCGGACCGATGTCTGCGCCGCCGCCCGAAGGCCCGACTGCATCCGCCTGAATCCCTTCAAGCAGCGTGGCCACGCTCTGCACCGTCGCGCGCGCGAGATCGCTGCCGGTGAAGCCGAACCCGTGGGGGCGGAACACCCCGCCGTCGGATTCGAGCATCAGCACGTGATTCGCGAGCTCCGCGCGATGTGTGTCACGGTAGTCGAGGCCGCCCCGGAGGCCGTTCTCCTCGTTCGTGAACAGCACCACGCGCACCGTCCGCCTGGGGCGCAGGTCCAGGGCCTTCATCAGCCGCACCGCTTCCCACGTGACGATGCACCCGCCGCCATCGTCGATCGCGCCCGTGCCCACGTCCCATGAGTCGAAGTGACCGCCCACGACGACAATCTCGTTCGGACGCTCACGGCCGACGATCTCGCCGACCACATTGGCGGAATCGGCGTCCGCGTGCATGGCGGCGTTCATCGTGAGGCGCAGCCGCACGCGCTCGCCCCGCGCCGAGAGCCGCTGCAGGCGGAGAGCGTCCTCCACCGCGATCGCCGCCGCGGGAATCTGTGGCGCGTCCGGGCGGTACGTCAGCATGCCGGTGTGCGGCGTGCGTAGTCCATCGACACCCACCGATCGCACCAGGCACGCGACCGCACCCGCCCGCGCAGCGCGGGATGGCCCCGAGGTGCGATACGTGACCGTCGCGCCGTAATCCGTGAAAGGGACGTTCACGAGAACGATGCGTCCGTCCGTCTCACGGCCCCTGCGCTCGAGCTCCTCGTAGCCGGACACGATCAGCAGATCGGCCTCCAGGCCCTCGCGAGGCGTGCCAACGCTGTTGCCGAGCCCGAGCATCACCAGGTCGCCCGGATACGGCGACACGATCTCGAGAGACTCGCGTCCACGCACCCATCGCGGCACCTTCACCGGCTCGGCACGCACGTTCTCCAGGCCATCCTCGCTCATCCTGCGGACGGCCCATGCGATGGCATCCTCGAGCGCGCGCGAGCCGCTCAGGCGATGACCGAACGTGTCGGTGAGCTCGGCGAGCCGGTGCCACGCAGATGTGTCCGCGAGCGCCGCCCCGATCAGCCGGGCGGCCGGTTCGCGGTAGGTATCGAGCCACGGGATCGCGGCGGCAGCGGCCCGCCGGCTGAGGGCAGCCGCCACGGCGCTGGCAACGAACTCGCGACGGCTGAAGGGCATCGATGCAGCGTACAACGAGAAATGCGCCGAAGCCTCAACTGCCCGCGATCACGGCCCGAAGGGGAGGGAGCGTGGATGTATGTGAGCCGGGACTTCAGTCCCGGCGGATTGCTTGGCGCGTCAGCCGGTGGAGCAATACCGCCGCCCGCTTCGTCTGCGACGGCAGCGTCCCAAGATCTGCCGTCTCCTGCTCCGAGTGATCGTTGCGGCCCATGAGCCCGATCCCATCGAGCGCCATCTCCACGCGCCCCGCCGTGAACGAGATATCCGCCGCGCCAGCGGCCCGGGGATCACTGGCCGCCACCGGACCGGCGCCGGTGTCCCGGCTTGCCTGATCGTACATGGACAGCAGCCGCCGATTGCCGTCGGTGGGCGCGAACGGCGGATAGCTGTCGTCGAACTCAATGGTCGACGACGCATGCGGCAACGCTTCTGCGACGATCGCCTGCATCGCCGCCTTGGCGCCCGCCAGCTGCTCGTGCGAGATCGCGCGCACATCGCCCTCTACGATCGCGTGCGCCGCGATCACGTTCGATTTGCCGCCGGCTGTGCCGCGCGATCCCTCGTGGTCGAAGGTCACCGCCGTGCCGCCCACGATAACGCCCGGGTTGAACGTGAGCAGCGGCTCGTGCGACAGTCGCTCGCGGAACAACTGCAGCACCCTTGCGGCCTCGAAGATCGCGCCGGCCCCGGCCTCCTCGCGGAAGATCTGGGACGAGTGGCCGCCTTTGCCCGCCACCTGCAGCGTCCACCCGGTTGAGCCGCGGCGTGCGATCACAGCGAGGCCGGGATCGCCGGGGCCGTCCTCGAAGCCTATCGCGATGTCAGCGGCGTCGGCCAGTTCACGCAGCTCACGCCGCGCCAGATCTCGCGGCTGACCCACGTCCTCCTCGTCGCCCATCATGATCACGCTGACGTGCGCCCCGTGCAGCGCACCAGCCGCCGCGAGAGCCTTGAGCGCGTAAACGATGATGACGTCGCCGCCTTTCATGTCGATGATCCCGGGCCCGCGCGCTTCAGCGGGGGAGAGCCGCTCGAACCGCTGGAACGGATGGTCGGGGTCGAACACGGTGTCCAGATGACCGATCAGCAGGATGTGTGGGCCGCCGCTCCCGGCGTGTTCCGCCACCAGGTGTCCCGCCCGGTTGAACGGCGCGCCGTCCACCCACCGCGTGCGGAACCCGAGCGCGTCGAACTCCGTGCGGAACCGCTCGCCGACGGCGCGCACGCCGGCGAGATTGGCCGTGCCGCTGTTGATGTTCACGACGGCTTCGAGCAGCGTGATGGCCGAGTCGTTCCCGCGATCCACGGCGGCGATGATCTGCTGTTCGACGGGACTGAGGGGCGCGTCAGCGTGCGCGGTCATTACCGCGCACGCTAGCACAACGGACTTTGCCCACAGCCGGATGTTGCGCATTGCGCAAGGGTACACCGATGGGCACTCGGGCCCGGCGCGCTTCGGCACCGCGCCGACACTGTCGGCGCGCGATGTAGAGCCGGGGCCGGCAGTCCCGGCCGCGACATCACCGGCCGCGGCCGGACATTACCGACTCCGGTCTAGAATCGAACATGCGCCCGTGGGCATATCTGGCGGCGGTTGCCGTCGTCTGGCAGCTCGCCGCGTGCGGGTCGCCGGCTCCGCCGCCCACCGATTCTCCGGAGCCCACTCCGCCCGGCGGTGGCCCTGCGCCGGTTGAAACCTTCACGACCGCGGATGGGATCCGCGTCGCCGTACAGGTCGTCGCGACCGGGCTGCAGATCCCCTGGGCGCTTGCCTTTTCGCCGGACGGGCGGCTCTTCGTGAGCGAGCGTCCTGGCCGCGTGCGCATCCTGCAGAACGGCTCGCTGCTGTCAGAACCGGCCCTCACACTCTCCGACGTCTTCACGCCCGGCGAGAGCGGGCTCCTCGGGCTCGCGCTGCATCCGTCGTTCGCCGCGAATCGACTCGTGTACCTCGTTTACACAGCGACCGCCGGCGGGAGTCCGATCGCGCGGCTGGTGCGCTACCGCGAGGTGGGCAACGTGCTCGGCGAGGCCGCGGTGCTCCTCGACGATGTGCCGGCCGCGAACATCCACAACGGCTCGCGCGTTCGCTTCGGACCGGATGGCGCGTTGTACGTGACCTTTGGGGACGTTGCCACGCCGTCGGTGGCGCAGGATCTCGGATCCCTCAACGGGAAGATCCTGCGCCTGTCGGAGGACGGAACGACGCCGGCCGGCAATCCGTTCGGATCCCCCGTCTGGTCGTGGGGGCACCGCAATCCTCAGGGGCTCGACTGGCACCCCGCGACCGGCGACCTGTTCGAGTCGGAACATGGCGCCACGGGCAACGACGAAATCAATGTGATCGATCGTGGGCGGAACTACGGGTGGCCGATTATCCAGGCCGACGCGTCGCGGCCAGACATGCAGCCGCCGATTACCTTCTTCGCGCCTGCGGTCGCGCCGTCGGGCGCCTCGTTCTACCGCGGGAATGCCTTCCCCGGCTTCCGCAACGACCTGTTCGTAGCCACGCTCCGCGGACAGGCGCTGCTGCGCATCCGGCTCGACCCCGCGAATCCACGTCGGGTGCAGTCGATCGAGCGGCTCCTCGAGAACCGCTTCGGGCGCCTCCGCGACGTCGTCAGTGGGCCTGACGGATACCTCTACGTGGCGACGAGCAATCGCGACGGACGCGGCGCACCCGTCACGGAGGACGACCGGATCTTACGGCTGGTACCGGTGACGCCTTGAGAGGCCTAAGGGCTAAGGGCGAAAGGCTAAAGGCTCAAGGCCAAAGGGCTTTGACGGTCGACCGTTGACCGTCAGGCCTTTGCCCGTTGACCTTTGGCCTTCAGCCCTTGCCCTTTAGCCCTTGGCCTTTAGCGGTCAACGCTTAAACGCCCTGTCCGTCGGGGCGCACGGTTACCGGGTTGAGAAACGGCATCATGGCGCGCAGCTTCGCTCCGACTTCCTCGAGCTGCTGCGTCTGCTCCGCGGCACGCGTGGCGTTGAACCAGGGGCGGCCCTTCTCGTTCTCCGCGATCCAGCTCTTCGCATAGGTGCCGTCCTGCACCTCCGCCAGCATCTTGCGCATCTCTGCCCGGGTCGCGTCGGTGATCAGGCGGGCGCCGCCCGTGTAGTCGCCGTGCTCGGCCGTGTCGCTCACGGAGTACCGCATGTAGTTCAGCCCGCCGCGGTACATCAGGTCGACGATCAGCTTCAGCTCGTGCATGCACTCGAAGTACGCGATCTCCGGCTGGTAGCCGGCCTTGACGAGCGTCTCGAACCCGGCCTTCACGAGCGCGCTCACGCCGCCGCAGAGCACCGCCTGCTCACCGAAGAGGTCCGTCTCCGTCTCCTCGGCGAACGTGGTCTCGAGCACGCCCGCACGCGTGACGCCGAGCGCTCGGGCGTACGACAGCGCGTTCGCGCGCGCCTGCCCGGTCGCGTCCTGGTGCACCGCGAGCAGTGCCGGCGTCCCGCCGCCCTCGACGTACAGCTCGCGCACGCGGTGCCCGGGCGACTTCGGCGCGATCATCGAGACATCCACCCCGGCGGGCGGTTGAATCGTTCCGAACCGGATGTTGAACCCGTGCGCGAACATCAGTGTCTTGCCGTTCGTGAGGTTCGGTGCGATGGCGTCACGGTAGAGCGCCGCCTGCGTCGTGTCGGGCACGAGCACCATGATCACGTCGGCCCACGCAGCCGCATCGGCGACCGTCTTGACCGTGAGTCCCGCCGCCGTCGCCTTCGCGCGCGAGCGGCTCGTGTCGGGCAGCCCCACGGCGACGGTCACACCGCTGTCCTTCAGGTTCAACGCGTGGGCATGCCCTTGTGAGCCGTAGCCGATGACGGCCACCTTCCGGGACTGGATGCGGGACAGGTCGGCGTCTGTGTCGTAGTAAATCGTGGCCATTGGAACTCCAGCACTGAGATGGGGATGGGGATCAGGGGGCAGGGGTCAGGGATCAGGATCAACGGTTGACGGTCAAACGGTGAACGGTCAAACGGTTAACGGTTCGCAGTCATCGCTCCACGCCCTGCCCCGCTGCGACCGCTGACCGCTGATCCCTGACCCCTTTGAGTCACACCGAATACGACACGCTCGCGTCCTCGGCGTCCACCACTCCGGCGAAACGGTCGCGTAGCGTGGCGGCCGGGCGGGTGCCTCGCGCCATGGCGACGCGGCCGGTGCGCACCATCTCGAGCACGCCGTAGGGTCGCAGCACGTCGATCAGGCGGTCGATCTTCTCCTCGGTCCCCGTCGTCTCGACGATGAGCGACTCCGGAGAGACGTCGACCACGCGGGCGCGGAAGACGTCCGCGAGCTGCATCACCTGTGCGCGGTTCTCGGACGTCGCGCTGACCTTCACCATCGCCAGCTCGCGATCGACCGACGACAGCTGCGACAGGTCATCGACCCGCAGGACGTTCACGAGCTTGTAGACGTTCGCCTCGATGCGCCGCGCGCTGGTCTCGTCCGCATCGCAGACGATCGTCATCCGTGAGACGCCCTCCGTCTCGGTGTGCCCGACCGTGAGCGAATCGATATTGAACGCCCGGCGGCGGAAGAGCGACGCAATACGGTTCAGAACGCCCGGCTTGTCTTCAACGTAGACGGCGAAGGTGTGCAGCATGATTGATACCTGTAATGCACAATGCACAATGCACAATGCACAACGAGACGGGGCTCAACCCGCACCGTTGCATTGCGTGTTTTTGTGCATTGTGCATTGTGCATTGTGCATTGTGCGTTTTCGTCAGTCCGCCGCGGTCTCGACAATCGGGCTGGGCCGGCGAATCATGGCGTCCAGGTCCGCACCGGCGGGCACCATCGGGTACACCGAGTCCTCCTGCTCCACCTGGAAGTCGATGAGGACCGGACCCTGGTGGCGGCGGGCGTCGCCGACCGCCGGCAGCACCTCGGCGCGCTTGGAGACTGCTCTCGCGCGGATGCCGAAGGCTTCGGCCAGCTTCGCGAAGTTCGGGTTCACCAGGGGTGTGGCCGCGTAGCGCTTCTCGTAGAAGAACTCCTGCCACTGGCGCACCATCCCCAGATACCCGTTGTTGATGATGGCGATCTTGATCTCCAGATTCTCCTGCACGATGGTGGCGAGCTCGCACATGGTCATCTGGAACCCTCCGTCGCCGACGACGACCCAGACCTCCGCGTCCGGCCGCGCGATCTTGGCGCCGATCGCCGCGGGGAGCGCAAAGCCCATCGTGCCGAGGCCGCCCGACGTGATGAGCGAGCGCGGGGTGTTGTGCTTGTAGTACTGCGCCTCCCACATCTGGTGCTGGCCGACGTCGGTCACGACAATCGCCTCGCCGCGGGTTTCACGCCAGAGGTCGTTGATCACGTGCGCGGCATAGAGGTGCCCGCTGTCAGGCAGGTTCTGGATGTCCCGCACGGCCGAATCGCCTTTCAGGTCCGCGATGCGCCCGAGCCACTCGGGGTGCTGAACGCCGGCGACGACCTGCATCAGCTCGCCGAGCACCTCGCCCAGGTCGCCGACGAGCGCGACGTCCACCTTGACGTTCTTGTTGATCTCCGCCGGATCGATCTCGACGTGGATCTTCTTCGCGCGGAGCGCATAGGTCTTCAGGTTGCCCGTCACGCGATCATCGAAGCGCATGCCGAAGGCGAGCAGCAGATCGGCCTCCTGGATGGCGGTGTTCACCCAGGCCTCGCCGTGCATCCCCATCATGCCGAGGTTCAGCGGATGGCTCGCGGGCACGCCGCCGAGGCCGAGCAGCGTCATCGCGAGGGGCGTCTCGGTGCGCTCCGCGAACTGCTGGACCACCTGCATCGCGCCCGACAGCATGATGCCGCGGCCGGCGAGGATCACCGGCCGTTTCGCTTCCCGAATCAGCGCGGCGGCGCGTTCGTAGTCCGCGGCCGCGGGGCGATGGTCCGGACGATACCCCCGCATCTGCGGTGCCGCGGTGTCCCAGTCGAAGTCAGCGGTGGACTGCTGCGCGTCCTTTGTGATGTCGATGAGCACCGGCCCGGGCCGGCCGGATGCGGCGACGTGAAATGCCTCGCGCACCGTCGGCGCCACGTCCTCCGCGCGCGTGACCAGGTAGTTGTGCTTCGTGATCGGCAGCGTCACGCCCGTGATGTCGGTTTCCTGGAATGCGTCGGTGCCAATCAGCTTGCTGCCGACCTGCCCCGTGATGCAGACGATGGGGGAGGAGTCGAGCATCGCCGTCGCGATCCCGGTGACCATATTGGTCGCGCCCGGACCGGAGGTCGCGATCGCGACCCCGACCTGTCCCGTGGCACGCGCGAACCCGTCCGCCATATGCGTCGCGCCCTGCTCGTGGCGGACCAGCACGTGACGAATCGCGTACTGCGTCATCGCGTCGTACGCGGGCAGGATGGCCCCGCCCGGGTAACCAAACACCGTGTGCACGCCCTGGCGGGCGAGACACTCCCAGATGATCTGGGCTCCGGTTCTTTTCATGACTTCGCCCTCTTGGTTGCGATCAGGGTCAGCGGTCAGCGGTCGCCGTCGTCCGCCGTCAGCGTGTCTCCCCCGCTCTCTCGCTGACCCTGACCCCTGACCCCTGACCTACGACGTCACCGCCCCCTGCGCCGCCGACGACACCAGCTGCGCGTACTTCGCCATGACGCCGCGGGCGTAGCGTGCCGGTCGCGCCGTCCACGTCTGCAGCCGCGCGGCCAGTTCCTCGCCCGGCAGCTCCACATCGAGCCGCCGCGAGGGCACGTCGAATACCACGATGTCGCCCTCGCGCAGGGCGGCGATTGGACCACCCCGCGCCGCCTCCGGCGCCACGTGTCCCGCCATGAACCCGTGCGTCGCACCGGAAAAACGTCCGTCGGTCAGCAGCGCGACCGAGTCGCCCAGCCCCTGGCCCACGAGCGCGCCGGTCACCGCCAGCATCTCCGGCATGCCTGGGCTGCCGGCGGGACCCTCGTAGCGAATCACCACGACGTCGTTCGGCTGAATTTGGTTCGAGAGCACCGCCGCCAACGCGGCCTGCTCGCTGTCGAACACGCGCGCGGGGCCGCGGTGGTGCAGCCGATCGTGTCCCGCCACCTTCACGACACACCCCTCCGGTGCCAGGCTGCCCCTGAGAATCACGAGTCCGCCCGTGGCCTTCAACGGGTTCGACAGCGGACGCACGACCTCCTGGCCCGGTGTTTCGACCGCCGCCGCGGCCTCTTCGCCTATGGTGCGGCCGGAGACCGTCCGCGCCTCCGCATGCAGCAGTCCCGCTTCGAGCAGCCGCTTGGCAACGAGCGCGATCCCCCCGGCACGATACAGATCGGTGGCCACGTAGCGGCCGCCAGGCTTGAGATCCGCGAGCAGAGGCACGGTCCGGCTGATCCGATCGAAGTCGTCCATCTCGAGCGGCACGTCGACCTCGCGCGCGATGGCCAACAGGTGCAGGACGGCGTTGGTGGAGCCGCCCGTGCACGCGACAGAGGCGATCGCGTTCTCGAGCGCATCACGGGTGAGGATCTCGCGGGGCAGCAGGTTGCTGCGGACCAGATCCATTACGAGCGCGCCGGCCCGCCGGCCCACGTCCATCTTCTCGGGCGCAGTCGCCGGCACCGAGCCGCTGCCCATGGGCGCCACGCCGAGGAACTCGATGGCGGTGGCCATCGTGTTCGCGGTGAACTGGCCGCCGCACGCCCCGGACCCGGGGCAGGCGTGATCCTCGATCGCGTGCAGGTCCGCGTCGGTCATGCGGCCGGATGCGTGCGCGCCCACCGCCTCGAACACGTCCTGAATGGTGACATCGCGGCCCTTGAACGCTCCGGGCGCGATGGAGCCCCCGTAGAGCACGAGCCCCGGGATGCCCAGGCGCGCGACGGCCATCGTCGTGCCCGGGATGGTCTTGTCGCACCCGCACAATGCGATCATGCCGTCGAAGTTGTAGCCGCGCGTCACGAGCTCGATCGAGTCGGCGATCACCTCACGGCTGATGAGCGAGGCCCGCATGCCGTCGGTGCCCATGGTGATGCCGTCGTTGATCGAGACGGTGTTGAACTCCATGGGCGTGCCGCCGGCCGCGCGGACGCCGTCCTTGACCGCCGCGGCGAGCTCGCGGAGGTGGTGGTTGCACGGGCCGATCTCGATCCACGTGTTGGCCACGCCGATGATCGGCTTGCTGAGCGCCTCGTCGTCGAAGCCCGACGCCTTGAGCATCGCGCGCGCGGGTGCCCGGTGCGGGCCGCGCAGCAGGACGTCGCTGCGGCGGATGAACTGGGCATCGCTCATGCCGGCTCCGTCCTGGTCGCCGCCTCGCGCATCCGTGCGCTCGGGTACGAGCCCAGCGTGCGCAGCGTGCGGGCGAATTCCCCCAGGTGCACGAGGGCGCGCGCGCACCGCAGATCCTGCCGGTTGAGCGGGATGTCGACGTAGAACAGGTACTCCCAGGGCCGGCCGCGGATGGGGCGCGACTCGATCTTCGTCAGGTCGATGTCGCGCAGCGCGAACACGCTCAGCGCCTTGAAGAGTGCGCCGGGCGCGTTGCTCAAGGAGAACACCAGCGTCGTCTTATCGGCAGGTGCCTGGGGATCGCTGCTGCGGGCAATGACCAGGAACCGGGTGATGTTGTCCGAGAAGTCCTGGATGTCCGACTGCAGCGTGTCGAGGCCGAACACCTGCGCGGCGCGCTCCGAGGCGATGGCCGCCGCATCGGTGAGCGCCTGTTCCTTGATCAGCTTTGCGCTGCCCGCGGTGTCGTAGGTGGGCGTCACGCGCACGGTGGGCATCCCCTTGAGAAACCGCTCGCATTGCGCCAGCGCCTGCGGATGCGAGTAGATCCGCTGCACCGCGTCGATCGTCGTGCCCGGCAAGGCGAGCAGGTGATGCCGGATGGTCAGTTCCACCTCGCCCACAATCGGCAGGTCGTGCTCCATCAGCAGGTCGTAGTTACGGTGGATGCTGCCGCCAATCGAGTTCTCGACCGGCAGGATCCCGTGCGTCGCCCGCCCGGCGGCGACCGCCGTGAACACGTCATCGAACGCTTCGCACGCGATCAGGTCCGCGTGGTCGCTGAAGTGAAGGGCCGCCGCCTCGCTGTAGGCGCCGGGCTCTCCCTGGTAGGCAATGCGCACGGAATGTTCGCTCCCCATCCGTCGCGTATGACGCACCCCGGGCGGGCCTCAGCCCCCCCTTACTTCTCGGCCGCCTGCGCGATCGCGTCCGACTACCTTACAACAATCGGTTTTGATTGTTCAAACGAGATAAGGATTGCTTATAGGGCTCGCTCGCTCAGCTTCTTGCCGGACCGCGACCCTGGCGGGAGGGTCGGGGCGGGGGTCTCGGGCGGGCGCTCCTATAATCGACAGCCTGGAGGCGAGATGATGATGAGCAGCTGGGGGACTTGTGTTGTGCGGGCGTGCGTCGCGACGGGTGTCGTGTTCTGCCTGAGCGGTGTCGCGACCGCCCAGACTGCGGCGGCGGCTGCTGCCGGAACGAAGACGACCTGGTACTTCTACACCGTCAACTGGGGCTCGCAGGACGAGTTCCTCGACTTGTTCCAGAAGAACCACTATCCGCTGCTCAAGGCGCAGCAGCAGGCGGGCCGCTTCGCGTCCGTCCGCACATGGGTGCCGGAGTATCACGGCGACGGCCGCGCCGACTGGACCTTCGTGGTGGAGCTCGTGTCGCGCGAGGGGGAGGCAGGCGGCCCCACGGAACAGGAGCTCATCGCGAAGATGTACCCGGACCAGGCCGCCTTCCGCAAAGAGGAACGCCGCCGCTTCGAGCTGCTCGTCGCGCACTGGGACGTGCCGCTCAAAACCATCGACCTGGATAGCCGAAAACCAGGGATGTGAAGGGATGCGGGCTGGGATCCCCCATACGGACAGCGTAGGGCCGGGGCCGACGCGCCCGGCTACCCGCAGACCCATCCCTGGTGACACATGAACAGCCAATGAATCTTCCCGAGCTCGGCTGGACGGACCGAGAGCGCCAGCTCTTCGAACCCTATGCCGCGGAGGGCCTGCTGCCGGCGCGCATTGCGGTGGCATACGGCGCCACCTTCCGCGTGTTCCTGGAGGACGACGAGACGCTGGCTGATGTGCCGGGGCGAATGCGGCACGAAGCGCAGTCACGGCGTGATCTGCCGGCGGTGGGCGACTGGGTGGCCGTGCAATGGCCCTCGCGCCAGGAGCGCGCGACCATTCAGCACATCCTGCCGCGCACCAGCCTGTTCTCGCGGAAGGTGGCCGGCCAGGAGACAACCGAGCAGATCCTCGCGGCAAACGTGAACGTCGCGTTTCTGGTCGCGGGCCTCGATCGTGATTTCAGCATCCGGCGTCTCGAGCGGTACCTGGCGATGACGTGGGAGAGCGGCGCGCGGCCGGTGATCGTTCTCAACAAGGCCGACCTCGCACACGATCTGGAGACGTGTCGCGCGGAGGTCGCCGGCATTGCCGGGGCCGTGCCCGTGCACGCCATCAGCTCGAGGCTGGGAAGCGGGATCGAGGAGCTGTTCCCCTACCTGCAGCCGGGCACGACCGTGGCCCTGCTGGGCTCGTCGGGCGTCGGGAAGTCGACGTTGATCAACCGGCTGGTTGGTCATGAGCGCCAGCTCACACGCGACGTGCGCGAAAAAGACTCGCGGGGGCGCCATACCACGACGCACCGTGAGCTCGTGCCGTTGCCAGGCGGCGCCCTGCTCATCGACACGCCCGGCATGCGCGAGCTGCAGTTGTGGAGTGCGGACGAGGGCGTCAAGGAAGCCTTCGACGACGTCGCGGCCCTCGCGGAAGGCTGCTACTTTCGCGATTGTGCGCACGACAGCGAGCCCAGGTGCGCCGTGAAAGCAGCGGTCGACGACGGACGCCTCGCGCCCGATCGACTCGAGAGCTATCACAAGCTCCAGGCGGAGCTCCGGCACCTGGCCACGCGACAGGATGCGCTCGCACAGCAGACGGAGAAGAAGCAGATCCGCACGATCCACCGCGCGGTGCGCAGGATGCCCCCAAAAGGATAATTCCGCCGATCGTGCGGGGCCACGACGCCCGAGCTTGGGCGGACACGAGCGTTGCTTGCGGAATCGAGCCCGCGAGCCCGTGTCGTCTGCTACACTTGACGGGTTCCATCTCCAGTTCATTCGTAGACAGCCAGGCGGAGCGCATGCTGAATTCGCCGATCGTCCAAGCGCCGTCGACCGTCGCGCAACCGCTGGTGCTGCTCGTCGAAGACGACTGTGACTCGCGCGAGATGTACGCGGCCGGCCTGCAGTGGGCCGGTTTCCGGGTGGCGAGCTTCGGCGACGGGACCACGGCGCTCACACAGGCGGTGTCTCTCTCGCCGCACATCGTGGTGACCGACCTCCACGTGCCCGGCCTGAACGGCCTCGAGTTGTGCCGTCGCCTGAAGATGATCGAATCGACCGCTTCCATCCCGGTGATTGCGGTCACCGGCGCCGCCCGTGAAAGCGACGTGGAGCTCGCCCGCGCCGCGGGGTTCGATCGCGTGCTGATCAAGCCCTGCCCACCCGACGCGTTGCGAGACACGATTCACGACCTCCTCGCCCGGAGCGCGCAGGCACGCGATACGTCCGCACAGGCTGCCGAGCGCTCCGCGCGGCTTCGAACGCGCACGTCGAGCCTGGCCGTTCAGAGTCGCGTCATCCAATGCCGCACCGCGTCGATGGCGGGGCAACCAATCCCCTTCCCGTGCCCGGATTGCGGATCCAATCTCGCCTGGCGCGACACGCAGACGCTTGCCAGCATCCAGTTCGACTACTTCGCACCCTGTGAAAACCGCTGCGGGCAGTACTACTTCGATCACCAGCGCCGTCGCTTCATGCGGCTCCGGTGAGCGCCGAGGCGCCCGGGCCACACAGGTTGCCAACGAGATTCAGGCTGCGGGCGGCGGACCGCAACCTGCAGGCCGGCCTGCCGGCAGGCCCGAACGGTCGCCGTTCGCTGCCACCCGAACCGCGGCCACCGGTGGTGCGGGCCGATGGCCCCGCTCGCCCGACACGTTTGAAGTCGGACCACTGCAGCCGTAGCCGAATGTCACACCAGGGTTGAGCATGAACGCCATGCGAACAGCGGACGCGCCGAGGCCGCGTGCCGTGCAGTTGCTGGCCACGTGCCTCGTCGATCATCTCTATCCGCGGGTCGGCCTCGCCGTCGCCGACGTTCTCGAGCGCGCGGGCATCGAGGTGGTCGTTCCCGACGGGCAGACGTGCTGCGGACAGCCTGCCTTCAACGCGGGTTGCCAAGACGATGCGCGGATGATGGCGCGCCACACCGTAGATGTCCTCACCCGATGCGATGCGCCCGTTGTCGTGCCGTCCGGATCCTGCGCCGACATGCTGGTGCATCACGCGCCAGCACTGCTCGCCGATGAGCCGCAGTACGGACCTCGGGCTGCCGCCCTTGCAGAACGTACATACGAGCTCACCCAGTTCCTGGTGGACGTTCTTGGCCAGCCCTCGTGCGGCGCGTGCGCGCGCGGCTCGATGACATACCACCCGAGCTGCCATGGCCTGCGGGGCCTTGGGCTGCGCGATCAGCCGATTGCCCTGCTCGACGCCGTGGAGAACATCGACTTGCGGCCCCTGCCGGATGCGGAGGCCTGCTGCGGCTTCGGCGGCCTCTTCTCAGTAAAAATGAGCGCCATCTCGGGTGCAATGCTCGATCGCAAGCTGGACGCAATCGCGGCGTCCGGTGCGAGCACCGTTGTCGCCACGGACGTGAGCTGCCTCATGCACATCGCCGGCGGCTTGCGGCGACGCGGCAGCACCGTCGGCGTGCGCCATCTGGCGGAGGTGCTGGCCGACACGGGCGCGGGCGTCGAGCCGGAGGCGTCCCGGTGAACGCGGCCTCGGTCGCCTTCTACAGGCGCGCGGAAGACGCCCTCGCTGATGCTGCACTGGGTGCCAAGGTGCAGCGCGCTACGGGGCGCCTGCTGGTGAGCCGCGAGCTCGGGTTTGCAGCCCTGGCCGGCGCGGACGCCGTTCGCGATCGCGCCCGCGCGGTTCGCGCCGACGTCATCGCACACCTGGATCGTTACCTTGCGCAGTTCGCGGCGGGCGTCGAGGCGCGCGGTGGCCACGTGCACTGGGCAGACTCGGCGGACGATGCCCGGCGCATCGTCGCCGAGATCGCTGCGTCCAGCGGCGTGCGGCACGCCGTCAAATCGAAGTCGATGATCAGCGAGGAGCTCGAGCTGAATGGCGCGCTCGAGGCCGCTGGCGTGCGCGTCGTGGAGACCGATCTCGGTGAGTTCGTGGTGCAGGTGGCCGGCGAGCACCCGTCGCACATCATCGGTCCCATCATGCACAAGAGCAAGGACGACGTCGCCGCGCTGTTCGAGGAGAAGCTCGGGGCCACCCCCGGCGATGTGGCCGACGTGCCCCACCTGGCGGCGTTCGCCAGACGTCTGCTCCGTGCCGAGTTCCTTCGGGCCGACATGGGCATCAGCGGCGTGAACTTCGGCGTCGCCCAGACCGGCAGCCTCTGCATCGTCACCAACGAGGGAAACGGCCGACTCACCACCACGGTGCCTCGCGTGCACGTCGCGCTGATGGGTATCGAACGCGTAGTGCCGTCCTTCGCTGATCTCGGTCTGATGCTGCAACTGCTGGCGAGGAGCGCGACGGGGCAGCCGTTGACGGTGTACACCAACATCATTTCGGGCCCGCGACGCCGCGATGGCGCCTCGACGGGTGGGGATCGAGATGGTGACCACGAACCCGATGGACCCGACCAACTGCACGTCGTCCTGGTGGACAACGGCCGGAGCAGCCTGCTTGGCACCGAGCTGGCGGAGATCCTCCACTGTATCCGGTGCGGGGCCTGCCTGAATGTCTGCCCCGTGTATCAGTCCGTCGGCGGCCACGCGTACGGCACCGTCTACATGGGCCCTGTGGGATCGGTCCTCACGCCCGCGTTGCGCGGGCTCGGGCCCTTTGGCGAGCTGCCCCACGCGAGCAGCCTGTGCGGGGCGTGTCGCGAGATCTGCCCGGTGCGTATCGACATCCCGCGCATGCTGCTCGCGCTGCGCGCCCAGGGCATCCGTGAGGGCGGCGGGCCCCCGTGGATCACGTTCGGGCTGGCCGTCTATGCGCGGCTGGCGAAGCACCCCACCCTTTTCCGTGCCGCGGCGCGCCTGGGCAGGCGGCTGCTCGCCGTGAAGGCCCGGGACGGGTGGGTCCGTCAGATGCCGGGACCACTCGCGGGATGGACAGCGCACCGTGACTTCCCGATGCCAGCCGCGAAGAGTTTCCGGGACCTGTGGCGCGAGCGCGGGAAGCGGCCGTCGTGAGCGGACGCACGACGGTTCTCGGCAACATCTCGGCGCACCTGGCCCGTGGCCGTGGCGCTCAGGGAGCCGTCCACCCGGGCGAAGCCGTCGCGGCCACGGACGCGGCTTCGACGGCGGTGCCCATTCCCCAGGACTTGCTTGTCGAGCGCTTCAGCGTGGAGCTGACGGCCATTGCTGGTCGCGTGCACCGTGCGGCGACTGCGCGCGAGGCCATCGCCGCAGTCACGGCACTGTGTCGCGAGCACGGCGCCTCGCGGGTGCTGTCGTGGGCACCGGAGTGGATTGGGGTGCCCGGCCTTCACGAGGGGCTTGCGGCAAGCGGCATCACCGTCGATGAGGGCTGGCTGCCGGATGGGAACGATCGGGTCGACCGTCTTGCCGCCCTCGACCCGATTCGCGTGGGCATCACCGGCGCGTTCGCCGGCATTGCCGAGAGCGGAACGATTGCCGTCGTTTCCGGGGCTGGTCGCTCCCGCCTCGCGTCCCTGCTTGCGCCGGTGCACATCGCCGTGCTTCACGCGGATCGCCTCTACGCCTCACTCACGGCGTTCTTTGCGGCGCACGCGGACATCGCAGAGGAGGGCAGCAACCTGGTGTTGATCACCGGTCCAAGCCGCACCGCAGACATCGAGATGACGTTGACGCGAGGCGTGCACGGCCCCGGAGAGATCCACGTGGTGGTGCTCGGGGATGCTGTCCGCCGGGACTGAGTCCCGGCTCCACGGCGGTCGTTGCCGCAGGGACCAAAGTCCCGACTCCATAGGGGGTCGTCGCCGCCGGGACTGAGGTACAAGAGGCTCCACAGGGCACAACGAGAGTAGAAGGTCGCCGGCTGGTTGGATCGATGTGGAGCCGGGAGTTCAGTTCCGGCGGACAGGCGGTCATCTTTCCGGAGGCAACCAGCCCAGCGCGCGGAGGTCCGCGAGGGGCTCCTCGAACGAGCACGATCCCACCGAGCGCAGCAGATGCGTGCGCGTGTCCGCGCATGCATCCGCCGAGAACGCGTGGCCTTCCCAGCCGATCCCGTGTTCGTCCAGCGAGAACTCCCGGGGGTCGCGCGCCTCGAGCGCGCGCTGCGCGTCGGCTGTCGTGCCCGCGCCGGTCCTGACGAGCAGCGCGGCGACCAGGAGGTTGAGGAACCCGTGCATCACGCCCGTCGGACTCCCGGCGTCGTAGGTGAGCCGGTACGCGTCGCGCATCGCGTGATGCAGGCCCGCCGTGGCTTTGACCGGCAGGCCGCGGTGCGCACAGGCCGCCAGCAGCGCGGCGAGCGACGCAGGTGACGGGAAGCGGTCGGCCGTGGTGCCGCCGGTGCGGACCTTGGCACCGCAGCCGGCCTCGGCGACGACGTCGAGCCACGTGTCGCGCGTGGTGTCCAGCGGGATCTCGACGAACCGGTCCAGCGTCACAAGATGGCCGGTGAGCTGTAGCACGGCATCAGGGCCGGGCAGCGCCGTCTCGAGCGCGCGGACGGTTACGCCGGCCGTTCCCGATGACGCGTGGAACCGGTCGATCGTCGCCGCCACGGTGTCGAGGAGGTCCCCGGCACCGGTAAGGACAGCGATTGCCCAGTTTCGTTGCGCCGCCGGCGACCCGGCGAGCGACTCGGCGACCTCACCGAGCCGGGACAGCGGCACCACCAGCCTGCCCAACATCCAGCGCTCTGGCGAACACGCGTAGCGTTGGTGATTGGCGAGCGTCGTCTCCAAGTCGAGGGAAGCGGGAGGAAAGAGCCCGGCGTAATCGACGAAATGAGCCAAGGCTGCTTGCAGCGGGGACATGGAGGTACTCTACTTAAACGGCTAACGGCTAACGGCCAACGGCTAACGGCTAACGGCTAACGGCCCACGGTCGACGGTGAACGGCGGACGGCGGGCAACCACTGCGGGCACGGCGGTCGCAGGGCTCGATGACACTTGTGAACCCGGCAAAGTCGGATGGATGAGCGCGAGTCCAACGCGTCGAACTTCCTGGTTACGATCACAACACGCCCGAGCCCGCGTCCGTACCAGGAGACTGCCATGACCCCACGTTCCTGTCTGAACCACGCCCTGACGCTTGCGTCTTGCCGGCCGACCGTGAACCGCGGCTACCAGCGCCGCATCTGGCTGTTCGTCGGGGCAGCCGCTCTCGCGTCGGTCTGGTACATCGCGACCCTGGATGCCCAGGGGACGCGCGGGCGTCCCGCCGCCAAGACGCCGGCCGCGCGGTTCCGCACGACGCTGACGCCAGACCAGATGAACGGTAAGCAGGTCGTGGTGCAGACCGGGATGGGCACGTTCGTGATCCAGTTGCTGCCAGCCGCCGCGCCGAACCATGTCGGATACGTGATCGACCGCGCCCGCGCCGGGGCCTACGACGGCACGACGTTCCACCGTGCGATCAAGTACGGGATCATTCAGGGCGGTGATCCGCTGTCGAAGGAGCCCGCGCACACAGCAAAGTATGGAACCGGAGGCCTCGGGATACTCGATGCGGAGATCAGCGGCGAGACGATGACCCGCGGAGCGGTCGCCGCAGTTGTGCAGCCCGGCAAGCCCAACAGCGCCGGATCCCAGTTTTTCATCGCCGTCACCGACCAGCCCGCCCTGGAGGGGCAGTACACGATCTTCGGGCGCGTGATTGAGGGCATGGAAGTGGTGCAGAAGATTTCGGAAGCGGCGACGGACGCAAATGGGCGGGTGACCGATCGCATCGAGATGACGCACGTCACCATTCGTGACGCGCCTCCCGTCGAGCCCGAGCCGTTCGTCACCGAGTCCGTCGAGGATCTCGCGCGACACCGGGCGGTGCTCGAGACCACCATGGGGCCGATCACGCTCGCCTTCCTCCCGGACAAGGCGCCGGGTCACGTGCGGAACTTCCTGCGGCTCGCGTCGCTCGGCGCCTATGACGGAACAGCCTTCCATCGCGTGGTCCGCGGGTTCGTCCTGCAGGGCGGCATGCTGAACACCCGGACCGATGCGGTGCCGCAGCGCGTGCAGCAGTACGTCCGCACGCTGGCCCCGGAGTTCAACGACACGCCGCACGTGAAGGGCACGCTCTCCATGGCCCGCACGGACGACCCGGGCAGCGCCTCCACCTCGTTCTTCATCTGCACGGGACCGGCGCCATCACTGGACGGCAAGTACACCGTGTTCGGGCACGTGGTGGAGGGAATGGGCGTCGTGGAAGCGATCGACGCCGTGCCGGTCGACGGCGAAACCCCGACGCAGCGCCTCGAGGTGACGAAGGTCACGGTCAGGACGGAGTGAATGGCGGGATTGAAATCAGCGCTCCGGATCGGCCCGTCGGGCCCGCGGGTACGGCCCGCAGCGCCGGCGAGCGCGAAGCACTCCAGGGACGGCGAGACGAAGAAGCGTCCGAGCCTCGACGTGGTGTGGCGTGAGGCCCGGGAGCTCGTCTGGGCGCACCGGAGCCGACTTGGCGTCGGATTCCTGCTGATGCTCGTCAACCGCCTCGCCGGGCTCGTGCTGCCGGCGTCATCGAAGTGGTTGATTGACGAGGTAGTGAACAACTCCCGTGCGGACCTGCTGATTCCGATCGCGCTGGCCGCGGGTGCCGCTACCGCCGTGCAGGGGGCGACGGCCTATACGCTGTCGCTGGTGCTTGGCGTCGCGGCCCAGCGGTCCATTACCGACATGCGTCTCGCCGTGCAGCGCCACGTCGAGCGCCTGCCGGTGCGCTATTTCGATTCTACGAAGACGGGCGTCCTCATCTCGCGCATCATGAGCGACGCCGAGGGCATCAGGAACCTGGTCGGGAACGGCATCGTGCAGCTGGTGGGGAGCCTGCTGACGGCCGTGATCGGGCTCGGCGTGCTGTTCTGGCTCAACTGGCGGCTCACCACCATCACGCTCGTGCTGCTTGCGGCGTTCGGCGGCGTGATGGCGATGGCGTTCACGCGCCTGCGGCCGTTGTTCCGCGAGCGCGGCGCCCTCAATGCCGAGGTGACCGGCCGGCTCGCGGAATCCCTTGGCGGTATCCGCATCGTGAAGGCCTACACCGCGGAACGCCGCGAGGCCCTCGTGTTCGCGAAGGGCGCCCACAAGCTGTTCCGGAACATCGCGAAGTCGATGGTAGGTGTCTCGACGGTGTCGGCCGTCTCGACCCTCATCGTCGGCATCATCGGCGTATTGATGATCGTGGTTGGAGGGCGCGCGGTCCTTGCCGGGACGATGACGCTGGGCGAGTTCGTGATGTACGTGTTCTTCACGGGACTCGTCGCCGCGCCGCTGGTCTCGATTGCATCGATTGGCACCCAGATTTCCGACGCGTTCGCCGGGCTCGATCGCATTCGCGAAATCCGGTCCATGACGACCGAGGATGCGGAGGATGCGGATCGAGCGCCTCTGACCGAGGTCCGCGGCGACGTGCGGTTCGACGATGTCAGCTTCGAGTACGATCGGGGCGTCCCCGTGCTCAAGCATGTGACCTTCCACGCGCCGGCTGGCGCGACAACCGCGCTCGTGGGGTCCAGCGGGTCCGGGAAGAGCACCCTCATCAGCCTCGTGATGACCTTCAACCGCCCGCTCAGCGGCGGGATCTACATTGACGGTCGTGACCTCGCCACCGTACGACTGCGCGATTACCGCGGGAACCTGGGGGTGGTGCTGCAGGACAACTTCCTGTTCGACGGCACGATTGCCGAGAACATCGCCTTCGCTCGCCCTCATGCCTCGCGCGAAGAGATCGAGGGCGTGGCAAGGATCGCCCACTGTGACGATTTCGTGCGGGAGTTCGAGAACGGGTACGACACCGTGGTGGGGGAGCGCGGTGTGAAGCTGTCGGGCGGCCAGCGCCAGCGGATCGCCATCGCGCGCGCGATTCTCGCGGACCCGCGCATTCTGATTCTCGACGAGGCGACTTCGAGCCT
Source organism: Vicinamibacteria bacterium (assembly GCA_963739995.1). Taxonomy (GTDB): domain Bacteria; phylum Acidobacteriota; class Vicinamibacteria; order Vicinamibacterales; family JAENWD01; genus CAVUCH01. The sequence continues at coordinate 221,866 of CAVUCH010000004.1, read as the reverse complement.
CGACAGCGAGAGCGAAGCCATGATCCAGGACGGTCTGCGCCGCCTGCGCCATGGCCGGACGACGTTCGTGATCGCCCATCGGCTCTCGACGATCCGCAGCGCCGACCAGATCCTCGTCCTCGAGCACGGCGAGATCCTCGAGCGCGGCACGCACGACGAACTGCTTGCGCAGGGCGGCCGCTACCGGCAGCTGTACGACAAGCAGTACAACTTCGAGCGCAACCAGTTCGTGAACCCCGGCGAGGATTTCACGCCCGAGCCGGACCCCGTCGAGGTAGTTGCCGCGAACGGCCAGCGCGAGCTCTGAGACTGCGTCTGGCTCCTCCCACTCCGAGACTGACGGCGATTCTGCTCTGGGATGTGGAGCCGGGACTACAGTCCCGGCTGCTGTTCAACGATGTCCTGGTGATTGTCGCCCCGCAGACGGTCGGTGCGACAGCAGGGTGGACTACCGCGCTCGGATCACGGTCTCCGCCGGCAGGCGATCCTCCGTGATGCCGAGCGCGAGCGCGATCTCCCGAAGCTTCTCCTGCATCAGTCGAGTATTCCTTGGACCGGTTCGCACCAGCTGCTTCTGCGCAGGCAAGAGGGATTCGAGCCGCTGGTCCGCGTACGCATACAGAGCGCCTCTGGTGACCAGGCGCACGTTGCCCTCCACTACGGGCGTCTCGAGCAGCACCACGATGGCGCGCTCGAGGGTTGCATCGAAGCGGGTGTCGACGGATCCGAGGTCCGCGTACGCCTCCTCCACGCGCGGCCGCAATGTGCCGTACAGCCTCGCCGCGCCGTCCGTATCGATCGAGGCCACCGCGTCGGCAATCCAGTTGTAGCGTTGATGGCTCCGCGGATCGACGAGCGTCTCGCCAGCCTCACTTCGAACGGCGAAGCCGGCCTGTGGACGGACCTGCCGCAGGTGACGTGCGGGTGTCCCACCCGCGGCCACGTTCTGAACGACCACGGTCGCATTGCGGATCAGGCCGTCGCTCGTGAGCCACGCCACCACGGCTGGATGGCTCGAGACCCGGCCCACCAGCAGCCGAACGAGCGCATCGGACTCGTCGAGCGGCGGCAGGTCGATGTTTTCGCCCGGGCCGCCCAGCGGAGGCGTCGGGCTGCGGCTCGCCGGCTGCTCCGCACGGGGTGCCGCCGTCGTCTGCTGCGGCACGGTGCGTGCGCGGCGTGAGTACCAGCCGAAGATCCCGAGTGCCACGAGAACGAGCACCAGCACGGCTGCGGCCACCATCGGCCATACCGGCGGCGGAGTGGTCGGCGGCGATGGCGACGGCCCACGGTTCAGATTCAGATCGCGCAGGTCACTCACAGCACACCTCCCTCGGGACACGCCCGCTCGTGCGAGGATAACCCTGCCCGCCGGCTCAACCGACTCAGCGGCACATGCGCGATGACTGACCTGCTCTCCACGTCTCCGGCGGGCCTGCGCTGCGACCGTGGCGCCTTCCACGTTGACCCATGGGCGCCAGTACCTCTCGCGGTCGTGACGCACGCACACTCGGACCACGCCCGTGCCGGGAACGGGGCATACCTGTGCGCAGCGTCCGGTGCCGCGCTGCTCCGGCGGCGGCTCGGGCCGGAGGCGGTGATCCGCGGGGTGCCGTATGGGGAACGCGTCTGCCTTGGTGACACGGTCGTATCATTCCACCCGGCGGGCCACATCCTCGGGTCTGCGCAGGTGCGTGTCGAGAGTGACGGCGCGGTGTGGGTCGTCACGGGGGACTACAAGCGGCAGGCGGATCCCACGTGTGCGCCGTTTCAGCCTGTCCGATGCGAGGCACTGATCACGGAGGCAACTTTTGCGCTGCCCATCTACCGCTGGCCGGATCCCGAGGCGGTTGCGCGCGACATCGTGGCCTGGTGGCACTCGAACCGGGCGGCGAAACGTGCGTCGGTCCTGTTCTGTTACGCGCTGGGCAAGGCGCAGCGCATCCTGGCGATGCTGCGGGAGTTCACGAGCGACGCCGTGTTTGTCCACGGCGCCGTGCACGGGTTTACCGAGCTGTATCGTGCCGCTGGTGTGGACATGCTGGCGACCAAGCCGGTCGCCGAGACGATGCGCGGGAAGTCTTTCGCGGGTGAGCTGGTGCTGGCGCCGGAAATGGCGATTGGCAGCACCTGGATGCGGCGTTTCGGCGATCACGAGACGGCGTTCGCGTCCGGGTGGATGCGGGTGCGTGGCAATCGGCGCCGCCGCAGCTTCGATCGCGGGTTCGAGCTCTCGGACCACGCCGACTGGCCCGCCCTGCTGCGGACGGTGGAGGAGTCTGGCGCTCGGCGGGTACTCGCGACGCACGGCTCGTCCGAGTCGCTGGCGCGCTATCTCCGAGAGGCGCGCGCTGTGGACGCCGCACCAATCGCGACCCGGTTGGGCGAGAGCGAAGGCGAGGACAAATGAGACTCCGGTGAGAATGAGATCGGGAGGTGTTTCTCACGACCGTGAGAAACACCTCCCGATCTCATTCTCATGGCAGTCTCACTCGGGTGCGCATCCAGGCGGCTAGCTCATCAACAGGGGCGGGTCTCATGATGAAGTAGCCTTGCACGACGTCGCACCCGGTCCGCTTCAACTCCTCGTACACGCTCGATGTCTCGACGCCTTCCGCGACGACGGTCAGCCCGAGGTCGTGCCCCAGCGTGGTGCAGTGTTCGACGATGGATCGCGAGGCCGCATCGCGGTCCAGGTGCGAGACGAAGGACCGATCGATCTTCAACTCCGAGAAGGGCAGCCGCCCCAGCTGGTCCAGCGACGAATATCCCCGCCCGAAATCGTCGAGCGCGAGCGAAAAGCCCTTCAGACGCAGGCGCGTCAGGATGTCCAGCGCCGAGACCGCCTCGCGTGCAACCGACGTCTCCGTGATCTCGAAGTGCAGGCGTGACGGGGTCAGGCGGCTCGTGGCGAGGTGGGCCATCACCCGATCCGGAAACGTGACGTCCGTGAGCGATACGGGCGGCAGATTGATCGAGATGGATATGTCCGGAAGCATGGATGCGGCGGCGCCCGCCTTCTCGATGACGCGCCACGTGAGCGCCTGCGCCAGGTCCGCCGCCTCCGCCATCTGGACGAACATGTCGGGCGGGATGAGCGAGCCTTCGGCGTGCTGCCATCTGACGAGCGCTTCGACGCCGACGACGTCTCCGGTCCGGAGCGATACCTGCGGCTGGAAGTGCAGGACGAGCCGATCCTCCTCGAACGCCGCCTGCAGAGCCGCCAACGTCACCTCGAACGCGAGGCTCGCGGTCGCCGCGGCGGGCGCATTGCTCGCCGTGAGCAGCTGGGTCAGCGCCGCCAGACGTACCGGCTTGGTCAGCGCGCCGATCACGTTCAGCCCATAGGACGCCGCTAGACCGCGCGCGGACGCGAGCACACGCTCGTCGAAGCCGCTCACGAGGATGACTCGCGCACGGCTGTGGCGCTCGGCCAGGTGCCGCAACAGCTCGACGCCGTCCCGCCCCGGCATCCAGAGGTCGAGCACGATCACGTCGAGATCGTCGTGATAGAGGCGCTCGAAATCTTGAGAGTCCGACGTGCAGGTAGCGTCGTATCCAGCGCGCCGCCCGAACTCGGCGATCAGCTCGGCGAGCTCCGGCTCATCGTCGACGACGAGCAGGCGTAGACGACGGCTCGCGACGGTCATGAATGAGGCCCATTGTATGCTGGCCGTCGAGCCTGTTCGACAGGATCGGCCACCTCGTCCCGATGCCTGTCGCCTCGGCAGCCAACCGGAGCTGACGCCGCGCTGCGCCAGCGTGTCTTAAGCATCGCGCAATCCCATGCGTCTGTTCGCGGATCTCTACGATCGCCTCGATCGGACGACATCCACCAACGCCAAGGTGGCGGCGCTCGCCGCCTACTTCGCCAAGGCACCCCCGGAGGATGCTGCCTGGGCCCTGTTCTTCCTCACGGGCCAGCGCCTCAAACGCCTCCTGCCCTCCGCGTCCCTGGGCACGTGGGCAGAACACGCGAGCGGCGTCCCGGCGTGGCTCATCGGCGAGAGCAACGAGGCGGTGGGTGACGGGGCGGAGACGATCGCGCTCATCCTCGATCTCACGCATGATGCGACCTCGACCCCGCCACCGGACGTGTCACTGTCCACGTGGATTGAGGAGCGCATCCTGCCACTGCGCGCCGCACCGCCAGAGGTACAGGAGCGCGATGTCGTCTCGTGGTGGCGTGCGCTCGACCGCCCGCAGCGGTTTCTGCTCACGAAGCTGCTGACGGGCGAGTTCCGCGTTGGCGTGTCGCACACACTCGTGGTCCGCGCGCTTGCGCAGGTCACCGACGCGCCACGGGAAGCAATCGCCCACCGGCTGATGGGCACGTGGCAGCCGTCCGCGGCGTTCTTCGTGTCGCTGCTGTCGCCCGACACGGCCAGCGTGGATCGGTCGCGGCCCTACCCGTTCTATCTCGCCTCCCCACTCGATCGTGCACCCGAGGACCTCGGCCCACGCGAGGAGTGGCTGGCCGAATGGAAGTGGGACGGCATACGCGCCCAGGTGATCCGCCGGGGCGGCGAGACGTTCATCTGGACGCGAGGCGAGGAGCTCGTCACGGAGCGCTTCCCCGAGCTCCATGTGTCCGTGGCACGCCTGCCGGACGGCACCGTGATCGACGGCGAGATCGTCGCCTTCGACGGCGAACGCCCGCTGCCGTTTGCCGTGCTGCAGCGCCGCATCGGGCGGCAGAAGGTGACGCCCGCCGTGCTGCGGGACGCACCCGCCGTCCTTCTCGCCTACGACCTGCTGGAAGACCTCGGGGACGACCTGCGCATGCACCCGCTCACCTGGCGCCGCGAGCGGCTCGCGACGCTCGTGCAGGCGATCGGCTCGCCGTGCGTGCTGTCGCCTGCCATCGACGCTGCGACCTGGGCCGGCCTGGCCGCAATCCGCGAGCGCTCGCGCGAGCATGCAGCCGAAGGCCTGATGCTGAAGCGTCTCACCGCCCCGTATCTCGTCGGCCGCAAACGGGGCGACTGGTGGAAGTGGAAGATCGATCCGCTCACCGTCGATGCGGTGCTGATCTATGCGCAGCCAGGCAGCGGCCGGCGCTCCAGCCTGTTCACCGACTACACCTTTGGCGTCTGGAAGGGCACCGAGCTGGTACCGTTCGCCAAAGCATACTCCGGACTGTCAGACGCCGAGATCGCAGAGCTCGATCGGTGGGTACGCCGGCACACGGTTGAGCGGTTCGGGCCTGTCCGGCATGTGGAACCTGTGCACGTCTTCGAGCTCGGGTTCGAGGGCATCAGCCGGTCGTCGCGGCACCGATCCGGCGTCGCGGTGCGCTTCCCGCGCATGCTGCGGTGGCGCAAGGACAAGACGCCGGACCAGGCGGACACGCTTGAGACCGTTGAGCGGTTGGTGACGGAAAGGTGATTGTCTCGCGTCCTGAACAGGCCGCGCTTCCGCGGCATGGGTCGTGGGTTACGGGCGAGATTGGATCGCGCCGCAGACCGGGAACCCAGCATTGAAAACCGATAACCGATCCGACGACGGGTCGGTTTGAACGGCGTAGCTCCGCAGCCGGTCTCCGGCAGACCCGGCACGAACGCGAAACTGTCACACCTCTTGCACGTCTCCATCCGGATCGCCGCGAGTTCTCACGGCGCGGCACGTTGTCAACCCGGAGGTGTACATGTCCATTGCACGCGTTGTCGAGATCACGGCGACATCTGACGAAAGTTTCGAGGATGCGCTGCAGAAGGGTGTTGCCCGCGCCACGCAGACCCTGCGGAACGTTCGCAGCGCCTGGGTCAAGGAACAGGAGATCCAGATCGAGGATGGGCAGATCTCGAGCTACAAGGTGAACATGCTCGTCACCTTCGTGCTCGACGACAACGCCGAGCTCGACGACACCGGCATGCGCGGGGGCGGCGGGGCGAGGGGGCGAGGCGGCAGGAGCGCGGGGCGACGCGGTCGCGGCTAGACGCCGCCGTACGCCGTCACGGCTGAAGCTTCGTCACACTGATTACGGATCCCAGCACGTACTCGAGCCTGATGCGGTCGCCCGGCTCAAGCCGGTGGCTGACCGTTTCAGGCCCGACGCGCGCGGTCTGAACCGGACCCTCCGGATCGTTGGCGTCGGCAAAGTAGATGTCCCATGAGATCTGCCCGTGGATGCTGATCGGTTGCACATTGCGGAGGATGGCATCGCGGGTGCCTCTCAGCATGTGCTGGATCATAGCAGGCGGTGGACGCTGGGCGGTGGGCGGTGGGCGGTGGGCGGTGGGCGGTGGGCGGTGGGCGGTGGGCGGTGGGCGGTGGGCGGTGGGGTTGGTACGAGTCCACGAGCCGGGTTGAACCAGCTTCGGCAATGCTTTCCGGTTGCGTACTCGTCTCGCCTCCCGCCCACGCCGGCCGCCCAGAACCGAGCACCCAACGCCCAGCGCCAGCCCCAACGCCGAGCGCCCGGCGCCTACTTCCCGTCCTCCTCAAACGGCAACCCCGGTGTCCATGACACGGTTGGCGGCGGCGCCGCGTCCTGGACTTCCTGCAGATTGTGCACGCTCACCCCGAGCAGCCGCACGGGCCGCCGCCCGGCGTCAGTCTTCTCGAGTAGCGCGACGGCACGCGCGGCAATCGCATCGGCGTTCTGCGTGCCGCGGGGCTCGGATCCGCTGCGTGTGCAGGTGGTGAAGTCGCTGTAACGGATCTTGAGCGTAACCGTGCGGCCGAACACGGCCTTTCGGGTGAGCCACGCGGCCACGTCACGGGCCATCTCGTCTACGGCGCGGCGGATGTCGGCGACGTCAAGCAGATCCCGAGCAAACGTGTTCTCGCTGCCTACTGACTTCCGCGGGCGGTTCGGCTCGACCGGTCGATCGTCGTTGCCGCGCGCGAGCTGCTGCAGCCATTCCGCCGTGCTGCCGACGATCTCTCGCAACTCTTCGATAGGCCGCACGCGCACGTCCACCAGCTTGTCGATGCCGTGCGCGCGCAGCCGGCGCGCGGTGACGGGACCGACGCCCCACATCGCGTCGATCGGCAGTCCCTGCAGAAAGCTTTCCACGCGCTCGGGCGCAATCACCGTCAGGCCGTCCGGCTTGTGCCAGCCGGACGCGATCTTCGCGAGGAACTTGTTCGGTGCCACCCCGGCAGACGCGGTAAGCCCGGTTGCCTCGCGGATCGCGCTTTTCAGCCGCTCGGCGACCCGCATACCGAGCGGTTCGCCCCAGGCGTTCTCGGTTACGTCGAGATACGCCTCGTCGAGCGAGAGCGGCTCGACGAGCGGCGTGATGCTGCGGAAGATGTCGAACACGCTGTTCGACACCGCGCGATACCGCTCGAACGCCGGACGCACGATCACCAGCTGCGGGCACAGCCGGACGGCCCGCGCCATCGGCATCGCCGACCGGACGCCGAACGCCCGCGCCTCGTAGCTGGCCGCGGCCACCACACCCCGGCCGCTCGGATCGCCACCGACCGCCACTGGCCGTCCCTTGAGGGATGGGTCGTCGTGCTGTTCGACGGACGCGTAGAACGCGTCCATGTCGATGTGAAGGATACGGCGGTACACGGAACCCTGATGGCGATATTCAGGCTGCAGTCTGCTGACTAGCCTGTGGACGTCTGTGGCGGCAACGTCACCCGTAGCTCTCTTCCCAGAACCGCGATCTGGGAATCCGCAACTCGTTGATTATGTCGCGGATGCTCTCGATGAATCGCGGGTTCGGCATCACGTTCTTCTCCTTTGCCGCCAGCCGATCCCATGGCGACAGCGCGGGGCCGCACGCGAAAAAGACGGCCGTGCCGCAGTCGGGGACCACCTCGCGAACCAGCTCTGTGCTCATCGCCCCTGGCCGCACCACTGCCGGCAATCCCGTGAGATCCTTCTGCGCCGTGAGCAGGTGAATGACACGCAGGCGATCCTGGTTCTCCGCGGCCAGCGCGTGCAGCGCGTCGCGGAAGATGATGTCGTCCCACGTCGTGTTCGAGTAGAGAAACGTGTGGCGGAGCCGCGAATGGTCGCGCAGCGCGGCCTTCACAATCGCCCAGTTTGGCACGCTGCCCGACCCTTCGCACAGGTGGACGACGTGGCCCGTGCGGGTCTCGATGTCGGCAGGCAGGTGGTACGGGCCGCTGAACCCGGAGATCGTGATCGGCATGCCTGGTTTCACGTCATGGACGAGATATGGCGAGAGCACGGTCGGGAACTTCTGCTGGCCTGGCGTCCACGTCTCTTCCTTGATGGTGATGGCCAGGGGCTCATGCGGGGCAGACGCCATCGAGTAAGCGCGCGGCGGTTCCGTCCTGCCCTTGAGTATTTCCATCAGCTGGATGAACCGGAGCAGGGAGGAGAACTGGTGGGGATCGATCGTCAGCCACTGGCCCGCTCGATACGCGTACTGCAGGGGCGCGTCGAGGACGAGGGTGGCCGTGTCGCGGGTTTCGCGTATGACGTCCGCGACGGTGACCTGCAGGGTCTGGCTGCAACGAGGGGACGGGTCAGAGCCACCGTGGCCCGCGCCGGCGCCGGGCGTCCTGGGTGTGGCGCGGACTCGGGTGTTCATGGTGCGGGTATACTGAGAAACCCGTGCGCCGGCCCATCCGGCGGCACCTGCGGCCGCGGGCGCGCGCGGCGCGCCTGACGTTCACATCCAGTACCACGCTCAACGATGGCGCCACAATACATCTACACGATGAAGGGCCTCGGGAAGGTGCATCCTCCCGACCACCAGGTCCTCAAGGATATCTGGCTGTCGTTCTATCCCGGCGCGAAGATCGGCGTGCTCGGCCTGAACGGCGCTGGGAAGAGCTCGCTACTGAAGATCATGGCCGGCGAAGACACACGCTTCGTCGGGGAGGCCTTCCCGGCCGAAGGCATCAAGATCGGCTTTCTCCCACAGGAGCCGCGGCTGAACCCGGCGCTCGACGTCCGCGGCAACGTGGAGCAGGGAGTAGCCGAGGTGCGGGCGCTCCTCGAGCGCTACGACGAGATCAACGCGAAGTTCGCCGGGGAGCTCTCGCCTGACGAGATGGACAAGGTCCTCGCCGAGCAGGGCCGCGTGCAGGACCGGATCGATCAGATCGGCGCGTGGGAGATCGACTCGAAGATCGAGATGGCGATGGATGCCCTGCGGTGCCCCGCGGGCGATGCCGCCGTCGCCACGCTGTCGGGCGGCGAACGGCGCCGGGTGGCGCTCTGTCGCCTGCTTCTGAATGCTCCCGACCTGCTGCTGCTCGACGAGCCCACGAACCACCTCGACGCCGAGTCGGTCGCCTGGCTCGAACGCTTCCTCCACGACTACCCGGGTACGGTCGTCGCCGTCACCCACGACCGGTACTTTCTCGACAACGTCGCCGGGTGGATTCTCGAACTCGATCGCGGGTCCGGCATCCCGTGGCAGGGCAACTACTCGTCGTGGCTCGATCAGAAGCAGCAGCGGCTCGCGCTGGAAGAGAAGGCGGAGTCGAAGCGTCAGCGCACCCTGCAGCGAGAGCTCGAGTGGATTCGCCTGTCCCCCCGCGCGCGGCAGGCGAAGGGCAAGGCGCGCCTCACGGCCTACGAACAGCTGCTGGCCGCGGACACGCCGGAGAAGACCGACAGCACGGAGATCTACATCGCCCCCGGTCCGCGGCTCGGAGACGTGGTCGTCGAAGCGCGCAAGCTGCGGAAGGGCTACGGGGACGTGCTGCTGATGGACGATGTCAGCTTCACGCTGCCGCCCGGAGGGATCGTCGGGGTGATCGGGCCGAACGGTGCCGGCAAGACGACGCTGTTCCGCATGCTGGTGGGGCAGGAGCAGCCGGACGGCGGCACGCTCCGGCTGGGCGAGACGGTGAAGATCGGCTACGTGGATCAGAGCCGCGAGCTGAACGCGGACAACACCGTCTGGAAGGAGATCACCGGCGGGGAGGACGAGCTGACGCTCGGCCGGCGCACCGTTGCGTCGCGCGCGTACTGCTCCTGGTTCAACTTCAAGGGTGCCGGGCAGCAGCGCAAGGTCGGGACGCTCTCGGGCGGCGAGCGGAACCGCGTGCACCTCGCCAAGCTGCTCCGCTCGGGCGCCAACCTCTTGCTGCTCGACGAGCCGACGAACGATCTCGATGTCGACACGCTGCGTGCGCTCGAGGAAGCGCTGCTCTCTTTCGCCGGCTGTGCGGTCGTCATCAGCCACGACCGGTGGTTCCTCGATCGCATCGCCACGCACATGCTCGCCTTCGAGGGCGAGAGCAAGGTCGAATGGTTCGAAGGGAACTACCAGGATTACGAAGCCGACCGCAAGCGCCGCCTCGGGGCCGCGGCCGACCAGCCGCATCGGATCAAGTACAGGAAGTTGACGAGGTGACGAGTCCGGCTCCAGGCTCCAGGCTCCAGGCTGCAGGCCCTGTCTGGCTTCTGTCCCGCAGCCGCAACGACGCCCGGAGCCCGGAGCCCGCAGCCCGCAGCCGATGCGGCGCACCACTGATTATCGCGTGCCTGGCGAGCGTGATGTCCGTGCCAGCGCGCGCCGCCGACGCGCCGCGGACCCTGCGCCTCGACTTCTTCCACACCGGCAGCGCCAGCGAGGAGCGCTTCAGCGTCGATCGCCTGGTGCTCGAGCCGCTGCCCTGGCCGGGGAACCCTGCGCGGCCGCTCGACGACACGAATCTCGGGAAGTATCTGTTCGAGGTCATCGACCGGTCGTCGAACCGCGTCCTCTACTCGCGCGGCTTCGCCTCCATCTACGGTGAGTGGGAGACGACCGGCGAAGCGAAGACGGTGACGCGCACCTTCGGGGAATCGCTGCGGTTCCCGCTGCCGGCCTCACCGGTGCAGGTCGTCGTGAAGAAACGCGATCGGCACAATGCGTTCCGGGAGATGTGGTCCACCCTGCTCGATCCCGCCGACATCTTCATCGATCGCTCCCAAGCGCCGACCCCAGGCGCGCTCGTCCCTCTGCTCGCGAGCGGCGATTCCGCGAGCAAGGTGGACGTGCTGATCCTGGGTGACGGCTACACCGCGGCGGAGCGGCCGAAGTTCGAGAAGGACGCACGCCGGCTGCTCGACATCCTCTTCGCAACCTCGCCGTTCAAGGAGCGGAAGGCGGACTTCAACCTATGGGGGCTCTGTCCCCCGGCGGCCGAGTCGGGGATCTCGCGACCCTCGACGGGCGTCTGGCGGCGGGCGCCCGCCGGGTCGCAGTACGACGCGTTCGGGTCGGAGCGGTACGTGCTCACGTTCGACAACCGTTCGTTCCGCGACATCGCCGCGTTCGCGCCCTACGAGTTCGTTGAAATTCTCGTCAACGGGGCGACGTACGGCGGCGGTGGGATTTTCAACCTGTATGCAACGGTCGCGGCCGACAGCGCCTGGGCGCCGTACATCTTCGTGCACGAGTTCGGGCATCACTTCGCCGGGTTGGCCGACGAGTACTACACGTCGGACGTCGCCTACCTGCCCGCAAGCGATCCGGTCGAGCCGTGGGAGGCCAACGCCACGGTCCTGCGGAATCCGGCGGCGCTCAAGTGGAAGGACCTCGTCACCGCCGGCACGCCCCTGCCGACGCCGTGGAACAAGGAGGCGTTCGAGGCGCATTCGCGCGCCATCCAGGTGCGGCGCCGCGCGATCCGCGCGGCAAACAAGCCTGAGGCCGACATGGACGCGCTCTTCCAGGAGCAGCAGGCGGAAGAAGTCCGCATGCTTGCTGCGGAGCGCCACGCCAGGGCGGTGGGCGCATTCGAGGGCGCCATGTACGAGGCCCGCGGCTACTACCGGCCGCAGGCCGACTGCATCATGTTCACGCGCAATCCGGTGCCGTTCTGTGCGGTGTGTCGGAGGGCGTTGACTGCGGTGATTGACCTCTACGCGGCTGGGGGGACAAGGTTCGCCCTCCGCTGACATACTCAGGCTGCGGGCTCCAGGCTCCAGGCTCCAGGCTCCGGGGCTTGTCAGGCTTCAGGCTTCGCTCCGCTCGGAAGCGTTTGCCTGGAGCCTGGAGCCTGAAGCCCGGAGCCTGATTTGATTGGGAGATCCGTATGCCCCGTCGTTACTGGCTGATGAAAGTCGAGCCGTCCGCCTACTCCATCGATGACCTCGCGCGCGACGGGAGCACGAGCTGGGAAGGCGTCCGCAACTACCAGGCGCGCAATCTTATCCGGGACGAAATGCAGGAGGGAGACAGCGTGCTGTTCTATGCGTCGAGCGCGAATCCCTCCGGGGTGACCGGCCTTGCGGAGATCGCGCGCGCGGCGTACCCGGACGCGTGTGCGTGGAAGAAGGGGCACACGTACTTCGACGCCGCGAGCACGCCCGACAAGCCGGTGTGGTACTCGGTAGACGTCCGGTTCGTGGAACGCTTCCCCGGCATCGTGTCGCTCGACACGCTCAAGAGCACGCCCGGTCTCGAGGAGATGGTGGTCACGAAGAAGGGAAGTCGCCTGTCGATCCAGCCAGTTACGAAGCGGGAATTCGAGATCGTGTCGAAGCTTGGACGCAAAAAGGGCTGAGGGCTAAGGGCCAAAGGCCAAGGCACCGTCAACCGTGGACCGTTCACCGCTGACGCTGACCGCTGATCGCTGACCGTTAGCGGTTGGTGCTTGGCCGTCACCATTGGCCATTGGCCATTGGCCGTTGGCCTTTGGCTTTGGACGATTGAGAGCATGTCCTTCCCCGATCTCAGAGCCTTCCTCGATCAGCTCCGCCGCGATGGCGATCTCGCCGTGGTCGACGTGCCGGTGGATGCGAACCAGGAAGCCGCCGAGATCCATCGGCGCGTCATCGCGGCCGGTGGTCCTGCGCTGCTCTTCACGCGTGTGAAGAGGGCGTCCTTTCCGCTCGTGACGAACCTGTTCGGCACGGCCCGCCGCGCGGAGCTCGCCTTCGGGACGCGGCCGCTGGCGCTGATCAAACGCCTGGTGCACCTCGCCGAGACGCTCCTGCCGCCCACGCCCGCGAAGCTGTGGGGTGCACGCGACCTCGCGTGGGAGGTGACGCGCATCGGAGCGAAGCGCGTCCGATCGGCTCCCGTCGCCGAGGTCATCGATCAACCGCCGCGGCTCGATCGGCTGCCTGTGATCACCTGCTGGCCCGAGGATGGCGGACCCTTCGTGACGCTGCCGCTCGTCTACACAAGCCACCCCGATGGCAAGGGGCCGAACCTGGGGATGTACCGGCTGCACGTTTACGACGCGCAGACCACCGGCATGCACTGGCAGATCGGGAAGGGCGGGGGTTTTCACTACCAGATCGCGGAACGCCGCGGCGAGACCCTGCCTGTCACCGTGTTCCTGGGCGGCCCCCCGGCGCTCATCCTCGCAGCGGTGGCGCCGCTGCCGGAGAACGTGCCCGAGACGATGCTGGCGTCGCTGATTGCGGGGGAACGTCTGAGAACGACGAGCGGTCCCGGCCCGCATGCTCTGCTTGCCGACGCGGAGTTCGCGCTCGTCGGAGAGGTGCCGCCGGGCCAACGGCGTGCGGAGGGCCCGTTCGGCGATCACTACGGGTACTACTCCCTGCAGCACGAGTACCCGGTGTTTCGCGTGCGCGTCGTCACGCACCGCCGCGATGCGATCTATCCCGCGACCGTGGTGGGGAAGCCGCGGCAGGAAGACTTTTTCATCGGCGACCTGTTGCAGGAGCTGCTCTCGCCGCTGTTTCCGCTGGTGATGCCGGCCGTCGAGGCCCTGTGGTCGTACGGAGAGACCGGTTATCACTCGCTCGGCGCCGCCGTGGTGAAGCAGCGCTACGCGCGAGAGGCGATGACGAGCGCGTTCCGCATTCTCGGCGAAGGGCAGCTCTCGCTCACCAAGTTCCTGCTCGTCACGGATCAGCGGGTAGACCTGAGGGACTTTCGGGCGACGCTCGAGCACGTGCTCGCGCGCACGCATCCCGAGACGGATCTCTACGTGTTCACCAACCTCTCGATGGACACGCTCGACTACACGAGCCCGGAGGTGAACAGGGGCTCCAAGGGTGTGTGGATGGGACTCGGGGATCCGGTCCGCGAGCTGCCGCGCACCTTCCAGCCGCCAGCGGACCTGCCGCGCGACGTCACCGACGTCCGCGTCTTCTGCGCCGGCTGCCTCGTCGTCGGAGCGCCGTCCTACGCGGGCGATCCAGCCGCTGCCGCCCGCCTGGCCTCGCATGAGGCCTTTGCCGGCTGGCCGTTGGTGGTGCTGAGCGACGAACCGCGCCGCTCGGTCGCGAGCCCGATGAACTTCCTGTGGACCACCTTCACGCGGTTCGAGCCTGCGCGCGACATCCACGCGGCAGCAACCGACGTGCGCGGCCATCACCTGTCCTACCGCGCCCCGATCGTCGTCGACGCCCGCCTGAAGCCCTGGTTCCCGACAGAGCTCTTCTGCCGCGAGGACGTCGCCGCCACCGTGACCGCGCGCTGGCGGGAATACTTCCCCGCAGGCGTCGAGATGGGCGACTCGAACGCCGCCCACCTGGACCCGCCGGTCTCCTGAGGTGCAGGGCTAAAGGCTGAGGACTGCAGAGCTCGCCTGTCGCTTCTCGCGGCGTGCATCAGCCCGTTGGGAGCCCTAGCCCTGCAGCCCGTAGCCGATTCAGTTCACGGCGTTCGGCACTGCGAGCGTGAACGGCGCGATGACCGCATCGAACGCCTCACCCCCGCTGGTGACCATCTGATAGGACCCGTGCATCGATCCGACAGCCGTCTTCATCGGACAGAAACTCGAATACTCGAACGTATCGCCGGGGGCCAGCACCGGCTGTTCACCCACGACGCCAGGGCCGAGAACCCGCTGCTCGTTGCCGTCGCAGTCGGTGATGACCCATTCACGGCTGATGAGCTGTGCGGTCTCGGTTCCCACGTTCGAGATGCGGACGCGATACGTGAACAGGTACTGCTGCTCTGCGGGCGTGCTGCGCTCCGGCAGATAGGAACTCGTGACCTGGACGCGGATGCCGCGGGTCGTCGTCCCGCTCTGAGGGGGGGTGTCGGCAGCTGAGGATGTTTCGGGCACCCATCGATTCTATGTCACCCGGAACCCCTGACCACGCCCATCGTCACATTCAATTACTTGCTATGCTGCCCTGAGACGGCGCCAATGGATGCTGAACATCTGATCGGAACCCTGATTCACGGTGCGCTCGGCGGCGGGCGCAAGCGTAGCGACGGCGCCCTCCGGTTTCTGACCGGGGGCCGCCATTCGTTGCTCAATGCGGGCACGCTGTTGACCGCAGCCGGTGTGGCCTGGGGCCTGTACGAATCGGCCACACGGACCGCTCCGCCGCCGTCGCCTGCGGGCGTGGGAGCCGGGCCCGTGCGGCCGGGAGCGGGGCCCGCGGCGGGTGCCGACGTGCCTCCGCTGCCGTCCGTGGGAACCGCAGGTCAGGCGGTGCATGCGCCGACGCCGGGCACCTCTGAGACCGGCGGCACGGGTGCCGTGAACGCCGCGTCGGTGTCGTCCGACGTGCTGCGCGTGATTCGCCTGATCATCGCGGCTGCGCGCGCCGATGGCACCCTCACGGCGAAGGAGGAGGAGGCCATTCTCACACACGCGCGCACCGTCGGAGCCGAGTCGCTCGTCGCGCAGGAGCTCCGAATGCCGACGCCGCTGCCGTCCTTCATCGCCGGCGCACCGTCAGTCCAGTGCGACGATCTCTACACGCTGGCCTTCGCCGTGGCGCGGGCCGATGAGACCGTCTCGGGCGGCGAGCGCATCTTTCTGGCCCAGCTCGCACATCTGCTCGGACTCGATGCCGCTGCGGTCACAGAACTGGAGCGTGTGGCGGTAGCGCGCATTGCAGGTGGCACGAGTTGACGGGTGAGGTTCCAGGCGACAGGCTGCGGGCTACAGGCTGCGGGCCGGTCCGGCCTGACGCCCGATCGGGCTGCAGTCTGCCGCCTGTAGCCTGCAGCCGAGTGTTTCCGTCTCTCTGATTGGAGCATCGTGATGGCAGGCCAGTGGTACATGGCGATTGGCGGGCACCAGGTGGGCCCCGTGAGCGAGGATGAGATCAGGACGAACCTGGCCAACGGCAGCATCGACGCCAACACGTTGATGTTCGCCGCGGGGATGGCGAACTGGACACCTCTCAGCGCGGTGCCCCAGTTTGCCTCGGCCCTGAACCCCCCGCCGGCCGGCCCGCCGCCCCTGAGCAGCGCCGCGGGGCGCCGCGCCCACGACATCGATTTCAAGATCATTGGCGAAGACATGCAGTTCGTCGAAGTGGAGCTCGATCCCGGCGAGAGTGCCGTGGCCGAAGCGGGCGCGCTGATGTACATGACGCCGGGCATCCAGATGGAAACGGTGTTCGGCGACGGCACCCAGCAGGGCAGCCCGGGGATCATGGGCGCGCTCCTCGGTGCCGGCAAGCGGCTGCTGACCGGCGAGAGCCTGTTCATGACCGTGTTCACGAACGGCAGCGGTCCCGGCAAGCAGCGCGTCGCGTTTGCCGCCCCATACGCGGGCCGCATCATCCCGCTCGACCTCGCTTCGCTGGGTGGTCATCTCGTCTGCCAGAAGGACTCTTTCCTCTGCGCGGCGCGGGGCGTCTCGATCGGCATCGCCTTCCAGCGGAAGATAGGCGTCGGTCTCTTCGCCGGTGAAGGTTTCATCATGCAGCGGCTCGATGGCGACGGCCTCTGCTTCGTGCACGCCGGCGGCATGGTGCACCCGCTGGAGCTCGGCCCCGGTGAAACGCTGCGCGTGGATACCGGGTGCCTCGTCGCGCTGCAGCCGACCGTGCAGTACGACATCCAGTTCGTCGGCCGCATCAAGACGGCGCTCTTCGGGGGAGAAGGGATCTTCTTCGCAACGCTGACGGGCCCGGGGAAGGTGTGGCTCCAGTCGCTGCCCCTGAGCCGCCTCGCCGACCGCATCTACAAGGCTGCACCGAAAACGGGCCGCCGGACGGAAGAAGGCTCGGTACTCGACAAGGCGTTCGGGTTTGGGAACGTCATCGATGGCGATTAAGGCCTACGGCTGGCAATGCACAATGCACGATGCACAATGCACACGATGCACGCTGGACTATCCACAACGTCGGCTCGCGGCAGTTCGACACGCCTGAGCCACAAAGGATCGCCGGGGCTCAGATTCTGCCGCTGCTGCAGTTTGTGCATTGTGCATTCTGCATCGTGCATTTCACGATCCAGCAACCCCCCGTCCTGCCACATACCCCGACGCCCACGCCCACTGGAAGTTGAACCCGCCGAGCCGACCGTCCACGTCGAGCACCTCGCCTGCCAGGTACAGCCCGGGACAGGTGCGCGACTCCATCGTCGCGGGATCGACCTCGTCGAGCGGTATGCCGCCGGCCGTGGCCTCGGCGTAGTTGAAGCCCCGGCTGCCTGCGACGGGCAGCGTCCACGCGGTCAGCGTGTGCGCGAGGCGGCGGCGGTTCTCTCTCGGGAGATGCGCCATCGTGCCCGCAGGGTCGAGTGAGAGTGTGGCGACGATCTGTGCTGCCACCGAGGCTGGGAGACGCGCGGCGAGCACGGTTGCAATCGAGGCACGCGGTCGCGCCGTCGCTTCCGCGATGAGATGCGCCTCGATCGATTCGAAGCCTTCCCCTGGTCTGAAGCTGAGATCCACCGCAACGGCGCGGCCGTCGATGGCGGCGCGATGCCAGTGTCTGGAAAGGTCGAGCGCGGCCGGGCCGCTCGCACCGAAG
Organism: Vicinamibacteria bacterium; assembly: GCA_963739995.1. Classification (GTDB taxonomy): domain Bacteria; phylum Acidobacteriota; class Vicinamibacteria; order Vicinamibacterales; family JAENWD01; genus CAVUCH01. The sequence goes on along the minus strand of CAVUCH010000004.1, from coordinate 204,285 downwards.
TGCGTCCAGAGGAGATCGCCCGTGATGCGCTGCGACGGCACGCCCCGCGAGCGGAGTGTGACCTCGACCGGGTGGCTGACGCCCGATACCGGTTCGTGGAACGTCCCATCCAGGATGAGGGGTGCCAGCGCGGGTGTCGGCGGCACGATGCCATGCCCGAGCGCGCGCGCGATGGCGTAGCCTCTTCCGTCGCTGCCGGTCTTCGGCACCGACATTCCGCCGCTGGCCAGCACCACCCGGCTGGCACGCAGCGCCCCGTCGTCTGTGGTGACCAGGAATCCTCCATCCGCGTGCGCGATCCCGTTCACACGCTGAGGATGCCGCAGCCGCACGCCGGCCCTGGCGGCTTCGCCGAGCAGCGCATCGAGCACCGTGGCCGCGCGGTTCGAGTCGGGGAACAGCTTCCCCTGGGTCTCCTCGTGCAGCGTGACGCCGAGAGCTTCGAAGAACCGGACGGTCTCGTCCACTGGCAGGGCTCGCAGCACCCGCGTGACGAGACGGTGCGCTCCACCGTTGAAGTCCCGTGCGGTCACGACACGATTCGTTACGTTGCAGCGGCCTCCACCACTGATCAAAATCTTGGCGCCCAGGCGTCGTGCCCCATCCAGGACGATGACGGCGGCCGCCGGCGCCGAGCGAGCGGCGGTGATCGCCGCCATCAACCCAGCCGCCCCAGCGCCTACAACCAGTATGGGATCAGAGCGCATTGTTCTTGGAGCCTGCAGCTTGAACGCCGCGCCAGCGGTGTAATTGTTACAAAACTGCTCAGTAGCGTTCAGAGACAATATGTTCACGCCAGCGCTGTAGCAACTTGAAACACTCAGTAAACTCAGACGCGCGAACCGTGGCAGAGCTCTTGCCAGCAGCCCTCCCGGCGCCCGGAAATCCTCTCGGGACGCTGGCGGACCCCATCCCCGGGAGCTTTAAACGACAGGAGATCGTGACGTGCACCTCTTCCGGCTTGGCGTGTGGACGCTCTCTGCCACGATGGTTCTCGCCGCCTCGGCACAGGGAGCGACGCGCACGGTGTGCGCGAGCGGGTGCATGTACACGAACCTTCAGCCCGCGATCGATGCGGCGCAACCTGGGGACACCATCCTCCTTCGTGCCGGTGAGACCTTCATCGGCAACTACATGCTCAAGGCGAAGAGCGGCACGGCAGAGATCGTGATTCGTTCGGACGCGCCGGCCACGAGCCTGCCCGCCGCGGGTGTGCGCCTGGTGCCCTCCGGGCGGACCGGCGCCAACACGTCTCTCTCCGCGCTGGCGCGCCTCCGCGGCCAGGGGAGCACGTATCGCAGCACGCCGATCATTCGAGCGGCGAGCGGCGCGCACCACTACCGCCTGCAGTTCCTGGAGATCGACGGCAAGAACCAGGAGGGCTACGAAACGCTCATCGCTCTCGGGAACAACACGACGCAGACGACGAAAAGCCTCGCGCCATACGCCATTACGCTGGATCGGCTTTACGTCCATGGCGATGCCATCCGCGGACAGAAGCGCTGCCTCGCACTTGACAGTGCTTCCACGAACATCCTCAACAGCTACTTCGAAAACTGCAAGCACTTCGCGAGTGACGCCCAGGCCATCGCTGGCTTCAACGGCCCCGGTCCCTTCAAAATCGACAACAACTACCTCGAAGGGTCGACCATGAGCGTTCTGTTCGGTGGCTCGGATCCGAAGACTCCCAACCTCGTCCCCAGCGACATCTCGATCACGCGCAACCTGCTGACGAAGCCGCTCGCCTGGCGCAACCCGATCCTCTCGAAGCCCGGCAGTCCGCGCGTGGCGTCCTCGTCAGCAGGCGGATCGCTGGCTGGCGGCACGCATTATTTCAAGGTGGTTGCGCTGCTCCACTCGGGCGGCAGCCTCGCGCACTCCGCACCATCCGCAGAAGTGTCGATCGGCGTGTCAGGCGGGGCGGCGGTCACGGTCAGCTGGAGCGCGGTGAGCGGCGCGACCCGCTATCGCATCTACCGGGGCACGAGCGCCGGCGGTGAAAGGGTGTATCGCGACACGGCAAGCACGAGCACCACCTTCACCTACACGGGCTCGGGGGAAACGTCGGGCACGCCGCGCGTCAGCGGCACGTTGTGGAATGTGAAGAACACGATCGAGTTGAAGAACGCCCAGCGCGTCCGGATCGAGGGCAACATCATCGAGAACAACTGGCAGGCGAGCCAGCCGGGCTACGCGCTCGTGCTGACGCCGCGAAACCAGTACAACACCGCACCCTGGAGCGTTGTGCAGGATGTCACAATCCGCTCCAACATCGTGCGGCACGTGAACGGGGCGATCAACATCCTCGGATACGACTATTCCTCGAGCACGGGCAGCCAGCTCACGCGCCGCATCGCCATCCTCAACAACGTGTTCGACGACGTCAGCAGCGCCACCTGGGGAACGGGGGGACATCTCATGTCGATCACGCGGGGACCGGCGAATGTGACGGTCGACCACAACACCGCCTTTCACAGCAGCAACATCGTGCTGATCGACGACGGGCAGAGTTCGGGATTTGTGTTCACCAACAATCTGATGAAACACAACACCTACGGCATCTTCGGCTCGGGATCCGGGATCGGGAACGCCACCCTGTCGAGCTACTTTCCCGGAGCTGTGGTCCGTCGCAACGTGCTCGCGGGCGGCAAGTCCTCGTTGTACCCGAGCGAGAACTTCTTTCCGGACGTGCCGACCTTCTATGCGCAGTTCCAGAACTACTCGGCGCAGAACTACGCGCTGGTCTCCGGCAGCCCGTACATCGGCCGTGCCACGGATGGGAAGAACATCGGTGTGGATCTGGCCGCGCTCACGCTGGCACGGCAGTCGAGCGGGGGAGGCACGACCACGAACGCGGCACCGAGCGCGAGCCCAGGCGGCCCATACAGCGGAAGGCCCGGAACGGCCATCTCGTTCAACGGCAGCGGCTCCCGGGATCCGGATGGATCGATCGCGTCCTACCGGTGGGACTGGGGTGACGGCACGAGCGCGGGATCCGGTGCGACGCCATCCCACACCTACGCGAGCAGCGGCACGTTCACCGTACGCCTGACCGTCACGGACAACGCCGGGGCCACTGGCACGGCCACCACCACCGCCTCGATCCAGGCTCCGTCCACGACGGGTGCCGGCGACATCGTGCTGACGGCTGCCGACGTGACGGTCATTCGCGGCAACTGGGCGCGCATCTCGTCCACGTCCGGCGCCGGCGGGCGGATCATGTCGAGCACCAATAATGGCTTCACCCAGTACAACGTGCCGGCCGCTCGGCCCGCACACTACTTCGAGGCGCCGTTCATGGCTGCCGCGAACACCAACTACCGCATCTGGCTGCGCCTTCGCGCACCGAGCGGCAACAAGTACGACGACTCGGTCTGGGTGCAGTTCACGGGCGGAGTGTCGGCCCAGGGCGCTCCGCTGTGGCGTACGGGCACCACGAGCGCGCAGCTGATCAATCTGGAGGCCTGTGCGGGATGCGGGCTCTCGGGATGGGGCTGGCAGAACTCGACCGGGGTGGTTCGCTTCGAGGCGGCGGGACCGCAGACAATCCGCATCCAGCTGCGGGAGGACGGCGTCCAGGTGGATCAGATCGTCCTCAGCCCGGTGAAGTACCCTGACAGTTGCGCCCGGCTCAGAGAAGAATGACGGGACCGTGCTGACGCGCACCGGCGCGACGCTCACGGCGAAGGACGTGGTGCTGCGCGCGGACGACTCCGTGGAGCGAAAGGGGAACTGGCTGCTGGAAACCGACAGCACCGGTGCGGATGGGCGCAGGCTTGGCAGCCTCGATCGGGGCTCGTCCGTCCTGACCGCGCTCGCGTCCCCGGCCAACTACGTCGATGTGACGTTCACGGCGGTGAAAGGCGTGCGGTATCGCACGTGGCTGCGCCTGTCCGCGGCCGGAAACTCCAGGTCCAACGACTCCGTGTGGGTCCAGTACGACGGGAGTGTGAATAGTTCCGGCACCGCCGTGAACAGGATAGGTACAACGTCCGCAGTGCTCGTCGACCTCGAAGCGTGCTCGGGGTGCGGGGTCGCCGGGTGGGGCTGGATCGCTGCCGCGTGGTGGACGGGGCAGACGGGTGCGGTGACGTTCCAGACCACCGGCACGCAAAGGCTGCGTATTCAGACACGCCAGGATGGTGTCCGCATCGACCAGATCGTGATCAGCCCGCAGCGCTTCCTCACGTCCGCGCCGGGAGCTGCCAGGAACGACCGTACGATCGTGCGGCCGGACGGCACCACCAGCACGTACTGAGCGAGACATGGCGTGCTGGCGCCGTCGCCGACGAAGCGACGGTGCCAGCGCGACACCCTCCGATCGCGCCGGCGCGTGCTGCGGCGTGCAGCACCGTGCCGCATGATGTGTTCGAGGCCACGGCTCTCCCTCCCCTGACCCTCCTTACAGAACTGCCTCCGGCAAGACGGTTTCGTAATTCGTCGAGCCCGGCTGCCCGCCGGGTACAGGCTCGCTGAGCCGTCTTCCATCCGTGGTGGCGATGAAAAGCGGCCCAAAGAGCGTCGGGTGACCTCTGGTCAATTCCCCCGGTCGCCTCGGTGCCCGTCCGGTACCGGGCTTGCCCTCCAGCGCTCCCGGCTCAGGGACCTGACGCACTTCCGCCTCACGGCCCCTTCCCTCCAGAGGGTCGGAACGGCATGGGTAGCGGGCGACGTGTGGGTCTCGGTGTGGTCCTGGGTGCGGCGGCCCTGTTGACCGCGGCGCCCACGCGCGCCGCGGACCTCTACGTCGCCGCCGGCACCAACCTGCAGACCGCCATCGACCGCGCGCAGCCCGGCGATCGCCTGCTGCTCGCACCTGGCGCGACCTTCACCGGCAACTTCCGCCTGCCCAACAAGGGCACGGCCACGACCTACATCACCATCCGGTCGGCGGCCGCCGACACGCTGCTGCCGCTCGCCGGCGTGCGCATCCGGCCCGCCGATGCGCCGCACCTGCCCATCCTCCAATCGCCGAACACGGCGCCGGCGCTGACCGTCGCGGCCGGCGCGCATCACTGGCGGCTGCAGTATCTGGAGTTCCGCGCCAACCTGCGCGGGTTCGGGGAGATTCTCGCGCTCGGCGCCGGCGACCTCCGGCAGACCCTGCTCACCCAGGTGCCGCACCATTTCGTGCTCGCCCACCTGTACATCCATGGCGATCCCGCGCTCGGGCAGAAGCGCGGCATCGCCCTGCACAGCGGCGCCACCTGGGTGACCGACTCCTACATCGCCGACATCAAGGGCGTCGGCATGGATACCCAGGCCATCAACGGCTACAACGGCCCCGGGCCCTACACCATCGTGAACAACTACCTCGAGGCGGCGGGCGAGAACTTCATGCTCGGCGGCGCCAGCCCGAAGATCCCCAACCTGATTCCCGCCGACATCGAGTTCACGGGCAATCACCTGTACAAGCCGCTCGCCTGGCGCACCCCGATTGTGCCGACCCCCACCGGGGTCACCGCCGTCGCCGGCGGCAGCGGCTCGCTCCCGGCGGGGACCTACGCCTATCGCGTGCTGGCGGCGCGCCGGACGGCGCAGGACGCGTGGGCCTACTCCGCGCGCGCCGCCGAGGTCACGGCGGGGGTCGGCGCCGGCGGGCGCGTCACCGTGTCGTGGGCGCCGGTCGCCGGCGCGACCACCTATCGCGTCTACCGGGGGCCGGCGCCGGGGGCGCAGGACCGGTACTTCGGCACCGCCGCGACCAGCTTCGTCGACGACGGCACGGCGGCCGGCGTGGCGGACACGGGCACCTGGGCGACCGGCACGCGCTGGGCGGTGAAGAACCTGTTCGAGCTGAAGCTCGGCCAGCGCGTCCGCGTGCACGGCAACCTGATGGAGCACGCCTGGCAGGAATCGCAGACCGGCTTTGCCGTGCTCCTCACGCCGCGCAACCAGGACGCCACGTCGCCGTGGATCGCCGTGCGCGACGTGACGTTCACCGGCAATCTGGTGCGGCATGCCGGCTCCGGCGTGCAGATCGAAGGCTACGACACCAATGCGACCAGCGGGCAGACCCGCCGCATCACCATCGCCCAGAACATCTTCGATGACATCAGCGCCAGCGCCTGGGGGGGCAGCGGGCGGTGGATCCAGATCGGCAACAGGCCGAGCGACCTCACGATCGACCACAATACCGTCCTGCACGACGGGCAGGCGATCTACGTGTATGGCGGCAGCTACGGCGCCGAGATGACGGTGGCGAACCTGCGGTTCACGAACAACCTGCTGAAACACAACACCTATGGGATCATGGGCAACGCGCGGGCCTATGGGACCGACACGCTGACGGCGTACTTCCCGGGCGCCCTGGTGCAGCGGAACACGTTCGCGGGGGGCTCGGCCGCGCGGTATCCGGCCGGCAACGAGTTCCCGACGGTCGCGTTCTGGCAGGGGCAGTTCGTCGACGTGACGGCGTCCAACTTCAGCCTGATCGCCAGCAGCCGCTACCGGGCGAGCGGCACCGACGCGTCTCGATCTCGGCGCGCCGGTGGCGCAGGTCGAGGCCGACGCGCGGACGGCGCGCCAGGGCCGCCCGGGGGCGCCGCCGCCGGTGGTCATCGGCACGACGGCGCTCCCCGCCGGGCAGACGGGGGCGGCGTATGCGGCCACCCTCCAGGCGACCGGCGGGTCCGGCACCTATGGCTGGCGGGTCACCGCCGGCGCGCTGCCCGCGGGGCTGTCGCTCGCGGCGGCGACGGGCGTCCTCCGCGGGACCCCGGGCCAGTCCGGCACCTTCCCGATCACCGTGCAGGCGCAGGACGCGGCCGACCCCGCCAACGTGGCCGGGCAGGCCTATGCCCTGAGGATTGCGTCGACCCCGCCCGCCGTCTCGCTGGCGTCGCCGATCCCGGGGGCGACCCTCGTGGGCCCGACCGCGGCGCTCGTCGCCGCGGCGACCGACGCCGATGGCACGGTGACGCGGGTCGACTTCTACGCGAATGCGACCATCCTCGGCGGCGCGTCGGCCGCGCCCTGGTCGATCACCTGGGACCCCGTCGCCCCCGGCACGTACCGCCTCACGGCCGTGGCGACGGACAATGACGGCCTCACCACCACCAGCGCGGCCGCCGACGTCACGGTCGCGGCCCCGGTCAGCATCGCTACGGTTTCAGTTCCACAAGGGCAGACGGGCACACCGTACGCCGTGACACTTTCCGCTACGGGCGGGACGGGCGCCTACACCTGGAGCGTCGCTGCCGGCGGGCTCCCCGGAGGCGTGTCCCTGGGCACATCGTCCGGGCTGATCGCGGGCACGCCGTCGCAGTCCGGCACGTTCACGTTCACCGTGCGTGCGCAGGACCCGTCCGATCCCACGAGCGCCGCAACACGTTCGTACACGCTCACGATCGGATCGCCTCCGATAGTCGCTCCGGTGGTCGCCATCACAACCCCGGTGACAGGCGCCACCTTCACCAGCACCAGCATCGGGATTGCAGCCACCGCCTCCGACGCCGACGGCACCGTCGCGCACGTCAACTTCCTCATCAATGGCGTCGTGGTAAGCGATGACAGAACTTCACCGTGGGGCGCCACCTGGGACGCGACGACACCGGGGACGTACACGCTAGTGGCTCGGGCGTACGACGACGTTGGCAACGTCGGCACGTCGCTACCAGTGTCGATCACGGTGCAGACATCTCCGAAGCGGGGTGAGGACGTTGTCCTCTGGGCGGCCGAAGCGGCGGTCGTGTCCGGCTGGGCGCTCATGCCGGAGCCAGCTGCCGCGGCGGGCGCCCGGCTCGAAATCCGGGACCTCGGGGCCGCCAAACTCGCAGCTCCGCTGGCGTCCCCGACTCAGTACTTCGACCTGACGTTCCACGCGATCAAGGGCCGGGGCTACCGGCTGTGGGTCCGCGGCAAGGCCCAGGGCAACGCCTACGTGAACGATTCAGCGTTCATCCAGTTCGACCACAGCGTGGATCCGACCGGAGCGGCCGTCTATCGCATCGGCTCCACCAGCGCGACCGTCTATAGCGTTGAAGACTGCAGCGGCTGCGGTCTGGCCGGGTGGGGCTGGAGTGACAACGGCTATGGGATGAACGGCGCACTCATCTACTTCGACAGCACAGGCCCGCAACGGGTGCGCGTCCAGAAGCGCGAGGACGGCCTCGGCATCGATCAGATCGTGCTCTCGTCGAGGCAGTGGCTGACGCAGGCCCCCGGCAGCACGAAGAACGACACCGTCGTTCTCGCGAAGACTGACACGCAGCAGACGCCCAATCAGCCCCCGACTGTCGCCATCACCCAGCCTGCGTCGGGCACCACCGTTGGGGTGCCGAGCACCCTGACGATCGTCGCAAGCGCTGCCGATCCGGACGGCACCGACACGCGTGTCGAGTTCGTCGTGAACGGCACCACGGTAACGAATCTGACCGCGGCGTCCTGGGAGGCGGCGCACTCGTTTTCATCGCCCGGCACATACACGTGGACTGCTCGGACCTACGACAACGCAGGGGCGGTGAAGTCGGTCGTCGTCAGGGTCAGGCGCACCCCACAATGAGTGAGGTGTGGGCTGCTTGAACCAGGAGCTCACCTCTGCTAGGGGGTTCACAAGTGGCTTCCACCTCATCCTCGCCGCCTGCCTCATAATTCAGGGGCCGGACCTTCAGTCCGGCACTGGAGCCGCGCGACGTGTTTGACTGGATCGCTTCACCCGAGGGTTGGATCGCCCTCGTGACCCTGACCGTCCTCGAGATCGTGCTCGGGGTCGACAACATCATCTTCATCTCGATTCTCTCGGGCAAGCTGCCGCAGAATCAGCAGGACAAGGCGCGCCGGATCGGGCTTTTGCTCGCGATGCTGATGCGCATCGCCCTGCTGTTCTCGATTTCATGGGTCACGAGACTCACCGAGCCACTGATTGTGATCGGCCGTGGCGTGTCGGGTCGCGATCTGGTGCTCATCCTCGGGGGGCTGTTTCTTCTCGCGAAGAGCACTCATGAAATCCACGAAAATCTCGAGGGCGGAGGGGAGCACGGCGGCGCCAGAGCCGTCGTGTCGTTCGCCGGCGTGCTCGTGCAGATCCTGCTGCTCGACGTCGTCTTCTCCCTGGATTCGGTGATCACGGCGATCGGCATGGCCGACGATTTGTCGGTCATGATCCTGGCCGTCATGATCGCTGTCGGGGTGATGATGGTGGCCGCCGGACCGATTGGACGGTTCGTCGAACGGCATCCGACGGTGAAGATGCTGGCCCTGAGCTTTCTGCTCCTGATTGGGTTGTCGCTAATCCTCGACGGCGTGGGGCAGCACGTGTCGAAGGGCTACATCTACTTCGCGATGGGGTTCTCGGTGTTCGTGGAGATGATCAATCTGCGGGTGCGGAAGAAGTCGGAGCCTGTGGAACTCCACCGCCGCTACTCCGGTCCGGAGCGCCGGCAGGCAGAACACTGAGCATGGCAGGCTCGCGGCTGCAGGCGGCAGGCTAATGCCTACAGACGCTGTCCGGCTCCAGGCCGACGGGCCTGCAGGCTGCAGCCTGTCGCCTGCAGCCTGCTTTAGAGATTCCCCTTCTTGATCTCCTGCGCGAGGTAGTCCGTTGCGCGCCAGGCGAGCGACAGAATCGTCAGCGTCGGGTTCTTCTCGCTCGCGCTCGTGAAGGCGGAGCCGTCGACGACGAAGACGTTCTTGACCTCGTGCATCTGGTTGAACGCGTTGAGGGCGGAGCGCTTCGGGTCTTCGCCCATGCGGCAGCACCCGTGCTCGTGAATGGCCGAGCCGTTGTTGTCGAGCGCGCCGCGGTTGAAGTCCACCCACTCGATGCCGGCGGCTTTGCCGACCTCCTCGAGGGTGTCGAAGATGTGCTCGGCCATCTTCCGCTCGTTGTCGCCGATGGTGTATTCGATGTGCAGCATCGGCGTGCCGTAGCGATCCGGCTTCGCGGGATCGACGGTGATCCGGTTGTGGCTGTACGGGAGGGTCTCGCCGAACGGGTGCAGCTCCACCCAGGCGGGGTAATGCCGCTTCACATCCCGCTTGAAGTCAGCCCCGAAACCCGGAAGTCGGCGGGCGAGTGACGGCAGGTTCGTGGCTTGCGAGCCGGTGTTCCAGAACTGCATCTGGTAGCCGCGGATGAACCCGGGATCCTTGAGACGGTGGGTGAACCGGGGCATGTAGATGTGCTCGCCGCCGATGCCGCGGTCGTTTCTCGCCGGCGTCCCGAACAGCTGCGGCAGGAAGCCGCGCGCGTGGACGCGGATCTGTTCGCACAGGTATCGCCCGATCACGTCGCTGCCGTTCCCGAGCCCGTTCGGATGCTTGTCGGACCGGGAGTTCAGCAGGATCCGCGTCGTGTCCACGGCGCTCGCGCCCATCACGACGACCTTCCCGTATACGCGCTGCTCCTTCCCCGTCTTCCGATCGAAGTACTGCACGCCCTCCGCAAGCCCGCGGTCGCCGACCAGCACGCGTGCGACGACGGCGTTCGACCGCAGCTCGAGCCGCCCGGTCTTCAGCGCGAACGGCAGCAGGTGGTCCGCCGAGTTGAAGAAGGACGCGGTGTCGCAGCCCTGCCCGCAGTTGCCGCAGTAATGGCACGCGGGGAAGCCCCGTACCGGCCTGGTCATGTTCGCGCGACGGCCGGCAACGATGGGTATGTTCACCTTGCCGAACGCCTGCTGCAGCAGCCGCTCGCCGCACCGCGGCGGCGGTGCGGGCTGGAGGAACTTGCTCCCGGGCAGCGCGTCGGAGTCGTCGGTGCCGCCGCAGACGCCAATCAGCTGCTCCACCTTGTCGTAGTACGGCGCCACGTCCGCGTAGCTGATCGGCCACGGGATCTCCCAGCCGTCTTTCGCCGCTCCCTTGAAGTCGAGATCGGAGTAGCGCAGGCTGACGCGGCCCCAGACGTTCGTCTTGCCGCCGTGCCCCCAGACGCGAATCAGCTCGAACGGCTTGTCCGGCGGCGTCAGATACGGCTGTTCGTTCGTGTCCAGGAAGAATTGGGGCGGCTTCTCGCCCCTCGCGGTGCGCTCACGCCATTCCCAGGGCTGCACGTGTGTCCAGAACGTGCTGCGATCGAAGGCGGAACCCGCGTCGAGCATCAGCACGTTGATGCCTTTACGGGTCAGGTTCCAGGCGGCCATGCCGCCGGACGCGCCGCTGCCAACGACGATGACCGGATGAACTTTGCGCGGGCGAATGACCTGCATCGGGCGAGTTTACAGTACGTGTGCGCGTCGGGGATGGGCGCTGGATGGCTGGCGCGGGCGCCTGGCGGCAGGCGGTGGAGCTCTGCACAAACCTCGTTGATGGCGCGTCCGACTTCCCCCGACTACTCGCCCGCGTTCGCCGCCGTTGTCCGGCCGAAACCCGTCCGCGCAGTTAAGATCCCCGCATGACCTCCGAAACAGTTCACCTCGACGGCCACATCATCGACTCGCAGACGCTCTCAAGGGTGCTCGACCTCATCCTGCTCCACGGCGGCGACTACGAGATCACGCAGTTCCGCATCGGCACCACGCGCGAGGAGGCGAGCCACGCAGAGATCGTGGTGCGCGCGCCGGACGCCGAGGCGCTGCAGCACATCCTCCAGGAGCTCGGCCAGCATGGCGCGACCTCGCCGGCCCACGAAGCTCGGTGGGTCGCGGCCGAGTTGGACGGCGTCTTCCCCGAAGAGTTCTACTCGACCACGAACCTCCCAACGTTCGTTCGCACCGGCGGCCGCTGGCTGCCCGTGGACAACATCGAGATGGACTGCGGCGTGGTGCTCGAGGACTCTGGGGCGACCATGCGCGCGGTCTGCACGCCCGTCCACCGCGTGCAGAAGGGCGAGCGCGTGCTCGTGGACGACCTCGCCGTGCGAGTGGTGCCCGCCCCGCGCAAGGATCCCGCGCACGTCTTCGGCTTCATGTCGAGCGAGGTGTCGGCGGAGCGTCCCAAGGAGCTGACGGTGGCGGCGGTGGCCCGCGGCATGGCCGACATGCGCACGCGCGGCCTGAAAATCCTCTTCGTGGGCGGACCCGCGATCATCCACACCGGCGCAGGCGTGTATCTCGAGCGGTTGATTGCGGCCGGCTGGATCGACGTCCTCTTCGCGGGCAACGCGCTGGCCACCCACGACATCGAATCCGCGCTGCTCGGCACGTCGCTGGGCGTGCAGTTGACGACCGGTGTGCCCACCGCCAGCGGGCACAACCATCACCTGCGTGCGATCAACAGCATCCGGGCGGCCGGAGGGATCCGCGAGGCGGTGGCGAACGGCGTGCTCACACGCGGCGTGATGCACGCGTGCGTCGCGCACGGCGTCGACTACGTGCTTGCGGGCAGCATCCGCGACGACGGGCCCCTGCCGGACGTGATCACCGACGTGGTTCGCGCCCAGGACGCCATGCGACTGCGCATCCACGCCGTCGGCCTCGCCATCATGGTGGCGACGACCCTGCACTCGGTCGCCACCGGCAACCTGCTGCCGTCCTCGGTGCAGATCATCTGCGTCGACAACAACATGGAAACCATCACCAAGCTGATGGACCGCGGAACGCGTCAGGCGTTCGGGCTGGTGACGGACTGCCAGTTCTTTCTCAAGGAGCTGGCAGCCAGGCTGGAGGTTGGGAGCTAGCGATGCGACGGTCAGGCTGCTGGCTGCGGGCTGCAGGCTGCAGGCGTGCTGGGCCCGGAGGGCCAGCAGTGAGGGGCCGTGGCCCCACCGCGGGTGGCACCAGCGACCGCGGTCGTCGAGGCCTGAAGCCAGACGGGCCGGCAGCCTGCAGCCTGCAGCCTGCAGCCGACGATCACATCGACGCCAGAGTCCCGATTCACATCACGCGGAGAGCCAGACGGGAGGTGGCGTGATTTCTGGCGCGGGGGTGGGGCCCGCATCGGCCCGGCCGCTGCCGGTCAGGCGGCTGATGGCGCGCACCCTCATGTCGTGGTCGCACAGAATCTGGCACGACAGGCGCACGCCGGTGAGCCCACGCTCCTGGAGCCTCGTCGCCTCGGCTTCGGTCATCTGCGACGGCTCCCCGTCGATGAACTCGACGCGGCAGGTCGTGCACCGGGCGTTGCCGCCGCACGCGTGCAGCACGTCCACCTTCGCCTCCTCTTCGATCGCAAGCACGAGCCGCTTGCCCTGCTGCACATCCACCGTCCCGAATTCCTCAACCGTCAGCTGTGGCACGTTGTCGCTCCTCTTCCGGGCCCGAGCCGCCCCGCCGAATCGCCGGACGGCCTGCCTGAGACTTCATCGTGGCACGACGCCAATTGAAAAATGAAGCCTGCTCCCCGCACCCTGGTGCAGCCATGCTATTGACAGATGTGTAAGTCGTGCGTCAATTTCGTGGCGCGGCTGGAGAGTGGCTCTACGACAACCTAGAAAAACCTGGCTGAACGTTCACACAAAAGCGCGGCACAGCGCTTGCCAGTCCAGCGGATCGAACCCCGGTCCGTGCGATTCCACTCGGCGACCCCGGAGCGTGCCACAGTGTTTTTGAGTGCCTTGTCCTACTTCTCCAATGACCTCGCCATCGACCTTGGCACTGCGAACACCTGCGTGTTCGCGCGCGGCAAGGGCATCGTGACGAGCGAACCCTCCATAGTCGCCATCAATACGTTGACCTCGAAAATCGAGGCCGTCGGCAACGAGGCCAGGGAGATGCTGGGCCGCACGCCCGGAAACATCGCCGCCATCCGCCCGATGCGGGACGGCGTGATCGCGGACTTCGAGTCGGCCGAGCGCATGCTCACCTACTTCATCCGAAAGGCGCAGTCGGGCCGCAGCTTCATGCGGCCGCGCGTCATCATCGGGGTGCCCGCGCAAATCACGCAGGTAGAGCGGCGCGCGGTGAAAGACAGCGCCTACCGCGCGAAGGCGAGCGAAGTGCACCTCATCGAAGAAGCCATGGCGGCGGCCATCGGAGCGGGCATGCCGATCACCGAAGCCGCGGGCAATATGGTGGTCGACATCGGCGGTGGCACGACCGACGTGGCCGTCATCTCGCTGGCCGGCATCGTGTACAGCCGCTCGGTGCGCGTGGCGGGCAACGCGATGGACGACGCGATCATCCTGCACGTGAAGCGGACTCACAACCTGCTGATCGGGGAGCGCACCGCCGAGCGGATCAAGATGCAGATTGGATCCGCTGCGCCGTTCGACACCCCGCAGCAGCAGATGGAAGTAAAGGGCCGCCACCTGCTCGAAGGCCGCCCGAAGACGATCCTCGTGAACGATGGCGAAATCCGTGAGGCGCTCGCCGACACGGTCCGCACCATCGTGCAGGCGGTTCGAGACGGGCTCGAGCAGATTCCGCCCGAGCTCTCCGCCGATGTCTTCGACCGCGGCATCGTGATCACAGGTGGAGGCGCGCTGCTGCACAACATGGACGCACGGCTGCGCGATGAAACGGGGCTGCCAATCGCGGTTGCCGAGGAGCCCCTCTCGTCGGTCGTGCTCGGGGCAGGGAAGATGCTGTCGGATTTCCCGCTGCTGCGGAAAATCTCCCTGGATTGAACCATCGATCGGGATCGGATCGGCCGCCGGGGCGCTTCGGGCCCGGCTCCACACGATCGGTGATTGGGTCACCGTGGGTGATCGTGTGGGGCCGGGGCCGACGCGCCCCGGCCACTACATCACCAACACGACCTTGCCCCTCGCGCCGGGCTCCATCACGGTCACGTGCGCTCGCGCGGCCTGCTCCAGCGGAAACTCGCGTCCGACAACGGGGCGCAGCGAACCGTCCGCGAGGGCGGCAACGAGGTCCGCATGGATGCCCAGGATCTCATCCGCCGGCACGTTCCACAGGGCCATACCCAGGATCGACAGCTCCTTCCCCATCGTCTGACGCGCGTCGATCTCCGTCCGGCCGCGGTTGCCGATGACGACGACGCGGCCGCCCGGCTCCAGCAGACCCAGGTCGGCGTCGAGATTCACGTTGGCCAGCATTTCCAGGATCACATCGGGTCCGCGGCCGTCCCCCACCGTCTTGATCGCTGACAAGCGTGCCGGGTCCCGGTGGTCGAAGACGGCGTCCGCGCCGTGTTCGAGGATGAGGGAGCGTCCCTCCTCCGTGCCGGCCGTGCCAATCACGCGCATTCCCGCAGCCTTGGCGAGCTGCACGGCCGCCAGGCCGACGGCGCCGCTGGCGCCGTGCACGAGGACCGTTTCCCCGCGTCGCGCATGCGCCCGCCCGAACAGCGCGCGATGCGCGGTGGCAGCGGGCACACCGACGCTGGCTCCCTGGCCGAACGACACGTGGGCCGGCAGCCGGAAGATCTGCTGGGGCGTGCACGCCATCCGCTCCGCGTAGGTGCCGCGCCAGGCCCCGAGCGCCGCGATGTACACGCGATCGCCCGCCGCCCACTCCGCCACGCCAGCCCCGACCGACTCCACCTCGCCCGCACCGTCGAACCCGGGAGTGTAGGGAAGCGCGGGAAGCCGCGCATAGCTTCCGGCGCGGATGTAGGTGTCCACGGGATTGACACCGGCAGCGCGCACGCGGACGACGACGCGGCCGGGCTCGGCCACCGGGTCATCCACGTGTGCGGCCCGCATCACCTCGGGGCCTCCGAATTCGGAAACGATGATGGCGTTCATGAGGGGGGATTATAGATGGCCGGGGCGCCTCGCCCCCGGCCCAACACCGTGTGGCAATCGGGCAGGATGGGCCCGGGGCCCGGCCACGATAGGCCCCGGCCAGGTACTCCCGACAAACGCTATTCGTAGTGCAGCGCGGCGACGGGGTCGAGCCGCGCTGCCCGGCGGGCGGGGTAGACCCCGAACACCAGGCCGACAGCGACGGAGACCAGGAAGGCGAGCAGCACCGAGTTGGCCGTCACGATCGTCGACCACCCGGCGAGCACCGCGATGAGGCGTGACAGGCCGACGCCGAACACGAGGCCGAGCAGCCCGCCGAGGAAGGAGATCATCACGGTCTCGACGAGGAACTGGCGCACGATGTCGCCTTGCCGCGCACCCACGGCGCGGCGGATGCCGATCTCGCGTGTGCGCTCGAGGACGCTGGCGAGCATGATGTTCATGATTCCGATCCCGCCGACGAGCAGCGAGATGGACGCGAGCGCGACCATGACGATCCCGAAGATCCGCTGCGTGCGGCGCTGCTCCGCGAGCAGCTGCGCCGGCACGACGAGGGCGAAGTCGTCGGTGTTCCGATGCGCCGCATCGAGGATTCCGCGCACGACGCCGGCCGTGGCGACCACGTCGGTTGCGGAGGCGAGCTGCAGGTAGATGCCGTCGATCTCGTCCTTGAACCGGCTGTAGCTGTCTTCGAGCCGCAGGATAGCGGAGGCGACCGGAATGTACATCAGGTTGTTCCGATCCTGCGCCGGCACGCCGGGGATATCGGTGTTCGCGCTCACTTGCGGTCCCACCGTGCCAATCACCCGGAACCACTGCTCGTTGACTTTCACATACTCGCCGATCGGGTTCTTCGCCCCGAAAAGCGCGGTGCGCGCGCCCTCGCCAAGCACGCACACAGGCGCCGCCAGCCGGGCTTCCTGCTCGTCGAAGAAGCGGCCGGATGCGACCCGCAAGCCCGCGATGTTGCGATACCCCGGCTCGACGCCGTAGACCTGCGGCATCTCGCGCTGCGGCTTCGGGATGAGCTTCTGGGGGACGTACCGCTTGCGCGCGGTGGACGCGCTGATGCCGGGCACGTTCGCGCGAATCACTCGGAGGTCGCGTTCGGTCAGGCCCGGCGAGGTCTTGCGCACCTTCTGATAGGCCTGGAAATCGGTCGCCTCTTTGGCCTCGACGATCAGGTTGCGAACGCCGAGCTGCTCGATCAGCGTCAGGACCTCGCGCTGCGCCCCGGCGCCGATCGACATCATCGAGACGACGGCCGCCACCCCGAAGATCATCCCGAGCATCGTCAACAGGGATCGGAGCTTGTGGACGCGCAGCGTCTCCACGCCGCGTCCGCCGTCGGTGATCAGTTGTCGAACCGTCGCCTCGACGCGTCCGCCGACGCTCGCCATCCCTATCCGCCTCCCATCGCGGGTGCCGTAGCGGGACGCGCTGCGCGACCGGTCGATTGGCGCTCGGGGTTGGTCAGGGCCACGTCGGCGTCAGCGGCGAGGCCCTCGACCACTACCCGGCTCTCGGTGCGGCGGACTACTTTCACGGGTGTGGCGGTGAATCCGTTCGGGGTCTTCACGTACACGACCGGCTTGCCTTCTTCCTCGAACAACACCTGGCGCGGCAGGTGCTGCACACCCGCGAGCCGCTCGCCGGCGATCACGACCCGCGCGGTCATGCCGGGACGTAGCGCAGGCTCGCTGCGGTCGAGGCGGAAAGAAGCGTCGAACTGGCGCTCCGCGCCCGCGTCCCACCACTGACGCGCGGCGAGGCCGCTGACACCCTTGGTGGAACCGGTGAGCGGCCGGGTCGGCGCGCCCTCGATGCTGACACTGGCGGAAGCACCCGTGGCGAACGATGTGCGGTCGCCCTCGTTCACCTTCGCCTTGATTTCGATCTCTGACAGGTCGACGATTTCTGCCACGCCGCGTCCCGGTTGCACGGTGTCGCCCTCGCGGTACTCTGGCAGGCTCATGCCGCTGAAGAAGAAGCCGCCGCTCGCGTCCCGGTTCTCCTTGACGACGACGAGCCCGCGAATCGGCGCCTTCACGATCATGCTCTCGATCGTGCGCTGCGCGAACTGCATGGCGCCCTGAGCCTTCTGGCGCTTCTCCTCCAGCGCGGCGCGTGCGGCACGGTTGCTCTCGGCGTGCGTCTGCACGTCCCCTTCGACCTGCGCGAACCCGCGCTTCGCCTCTTCGAGCGCCAGCAGGTTCTTCTTGGCCTGGATCGCGCCAACGAACTCGTTGCCTGTCACCTCGAGCTCCGCCCGCCGGACCTCGTACCGCGCGTGCAGCAGATTCACCTGGTCGTCGGCCGCCTGCACGCGCGTGTCGGCATCGAGCTTCACCAGTTCCTGTTCGGCCTCCTCGAGCTCCGATCGCGCCTGATCGAGGTTGTACTGCTGCTCGGCCGGATCGAAGGCGAGCACCACCGTGCCCTCCTCCACGAGGGTGCCGGCGGGCAGCAGCTTCACGAGCTGGAGCATGCCGGTGTTTGCGGGCGCAGAGAGCATGATGGCCCGGCGCGGGCCCAGCTCGCCGAGCGTGTGCACGCGCACGTCCACGTCCCCGCGCTGTGCCCGGATCGTCGGAATCCGATCCGGTTGCGGCCGCAGGTCGGGGAGGCCGAACACGGCTGCCGCTCCGGCGCCCGCCACGAGCAGGACAATAAACGCGAGACGGAGGGTTTTCATCGCGGTGTCCCTCCGGATGCCGTTGTCGGATCCTCGACGGCCACGCGTTCGCCAGGACCGAGGCCCTCCTTGATCACGGCGTGGTCGGCATTTCGCCGCTCCACCACGACGGGCCGGCGGACGACGCTGTTGCGGCCGAGCACGTACACGACATCCTGACCCGCGCTGTTGAACATCGCCTCCACGGGGACGAGCAGGACGTTCGGCACACGCTCGACGGCCACCCGCAGCGTGGCGCTCATGCCGGGCCGCAGCCGGGGATCGGTTCCTTCGAGCTTGACGCGCAGGTCGAAGTTGCGCGGCGGCGGCCACGACGAGAAGTCGGTTTTCGCGAGCGCGCTGATGCTCTCGATGCGCGCCGGCAGCTCGCGATCCGGCACGGCCTCGACTCGCGCCGTCGCCTGGTGACCCAGCTTCAGGCGGCCCCGCTCCACCTCGTCGACACGGGCTGACACATACAGCGAGGACGCATCCGGCAGCTCCGCGATCGCGGCGCCGGGCCACGCGCGATCTCCCTCCTTGAAGTCCTGCAGGTTGTTCCAGTTGCTCGCACGATAGTTGGGCAGCAGACTCAGTACGCCGTCCGTCGGCGCAGTCAGTTTGAGCGCCGCCAGCTGGCGGCGTGCCTTGTCGAGCTCGAGGCCCGCCTTTTCCCGCTTCTGCCCGGTGGCGGCAAGGTCGGCGCGCCCGGCCGCGCGGGTGCTGGTGAGGTTGGCGTTGGCCTCGAGGAGCTTCTGCCCGAAGTCGAGCACCGCGAGCCGGCGCTGCTCGCCTTCCACCCGTGAGAGGATGTCCTTTGCCGAGTAGTCGAGCGTTCCCCGCTGCACGTCGTAGTCCGCCTTGGTGGCTGCTGTAACGCCGGCCTGTTCCGTCGTCCGCGACTGCGCGCGCACCTTCTCGATCTCGGCTTCGTAGCCGCGCAGCTCGGTCCCCTTCTCCTCGAGCGTGCGGGTGACGGTGCTGCCGTCGAACTCGACGATGACATCGCCCTTCTTCACGGTCGTACCCCCGCTGGCGAGCCTGAGTATCCGCAGGTCGCCGGCCTCCGCGGGCGCCGTGAGCGTGATCGAGCGGCTCGCCTTGATCTCGCCGCGAATCTGCAGCGCATCGACGAACTCACCGATGCGCGCTTCCGCGCTGCGTACCGAGGGAACGGCCGGCCGTGACGCCCAGAAGACGAGCGCCGCAAGGCACAACAGGGAAACGGCGACGGCTCCGGTCCGGCGTGTCGCGCTCATGGCAGCACCACATCTCCCGCGCGCAGGCCGCGCGTGACGACCACGTGCACGTCGTCCCCTGGTCCGACGGTGACGTCGCGAGTCGCGGTGCCGCTGCCGTCGCGCACGCGGACGAACGACCGGCCGTTTTCAACGCGCACGGCGTCGCGTCCGATCACCAGTGCGTTGCGCACGCGATCCAGCTCGACGTCCACCGCAGCGGTCAGATCGGGTAGCAGCCGGTCGCTCGTTCCGTCGATGGCGACGGTGGCGCTGAACGTGCGCACTCGGGACGAGAAGGAGCCAGGCAGCGCAATCGGCGCGACCTGCGCGATCCGCCCCGGCAGCACGAGGTCGGGGTATGCGTCGAGCCTCACGGTGACCCGCTGCCCGGCCCGGATGTGCTGCACGTCGGCCTGATTCACGCGCGCGCGCACCTGCATGGAGGCCGGGTTCACGACCTCGAGCACGGGCGCCCCCGGATTGAGCTGATCGCCCTCCTGCACGTCGGCCGGGCCGGAGCCCTTCCACATCTGGCGGGGGACGACCAGGCCGTCGATCGAGGACCGGATCGTAAGGGCCGTCGCGTTCGCGGCTGCGTGGTCCATCGCCGCCTTTGCCCGATCGCGCTTGATCTCGAGCACGCGCAGTTCGGCGCCGGCGGCCTGGCGCTTCAGGTCGAAGCTGGCGCGCAGCGCCGCGAGGCGCTGGCGTGCCTCATCGAGATCCTGGTTATTCTTCTCGGCTTTGATCGCGGCGAGCATCTCGTTCTTCAACACCTCCAGCTCGAGGTGCTCCACCTTGTTGGCCGCCTGCTCGCGCAGGCTCTCGTCCTTCACACGGGCCGCCTCGTGCTCGGCGCGCTTCTTGGCGATTTGCTCCACGAAATCGCGGTATTCGGCAGCCTTCTCGAAGGCAGCCTTCTCCTGGTTCTGGCTGTCGAACTCCACGAGCACATCGCCGCGTGCGACGCGCGCACCCGGGGGGGCGAGCCGTGTGATCACCAGCGACTCGCGCGCGCCGCCGCCGCCGCCCGCGCCGCCGCCGGCCTGCAGCGGTGCGGCGACCACGTAGGACCGCGTCGCCTCGGTCAGGCCGGTCACGCGCAGCGTGCGCACGAACTCGCGTGGGCTGAGGAGGGTGGGGGCAGGTTCCGTCGACTGGGACCGTTCGGGGGCGGCATCGCCGGGCGGTGCAAGGCGCCATACTGCGAAGAGGGCGGTCGCAAGCAGGCATGCGGCCAGCACTGGCCGGCGTGCCCACCCGAGGAGACGGACGCCGATGGCGGGGCCGTCGGCGTCGCTGCCCGCAGAGAAGGACATGGCAACCTCAGTTTGCGCAGTATATAGAACGGTCTGCGGAGGATAGACGGTCCGCAACGCCATTTGGTTGTCTTCCGCCGCATATAATCGGACAGCCCATGCCCAGACCGGACGCCTTGCAGCCCACGGCTGCACAGCCGAGCCGCGACGACATGCTGCGGCTCATCCTGACGAGCCGCGTGTACGACGTGTGCCGTGAGACGCCCCTCGATCCGGCTCCGCGCCTGTCGGGCCGGCTCGGCGCGGAGGTGCTGCTCAAACGCGAGGACCTGCAACCGGTCTTCAGCTTCAAGCTTCGCGGCGCGTACAACAAGATCGCCCACCTGCCGCCAGGCGAGCGCGCCCGAGGGGTGATTGCCGCGAGCGCCGGCAACCACGCGCAGGGCGTCGCCTTTTCGGCGCGACGGCTCGGCATCCCCGCCGTCATCGTGATGCCCCAGACCACGCCCGACATCAAGGTGCAGGCGGTTCGCGACCTTGGCGCCGAAGTCGTGCTCGCCGGCGACACCTACGCCGATGCGAAGGTGCGCTGTGACGAGATGCAGCGCGGCGGCGGCATGACGCTCATCCCGCCATTCGACGATGCCCATGTGATCGCGGGGCAGGGCACGATCGGCGACGAGCTGATCCGGCAGCGCAAGGGAAGCCTGTCGGCCGTGTTCGTTGCGATTGGTGGTGGCGGGCTGATCAGCGGCATCGGATGCTATATCAAGGCGCTCATGCCCGACGTGCGCATCATCGGCGTCGAGCCGTTCGAGGCCGACGCGATGTACCAGTCCCTGCGGGCCGGCCGTCGGGTCACCCTCGATCACGTCGGCATCTTCGCCGATGGCGTGGCCGTGCGGGAAGTGGGGGAGCTGACCTTTGCCCTGGCGCAGGGCGTCGTCGACGAAGTGGTCCGAGTGACGAACGACGAGATCTGCGCCGCGATCAAAGACATCTTCGACGACACGCGCAGCGTGATGGAGCCGGCGGGCGCGCTGGCGGTGGCCGGCCTCAAGACCTGGGCCGGGCGCGAGGGCTCCGGAGGACTCGCGGGGCGGCGCCTCGCCGCCGTCCTGAGCGGCGCGAACATGAACTTCGATCGCCTCCGCTTCGTTGCCGAGCGCGCGGAGCTGGGCGAAGCGCGCGAGGCGCTGTTCGCCGTGACCATCCCGGAGCGCCCGGGTGCGTTCCGCGAGTTCTGCGCCACGCTCGGCCGGCGCGTGATCACCGAGTTCAACTACCGCCTGGGCAGCCGCAGCGCCGCCCGGATTTTCGTCGGCGTGAGCACGACCTCGAAGCGTGACGCGCTTTCCGTTGCCGATCGCCTGAATGCCGCAGGCTACGAGACGCTCGATCTGTCGGAGAACGAGCTTGCGAAGCTGCACGTGCGCCACATGGTCGGCGGCCGCGCGAGCGACGCACGGCACGAGCGGCCCTGCCGGTTCGAGTTTCCCGAGCGCCCGGGCGCTCTCATGCAGTTCCTGGAGGCGCTCGGGGGCCGCTGGAACATCAGCCTGTTCCACTATCGCAACCACGGGGCGGACTTCGGCCGCGTGCTGGCGGCCTTCGAGGTGCCCGACGGCGACCTGGCCGAGTTCCACGCCTTCTTGAACGGCCTCGGCTACCCCTTCCTGGCCGAAACCGACAACCAGGCGTACGGCTTGTTCCTCGAATGAGCCGGACGGCGCGCGACACGACTCTGATCGCGCGGGCCAGACGCCGGCTCCAGCGCTGGCCGGACCTCCACTACGAGGCCACCCCTGCACGCCTGCGCATCGCGGCGCCGCGTGCGGGTGGCTTCGACATCGAGTTGCAGTCGGGGCGGAAGCGCTACACCGTGCGCCTGGACGGGTGGACGCGCACCTTCGATCGCGACGACGATGCGCTGGACTGCCTGGAGCTGGCCTTGTCGGACGCGTGTCGTCTGGCGGTGACCAGCCGGGGCAGCACTCCCGTAGCGTGGACGCTCGAGGTGCGGGAGTACGGCATGTGGGTACCGCATCGGCGCGTCCAGCGACGGTTCGTGCCGTTCTGGCGGGCAGAGCGCACCGAGTACAGGCAGAACGACGTGATTACTCGCGCCTGATGGGCGGTGAGGCGGTGGGCGGTGGGCGGTGGGGCGGTAGGCGGTAGGCGGTAGGCGGTAGGCGGTGGGCGGTAGGCGGTAGGCGGTAGGCTCGGTTCGACAACCGCCAAATGAACATGTTCACGCTCGAACTCGGGTGAGCGGCGAGTATACCTGGGCAGTCGAGCCGCTGGCGACGCAACCTGGCCGCGGTGTCAAGGTGGGACGGGCAGATCCTGGTGGGGGGCCGGGGCCGAAGCGCCCCGGCCATGTCTTGCGGCTTCCGCCTCGCGCTCCTTCTTCCACGCCGCGATTGCCGCATCCACTTCCTCCCGCGCCTCGCGCTCACGGCGGGCGCGGAGGGCTGACTTGATCTTGCCCGCCACCAAACCGGCGGCGAGACCCTGCGCCAGGCTCGTACCCATCACCTGCAGCAGATCGGTGCCTTCGAACGCACCGAAGCTGCGCGCCTCGGCCGGCGTCACCATGTTCAGATACTGGTTGTGCCAAGGGGTGCCGGCGGGTGGCTTGACGCCCTCCTCGGTGCCGAGCCAATCGATTCCAAGGGTCCAGCGGGCGCGGGTGCCAACGATCTGCACACGGAACGTGGGGCGCAGCGCGTCCAGGTCGATCACGGGCGTTCGCTCGAGGTCCTCGCTGATGCGCTCGAGCGAAACCGGCAGCGCGTCCACGTTGACAGCTGTTTTTGCAGCCGGTGGGTTCTGCGGTTGTGGCTGCGGGGGCGCCTCGGTGGTCTGTGCCCCGGCGGCCGCCCAACTCATCAGAGAGACGAGAAAGAGAACGCCGGCCCGAAGCACCCAAGGTAGGACGGCGACGACCCCCGACAGGCCGGACACCCCAAGATCTTACCCACCGCAAGCCGAATCCGAGATCGGGAGGTGTTTCTCACGATCGTGAGAATGAGATCGGGAGGTGTTTTCTCATGATCGTGAGAATGAGTGTCCGCTGTTGTCGCCCGCCCGTCCGCCGGGCCAACGCCGAGCGCCCAGCACCCAGTGCCTTGCCAGCCAGGCATCGATAGATGTAGATTAGTTGATATGAAAGCCGCGTCGGCCCTCTACCGGCTGCTGGGCGACGAGGCGCGGTTGCGAATACTGCGGCTGCTGGCGGAGGAACGGTTGAACGTGAGCGAGCTCACCGCCGTGCTCGGGATCGCGCAGTCCGGCGTCTCACGGCATCTGGGGCTGCTGAAGGAGAGCGGCCTCGTGCAGGAGGAGCGCGAGGGCGGGTTCACGTACTACCAGGCGGCGTCGGACGGGAGGGCCCGCCAACACCGCGCGGTCTGGGAGGCGCTCTCCGAGCAGTTCGCTGCAGCGGCGGCGGATCCGGCGGTGCGCGCGGACGGGGCGCGGCTGAAGGAAGTGCTGCGGTTGCGGAAGGAGAGCTTCGCGACCCATGGCGGCACCGAGCGGCAGCTCGTGCCCGGGCGCAGCTGGGCCGCCTGGTCCCGGGCGCTCGGCCTTCTGCTCCCGGCCCTGGATGTCGCCGACCTCGGCTGCGGCGACGGGTATCTGACGATCGAGACCGCGCGCTGGGCGCGGCGGGTGGTCGCGATCGACCGGTCGCGAGAGGTACTCGGGCGGGGACGGGAGCTGGCCGCGCGCCGCGGCGTCGACAACATCACGTGGAAGCGCGGGGACCTCGAATCGCTGCCGCTGGAGGATGCGTCAGCCGACGTGGCCCTGCTCTCGCAAGCGCTGCACCACGTCGAGGACCCGCCGCTCGCGCTGCGCGAGGCGGCCCGAATCCTGCGACCCGGCGGACGGATCCTCATCCTCGATCTCCGCAGACATGATCAGGAGTGGGTCCGCGACCGCCTGGGGGACCGTGTGCTCGGCTTCGAGGACGAGGAGCTCGCGGCGATGCTCAAGGAGGCGGGTCTCAGCGACGTGCGCGTCCGCGTCGGCGCGCGACTCGATGGCGACCCGTTTATCGTGCTGATCGCCGCGGGGACGAAGGACGCGTGAGGAACGGAATCGGCTGCAGTGTCACCGAGGGCCCGAGTGGACTCGGGCCGCTACAGGGGGCGCCACGAAGCGGCTCTTCTTACGTTTCACGAGCTGCACATCCAGGATAAGTCCATGACGCAATCATTCCCGCTCGACCAGGCCGCTCGCGACCGTATCCTCGTTCTCGATGGTGCGATGGGCACGATGATCCAGCGCCACGGTCTCTCGGAAGCGGACTTCCGCGGGGAGCGATTCGCCAATCACCCGCACGACCTGCGCGGCGACAACGATCTGCTCGTGCTCACCCGCCCGGACGTGATCCGCGGCGTGCACGACGCCTACCTCGCCGCCGGCGCCGACATCATCGAGACCAACACGTTCAACAGCACCGCCATCTCGCAGGCGGACTACGGTCTCGAGGCGCTGGCGTACGAGCTGAACGTAGAGGGTGCGCGGCTCGCCCGTGAGGCGGCCGCCGCGTGGACGGCCCGGACGCCCGGCAAGCCTCGCTTCGTGGCGGGCGCAATCGGTCCGACGAACCGCACGCTGTCCATCTCGCCCGACGTGAACAACCCCGCCTTCCGCGCCCTCACGTTCGACGAGCTGCGGGATGCCTACAAGGACCAGGTGCGCGGTCTCATGGACGGCGGGTGTGATGCCCTGCTCATCGAGACCATCTTCGACACGCTGAACGCCAAGGCCGCCATCGTCGCGTGCGAGGAGGTGTTCGAGAGCCGCGGCGCGCGCCTGCCCATCATGATCTCGGTCACGATCACCGACAACAGCGGACGCACGCTCTCGGGCCAGACGATCGAGGCGTTCTGGATCGCCATCCGCCACGCCCGCCCGTTCAGCGTCGGCATCAACTGCGCATTGGGCGCCGCGCAGATGCGCCCCTACCTGGCGGACCTCGCGGCGGTCGCGACGACCCTCGTGTCCTGCTACCCGAACGCGGGCTTGCCGAACGCCTTCGGCGAGTACGACGAGCAGCCTGCGGCAACCGCCGACATCCTCCGCGAGTTCGCCGCTGCGGGCCTGCTGAACATTGTCGGAGGCTGCTGCGGCACCACGCCCGACCACATCGCCTCCATTGCGGAGGCCGTGAGCGGTGCG
This sequence comes from Vicinamibacteria bacterium, assembly GCA_963739995.1. Classification (GTDB taxonomy): domain Bacteria; phylum Acidobacteriota; class Vicinamibacteria; order Vicinamibacterales; family JAENWD01; genus CAVUCH01. The sequence goes on along the minus strand of CAVUCH010000004.1, from coordinate 178,389 downwards.
CCCGTGCGCGCCGTGCCGGAACTGCCGCGTCCCACGCAGTTCAGCGGGCTCGAGCCGCTGACCATTCTGCCCGACAGCAACTTCCAGATGGCGGGGGAGCGGACGAACGTCACCGGGTCCGCAAAGTTCGCACGGCTGATCAAGAACGGCGACTTCTCGACGGCCGTGGAAGTGGCGCTCGACCAGGTGCGCGGCGGCGCGAACATCCTCGACGTGAACATGGACGAGGGGATGCTCGACTCGGAGGCCGCGATGACGACGTTCCTGAACTACCTCGCGACGGAGCCGGAGGTCGCCCGGTTGCCGTTCATGATCGACAGCTCGAAATGGTCGGTCATCGAGGCCGGGCTCAAGTGCGTGCAGGGCAAGGCGGTGGTCAACTCGATCAGCCTGAAGGAAGGCGAGGCCGACTTTCTCCACAAGGCAACGCTCGTCCGCCGGTACGGCGCGGGGGTCGTCGTGATGGCGTTCGACGAGCAGGGGCAGGCCGACACGGTCGCCCGCAAGGTGGAGATCTGCGAGCGCGCCTACAGGCTGCTCACCGAGCAGGCGGGGCTCGATCCGTCCGACATCATCTTCGACCCGAACATCCTCGCCATCGCCACGGGCATCGAGGAGCACAACGAGTTCGCGAAAGCGTTCATCGAGGCGACCACCGTGATCAAGGCGCGGTGCCCGGGTGTGAAGATCAGCGGAGGCGTGAGCAACCTGTCGTTCTCGTTCCGCGGCAACGACCGCGTGCGCGAGGCGATCCACTCGGCGTTCCTGTATCACGCCATCAAGGCGGGCATGGACATGGGCATCGTCAATGCCGGCCAGCTGATCGTGTACGAGGACATCCCGCCCGACCTGCTCGAGCACGTCGAAGACATCATCTTCAACCGCCGCCCGGACGCGACGGAGCGGCTGGTGGAGTTCGCCGACCGCGTGAAGGGGGCGGGGACGAAGCGCGAGCTGGACCTGGCGTGGCGCGGGGGAACAGTGCAGCAGCGGCTCGCGCACGCACTCGTCCACGGGGTGATCGACTTCATCGAAGCCGACGTCGAGGAGGCGCGGCAGCAGTACCGGCGTCCGCTCGAGGTGATCGAGGGGCCGCTGATGGACGGCATGAAGACGGTCGGCGACCTGTTCGGTGCCGGGAAGATGTTCCTGCCGCAGGTAGTGAAGAGCGCCCGCGCCATGAAGAAGGCGGTGGCGTACCTGGAGCCGTACATGGCGGCGGAGAAGCTCACCGTGGGCGACACGCGCGCGCAGGCCCGCATCGTAATGGCCACCGTGAAGGGCGACGTTCACGACATCGGCAAGAACATCGTCGGCGTGGTGCTCGGCTGCAACAACTACGACGTGATCGACCTCGGCGTCATGGTGCCGCAGGACAGGATCCTGCAGGCGGCCCTCGACCACAAGGCCGACCTGATCGGGCTGAGCGGACTAATCACGCCGTCGCTCGACGAGATGGTGTCGGTCGCACGGGAGATGGAACGGCGGAAGCTCACGATCCCGCTCCTCATCGGCGGGGCGACCACCAGCCGGCAGCACACCGCGGTGAAGATTGCACCGGAGTACACCGCGCCGGTCGTCCACGTCCTCGATGCGTCCCGGGCAGTGGACGTCGTATCGAACCTGCTGAGCGACACCGGACGGACGGCGTTTGCCGGGTCCAACCGGGACGATCAGGCGAAGCTGCGCGACCAGCATGCGAAGCGTGCGGAGAAGCCGCTTCTCACGCTGGCGCAGGCGCGGCGCAACCGGCTGTCGATCGACTGGGCGGCCGAGGACCTGCCGTCGCCCTCGTTCCTGGGCCCGCGGACGATCGACGGTCTCGATCTCCAGCTGCTGGTGCCGTTCATCGACTGGACGTTCTTCTTCAACGCCTGGCAGCTGAAGGGGAGGGTGCCCGCCATCTTCGACCACCCGCAGTACGGGTCGGCGGCGCGCGAGCTGTACGACAACGCGCACACACTGCTGTCTCGGATCGTACGGGAAGGACGCCTGACCGCGTCGGGCGTCTACGGCTTTTGGCCCGCCGCATCCGACGGGGACGACATTGTCGTGTTCCGCGACGAGGCGCGCTCGGAAGAACTGCTGCGGTTCAACATGCTGCGCCAGCAGGAGATCATCGCCGATGACAAGCCGAACCGCTGCCTCGCCGATTTCGTCGCGCCGCTCGAGAGCGGGCGCCGCGACCACGTCGGTGCCTTCGCAGTCACTGCCGGCCTTGGGATCGAGGCGCTCGTGGCCGAGTTCGAGCGCGATCAGGACGACTACCACGCGATCATGGTGAAGGCACTCGCGGACCGTCTCGCCGAAGCGTTCGCGGAGTACCTCCACGCGGAGGCCCGCCGCGAATGGGGCTACGGCGCCGACGAACGGCTGTCGCCCGAGGACCTCGCGGCGGAGAAGTACCGCGGCATCCGCCCGGCCTTCGGCTACCCGGCGTGTCCCGATCACACGGAGAAACTGAAGCTGTTCCACCTGCTCGGCGCCGAGAACGCCGGGTTGTCGCTGACGGAGAGCTTCGCCATGCTGCCGGCCGCCAGCGTGAGCGGTCTCTACCTCGCCAACCCGCGCGCCCGCTACTTCGCCGTCGGACGGCTCGGTGCCGACCAGGTCGAGGACTACGCCCGGCGGAAGGGGAGCCCGGCGGAAGAAGCGGAGCGATGGCTGGCGCCCAACCTGGCGTACGAGCCGGCGAGGGCGGCAGTGGCGGGGTAGTCACAATGACCGCCTCGCGCCCAGTGTACGCCGGGGACGAAGCCCCGGGCGTCGGGGCCAGCGACACTGCGGGCGGTTGGCGCCGGCGTAATCCCCGGGCGAAGCGCCCGGGCATCCTCGAACCAGCGATAGAATTCGTCGCATGAACATGCGACCGCTCACCATCCTCCTTCTGACCTCCGCCCTCGGTTCCGCCCCGGCATCCGCCCAGACATCAACGCCCGAGCGGACCAAGCCGCTGAAGAGCCTCGACGTCACCGCCATCGACAAGGCCGCCGATCCCTGCACCGACTTCTACGCCTTCGCGTGCGGCGGCTGGCGCGCGAACAATCCGGTGCCCGCCGACAAGGCACGGTGGGGGCGCTTCGACGAGCTCCGCGAGTTCAACCTCTACACGCTGAAGGACATCCTCGAAGAGACCGCGAAGCCCGCGGCGGCGCCGACCCCCATCGAGAAGCAGGTGGGCGACTTCTACGCATCGTGCATGGACACCGCGGCAATCGATGCGGCCGGGCTGAAGCCGATCGCGCCGGATCTCGAGCGGGTCGCCGCGGCCGCGTCGAAAGAGGACCTCCTCCGCGTCATGGGCGCGCTCCGGCGCAACGGGATGAACACACTGTTCGCCTTCGGGGTCGGACCCGACCTCAAGGACTCGACGCGCACGCTCATGAACGTGGACCAGGGCGGCATCGGCCTGCCCGAGCGCGACTACTACCTGAAGGACGATCCGAAGAACGTCGAGACGCGCGAGAAGTACGTGGCGCACATGACGCGCATGTTCACGCTCGCGGGCGAAACCCCGGAGGCGGCGGCCGCGCGCGCGAAGAGCGTGCTCGCGCTCGAGACGCGGCTTGCGGCCGCGCAGCTCGATCGCGTGGCCCGGCGCAATCCGAACAACCGCGATCACAAGATGACGCTGGCCGATCTCAAGGGCCTCACGCCGGGGTTCGACATCGCCGCCTACATCGGGGCCGCCGAGGCCCCGGCATTCGGCGACGTCAACGTGGGCTGGCCGGACTTCTTCAAGGCGCTCGACGCGACGTGGGGCGAGACGCCAACTCGACGATCTGAAAAGCTACGCACGCTGGCACGTGCTGAACGCTGCCGCACCCGGCCTTGCCACGCCGTTCGAGCAGGAGAACTTCGACTTCTTCAGCCGTTACCTGCGCGGCATCAAGGAGCAGCCGCCCCGGTGGAAGACCTGCGTCGGCGCCGTGGACGGCAATCTGGGCGAGGCACTCGGACAGCTGTACGTCCGGAAGGCGTTCGGCGGCGAGAGCAAGGCGCGGATGATCCAGCTCGTGAACGCGCTGACCGTTGCGCTCGACCAGGACATCACCACGCTCGACTGGATGACGCCTGAGACGAAGACCAGGGCCATCGAGAAGCTGAAGAAGCTCGGCAAGGGGAAGATCGGGTATCCCGAGAAGTGGCGCGACTATTCGTCCGTCTCGATCACGCGGGACGACTTCCTTGGCAACAGCCGCCGCGCCGATCGCTTCGAGGTCAAACGCAATTACGACAAGCTCGGGAAGCCCGTGGACAAGACCGAGTGGAGCATGACCCCGCCGACCGTGAACGCCTACTACTCGTCACAGTTTGCCGAGATCGTCTTTCCCGCCGGAATCCTGCAGCCGCCGTTCTTCGACGTGAAGGTGGACGATGCGGTGAACTTCGGGGCCATCGGGGCGGTGATCGGCCACGAGCTGTCGCACGGCTTCGACGATTCCGGCCGGAAGTTCGACGGCGATGGCAATCTGAAGGACTGGTGGACGGACGCGGACGCAAAAGCCTTCGAGGAGCGCGCCGCGTGCATCGCCGACCAGTACACGGGCTACTCTCCCGTGAACGATCCAAAGACCGGGAAGCCCGCGTTCCTGAACGGCAAGCTCACGCTCGGCGAGAACATCGGCGACAACGGCGGGGTCCGCATCGCGTTCATGGCATTGATGAACACCCTCGAGGGTCGCGACCGCACCGTCGTCGACGGCTTCACGCCCGAGCAGCGTTTGTTCCTCGGCTTCGCGCAGGTGTGGTGCCAGAACTCGACCGATGCGGACGCCCTGCAGCGCATCTTCACCGACCCGCATTCGTCCGGCCGGTTCCGCACGAACGGCACCGTCAGCAACATGCCGGAGTTCCAGGAGGCGTTCAGCTGCAAGGCCGGCGCCCCGATGGCGCCAGAGAAGAGGTGCCGGGTGTGGTGAGTGGGCGGTGGGCGGTAGGCGGTGGGCGGTAGGCAGTCGGCGGTAGGCGGTGGGCGGTAGGCGGTAGGCGGTGGGCGGTGGGCGGTAGGCGGTGGGCGGTAGGCGCTAGGCGGTGGGCGGTGGGCGGTGGCGCGCGGCCAACGATGTGGATCCGGTGGTTCAGTCCCGGCGGACAGGCTTGGCGCCTGGAGCCCGTCCTATTTCTGTAGCTCCACCCCAATCGCCTCGAGTCCGGCACGCACCTGGGCCATGCCCTCGACGACGGCGGCCGGCGCGGCGTCTGCGAGGTCGCGGACGATCTTGTTCACCGTGAAGGCCGCAAACCGCGTCCCCTCGTTGTGCGACGACCGGAGCGCGAGGTGCAGCCGATCGCACTGGTAGATTGCCTTGTCCACCTCGGGCGATGCCGGCATCGCCTTGAGCGCCCCGACCAGGGACTCGACGTCCGCCAGCAACTGCTCCTTCATCGGCTCCAGACTCCGGACTCCAGCCTCCGGCTCGCGCCACGACTCCTGCCCGGGGCCTGACGGGCCCGAGCCCGGAGCCCGGACCCGGGAGCCCAAGAATCACCCGCGGTGCGCATCCTCCAGATACGTGTACCCCTGGAGCCCGTTCTCATAGAACCGCAGCAGCCGTCCTGACTGCTCGAGATCCACACGTCCTTCTCGGACGGCGTGCTCGACATCGTCGCGCAGGCGGTTCATCAGCGTCGCCGCGTTGAACTCCACGTAGTCGAGCACCTCCCGGACGGTGTCCCCCTTGATCACTTCGTCGAGCACCACCTTGCTGTTCGCGTCGAGCCTGACGTGCACGGCATGCGTGTCGCCGAACAGGTTGTGCAGATCACCGAGGATCTCCTGGTAGGCGCCGACGAGGAACACGCCGAGGTAATACGGATCGCCAGTGAAGGCGTGGAGCGGCAGCGTCTTTTTCACGTCGCGCCGGTCGATGAACTGATCGATCTTGCCGTCCGAGTCGCACGTGATGTCGCCCAGCACCGCGTGTTGTGCCGGGCGCTCGTTCAGCCGGTGGATCGGCATCACCGGGAACAGCTGCTTGATCGCCCAGCTGTCCGGGATCGACTGGAAGAGCGAGAAGTTGCAGAAGTAGGTATCGGAGAGCGACTCGTCCAGGCCCTGCAGATCCTCGGGGACCTCCTCCATCTGCTGCACCAGGCGCTGGAGCTTCCGGCAGATGGCCCAATAGAGCGTTTCCGCGTGTACGCGCTGATCGAGCGGCAGGTAGCCGCCGCTGAACAGGTTCAGCGCCATGTCGAGCGCCTGCTGCGCGTCGTGGTAGCCCTCGAGCGCGTTTCGGGGGGTGAGGTTGTTGAACGTCTCCGTGAGATCGATCAGCGGCTGCTCGGGCTCGTCGACGGGCGGCTTGGGCAGCGTCTCGGGCCCGAAGCCCGAGACGCCGAGCACGTTGAACACGAGCACGCTGTGGTACGCCACCACGGCGCGTCCGCTCTCCGACACGATCGTCGGGTGTGCCACGCCGGCATCGTCACACACCGTCTGGATGTGATAGACGACGTCGTTGGCGTATTCCTGGAGCGTGTAGTTCATGCTCGATTCGAAGTTCGTCTGCGAGCCGTCGTAGTCCACGCCCAGGCCGCCGCCGACGTCCAGGTACTCCAGCCCTGCGCCCGCCCGCGCCAGCTCCGTGTACACGCGGGCGGCCTCGTTCAGCGCCGCCTTCACGATGCGGATGTTGGGAATCTGGCTGCCGAGGTGAAAGTGCAGGAGCTTGAAGCAGTCCTGCATGCCGAGCCCCTTCAGGTGCTCGAGTCCCTGCAGGATCTCCCCAACCGTCAGGCCGAACTTCGACCGGTAGCCACCGGACGACTGCCATCGGCCGCCGCCCCGCGCGGCCAGCTTCACGCGCATGCCGATCATCGGCCGCACGCCCACCTTCTCCGCGTAGTGCAGGATCAGCTCGAGCTCGGTGTATTTCTCGACGACCGGGATGATCGTGCGCCCGATCTTCTGCGCCAGCATCGCGGTCTCGATGTACTCCGCATCCTTGAACCCGTTGCAGATGATCGGCGTGCCGTTGGTGGCCATCGCCATCACCGCGAGCAGTTCCGGCTTGGAGCCTGCCTCCAGCCCGAACTGGTACGGCCGGCCGAAGCTCAGGACCTCCTCGACTACCTGCCGCTGCTGGTTCACCTTGATCGGATACACGCAGGTGTAGCGGCCGGTATACGAGTGCTGCGCGATGGCAGCCTGAAACGCGTCGTGGATGTCACCGAGCCGATGCCGGAGGATGTCGCTGAACCGGATGAGCACCGGCAGATCGATGCCGCGTGTCTGCAGGTCGTCGGCGAGCTGCTTCAGGTCGATCGACTGCGCCGCGTCCTTCGTCGGATGCACGAGGACGTGCCCCGCGTCGCTCACGGAGAAGTACCCCTTCCCCCACCGGGGGACCTCGTACAGTTCCTCGGCGTCGATCGCACTCCACTGCTCGTGCGTGCCCATCGGCAGCCGCGACCGTCCCATCGTCGTGCTCATGGAACACATGATACAGGTGTGAGGGGCAGTTGTCGGTGGCTGCAGGCCGGGGCGCTTCGCCCTTGTCCCGCACCGTCAGGATCAGGGCATGGGCGATCCGAGACGATGAGGGCGTCAGGCACATCAAGGCATCGGCGATCCGGCAGTGAACCGGTGGACCTCGGCCGAAACGCCCCGGCCACCCGCCATGAACCCGGGCCAGCCGCCGATCGCATGTACAATCCCGTCTGAGCACCTCGAATGTCCGACGAAATTGTTACCCGCGCGAGGCGGTCCGACCGCGCCGACCCTGGCGCCGAGGGTGAAGACGCCACCGGCGAGATTCGCAAACTGACCTCGCTCGTGGAGATCAGCCAGGCATTGTCCGGCAGCCTGAAGCTCACCGAGTCACTGCCCGCCGTGCTCGACACGCTCGAGCGGCATCACAGCGTGGTCCGCGCCTGGGTGACGCTGGCCGACGATGAGAGCGGTGAGCAGTACGTGACGGCAGCCACCGGCGGCGTGCTCCCGCGCGACCGGGCCCGGGCGGGTGAGGGCATGGTAGCCCGCGTCATCGAGAGCGGCCGGGCAGTCGTCGTGCCGCAGGTATCGCAGGAGCCGCTGCTGCACGAGCGCGGCCGGCGGCCGGACGCCCGCGAGCTGAGCTTCATCTGCGTGCCGCTCGTCGTGAGCCGCCGCCCCGTCGGTGCGCTCGCGGTCCATCTCGCCTTCAAGCGGCACCGCCAATATCAGCGATCCTTGAAATTCTTTCGCGTGGTGGGCTCGATGATTGCGCAGGCCGTGAAGGTCGCGCGCGTGGCGGAATCGGAGCGCCGGCGCCTGGTCGAGGAAAATGCTCACCTGCGCGACGAGCTCGCCGACCGCTACGCCTTTCGCCACATCATCGGGAACAGCGCGCCGATCCAGGCGGTCTACGAACAGGTGGCGCAGGTCGCGCGGACGAACACGACGGTGCTCATCCGGGGCGAGTCGGGCACCGGCAAGGAGATGATCGCGCACGCCATCCACTACAACTCGCCCCGCGCGAAGAAACCGTTCATCAAGGTGAGCTGCGCGGCGCTGCCCGGCAGCCTGATCGAATCCGAGCTGTTCGGCTACGAGAAGGGAGCGTTCACGGGCGCCCACGCGCTCAAGAAGGGTCGCTTCGAGCTGGCCGAGGGCGGCACCCTGTTCCTGGACGAGATCGGCGACGTGGACGTGACGACCCAGGTCAAGCTCCTGCGGGCGCTGCAGGAACGGGAAATCGAGCGGCTCGGCGGCACGCACAGCATCCGCGTCAACGTGCGCCTTGTCGCGGCCACCCATCGGCCTCTCGAAGAGCTGATGGCCGCCGGCACGTTCCGCGAGGACCTGTTCTACCGGCTCAACGTGTTCACGATCTTCGCGCCGCCACTTCGGGAGCGGAAGCCCGACATCATGCTGCTGGCGGATCACTTCCTCGCGAAGTACGCGGTAGAGCACGGGAAGCACATCAAGCGGATCGCCACCCCGGCCATCGACATGCTCACGAGCTATCACTGGCCGGGCAACGTCCGCGAGCTCGAGAACACGATCGAGCGAGCGGTGCTCGTCTGCGAGGGGAACGTCATCCACGGGCACCACCTGCCGCCGACGCTCCAGACGGCTGAAGCCTCCGGGACAATGCCGCGCACGTCGCTCGAGGACACCGTCGCGACGTTCGAGCGCGATCTCATCCAGGACGCGCTCAAGTCCACCCGCGGCAATCGCGCCCGGGCGGCGCGGCTGCTGCAGACGACCGAGCGGATTCTGGGCTACAAGGTCCGGAAATACGGGATCGACTGCGCCCGGTTCGGCACCTGACGAGTCACCGTTGCTTCCCGCACGCGCGTCCCGTTCACACGCGGCCCTGTGGGACATGAATGTTGTTGGGCCTGCGTTCCCATACAATTTCGTCTGAATTCAACGCCAGCCGCGCTGCTCGCCGCCCGCCAGTATCCGCTCCTTGCGCCGCGATTCTCACGTTGTCGGACCACTTGGGCTCCACGGCACACCGACTGCTACCTGCCCGGCCAGCGCCAGCTGCAACGGAAGATGTCCGTCTCGCGTGTGGCGTGCTGGAGGTCAGATGATGCCGGTGGCCAGGGGAGAACGGTTCGAGTTCGCGATGTGGAGAGCGCTGGGGATCTGGGGGTGCGGCGTTGCGTTCGTGATGACGTCCGCGGCAGCGGCGGCGGCGCAGGAGCCGGCGCCGGCGGGATCCGGGGCGGGTACGCTCTCGGCGCAGGCGGCGGTGGTGCTCGGCGTGGCACCAGTTGCGGCGGCCACGCAGGGACCGGACACCGGCGCGGATCCGGGTGATCAGGAGAAGCCCCCCGAGGAACAGGCGGCCGACACGGGCGGGCTCGTCGATTTCTTCAAGAGCACCGAGCTGACCGGCTTCGTTGACACGTACTACGGATGGAACTTCAACGGCGAGGGCCCCGCCCTGCTGCGGAACTTCGACGTCAATCACAACGAGTTCAGCTTCGCGCTGGCGGAGGTGGCGCTCGAGAAAAAGGCGACCGCCGACAGCCGCGTGGGTTTCCGCCTTGACTTCGATGCCGGTCAGACGGCCGACATGGTGAACGCCTTCGAGCCGGGCGGGCCGGAGTTCCTCGACAACGTCCAGCAGGGCTACGCCAGCTTTCTCGCGCCGGTGGGGGGCGGCCTGCAGATCGACTTCGGCAAATTCGTGACGCCGCACGGCGCGGAGGTCATCGAGACGCGTGACAACTGGAACTACTCGCGCGGCCTGCTCTTCGCGCTCGCGATTCCGTACTACCACATGGGCGTGCGGCTGGGATACCCGATCACCGACAAGGTGAGCCTGACAGGATTTGTCGTGAACGGCTGGAACAACGTCCGCGAGAACAACGACGCGAAGACGGTTGGCGCCTCGATCGCCATCAAGCCGACCGATCGCCTGTCCATCATCCAGAACTACATGGTGGGCGCCGAGCAACCGGACGACAACGACGACCTGCGCCACCTGTTCGATACCGTCGTCTCCTATACGCTCACCGACAGGATCAGCCTGATGGGCAACTACGACTACGGCCGCGACGAGATCTTAGGGGAGTCCGTCGACTGGTCGGGCGTCGCGGGGTACTTGAAATACCAGCACAACGACAACCTCGCGTTCATCCCGCGGTTCGAGGTGTTGTGGGACTCGAAGGCGTTCACCACCGGGACGCTGCAGAACGTGAAGGAGTTCACGCTCACCGGCGAGTACAAGGTCAGCGGCCTGATCTCACGACTGGAGTTCCGGACCGACTTTTCCGACGAGGCGTTCTTTCCGGACGGCGATGCGTTCAAGAAGGACCAGGCCACGTTGACCCTGGGCCTGATCTACGCGTTCACGTCCGCGAAACCGTAGCTGGCGGCGCCGGAGCGGACCCTAGAGATGGCTTGTAGAGCCGGGACTTTCAGTCTCGGCGGATAGCGGAGAAGTGTTCGCCGGGACCAAAGTCCCGGCGCCCGCAGATTCCGGAGTCCGGTCATGCCGTCGACGGCGCCGCAGCGGCGGCGGTGTCGATCGCGTGCAGTACCGCGTCGTAGTCGTTGGGCAGCAGCACGGGCCCGTTCGCGTAATGGGACTCGATCCCGGCGAGCGTACCGTCGTGGTAGCCGATCTTGAAATCCGTGAACTTCAGGCCGTTGGCGGTCGAGATGACCACGACGCGTTGGCCGCCGGTGATCTCGCCGCGCGCGACGAGCTTCTTCAGGACCGCAAGCGCCACGCCCGTGTGAGGGCAGTTGAACATGCCCGTGCGGTCCGCTTCCGCGGCGGCGTCCGCCAGCTCCTGCTCCGACGCCTGCTCCACGATTCCGTCGTAGCGCTGCAGCGTGCGGATCGCCTTCTTCACCGACACCGGGTTGCCGATCTGGATGGCAGAGGCGAGGGTCGGTCGGGCGGTGACCGGCTCGAAGTCCCATCCGCGTTGGTAGGCCAGGTACAGCGGGTTCGCCGCCTGCGCCTGCGCGACGACGATGCGGGGGCGCTGCGAGGTGAGGCCGAGCGTCTCCATCAATTCGAAGCCCGCCCCGAGCGCGCTGACGTTCCCGAGGTTGCCGCCGGGAATAATCACGACGTCCGGCGCCTGCCAGTCGAACTGCTGCACGATCTCGATCGCGACGGTCTTCTGTCCCTCGAGGCGGAGGCTGTTCATCGAGTTCGCGAGGTAGACGCGTCCCTCGCCCGCGAGCCGCTGCACGATCGCCATGCAGCCGTCGAAGTCGGTGTCGAGCGAGAGCACGGTTGCCCCGTTCGCCAGCGGCTGCACCAGCTGCGCCGTCGTCACCTTGCCGCGCGGGAGAATGACGATCGCGGGAATCCCTGCGGCGGCGGCGTAGGCAGCCAGCGAGGCGGACGTGTCACCGGTAGACGCACACGCGACCGCCTGGACGGGGCTGCCGCGCTCGATCATCTGCTTCACCATCGAGACGAGCACCGTCATGCCGAGGTCCTTGAACGACCCGGTGTGCGAGTTGCCGCACTGCTTCACCCACAGGTCGTCGAGCCCGAGCGTCCGACCGAAGCGGTCGGCCCAGAACAGGTTGGTGCCGCCCTCGTCCATCGAAACGATGTTGTCGTCGAGGATCGACGGCAGCACCCATTCCTTCTTGCCCCAGACCGACGATCCGTACGGCCATGTGGTGCGCTTGTAGCGCTCGTCGAACAGCTTCATCCACGCCGCCGGCCCACGGTCGCGCAGCGCGTCGATGTCGTGGGACACCTCGAGCAGGTCGCCGCAGGTGGGACAGCGATAGATCGGCTGCTCGAGCGAGTGCTCCCCCGGGCAGCCGGCGATGCAGCGGAAGGATGCTTGGTAGGACATGGGACCGGATCAGGCTCCAGGCTCCGGGCTCCAGCCTCCCGGGCTCTCCGTCTGGGGAGCGAATAGGCCAGGAGCCGGACACCGCCTGGGGCCCGGAGCCTGGAGCCCGGAGCCGGTAAACTACTGCGCCGCCGGGGGCACAATGCGGCGCCGGTGACGCCCAAACTCCGGCGCCTCTTTCATGCACGTGCCGAGGATGCCGATTGATCGCGTGAACGCCTTCATCCCCGTGCGTTCGATCTGCGCGGTGTTGTCGCCGACGGTGGGAAAGCCGTTCGCCGTGGGCGTGAGGCTCTCCCAGTTGCGGAACAGGCGGCCCCATTCGCTGTCGAGCGCCTGCGCCATCATCATGCGGGCCTTCACCGGATACCAGAAGCTGTCGTGGTACAGCACGCTCGCCATGTAGGCCCACGGCGCGAGCACCGTCTTGAGCGACCACTCGACGGGCTTTCTCAGCGGACCCCAGTAGATCTTGTGCTGCATCCGCGAGGCGAAGGTCATATCGCGGAACGGGCCGTCGAAGTGCCAGTTCTCGTTCGCCGCGGAGAGATCGCCGACCATCTCGATCTCGCGCGGATCACCGCAGCCGAGGCCCATGTCGTGCGCCAGGCGGATGAACTTGATGGAGAGCGGGTCCATCCCCATCAGCTTCGCCGCGACCGCGTCGATGGCCACCTGGTCGCTGCTCGCGAGGATGACGTTCTTCGTGTACGGGACCATACAGCGCGGTCCCGGGCCATCGCCCGCGAAGGTGCCGTCCATCACCGCGAAGACGCCGCGGTGGATCTTCTGCTGGATCATCAGCAGATCCACGAGCGTCTCGTGTATGACCGGGTGCGTCCAGTGCCGCCGCTCGTTGAGCAGCCCGCCGAACGCGTTCTTCATCGCGCCGGTGGTGGTGGTGAAGACATGCGTCTTGACGGTCGGCAGGTGGACGATGTTCTCGCCGATGAACCGGCGCGGAATCATGAAGCCGCCAGGATAGACCTCGTTCAGGACCAGGAATTTCTTCGTAAGGTCGCCGACGGCGTCCTTGATGTTGATCCACTCCTCGCCCTCGTAGATGTGGACGTTCCGGAGCCCGTGCGCCTCAACGACTCCGAGCTGCTTGTTCTCGCGCTCGCCGAGGTGCGCGTCGATGACGACCGTCCGGTTGTGACAGGCGTGCATCAGGTCCGGGCTGTACCCGTCGGCCTTCATCGCGCGGATCACGCCCTCCAGCTGCCAGGGCGTGGTGGAGCTGCCCGGGAAGAAGAAGTGCCAGGAGATGTTGACCTTGAGGGCGGTGTCCGTGTCCTTCGCGATGACGTCCTGATATCCGGCAAGGTTCATCAGCCGGTGGTAGTCGTGAAACACGGTCTCCGGGGCGGTGCGGAGGATGGCGACTTTCGCCTTTTGCATGGTTGTAATGGTACCACTTCCGCGCCGCTGGGCTCGGGGCGGCGCGGAATGCACAATGAAAAATGCGCAATGAAAAATGCACAACGCACAATGAAAATGCACAATGCACGCGAAGCTCGGGCGGCACAGAACAGATGGCTCATCGCTCACGCCGACGCCGCGAGGCCGCGACGCCCACCGCCCACCGCACCGCCCACCGCCCACCGCCCACCGCCTACCGCCCACCGTCTACCGCCCACCGCCCACCGCCCACCGCCTACCGCCCACCGCCTATCTCCTGAGCCCCACAATCCTCTCTATGAGTCCCTTGTCCTCCGGCAGCAGCCCGGCGGGTGGGAGTCTGGGGACCAGGTCTGCCCAGGCGGGTTCCTTGGCGAAGACGGCCTGGAAGATTGGCTTCGCTTCCGCCTCGCGGCCGATGGAGGCGAGGGTTACAGCGTGCCAGAAGGGCAGCTCCACGATGTCGGGAGCAATGGTCGCGGCGGCGGCGTATTCCTTCAGCGCCTCGTCTACTTTCTTCTCGCTCATGAGCTCGTCGCCGCGGTTGGCGCGGTTGTAGGCGCGCTGCAGGCGGACGAGCCGGCGCAGCTCTGTCAGCGGCGCCGCGTGATCCTCCACGCGCAGGTCGAACACGCGGTCGGCGCCCGACCATGGCTTGCCTGTGGATACCGGTTTCACGATCAGGATTGCCGCCGACTGCCGTCCGCGGATGTCGCCGCCCACCGCCTCTGCCGCATCGAGCGCGGCGAGCAGCCGATCGGCAAGATCGCCGGTGGCCTTCTCGTAGGCCGCCGACATCGCCGGCCACACCTTCGCGTTCGCCATGAGGTTGGCCTGCACCGAGGTACTGCGCGCCCACATGATGTCCGGCGGCGGCGATCGCCTTCTTGCCCGTATGAGCCGCCACGCGGCCTTGCGCGTCGATGATGGCGACCTGTCGCACGTCCTGCAGCGCGTCGGCCGCGACGAGTTGCGCGAGCGCGTCCGGCGCCGAGACGCCACGCTTCAGCAGCTCGAGTCCGCGCTGCCCATACCCGGGATCGACGAACGACTGCGTGGCAATGGCGCCCGTGCCGGCTTCGGCCCAGGTGACGATCGATCCCACGGAGAACCAGTGGGATTGCACGGCCACGCCGAGCTCGCCCGTCGTCGAGTCGCGTGCAACGATCGAGTAGGTGTGCGCGAGAGGATCGCCGACCGAGGAGGTCGGGAAGGTAAGCAGGAGCGGAAGGAGCAGGACGATGTGGCGCATGGGGTGACCTCTGCGTCTGCGCTGCGGGCGCGGCGTTTACGTTCGCGGTCCTGGCGACGCGCGCCTCGCACGAGTACGGGCCGGCCCCCGAACCTCTTCCGGACCGTCGGACAGGGAACGTGGATCTGACTGTCTCGTCCCGGACTTCCATGCCCAGCCGAGCAGGCTCACGGCGGCGATGCCGAAGACCCCCTTCGTCAAGAGGCCCCGCCCGGGACTTTTCTCAGGCTTCCCCTCGATGAGCTGGCGGTACGCCTCGATCTGTTCCGGCGTGCGCGTCGGGTGGACCGCGGCTGGCTGCACCGCGGGCGCCGCCCGCCGCTCCACCCGGTGTTCGCCCGAGGTCTTCACCCAGCGCGTGACGAACGCGAACGCTTCCGAACTGCACGACGGGCAGTTCTGGTCCTCGTGAATCTCGTCGCAGTCGAGGCACAAACGGGCAGCATCGAGTTTCATGGGGATAACTATTACATAGGCGGTGGGCGGTGGGCGGTGGGCGGTAGGCGGTGGGCGGTGGGCGGTGGGCGGTGGGCGGTGGGCGGTAGGCCGTGGGCGGTGGGCGGTAGGCGGTGGGCGGTAGGCGGTGGGCGGTAGGCGGTGGGCGTGTGGGGCCCACGGCCCACCGCCTGTCGCGCGTCTTGCATTGATGGGAATGGACCCAGTCAGATGTCGACACGCCTCCTCGCCGCGCTCCTCGTCCCTGTCCTGCTGGTTCCTGCGGTGCAGGCCCTGCATCGCGTGGCGATTGGAAGGCGAAGCCCCAGGCCGTTGACCGTCCCCTCCCCGATCCCAAAGCGTTTGGCGCCGAGGTGCGGCGGCGGCTACTGACGGACCGCGAGCTGCAGGCCCAGTACACGTTCCTCGAGAGGCGCCAGGAAATCAAAGTCTCGAAGCTGGGCAAGGTGAGCGCGGGACCGGTGAAGACGTACGAGGTCTATCCGTCGGTCGAGCGGGGCAACACCTACAAACGGCTCATCGCAGTGAACGGCGTGCCTGTGCCGCCCGCGGAGCTGGAGAAGCAGGACCGCATCCACCGCGAAGACGTGCTGCGCGAGGCGGCGAGGCGGGAGCGCGAATCGCCGCAGGAGCGGCAGCGGCGGCTGCGCGAGGAAGAGAAGGAGCGCGCCGAGTGGAACCGCACGCTCGACGAGGTGTTCCAGCTCTACGACATCCGCCTCGTCGGCCGCGAGATGGTCAATGGGCACACCACCATCGTGGTCACGCTCGAACCGAAGCCGGCGTACCGGCCGAGGACGGAGGCGGGCAACTGGATGAAGAAGGTGCGCGGGCGCGCGTGGATCAGCGAGTCGGACTACGAGCTCGTCAAGGGGATCGGCCAGGTGATCGAAGACGTGACGTTCGGGTGGGGACTGGCGCTGCGCCTGCACACGGGGACGGTCGCGGAGTTCGAGCGGACAAAGATCAACGACGAGGTCTGGCTGCCGGCGCGGATGGAGATCAAGGGCTCCGGCCGCGCCCTGCTGCTGCGGCGCTTCTCGGTGAGCAGCCTGACGGTCTACTCGGACTACAGGAAGTTCAACGTCTCGACGGACGAACGACTCACGCCGCACTGATTCCTGCACCTGTCGGTCGGGGTGCTTCGGGGCCGGCGCCACATGGTCGATGTTGGCCGAGTCCCTCGTGGGGGCCGGGGCGACGCCTCACCCTGGGTCCGGTCTTGCCAGCGCCGTAATAATCGCATCCGTATCGTAGACGCACCCCGCCCACGTGCCGCCGCTCACGTGCTGCAGCGCGGCCCAGAGGCGTGTGTCGTCGGGCAGCTCCGCGTCACCCGCGAGGTCGGGGCGCGGCTCGCGCCCCGCGATCTCGGCGTCGGCGGGGATCACCTCGCCCGACGGTGTCGTCTCGACGAGATCGACGGACCCTTCCAGCCGGCCGCGGTCGATGATGATGCGAATGAGGTCGCCATCGCGGACGCGACCGATGGGGCCGCCGCCGAGGGCCTCGGGACCGATGTGGCCGATGCAGGGGCCGGTGGAGACGCCCGAGAACCGGGCATCGGTGAGGAGGGCCACCGACTTGCCGACATCCAGGTACTTGAGCGCGGAGGTGACCTGGTAGACCTCCTCCATCCCGGCGCCGATTGGACCGCGGCAGATGAGCACCATGACGGTGCCCGCCTGGATGCGATCGGGGCCCGCGCTCTTGATGGCGGCGACAGCGGCGCGCTCGGTGGTGAAGACGCGGGCCGTGCCGGTGAGGCGATACACGCCGTCGGCGCCGACCGTGGAGGGATCGAGTGCGGTGCTCTTCACGATCGCGCCCTGCGGGGCGAGGTTGCCCTTGATGAATGACACCGTGCTCGTCAGCCCGCGTCGCGTGGCGGCGTCGGGGGCCATGATGACGGTGTCCGGATCCACACCGTCGGCTGCGCGCAGGCGATCGCGGAGGCGCGTGCGGCGCTCGGAATCCTGCCACCAGTCGAGCACGGCGTCCAGGCGCTCGCCGGTCACGGTCACGACGGCCCCGTCGATCAGCCCCAGGCGGCGCAGGTGCAGCATGACCTCGGGCACCCCGCCGGCGAGGAACACGCGCACGGTGGGATGGGGGCCGTTCGGCAGCGAGTCCACGATCCGCGGCACCTGGCGGTTCACCGCCATCCAATCATCCACGGTAGGGCGCGTGCGCCCGGCCGCGTGCGCGATAGCGGGGATGTGCAGCAGGAGGTTGGTGGATCCACCGAAGGCCGCGTGCACGGCCATGGCGTTCCTGATCGCCGCATCCGAAAGGACATCTCTCGTCTTCAGGCCGAGCGCAATCATGCGTTCGACGGCGCGGGCGGATCGGCGGGCGACGTCGCGCCAGATTGGCTGGCCTGAGGGCGCGAGTGCGCTGTGGGGAACCGCGAGGCCGAGTGCTTCGGCGACGACCTGCGCGGTGGCGGCCGTCCCGAGGAACTGACATCCGCCGCCCGGCGATGCGCACGCGCGGCATCCGAGCTCCGCGGCCTCCTCGAGCGTGAGCTGCCCGTACGCGTACCGGGCGCCAATCGTCTGCACGGCGCCCGCATCCACACCGTCGGTCGGCGGCAGCGTGACGCCGCCCGGCACCGCCACCGTCGCGAGGTCGCGCGACCCGGCGAGGGCCATCAGCATGGCGGGCAGCCCCTTGTCGCACGTCCCCACGCCGATCACGCCGCGCCGCGTTGGCAGCGAACGGATCAACCGCCGCAGCACGATCGCCGCGTCGTTGCGGTAGGGGAGGCTGTCCATCATCCCCGTCGTACCCTGCGTGCGGCCGTCGCAGGGATCAGTGACGAAGCCGGCGAACGGGATGAGCCCGCGCGCGCGCAACTCGTGAGCGGCGGCCTCCATCAGCAGGCCCACTTCCCAATGGCCCGTGTGATAGCCGAGCGCGAGCGCGCTGCCGTCCGGCTGCCGGATGCCGCCCTGCGTGCTGAGGATCAGGACCTCGGGCCGCCCCAGTTCGTCGGGGCGCCAGCCCATGCCGACGTCCTGGGTCCATCCGAACAAATCGCCGCTCGGCTTCCGCAGCAGATCCGCGGGCGTGATCGGCAGCGACCCTTTCGGTCCGGGCGCCGCGGTGACGACGTCCAGATCGGCAGGGTCGTCGCCGTCGAAGAATGGGTGCACACGCAATTATCGTCCTCCAACAGGACGAGTGAGCCTCAGCCGACATTCCGATTACCCAAGTACCGGGTACTTGTCGACCGGGCACCAGTACCGGCGGCCCATTGTGAAGTCTACCCGGGGACAGCAGGATACCGGTCAGGGTCAATGGGGCACGCGCGTGGGCAAAGCAGGCACGCCGGTCAGCGGTGAAACGACGAGGTCAAAACCGTCAGGCACGATTACGAACTCGTAACTTCCTTTCGCAGCGCGCAAGAGGTCTGACCGGGCGCGCAGTTCGGTGGCCTGCCCAGCCGGCCCCGATCATTGGAAATTCCCCGGTTCCCGGTCGCGGTGCGTCGCGCCCGGGGTTCTCGCCGTTCCGGCACTCTCGTTGCCAGCTCTTCGGCAATCAGCGTGTGACATTCAGCGGTCGCGCGCCAGTGAATGCCAGCAAGAACGCGGAGGCCATCTCGTGAGTAGCCCGGTGTTGGGACCTGTTCCCGTCAGTCGCGTCGACGCACCCGCCCCCGTCGCGCCCGTCATCGTGAGCGCGAGCCAACAGATGGCAGACATCCTGGCGCTCGTGGAGCGTGTGGCGGCGCGCGACACGAAAGTGCTCGTCACCGGCGAGAGCGGCGTGGGCAAGGATCTCGTCGCGCGCGAGATCCACATGCAGTCCGCACGGGCCGCGCGCCCGTTCATCGCGGTCAACTGCGCGGGTCTCACCGAGACGCTGCTCGAGTCCGAGCTGTTCGGCCACGTGAAGGGCAGCTTCACGGGCGCCTACCGCGACAAGCCGGGCAAGCTGCAGCTGGCGCACCGCGGCACGCTGTTCCTGGACGAAGTGGGAGAGATGAGCCTGCGCATGCAGGCGCTGCTGCTTCGGTTCCTCGAAAACGGGGAAGTGCAGTCCGTGGGCGCCGACCACGTGCAGACGAAGGTGGACGTGCGCGTGATCGCCGCCACGAACCGCGTCCTCGCCGACATGGTCACGAACGGCCAGTTCCGCGAAGACCTGCTGTACCGGCTGCGCGTCATTCACATACACGTGCCGCCGCTGCGCGAGCGGCGCGAAGACATCCGTCCGCTCGTGCGGTTCCTGGTGTCGAAGTCCGGGCGCGAGGGGGAGTTCAGCGAGGCTGCGCTCAAGATGCTCGAACGCTACCGGTGGCCCGGCAACGTGCGCGAGCTGCAGAACGTCGTCGAGCAGTCGTTGTGGATGTCGAACGGTGGCCGCGTGGAGGTCTCGCACCTGCCGCCGGCGGTGCAGGCCGCGGGTGACGCGGCTGCGCCCATGCGCGAGCGTCGCCGTCAGGTGAGCGACGAGCTGTATACCGCTCTGGTGTCGGGCGGCTACTCGTTCTGGGAGCACATCCACCCGCTGTTCCTCGCGCGCGACATCACCCGGTACGACATGAAATGTCTCGTGCGGAAGGGACTCTCGACAACGCGTGGCAACTATCGGTCGCTGCTGCGGCTCTTCGGCCTGCCCACGCAGGACTACAAGCGGTTCCTCAACTTCCTCGCTGCGCACGACTGCACGGTGGACTTCCGCGAGTTCCGCCAGGGCAGCCCGCCCCAGCTGAGATCGCCGCGGTTGCTGCCACCGCTCGCGGCGCCCGCCGCCCCCGCCGCGGTCGAGCCAGATGGGCCGTCCGGCACGGACACTGCGAGCCCCGTGGCGGGGTAGTGCCCTTGTGACGGGCGCGTGTCAGCAGGGGCGCCAAGCCCTGCCCCACGCCGTACCGGCTCGGCTCGCACACCAGACCCTGCCCCCGCTATGATGTTTTTACCGGCGAAAAGCCGGCCCATCGATATCCAGATTGTGTGACTCAGCCGATAGTCTGTCCGCGAGAGGCACACGTCTGAAGTGAAAAACAAATCATGGTGACCCTGGCCGATCTTCGTGCCCGCAACGCTGTGCCGAGCTGGCAGCAGGCGGTGGCGATCGTCCAGGAACTGGTTCTGGCCACGGTGAGCGAGCGCGGTTCCGCGGCGCGTCTGCCGGATTTCGCGCACATCGGCCTGAACCCGGACGGCTCGATCGCGCTGCTCCCGCAAAGCTCATTACCCGAGAACCCGGTTCGACACCTGGCCGTTCTGCTCTGCCTGATGCTCGAAAACGTGCCGGCCCCGGGACCGCTGCTGGATCTCGCGGAGCGGAACCTGAAGGATCCGCCCGAGTTCCCGGTGGCCGAGGAGTTCACGCGCTCGCTGCGCTACTTCGAGCGGCCCGGGCGGGACGAGGACATAAAGGAGCTGGTCACGCGCGCCGAGCGCGCTCGCGAGCAGAAGCTGGTCGACGACGAGATCCGCCACCTCGAAGAACGTGCGCGGATGCTGCTGGAAGCGAAGGAGATTCCCGAGCGGCATATCCTCGAACGCGACGGGACCGTGACCATCGTGAAGCGTGAGCCGCAACTGGGACGGGGCCCGCGGCTGCCGGCCGTCGCCACCACGGAGATTCCCGGTGTTGACGACGTACCCCCGGTCCGTGCGAAGTGGGATGTTCACGGGGCGGTCCGCCTGGTGATCGTCGTCGTGGTGGTCGCGTTCTTTACCTACTGGATCTCACGCCAGGATACCCCCCAGGGCCCCACATCGGTGGAAAAGAAAGTTGCGGGGGCCGCGAAGCGGGTGTTTGGCGAAGGCCCCGGGGCGGGTTCACCGACGTCGGGTCCATCCGCCGACCGGACGCCCGCCTCGACACCAGTACCTTCAACCGCCCCGACGACGACGGGCTCCTCGGGAGGTTCGGCGGGCACATCCGCCGGCACTGTCGGCCGTTCGCCGTCGTCCGCTCCTGCCCCCGCGGCGGCGGGCGCGACCTCCTCCGGATCGTCAGCGGGAGCAGGCGACGGGTCGTCCGCTCCGCAAGGGGCGCCGTTGCCCGCTGTCGAAGGAGGGCCGATCGCTGGCGCGGCGAGTGATGGTACGGTCTCCGGCAGCGACGCCGATGTGACGCCGCCAATGCTGCTCGGGCGCGGGGCTCCGGCACCAGTGGCCGGTGGCGCTGCCGCCACCTACGAGCTGGTGGTTGACGCATCGGGAAACGTGGAGCAGGTGCGGCTGATCGCGGGTGAGCGCGGCATGCGCGAGAGCATGATGCGCGCCCACGTGAAGAGCTGGAAGTTCCGGCCCGCGACGCGGCGTGGCGATCCCGTGCGATACCGAATGCAAGTCCGGGTGGCAATCTGACACGCCGGCGGGGGAGCACGCAAGGATAGACCAGCCGCCCTATATACTTGTCCTGCTCCGAGAGGAAACGCATGATCACGCTCGCAGATTTGCGGGCACGCAATACCCTGCCGTCGTGGCAGGAGGCCGTTGCAATCGTCCAGGAACTGTTTCACTCGACGACTGTCGGGGGCGGAGCGGCACCGCACCTCCCTGACATCGAGCACATCGCGCTCTCCGCCGACGGCACCATCGCAGCGCTCCCTGGCAGTCCCGTCCCTCACGATCCGGTTCGTCACCTCGCCGTCGTGATGGATCTGCTGCTCGAGGACGTGACGGCCCCCCCTGAGCTGATCGACATCGTTCAGCGGAACCTCACCGATCCGCCGGAGGCGCGGTCGGTCGAGGCGCTGGCAAAGGCGCTGGCATTCTTCGAACGCCCGGGGCGTCGCGACGACATCGCGGCGCTCGTCGCGCGTGCGTTGGTCGCCGCGGAGCAGACGCGAGCGGATGAGGAACTGCGGCGGCTGAAAGCCCGGGCGCTCGAGGGCGAGCAGCCACGCGAGGTTGCCCCTTCCGCCGCCGGGCCCCGACTGAGCGCGCTGGTGCCGCTGGTGGTAGCAGTGGCCCTGCTCGCGGTTGCGCTGAGCGCAGGCGTGCTGTGGTGGCGGGCACGAGCTTCGTCGACGGGAGTCGATGTCATCGCACAAACGGCCCCTGCGGAGGGCGGCGATGGGGAAGGCTCTGCAGCTGCCACGGCCGCGGCTTCTCCCGATTCCAGGCCCACTTCACTGCTCGGACGCGTCGGCGATGCGGTGCGGTCGGTGTTCAGCGCATCGTCCAGTACAGCTGAACTGATACCGCCACCACCAGCGCCGCCTGTTCCGGTCGTGGCGCCGCACGCCAGGCGGCGGCAGCGGGCGCGTGCGTCGGGGGGCGCCGCATCGACCGGCCTTGCGGCCGAGGACGATGCCGAGACGGACCCGGTGACGATCATCACCACCGAACTGGGCGGCCGCCCGCTCGAACCCGAGGCGCCATCTGAGTCGGCCGCTGCGATGGACAGCGAGGCGGTGTACACGTCAGGCGATCTCAGCGTCCTGCCGCCCACCATTGTTCGCCCGGTGATTCCGCCGCCACCGTCGGCCAACGCGCCGCCAGAGAGCGTGGCGTTTTTCAATCTGCTGGTCGACCGCCAGGGGCGTGTGGAACAGGTGCTGCTCGCATCGTCGCCTGCCCACTTTCACGAGCGGATGATGCTCTCGCACATCAAGGCGTGGACGTTCCGGCCCGCGATGAAGGACGGCCGGCCGGTGCGGTATCGCCTGCGCATCCGGCTGGCCGTCTGACGTGGCGCTCACGAGCACCGCGCGGGCGCAACTGGACGCGCTCACGGTTGCCCGCAACGCAGACGGCGGCTGGGGGTACGCGCGCGGGCGCACGAGCAGGCTCGAGCCCACCTGCCTTGCGCTGCTCGCCACGGCAGCGGCGGGCACGCGTCCCGATCCCTCGGTGATTACCCGTTGGCCCAGCGAGGAGGGCTTGCTCGTCGACCCGCAGTCGCGCGCGGTCAACGCGAGCGACAACGCCGTCGCATTGCTCGCCGCACAGCACGCGGCGCTGGGCACTCCGGCGTTCGCCGCCCGCCTCGCAACGACGTTGGTCGGGGTGAAGGGCGTGAAGCTTCCACCTTCGAGCACGAACCGCCAGGACAACGCGCTACAGGGCTGGCCATGGGTGCCGAACACCTTCAGCTGGGTGGAGCCCACCTCCTGGTGCGTGCTGGCGCTCAGCAAATGGATGCACGCTCACGGGAACCCTTCGGTCGCCGCCCGCGTGACCGAAGGCGAACGCCTGCTGCTGGATCGCGTCTGCAGAAGCGGCGGCTGGAACTACGGCAACTCCAACGTGCTTGGGAAGGAACTGCCTCCGTATGTCCCGACGACCGCGATTGCCTTGCTGGCGCTGCAGGGTCGACGCGATCAGGACGCCGTGAAGAAGTCGCTGGCGTACCTGGCGGCCCACTCCCTGGACGAACGATCCGGCCTGTCGCTGTCCTTGTCACGCATCGCCCTGGCAGTGTTCGGCCACGTCGGGCAAGTGGAGCCGGGACTTCAGTCCCGGCGTCTTTCAGAAATCGATGCCGCCCTGGCCGAAACCTGGGAGACCACGGGGTACCTCGGCAACATCCCCGCGATTGCCCTTGCCGTGTACGCCGAAGCCGGCGCGGAAGAAAACCATGCCGCGTTCCGCATCTGATCGCACTGTCTCCGCCGAGCATGTGGGGCAGGGCTTCAGCCCCGCCAGTTCCCTGACGCGCCGTGATTTCCTCGCCACCGCCGCGACGCAATCGCAGCCGCCGGCGCAGCGTGCCGCCGCCGCCGTCCCTGGAACGCCGCCGACTTCGCCCCGCTGCCCGCCACCTCCGACGTCCTGCTGTTGGCCGCTGCCAGCTACGACTTGGATCTGTCCGACGCGATCGGCCGCGGCGTGCGAGAGTTGGGCCTGTCGATGGCGGGCAAGCGCGTCCTGCTCAAGCCCAACATGGTGGAGTACCAGCGCGGCACCATCATCAATACGCACCCTTCCGTGGTGGCCGCCGCGGCAGAAGCGGCATTGCGTGCCGGTGCGCGCGAGGTGGTCGTCGGCGAAGGCCCTGGCCACCGGCGTGACACCGAATACCTCCTCACGGCAACCGGCCTCTACGATCACCTCCGCGACCTGAAGCTCCGCTTCGTCGACTTGAACCACGACGATGTTCGGCGGGTGCCGCTGCGGAGCCGGTTCATGGACCTGCCCGACTTCGCGCTGCCCGTCTCGGTGCTCGACGCCGACATCGTCGTGTCACTGCCGAAGCTGAAGACGCACCACTGGGCCGGTATGACCTGCGGGATGAAGAACCTGTTCGGTGTCGTGCCTGGCGCCGTCTACGGCTGGCCGAAGAACGTGCTGCACTTCCATGGCATCCCGAACGCGATCGTGGACCTTGCGGCCACGATCCGGCCCGGCGCTGGTGATTGTGGACGCCGTCGTATCCATGGAGGGCGACGGGCCCATCATGGGAAAGCCGCGCGCAACCGGCTTTCTGGCGATGGGACGGGATCCTGTGGCGGTTGACGCGACGTGCGCGCGGGCCATCGGGTTCGACCCGCACCGGCTGCGGTACCTGGCGGACGCGTCCGAGTTCCTGGGCAACGCCGACGAACGCCGCATCCGTCATCGCGGCGAACGCGCCGAGCGGTTCCGGTTCTCCTTCGAGGTCATCGAGTCCATGAAGGAACTGAGAGCGCAGGGGGCGTGAAATCCTGTGCAGAATTGCTTCAGTGCAGTATCTCTATCCAGCCGCCGATACGGGCTGATGTGCCTGGAAGCACAACAGCGGCAAGGGGACGAACGTACTCGTCGCCCTCGGTACTAGTACGTCCGTCTCATTTACGGGCACGCCCGGACCGCCGTACCATGACAGTTCTTGAGCAGCGGCCTGGAGCCACAGATAACGGGCTCCACCGCGGCCGGGAGTGGGCATGCGCGTAGGCTTCTTGGCGCCGCTGGTGAGCCACCCGACACAGACGTTTTCGCTCCGGAACGCGACGACAGGTGCGATTGTCGCGCATCTCGTGGAACCGGCGCTCGACTCGGAGACGCGTCGGCGCGGCCTTCTGGGCCGGGATGGGCTGCCTGATGGCACGGCGCTGGTGATTGCGCCGAGCAATGCTGTGCACACCTTTTTCATGCGCTTCGCGATCGACGTCATGTTCGTGCGTCGCGATGGTCGGGTGACGAAGGTCCGGACCGGAGTTCCGGCGCGGCGTGTGGTCGTTTCGCCCAGGGCGTTCGGCGTGGTCGAGATGGCGGCGGGCGCCATGGGCAGCGTCACCCCGGGCGACTACCTGGAGCTGGCCCCCACGAGTCCCGTGAAGGCAGAACTAAGTTCTGCCGATACTGGGACCTACGGGCACTAGGAGGATGCGGTGCCGACGCGACCAGGCGCAAAAGCCTCGGAATTCGGCTCCTACAGGCAGCGGGTTCATCCTGGCTTGGCGGCATGCCTCTTGCGGATGAGCTAGTATCGGCGGCTGACATTCGCCGACCGGGCGCACAGCCGGGAAGTCTCACCTGTGCCACCGCTCGCATGGACCTGCGGGCGGAACTTGGCGGCGATACTGCCGCCACTCAATGTTCTGCCAGTCCAGGCAGCAGACGCGGGCGGGTGGGCCGTTCCGCAATATCCATGACGGTGGGAGTATACGGAGTACACTACTATGAAGGAATTGATTGTTCGTTTCGTTCGCGAGGATGAGGGGCAGGACCTGGTCGAGTACGCGCTGCTGCTGGCGCTGATCGCACTGGCCGCGATTACCGCGATGGGCCTGCTCGGAACGGCCATCAACAACAAGTACAGCAGCGCGACGACCACTCTGAACGGCGCGTCGTAACCTCTGCTCGCGAGCGATGCGGATTCGGCTGCATCGCTCGCGGCAGCCCCCGGGCCCTCCGTCGCCTGACCGGTGGTCCCGCGGCGCGGTCGCGTCGGTGGGCTAACCTCGGTCAATGGAGATGGAAGATGATTGACTTAATCGCTCGGTTCGTTCGTGAAGACGAAGGGCAGGATCTGGTCGAGTATGCGCTGCTGCTGGCCCTGATCGCGCTCGCGGCGATCACAGCGATGGGCCTGCTCGGGACCGCGATCAACAACAAGTACGAGAGCGCCACCGGCACGCTGAACAGCGCATCCTGACCCAGATCGCGCGGTGTCAGGCCCAGCGTCCGGCACTGCTGCGAAACCAGGTGATCAGATGACTCATTGGCGAAGGTTCTGGCTCGACGACGACGGTCAGGATCTCGTTGAGTACGCGTTGCTCACGGCTCTGGTCGGGTTGGTTGGCGTCACGGTATGGTCGACAATCGTCGCCCTGATCGGTGCCCGGTACACCGATTACGATACCGGTGTGCAAGGTCTGTGGGAATCACCGTAAGCGGGGGGGCGGTCGGCGCCCTCCTGTTGTGTGCAGCCGCGAGCGCTCTGGATGTCAAATCCAGTAGAATCCCCAATATCCTGACGCTAGGCGGAGCGGCGCTAGGCCTCGTCGCCGGCGCAGCCACGCACGGGCTGCCGGGTCTCGGCCAGGCTGCGGCTGGCTGGGTTGTCGGGTGCGGGCTCTTCCTGCCGTTCTTCCTTCTCGGTGGGATGGGTGCGGGGGATGTCAAATTGCTGGCAGCTCTTGGTGCCTGGCTCGGACCCTCCACCACCTTGTTCGTTGCTCTCTATGCCGGCGTGGCAGGCGGGGTGATGGCAGTGGTCGTCTCCCTCGTTCGTGGGTACATGAAGCACCTGTTCACGAACCTCTGGGGCTTGCTCATCTACTGGCGAATCGCCGGTCTGCAGCCCATGCCGGGTCTGACCTTGCGTACGGCCTCGAGCCCGCGGCTGCCGTACGCGCTCCCCATCTCTGCGGGTACTGTGGCGGCCCTATGGTTCCGATAAGACCCTTGCGCGTCCGTTCCGAGCGGGGCGCCGAGCTCGTGGAGTTCGCGCTCGTGCTGCCGCTGTTGCTGGTGCTCATCGGCGGCATCATCGACTTCGGCTTCCTTTTCCAGCGCTACGAGGTGGTGACCAATGCCGCGCGGGAAGGGGCCCGGTTGCGATCGCTGGCTGGCTACACCGACGCCGCCGCGCGGACGCGCGTGAGGGAGTACATCCGTGTGGGTCTCAATCTGACGCAGGCACAGCTCGACGCGGCTGTTCCCAACAGCGCGGCAGGTGTCAACATCACCGCCGGTACGGTGGCCGGCGTGACGCCCCCCGTGCAGACGACCATCGTCGCGGTGACCTATCAGCACAACTTCATCATGCTGGGTCCGATCATGAGCCTGATCAACGCGACGTGGAGCAATCAGATCAATGTCTACGCCACGTCCCAGATGCGTCTGGAGCTACAGGCTGGGACAGGGAGTTAGGGGATAGATGAACCGGAATACCCGCACCATCATCGTGTTAATTGTGGCGCTGGCCGTGGCGGGCATCGCAAGCTACGCGGTCTACGTGGCCGTGCAGCGCGCCACGCCCAGGGCGGAGGCTGCGCAGTTGCACGCCGTGGTCGCCGCCAAAAACCTTCCGATCGGGGACCTCGTCACAGCGGAGGACGTCAAGGTCGTCGTGTGGCCGGCCGCAAATCCGATTCCCGGCTCGTTTACGAGCATCGAGCAGGTGACGAACCGGGGGCTGGTGCAGTCCCTGGCGGAGAACGAGCCCCTGACCGAGTCCAAGCTGGCGAAGGCCGGCGCGGGGGCCGGGCTGCCGCCGACGATACCGCCCGGGATGCGTGCCCTCTCGGTGAAGGTGAACGAGGTCGTTGGTGTTGCCGGGTTCGTGGTGCCGGGGAACCGCGTGGACGTGCTCGCGTCGATCAACCCCGGGCAGGCACAAGGGGGACAGGCAGAGTCCATCACGCGTGTCATCGTGAGCAACGTTCAGGTGCTGACGGCGGGCACACGCTATGACCAGGATCAAGCGAGGCAGGAAGGGCAGCCGATCCCCACGAGCGTCGTCACGCTGCTCCTGACGCCCGAAGACGCCGAGCGCGTCACCCTGGCCGCGGACGAGGGACGGATCATGCTCACGCTCCGGAATCCGCTTGACGTTGCACCGACCCAGACGGCAGGTGCCAGGCGGGGATCGCTGTTCGGCGGAGCGCCGGCGCCCGCAACCCCGGCCCCTCCGGCCCGGCGTGCGCCGCGTATCGCATCGGCGCCACCACCACCACCGCCCGTCCCCAGACCGTACATCGTCGAAACGATTCGGGCCGCCAAGCGGGCGGAGGAGACAGTCCGTTGAAGAATCCCTCCGTTCTCTGGCCGCGCACAGCGGCCGTTCTTACGCTGGTGGTGGCTGCGCTCGCGAGCGTTTCGGCTCAGGAGCCCGCTGCGCCCCAGACTGCGCCGGTCACTCAGCAGCCGGTGTACGAGCGTGTGTCTTTGACCGCGGGTCGATCACTGGTGCTGACCACCGATTTCGACATCATCCGAATCGCGGTCACCAATCCCGCGGTAGCCGACGCTGTGGTCGTGCAGCCCCGCGAAATTCTGATCGACGGCAAGGCGCCGGGGACGATCAGCCTGATCGTCTGGGGCGGCGCAGCGCGCAAACAATACGACCTGGTCGTGGATCCGGGCGTGGCGGCGCTGCAGCAGCAGTTCCAGAATTTGTTCCCGGGGGAAGACATTCGTGTTGACGTCACCGAAGAGGCGCTGGTGCTGTCCGGCAATGCCTCGAGCAATGCCGTCATGCTGCGGGCGGGTGAAATTGCCACGGCCAGCTCGTCGAAGCTGAAGGTCATCAACCTGCTCCAGCTACCCGGGGGCAGTGAGAGCCAGCAGGTCATGCTGCAGGTACGGTTCGCCGAGGTGAACCGCCGTGCCGTTTCGGAGCTGGGTGTGTCGCTCTTCGTCAACCGTACGGGGTGGGCAGGGCGTTCGACGACGCAGCAGTTCGCGGCGCCGGATTTCGACGAGGGCGACCTGACGTTCACGGACTTCCTGAACCTGTTCTTCTTCTCGCGGGACGAGGGGGTCGGTGCCGTTGTCCGCGCGTTGAAATCGCGGGGGTTCTTCCAGAGCCTGGCCGAACCGAACCTGATTGCCTACAACGGTCAGGAGGCCAGCTTTCTTGCGGGCGGCGAGTTTCCGGTGCCGGTGGTGCAGGGAAACTCCGGAAGCGTCAGCGTCCTCTTCAAGGAATTCGGTATCCGCCTGACGTTCAAGCCGACGATTGCGGGCGATGTGATCCGCTTGAAGGTGAGGCCAGAAGTCAGCTCGCTCGACTTCAACAACGGCATCACGCTCAGCGGCTTCCGGATTCCTGCGCTGATTACGCGTCGCGCCGAGACCGATGTTGAATTACGCGATGGC
Organism: Vicinamibacteria bacterium; assembly: GCA_963739995.1. Classification (GTDB taxonomy): domain Bacteria; phylum Acidobacteriota; class Vicinamibacteria; order Vicinamibacterales; family JAENWD01; genus CAVUCH01. The sequence continues at coordinate 148,785 of CAVUCH010000004.1, read as the reverse complement.
CAGTCCTTTGCGATTGCCGGACTCCTGAACAACATCTCGCAGGAAGACGGGGCTGGCATACCGCTGTTGAGCAACCTGCCAATCATCGGGAACCTGTTCAAGAGCCGTGCGGACCGGGCGGAGCGGACGGAGCTGATGGTCCTGATAACGCCCCGTCTTGTGCGGCCACTGGATCCCGATGAGGTTCCACCCCTGCCGACCGTGACGCGGCCGTTCCTGCCGCCGGGCGAAGGCGAGGAATACGAAGCCGGCGGACGCACCGGCGACCCCCGGGGCGCAGTAGAGGGCAGCAGAGTCGCGGTAGCCGGAGAGGAGATATGCGGAGCGGTACTTCCAGGTTCCGTCGCCCAGGCGACGCTCACGGCGCCGTGCTCGTGCACGTCGCTGTGGCGCTCATCGGATTGCTCGCGTTCAGCGCACTCACTGTCGACTACGGTGCGATGTGGGTCAGCAGGCGGCAGGCCCAGAACGCGGCCGACGCCGCGGCGCTCGCAGGTGCGGTCTCCCTGGCATTCGACAGCGGCACCGACTTCGATCGCGCCCGCATGATGGCCAAGAAGGTGGGCGAAGCGAACAAGGTGCTGGGCGGAACGCTCAACATCACCCAGGGCACGGGAGGCGGAGGGAGCAGCACGGATGACATCAGCTTCATGTCGCCCACGTTCACAAGCCAGTGCCCCACCGGATTCGCCACCGTAGGCGACACCTGCATTCGCGTAAACGTGTACCGCAACGCCGGCAATAATCCGCTGCCGGTCTTTTTCGCCCCCTTGTTCGGACGGACGCAGCAGGGCGTGCGGGCGACGGCAACGGCGGTGATCACGGGCGGTAACGCCACGAACTGCATGCGTCCCCTGGGGTTGCCGGACAAGTTTGACGAGTGGGATCCGCTCACGAACGGGGTCGAATACGAGACGCAGACGGGGTTTCCGGACCCCTCCGGGCTGACCAGTACTGGCTGGGATCCCGATTACTACGTTCCACTCCCGACCGGCGATAGCCCTGGCTACAACACCTGGGACGCGAACCCGCTCATTCCCGAGCCGGATCGATACGTCGCACCCTCCTCATCGTCGGCTGGGACCACCTATCGCCTCCGAGCTCCTAATACCAATGCGTTCTGCTGTGATTACGGCCAGCAATTGAAACTGACGATTGGGGCACAAGGAAATGGGACCGGGGGGTTTTTTCAACCGCTTCGAGTGGCGGGTACTGGCGCCGATGACTACAGGGATGCCATCGCCGGGTGTGATGGCGTCACCCGGGTCATCGGGGGAGACGTGGACCCCGAGTTGGGCACAATGGTCGGGCCTACAAGGCAGGGGATCCTCGACCTGATTGCGAAGGACCCGACCGCGCAATGGTATGCACCTAATACGACGTTCGGGAACGGTCTGCAGTGTCCGAGCTACGGCGGCTGCATCTATAGCTCTGCAAATGGGACGATCAATTCCAGCATCCGAATCATGCCGGTGCCCGTGTTCAACGTTGACACGTTCATGCAGAACCCGAACGGCGTCAGCCCCATCGCGATCAAGAATCTGATCGGCCTGTTCGCCGAGCGTATCGACGGCAGCGGCCCGAACCAGCAGATTGTGGTGCGGATCGTTCCGGCCCCCGGGTTCGTGGCCGGGTGCCCTCCGGGTGTCTCGAGTTGTACGATTGTTTCAACCGCCTCGTTCCTGAGGGCAATTGTGCTCGTTCGTTAGCGTCGAGCCGGGGTCACTTACGTGGGTCTGAACATCACGATTGTCGGCACCTCCGATCGGCAGCTGGAGGAACTGCTCCGTGGCCAGGACATGCGCGTGAAGTCCTTGCACGTGGGCGATCTGCTCGCGCTTGCGCAGCAGGCGGCCACGCAGCCCGACGTCGTCGTGCTCGACCTGCGGGACTCGAATGCGCTGCCGCCCACGTTGAGCACGCTGCGCCGGCAGCACCCGACCACGGGTGTGGTCATCGTCGCGGCACGGCTCGATCCCGTGCTCATGCTCGAAGCCATGAGGGCCGGCGTCACCGAATGGGTCACCAACCCGGTCACGTCCGAGGATCTCGTCGCGGCGCTGGAACGGGTGAGCGCCACGCATTCCGCTGGCGTGCAGGGTCAGATCTTCGCCTTCGTGGGCGCCAAGGGCGGCGTGGGAACGACGACGCTGGCGGTGAACGTCGGCGCGGCGCTGGCACGGCTCGCTGGCGAACGCACGCTCTTCGTCGACCTCCATATGTCGTACGGCGACGCAGCCGTGTACTTTGGGGCAGAGCCGCGGTTCTCGGTAGTGGATGCCATCGAGAACACGCACCGGCTGGACGCCGCGTTCTTCGAAAGCCTGGTGGTGAACACGAAGAGCCGGGTGCATTTGCTCGCCTCCGCCGATCGGGCGACTCATGGGGCGGATCTCGGGCGCGTGGGTACGTTGCTTCATTTCGCGGCTGCCCACTATCGCTACACGTTCCTGGACGTCCCCAGGTCGGAGGCGTCGGCGCTCGACGCGCTCGAGTCGGTGGCGAAGATCATGATCGTCGCGAACCAGGAACTGGCGGCCGTGCGCAACGCGGGACGCATGGCGACGGCGCTGCGACAGCGGTACGGCAAGGACCGCATCCGCGTTGTCCTGACGCGGTACGACAAGCAGGCGGAGATCAGCCAGGAAGACGTGGAGCGTGTCATCGGGCTCGCCGTCAAGCACGTCGTGCCGAGCGATTACCGCGCGGCACTGCAGGCGCTCAACAAGGGGCGCCCTTTGGCGCTCGATACGGGCAGTCGGCTCTCCGACGCGTTCACCTCGATCGCCTCCGATTTGAGCGGCGTGCGGCTGGAATCTGCCGCAGACGCACCCAAGGGCAGCGGCATCTTTGGCAGAATCACGGGACGGCGATGATTCGGAGTTTGGGCCTGATGAACACCGAAATGACCACGAAGGCGGCGCCCACCGGGGCAACGGGCAGTAAGCCCAACCGCGCGACATACACACCGGCAACGTCGGGTGGCGACACACGAAGTGCCCACTACCAGACGTTGAAGGGGCGCGTCCACCACGAGCTGCTGAATCGCCTGAACCTGGAGCGGTTGACCAGGGTCAGTCGACGCGATGCGGAACCCGAGATTCGAGAGCTCATCAACGGCATGATCGAGGCCGAGGCGCAGACCACGCCTCTCAGTCTCTACGAGCGCGAGAACCTGATCACTGATGTGCTCGACGAGCTGTTCGGGCTGGGGCCGCTCGAGGCGCTGCTGAAGGATCGCGAGATCTCCGACATCCTCGTCAACCGGCACGATCAGGTGTACATCGAGCGGAACGGCAGGCTCGAAGAGACGTCGATCATGTTCCGCGACGACCGGCACCTGATGCAGATCATCGAGCGGATCGTCAGCTCGGTGGGGCGCCGGATCGACGAGTCGAGCCCGATGGTCGATGCGCGCCTGCAGGACGGTTCGCGCGTCAACGCAATCATCCCCCCGCTGGCCCTCGATGGGCCGACGCTGTCCATCCGCCGCTTTCGAACCGACCGTCTGGGCGCGCAGGATTTGGTTGAGCGGCAGTCGCTGACGCAGCCGATGCTCGACTTTCTTCACGCCGCCATCGCGAGCCGGCTGAATGTGATCGTCTCGGGTGGCACCGGCGCCGGGAAGACGACGATGCTGAACATCCTGTCGAGCTTCATCGGAGACACCGAGCGCGTGGTGACGATCGAGGATGCGGCGGAACTGATGTTGCGGCAGCGGCACGTGGTGCGGCTGGAGACGAGGCCGCCGAACATCGAGGGCAAAGGCCAGGTGCGCGCGCGCGACCTCGTAATCAACGCGCTCCGGATGCGGCCCGACCGCATCATCGTGGGGGAGGTACGAGGTGCCGAAGCGATCGACATGCTCCAGGCAATGAACACAGGCCATGATGGCAGCTTGACGACCGTGCACGCCAACTCGCCGCGTGACGCGCTGTACCGGCTCGACACGATGGTCGCCATGGCCAACCTCAACATTCCGGAGCGGGCCATCCGGCAGCAGGTGTCGTCCGCGGTAGATCTTGTCATCCAGATCACCCGGCTCGCCGACGGCACCCGCCGCGCCACGGCGATCGCCGAGGTCACGGGAATGGAGGGCGAGGTCATCACGATGCAGGACATCTTCCTGTTCGAGAAACTGGGTGTCGCGCCAGGCGGGAAGGTCACGGGCCGTTTCCGTGCCACGGGCATACGGCCGAAGTGCAGCGAACGCCTGGCGGCCGCCGGCCACCCGCTGGCACTTGACCTGTTCGACCACATGATGATGGTCGCGTAGTCCACACATGCAGTACCCGGTCATCATCACCTTTGCCCTCGTCGTGGGGGTGATCTTCGGCGCGTATTGGTTCTTCGTAGCCCGCGGTGAGGCTGCCGAACAGACAGCGCTCCGCCGGCGGATGAAGGCCGGCCGCGGGAAGGACACGACGCGTGACGTTGCGAGCCTGGTCATCACAGACCAGCCGCTCAGCACCATCCCTGCACTCGACAAGGCGCTGCGGACCGCAAGCGGCATCGTGGAGCCCGCCCGTGAGTTGATCAACAAGGCGGGCGTGTCAATGTACGTTGGCACGTTGCTGCTGGCGTGCGGAGTCGCCTTCATCGGGGCGTTCCTGTTGGTGTGGCGCCTGAGCGGAACCGCCGTCCTCGCCCTCCCCCTGGGGGTGCTGGCCGGCGCCGGGCCCCCCTTTGTGCTGAACATGCTCGCCAATCGGAGGGTGGCCAAGTTCGAAGAGCAGTTTCCAGAGGCAATCGACCTGATGTCGCGTGCCCTCCGCGCCGGCCACGCCTTCACAACCGCCTTGTCGATGGTGGGCGAGGAGCTGCCGGATCCTGTGGGCGGGGAGTTCAAGCTGGCGTACGACCGCCAGAATTTCGGCATGCCCCTGCCCGACGCCCTGCGCTCGCTCGGTGCCCGTGTCCCGCTCATCGATGCACGGTTCTTCGTGACGGCCGTCCTGACCCAACGGGAGGTTGGTGGCAACCTTTCGGAGGTGCTCGAGAACCTCGCGGAGGTGATCCGCGAGCGGTTCAAGGTGAAGCGGCAGGTCCGCGTTGTCACCGCGCATGGCCGCATGACGGCGTGGGTGCTCGGCTCGATGCCGCCAGTGCTGGGGGCGATACTCACGTTCATGAATCCCGAGACCATGAGCATCATGTGGACGCACCCCACAGGAATACGGATGATCGCTGTCGCCATCGTGCTGCAGGTCCTTGGCGCCTTCGTCATCAGCAGGCTGGTCAAGGTCGACTACTGAGTGAGCTACACCGTGGACAATGCTCTTCTGATCCCCCTCATCGCTCTGTTCGTCTCTGTTGCGATCGTCGCGGCGGCCGCGGCATGGCTGGTGCTCTCCCGGTTCACGCCCGAGCGGAGGCGGCTCCAGGAACTGGAGTATGCAGGGGCCGGGTCCGCGGCCGGTCAGACCGGCGGGAGCCTGGCGGTGGTCCGCCACGATCCGGTGGCCAAGCGGATCGCGGGATTCGTTCCGAAGTCTCCGAAGGAGATGAGCAAGCTGGAGCGCCGGCTGATGCGCGCCGGCTTCACGCACCCTCGCGCGGCAATCACCTACTCCCTCGTGGAGATGGCCATGCCTGTGGTGCTCGGCCTGCCGGTGTTTGTCTATTTTGGCGGCATTCAGGGCGCCATCTTTGCCCTCATCGCCGCGGGACTCGGGTACGTAGCGCCAGGGTTCTGGCTGGCCAACCGCACGGCTGCCCGCAAGAAGCGGATCCATAACGGTCTGCCCGATGCGTTGGACCTGATGATCGTCTGCGTCGAAGCGGGCTCCGCGCTGGAGCAGGCCATCGTGAAGACGACCGACGAGCTGTCGCTGGCACACCCGGATCTCTCATCCGAACTGCGAATGGTGCACACCGAGCTGAAAGCGGGCAAGCCCCGCCTGGAAGCCTTCAGGAATTTCGCAACTCGTACCGGCGTTGACGACGTCCGCTCGCTCGTTGCCATGCTCGTGCAGACCGATCGATTCGGCACGAGCGTGGCGCAGGCGCTTCGCACGCATGCGCAGGTGTCCCGCGTGAAGCGTCGGCAGGCTGCAGAAGAGAAAGCAGCGAAGCTCGGGGTCAAGCTGGTGTTCCCCCTGGTATTCCTGCTTTTTCCGGCGTTGTACATCGTCGTGCTGGGTCCGGCGATCATCAGGATCATGGAGTTCCTGGCCAGCTGATCGGGCCGGCTTTTCGAAGGAGGAGCGAATGGATACGACAACGATGGTGGCAGGTGCTGGAGCGCTCGTGGCCCTTGTCCTATATCTGATGCGACGGCGCGCGCGCCTGGCGAAGGACGACGATTAGGTGGTCCTGAGACGGACAGGTGTGGCGGCATCCCTTCTTGCCGCCGCTTTCCTCGCGTCCGGGTGCTCGGGTGGGGCGCGAAACCGCTTCATCCGGCGCACCGGGTCGGGCCCGATCGAGGTAGGACAACCCGGACCACACGCCGTGGGGGCGGCACGCCCGCGCACCGTAAATGTCACGGAGTCGTCGCGCCCGACCAAAGCGTCGTTGCCCACTGTGGAATCCATGCATCCCGAGCTGACCTCGTCGCTGGCGGCCCTTCGCGCAGCGCCGTCCGCGGTTGCGCACCTGCGGGTCGGTCTCGCGTACCAACGGGTACTCGTGCTCGATCTGGCAATCGAACATTTCGATGATGCCCTCAAAATGAATGCGCGCATGGCCGCAGCATACGACGCCCGCGCGCGGGTGTGGCGTGAGTGGGGACTGCTCGGGCCAGCAGTCGGTGATGCGCACCGGGCGGTCTTCTTCGCGCCCCGGTGGGCGGGCGCGCGGAACACGCTTGGCACCATTCTCACCGGACTCGGCGATCGCGCGAGCGCGGCTGCGGCCTACAGGTGTGCGGTGCAGCTCGAGCCGGCGGCGGTGTGGGCCCGCATCAATCTCGACCGGCTCAATGATCCGACGCCAGCGTCAGCCGGCGACTGCTTCACAGGCAAGCCGCCCCGCATCTGATATGGCTGCTCTTCCGGAGGACATCGTCCCCCCGCCATCCGCGCCGACCACACTGCAGGAGGCTGGTCTCTCGCTCGATCTGGTGCGTACAGCTGGCGCTGAAGACGCTCCATTTCGTCGGCGAGCTCACCGGAGTGGAGCTGGCCTCCCGGCTGGGGCTCCGATACTCGGTCATCGAGCCGGCGATGCTGATGCTCAAATCGCATCAGCACGTAGACATTGGCGGCGGCACGATGGTTGGCGGACCGTCGTACCGTTTCCGGATCACGGACGCGGGCCGCACGCGCGCCCAGCTGTTCCTCGAGAGCAGCCACTATGTCGGTGCCGCGCCCGTACCGCTGGCGCACTATCGCCGCTATATGCAGTTGTTCAAGGCGCACGCGCCGAAGACGGCCTTTCGCGCGCGGGTGCGTGAGGCCTACTCGCACCTCGTCGTCAGCGAGCGCGTGCTCGACCAGCTCGGACCTGCAATCAACGCAGGCCACTCGATGTTCGTGTACGGCCCGCCCGGTAACGGCAAGACAGTCATCTCACAGGCAATCACCAAGCTGCTCGACGGCGACATCCACGTACCGCACGCGCTTGATATGGAAGGGGCGATCGTTCGGCTGTTCGATCCCGTCATGCACGAACAGGTGCCGGAACGGGAGGTCTCCAGCGCCCTCATGCACAGCGAGGAGGTGGACGGACGCTGGGTCCGATGCCGCCGACCACTGGTCATGGTCGGGGGAGAGCTCTCGCTCGAATCGCTCGAGCTCAGCTACAACGGCGTGTCCGGATTCTACAAAGCACCTGTCCAGGCCGTGGCGAACGGCGGCGTGCTGGTGATCGATGACTTCGGGCGGCAGCGCATGAAGCCACGGGAGCTGCTGAACCGGTGGATCGTTCCGCTCGAGACAGGGGTGGACTTTCTCACGCTGTCGAGCGGACAGAAGTTCGACTTCCCGTTCATGGTGCTCGTGGTGTTCGCCACCAACATCCGCCCGCTCGAGCTGGTGGACGAGGCGTTTCTCCGTCGGATCCACTACAAGGTGTGGTGCGAGAGCCCCACGCGCGACGAGTTCATCCAGATTTTCCGCAACTACTGTGCTGGAAAAGGGGTTCACTTCGACCACCGTGTTGTCGACGATCTGCTCGAATCCTACTACGAGCCGCGCGGCATCCCGCTGCGCGGGTGCCACCCTCGCGACCTGATCGAACACGCCCTGACGGTCGCCGAGTACCACGGTAAGCCGCGCACGCTGACGCCAGCGCTGCTGCGGGCGGCCTGCGACAGTTACTTCGTGGACGATTCCGACGCGTCGTCCTTGTCGCCCTCCGCCTCCCATGCATGAAGGGTCCCGAACGGCTCGTGAAACGTCACATTCTCCGCGCGATTGTCGCCCTCGTCCTGCTCGTTTCGGCAGCTGCGGCTGCATCGCCTGAACGGGACGAGCCGCTCTCCATCCGCATCACGTCGCCGCTCGGACGCACCGGCACCGCCGGTGTGGTCAGGATAGTCGCGCAGGTACAGGCGGCTGATGGTATTGGCCTCAACCCGGTGCGGATCCTGGTCGACGACGTCCTGCTGGGAGAGGTCAGCGAAGGCCCGCCATGGGCCGTCGAGTGGGCCGACGAGAACCCGTTCGTGCCTCGCGAAATCGCCGCCGAGGTTACCGATGCGCTCGGCCGGAGCGCGCGCGATGTGGTGCTGCTGAAACCGTTCGAGGTGATCGAGAAGTCCGAAGTGTCGAGCGTGATCCTCGAGACCACGGTGCAGGATCGCTTCGGGCGCTTCGTGACGGGCTTGCCGGCATCGACATTCGCGGTGCTCGAAGACGACGTGCCGCAGGCGCTGGACCTGGTGCGATCGGAGACGCTGCCCGCGACGTACACGCTGCTCGTCGACAGCAGCCAGAGCATGGGGCGGCGCATCGACTTCGTTCGGGACGCCGCGAGCACGCTCGCGGGTTACCTGCGCCCGCAGGATCGCATCGTCGTCGCGCCGTTCTCGAAGGCGCTCGGCGCCGTAACCGGACCTACCGACGATCGCCGCACCGTCACCGACGCCATCAGGAACATCAAGCCCCAGGGAGGCACCGCCATCCTGGACTCTCTCGAGAACGCCTCGCGCCTCATCGCCGGGATGGAAGGCCGCCATGCGATCGTGCTCATCACCGACGGGTACGACGAGCACAGCACGAGGGCGTTCGACGATGTCCTGGTGGCGGTACAGAAGAGCGGTGCGGCCGTCTATGTCGTCGGCATCGGCGGCGTGGCGGGAATCTCCATCAGGGGCGAGCGGCTGCTGAAGCGGCTGGCCACCGAGACCGGCGGCCGGGCGTTCTTTCCGGCGCGCGAGATCGAGTTGCGGCCCGTTCACGAACAGGTTGCATCAGACGTGCAGTTGCGGTACCTGCTCAGCTACACGCCCAAGAACCAGAGGGTCGACGGGAGCTGGCGGAGAATCAACGTGCAGGCCGCGGACCCGAGGTTCACGGTCCGAACGCGCCCGGGCTACTTCGCGCCGAAGCCGCCGCCCGTGCGCCCGGCCATCGAGTTCACGATGGTCGATGCCAACCGGCAGTTGCTGAACGTCTCGGCGGATACCCTCCGGGTGATCGAGGATGGCGTCGAGCAGACGGTGGACGTGTTCCAGGAGGCGGTGTCGCCCGTCTCCATCGTGTTCGCGCTCGACACCAGCGGCAGCATGCGGAAGGTGGCGGAAGACGTGAAGTCGGCAGCCCGCAGCTTCGTGCAGGCGCTGCGCCCGCAGGACCCCCTCGGATTGATTCTCTTCTCCGATCGCGCGCAGTTTGCCCACGACATCACCACGAACCGTTCGTGGAGCCTCGAAGCGATTGACAAGTACCAGGCGGTTGGCGGTACCGCGCTGTACGACGCGGTGTACAACGCGTTGATGCGGCTGCGAGGCATCGAGGGACGCCGCGTGGTCGTAGTGATGACCGACGGCCGCGACGAAAACAACAGGGGCGACGGCCCCGGCAGTACCCGCCGCCTCGAAGATGTGCGCGAGCGGCTGAAGAGCGTGGACGCCACCATTTTCACCATTGCTCTAGGCACGAATATCGATCGCGCGCTGCTGGAGCGGCTCGCGGCGGAGTCGGGTGGTGAGGCGGCATTTCCGCAGGACGTGTCCGCGCTTCCGCAGCAATTCCGCCGCGTCGTGGAAAACCTTCGCAAGCGGTACGTCGTCGGCTACACGTCAAAGAATTCCACGCGCGACGGCAAGTGGCGGAAGGTCGAGATTCAGCAGCACCACACCGGGAGTAACGGCAATCAGCCAGAAAGGGTATTTCGCGCCCCAGGAGTAAGCTCAGGGCCTGACGGCGACAACCCACGCCGCATCCTTGTACGTAACCCGCCAGCCGTCGCGCGTCAGTGCCTGACTGACTTTCGAGTACGGAGGCAGCACGGCACAGCGGAACCCGTAACGCGCGAACAGCGGCGCGTAGTTGCCTGAGTCCTCGACCTCGAAGTGTTCCACCACAAACGAGGCCTGGTAGGGGTGCTGGCGGCTGTCGATAAAGACCGGTTGCTCGGGCACGAACCAAATCAGGGGACCACCATTGTCGTAGTGGTTGTACATCGGGCGACCACAGGCGCGGATGGCGGCGACAGCCGGACGGGAGATCGGCTCCCACCCCAGGACCGGCGGGCGCGCATACCAGACGACGGTCACGGCGGTGACGGCAACTGATATGGCCGCCACGGGGACCCAGGTATAGGGGATGGCCCGAGGCGGGCCGCTTCTGAACAGGGCACTTACACCCTGAAGGCGCAGCACCAGGCCGCTCAGCAGCGGCCCTGCGGCGATTGTGAATATCGGGACTATTCTCGAAGACATCAACGCCAGCGGAAGAATTGCAGCCGCAACGTAGGCAAGCAGGCGTTCACGGTCGTCCAGGTTGGACCAGAAGCGGAGTGTCAGGATCGCCAAGGGGGCGGCGAAGACGAACAACCCGAACGTCCAGAGCTCTCTGCCCGCGGGCTGCCATTCGGTGATGTACCGGAAGTCTCCCCGGGTTGGCGAGAGCAGCACGTCGGGAAAGAGGGCGAAGCCGAGTGGCGTCGCCGACATCATCAACACGCTCGCTGCCGACGCGAGCGCCACTTCGGGGAGGCGCCTGCGGTCGTGCAGCAGTGATTCGCTGCACGCGGCGATCAGGGCAACAACGCCGAGGGCCACCCCCCCGTGAAGGTTGGCCCAGACGGCGAACAGCGGGGGCAGCCACACGTATCGCCTGCGCTGCAGAAGCAGCAGGGTGAGGGCCATCCCACACAGGGTGAACAGTTTCGGGCGTAGCGACCACTCGCTGACGAGCAACGGCCCGAAGCAGAGCAGCAGTAAGCCGCGGAGCAGGGGCGGTCCGGTCATCGATTGCCAGATCAACCCGAGGGTGATCGACGACCAGCAGCATCCCTATGAACGCCAGCAGGGCGATTCCACCGATGCGGTACGTTTCGAAGAACACGAGTTGTGACAGCCACTGGTAATTCGGCCAATACTGCCCGGCGGCGGTCCACGAAAAGTGATCGACGAGCTCGACGCGCCAGACCTCGGCGATGCGCCGGCCGGTGGCCAGATGCCACCAGGTGTCGTTCTGGGCGGGCATGAACGCCGCGAGGGTCGTGAACGACAGGAGAACGATGCCGGCGCTCACAGCTTCGGGAGTGCGCGGGCGAAGCAGGTGTATCCAGCGCGAGTCGTCGTCGGTACCGATCGAGTTCACTTCGGCAACAGTATCACCGTGGAACTCTGCGAGGACCCGTGCCAATTGACAGCGGCTTCAAAGACACCGCCCTACGACCGGATCGACCCGTCGTATCGGTCGTCATCCCTTGCCTGAACGAGGTGCGCGCGATCGCCACGTGCGTCGAAAAGGCGCGGCGAGCGCTGGCCGGGCAGGCGATGAGCGGGGAGGTTGTCGTCGTCGACAACGGGTCGACGGACGGGTCCGCGGAGGCGGCCCTCCGCGCTGGTGCAGAACTGGTGTACGAGCCGAGACGCGGGTATGGCTCCGCCTATCTGGCGGGCTTCGCCGCCGCCCGCGGTCAGTACTTCGTCATGGGAGACGGCGACGACACCTACGACTTCCAGGACATTCCCCGGTTCACCACACCGCTGCTCGAGGGACGCGCCGATCTGGTGATCGGGGATCGTCTGCGCGGCGACATCCGGCGCGGGGCGATGAGCTGGTCGCACCGGTGGATTGGAAACCCGCTCCTGTCCGGCATGCTCCGGCTGCTGTTCCGCACGCGCGTCTCCGATGCGCACTGCGGCATGCGCGCGTTCACGCGAGACGCCTGGGAACGGATGCGTCTTGGCGCCATCGGGATGGAGTTCGCCTCCGAGATGATCGTCAGCGCGCTTCGCGAACGGCTCCGCATTGCGGAGATACCGATCACGTATCACCCCCGACTCGGAGAATCGAAGCTCGAAGGGTTCAGGGATGCCTGGCGGCACGTGCGGTTCATGCTGCTGTTCTCGCCGTCGTACCTGTTTCTGCTGCCAGGGCTGCTGCTCATGATCTCCGGCGGCGCCATCGCGGGCGCCCTCCTGCCCGGACCTCGCACGTTCCTGGGACGCACATGGGATTACCACCCCTTGCTGTTCGGCGCCAGCATGCTGATCCTCGGCTACAACCTCGTGCTGTTCGATGTGCTTGCGAAGGCGTACTCGATGGCCGCGGGCTTTGCGCACCGGGGTCGCTGGCTCAGGGGGCTGCGCCGCTCGTTCTCGCTGGAACGAGGCGTTCTGGCCGGTCTCCTTCTATTGGCCGCAGGCGCCGCGATCGAACTGGAAGTCGTCGTGGACTGGGTGCGTTCCGGCTACGGAGCACTGATGGCGGTCCGGCAGATCGTGGTCGGCATGGCCCTGATGGTGCTCGGCGTGCAGACCGTGTTCGCATCCTTTCTCGTGAGTCTCATGGAGGTCGAACGACAGCCCTTGGCCGCGCAGACCGGCGTCCCGCCAGACGTGCTGCGGGCGGATCGGCACTCACGGACAGACCTCCCTCCCTTTTGAAACCCGTGGTGCCACCCATCACGGGTCCTCACCGCGGCCGGCCTTGATCGCTTCGAGCAGTGCCCAGTACTCATCCGCACACCGATCCCAATCCCACTCGGCCGCCGCAAATTCAGCTGCGCGGCTGCGTCGCCCATCGGCCCTGTCCGGGTCCTCGAGCGCCCGTTGCACAGCCTCGAGGAACGCCGGCACTGTAGGTTCAGCGTGCCACGCAACCGCTTCGAGTCGCGGGTACGCCCGGGCCGTCTCACTGCTGACGACCACGGGTGTGCCGCACGCCATGCTCTCCTGAACGACAAGAGGAAATCCCTCGCCAACCGAAGGAAGGACGAACAGGTCACTGGCGCGATACAGTCTGGCCAGCCGCTCCGCCGGCAGCGCGCCCATCGAGACCACGTTGTCGAAGCTCCACCCTGCCGGATCCTCGGGTCCGCGTCCCGCGAATACCCACAGGACATGTGACAGCCGCCGGGCGAGCGCTTTGAGCACCCTGATGCCCTTCTTCTCTACGTAGCGCCCCACGAAGAGACACACGGGACGGTCTGCGGGCCAGCCGAACTCATCGCGTAGCGCCTTGCGGCCGGCATGAGCCGGATGAAACGTGTCGAGGTCGACGCCGTTGGCAATCATGCGGTGGGGCATGGGCCCCAGCAGGTTTGTGAAGTACCGCTCGGTCGTACTGCTGCAGAACACGGTGCCCGACGCCTGGCGCATGACGGTTCCAGCGAGTCGCCGGTTGCCAGCGTGCATCGCTGTGCGGAGCAGAACATTGCGGTACGGCACGACACCGACATGCTGGGTGAGCACGAACGGCTTCCGCAGCAGCCGCAGGATCGTGGCGGCCGCCACACTGCTCGCGTAGAGTGCGTCGTGAAGGTGGGCGACGTCGCACCGCTTCACCGCCGACCAGAGCCTGGCGAGCGCTGCCGGGCCCCACAGCGGATAGGGCACTCCGAACGGGGTTTCCAGAGGATTCCATCCAGGCACGGGATGCGCGCCGGTGGCGCGTGTCGGCCCCTCGTCGGTTGCCACCCACTCGACGGTCGCGCCGCGGCCGGCGAAGCGGGCGGCCAGCTGACCTGCCACGATTTCGATCCCTCCGCCATGCTCCGGGAAGAAGTGCGTGACGATCAACAGGCGCACGGCGTCAGACCCCGGAGTTGGCTCTACCGGCCGCGCGCCGCCAGAGCGCGATGAACTGATATCTGTTCGTCAGCGCACCGAGCGCACCGCTGTGGCAAGGGGCCGGGTGAAGCACGCGCTCGAGTTCGAACCCCGCCCGCTCGATGCACGCATTCCACTCCCACCGCTTCTGATACGCGTGCGGCGAAGGCACGCCAAACCTGCGATTCCCCAGCTCGTCGAGGAGCGCCAAGGCGTACCAGCCCGGGCGATCGTCGTAGGTGTGATCCTTGAGCAGGAATCGATCGCGTGTGCAGCGCAGCAGTTCTGTGATTGCCTTTTCAGGAGACTCGGAGTGGTGGAGAGCGTCGATCGCGTAGGTCAGTTCGAAGGCACGGTCCCGGAAGGGCATCCGTTGCCCGTCGAACAGGACGGGGCGGATCAGCGACGCCGCACGCATTCGCACTTCCGCGCCGATCACATGGTCCGTGAGTCCGCGCGTGACGAACTGCTCGGCAAACCAGCCGTCACCGCACCCGAAATCAAGGGCGAGCTCCGCACGTTCACAGCCGGCGAGCAGCTTCTCGGCCAGCGCCACAACCCGCTCGCGATACGCCGTGAAACGCCGAGGCAGCGGGCTCATGCAGCGACTCGCGAACGCGATGCTTCGAGCAGCCCCGGGCTCATCACCCGCGCACGCACAGGGCGACATAGATGCACGCGTTGACCTCGACGATCGACCGCGGCGTGATCGCGTCCTCCAGCAGCATCCGCACGTTCATGACCATCATGAGCGGCGGGATGAGCAGCCGGAGCGGGGAGACGGCGGTCAACACCTGCCGGAAGCCGAGCGCGCGGATCTGCGTCGTCCACGCGAGTGGACCGATCAGGCCGTGGATGGTCTGGACCGGGAAGCCACGGGTCTGCAGTTCCGACGCCAGCCCGTCGCGCGTCCACCGCCGGTAGTCGGAGGGGTGAGGATGATATGGCCAGGTTCCGTGCGTTGACAGTAGCAGCCAACCGCCTGGTGCGAGCAGTCGATGGCATTCACCGAGGTACCAGTCGAGATCCCACACGTGTTCCAGTACCTGGCATGACAGCACTCCTGAAGCGGATCCGCTCGGAAGCGGCACCGGTGCACCCGGTACGAACAGCACGTCTCCGTGCTCGTCGAGATCGCAGCCGATGTACTCGAACCCCCGGTTGCGGATCAACGACTCATATGGTCGATCGCCGCAACCGAAGTCGACGACGGTGCCGCGGGTCGCGGGGATTGACGGGTCGTCGAGCAGGGCGGTGATCCCCCGCCGGAGCCCGACGAGCGGATGCCGTTGATGGTCCCACCACGGAGGGTCGTACCGTCTGGCGCCCGTCTCTCGTGACCCCGGAGCGTGCATCTGTTACCTCGAGCCGATAGGCTATCAGACCGGCGCTCCCATGCGGGCGCCAGTCGGGCCTTATGCTCACCGTACTGTCGCCCCACATGCTGCTGACGAAAGCACCGGTTCTCCGCTCCTGGCTCCCCGCAGCGGGCCTCGGTCTGTCGGTGTTTGCCACGGTGGCGCTCTCGGGACCGGGCCGTTTCGACAACGTGGATGGCCAGACTCGGTACGAAGTGGCCCGCAGCCTGGTGGATCACGGCGATCACGTCATCCGGAACCCTGCGGTCTGGTTCGGGGTGTTCCCCGGCCGCGACGGACAGCCTTACACCTACTACCGCTTTCCACAATCGTTCCTGGGCGTCCCGGCCATCGTCGTATCCGATTGGCTAGGCGGAATCTCAGAGGCGCGGCGTCGGTTTGCCTTCGTCCTGACCAGCGCCGCGGCTGCCGCAGTGCTCGCAATCGCCTACTTCGTCTGGTTCAGGCGCAACGGGCACGGCGACGCCTGGGCGCTGCAGTGGGCAGCGCTGGGTATCGTCTGCACTCCAGCGTGGTATTACGGCACCAGCACGTTTGACGATCTCCTGGGTGCCGCAGTCATCGTGGCAGCAGTCGTGATCGCCGAACCCCGCCGACGTTCCAGGATGCTGAGCCGAGCGCTCTGGAGTGGATTGCTCGTCGGTCTCGCGTTCAACTGCAAGCAGCCGCTGGCCGTGTTCGGTCTCGCGGTGCTCGCCGCCGTCGACGATCCCGAGGCTCCCCTGGGCCGCAGGCTCGCTGTCGCCTCGCTGGTAGCGCTGGCGACCGCGGCTGGAGCCGCGGCATACCTCGGGTACCACGAGTACAAATTCCCCGCCGAGACGAGAGCGGCCCACGCACCGTTGCTCGCCGCATACACACCCGTGTGGCCGGGGCAATTCAGGATTGCTCTGCTCGTGTTGCTCCTCAGTCCGGGCGCCGGTGTGCTTTGGTACTCTCCCAGCCTGCTGCTCTGCCTGTCGGGCATGGCCAGCTGGGCCAGGAAACAGGCCCGGTTCATTGCAGGTCTGGCAATCAGCGCGGCGCTCTTCGTCGCGTTCATCGCGTCGATGAGTATCTTCAAAGGCGACCCGGCATGGGGCCCCCGCTATATCACACCGGTTCTAGCGCTCCTCTGGCTGTTTGCGCCAGACGGTGCGTCGAAGGCCTCCCGTCCTGCCGCGGCCTCTCTGCTGGCAGCGAGCTTCGCCGTACAGCTGGCCGGACTTGCCGTCGAACCCCAACGTCTCTACCTTCAGCGCGGTCTGCCGCCAGGATTCGGCATTGCCGCGCCGCTCCTGTATTTCGCTCCTCCGAATGCGCACCTGATCAGCCGTCCACGGGAGATCGCAGAGGTCTGGCAGGCACGGAACGATCCCGGACGAGAATTTTCCCCGGCGGTGGCTCCCACCGCTGCGTGGTACCCGAACTTCGCCGCTGAGAACGCCCCATCCATGATTGCCCGGTACAAAGTTCTGAATGCGTTCCGGCCGTGGTGGGTCAGCCTGCAGTACTTGCGGCCCGACGAGCGACCTGTGCCGATTGGATCCACGGTGGCTCTACTTCTCGGCATCGGCGTGCTTGGCTGTGCGCTGATCGTGGTCGCGAGCCGGATCGAGCGGGACGCCACGTCACGACGCGGCAATGCTGCTCGCCCGCGGAGTCGCGACATGCCGTCGGATCAGCAGCCAGAGCCACACTCCGAACAGAGACCAGAAATAGGGTGAGCCCACCGTGAGCGTGGCCAGGCCGTTCGGCTGAAACCATACGGTCGCAGACCCGTGCGTGCGGGGGATTGAGGTTCCTTGCCTCCGACAGCCTGGTGAATCCCGGCCGCCGAAGGGGACCGTACAGCGTGCCGCCTTCGAGGAACTGGCGCGCTGAGGCATGGAACAGCCCGAAGTCCTCCATGCCATGGCGGCTGACGGTCCGGCGACCCAGCGCCGTATAGCCCTGGAGAATGCCGACCGTCATCGCGAGCAGCACAAGCAGGGCCAGCGCGCTGAAGGCTGGCTCATTCCGCATCGCGGGGCTGCTCCGGCCGGTCACGACTCAGATGCGCAAGCCCCGACACGTCGTACCCGCCTCGGCGCTCCGGCCTCGCGCCCTCCGGTCGGCGTGGGGGCACGTCCGCCCGGTCGGTCAGGAACAATGCGCAGAATCGCGCGCCCAGGCAAGGAGACGCGCACATCGCCGAGCGAATCAGCCGGACCCGCGGACTGGAACCCGGGCCGCTGATGCTCGCAGGCAGGGGTCAGAACTTCGGGGTGCGCTTTCCGAGACGCGTTCGGCGACGCATGACGTACAGGGAGAACATGATGGCCATGAGGAAAACGGCTGCGGCAGCGAACATGTTTGTGTCCATGGCAAGCAATATCGGCAAGATCAGCCCGCGCCTTTACCCTGCAGTGGCGGACGACGCTGTGCGTCATTCCCATTTCTGCAGATGGCGGCCACACGCACGGGTCTGGCGCGACACTCAGGAGACAGTGCCCGGGCGGGCTCCGCGCGGGGCGGCCAGCCCGCAGGCAACCCACGCGCTGGCGGCAATCGCCAGCGTGGACAACTGCACGCGGGCATGTTCCGCGATGACAGGTGAGAATGATGCGCCGTACAGCACCACCGCCAGCGCAGTGGCGCGCCTCGCACCCGCATCCGCCGCGTGTGTCGCCGCCCAGTCGGCGAGCGCCACAATCGGGATCGCCAACAGCAGCAAATCGTAAGTAATCAGGTGCGGCGTGAGCAGCAGCGTGAGGAGGACCAGGGCCGAGACCCGCATGAGCGCCGGCGCGTCGCCGCGCCACGCGCGCGCCAAGGGCGCGGCGCAGGCGAAGACGAATGCAGCGCCAATCGCCGAAGCCACTCCTGGTGGAACTTCGAGCAGGCGGAGGAATCCGCGAAGCGAGTGCGAGTTCTCCGGGTAGAGCATCACGACATCGGGACGGAGCGTCAGCTGCGCGAGCGTGTGCGCGTACTGTTCCATCGCATGGGTGCCGACCGCCGCCCACGCAATTCCCAGTTGTGCGGCGCCCGCGACGACGACGCCCGTGAGGCCTCGCCAGTCTCGTGCGAACAGCAGCATCGGCACAGCGACGACGAGCAGTTGCGGCTTGTACGCCAGAAGCCCCAGGCACATGCCCGCGAGAAAGCGTCGATTCGCAGCAAGAGCGGCCACGGCAAGCGCTGGCGCCACCAGTGTCATCGTGCTGATCTGGCCGAAGCGCAGGGTGACGAGCAGCGCCGGGTACGCCGCCGCCACCAACGCCACATACCGCCCGTCCCGACCGAGTCCCGCCGCATGCCTCCACAGAAGCCACACCGCTCCTGCGTAGACTGATGCCGAGAGCAACGAGAACGCTGCCAGCGACGGCAGAAAAGGCAGCTGCGCCAGCGGCTGGAACGCGAGTGCCACCTGCGGCCCGTAAGGGTTGCGCTCCGGGTGGTGCTCCAGTCTGGGCGAGATCCGCCGTTGGGCATAATCCGTAATCTTCGTCATGTCGTAGAGCAGGTCCCCGCGGCCTTCCTTGACACGAGAGCCCATGAGGTAGAACTGGATGTAGTCGGCTCCCTTGACCGTGCCCGAGCGGGTGGCCAGGTCGGGGCCCGAGACTTCCCAGCCATGGCTCAACCATCCCAGGCAGAGGAGCGTCCCTCCCCACATCGCGACACGTCGTCTCGCAACGCCGCCCTTGCGGTGAGTTGTTGCTTCCGGCGGGGGATCGTCGGAAGCGCTACGCTCGCCCGCAGCCAACACCGGCGGGTCGGCGGACGTGCCGTCTATCACGTCAGACATCGGTCTGGTCCCGGGCGCACTTCCATCGTGTCGGAATTTCGAGCATTGCGCTCCAGCGGCATTTTGAGGGTCGGGCAGGTGGACCCGTGATTGCTCCTGCCGTTCGTGTGGATGGTGGAACCGAAACCGGTCGCCGAGCAAGGGGCCCTGGCCTGACCCTGGTCGCGCGTCTTTCCCGAGGCGACTTTTTCAGTCTCGGGGGCGTAATGGCATCGTACATCGGGGCGCGCAACACGCTGGCCCCCTGGACGCTCTCCGCGGCTGTCCTGGTGGCGCTTGCGTCCTGGGATCCCCTCGTGACCGGTGGCGGCTTCGACGTGACCCTGCTCGGCCTCGCTGCATACGAACTGCTGATTGCGCTCACGCGGCCGATGGAGCGACAGCTGGTGTCCGCCTCCGCGCGGCGCCCGGGCCGTGTCTGAGGGCTTCGGCGGGGTCGGTTCGTAACGGCCGAACACCTGCGGGAGCGCGGCATTCAACTCCGCTGCCGCTGATTCCGCCCCGCGGTCCGCTCGCCAACGCGTCCGTGCCGCCAAGGGAGCGGCACGGCCCGGCTTCACGGCGATGCGTACGTCTCCACTGCGCGTCCAGCGAGCCCCCATACTCGGTCCACATATACTGACCCGCACGTCTGTGGTATTTCAACGGGTTTGCCGAGCAGTGCGCCGGAGATTCCCGAATCGGCCACGTGACGGATCGAGGTGACCGAGGATGCCCGCCGTGATCCCGTTCGGGAAAATCCGTCATCGAGAAGCTCGAGCGCATTCCGTCATCTTGTGCGCGGTATTGTGGACGGTCGCGGGTGTCTCCCTGCTTGTTCCGGGGCCGCGTGATCCGTCCGGACGACTGAAGTTTCCAGACTTCGTCCACTTCTACGTTCTCGGGGGCTTGGCTGCCGCTGAACGCTACGACCTGCTCTACGATGCGGACGCGCAGTACGAGCTTCAGGTGAAGGCGGTGCCGGCATCCGCTTCAGAGCGATTCCTGCCGGTTTACGGCCCGCATACCGCGTTGATCTTTCTCCCGCTCGCCTACCTGGCCTACTTGCCTGCTGCCTTCGTCTGGGCGGCTCTCACGGCGGCGATCTATGGTGCAGCGGTCTGGGCGGTGTGGCGCTCAGTTCGGCCGGCGATACCGGACGGCTGGATTGTTGCCGCCGCGGCCGCGGCCTTTCCGCCGTTCTGGAATCTCATCCTGCACGGTCAGACCACGGTGGTGCCTGTGGCCGCTTACGCACTCGCGTGGCTGGCGTTGACACGCGACAGGATGTTCCTGGCGGGGCTGGCGTTGGGGCTGCTCTCCGTCAAGCCCCAGTTCGGCCTGATACTCGCGTTCGTCACGGTGGCCTGCGGCGAATGGTGGCTGATGGCTGGGGCCGTCACCAGCGTGGCATTGCAGGCCGCGGGCGTCGCACTGGTGATGGGACCCGATGTGCTCGCCACGTACGCGGACGCGGTGTTCCGGATCCCTGCCATGGCAGCACAACTGGAGCCCAGACCATACCAGTTGCATTCCATCCGCGCGCTCACGAAACTCGTTCCTGGAGCAGTCGGTGAGGGGCTCTACGTACTGGCGGTACTCGTTGTAGGGTGGCATACGAGTCAGGTCTGGCGCGGGGGTGCCCCGACCGGCCTTCGTCTCGGCATCGTCATTCTCGCGTCGGCGCTCGCGAGCCCCCATCTCACGGTGTATGACGCCACGGTTCTTGCCTTACCGGTACTCTGGCTGGCGGCGTGGGTGCGCACGCATGACCCGGTGGGCCTTCGCGACGTGTTTTGGCCCATGGTCTACGGGCTGTTCATCTTCTTTCTTCTACCCTCAGCGCTTTTTGTGAGCGTTCAGGTTTCGGTACTCATCGAGATCGTGATGTTCTGGCTCGTTGTGCGGGAACTCAGGCGGAGCGAACCGTCGGCAGACCGTGGGTTCGCCAGCGTTTCGGGTGCTCCAATCGATCGCGCCGGGAGGGGTCAGAGCCAACACGGCTGACGTGACAGCACGGGAGGGCCGGTAACCTGCGATATCGTTGATCTCCAGCGGCATGCAGGTCATCGATCTTCGCTCCGACACCGTGACCCGGCCCACTCCCGCGATGTGGGCGGCGATGGGCACCGCCGCCGTGGGAGACGATGTCTTCGGCGATGATCCAACCGTCAACGAGCTCGAGCGCCGGTCCGCTGAGCGCGTCCGGAAGGAGGCCGCGGTCTTCGTCCCGAGCGGCACGATGGGCAACCTCGCCAGTCTGCTCGCCCATTGTCCGCGCGGGCGAGAGGTCATCGTTGGTGACGAAGCACACATCTACCATTACGAAGCCGGCGGCGCCTCAATTGTGGGCGGCCTCGTCTACCATACCGTGCCGACTGCCCCTGAGGGGTCGCTCCCGCTCGCCGGAATTGCAGAGGCCGTTCGGCCATCGACGGGGAACGCCCATGTGGCGCCGGCCGGCGTCATTTGTCTCGAGAACACGCACAACCGCATGGGCGGTACGATCATTACGCCAGAGTACACGGCCGAAGTCGCCGCGCTTGCCAGGCAGCACGCTCTGCCGGTGCACCTCGATGGTGCTCGCATCTTCAACGCGGCTGTGGCGGCGAGGCTGCCCGTCACCGCCTGGACCGAGCACGTGACGTCTGTCCAGTTCTGCCTCTCGAAGGGGCTCGCGGCGCCGGTCGGGTCGATCGTCGCCGGACCTGCCCCTTTCGTGCAGGAGGTTCGACGTATGCGCAAGATGCTCGGCGGCGGGATGCGCCAGGCCGGCGTCGTTGCTGCCGCCGGGCTGGTCGCGCTCGACACGATGGTGGACCGCTTGTCGGACGACCACGCGAACGCGCGCCAGCTCGCCGAGGCGCTCGCGGAAGTCGAGGGCCTCACGATCGACCTCCCGCGCGTGCAGACGAACATCGTGATCTTCGAAGCGCAGGCACCATGGTCACCGGACGCGTTCCTCGAGGCCACACGGGAGGCGGGTGTCTGGCTGGTGCCGTTCGGCGGCCGGCGGATCCGGGCGATGACGCACGTCGATGTCAGCAGGGATGACTGCATGGACGCGGCCCGGCGGATTGCGAGGGTGCTCCGCAGCGGGTGACGCGGCCTTTCTGCGGCTGGCGCTCGAGGGAGTTCTGCCGCCCGCCAGTAGCTTCCAGCACTCCAACCTGGCGGACATCCCAACGAGAATGACGTCTCGCGGCGACACAGATAATCTGGGTGCCCAAAAACGGCACTCCTCCTGTCGATGGCTCGAGTAATGCTGCTATCGGTGAGTTCGCGATCGGTTGTCACTCACAGCGTGGCGAGCGCGGCCGTTACGCTCAAACGCGAGGTATACAAGAGGTATGAAAGATGCGATCAAACGCGTTATCAGGACGCGTCTTGACCTGTGGGAACTGTTCCTGATCCTCGTCGTCGCGCAGATCGTCTTGAACGCCGTGCGTCCCCGGCCGTTCTCGGAGGTCCAGAGCGCGCATGAGATCGACTGGTTTCAACAGACGTACGGGCCCGCCCACAATTCAGAACGCGAGGAAGAGTGGTTGATTCGTGACTTCTTTCAGGATCGCAAGGGCGGGTTCTTCGTCGACATCGGGGCTAATCACTATCGCTTGGCAAGCAAGACGTACTACCTCGAAACCGTGCTCGGCTGGTCGGGTGTTGCCGTTGAACCCCAGAAGGAGTTCGCAGCGGATTACCCGAAGCACAGGCCCCGCACGCGCTTCTTTCCGCTGTTCGTGTCGAGCAGGTCCGATGAAACGGCCAAGCTGTTCGTGCTCAAGGATCAGAGTTCGGTGGCGTCGGCGAACGAGGAGTTCGTCCGTCAATTTGGTGTTCCTGACGAGGTGCGGA
This sequence comes from Vicinamibacteria bacterium, assembly GCA_963739995.1. Classification (GTDB taxonomy): domain Bacteria; phylum Acidobacteriota; class Vicinamibacteria; order Vicinamibacterales; family JAENWD01; genus CAVUCH01. Next base: position 125,627 of record CAVUCH010000004.1, on the reverse strand, counting down.
CCGTTCCGACGGTGTCGCTGACGGACCTTCTGGATCGTGAAAAGGTGACCCGGATCGACTTCCTGTCGATGGATATCGAGCTGCACGAACCAGAAGCGTTGAAGGGGTTCGACATCGACCGGTTCAAGCCCGCGCTGGTCTGCATCGAGGCCCTGCTTCCCGTACGGCAGCAGATCCTCGATTACTTCGCACGGCACGGCTACGTGCTGGACGGCCGCTACATCTGGGTGGATCGCGAGAATTTCTATTTCAAGCCGCTGCCGTCCGAGTCGGGCGCGCGTTGACGCGCCTACTGGTTGCAGTCGATTGTGCTCAGGCTCCGAGCCGCAACGTCCAGACGGTAGGTCGTGCGGCCAGGTGCCACGGCGCACAGCGTGAGATTGCGGCGCCCGAGGTCACGGACCATCCAGACGGGATCCGCGTCACCCGCGACCGGCGCGGACACCAGGCTGAAGTCGGGATTGTGCGCGGCAGGATAGCGCACGAATACAATCGCCGGTTTCCGTAACGCCGCCGTCTTGCGCTCGAACGTACGGTGGAAGGCAAGATAGTCGTCCCGAATGGCCTTGACGTGACGGAGATCACCGACCAGCAAGGGCGAGACGAGCACGACCCAGCAGACGACGGCTGCGGCCGCCTGTGTGCGCCTGTCTTGTGAGCCGTCGCCGGCGAGCCGCCAGAACTGCGAGAGGCCGAGCAGCGCGATCACCGGGAAGGCCTCGAGATAGTACACAGTCCACTGAGCACCGTGCGCGAAGAGCAGGTACCCGCCGAGAAGGGACAGGGCTGAGCAGGCGAGCAGGCGCTCGAAGTGCGGCTTCGATCGCCAGCCCGCCAGGCAGAGCACCAGGAGACCCGAGCGCCAGTCCGATCCAAGCTGCTGGACCAGGGACGCGACCCGTTCGAACAGGACGACCGGCAGGCGGCGGATGACGTGTTGCGCGTGAAGCGCACCCGCTGTCCCCGCCACCCCAGCGAGGTCTGGCGGAAGCGCCCGCGAGGGTCTCTCCGTGCCGACGCCGAACCCGAGTGTGTCGTCCGGCATGTACTGTCTCGAGTACTCGGAGTACGGCGTGTGCCGCCAGTCTCCAAGCGTCTGCTGGGACCAGGTGACCATCAGCGCTCCGACCAGACACGCCGGCAGCACGGCCCAGACCACATGGCGCCAGCGTCGTGCCCGCCACACGTCGGCCCCGACCACCGCGACCATCGGGAAGGTCAGGAACAGGGCGGTGAGCGGCCGCGTTGCGGCCATCAGGGCGCCACAGCTTGCCATCAGGAACACATCCCGCGCGGTCGGGTGCTCCCGCCAACGCAGGTACAGGTACAACATGAGCGCCCACAGCGCAGCGGTGGTCGTCTCCGAGAGGTACGTCGTTCGCCAGGTACAGCTCCGGGACAGCCGTTACCCAGCAGACGGTGAACGCGGCAGCGACCCAGGGGCCGATGTGATGGCGTGCGACCAGGAAGAGCACAACAACCGTGATTGCCGTCAGAGCCACCGGCACCAGCCCCGGAACCGACGCCGCCTGCCCGGCCGCCAGCAGCGCGGAATGCAGCGGGGCATACTTGGAGGCCACGCCAGGTTCGACGAAGACGTGCATCTGCTCGAAGAACACGGGGACAGCAGGCGTGGGCCCGCGCCAGGCTCCCTCGGCGAACAATTTCGCCTGAAGCAACATCGCGCGTTCGTCGTGGATCGCGCCAGGCTCACGCCAGGAGCCCCAGATCGCCGTCACCAGCGCAGCCGCCATCAAACCGAGGACGAGAGGCGCCGCCGGATGCCGCACGATCAGCGTGGCAGGACCAATCGCGCGAAGGTATTGCACCGGCACCCGACGAACCGCGAACAGGATCGCCAGAGGCACCAGGGCGCCAGCCAGGGTGAGCAGAAGGGACGGCTGGTTCACCGTGGGCAGGCCCGCGGATCTCCGCGGTGAGTGGCGAACACGACGTACTGGCCGCCGAGCGGCACGCCCATCAACATCGGTTCGAATCGCCGAAGCGACGACAGCAGCCTCGGAAAGAAGAAGCAGTGCTGCGTCGCCAGTACGCTCAGCTTCGTGCTCAGCAGTCTGGCGGCCTCAGAGGGCTTCAACATCTGTGCGTCGCGATCGAAAGGCAGACGGCGCATCACCCATCGTGTTCCGGGATTCCACGGGTTGTTCTCCCACAAGGCAAGCAGCCCACCGCGCCGGATGGCACGAGCGACGCTGCCGATGGCGCTCACGCGTTGCTCCGGATCGATGTGATGGAAGACGCCGTTCACGTACACGACATCGAAGACGTCTGTCTTGCGCAGTTCGTCGGGTGCGGCGAATCGAATGTGCGGGGAGGCGAACCTGCGGCGGGCGATGGCGAGCGATGCAGCCGATTCGTCCACGCCCACGACGAAGTCGGCTCCGAGGGCCTGCGCCAGCAGCGGCGTGGTCGCGCCTGTGCCGCATCCGTAGTCGAGTACCAGCCGCGTAGGCCGCTTCAGCCGGCGGGCGTACGCTGCCGTCCGCGCCACCCTGGCTCGCGCAAAGTACTCACGGTGCTCACCCGTGATCCGCAGCCCGCCATCGAGTACCCTGGTCGTACGACTCGGCGATTGCATCGAAATCGGCGTTCATCGGCGCCGCAGCTCGAGGATGCTGAGAAGGAACGCCCCGAGAACGGTCTGCAGGCCGAGGCTGCTGAGCGTCACGCCCGGCACCACGAGGCGCATCGTGGACGCGTAATCCAGACGCCCGAACGAGGCGCGGGACCAGAGCACGATCGCGTACACCAGCAGCGCACCACCGGCAGCGCACAAGGCCGAACCGGCCAGCACGCCGTGCTCGCGTGTGAGCCACCCGAGCGCGCGGTCGATGGCGGGATCCGGCGGCAGAATCTGCTCGTTGATGGCGAATACCTTGGCGAACAACGCGTACAGGGTGCTCTGGTATCCCGTCAGCAGCGCAAGGCTGGCAAAGAGGAGCGTGTGCGCATCGAACGTCACGCCTCGGATGGTGGCCGCAGGCATCGCCAGTGCGTAACCGATCAGGCCCACCAGGGCGAGCGCCACACCCGGCCACAAGAAGAGCCGCTTGGGACTGCACAGCAGGAAGAAGGCGATGGTGCGCCAGCCGTCCCGGAACGTGCGGAGGTGCGGCGCGTGCGACCGCCGGCCGTCGCGATGCAGCGTGATCGGTACCTCCGTCATCCTGGCCTCATGAAGGCTGGCCTTGACGATCATCTCGGTCGCGAACTCCATGCCGGTGCATCTCAGGCTCAGTCGGTCGTAGAGATCACGGCGGAACGCCCGCATCCCGCAGTAGATATCTGTGACCCTGGTCCTGAACCACCGCCGTGCAATCCACGAAAGGCCGGGATTTCCGAGGTGCCGGTGCATCCAAGGCATTGCACCGGCCGCAATGACCCCGCCGCCGCCGGGCAACCGGCAGCCCTGCACGAGCTCGTAGTCCTGCCCCAGCAGCTCGACGAACCTCGGAATATCCGTCAGGTCATAGCTCTCGTCAGCGTCTGCCATGATGATGAATGTGCCGGACGATGCAGCGATGCCGGCCATGAGCGCGGCGCCATAGCCGCGCTCGTGCGCCGCACAGACACGGGCTCCAGCCGCCCGGGCGAGCACGGGGGAACCGTCAGTGCTGCCGTTGTCGGCGACGACGACTTCTCCGGACACGCCCGCGTTCCTGATTCCTTCGAGCGCGTTGCGGACGCAGGTCGCAATCGTGTCTGCCTCGTTCAGGCACGGGAGAATGACCGAGAGCTGAACGGGGTGGAGAGCCGCAACGCGGTCGGGCGCAGGATGCCCGAGCGCCGGCCGTGGCTGTCGGGCGGGCAGGGCTTCCGGGACGCGAGCGAGGCGCGCCCCGGTGCTGCGCAGATTGGAATCGCCCACGTGCCACCTCGATGAAGCATCGAATTCAGGAGTTCAGAATCCAGCCGTGCGGTCGTCCTCGCGGCGGGCGGAACAGCGCTCCCGAGTGGGGACACGCGCTTCTCCCTGAATCTTCTCGGCATCTCGGGAGGCAAACTGTTCAGTGTACTGACGGGGCCGGAGGGGAGCGTGCGACAAGTCTGGCGCCGGGCGGACTCTCTCGATCGGGAGCTCGAGCGAGATTGACCAACTTGCGCGCTCTGGCACTGCGAGCGCATGGCGGCGGTGCTCCGAGCCGCTCGCATCCGCGGCCGCCACGCGCTCTACATATGACGAGAACAGGCCACTACGGAAAGGGCACGAGGGTCCGCGTGCGTTCGTCCCACAGTGCCAGCGACGCGCAGCGGATGCTCTGCCAGAGGGTGATTCGGGTGACCTGCTGCAACTCGGGGACCTCCTCGAGGACCTGCTGCAGACGGTAATTCGGAATCCGTGCGTTGAGGTGATGCACGTGGTGCAGGCCGATGTTGCCGGTCAGCCACCGAAGCAGGCGCGGCAGCTCGTAGTGGGAGCTGCCTTCGAGCGCCGCGGCGTCGTAGGACCAGCCCTCGTCGTGCTCCCAGTAGGTCGGCTCGAACTGGTGCTGCACGTAGAAAAGCCACACGCCGATCGAGGAACTGAACGCTATCAGGGGCAGGTGCACGAGCAGGAACGCCTTCCAGCCGACCAGCAGCCCCATCGCCACGATGAACGCCGCCAGCCCCGCATTGGTGCGCATGATGCTGCGGCGTTCCCGCCACCACTCGCGCGGGACGATGGTGGGCAGCCGGTGCACGACCATGAAATGCAGCGAAGGCCCGATCCCGAACAGGATGGCGGGGTGCCGGTAGATGCGGTACTTCAGCCGCTCCAGCGGCGTCTTCGCGAGGTACTCGCGCACCGTCAGCGTGTTGATGTCGCCGAACCCACGATGATCGAGATTGCCCGACGTGGCATGGTGCATCGCATGCGTGCGCTTCCAGTAGGTGTACGGCGTCATCGTCAGCACGCCCAGGCACGCGCCCACGAGGTCGGCGGCCTTGCTGGACTTGAAGAACGAGCCGTGGCCGCAGTCGTGCTGAATGATGAACAGCCGGATCAGCATGAAGCCGGTCGGCACCGTCAGCAGGAGCGTCACCCCATAGGGAAGGCGCAGGCTGGCGTACATCAGCCACCAGCCGGTCACGAAGAGCGCCAGCGTGCTCGAGAGCTGCCATACGCTACGGGCGAGATCCGGGTGGCGGAATGGCGCCAGGCGAGCGCTCCATGACACGGGCGCGGCTGCCGCCGGAGAATCGACTTCGACATCGAGCATCCGGCAATGCTACAGGACGAGCCGGCCGCCGATTGTCACACTTCTGTCAGCGGGAGTTCGCGGGAACTGTGCACGCCCTCTATATTGCGCGCCAGATCTGCCGATGATCAGGACAATGGACGCTGCAGTCCTCACCGTTGCGCTCGGGAGCACGTTCGCAATAGCACTCGGCGTCTCGCGCCTGGTGCTGGGACTCGTGCTCAGCGTGATCGTCCGCCGGGACTGAAGGCCCGGCTCCCCAGCCATCCGTTGTCTTCTGACCAGATGTGCGGGCCCGATGCAGTTCGGGCCGCAACACGAGGCGCCTCCGCGGCTCCTAGTGGCCTGTATCAGCTGAATCAGTAGTGCCTTTCGGGCGGGGCATCCCGGCTGGCGGCGTTGCTCCTCCCTCGAATACTCCCGGTATGCTCGGTCGTCGCGCCTTGCCAGCCAGGCGCCGCGCTCCGAAATCCACTACCGCTTCAGCCGATACAGGCCACTAGGTTACCGGCGCACCAGCCGGCCCGCTGTTCGCGGCCGTACTCGAACCCGCCCACCGCCTACGTCCGCCCACCGCCCACCGCCCACCGCCTACCGCCCACCGCCTACCGCCCACCGCCCACCGCCCACCGCCCACCGCCCACCGCCTACCGCCCTACCGCCTACCGCCCACCGCCTACCGCCCAATTAGATCGATAATCCCCCCACTCCCGTGGAGGTCCGATCATGCTCAGGCGTTTTGCCGGTATCAGCGTTGTCCTGGTCCTGTGCCTCACGGTGCTCCTGCACGCGCGAGATGCATTCCAGGGCGGAGGCGCCGCCATCCCAATTGATCCCGACGATATCGCCGGCGTCGTCACCGGCCCGCGCGGGCCGGAGGCCGGCGTCTGGGTGATTGCGGAGACCTCCGACCTCCCGACAAAGTTTGTCCGCATAGTCGTGACCGACGATGCAGGAGGGTATCTGGTCCCGGATCTGCCGAAGGCGAGTTACCGTGTGTGGACCCGAGGCTATGGGCTGGTGGACTCTGCCAAGGTGGAGTCGATCCCCGGCAAGCTCGTGAACCTGGCTGCCGTGCCGGCGCCAGACGCGCACTCGGCGGCGCAATACTATCCTGCCGGCTACTGGTTCTCGCTCGTCGAGCCACCGAAGGCGGACGAGTTCCCCGGCACGGGCCCGGCGGGGAATGGCATCTCGCCAGACGTCAAGACGCAGGGAGACTTCCTGCGGAGCGTCAAGTCAGGCAACTGCCTCGCCTGCCACCAGCTGGGCAACAAGGCCACCCGCGAGTTCCCGCCATCTCTCGGCAAGTTCGCTTCTTCGCGTGACGCCTGGGAGCGGCGCATCCAGTCCGGGCAGGCCGGAACGACCATGATCGGCACGATCAACAACCTCGGGCCGCGCGCCCTCACGATGTTCGCCGAATGGACCGATCGCATCGCGAAAGGCGAGCTGCCGCCGGCGCCCCCGCGGCCACGCGGGATCGAACGGCACGTCGTGATCACGGAGTGGGACTGGGCCGATCCCAGGGCATACCTGCACGACGAGGTCTCGACCGATCGGCGCAATCCCACCCTGAATGCGAACGGGCCCATCTACGGCGCGCTCGAGGAGAGCGCCGATTACCTGCCGGTGCTCGACCCGGTGCGCCACGCCACGAGCCAGGTGCCGCTCACGGTGCGCGATCCGAACACGGCCGCACGGGATCCTGAGATGCCCCAGCGCTCCCCGTACTGGGGCGACGAGCCGATCTGGAAGAGCCGCACCAACGTCCACAACCCGATGTTCGACCACAAGGGGCGCGTGTGGATCACGGCCGCCGTGCGGCCGCCGGACAACCCGCCCGAGTGCAAGGCCGGCTCTACGCACCCGTCGGCGCAGGTGACGCCGGTCGATCGCGCGTCCCGCCACCTCGCTGTCTACGATCCCGCGACCAGGAAGCTGACGCACATCAGCACCTGCTTCAGCACGCACCACCTGATGTTCGCCGAGGACGAGAATCACACGCTGTGGACGAGCGGCGGCGGGCCGGTAATGGGGTGGCTGAATACGAAGATGTTCGACCAGACCGGCGACGAGATGAAGTCGCAGGGGTGGACGGCGCTCATCATCGACACCAACGGCAACGGCCGGCGCGACCCGCACACGGAGCCGAACGCTCCGCCCGATCCCGTGAAGGACCGTCGCTACGGTGGCGGCGGACTGTACTCGGTGTCGCCCGCGCCCGACGGATCGGTGTGGGGCTCGGTGCTCGGCTACCCGGGCGCGGTCGTCCGTCTCGTCCCGGGCCTGAATCCGCCTGAGACCGCGCTTGCGGAGGTGTATGAAACGCCGGCGGAAGACCCGAAGGCGCCCGTGCACGGATTCTCGCCGCGAGGCATGGATGTGGATCGCGACGGGGTCGCCTGGGTCGCCCTCGCCAGCGGTCACATGGCCAGCTTCGACCGTCGCAAGTGCAAGGGCTCGCTGAACGGACCGGAGGCCACGGGAAAGCATTGTCCCGAAGGCTGGACGCTCTACCCCGAGCCGCTGCCGCAGATGAAGGGTGTGACGACGTCCGGCAGCGCGGAGGCGAGCTACTACACGTGGGTGGACCAGTTCGATACGTTCGGGCTCGGGAAGAACATCCCGATCAACACGGGGAACGAGTCCGAAGGACTGCTCGCGCTCAAGGACGGCAGGTGGATCGTCCTGCGCGTGCCCTATCCGCTCGGCTTCTACACGAAGTGGATGGACGGCCGCATCGACGATCCGAATGCCGGGTGGAAAGGCAGGGGTCTCTGGTCCACGGTCAGCACGCGAGCCCCGTTCCACATGGAGGGCGGGAAGGGAACGCCGAGCAAAGTCATAAAGTTCCAGATGAGGCCCGATGCGTTGGCGAAATAGAGAATCCCGGGCCGTCGCCATGCGCTCTCGTCTTCCGCTCTGCGCGCTTCTGCTCCTCCTCGGCGCCCCGCTGACCCCGCAGGCGCCGAGTCCTGCGGCCGTGCGCTTCGATGAGCCGCTGCGGCCGCAGATCCACTTCACGCCGCCAGCGAACTTCATGAACGACCCGAACGGGCTCGTGTTCTTCGACGGCGAGTATCACCTGTTCTACCAGCACAACCCGTTCGGCGACCGGTGGGGGCATATGAGCTGGGGACATGGTGTGAGCCGCGACCTGCTGCACTGGGAACACCTGCCGGTCGCACTCCGCGAGGAGGACGGCGTCATGATCTTCTCCGGCAGCACGGTCGTGGATCGCACGGACTCGAGCGGGCTGTGCGGCGGGCGCCCGTGCCTCGTGGCCATCTACACGGGGCACACGGAGACGAAGCAGACACAGAACCTCGCGTACAGCATCGACCGTGGACGCACGTGGACGAAGTATCCCGGCAACCCGGTCATCGATCTCGGATTGAAGGACTTCCGCGATCCCAAGGTGTTCTGGCACGAGGACACGAAGCGCTGGGTGATGGTGACGGTGCTGCCCGACCAGCACAAGGTGCGCTTGTTCGGCTCACCCGATCTGAAGCGCTGGGAGACACTCAGCGATTTCGGGCCGGCCGGCGCGACCGGCGGCGTATGGGAGTGTCCGGATCTGTTTCCGCTCACCATCGAGAGCACGGCCGGCGAGACGCGCTGGTTGCTCGATGTGGATCTCAATCCGGGCGGCGCTGCCGGCGGCTCGGGCGGGCAGTACTTCGTTGGCCGCTTCGACGGACGGACGTTCGTGAACGACGCGCCCGCGTCCGAGACCCTCTGGAGCGATTACGGCAAGGACTTCTACGCCACCATCAGCTTCTCCGACATTCCGCCCAGCGACGGGCGGCGCATCTGGATGGCGTGGATGAGCAACTGGCTCTACGCGAACGAGGAGCCGACGAGTCCCTGGCGTGGTGCCATGTCACTGCCGCGTGAGCTCTCCCTTCGGCGGACGCCGGCGGGGCTGCGCCTGGTGCAGCGTCCGGTACGGGAGCTGGAGAGCCTGCGGATGGGAGGGGCGCCCGTGCCGGTCGCCACACGGACGACGCTTCCGGCGGCAGCGGAGATCACGCTGGACGTGTCTGCAACCGGCGGAGAACACGTGGGGCTCAGGCTGTTCAACGAGAGGGGGGAAGAGGTGCTCGTCGGGGTCGGCAGCTCACCGCTCGAGGTCTTCGTGGATCGCCGGCGCTCGCGTGCGGCACCACTCGCGCAGTATCCAGGCCGGCACGCGGGTCCCGCCCGGGCGGTCGAAGGCGGCGTCCACCTCCGCGTCATCGTCGATCGCTCGATGGTCGAAGCGTTCGCCAACGATGGTGAGACTGTCGTTTCCGATCGACTGTTTCCCACGAAGCCGTTCACCCACGTTGAGCCGGTGCAGAGTGCGCGCCTGCGGAAGCCGGTGGAGATGTGGCCGCTGCAGACGGTGTGGGGCAGTGTCCGCCGGAACTGAAGTGCCGCCGCCGGTCGCCCGACCCGGCGCCCGTCGCGCCGACAAGGTCCGCCGCCCTACCGGCCTACCGCCCACCGCCCACCGCCTAGCCGCCTACCGCCCACCGCCCACCGCCTACCGCCCACCGCCTACCGCCCACCGCCTACCGCCCACCGCCTACCGCCCACCGCCCACCGCCCACCGCCCACCGCCTAGCCGCCCCGTCGTCCCCCCTCACAGCTCGATCAGCATCTGCCCGGGATCTTCGATCAGCTCCTTCACCTTGACCAGGAACTGCACCGCCTCCAGGCCGTCGACGATGCGGTGGTCGTAGCTGAGCGCAACGTACATCATCGGCTTGATCACCACCTGGCCGCCGACAGCAACGGGGCGGTCTTCGATTTTGTGCAGGCCGAGGATGCCGACCTGCGGGGGATTCAGGATCGGTGTCGAGAGCAGCGACCCGAACACGCCGCCGTTCGTGATCGTGAACGTGCCGCCGGTGAGATCCTCGAGCGTGAGCGTGCCGTCCTCCGCGCGCTTCGCGTAGTCGCGGACAGCGAACTCGATCTCCGCGAACGACATCGTGTCGACGTCGCGCAGCACGGGTACCACCAGGCCGCCGCTCGCGCCGACGGCGATGCCGATGTCGTAGTAGTGCTTCAGCACCATCTCGTCGCCCTGGATTTCCGCGTTCAGCCGCGGGAACGCGCGGAGCGCGCCGACGCTGGCCTTCACGAAGAACGACGAGAGGCCCAGGCTCACACCGTGGCGCTTCTGAAACGCCTCCTTCCGCCGCGTGCGGAGGGCCATCACCGCGGACATGTCCACCTCGTTGAAGGTGGTGAGCATCGCGGCATTGTGCTGCGCCTCGACGAGTCGCCGGGCGATCGTCGCGCGGCGCTTTGACATGCGGACGCGCTCTTCGGTCCGCTCGCCTGGCTTTCTGGCTCGCGGGGGGGCGGACGGCGCCGGTCGGCTGGCGGAGGGCGGTTGCTCCGCGGCCGGCGCCTGCCGGGGTGGAGCCTGGGGCCCGGACCCTGGAGCCTGCGTCGAGCCCGGAGCCTGAACACCGCCTGAAGCCTGGAGCCTGGAGCCTGGAGCCTGACCCCCCGCAAGGTATTTCTGCACATCCTCCTTCGTGATGCGCCCTCCCTCGCCGGTGCCGGCCACCTGCGACAGATCCACCGCGTGATCGTCCGCCATCCGCCGCGCCGTAGCTGTGGCCTTGACGTCCGCAGGGGTTGCGGAGGCTGCGGGTTGCGCAGCCGGTTCCTGCGCCGGCGCTGGTTGTGCGGCGGACGCCGCCGGTTGCGGCCTTTGTGCTGATGCCTCCGCAGGTGTCGGGGCAGGCGCTCCCGCTGATGCGGCGGCGCCCGGTTCCACTACCGCAAGCAGCTCGCCGACCTTCACATCGTCGCCCTCCTGCCGATCGATCCGCGTGAGGACGCCTGCCTGATCCGCGCCCACCTCGAGATCGATCTTGTCGGTCTCGAGCTCCACAACGGGCTCGCCGGGGGTCACGGAATCGCCGACCTTCTTCAGCCAGCGGGCGACACGGGCTTCGACGATGGACTCACCGAGCTGGGGGACGACGATTTGCGACACGGGGACTCCTTGCGACTCTGCTGCGTGCGGCGCGGTGGCCCGTCCTCAACCGCCCGACTCGAGTCGGGCGCTACGTTGACTGTGATGCTGACGCTGGCCGCGACGCTGTCACTACACCTGCTTCGATAGGACCATGTTTGTTTGCGTGCGCTCTTTCGTGGGGCCGAACGCTTCGGCGATGAGCGTCTGCTGGTTCCTCGTGTGCCAGGTCATCGAGCCTTCGGACGGGCTCGCGCTCCGGGCACGCCCCACGTAGCGCAGAGGGCAGCCGCCATCGATGACGTCTTCGAGTAGCGGGCGGACGAATTCCCACGCGCCCATGTTCTCCGGCTCTTCCTGCACCCAGACGATCTCCTCGCGGTTGGGGAACCCGTCCAGCACGGGGTGGAGATCCGCCCAGGGGAACGGATAGAGCTGCTCCATCCGGCAGATCGCGACCTCCGGGTGCTGGGCGCGGAACTCGCTCGAGATGAGGTCCACGTACACCTTGCCGCTGCAGAGAATCACGCGCCGCACCTCGCGGGCCCGCGCGAGCGCCTCGGGGTCGGTGAGGACGGGCTGCCACCGGCCTTCCGAGAGGTCGAGCGGACGCGAGGCCACCATCGGATGCCGCAGCAGGCTCTTCGGCGTGAGAACGACGAGCGGCAGCGGATCGGGCAGGAGCAGCGCCGCCTGACGGCGGAGCAGGTGAAAGTACTGCGCCGACGTCGTACAGTTCGCGATTCGCAGGTTGATGTCGGCCGCCGCCTCGAGAAACCGCTCGACCCGTGCGCTCGAGTGTTCGGGGCCCTGGCCCTCGTACCCGTGCGGCAGCAGCAGCACGAGCGACGGCGTCAGCCCCCACTTCGCGCGGGCCGACGTGAGAAACTCGTCGATGACGGCCTGCGCGCCGTTGATGAAGTCGCCGTACTGCGCTTCCCACAGCACCAGCGTCGCCGGAGCCTGCACGTTGTAGCCGAACTCGAACCCCACGGTGGCATTCTCGCTCAGCGGGCTGTTGTGGATTTCGTACGACGCGGATGCCTGCGGCAGCGTCTGGAGCGGGATGTGCAGGCGGCCCGTCTCCGCATCGTGCAGCACGGCGTGGCGGTGGCTGAAGGTGCCGCGCTCGACGTCTTCCCCGGTCAGGCGGATGGGCACGCCGTCTTCGAGCAGCGACGCACACGCGAGATCCTCCGCGGTGCCCCAGTCGATGGTGCGGCCCTCGGGATCGTCGAGCACGTGGCGCCGGCGCTCGCGGATCCGTTCGAGCTTCCGGTGCACATTGAAGCCTTCGGGTGCGCCCATGAGCGCGGCGTTCAGCGCGCGGAGCCGCTCGAGGGGCACGGCCGTGGCCACCTGCCGCGCGATGCCACGGGGCGGCGGCTCCGGATACGCAATCCCATCGTCCGGATGCCGCTGCGCCTCCTCGAGCGCCGATTCGAGGATCCGCGTGTAGCGCGCGACGATCGCGTCTGGCGCTTCGGGCAGCGTCGTGCCGCGCTCCTCCAGCGTGCGCACCCAGATCTCCCGCACCGTCGGGTGGTTCGGGATGGAGCGGTACATCACGGGCTGCGTGAAAGAGGGCTCGTCTCCCTCGTTGTGCCCGTAGCGGCGGTAGCCGATCAAGTCAATCAGGAAGTCCCGTCCGAACCTCGCGCGGTAGGCCGCCCCCAGCCGCGCCGCTTCCACGCACGCCTCGGGATCGTCGGCGTTCACGTGCACGATGGGGATCTTGAAGCCGCGCGCCATGCCGCTTGCGTAGGACGTGCTGTAGGACTGCTTCGCGGTGGCGGTGAACCCGAGCTGGTTGTTCGCGATGACGTGGATGGTGCCGCCGACATCGTAGCCGGGCAGCCGCGCGAGGTTGAGCGTCTCGGCGACGATGCCCTGACCCGGAAACGCAGCGTCCCCATGGATCAGGATCGGCAGCGTGCGCCCGTGCTGCAGCCTCGGCGCTCCTGGCTCGACCGCATCCGTGGCCGCGGCGCGCGCCATCCCGACGACCACCGGGTCCACGAACTCGAGGTGACTCGGGTTGGGCGGCATCGCAATCACGAGCTCGCCGCCCTCCTGCACCGAGACGCGGGCGCCGGAGTGGTACTTCACGTCGCCCGTCCAGCCGAGATCCTCGCGGAACGGCTGATCGCGCTGCGAGTCCTTGAACTCGCCAAGGATCTGCGCGTACCCCTTCTGCAGGACGTGGGCGAGGATGTTCAGCCGCCCGCGGTGCGCCATTCCGATGATCACGTGCTTGACGCCCGCGTCGGCGGAGTCGGCGATGAGCTCGTCGAGGATCGGGACGAGCATGTCCACCCCTTCGACGGAGAACCGCGTCTTGCCCGGGAAGGTGCGGTGGAGGAATCGCTCGAAGGTCTCCACTTCGGTGATGCGATCGAGCAGCTCGTAGGCATTCAGCGGGTTCGCGGGCGCGCGGAAGAGCCCCGCCTCGGCCGCATGCCGCAGCCATCGGCGTTCCTCCGGCCGGAAGATGTGCGCGTAGTCGTAGCCGGTGCGCGAGCAGTAGACGCGGCGCAGCCCCTCGATGGCTTCGGCGGCGTTCTCCGCACGCTCCGCCACGGGTCCCCCGACGAGTGAGGCTGGCAGCCCGTGCAGGTCGTCCTCTGTTATGCCGTGCGACTCCGGTGCCAGCGAGGGGTCGCCGCAGGGCGGCGTGTCGAGCGGGTCGAGCTGTGCCCCGAGGTGACCATACCGCCGGATCGCCTCTGCCAGGTTGACGGCGCCAACGATCGTTCGGACGTCGGCGGGGCCGATGGCTCCGGCGGCGCGCCCCTGTTCGGATCGGGAGGCCGGCTGGGCGCCCGCGAACGCCGGCGGCGATGCCTCGAACGCGGCGCGCGTGGCCGCGTCAACCGACGAGGGGTCCTCGCGGAACCGCTCGTACAGCTCGAGGACGTAGCCCTCGTTCACCCCCCCCACGCCGGACCAATCGGCCATAGGGGGTCATTCTATCAAGGCGGCACCTGGTATCCGGCTTCCGCCGGATAGGGGCGCTGTCCCGCGCGTCCGATCGGGCCGCGTGAGATGTGTGCCGAAGCCGAACTCGCCCAGCGCGACGATCAGTGCTCACAACGTCGGCGTTGGCGGTCTCAATCGAGTACCGCACAACGGGCGAACGTGCAACCCTCAGTCCGCCTGCGCGTCCTGTACCTTCGAGCGCTTGCCTTTGCCGGGGACGGTCTTCAGATACGCATGAATCGCCGTCAATTCCTGGTCGCTCATCCCGCCGTAGCCCGCCGGCATGGTCTCCGCGATCTTGGTGCCGTTCGGACGGACGTGGGTGCGGATGGCCCGGACGAAATCCGCGTCGGACCAGTCGCCGATCCCGACGGGCGTGATGTTCGAGGCGCCCGGGGGCGGGCCGGCGCCGCCGGTCAGATCCGCCTGATGGCAGCCGCGGCAGCCGGCCGTGTCGACGATGTGACGGCCGAGCGCGACGGGATCGCTGCCCGCGGGCGGCTCGGCAAAGCGCACGCGGTCGTGATCGATCAGCTCCGCCGGGAGGAGCGGCAGGGGGCCGAACGACAGTGCGCGGGCCATGATGCCGATCCGCGGCGCCGGGTGTTCCCGGTCCACGGGCGGCACCGATCGGAGGAAGGCGATCATGTCGCCGACGTCGCGCTTCGTGAACCGGAAATCGTGCGACGGCATGAAGACGACCGAGCGCCCGTCCTTTCTGACGCCGTGCAGCATGGCCCGGGCCCAATCCTCATCGGAGTAGGTGGCCCCGATACCGCCGCGGCCGCGCGTGAGATTGGCCGCGTGCAGCGTGCCCATTGCGAGCTCGTCGATCATCACCTTGCCGCCGAAGTCATCTCCGTGGCATTCGCCGCACGGGGCGACCACCGTCGCCAGCCGCTTCCCGCGCGCGATCGCCTCGGCGTCGGTCGGCACCGCCACCGGGGGCGTGGATACCTGGTAGGTCCGATCGATGCGACGTCCGGCCAGCACGTACGCGACCACGCCCGCGAGCACCACGATCACCACCAGCGCGAGCGCCACTTTGAAAAGAATGCGCAGAAATCTCATCGATGATTGCTCCGGGGAAGGGCTAAAAGGCTAAGGGCCAAGGGCTAACGGTCAGGGTCAACGGTGAAACGTGAACGGTCAACAGTGAACGGTAAACGGTGAGCCACCAGCCGAGCTCCGCGGCGCCGACCTCTCCTCACCGCACCACCTCGAACACTCCGGTCTCGCGATTCTTCCGCACGTTGTTCCAGTCAAAGTGCGTCCCGTTCATCGCGATGTAGACGCCGGGCGGCAGCGACTGCACGTACGAAATGGCGCTCCCGAGATTGAAAAGGCCGTCCGAGCTGCCGAACGCGTAAGGCACCATGGCGCCGGTCAGGACGATGGTCTTGCCAGGTGCGGCGGCAGCGATCGCCGCCGCTGTTTCCACCATCGTGTCGGTTCCGTGCGTGATGACGATCTGGGTTTCGGGAGAGTTCCGGCAGGTCTCGGCGATTTGGGCGCGGTCGTCATCCGTCATTTGCAGCGAATCGACGAGCATGACCGTTTCTGCCTCGACCGGCACGCGGCAGCGGCCGAGCCGCAGCATCTCGGGAAGGTGCGTGGCCTTGAAGTACAGACGTCCCTGGAGCTCGTCGTACTCCTTGTCGAACGTGCCGCCGGTGATGAGAACTCTGATCATTCTGAAACACCTCCCGATCTCATTTAGCAGATTCTGCGATTCATCAGGCATTCTGCGAGCCCTAATAGCCCTTAGCCCTGCCCTTAGCCCTTAGCCCTCAGCCCTCAGCCATAATGGCCCATGCACTCACGGATGGATGCGGTTCAGGCCCCGATTATTCCGGTCGTCGGAGAGCTTATCAGAGGCTATCCGGGCACCATCTCGCTCGGGCAGGGGATGGTGTCGTGGGGCCCGCCACCGGCCGCCGTCGACGCCGCGCGGGAGGCGGCGGGGCTCGTGGCGTCGCACCGGTACGGTCCTGTCGAGGGCAGTCCGGAGCTCGTCGCGGCGCTCGGGCGGAAGCTGCGCGCGGAGAACGGGCTCGATCTCGACGGCAGCCGGATCCTCGTGACCGCGGGCAGCAACATGGCGTTCCTCTCGGTGGTCCAGGCGATCACGTCCATCGGGGACGAGATTGTCCTGCCCGCGCCCTTTTACTTCAATCACGAGATGGCGGTGCGGATCGCCGGGTGCGTGCCGGTGATTGTGCCGACCGACGCGCAGTACCAGATCGATCCCGACGCGCTCCGACGCGCGGTCACACCGCGCACGCGGGCGATCGTGACGGTCTCCCCGAACAACCCGACAGGCGCCGTCTATCCCCCTGACGCGCTGCGTGCCGTGAACGAGCTGTGCGCCCGGCGCGGGCTGCTGCACATCTCGGACGAGGCCTACGAGTATTTCACCTGGGACGATGACTGCCACTTCTCGCCCGGCTCGCTGCCCGGTGCCGGCGCGCATACGATCTCGCTGTTCTCGCTGTCGAAGGCCTACGGCTTCGCCGGATGGCGCATCGGCTACATGGCGATCCCCGAGGCGCTGAACGAGGCCGTCTACAAGGTGCAGGACACCGTGCTGATTTGCCCCACCCTCGTGTCGCAGGCCGCGGCGCTCGCATGCGTGCAGGAGGGCCGCGCCTGGACCGCGCGCTTTCTGGACCCGCTCGCGGCCGTCCGCCGCGAGGTGCTGGATCTGTTCACGTCGATTGCCGACATCTCTGACGTGCCGACGCCGGGCGGTGCCTTCTACTGCCTCCCGCGCGTGCGGACGCCGCTGACGGCGATGACCGTGATGGAACGCCTCGTCCGCGAGCACAAGGTCGCCGCCATCGCGGGGGAAACGTTCGGATTGACGGAGGGCTGCTACCTGCGCGTGTCGTACGGGGCGCTGGAGGGGGAGGCGGTGAGGGAGGGGATGCTTCGGCTGGTTACGGGGCTGCGCAAGGTCTGCGAGTCGTAATGCACAATGAAAAATGCAAAATGTAGACGGGTAAATGTAGAACGGGTCTAGCCTCGTGTTGCCGACGCTGTCTGCATTGTGCATCGTGCATCGTGCATTGAACCGGCCCACCGCCCACCGCCCACCGCCCACCGCCCACCGCCCACCGCCTACCGCCAGAGCCGAGAGCCCGTGAGACGCCGAGGCTCGGAAGTCCCCGGCGTCCCTGACGTCAGCTACTTGATGAACAACATCTCCCGATACGTGGGCAACGGCCACTCCCCGTGCGGGACGATCACCTCGAGGGCGTCGCCTGTCTCACGGAGGCTGACCATCGCGGGCACGATGCGGTCGCGCATGTACTTCGCGTGCTCGTCGGCGCTCGCGCCCGCGTGCTCGAGATCGTGCGCGAGCTTGTCGGACTTCGACTTCAGCTCGTCGACCAGCTTCCCGAGCTGATCGAGCAGCTTCTTCGGCTGCTCCCCTCCGCCGCCGGCGGCCTTTACCGCCGCCACCGACGTTGCCACCGCGCACTGGTAGGCGATGGCCGCCGGCAGGATGTAGCGGTTCGCGATCAGCACCATCAGCTGCGCCTCGATGTTGATCGTCTTGTTGTAGGCCTCGTAGTTGATCTCGCAGCGTGCGCGCAGCTCGCGGGCGTTCAGCACCTTGTGTCTCTCGAACACCGCGATCACCTCGGGCTTGACGATCTCCGGTAGCGCATCGACGGTGTTGCGGAGGTTCAGCAGTCCGCGGCGGGCCGCCTCCTGTTGCCATTCCTCGGAGTAGTTGTTGCCGTCGAACAGAATCCGCTTGTGCTCCCGGATGACGCTGGGCAGCAGTGCGGACACGGCCTCCTCGATGGACTTGCCGCCCTTGACTGCCTGTTCGAGGTCCGTGGCGATCGAATCGAGGGCGTCCGTCACGGCGACGTTCAGACAGATGTTCGGCATCGCGATGCTCTGTCCCGACGACACCGCACGGAACTCGAACTTGTTGCCGGTAAAGGCGAACGGGCTCGTGCGGTTGCGGTCGCCTGCGTCGCGCGAGAGCTTCGGCAGGAACGCGACGCCGGTGTCGAGCTCGCCTCCGAGCTGCGCGGCCTGGACCGTGCCGTTCTCGATCTGCTCGAAGAGGCCCGTGAGCACCGTACCGAGGAACACCGACAGAATGGCGGGCGGCGCCTCGTTCGCACCGAGCCGGTGATCGTTGCCTGCGCTCGCGATGCTCATGCGGAGGAGGCCCTGCCACCGATCGACCGCCCGAAGCACCGCAGCACAGATGACCAGGAACTGCAGGTTGTCGTGCGGCGTGTCGCCCGGGTTCAGCAGGTTGTTCCCGGTGTCGTCGCTCATGCTCCAGTTCAGGTGCTTGCCGGAGCCGTTCACACCCGCAAACGGCTTCTCGTGCAGCAGGCACGCGAGGCCGTACTTCGGCGCGATGCGCTTCAGCGTCTCCATCACCATCATCTGGTGGTCGGTGGCGACGTTCGCGTTCTCGAACACCGGGGCGATCTGGTACTGGCTGGGCGCGACCTCGTTGTGGCGCGTCTTCACCGGCACGCCGCACTTGTACAGCTCGGTCTCCACCTCCATCATGTAGGCCAGCACCCGCTCGGGGATCGCGCCGAAATACTGGTCTTCCATCTCCTGGCCCTTGGGCGGACGGGCGCCGAAGAGCGTGCGGCCGGCGTTGATCAGGTCGGGCCGGTTGAAGAAGAAGTGCCGGTCGATGAGGAAGTATTCCTGCTCGGGGCCGCACGTGGTGATGACGCGCCTGGCATGCGATCCGAACAGCTTCAGAATCCGGAGCGCCTGCACCGAGATCGCCTCCTGCGAGCGCAGGAGCGGCGTTTTCTTGTCGAGCGCCTCACCCGTCCAGCTCACGAAGACGGTCGGGATGACCAGCGTCGCGCCGTTCGGGTTGACCAGCAGCCAAGGGGGAGAGGTCGGGTCCCACGCCGTGTACCCGCGCGCCTCGAAGGTCGAGCGCATGCCGCCCGACGGGAAGCTGGAGGCATCGGGCTCGCCCCGGATCAACTCCTTGCCGCTGAACTCCGCGACCGCCTTGCCGCGATCGGTCGGCGTGAGAAACGAGTCGTGCTTCTCGGCCGTGATGCCCGTGAGCGGCTGAAACCAGTGCGTGTAGTGCGTCGCGCCGTGCTCGAGCGCCCAGTCTTTGAGGGCGGACGCGATGATGTCCGCGGCCGTCGGATCGAGTGCTTCGCCGGCCGTGATGGTGCGGCGGAGCGCCTGATAGACCGTCTTCGGGAGGCGGCCCTTCTGCATCTCGTCATTGAAGGTGAGGCTGCCGAATGCATCGGTGGCCTTCGGCAGCTTACCCGTGACCTGGCCAACGGTGACGCCCCAGTCGGTAATGCCTTTGATGGCGTCCTGTAGCGCAGCAGATCCCATCGGTGAAGTGTCCTTTCAGAGAACGGGTTGGTGAGCGGCGTGACCTGCAAATTATGCATCGTGAGTGTCGCGCATTGCAAGAAATGCGGCTGTAACGGGCCTGGGGATGTCGAATTTCGTGCGATCTGCTGCTCCAAATGTGCAGGTTCTGCATCCGGATGAGGATCGCCCCTGTGAAGAGGCCGCCGACTCGGCCACGCGCTGTAGTACAGTGCCGACCACGGCTGAGTTCACCCCGACCACAACTGCCGCGATGAGGGCGCCTGAGGCCGCCGGCGGCGTCACTTCCAAGGGACCGCTTCCGGCGGCGGCCCCGCGCGGCGTGCTGTGGTGCGTGGCGGTGGTGGCCGTCGCGTACATCGCGTATGCCGGCCTGCTGCTCTCGGCCGATCTCCTCAGGGTCGCCCCCATTGGATTCGTCGCGCACTTCGATGCGATCGGCATGACCGCTGACGGTGTGCTCGCCGGGTCGCCCGCGGCGCGCGCCGGACTCCGGACCGGCGACCACATCGTGCGGGTGAATGCCCAGGACATCCAGCGCGGGCTGGACTGGCAGCGCGCGAAAGTCCACATCGATCCCTCGCACCCGCTGGAAATCGTGGTCGAGCGCGCGGGCGTGGTGTCCACCGTGTCCGTGCCGCTGACGGCCGGCATCCGGGAGTCGCTGTTCGGGTCGCCGCGCCCGGGCCTGCTCGCGTTCCGGTCCGCGCAGCTCATCACCCTGGCGCTCGCGATCCTCGTGGCGGTGCGGCGTGCCGCTCAACCCTCGGCGCTCGTTGGCGCGTGGCTCCTCGGCGCGATTGCCACCGTGTCGATCGTTCTGCCGATGCGGCTTGCGACGTTCTGGGAGACGCTGCCGCTCGTGCTCCGCGTGCTGATCTGGGCGCCGTTCGCGGCGAGCGTCATCGTGGGCCCGCTGCTGTTTGCCTTCTTCGCCGTGTTCCCGCGCCGCACATGGTCGGGCAGGAGGCTTGGGGCGGCGATGATCCCCGCGGGACTCCTGGCCGCGTGGCACGTCCTCAGCGGGTACCAGGTGATGACGCCGCCGGGCGCGGCGACCACCGTGCCCGACTCGCTCCCGGCCGTCATCCTGGTCAACATCGCATATGCGGCCGGGGCCGTGGCGATGCTCGCCGCGCACGGCCGCGCGGCAGAGACGCTCACGGATCGCCGCCGCATCCGCGTGCTCATGGTCGGTACCGTCGTCGGCGTCACCGCCGGCGCGGGGGCTGTGCTGGGGTACTGGCTGCAGGCCGGTGCGGACATCTTCGCCACCCGCACGCTGGCGGGGCTCTCGCTGGTGTTTCTCGCGGTGCCGGCATCCTTTGCCTACGCCATCCTGCGTCATCGCCTGTTCGATCTGAGCCTCATTGTCCGGCAGGGCGTGCGGTACGCTCTCGCCCGGCGGATGCTCGACGCGCTCATTCCTTTGCTGGCTGCGTTGCTGCTCGTCGATCTGCTCCTGCTGCACCGGCACGAACCGCTGCTCGAAACCCTGCAGGCGCGGTGGTGGTGGTACACGCTCGTCGCCGGAGCGCTCGTGGTTGCGCGGTCGCGCCGCGAACGGTGGCTCAAGAGCCTTGACGGGCGCTTCTTCCGCGAGCGCTATGACGCGCAGCGGCTCCTGCGCAATATCGCGGAGCAGATCAGCGAGGCCTCGAGCTTCGACGCCATGGCCCCGTCCCTGGCGCAGCAGCTCGATCAGGCGCTGCACCCCTCGTTCGTGGAGGTACTCACGTTCGTCCCGGAGGAGAACGTGTTCGCCACGGCCGCCAACGGATCCGCTCCACGCGCGAAGGAGCCTCTGCCGTCATCGCTTACCGTCATCGGGCTCCTCTCTGTGCTCGGCAAGCCGCTCGCACTGTCGCTCGGCGACACGGCGTGGGTGAGGCGCCAGCTCCCCGCGGGTGAGCGCGAACTGCTGGTGCGCCGCGGCATCGAGCTGCTGGTGCCTATCACCGGCGGCGGCTCGAAGATCCCGGCAGCGTTGATCGCGCTGGGTCCGCGCCGCTCCGAGGAGCCCTACAACGAGGAAGACATCGACCTGCTGGTCACCATCGCACATGCCCTGGGGCTGCTGATCGGGCGGACGCCAGGCGAGCCTCCCGCGACCGGACTGGGCGAGTGCGAGAGCTGCGGACGCTGTTTCGACGGCGCGCGTGATTTGTGCACGCACGACCAGCAGCGGCTCACGGCCCTGCGCGGGCCCCGGCGGCTGAACGGACGCTACCGGCTCGATCGCCGTCTGGGGCGCGGGGGAATGGGGTCGGTCTACGCGGCCGTGGACGAAACGCTCGAGCGCCCCGTTGCGGTAAAGCTGATTCGTGAGGACCTCGTCATCTCGGCGGATCTCTCCGACCGCTTCCGCCGTGAGGCGCGGGCGGCCGCCGGCTTCGCGCACGTGCACGTCGTCCGCGTCTACGACTTCGGGCTCGATCGCGAGGGTCGCGCGTTTCTCGTCATGGAGTTGCTCGAAGGCCAGACGCTGCGGCAGCGCCTTGGCTCCGGACGTCCCCTGACCGTCGGCGAAGTCCTGCACGTCCTGCGGGGCATCTGCCCTGCCGTGAGCGCCGCGCATGCGCAGGGTCTCGTGCACCGCGATTTGAAGCCCGAGAACATCTTCCTGCAGAATCAGGAGACCGGGGTTGTCCCGAAGGTGCTCGACTTCGGGCTCGCAAAGGCGTTCGGTCCCCAATTGATCGCGCCAGGGGGCCACGGCACGAGCGCCGGGCTGCTGGTCGGCACGCTCGATTACATGGCCCCGGAGCAGGCCGCCGGCGACATCGTCTCGCCCGGCTGGGACGTCTGGGCGCTCGGCGTCATTGCCTACGAGATGCTGACGCGAAGCCATCCGTTCCGCCACCAGCGCGTGACCTTCGGCGGCGCTGATGTCGCGGACGCCGAAGCCATCACGTTCCCGGGCGCGCCGGCGCACCCAGACCTCTCGAAGCCGGCCGCCACGTTCTTCCGCCGAGCGCTTTCCTCGGAACGCGAGCTGCGGCCGCAGGATCCGCTGGAGTTCCTGCAGGAGCTCGAGGTGGGCCTGCGATGACCCTCGAGCCCGGCCGCTTCATCACGACCCGTTGGACCCTGGTGGCCGCGGCCGCCGCGGACAGCTCCGATCCGCAACGCCGCGAGGCCCTCGAGGATCTCTGCCAGACGTACTGGCCGCCGCTCTATGCCTTCCTGCGGCGCCGCGGCCACGCGCCCGAAGACGCGCAGGATCTCACGCAGGGATTTTTCGCCCGTGTGCTCGAGCGCCACGACTTCCGCGCGGCGGATCCCGGCCGCGGGCGGTTTCGCTCTTTTCTCCTCAGCGCACTCCAGCATTACGTCATCAACGAGCACGAACGCGCGACCACGGTGAAGCGGGGCGGGCGGCTCCAGCGTCTGTCGCTCGACTTCGAGGAGGCGGAGCGCACATACGTGCTCGAAGCGAGGAACGACGCTTCTCCCGATCGCGTGTTCAACCGCAAGTGGGCCGCGATCAGCCTGGACCGCGCGCTGCTGCGCCTCCGCGATGAATGCCTCGCGGCGGGGAAGGGCGCGCTTGCCGATGCGCTCCTGCCGTACCTCACCGATACAGGCGACCTGCCCGCCTACCGGATCGTGGCAGAGCAGCTTGGGCTCACGGAGGGCGCCACGAAGGTGGCCGTGCACAGGCTCCGACAGCGGTTTGGCGCCATCCTGCGGCTCGAGATCGCGGAAACCGTGCTCGCGCCCGCCGATGTGGACGATGAGGTACGCGAGCTGATCCGGGCGCTGTCGCCGTCGTGATCGCATGGCCTGCAGCCAGCACAAGCTCGCAACCGGGCCTCAAGGACTCTGTCCCGTCTGCCTGCTCGAGCAGGCGCTCGCGCCGGTGTCGGTCCGCGACGTGGTCGTCCAGGTGCCGCTTGGACACAGCGCCGCGGCGTCCGTGTTTCTCGTCCGTCAGGAAGCGCCGTCATCCGCGTTGCTTCGACTGAAGGTGTGGCGCAGACCCGCGCCCGCAGGATTTCTCGAAGCGCTATCGGAGTTGGCGCGGATCCTGGAGGACCTCGGCGAACCGGAGCTCGTCCCGCCGCTGGCGGCTCGCCTCGACGCGACCGGGTGCCCGGCGGTGCTCAGTGTGTTCAAACAGGGGGTGCCGATCCTCTCCGCGGTGCAGTCCGGCGTCCTTGATCCCGCGGCGGCGATCGTCCTGCTGGCCTCGCTCGCGTCCACGCTCCGCCGGTGCCACGCCAAGGAACTCGCACACGGCTCGCTCGTGCCCGGGAACGTCATGGTCGCACCCGACGGCACCGCGGCGTTCCTGGTGGATTTCGGTCTCGGCCCGCTGCTCGACGGCAAGTCCCACGGTGATGCGGCCGCGGACTCCGCAGCACTTGCCGCTCTGGCCGAAGCAGTGCGAGCGATGCGTGTGTAGTGCTGTCTTGCACGAGGCGCACGACGACCACGAAAGACATTCCGAAGACGCGCCGGCACTGAAGAACACCCGCTGCTGCCCGCGCACCTCAGACAGGGTGTCTGCTCCTGGTATTCTTCGTGTCCCTATGTTCTTCGTGGCCTCCGTGTTCACACGGAGCCGCCATGCCACGCTCGCACCCTGTCACACTCCTGCACGCTATGGCCACCAACACGTAACGTCCGCCGCGGTTTCCTGAAGTACCTCCTGAACGCGCATCCGCAGTAACGGCGCAGGGCTTTCGGCCCTGCCAAGACGCGTTCGGGAGAACACCATGAGACTGACCGCCATCCACAGCATGATCGCGATCGCACTCCTCGCCACGGCTGGCCCGGCGCTCGCCCAGCAGCATGTCGAAGGGCAGACCGGCCCGGGTGCCCTGTATGCGCTCGACATGCCCGCCGCCTGGAACGGCGACCTCGTCGTCTACGCCCACGGCATCGTCGATCCCGCGCTGCCGGTCGCGTTGCCGTCCGCGCAGGACCACTTCACGATCCTGCGCAGTGCGCTCATGGACCGCGGGTTTGCCGTCGCGTCCTCGAGCTTCTCGGAGAACGGCTTCGCGCTCAAGGACGGCGCCCAGCGGACGCACCAGCTGACCGCCCTGTTTACCGCGACGTTCGGGCGTCCGCGCCGGGTGCTGCTGGCGGGCCACTCGCTGGGATCGATGGCGGCGCTGCAGGCCGCGGAAACCTATCCGGGCCAGTACGACGGCGCGCTGATCATGTGCGGGTTCGTCGGCGGCACGCCGCGCGAGATCGAGTACATGGCCAATGCGCGGGTTGCGTTCGACTACTTCTTCCCCGGTGTGATCCCCGGGTCCGTGTTCGACATCCCGCCTGGCACTGACTTTCGTCCGCCCACGGCGACCACGCCGGGCTCGCCGTTGTTCAACGCGGTGCAAGGGGCGCTTGTGGCGGGCTTCGGGTCGTCCAGGACGTTCCAGTTCGCGTCGGTCGCCGGGCTTATCGCGAATAGTCCCCAGGAGCTCGTGGCCGCCGCGCTCAGCGTGATCGGGTTCAACCTGCGCTACACGCAGAGCGTGCTCGATCACACGAACGGCCACATTCCCTTCGACAACCGCGAGACGGTCTACACGGGCTCGGCAAATGATGCGGAACTGAACGCCGGGATCCAGCGGTGGACGGGCGACGTCGACGCAATGAACTACGTCGCGCAGTACTACACACCCGCCGGCGCGCTGCAGATTCCCGTGCAGACGTTACACACAAGTCGCGACCCGGTGGTGCCAGCGTGGCACGAGGGCTTCTTCGCCGGGAACGTCGCCGATCAGGGCGCCACCGGCTTGCTGGAACAGGTCATCGTGACGGCGTTCGGTCACTGCAACTTCACGGACGCCCAGGCGCTCGCCGCCTTCGATCGGCTGGTGGAGCGACTGCCGTAGCGTCAACTGTCAGCGGGGCTGAAGCCCTGCCCCACGTTCTGTCACGCTCAGCACGCATGTGGGGCAGGGCTTCAGCCCTGCAAAAATCACCCGTGGGGCAGGGCTTCAGCCCCTGCGTGATCCTCCGGCACTCCCCTTGCCACGTTGTGTCGCGCTCAGCACGCATGTGGGGCAGGGCTTCAGCCCTGCACAAATCACCCTGTGGGCTGGGCTTCAGCCCCTGCGTGATCCTCCGGCACTCCCCTTGCCCGCCCCGAGTGCATGTCCCCTGGGCGGCCGCGTCGCCTCGATGCGTTCGAGTACATCGGCTTCTACCGGTATCACGTTCGAATCGCAACGTGGAACCGCGTACGGCACTTCATGGACGGCGAGGTCGCCCGCATGGTACGTGAGCGGCTTCTGACATTTGCGGCCAACCACGACGTCGCAATAAACGCTTACTGCTTCATGCCCGACCACGTGCATCTTCTGCTGGCAGGCAGATGCCCACACGCGCAACTGCGGACGTTCATCGGAGCGTGGAAGCAGAACACCGGGTATGCCTTCCGGCGGATGAGGACGGGGGCGCGACTGTGGCAGCCATCGTATTTCGATCGGGTCCTTCGCGAGGTTGAAGGAAACGAGACGGTTGCGCGCTACATTCTCGAGAACCCGGTTCGAGCGGGTCTCGCTGCGCGCCTTGGGGACTACCCGTACGCTTGGTGCGCTTGGCCGGTGGCTGACCTGCAGGGCTGAAGCCCTGCCCCACATGTGTCTCGTGCAGGCTGAAGCCGTGCCTCACATGCGTCTCGTGCAGGGCTGAAGCCCTGCCCCACAGGCGTCTGGCAGGGCTGAAGCCCTGCCCCACATGCTTGATGAGCGTGAGAGGAAGTGGGGCAGGGCTTCAGCCCTGCAGAGGGTCCGTCGACCGGCTTGACGTGCTGGCGGGCATCATCAGAGGTCGAGTTCCTCCGCCTCCTCCGCCCGCTCCATGATGAAGCGGAACCTCGCAGAGGCGTCCTTGCCCATCAACTCGTTGATGACACGGTCCGTGACGATCTGATCGGCGATGTCCACCCGCAGCAACCGGCGCGTCTTCGGGTTCAGCGTCGTCTCCCACAGCACCTTCGGCATCATCTCGCCAAGGCCCTTGAAGCGGGTGATCTCCGGGGTGGCGCGGCCGTTGGCGCCCTTGCGGTGCTTGTTCAGGATGTCGGCTTTGTGCGGATCGTCGAGGGCCCAGAACGTCTCCTTGCCGATGTCGATCCGATAGAGCGGCGGCTGCGCGAGGTACACGCGGCCGTTGGCCATCAGCTGCGGCATGTGGCGGTACATGAAGGTGAGCAGCAGCGTGGCGATGTGGTGGCCGTCGGAATCCGCATCGGCGAGGATGATGATTTTCCCGTAGCGCAGGCGGGAGAGGTCGAAGTTCTTGCCCAGCCCGCAGCCGAGTGCCGTGACGAGGTCGGACAGTTCCTTGTTCTCGAGCACCTTCGCGAGCGACGCGCTCTCGGTGTTGAGCACCTTGCCCCGCAGCGGCAGGATCGCCTGCCGGATCCGATCGCGCCCCTGCTTCGCGGAGCCGCCGGCCGAATCGCCCTCGACGATGAAGATCTCGGTGCCGTCGCGATCGTTGGACGAACAGTCGGTCAACTTGCCCGGCAGGGCGAGGCGGGCGGAGGTCGCCGTCTTGCGCGTGACCTCCTGCTGCGCCGCACGACTCGCCTCGCGTGCGCGCGCGGCGAGGATGATGCGCGCGACGACGGCCTCGGCGACGCTGATGTTGTGGTTCATCCAGTGCTCGAGCGCCGGACGCACCGTGGAGTCGATCGCGGAGAGCAGCTCGGGGTTGTTCAGCCGGTCCTTCGTCTGGCCCTGGAACTGCGGCTCCGCGAGGAACACGCTCAGCACGCCCGTGAGCCCTTCGCGAATGTCTTCGGCCGTCAGCGTCACGCCCTTCGGTGACATATTGTGCGTCTCGATGAAGTTGCGGACCGCCTTGCCCACGCCCGCGCGGAGGCCGTTCTCGTGCGTCCCGCCGGATCCGGTCGGGATGCCATTCGCATAGCTGCGCAGGTGCTCGTCGGTAGACTCGGTCCACTGCAGGACGAGGTCCACCCGCAGTCCGTTGAAACGCTCGAGCGTGAACGGCGCCTCGTGTACAGGCTTGGTGCCGCGCTCGCGGACGATCTTCTCGAGATACTGGACGAGTCCCTCCTCGTGCTGGAAGACCTCCTTCTCGCTCGTCGCCTCGTTCTCGAAGGTGACCCTCACGCCCTTGTGGATGTAGCTGATCACCTCGAGCCGCTCGCGGATGAGGGCAGGATCGAACTCCACTTTCGGAAAGATCGTCGGGTCGGGATGGAAGTAGACAGTCGTGCCGCTGCCGCGCGATGGGCCGAGGTTCTTGAGGGGGCCGGTCGGCTTCCCCTGCTTGAAACGCATCTCCCAGGTGGAGCCGTCGCGCTTGACGGTTGCGACCAGCTCCTTCGAGAGAGCGTTGACCACCGACGCGCCGACACCGTGCAGGCCGCCGGCCGTCTTGTAGTTGCCGGCCTCGAACTTCCCGCCTGCGTGGAGCACCGTGAAGATCACCTCGAGCGCGCTCTGTTTCGTCTTGGGATGCCTGTCCACCGGAATCCCGCGCCCATCGTCTGCCACTGTGAGCGAGGAGCCGTCCGCGTGCAGTGTGACCGCGATGGTCGTGGCGTGCCCGTTCATCGCTTCGTCGACGGCGTTGTCGAGCGTCTCCCAGACGAGATGATGCAGCCCGGAAGCGCCGACGCCGCCGATGTACATGCCCGGCCGCTTGCGTACGGGCTCGAGACCTTCGAGGACGGTGATGTCTTTCGCGGTGTAGGTTGTGCTCATGAGGACGGACGCGATCATAACAGGCGCTGGGCGTGGCGCTGGGCGGCGGCGGGTTTGCGGTCGCGACGCTCGTAGCGGGGCTCCCAAGGAGCTGCGGGGGAGGCGCCCGGTCTTCACCCCGCTCCGCTCGACCCGCCGCCAGCCGCACCGCCGCCACCGCCACCTTCAGCGCTCGCTCCTGCCCCTGCGGGCGAAGCGCTTGCGTGGCTGCCGAGGAAGGCTACAAACGACACGTTGCGGTCCTCCCCCGCGCCCGCCGCGGAGTGGAACCACGCCGGCGGCGCAAACTGCCCGGGTGCTCCCGCGGTCCGCCGCGCCCACGCGGCGCCGACGCCCGCCGCGACGGCGTAGGCCAGCAGATCGGACCGGTTCCAGGCGGGCTCCGGCTCCTTCGCTTTCGCCACGCGGCGCACGTCCGCGAAGTACGCCTTCCACTCCTGCGCAAGCCGCTCGCCCTCGCGCGTAAAGATGGAGAAGCTGCCGGCCGCTATCGCGTTGGCTGCCGCAACCAGGGCCAGCGAGACGGGGATCACGGCAGCCCACCCGCCGAATCTGCTCACCAGCACGATGGCGACGCCTGCCCCGGCGAGCGCGAGAACGGCGGTGACGATCGCCGCTCTGGCGAGGGATTTACGAGCGTGCACACGCTCCGGATCGATCAGGCCGGCCTGCCGCATCTCGTCGTCTACGGCCGGTCTGAATGCGTTCCGGCGGCGCGCAAATTGACGCTGCAGCCTGTAGAGGGGTACGTCCGGGCTCCGGTGCGTTCCAGCACTGCCGAATGCAACGTCGAGCCACGCGGCTTCGTGCGGGCGCAATCCAGGCGGCTGCTGCAACAGTCGTGCGACGAACTGGCGGCCTCGCAGCCGCCGACGAGCGGATGGCTCCTCGATCGCGACGACGCCACGGCCGGCGAGATCGACCATCGTCGCGGCGTAGGGCGGCCCGCCTGATGCGGCCCCTGCGAGCCGGCTCGCGATGGCCACCGGCAGCTGTGGGTGTGGCGGCACCGCCCTGCGCGACGGCATCGTGTGCACGTGGTCGCTCGAGCGCCGCCACGCACTCCAGAACGCGGCGAGCCAACTGACGCCGAGCACCAGCACAGCGGCCGCGACCACCAGGAGCCAAGGACCGCGTCGTGACCGTTCGAGGACGTCACGTTGCCAGATCGGCAAGGTGCTCGCGAACCCTTCAGGCGAGAGGCGCACCTTGAGCCCGATCGCATCGTCCCGCCCGAGGCTCTGTCCGCCGGCCACGATCTGCTGGGGGGTCTGTCCGTCAGGTGCGTAGCGGACGCTGACCTCCGCCTCCGCCGGCCTCACCGTTGGCGGTCCCACGAGCCGCACACCCGGCGGCAGCTGCACGACCGCGCGGGCGTAGCCGATTCGATACTCGTGCTTGCCCGGCAGCACCCGCCAGGCCAGCACGTTTTCCACGCCGTCGAGCGTGAGCACGCCGGCCATTCGATAGCGGAGCGTAAAGATGTGGATGCCGCTCGTCGGTGCGAACCGCCACGTCACGCGGACGGATCGGCCCTCCTTCAGTTCGATTGACCCCGGGCCGTCGCCGACGCGGAACGGCACGCCATCCATCCCGGCTTCGACATCGCGAACGCCGTCCGTGCGATTCTTCGGGATCTCGCGGAATACGTACGTGTAGTCGCCACCCTCGAAGCGGAAGACGAGCCGCTCCTCTACGGTTAGGGACCGATCGGGCAGGAGCCGGGCCGTCACGTCGAACCGATCCGCCGAGTAGGACTTCGCGGCGACCGGCACGGCAAAGGCGGCCAGCGACACGGCCGCGAACACGAAAGTCAGAAGGGATCGAACACGTCCAGGTCGGGTCACGTGAGAAGTGTGAGCCGTCTTCGGCAGCGGGTCAAGAATCCGACCCGTGGAATCCGACCCTTCGAGACCGGATCCGCGAACGCTCCACCGAATGTATTCTCTGTAGCCATGCTGACCTCCCGTCGCGTGTTCCCTGCCGCCTCCGCCTTGATGCTGGCCGGCGCGCTGTTCGTTTCGTCCACCAGCAGAGCCGCCCAGGCGTCCGCGCAGCCGGCGTCGGCGGCCGCACAGTCCCCAACGCCCGATCACGTGCACGGCATTCCCGTCGTGCCGGAGCTGAAAGCGCTCAAGTACCGGAGCATCGGCCCGTCGCAGGGTGGCCGGATCACCCGCGTGGCGGGTGTGGCCGGCGATCCGAACACCTACTACGCCGCAACCGCGTCGGGCGGCATCTGGAAGTCCACGGACGGTGGGCTCACATTCAAGGCCATCTTCGACGACCAGGCGACCTCCACGATTGGATCGATCGCCGTTGCACCTTCGGACCCGAACGTGGTGTACGCGGGATCGGGCGAGGCGAACATCCGGGGCAACGTCGTGCCGGGAAACGGCATCTACAAGTCCGTGGACGCCGGAAAGACGTGGTCGCGCGTGTGGGTGCAAAGCGGCCAGATCGGGACGATGATCGTCCACCCGCAGAACCCGGATATTGCGTTTGCGGCGGTGCTCGGGCACGCCTTTGGACCGAACCCGGAGCGCGGGGTCTACCGCACGCGAGACGGTGGCCGCACGTGGCAGCCGGTGCTGCAGAAGGACGCGGACACCGGGGCGTCGGACGTGGCCTTCGATCCCTCGAACCCGAACGTCGTCTTTGCGGGGCTGTGGCAGGCGCGTCGCCGACCCTGGGAGCTCGTGAGCGGGGGGCCGGGCAGCGGGCTCCACGTCTCACGGGACGGCGGCGACACGTGGAAGGCGCTCACCGGCAAGGGGCTGCCGGACGGCGCGTGGGGAAAAGTGGGCGTCGCCGTGGCGCCCTCTGACGGACGACGCGTCTACGCGCTGATCGAAGCAGAGAACGGCGGCCTGTTCCGCTCGGATGACGGCGGTGACACGTGGGAACACGCGACCGCCAGTCGTCTGGTGCGGCAGCGCGCCTGGTACTACTCCACGATGACGATCAACCCCGTCAATCGCGATGATGTCTGGTTTCACCAGGTGCCAATGGTCCGATCGATCGATGGCGGCCAGACGCTCAAGATCGTGCGCGGCTTCCGGCATGGCGATCACCACGACCTGTGGATCGACCCGAAGAACCCGAAGCGGATGATCGACGGGAACGACGGCGGTGTCGAGATCTCGAACGACGGTGGTGATACGTGGACGCCGGCCCTGCTGCCGCTCGGGCAGTTCTATCACGTGTCGGTGGACACGCGCGTCCCGTTCCGCGTGTCCGGCGCGATGCAGGATCTCGGGACCGCGCAGGGACCGAGCAACAGCCTGGGCCGCGGCGGCATCACGAACGCCGACTGGTACGACGTCGGCGGCGGGGAAGCGGGCCATGTCGTGTCGAAGGCCGACGAGCCCGACATCGTCTACGCTGGCGAGTACCTCGGGTACATCTCGCGATACGACCACCGGACGCGCCAGGCGAGGAACGTGAGCGCCTATCCGGAGAACGGGTCCGGTCACGGCGCCGAAGATCTGACGTATCGCTTCCAGTGGACCGCACCAATCGCGCCCTCGCCGCACGATCCGCAGGTGATCTACCACGCGGCCAACGTGCTCTTCCGCTCAGCCGACGGCGGCCAGAGCTGGACCGCGATCAGCCCGGACCTCACGCGGAACGACAGGTCGAAGCAGAAGTGGTCCGGTGGACCGATCACCGGCGACAACACGGGCGTGGAGTTCTACTGCACGATTTTCGCGGTCGCGGAATCCCCGAAGGCCAGAGGCGTGATCTGGGCGGGCAGCGATGATGGCCTCGTGCACGTCACGCGCGATGGCGGCGCGAACTGGACGAACGTGACAAGCGCAATGGCCGGCTTCCCAGAGTGGGGGACGGTCAGCCTGATCGAGCCGTCGCCCTTCGACGCCGCAGCCGCCTTCGTCGTCGTGGACGCACATCGCACGGACGACATGCGGCCGTACCTGTACGCCACCACGGATTACGGCCGCACCTGGAGGCGCCTCGATTCAGGGCTGCCACGCGACATCTATCTGCACACCGTTCGCGAGGATCCGCAGAAGCGGGGGCAGTTGTACGTGGGTACCGAGCGCGGCGTGATCTACTCGCCGGACGCCGGCACGACGTGGCGCTCGCTGCAGCTGAACCTGCCGACGGTGCCGGTGCACGACCTCGTGGTGAAGGACGGATCGCTCGTGCTGGGCACGCACGGCCGTTCGATCTGGATCCTGGACGACCTCGTGGCGCTGCGCGAGCTGTCGCCGCAGGTGGCGGGGCAGGATCTGTTCGCGTTCACCACGCCTGATGCGACACGCTGGCGGTACGCCGCGACGGCCCGGGTACGCGGCGCGGGCCAGAACCCGCCCGTCGGCGCCACCATCTACTACTTCCTGAAGTCGAAACCGAAGGGCGAGCTGATCATGGAAGTACTGGACGAGCAGGGACGGCTCGTGCGGCGTCTGAGCAGCGTGCCGCCGCCGAAAGACGATGACCCTGAGGCCGAGGAGGACGAGGAGGCGCGGCTGAAGAAAGCCCTGCCCACCGATCCCGGCGTGCAGCGCGCCGCGTGGGACCTGAGGCGGCAGGGTGCGAAGAAGATCCTCCGCGCGCGGATCGACGCCGGGGATCCGGAACAGGGTCCGATGGTGCCGCCCGGCACCTATACCGTGCGCATCACAGCAGACGGACGGACGGTGACGACGCCGGTTCGCGTAGTGCGAGATCCGCGGGTCACCATGTCGGATGCGGATATCCTGGCGCAGGACGCCTTCACGGCCCAGTTGCGCGACGATCTGACGGCGCTCGAAACGCTGGTGTCGCAGATCCGAACCGTGCGGGGCCAGATCACCGCGCGCCGAACCCTGCTCGACGGGCACACGGACGCGCGCGACCTCCTCGCGGCCGGCGACCGCATCGCTGCACGCTGCGATGAGCTCGAGCGGCAGCTGCACAACCCGACAGCGGAGGTCACCTACGACATCCTCGCGCAGCGCGGCGGGGCCAAACTCTACTCCCGGCTCGCGCCGCTGCTGGCCTTCGCAGACGAGGGCGACGGCCCGCCGACGCAGGGGATGAAGGAGATGTTCGCCGCCTACCACGCGGAGCTGACGCGGATCACGGGAGAGGTGCGGTCGCTGATAGACAAGGATGTCGTCGAGTTGAACGCCGCGGCGACGCAGGCCGGCGTGGGGTACATCGTCACCCGGTAGGTCGGTCCCCAGGGGCGGTTGTGTGAGGGGGACTTCTGTCCGCCGGGACTAAAGTCCCGGCTCCACGAGCCCTCGCGATGTGGAGCCGGCGCCGACAGCCGATGCAGCGCCGGAACTTCAGTTCCGGCGGACGGACTAATACTCGCCAGCCTTCTTCCGCGCGCGCGGAGCGCGCGGCGCGGCGGTCTTCGCCCCCGTCGACTTGCGCGCGGCCGGGCGGCCCGCCGTGGTCTTCTTGACGGATCGCCGCGGCCGGGTCGTGCGCGCGGGTGCGGTGTCCTGGGCCGCAGGCGACATCGCCGCTTCACGATCTGCCTGCTCTCTTTCGACCGTTACGCCATCCGTGACGTCCATCGTCACCGCAGGCCCTGCACGGCCCTCGGGCTCGGGTCTCAACTGCGCCTGTTCTCCGGGAGCGTCGACAGGATCAGCCAGCGGCAGCTCGGGAGTCTCGATCGTGTCGGCGGGCTCCGCCACGGTTCCGATCTGGCTGATCGGACGCTGCAGGTTTGCACCGGGGAACACCCGCAGCACGCCCTGGCGGTCACGTTCGAGGCGGAACACGCCCTCGCGCTGACAGGCACGGAGGAACTCGACGATCGTCGCAAAACCCCACTTGCGTTCGTCGAAGCCTTCGTCGGCCGTGCGGAGGTACTGCTTCACCTGCCGCACGTACATTGGCCACCGCGGCGGCTGGGCCGCGCGTCCAAAGGCGTCCTGTGCGCGCTGGATGGCCTGCTGCGCCTGCGCGGAATCGACCAGGGGCACCGGGGCGGCGCCTTCCCGGACCTCGGTTGGCGGCGGGGTGTCCGCCGCTTCCGCGGCTTCGACAGCGACCTCCTGAGGTGGTGTGTCCGGCCGGGCATCTGGCGCGGCATCGGCAGTCGCCTGCGGGGCCGACAAAGCTGCGCCGCTCCCACCGCCGTTCGACGTGCCGGTCGCGCCGCCGCCGTTGGTCTCGGGCAGCTCCACGAGCAGGCTGCGCCCGGAGTGACGCAGCGAGACCATGCCGGTCTGCGCGACCTTCTCGATGAAATCGCGGAAGGTGCTGGCGCCGTAGTCGCGTTCGGAGAACGTGGAGTCGAGCTGCAGGAGCGTGCTCTTGAGGAGTCCGAGCTGTGGTGAGACTTCGCGATCGACAAGTACCTTGAGCGCGCGCTTCACCAGCGGGAACGCCTTTGCAACGTCGCTCGACGAAGGCGGTGCCTGTGCCGGGCCGCCCTTCTTCTCGGCCGTGGTCGTGCGGCGTCCGCCGACGAGGTTCTCGTAGGCGATGAACTCGTGACAGTTCTTCTGCATCACGAGGCTCGTGAACTGGCGGCCGCCCACGACAAAGACCTTCTTGTCGTACTGCTTCAGCTTTTCGACGAGCGTGATGAAGTCGCTGTCGCCGCCAACAATCACGAACGCATTGATGTGATCGTGGGTGAACGCCATCTCGAGGGCGTCGAGGGCGAGGTTGATGTCGGCGCCGTTCTTGTCGCCGCCAGGCGTGAGGTTGCGCTGCACCATGCGGATGGCATGCTGTGAGAGGAGCCGGCCGTGATCGCCGGCGCGCTTCCAGTCGCCATACGCGACCTTGGTGACGACCTCGCCGCGCTCCTTGAGCGCCTCGAGGATGGCGGCCACGTCGAATGTCTGGCCGAGGGTGGTCTTCACGCCGATCTCGATGTTGTCGAAATCGATGAAGACCGCGATTTTCAGGCGTGTCTCTGTCAAGGTGTCCTTCGGATGGTTGGCCTGTTCTGCCGGGGCGCGTCGGCATCCGGCCGAACGGGTGCGTCCGGCCCGTGAAAAGGTGGACGCATCGCGCCTGAGTTGGGGAGGTGTGGCCGGAGGCTCCCGGCCGTCACTGCTTCCTGAGCACAAGAATAGCAGATCGGTGGACGGGTTGGCCGGGCGGACACACCTGGCCTCCGCCGACCACCCGCCGCCCGGCGATGTGGCCCCGACTCTGCAAGCACCTAGGCCGGAGGGATTCCAAATGACGTTCAAGCACGTTTTCTCAGCAATAGCGATTGTCGGAGCGGCGGCCGTGCCGCTCGGGGCGGCGGGGCAAGCCGACAAGGTCCAGACCGAGACCAAGCTCGAGGTCAAAGACGGTAAGGATGTGACGCTGACCGGGTGCCTCGAGCGTTCGCCTCAGTCGAGCGGCGGGACGACGCAGTACCGGTTGACGAACGTGGCGGACAAGAAGAACGAATTGCACAGCTACCTGCTCGTCGGCGGCGACGCCGACGACCTGCAGAGTCACGTCGGACACATGGTCGAAGTGAAGGGCAAGGCCGCCGACAGTGATGACGGGAAGGTGAAGGTCAACACGAAGACCAAAGTCGAACGTGAGAATGCCGACGATGTGAAGACAGAGAGCAAGTCGGAGCTGAAAGGGGATCTGATCGGACTGCCGCTGCTCGGGGTGCAGGACGTGAAGATGATCCGGCCCACCTGTTCGTAACCGCGTTCGCCGGACGTTGAATCCGCGCCGGTCTGACCGACGTCGGGCCGGCGCATCGCGTGTCGCTGCCGGCCGCGATCAGCCGCCACCCGCCTGCGAGACCAGATCCGTCACTGCCTCCCAGTACTCGCGTGCCGTGGCCGGGTGCAAATCGTTGTGATCGGCACCGCGCAGCGTCACGAACCGCTTCGGCTCGGCCAGGCGCTCGAACAGGGCGCGTCCGGCGGCGTAGGGAACGACCGAGTCCGAGTCGCCGTGCATGACGAGCACCGGGCGGTCGAAGCCGCGCAGCCTGCTGGCGGTCTCGAAGCGGAACGACGTCAGCCGATCGAGCGAGCGCAGCAGAAAACGGCCGGCCAGCACCGCCCGCTTGTCGGGAAACGTGGATTCGAGAATCAGCCCATCGGGCCGCGTGACGGTGCTGGCGTATGCCGCCACGGGCCCGCCGAGCGAACGCCCCCAGTAGACGACCGGGCGGGGCACGCCGGTGTGGACCGGGCGTGCTTCCTGACGCAGACGGGCCAGTTCGGCCAGCACGGCATCCGTATCGCGATACAGGCCCATCTCGGTCGGCGACCCGGTGCTCCGGCCGTATCCGCGGTAATCGAACGCCAGCACGTTGAGGCCACTCGCCTGCACACCGGCGAGGATGGGCAGCCACATCGAGAGGTTGCCGCCGTTGCCGTGAAAGTAGACGATGTCGGCCCGGGCCGCCTGGTGCGGAATCCACCAGGCGGCGATGGTCTCGCCATCCGCGGTCCGGATTGAGAGGGGCAGGTACTCGAGGCCGATGCTCGCCGGCGTCTCCGTTTCGCCCAGCGACGGGAAGAACGTCAGGCGCGGTTCGACGCGGGCAACGAGCCACTTCATCGTGAGTACCAAAGCCGTCGATACGACGACCGCGACGAGCGCCCGTGTGCGCATGCTTCCGGCGGGTGGGACTCGCCTGACCGTCATCAAGGACAGCAACTTGCAGTCCGCCTGAAGGGCTGCTGATACCGGCACCGCTGCTGACGGTGTGGAGCCGGGATTTTAATCCCGGCGGACGAGCCTCAGCGATCCGGCCCGAGCTGCGGGAGCTCCGGCGCGTTCGGGATCACCCGCGTGAACCCGCCCCGCTGCAGCAGTTCTCGACCCTTGCCGCCGCGCCCGGTGACTTCGTACTTCCCCGTGCTGATCGTCTGCTCGGCGCCCCGGGTGGTCTCGACGACCATCAGGTCCCGATCGCCCCGGGACGCAACAAACCCGAGCACGCGGTCGTCGTCGCCCGTGAGCTTGATGAGGATGACACCCCGGCCCGGCCCGGCGAGGTAGTTGATCTCAGCTACGGGGCAGAGCACCGCGCGTGCCTGCTGCGTCGCCACGATCATCGTCTCGGTGCCGTCGATCGCCGCGACGCTTACCACTTCGACGCCCTCCGCCGGACGCGCGTAGCGGCGCCCGGCGCGCGTGCTGGGGTCGACGAAGCCATCCAGGTTGAACCGCAGCGCGTATCCGTCGGTCGTAACCGCCACGGCGTGCACGCGCGCCGGCTGTCCCTCGGCCGCCGGCGTGATGTTCGGTGTCACGCGCGGATCGAGGCTCACCGCGCCGACGATGCGCTCGCCGTCACGGAACTTGAAGAGCCGCTGGATCGGCTCGCCGTAGCCGGTGGACGCCGGCACGTCCACGATCCGGCACGAGTACGCGATGCCGAAGTTGGTGAAGAAGACCGCCGTCGCGCGCGTGCTGCCCGCGAGCACCGCGATCACCTGATCGCCCTCACGCAGGCGGGTCGTTGACAGGTCCTTTACTTCCTTCTGGCGCTTGACCCATCCATCGCGCGTGAGGATCACGACGTTGTCCTCCTCGACGATGAAGTGGTCGGCGGAGTATTCGACGTCCGTGACCGTCGCCTCTATCAGCGAACGGCGCGGATCGACCTTCGCGTTGCCGTACGTCTTCTGGATGGTCTCGAGCTCCTCGCGCACGATCGCCCAGCGGCTGTCGTCGTCGCCGAGCAGTGCGCCGATCTGCCGCGCACGCTTCCGTTTGTCGGACAGCTCGTTGGTGATCAGGAGGATCTCGAGCCGCGCCAGGCGATAGATCTTCAGCTCCAGGATGGCGTCGGTCTGGTCGGCATCGAGGGCGAACCGCGCCATGATCTTGGCGGCCGCGTCGCTCTTGCCGTCCGACTTACGGATGATGCGCAGGATCTCGTCGAGCGCATCGAAGACCTTCTCGAACCCTTCCAGGATGTGAATCCGTTTGCGGAGCGCCGCGAGCTCGTGTTCGAGCCGCGCGGTGACGACTTCGAGGCGGAAGTGGAGGAAGTGCCACAGGATCGTCTTCAGCTCGCAGCGTTCCGGGCGCCCGACCTCCGGGTTCTCCGTGGGGATGAGGCACGTCAGGTTGACGGGGAAGTTGCTCTGCAGCGGCGTGTGCCTGAACAGGTACGCCATCACCATCTTCGGATCCGCCTCGCGCTTCACCGTCAGCTCGATCCGCACATCGTCGGTGGACACGTCCTTCACGTCGACGAGCGGCGGCAGTTTGCGTCCGACGACGATCTCGGCGATGCGCTCGATGACGGTCGACTTGTCGAGCGCGTAGGGGATGCTCGTGACGAAGATCGTGTGCCCCGCCCGCGTCGGCTCGCCGACCTCCCACGTGGCGCGGAGGCGGATGGCGCCCGAGCCCGTCTTGTAGATCTCCTTCAGTTCATCAGGCGTGTTCAGGATCTGTCCGCCGGTGGGGAAGTCCGGAGCCTTCACCCAGCGGCACAGCTGCGGAGTCGTGAGCTCGGGGTTGTCGAGGAGCTTGATGAGCGCCGCGCAGACCTCGCCGAGGTTGTGCGGCGGGATGCTCGTAGCCATGCCGACGGCAATGCCCGTCGCGCCGTTGACGAGCAGGTTCGGCACACGCGCGGGCAGCACCACGGGCTCCGACTTCGTGCCGTCGTAGTTCGGCCGGAAGTGCACCGTGGACTGATCGATCTCCTCGAGCATCTCGTCGCTGAGACGCGCGAGACGGCACTCGGTGTACCGCATCGCGGCGGCGCCGTCGCCGTCGAGCGAGCCGAAGTTGCCCGAGCCGTCCACGAGCGGGTAGCGCAGCGAGAAGGGCTGCGCCATTCGCACGAGTGTCTCGTAGATCGCCGAGTCGCCGTGGGGGTGGTAGTTGCCCATCACGTCGCCCACGACCTTCGCGCACTTGCGGTGCTTGACGTCGGCGGTGAGGTTCTGCTGCCACATCGTGTAGAGGATGCGGCGCTGCACGGGCTTCAATCCATCGCGCACGTCGGGCAGCGCGCGTGCGGTGATGACGGACAGGGCGTAATTCAGGTAGCGCGCCTGCGCGGCTTCGTGCAGGGCGACGGCGGAACCATCGCCGCTCATCCCGCGGCCCGAGCCGTTGCCTCCGGTGCCCCCCCCGGAGCCCCGGGAAGACGGGGGGGCCTGAGGCGGCGTTGCCGGCGCCACGTCGGGCTCGTCCGGCAGGTCGAAGAGTGAGAGGTCGTCCGATGGACGTTTGGCCATTATTCCTGGTGGCGGACAGTTCCGCCGGTGCCGGAGGGTCCCTCACCTGCGAGCTGCACGAGGGCATCGCCCGTCAGGCGGCAGATGCGCCAGTTGTCGAGGAGCGTGGCGCCCAGCCCGTTGTAGAAGCCGATCGCCGGAGCGTTCCAGTCGAGCACGGCCCATTCGACGCGGCCCCATCCACGCTCCAGCGCGATGCGCGCGAGACGCGACAGCAGGGCCTTGCCAATCCCGTGACCGCGCGCGCCCTCACGCACGTACAGGTCTTCCAGGTAGATGCCGGGGCGGCCAAGGAACGTGGAGAAGTTCGGAAAGAACAGGGCAAAGCCCTCCGGACCTCCGGATGTTTCCGCCAGCAGCGCTTCGGCAACCGGGCGCTCGCCGAACAGGTGCTGCTGGAGAAGCGCCTCAGTGGCCACGACCTGGTGTTCCAGCTGCTCGTAGAACGCCAGCTCGCGAATGAACGTGAGGATCACGGGCAGATCGGCGGCCGTCGCGATCCTGATGCGCACTGGTGACGCGGGAGGCTGCCCGGGCATCGCACAAGGATACGGCACGGTGCGCCCGCGCGTACACTCGCGCACGTTTTGCGGTCACCCGCCCGCCCCACGCCGCGGCGGTTCGCCCGAATTGATGGTGTAGAATTCGAGAATCCTGGTTCGCAGGTGAAATCCGGAACGGAAGTCGCGTCGACAGAACGGCACGCGACCATGGAGGAGGAACTGGTGGCTAACCCCAAACTGGTGGCGTTCGCGGGCGTCGTGCTCCTCGCCATCGCCGCCTACGCGTACGCGCAGGGCGGGCCCGAGAAGGAGTTGAAGGCGGGCGATCAGGCGCCGGCGTTCTCGCTCCCCGGGTCCGACGGCAAGACCCATAGTCTCGCGGACCTGAAAGGCAAGACGGTCGTCCTCGCCTGGTTCCCGAAGGCATTCACCGGTGGTTGAACGGCCGAATGCAAGTCGCTCCGTGAGGGCGGCTCAGACCTGCGACAGTTCGACATCGCGTACTTCGCCGCGAGCGTCGATGACCTGGAGACCAACACCAAGTTCGCGAAGTCGCTCGAAGCGGATTACCCCATCCTGAGCGACGGCGACAAGAAGGTTGCTACGGCCTACGGCGTGATCGGCCCGTTCAACGTCGCGCGGCGCTGGACGTTCTACATCGGGCCCGACGGCAAAATCCTGCACGTCGATCGCGAGGTCAAGATTCCCACCGCCGCGCAGGACATCGTCGCGCGGCTCAAGGAGCTGAACGTCCCGAAGGCGAAGGGGGAGTGACGCGGACGATTTTTAGGCGGTAGGCGGTGGGCGGTAAGAGTAGGCGGTAGGCGGTAGGCGGTAGGCGGTAGGCAAGGCTGAGCCCTGGCACATCGGCCGTCTAATTCAGGTGCGATCCGCCACCGCCCAGCCTTCGGAGCTGTCCACCGCCTGCCACCTACTACCGCCCACCGCCCACCGCCCACCGCCGCACCGCCCACCGCCCACCGCCCACCGCCGACCGCCGACCGCCGACCCCGCGGGCGGTGCATGCGACATGGTCGGTTCAGCGGGTGCAAGAGCCGCTCCTCTCATGCCCGAAATTGCGCAGACCTGCGAATCAGCGCCGGCCCTTTGCGCGGCGGGCGGATGATTGGCAGCGAGGGTGGCGCCTCCTGTAGACTGTATTGCTCCGGCACGTGCGAGCGTTCCCCGGGGCAGGCTGGGTGCGACCGCCGGATGGGAACGGCAGTCCCGCGCGTCGGCCGTTACACAGCATGGGCCTTCTCGATCGCTTCAAGACACAGCCGCGCTGGAAGCACGCCGACCCCGCGGTCCGCGCCATGGGCGTGCAGGACGTTCAGGACGAGGAGCACGATCTCCTGGTGGCGCTCGCACGTACGGATCCCGACCCGCGCGTGCGCCGCGCCGCCGTGAGCCGGCTCGGGAACGTTGCAGTGCTGACCGACGTCGTCCGGCGGGAGAGCGACGCGCAGGTGCGCGACGAGGCGTCGGGGGTGCTGCTCGACATCGCGCTCGGTGCGTACGAGGCCGACGAGGCCGCCAGCCTGGCGGCGGTCGACGGACTCACCGCGCTGCCGGCAGCGGAGGCGCAGAAGCAGCTGGTGCTCGTCGCGAAGACGGCGCGCCGCGGGTCCGTGAGCCGCCGTGCGCTCGACCGGTTGAGCGATGACCCGCGGGCGCTCGGCACGACAGCCCGCCGTTCCGAGTCGGCGGAGACCCGCCTGGCCGCGCTCGCGCGGCTGGCCGATCCGCAGGAGCTGACCGCGACGGCGTTGAAGTCGGACTACAAGGACGTCGCGCTTGGTGCCGTGGAGCGCATCACGGACCCGCAGGCATTGCGGTCGGTCGCCGCGCGCGCGAAGAACCCGGCGGCGCAGCGCCGCGCCCGTGCGCTGCTCCGCGCACTCGAGGAACAGGGCGTCGCCGCAGCGGAGGCCGAAGCGAGGCGCCTGGCCGCCGTCGAGGAGCGTCGCAGAGCGCAGCGCGACCTGTGCCGCGACGTCGAGGCGCTCGTGGCGCCGTCCGACTGGCACCAGGCGGGCATCAAGCTGGATGCCGCAGAAGAGCGATGGCGCAGCACCGGCGAAGACGCCGACCCCGAGCTGGTGCGTCGATTCGGCGAAGCGGTGGCGGCCGTGCGCGACGGCCTGGCGCGCCACGAGGCGGAGCGCGCAGCTGGCGAACAGCTTGCGGCCGAGCGCGCCCATGCAGCGGAGCGGCGTGAGGCGTTGTGCGCGCGGGTGTCCGGCCTGCCCGCTGCCGAGGTCGCCGCCGCCCTG
The DNA here is from genome assembly GCA_963739995.1 of Vicinamibacteria bacterium. Taxonomy (GTDB): domain Bacteria; phylum Acidobacteriota; class Vicinamibacteria; order Vicinamibacterales; family JAENWD01; genus CAVUCH01. The sequence goes on along the minus strand of CAVUCH010000004.1, from coordinate 83,466 downwards.
CCCGGCATCTGTGAAGAATGGCAGGCATTGACTCCGCTCCCTGGCGGAGACGACCCTGGGCTCATCGCGCGGTTCGAGGCGGCCTGCCGGGCCGCCCAGGCCCGCGCTCGCGAGGCGGAGATGGTGGAAGAACAGCTGCAGCGCCTCGAAGCGCTCAGTGCCGAGGCGGAGGCACTGGCGGGAAATCCAGAGCTGATGAAGCGGCCGGAGGGCCGCGGTCAGCTGAAGCGGCTGCGGGACGAGTGGCGCGCGATCGGCGAACCCCTGCAGGCCGACGAGCGCGTTGCGCCGCTCGCTGCGCGGTGGGCCGCCGTCGAAGGGACGATCCAGGCACGCGAGCAGGAGATGCGGGAGGCGAGGGCGCGCGAGGAGCGCGATGCGCTCGCGCGCGCGATCCACGCGGCCGACGCGGCCGATCGGATCGTCGCCACGCCGGATGCGACGCTCAAGACGCTCGATCGCGTGCTGCGGGATGCGCGGGAAGCGCTCGGCACCCTCGAGCACCTGCCGCACAGCCCCGATCGGGATGCCGTTCGGCAGCGTCTCGAAGCGGCGCGCACCTCGCTGGGCCCCCGCGCGCAGGAGCTCCGGGATGCCGACGAGTGGCAGCGCTGGGCCAATGCGAGCGTGCAGGAGCAGCTGATCACAAAGGCCGAGGCGCTCCGGGCGGTCGGGGATCCCGCGGAGGCGGCACGGCAGCTGCGGGATCTGCAGGAGGAGTGGAAGAAGGTCGCCGCTGGCCCACGTGACCAGGGCCAGGCGCTGTGGCGCCGGTTCAAGACTGCGATCGACGAGGTGCGCGGGCGCACGGACGCTTTCTTCGAAACGCAGGCGCAGGCGCGCAGTGAGAACCTGCACCGGAAGATCGCGCTCTGCGAGCGCGCCGAGGCGCTGGCGGAGTCGACCGACTGGATTGCGACCGCCGATGCGATCAAGGCGCTCCAGGCCGAGTGGAAGACGATCGGTCCAGGTCCGCGCAAGGATGAACAGGCGGCGTGGGAACGTTTCCGCACGGCCTGTGATCGGTTCTTCACGCGCCGCCACGAGGATCTCGCGCAGCGGAAGCACGCGTGGTCCGAGAACCTTGCGAAGAAGGAAGCCCTGTGCGTGCGCGCCGAGACGCTGGCCGAGTCGAGCCATTGGGAGGCTGCGGCCTCGGAACTGAAGCGGCTCCAGTCCGAGTGGAAGACGATCGGACCGGTACGCAAAAACAAGTCGGAGCTGATCTGGCTGCGCTTCCGTGCGGCATGCGATCGCTTCTTCGAGCGCTACAAGCAGCGCCACATCCTGGATCTGAACGTGCGCCTGGCCGCGCGGGAGGCACTCATCGCTGAGGCGCTGGCCCTGTCCGCGCCGTCTGCGCCCGCCATCGACGCTGCCGCGGAGCGCGAGACCGCGGCTGTCGACGCAGACGCTGCGCGACCAGCAGCGGGGGAGGATGCTCCGACGACGATGCCCCCCGAACCAGATGCCGCAGCCGCGCGGGCGGAGACGCTCCCGATGACAGCGACCGCCGCGGCGCCGGGACCGCCCGCACCGGTCGACCGGGTGGCGGCGGTGCGAAGCCTGCGCGTCCGCTGGGCAAACGCGCCCGTCCTGCCGCGGGACGTGCTCGCGCCCATTGCGCAGCGCTTCGAGGCGGCGCTGGCAGGGGCGGTGGGCGCAGATCCGGATGCGGTGCGGGGCACGGAGTTCGACGTCGCGGCCAACCTGCGGCGCCTCCAGGATCTCGTCTCTCGTGCCGAGCAGCTCGCGGGGCCGGAGTCCGCACGGCGCGACGCCGCGACTCCAGCCGCTATCCTCGCGACGCAGCTGCGCGAGGCGCTGGCGGCCAACACGATCGGCGGCCGCGCCGAGGACGAGTCGAAGCTGCGCGCGGCGGAACACGAGATCCGGCAGCTGCAGACGTCCTGGTCGCAGGTGGGGTTCGTGCCCGACGCGCAGGTGCGTCCGTTGGCGCTACGGTTCCAGCGTGCCTGTCAGCGGTTCTTCGATCAGCGGGAACACCGGCGTCGCGCGCTGGCGGGGAAGTCGTAGGGAGCTGCGCTCTGCAATGCACAATCCCCGACACTTCCGTAATCCCACTGGCCGCGGCGCGGCTCGCAGCCCGACACGCGCGACAGCCGCCGCACTCCGGCTCAAGCCGGATCCCAAGTAGAGATCTGTTCCGCACGGCGCGTGCAGTTTGCGCGTTCATGGCTGAGAGCACGCAATCCCACGCCGGGTCTGCACCTGCCCGCGAGACCGAACCAATCTACAAACGCCCAAGCGACTACGATCCCGAACACGAGCGCCACGAGGCGGACAGGGCTTCGAGGTCGAGGAGCCCTTTGGAAGCTACTTCGGGTGCGCGCTGCGACTGATGTCCCGCGAGATCCTGGTGATCGGCCGCCGGCCGCCGACGTCCGGCCGGGTCGCCTGCGCAACATGTCCCACCGGGCTGCCCAAGGGACATCACGGCGGCCATCACGTTCGCACTGCAACCGGACGGTACCGTATCTCGTCAAACTTCCCATCCGATTCGGCGCGCGGTGGACCCGCCCCGACTCGGAATACCCGCTGTGGCAGTTCTCTTGTAGGCGTAGTGATCGGAGAGGTGTGATTATGACGAAACAGCTATTCCTTGTAGCAGCCGTGTTTACGGCGCTCTTGGGTGCAAGCTCGCCGGCATCGGCACAGGGCCTCGAGCTAGGCGTGCGTGGCGGGGCGAGCGTCGATCCCGATCAGTTCTACTTCGGCGCGCACGTGGAGACCCCGGCGCTTGTCGATCGCGTGCACCTGCGCCCGAATCTCGAGATTGGCCTGGGTGACGATGCGACGCTCGTCGCCGTGAACATCGAAGCCGTCTACAAGTACCCGCTGCACCAGAGCCCGTGGCTCGTCTACGGCGGCGGCGGGCCCGCGATCAACTACTACAACTTTGACGGCGACCGCGATTCCGACACCCGTGGCGGCCTGAATTTCGTCGGCGGCCTCGAGCACGATCGGGGGCTGTTCTTCGAGGTGAAGGTCGGCGCGTGGGAGAGTGCCGACCTGAAGTTCGGGGTGGGTTACAACTTTGGGCGGTGATCGCTGGCCGGTCTGAACGTACGGAGGAGTTTCTCGGATGGTGAGAAAACTCCTCCGTACCACGTTGACTCAGTACCGGTAGTGGTCCGGCTTGTACGGGCCCTCGACCGGCACCCCGATGTAGTCCGCCTGGTCCTTCGACAGTTCCGTCAACTGCACGCCGAGGTGATCGAGGTGCAGCCGCGCGACCTGCTCGTCGAGACGCTTCGGGAGCATGTAGACCTTCTTCTCGTACGCCCCGGTGTTCTGGTGCAGCTCGAGCTGCGCGATCACCTGGTTCGTAAACGAGGCTGACATCACGAAGCTCGGGTGGCCCGTCGCACACCCCAGGTTCAGGAGCCGGCCCTCGGCGAGCACCATCACGCTGTGCCCGTCGGGAAAGCGCCACTCGTCGTACTGCGGCTTGATGTTGATGCGCTCGATCCCGGGCACCCTCTTCAGGCCGGCCATGTCGATTTCGTTGTCGAAGTGGCCGATGTTGCCGACGATCGCCTTGTCCTTCATGCGGGCCATGTGGGCGGTCGTGATGATGTCCTTGTTGCCTGTCGCCGAGATGAAGATGTCAGCCCTTGCCACGACGTTCTCCAGGGTCGTGACCTCGAAGCCCTCCATCGCAGCCTGCAGCGCACAGATCGGATCGATCTCCGCCACGATCACGCGGGCACCCTGGCCGCGCAGCGCCTGTGCGCAGCCCTTGCCCACCTCGCCGTATCCCATCACGACGGCCACCTTGCCGCCGAGCATCACGTCCGTCGCGCGCGCGAGACCGTCGGGCAGCGAGTGGCGGCAGCCGTAGATGTTGTCGAACTTGCTCTTCGTCACCGAGTCGTTGACGTTGATGGCCGGGAAGAGCAGCGTGCCGTTCTCCATCATCTGATAGAGGCGGTGGACGCCCGTCGTCGTCTCTTCGCTGACGCCGCGGATGCCGGTGGCGACCCTCGACCAGGCACCGGGGGCGATGCCGATTTCGGTGCGCAGCGTCCGCAGGATCACGCCCCACTCCTCCGACTCGCTCGCCTCCTGGAACTCGGGAATCGTGCCGGCCTGCTCGTACTCGTACGCCTTGTGCACGAAGAGCGTCGCGTCCCCCCCGTCGTCCACGATCAGCGTGGGGCCGGAGCCGTCAGGCCACATGAGCGCTTCCTTCGTGCACCACCAGGTACTCCTCGAGTGTCTCACCCTTCCAGGCGAACACCGGCGTGCCCTTCGGACTCTCGACGGTGCCGCCGGTCTCCGACCGGCCGACCGCCACCGCCGCGGCTGCGTGATCCTGCGTCGAGAAGATGTTGCACGAGACCCAGCGCACGTCGGCGCCGAGCTCGGTCAGCGTCTCGATGAGCACGGCGGTCTGGATGGTCATGTGCAGGCTGCCCATGACGCGGGCGCCCTCGAGCGGGCGCTTGCCAGCGTAAAGCGTGCGGAGCGCCATCAGGCCAGGCATCTCCTGCTCGGCCAGGCGGATCTCCTTCCGGCCGAACTCGGCCAGCGAAAGGTCGCGCACCTTGAACGGTTCGCGGCCGGCCGCAGCGGCAGCGGCAAAAGGGTGGAGCTTCTCGGTGACGGTGGGCATGGACTGTTCTCCTCTGGCTCCAGGCTCCGGGCTCCAGGCTCCGGGCCGTGTAATGGCTCTCACATGTTCCGGCCGCGGGTGGCGACCGGCTGACGATCACGGGATCACACCTGTGACAGTGCGCTCCCTGCAGCGGTGGCGTTCACGACGTCGTGGGCGCGTGTCGTGCGGCGGGCGACGGCAACGAACAGGGCCGGTCCCTTGGCGCGGGGATCGGCGGGCAGCGGATGCAGGTGGATGGGGTCGAAGCCTGCAGCCGCGAGATGCTCCGAGAACTGCGCTTCTGAGAATCCGAGGCGCACGTGGCCCATCTGCTGGCGGTACACCTCGCGGTCGTGCGGCAGCATATCGGCAACGAGCAGGCGTCCCCCAGGTTTGAGCACGCGGGCCGCCTCCCGCAGGACGCGCGCGGGCTGCGGCAGGTACGGAAGCACGAGCATCAGCGTGGCGGCATCGAGCGCGTCATCCTCGATAGGCAGGTCCTCCAGGTCGCCGCGGCGGAGCTCCGCGTTCGGGAACGCGTGCAGCCGGCGCTTGGCGGCCTGCAGCATGGCGGCGGAGTTGTCCACCGCGATCACGCGCGTGACAAACGGTGCGAGGGCTGCAGAGACCGCGCCCGTGCCGGCGCCCAGGTCGCCGACCACCCACCGAGCGTCGACGAGGCCGAGCAGCGCCTGCAGGTGGAAGATCGGGCCGAACAGCTCCTCGCGGAGGCGATCCCACTGGCCGGCGGTGGAGGAGAAGAACTCCTGCGACTTCGTCCGCCGCTCCGCGAGCACGCCCTGCAGGCGGTGATGATCCTGCGTTGCGGCCCGCGAGCCGCCCACCTGTTCGCGCACCAGCAGCCACAGTCGGCGGGTCGGCGCATCCAGGCCGTCCCGCGCCATCGTGTAGAGCCGGCTCGTCCCTTCGGCACGCGACGTGACCCACCCTGCGTCGGCCAGCGCCTTGAGGTGCCGGCTGACGGTGGACTGCGGCAACTGGAGGACCGCGCACAGCTCGGTTACCGTCAGCTCGTGCGCCTCGAGCAGCAGAAGCAGCCGGTCACGCGTCGCGTCGGCGAGCGCGGAGAGATGGTCGAGAATGGCAGCGCGTTCAGTCAATCCGTAAATCCGGATGGAAGAATACACGCACCGAACCGCATTGTCAACCCGGCTCGCCTGTAGCCCGCCGTCTGCAGTCTGCAGCCGGACGGCACGAGCGGTCTGGTACAATCGCGCGTTCGTGACCCCTCCGCACCGGCCCTCCGCCCCTCTACCCGATGTTCTCCTCGCATCAGCCGGGATCCGGCTCACCGCACCACGCGAGCGCGTCCACGCGCGGCTCGTAGATGGGCGGATTTACGAGGCGCTCCCCGGCACGCGGCTGCGCGACGTCCTGCGGGTCGCGTTTCCCGAGAGCCACGAGGCTCGCGCCGCTGTGGTGGCGGCCATCGTCGATGGACGGCTGCGCGAGCTGCAGACGCAGCTGGTGACCGATGCCGACGTCACCCCCGTGCTCGTCACCGACGCCGACGGGGCACGCATCTACCGGCGCTCGCTCGCGTTCCTGCTGGTGACGGCAGCCGCCGAGGTCTTTCCGGAAGCCGACGTGATGATCGAGCACTCGGCGCCGACGGTGGGCGGCTACTTCTGCTCGGTCCGTGGACGTGCACCGTTCTCGCGGGAAGATCTGCGCACGCTCGAAGCGCGCATGCGGTCGATCGTGGCGGGGGACGAACCGATCGAGAAATCGATTGTGCCCATCAGCGAGGCCACGCAGCTGTTCTACGACCGCGGAGAGCTGGACAAGGCGCGCCTGCTGGCGCACCGCCGCCGAGACACGCTCGTGCTCTACGAACTGCGGGGCCGCCGCGACTACTTCCAGGGATACATGGTGCCGTCGACCGGATGCCTGCGCGGGTTCGGGCTCGAGTGGTTCACCGCGGGCTTTCTGCTTTGCTTTCCGCACCAGGCGCGCCCGCTCGAAGTGGCGCACGTCGAGCCGTACCCCAAGCTGTTCGAGATGTTCGAGGAAGCGGGGGAGTGGCTCGACAAACTCGGCATCCGCAACGCCGGTTCGCTGAACGATGCCATCCAGGAAGGGCGCCTCCAGGAAATCTCGCTCGTCGCCGAGGCGTTGCACGAAGCACGCATCGCCAAGATAGCCTCGGAGATCGTTTCCGCCGGCGACCGCATTCGCGTCGTCCTCGTGGCCGGCCCGTCCTCGTCGGGCAAGACGACGTTCTCGAAGCGGCTTGCCGTGCAGCTGCTGGCGAACGGGCGCCACCCGTTCCCGCTGGCACTCGACGACTACTTCGTCGATCGCGACCTCACCCCGCGCGATGAGCACGGGGAAGTGGACTTCGAGGCGCTGCGCGCGCTCGATGTGCACCTGTTCAACGAGCACCTGCTGTCGCTGATGTCGGGCCACACGACCACGCTGCCGCGGTACTCGTTCGTTCTCGGGCGCCGCGAGGCGGGACAGACCGTGACGCTCACGCGAGATCACGTGATTATCGTGGAAGGGATCCACGGCCTGAATCCCGCTCTGGTGCCGGACCTGCCGCAGGAGGTCGTCTATCGCGTGTACGTCTCCGCGCTCACCCAGCTGAACCTCGATCGGCACAACCGCGTCAGCACGGCCGATTCACGGCTGGTGCGCCGCATCGTGCGTGATGCCTCGTCGCGTGGCTACAGCGCGGCGGCGACGATCAGCCGGTGGCCGTCGGTGCAGCGCGGCGAGAAGCAGCACATCTTCCCGTTCCAGGAACACAGCGATGCGATCTTCAATTCGTCGCTGGTCCACGAGCTCGCCGTCCTGCGCTCGGCTGCGGAGCCGCTGCTCCTGCAGGTACGGAGCGACGATCCCGAGTACGTGGAGGCGAACCGGCTGCTCTCGTTCCTCCAGTGGTTCCGCCCGGCGCCGGCCGACCCCGTGCCCGACAACTCCATCCTGCGGGAGTTCATCGGCAATTCGATCCTGGAGAACTTCCGCCTGTGGACGCGTTAGGTGGCACGCTACCAGGGCTGCACGCGTGGTCCGGCCAATCCTCGTCCTGCCGTGGCGAACGCCCGACCGTCCGCGTGTTCCCAATGTCCTTTGTGACCGCGGGCGCCCGCCGGTGAGCGATCTGCTCAGGGTGGGTGTGGGGCCGGAACTTCAGTTCCGGCCGGTGCGGGCGTGAGTCGGCCTGGCGCGTCCGGCGATGGAGCGTGCACGCCGTCTCACAGATGCACGATTGTAACGCCCGGGTTGGTTGGATGCGGACGCATATGCCGCACGGCGCTGATTGCTCCGAGCGCGCGGCGGATGGCCTCGCGCACGCGGCCTGTGCCGATCCCGTGAACGATCTCCAGGGTGTCGGCGCCCTCCATCACGGCGCGGCTGAGGAAGTCGGCGACAGCGGTGCGCGCCTCTTCGACGGTCATGCCGTGCAGGTCGATGGACCGCGTGACGCGGGGCTGGTTGGACTCAGGCGCGTCCGTCGACGCGCTGCCGCCGGGCTGGTCGCGACGTTTCGGTTTCGCTCGCTTGCCTGTCTTCGGCGTATCCGCTGCCCGAAGCTCGTGCTCCCGGCACACCATCGCTAGTGCTCCGACGAGAACGCGGTAGACGCCCCCCCGCACGTCGATCACGCGCCCGCGCCGGTTGATCGCCACGACGATGACGTCGGCGCCGATCGGAAAGCGCATGGGCAGATCAGGTTGTAGGCTCGAGGCTACGGCCTGCAGCCGACGACTGGCCTGGGTCCCGTTACCGCCTGACGTCTGCAGCCCGTAGCCCGCAGCCTGACATTACAGCGGCCGGACCTTGATGTTCCGGAAGCAGACGCCGTCTCCGTGATCCTGCAGCAGCAGGTGCCCGCGAATGTGCTTGTCGAAATCCCGCGCGTCCTTGAACTTGCTGTCGGTGATGGCGGCGCGCAGCGTATCCGTCTCGAGCTCGTACTCGAGCACCCTGGCGCCGTTCAGCCAGTGCTCGACGTGATTGCCCTTCACCACCAGCCGCCCCCTGTTGAACGCGGGCGCTGGGAACGGCGTCGCAGCCGGAGCGGCGAGAACGTCGTAGAAGGCGGCCGTCTGGCGGCGGCCTTCGCGCAGGGCGGCGTCGGGATGCGCGCCGTCGATCACCTGGTACTCGTGGCCGATCGCCGACTCGTTGTTCTCGGTGACGAAGTACTTCACCCCGCTGTTCCCGCCCTTGGCGATGCGCCACTCCCACGCCAGCTCAAAGTCATCGAACTGCTGGGTGGTGATGATGTCACGCTGGCCGCGCGTGTCCGCGCCTTCGCCGGCGGGCAGCGCCAGGCAGTCATCTTCGATCTTCCAGCGGAGCCCGGCCATGTCCGGCTTCTTGTATCCGCGCCAGGCGCTCGTGGACTTGCCGTCGAACAACAGGGTCCAGCCCGCGCTCTTCTCGGTGGGGGTGAGGGCGTTGACCGGATCTGACGACTGGGCGCCAGGCGAGGCGGCTGACGCGAGGCCGAAGACGACGAGCACGGCAACCAGGCGGCTGTTGACGATCATGGGGAAACGCTATCACAGGCCGCTGTCTGCCGGGACTGCACTCCCCGCTCCACATTCACCCGCCGCCGGCCGGGGATCCTGCAATCGTGCATTTCGTCTTCTGTAACCCCACTGCGATAGAGTCGTACGAGAGACATGACACCCGATGAACGCGCGGCCTTTCTCCAGATCCTGGCGGCGCATGAGCGCACCGTCGAGGTGTGCCGTGCGTGCGCCGAGACGACGCGCGATCTTGCCGCCGAGGTGAAGCGGGGCAGCGTGCCGGCGCGCGAGCACCTCGCAGCGACGATCACCGAAGCGGAAAACGTCTTGAACGATCTGCGCGTCGTCACCGCCGAGATCGCGCGCCTCAGAGCTTCAGTGGGCCACGGGCGCTGAGGCTGGAGCAGCTGCTGATGCACAGGATCATCCCCGCGCGCCTGAAGCCCGGCATCAGGGTCGACGACCTGCCCCGCATGCCGGCGGGGGAGAGCACGCCGGGAGCCGGACCGGGTCTCATGGTGCGCGGCCGTGCGCTGATCTTCTGGGATCCGAAGCTGGCGGGCACGAAGTTCGGCCGGAAGCTCGACGCCATCGACACGGACCAGATCACCCCCGCCGCCGACTGCGTGTCGGAGAGCCTCGAGACGCTGGACGAACGCTGGAAGGCCGGCGCGTTTCGCTACCTCATGCCCGACTTCCGCGCGCGAGTGCACCGCGGCGAGACCTTCCTCATCGCCGGGGATCGCTTTGCGATTGGATCGTCGCGGGAGATGAGCCCCGCCGGGCTGAAGGCCATCGCGGAGGAGGTCGGCCTCGAGCTGGTGGTCGTGTGCGGCCACAACATGGGCGACATCTTCCGCAGGAATGCCCTCAACCTCGGGCTGCACGTCCTGCAGAGCCCCGAGGCGGTCGCCGATGGGCGCGACGGCGACGAACTGGAATTCGAGCCCGAGTCCCGGCGCCTCCGCAACCTGACGCAGGGCAAGGACTACGTGCCGCTGCCGCTCACGCCGAAGGAGGACGAAATCCGCCGGAGCGGCGGCATCTTCGCCGCCGGACGTCGGGAGCTTCGCCGTTCCATCGAGCAGGCGCCCACGATCGACTGGCCCGATTCCGCGCGTGCACGCACGATGACGGTGACGGAGCAGATCCTCTGGGCGCACCGCGTCGACAAGGACGCGGCGGTCACCCCCGGGGCGACGCTCCGCGTCTATGCGGACCTGCTGCCGGCCTCCGACGGCACGGCACCATTCGCCATCCACACCTTCAACCAGATCACCGGCGGACACACGATCGGCCCGCGCCAGGCGGCGATTGCGAACGATCACTTCGTCTTCACCGGCCGCGATGATGACGAGAAGCAGACGGCGATCGGTCGCGCATTTGCGGCGCAGCACGGGATCGAGCCGCCGTACTACGCCACGCCCGGCGACGGCATTTTCCACTTCTACTTCCCCGAGCAGGGACTCGTGTTCCCGGGCCAGTTCATTCCGGGCGCCGACTCGCACAGCCGTGCGTACGGGGCCTACGGCGCCGTCGGCATCGGCGTGGGCTCGACGACGCTCGGCTTCGGGTGGGCGACGGGCTATGTCTACGTCACGCTCGCACGCGCGCGGCGCGTGGTGTTCACGGGATGCATTCAGCCTTGGGTTGGCGGCAAGGACATCGTCCTCGAGCTGCTCCGGCGGTGGGGAACCCAGCAGGCGCAGGGGATGTCGGTGGAGCTCGTCGATCGCGATGGCCAGATCCCGATGCCGTACCGCAACACAATCGCGAACATGATGGCCGAAGCGGAGGCGATGAACGGCATCTTCGCGGCGGACGCCCTCACCAGCGCGTGGTATCGCGCCCGAGGGTTCGCGGCGCTCCCGTATCCGCTGGTGGCGCCAGGTCCCGACGCGAGCTTTGCCGTGGACGAGGCGCTGGCGCTCGACACGATTCAACCCATGATTGCGAAGCCGTTCAGCCCCGGCAACGCGTTCGCCGCCGAGGAGGTCGCACGCGAGCGGATCACGTTTACCAAGGCCATGATCGGCTCGTGCACCAACGGCGGGTACGACGACCTGCTGCAGGCCGCATTCGTTTTGCGCGGAGCACGCCAGCAGGGCGTCTCGCGCGCGGTGACGCCGCTGCTCGTGTTCCCGGGCTCCGCCGGCGTGGGACGGGAGATCGAACGGCCCGATCCACGGCTCGGCGGAGACTCGGTCGCAAACGTGCTGCGCGCCGCTGGCGGAGAGATCCGGCGTTCATGGTGCGGCCCGTGTTTCGGTCAGGGCCCCGACGCGCTCGCCCCCGGCGAACGCGCGATCACCTCGTTCAATCGCAACTGGCAGAACCGGATGGGACTGGGCGGCGAGGGTTACCTCGCGAGTCCCGCCGTCGTCGCCGCGTCGGCGCTCGCCGGCTACATGGCCCCACCAGGAGAGCTGGGCCTGGCGTGGGATCCCGAGCGGTTTGGGATTTGATCTGTGTCGGTGTGCAAACCGAACTCAGTTCGGGGTGTCTGCAGCTGTTTCGATCGGCCGTGACGCCTCTCCAAAAAAAGCATTGACGTGCGCTCGAGAAGGGTTCATAAGAGGAGCAGTCGATCTCGCTCCACAACGCAGGAGATAACTGGAGGAGACAACTGTGAGTGAGCCACCGGGCCAGTCGGTGGGCCTCACGGGCAACTCCGCGCTTCCGGCCGCAACGGCTACCGGGTAAGTCCCGGCCCGCCACACGGGCTCACCAAGCGCGCGGAGTCTCTCGTGAGGCCTTTTTTTCTGTACAGCCGAACGGCTGCAGACTCCGCGCTGCCCGCCGGGACTGAAGTCCCGGCTCCACACCTGGTCTGAAAGGCCTGCCGCCTGTTACCTGCCGCGGTGCGTTATTTCGCGAACACCCCCAGGCCTTCCATCCACGTGAACAGCAGCTCCGGCCATACGCGCAGCGCGGGAATGGCTGGCGCCAGGCCGACGCCGTGGGCGCCCTTCTGGAAGATGTGCAGCTCACCAGGCACGCCCGCCTTGCGCAGCGCGAGATAGAACTGCACGCTGTTCTCCGCAGGCACGCCGGCGTCTTCGTTCGTATGGAAAAGGAATGTCGGCGGCGTCTGTGCCGTGACGTGCTTGTCGGTGGAGAGCCTGGCGAGGAGCTCAGGGGCGGGACTGTCGCCGAGCAGATTGCGCTGCGAGCCCTTGTGGGTGCTGGCCTGGTTCATCGTGATGACAGGGTAGACGAGCACCGCGAAATCGGGGCGGCTGCTGACGGCGTCGATGGGCGCTGCGGTCGACGGCCTGCCGGCGTCGAACAGCGTGGCGGCCGTGGACGCCAGGTGTCCGCCGGCCGAGAACCCCATCACGCCGATCCGGTCTTTCCGGATCCCGAACTCGTCGGCGTTCCACCGGACGTAGCGGATGGCCTGCAGCACGTCCTGTTGCATGGCGGGGTGGTGATAGCGCGGCCCCAGGCGGTACTTGAGGATGAACGCCGCGATGCCCCGCGACGTCAGGAGCCGCGCCACCTGGTGGCCCTCGTGATCGATCGCCAGGCCGCTGTACCCGCCGCCGGGACATACGACGATCCCCGCACCCGTCGCCTGCGGCGCGGCGGGCAGATAAATCGTCAGCGCGGGGACGTCTGCGTCCTCCTTACCGAGGGCGCCGGGAGCGCCATCCGGCCACAGCACGATCGTTCGAGGGGTCGTCACAGCCTTCATCCAGTCCTGCGCTGAGGCGCTGGTGCTGATCGGAAGCATGAGCAGAAGAAGCGCACCGATGATGCGAGCCATGTCCATTCCGGGCGGGAGTCTACAGGAAAGTCGCATGACACAAAAAAGCGGGAGGGTAGGCCTCCTCCCGCCGTGTAGGCAGGGCCCTCGAGCCCTGCCCGCAAACAGCTGTTCGTCGACGCTGATTCCTGATCCCTGCTCGCTGACCGCTGACTAGAACACGAACCGGCCGCCGAACCGCAGGCTGCGCTGGCCGCCGATGGTTGCATTGAGCTGGCCGAACGCCACGCTGCCGACCGTGCGGTTCGCCTCGTTCGGGTTATCCCATCGCGCCGAGTTCGTGAGGTTGAACGCATCGATGCGAAGCTCCGCGAACCGCCCCCCGCCGCTGAACCCAAAGCGTTTGAACAGCGACGAGTCGATCCCCCAGAAGCCCGGGCCGTCGGGACCGCCGTTGCGCGTCATGTTGCCGAGCGTCCCGACGGCGGGGATGGCGTACGACGCCTTGTCGAGATACTGCTCGCCGGGCCCGAGCCCCCCGAGCACCTTCTGCTCGCCGACGGCATCGGCGTAGAGCGCGTTGCCGGGTGTGTTCAATGTGCCCGAGGCCAGGATGTTCAGGGGTGTTCCGGAGTAGGCGACGAAGATGCTGCTGAACTGCCAGCCGCCGATCAGTGAGCTCGCCAGGCCCTCGTTGAGCCACCTCTTGCCGGGGCCCCACGGCAGTTCGTACAGGCCGCTCAGCGTGTAGCTGTGGCGACGATCGAAATCGGAGCGTCCCCAGGATCGCGAAAAGTCAATCGGCGTCGCAAGCGAGGTGTTCTCGCTCGTGTAGTCCCAGCCGCGGCCGAGCGTGTAGGAGTTGGTGATCAGGATGCCGTTCCTGAACCGGCGGTCCACCTTCACCTGCAGCGCGTTGTACCGACTCTTGCCCAGATTCGTGCGCTCGCGCGACGTGCCCGTGCGGCTGAAGGCCGCGAACTGCGGCCGGCCCGCGTTGTTGGCGCCGAGCACCATCCCGGCGTTCCGGTCCACGTCCATCACGAGATCGATGCCGCGGTTGCCGACGTAGGCGACGTCCGCCGTGAGATTCCAGGGCAGCTGCCGCTGCAGGGCCACGTTCCAGGAGTGCAGGGTGGCCTCATGGAGGTCGCTCGGAATGACGTCGTAGTTGCTGTTCAGCAGCGACCCGGTCGCCGGGATGACCCCGTCGGTCGGCACCTGCACGAGTGACGGCGTCGGGAACCCCGCCGCCATCGTGCCCGCACGCTGGAACTGGTTCGTCGAGTTGAGCACGTTCGTCTGCTTCACCGGATAGTTGAAGGCGAAGCGGTTGTCCGGGAAGGGGATCGTGCTGGCGCCGTAGCCGGCGCGCGCGACCGTCTGCTCGTTGATGCGCCACGAGATCCCCGTCCGCGGGTTGAAGTGTTTGAAGTTGTTCTTCACACCGAGATTGTCGGGCGTGCTGCCGTAGCCGGCCACGCGCAGCGTGTTGGTGGCGACGTCGTAGTTCGACAGGCCGCCCTGGTCCTCGAGGCCGACGAACGGGGTGTAGAACTCCCACCGGAGGCCGAGGTCCAGCGTGATGTTCGGCCGGAGCTGCCACTTGTCGTGGACGAACGCGAACGTCGCCCAATGCCGGGTGCCGGGATCGAGCACGCGCAGGTCGCGCCGCACGGTGTTGGGCCAATCGATGAGGTACGCCGCCAACGAGTTGGCGAGGTTGCCGACGCTCGGGTTGTCGCCGAGCAGTCCGGTGCCAGCCGCGCCGAAGATGAACTCGCCGCGAGGTCCGCCGGCATCCTGTGTCTGAAGCAGGAAGTCGCGGTTGTGCCGCCACTCGCCGCCGAACTTGATCGTGTGGTTCCCCTGAAGCTTGGTGAGCGTGGCCGCCACGTTGTACGTCTTCTCTGACCGATCCCACGGCAGGCTGCCGGCGAACCCAACCATCGGATTGGCGTACCCGTTGTTGATCGTGATGGACGAAACGCCGGAGGTCCAGTCGTCGATATTCGCCCCCGCAATCCCGAGGTCGGTGCTGGTAGTCAGCCCGGCGCCCTCCGAATTCGCGAGATTGTGGTAGTAGCTCACGCCGCCGCGCACGTCCATGATCAGCCGCGGGCCGAAGATGCGCGTCCAGTTGGCCGCCGTGCTGATGGTCTTGTTCGTGCCGGTGCCGCCGAAGCCGGTGTTGGCCGGTCCGCCGTAGACGCCGTAGAGGCCCGGATCGAAGACTTCCGGACGCTGGAAGCTGAAGCGATAGGAGATCTGGTTCGAGGTGTTCAGGCTGTAGTTGAACTTCGTGTCGAAGCCGTCGGTCGTCTTCTCGCGTACCTGCGACTTCTCGTAGTTGTTCTGTCCAAGCGCCGCGCCTGCGATGTTCGGGGCTGGCACGTTCGCGAGAATCGCGCGGGCGATCGGGCTGATCCGCTCAGCCGGGATGATGTTGTTCGCGAACGGGATACGGCCCGAGCCGTCCGCGGCGCCCGTCAGCGGGTCGTAGATCTTCGTCGTGGCTGCGGAGAAATCACCCGCGCGCATCGCCTGCGTGGGCACCACCCCACGGAAGACGTAGCCGAGATCGTCGATCGTCCGCTGGTAATCGCCGAAGAAGAACAGCTTGTTGCGGATGATCGGCCCGCCCAGCGTGAACCCGCCCTGCGCGAACTTCTGCGGCGGCGTGATGTGCGAGAAGTAATCGCTCGCATTCGTCTTTTCGTTGTTGCCGTAGAAGAACACGCTTCCCTTCAGATCGTTGGTGCCCGACTTCAGGGTCACGTTGGTGACCGCGCCGCCGGAGCGGCCGAACTCCGCGTCGTAGTTGCTGGTCGTCACGCTGACCGTTTCGAGCGCGTCCGGCGGCGGGATGAGCACCGTCAGCAGTCCGGTGCGGTGATTGTTGTCGAGCCCTTCGATCTGCACGTTGTTCGCGAGCCGCGATTGCCCGTTGACCTGCGTCGAGAGGCTGTCCTGTGAGTTGAAGAATTGTGAGTGCGGGCGGAACGGGCGCGTCGCGCCCGGTACGGTGACGAGGATGCCCTGGAAGTTGCGGTTGAAGGCCAGCGGCATCTCCTGCACCTGCTTGCCTTCGATGATCCGGCCGGTGTCCGTGCGGTCCGTCTGCAGCGTCGGGGTTTCCGCGGTCACATTCACCTGCTCGGTCAGCTGCCCGACCTCGAGCGGGATGTCGACGCGCACCGTCGTGTTGACGTCGACCTGGACGCCGTCCCGCTGATACTTGCGGAAGCCCTGGAGCTCGGCCTCGACCCGGTAGGTGCCGCTCAGCAGGCTGCTGAACGTGTAGTTGCCACTCTCGTTGGTCACGGCGGTGCGGCCGACACTCGTGTTCACGTCCGTGATTGTCACGGTCACGCCCGGCATGGAGGCGCCGCTCGAATCGGTGACGTTGCCGACCAGGGCGCCGCGAACGGCCTGGGCGTGCGCTGATGGTGGCCCGACGATCGCAACGAGAGCCGCGACCGCCGCGACGATGGACAGTCGCCGGAGCTCGGTCCACGTGAGCTGAGGGCTGGACATGCGTGCCTCCTCAAGGCAACGGGTTGGCGTAGGTCGCCGAACTGGTCGAGTGGATGGGGAGAACCCCGCGAAGTGGTTAGACCACTCGATCGAGCGTCTACAGCAAACGCCAGAGAGGACCGGCCTGTCAAGCCCGATGTGCCGTCGCGCGCAGCGGCGCCGACACGTCAGTGGTCGGACAACAGCTGAGGCTGAGCAGGCTGCAGAGCCGCACGTAAAACTGCAGGCCTGAGGCCCCGAGGCCCAACCGGCCGGCAGTTGGATGACCGGCGCGTGCAGCCCGCGTCTACCCGGTATTTCGCATGCCGGCGGCTATGCCGTTGACGGTGATGAGAAAGGCATGGCGCAGGCGCTCGTCGCCATCCGCGCGCCGCAGACGGCGCAACAGCTCGACCTGCACCAGGTTGATGGGATCCACGTAGGGGTTGCGCACGTCGATCGAGCGTCGCAGCACCGGATTTTCCGCCAGCAGGCGCTCGCGGCCGGTGACCGCCAGCACGTGGCGGGTCGTGTCGTCCAGCCGGTGGCGCAGGTCTGCGCCAAACCCGGCGAGGTTCGCGGGCACCAGCTGGCGCTCGTAGTGTGCCGCGATGCGGGCATCCGCCTTGGCCAGCACCATCTCGATCAGATCGAGAGTGGAGCGGAAGAACGGCCACTCGCGGTACATCCGCCGCAGTTCCTCGAGCTCGCCGCCCTTGATGGCCGCGCCGAGCGCCTCGCCTACCCCCAGCCAGGATGGGAGCAGCAGCCGCGTCTGCGTCCATGCGAATACCCATGGGATGGCACGGAGACTCTCGACGCCGCCGCCGGTGCGGCGGCGCGCCGGCCGGCTGCCGATCGTCAACTGCTCGAACTCCTGCTCCGGCGTTGCGGCGCGGAAAAAAGGAATGAATCCCGGCTCGTCGGTACACGACGTGCCGGTAGGCCGCGCGGGAGGTGTCGGCCAACGCTTCCATCCGCGCCCGCCACGCCGCGGGCGCCGGCGCGGGCGGTGTGAGCGTCGCCTCGAGTGTCGCCGACGTGTAGATCTCGAGGGTCCGCAGCGCGAGCCCCGGCAGCCCGAACTTCGCCTGGATCATCTCGCCCTGCTCGGTCACGCGCAGCCGTCCGCCGACCGACCCGGGCGGTTGCGACTGGATGGCGAGGTACGTCGGCCCGCCGCCCCGTCCCACACTGCCCCCGCGTCCATGGAAGAGCGTCACCTCGATTCCGCTCTCTGTGCACGCGCGGACGACATCCTCCTGCGCCTGGTACAGCTCCCAGTTGGCCGCGAGGCGCCCCCCATCCTTCGCGGAATCGGAGTAGCCGATCATGACCTCCTGCCGGCCATCGCATCGCCGGCGATACCAGGGGAGCGCGAGCAGCTCGCGCAGGATCCCGCCGGCATGGCGGAGGTCGTCGATCGTCTCGAACAGTGGCACGACGCGGAGCGGCCGATCAGCGCCGGACTCCTTCTGCAGCAGCTCCACGATCAGCACGTCCGACGGCCGCGTGGCCATCGAGATCACGTACGCGCCAAGCGATTCGGCCGGGAGCTTCGCGGCCGTGCGGAACGTATCGAGCACCTCGCGCACATCGGCGGATGCGGCGAGGTCCGCCGGGATCAGCGGCCGGCGGCCCTGCAGCTCGCGCAGCAGGAACGCCTGGCGGTCGGCCTCGCTCCATTCGTCGTACGCGCCGAGCCCGAGCTCGCGCGTGATGGTTGTCATCATCTCCTCGTGCCGCGTGGCGTGCTGCCGCACGTCCAGGCGTACGAGAGTCGCCCCGAACGCCGCCACGCGGCGGAGCAGGTCGCACAACCGCCCGCCCGCCATGACGCTGTCCCCCGTCTCCACCAGCGATCGGTGGCACAGGCGCAGCGGCTCCGCGATGTCTTCCGCGTGCTCGATGACGGGTACGGGGGCGATGGAAGTGCCAGCCAGCCACGCCTCGATTGTCCGCAGCGTTGCTGACAGCCGGGTGCGCAGTTCGCGCAGCAGCTCGCGGTACGGCTCGTCTGCCTCGCCCACGCGCGCGCGCAGCTCGTCACTCGCATCGGTCATCGACAGCTCGTAGCGGAGCGCGTCTACTTCGCGGAGGTACAGGTTCGCTGCCTGCCAGCGCGTCAGCTGACAGACCGTCTCCGTCACGCGCGCGGTCACCGCGGGATTGCCATCGCGATCCCCGCCAATCCACGACCCGAAGCGCAGCGGCGCCGCGTCCATCGGCAGGCCGCGCCCGGTGTGCTTCACGAGCGCCTCGTCGAGCACGCGCAGGAAGCGCGGCAGCGTGTCCCAGAGCGTCTGCTCGAAGACGACCAGCCCCGACCGCGCTTCGTCGACGGGGGAAGGCCGCTCCCGCCGCACCTCGCTGGTCTCCCACGCCGCGGCAATCTCTATCCGCAGCGCGTCGAGCAGATCGCGCGCCTCCGGCACGGTCAGGTCGGGCCGGTCACGCACCGCGAGCAGGTCCGCGATCCGCCGGTGTTTCTGCATCAGCGTCCGGCGGGTGACCTCGGTCGGATGCGCCGTGAACACGAGCTCGATCTGCAGGCCGACGACGACCGCGTGCAGCGTGTCGGGAGGGATGCCGGCGCGGCGGAGGCGTCCAAGCGTTTCGTCGCACGAGCCGATCTGCGGAAGCGCCTGCGGGTCGCGTTCGTAGAACCGGCGGCGGCGGATCCGGTGATGCTGCTCGGCAATGTTCGCCAGCGTGAGGAAGTGCGAGAACGCCCGCGCGACGGGCAGCGCTTCGTCGACGGACATGCCCTCGAGGATGCCGGTCAGCGTGTTGAAATCCGCATCGTTCCCGCCGCGAGCGCTCTTCGACAGCGCACGGACCCGCTCGACGGTTTCATAGAGCGCGTGGTTCTCCTGCCGCCGCAGCGTTTCGCCCAGCAATTCGCCCAGCAGCCGCACATCGTCCCGCAGGGGTTTCGGGAGATCCTCGGGCACGGGGGGAGTGTACTCCGACGGGAAGCTGCGGTTGGCGGTGGGCGGTGGGCGCGTGGGCGGTGGGCGGTGGGCGGTGGGCGGTGGGCACATTGGGCGGTGGGCGGTGGGCGGTGGGCACATTGGGCGGTGGGCGGTGGGCGGTGGGCGACAGTGGGCGGTGGGCGGTGGGCGACAGTCCCGCTGGCGGCTGGCTTCGCGCGTACAACGGGGCAGTTGGTCGGGCACGTTGGTAGCACCTGTTCGCGCGAGTTGCCCAGCGCCGATTGCCCAACGGCCAGCGCCGGATACCAACGCGAGGCGGCACTGAGATAATGTCCCGTGCCGCGTCTCATCACCTCCCTGGCCCCGGTTCGCCTCTGCGACTGCGGCGGCTGGACCGATACCTGGTTCGCGGGGCACGGGCAGGTGTTCAGCATTGCGGTGTCGCCGTATGTGGAGGTCCAGCTTGCGGCCGAGCCCGCCGTGGCGGGCGGCACGAGGGTGGTGGTGCACGCCGAGAACTTCGGCGAGCGGTTCGAGCCGGCGGCGCAGGCGCCCTGGACGGCGCATCCGCTGATCGAGGCAACGGTCGCCCATGTCGGTGTGCCCGCCTGCACCGCCCTCGAGATCACAATCCACTCCGACATGCCCGCTGGAGCGTCGACCGGCACGAGTGCGGCGGTCACCGTGGCGCTCGTGGCTGCCCTCCGGCATCTCGGCGGCATGCCGCTGGATCCGGCCACTCTCGCCCGTGAGGCGCATGCGATCGAAACTGGCCGCCTGGGGCTGGAGTCTGGCATCCAGGACCAGATCGGCGCGGCCTACGGTGGGGTGAACTTCATCGAGATGCGCGCATACCCGGAGGCCGTCGTGTCCCCCGTGTTGCTGCCGGCGCAGACGTGGTGGGCGCTCGACTCGCGGCTCCTCCTGGTGTATCTCGCACGCTCCCATGACTCGTCGGATGTGCACCGCACCGTCATCGCGGACCTCCAGTCACAGCGGCTCGCATGGCGCGCTCGACCGGCTGCGTGGCGCGGCCGCCGCGGCGCGGGATGCGGCCGCGGCTGGTGATCTCGCCGCGCTCGGGGCCGCCATGTGCGAGAACACCGCCGCGCAGGCGGCGCTCCACCCGGACCTCGTGGGGCAGTCGGCGCGCGAGGTGATCGCCCTGGCCCGATCGCACGGCGTCTGGGGATGGAAGGTGAATGGGGCGGGCGGGGATGGCGGGTCCCTGACACTGCTTGCCGGACCGTCGGCGGGCGCGCGCCGGCGGCTCGTTGCGGCGCTGGACTCCGCGGCCGCAGGGTGGCGGGTCATCCCTACGCGTCTCGCGAAAGAAGGCGTGCGCGTGTGGGAGGACGCGGGCTCGGTTCGTGCCTTACCGGACACCGGGCCGTAGTGTATAGTTCGTCCGCGGCGCTCGAGGTGGCGCCTGCAGAGCCGCGCGGCCTGGCCGATCGCCACGGTCTTCGACCACCAAAGGAGGTGGTGCATGTCCATCCGTCAGGTTGCCGGCGCATACCTGATCGTGCTTGCCTGCACGCGAGTCGCCGCCGCGCAGCAGCCGGCCGCGCCTCCGCCGTCGCAGGAGGCGCAGGACCAGGCACCTGCGGCCGAGGGAGTAGATGTGGCACAGGAGTCGCCCGTCTACAGGGAACAGGTCGTTGTCAGTGCCTCGAAAAACGAAGAGGCGCTCGTCAACGCGCCCGCGGCCGTCAGCATCATCGAGAGTCAGACCATCATCAACACCGCTTCCTCGAGCTACGCGGATGTTTTCCGATCGGTGCCGGGCGTGAACGTCACCCAGACGTCGGCGCGGGACATCAACATCAGCGCGCGTGGCTCGACCTCGACGCTCTCGACGTCGCAGCTGGCGTTGGTCGACGGGCGGAGCATCTATCTCGACTTCTTCGGATTCATCGCGTGGGACTTCCTGCCCGTGAACCCGGCCGAGATCAAGCAGATTGAAGTCATCCGCGGTCCCGCGTCCGCCATCTGGGGCGCCAATGCACTCACGGGCGTCGTCAATGTCATCACGAAGTCGCCGCGCGAGCTCCAGGGTTCGAGCTTCACCGTGGGCTTCGGCGGATTCAATCGCGAGTCGTCGCAATCGAGCGAGGACGCAGGTTCGCTCTTCTATGTCTCGGGTTCACATGCGCAGGCGGTCAATGACAGATGGTCCTACAAAGTGTCCGCGGGCGTGTTCACGCAGGACCCGCTGCTGCGGCCGGCCGGCCTGCTGCCGAACGACACGGGGACGGTCTATCCCGGGTTTACGAACACCGGCACGACGCAGCCGAAGTTCGATTTGCGGGTCGACCGTGATTTCGAGGATGGGAAGCGCCTGGTGTTCCAGGGCGGCCTCGCGGGAACCGACGGGATCCTCCACAGCGGCATCGGGCCGTTCGACATCGACAGCGGTACCGTCTTGAGCTACGGCAAGGTGAACTACAGCAAGCGTGCCTTCAAGGCCAACTTCTTCATGAACCTGCTCGACGGCAGCGCCACGAATCTGCTGGCCTTCGGACCCACCGGCCAGCAGCTCGGGTTCGACTTCAAGACCAAGACGTTCGATGTCGAGCTCGGCAATGTCCAGAACATCGGCTCCCACAACGTCCTGACCTATGGCGGCAATTTCCGCCAGAATATTTTCGACCTGACGATTGCTCCCGAAGCGGACAACCGCACCGAGGGCGGGGCCTACGCTCAGGATGAGATCTTCATTGGCAAGCACGTGCGGTGGATCGTCGGCGCACGAGTCGACAAGTTCGAGAACATCGAGAACCCGCAGTTCTCGCCGCGCACCAGCCTGATGCTGAAGCCGTCGGCGCAGCAGACGATTCGCCTCTCGTACAACCGGGCGTTCCGGGCGCCATCGGTCATCAACAACTACCTCGATACCGTCATCCTGAATCAGCTGCCGCTCGGCTCGCTGAGCCCTGCGCTGGGGGGAACCGTGTTCAACTTCCCGGTTGTGGCCCGCGGCAACAAGGTCCCCATCCCGAACGTGCCGTCCGAGGAGCTGACGGAGCAGTCGATCACGGCGTACGAGGTGGGCTACACGGGGATCATCAGGGATCGCGCAACCGTCACTGCGGCGTGGTTCCAGAACGACACGAAGAACGACGTGTTCTTCTCACAGGTGAGCTCGTATCGAGCGAACAGCCCACCGCCTGGCTGGCCGCTGCCGCCGGTCGTACTCGAATTCCTCCACTGCCCACCCGACCCGCCGGCCGGCCGCACGTGCCCGTTCGGCCCTGGCTTCGGCCTGCCCTCGGGCTACAGCTACCGGGAATTCGGCAAGGTGCGGCAGAGGGGGGTCGAGTTCGGCGTCGACGGTGCCGTCAGCAAGGAGTTGAGCGCCTACGCGAACTACTCGTACCAGCCGACGCCGCGCGCCCTCGACTTCTCGCAATCCGAGATCAACCTGCCGCCGAAGAACCGTGCCAACGTCGGCATCAACTACAGCGGATCGCGCCTCCTCGGTAACCTGGCGGTGAGCTACCAGGACGAGGCGTACTGGCAGGACGTGCTCGACGCGCGTTACGCGGGCACGACCGACGCCTACACGCAGGTGAACCTGACGGCGGGCGTGAAGTTCGGTACGCGGACCCGGACGCGCGATCGGTACGTGCTGGCGCTGAAAATCACGAATCTGTTCAACGAAGAGATCCAGCAGCACATCTTCGGCGACATCTTCAAACGCCAGATTGCGGGTGAGCTGCGAGTCAGCTTCTGATAGGTGGGCGGGAGCGCGAAAGGGGAGCGCACGAAGAATTCGAAGAAGGTTTGCCGGTTCTTCGTGCCCCTGGTGTCCAAATCGGGTTCGTGAGAGTTCTCGTCGCCCACCGCCCACCGCCCACCGCCCACCGCCCACCGCCCACCGCCTACCGCCTACCGCCTACCGCCTACCGCCTACCGCCCACCGCCTACCGCCCACCGCCTACCGCCCACCGCCTACCGCCTACCGCCCACCGCCTACCTACCGCCTGTCGCCCTACCGCCGCCCGCCTCGATAGTTGAGCGATAATTCCCCCGTGACCGATACCCAGACCCCCGTTCAGCCGGCGCGGCTGTGGAAGCAGATGCCTGAGGCGAAGCGCCTTCTGGCCGCCGAAGCGTTCTGGCAGGAACGCGACGGCGCCGAGCAGCAGATCGAGGCGATGACGCTCATTGCGCGTCACCTCAAGGCGCGGCCGAAATTCGTGCAGGGACTTCCGCTCGAGAAGAAGGCGCGCTACCTCGTGTCCTTCCCGCAGATGCCGGACGCGCTCGCGGCGCGGCTGCTCGTGAGCTATCACCTGGCACACCAGCGGCCGATGCTGAAAGGCTTCCTCGACGCGCTCGGCATCGTGCATGAGGAGGGCCTGATCACGGCGGATCCGGAGGGACCCATCTCCGCCGAACGCCTGAGCGCTGCCGCCGATGCGCTCGATGCGGCGTTCCCGCCCGAGGACGTAACGCTGTACCTCGCCACGCTGCTGTCGCAGGACCCGGAGACCTGGGGCGCTCTGCACACCGTGCCGCAGACGGTCCGCGGCAGGGATTAGGACCCGTGCCCTGGGCGGCGTGGGCCGTGCACCTGCTCACGGCGAGCGGCGCCCTGCTGGGGTTCGTGATGATCGTCGCGACTGCGGCCGGCGACTATCGTCGCGCGTTCCTCTGGATGGCCGTGGCAACGGCCATCGATTCCGCGGACGGCGCCCTCGCCCGCGCGTTTCGCGTGAAGGAGCGGCTCCCGTCCTTCAACGGCGCGCGCCTCGACGACATCGTGGACTACCTCACCTTCGTGTTCGCTCCCGCGTACCTCGTGTACCACGCCCGTCTCACGCCCGACGCTCTCGCGCTCGTTGTCGTGAGCGCGATGCTGCTGTCGAGCGCGTACGGGTTCAGCCAGGAGGCGGCAAAGACGTCCGATCATTACTTCACGGGCTTCCCGTCCTACTGGAACATCATCGTGTTCTACCTGGTCGTGCTCGGGGCGCCGCCCGCGGTCAATGCGGCCGTGCTGATCGGGCTCGCCGTCCTGGTGTTCGTGCCGGTCGCATACGTCTACCCCTCGCGCACACCGACGCTCCGCGTGCCCACCCTCGCGCTGGGCCTCACGTGGGCCCTGCTGGTCCTGCTGATGATCCGGCAGTTCCCCGGCGTCTCGCGTCCCATCCTCTACCTGTCGCTCATCTTCCCCGCCTACTATCTGGTCCTGTCCCTGGCACTCAACGTGAGGAGGAGACGGGCTTAGGCGCCTGGTGCTGGGCGGTGGGCAGTGGGCGGTGGCCGGTGGGCGAGTTTTGCGCACGATGCTGGAGTCCGGAGCCCGGAGCCCGGAGCCGGAGCGAGCTGTAAAGCAGGAGCCATCCATGCAGTACCGTCCGCTCGGCCGCACCGGGTTCCACGTTTCCACCATCAGCTTCGGCGCGTGGGCGATCGGCGGCACGTGGGGGCCAGTGACAGACGACGACTCGATGGCGGCGCTGCATGCGGCACTGGACGCCGGTGTCAACTTCTTCGACACGGCCGATGTCTACGGCGATGGGCGGAGCGAACGGCTCCTCGCGCGGTTGAAGCGCGAGCGGCGGGAGCCGTTCCACGTGGCGACGAAGGCGGGGCGGCGGCTCGATCCGCACACGGCGGCCGGGTACACCAAGGCGAACCTGACCGCCTTCGTGGAGCGGAGCCTGCGCAACCTCGAAACCGATGCGCTCGATCTCCTGCAGCTGCACTGTGCGCCGACGGACGTCTACTACCGCCCCGAGGTGTTCGCTGCGCTCGACGATCTCGTGTGCGATGGCAAGGTCCGCTACTACGGCGCCAGCGTCGAGCGCGTGGAGGAGGCGCTCAAGGCGATCGAGTTCCCAGGCGTGCAGTCCATCCAGATCATCCTCAACATGTTCCGCCAGCGACCGATCGAGCGGTTCTTCCCCGAAGCCGTGCGGCGGCAGGTCGGCATCCTCGCGCGCCTGCCGTTGGCCTCGGGGATGCTCACCGGGAAGCTCACGCGGGCATCGACATTCGCCGCGGACGACCACCGCAGCTTCAATCGCCAGGGCGAAGCGTTCGACCGCGGAGAGACCTTTTCAGGCGTGGACTACGACCTCGGACTCTCGGTCGTGGACGATCTGAGGCCGCTCGTGCCCGCAGGCATGACGCTCGCGCAGATGGCCCTGCGGTGGACGCTGATGTTCGACGCCGTCACCTGCGCCATCCCCGGCGGCAAGACTCCGGCGCAGGTACAGGAGAACGTCGCCGCCGCCGACCTGCCGCCGCTCCCTGCGCAGGCGATGGCCGCCGTGCAGGCCCTCTACGACCTCCGCCTCGCGCCGCATGTCCACCACCGCTGGTGAGATCGAGATGAGAATGAGATCGGGAGGTGTTTCCGGTTGCAGTTTCTGCAGTGTTCCCGACCCGCAGGAGCGCAAAAAAAGGGAAACACCTCCCGATCTCATTCTCAGTTGAGTGTGAGTGGGGGGCCGGCATCGGGGACGAGGCGCTGGTAGTCAACGCCAAGAAGGGACGCGATGGTGGCGGCGATCTGGTTCTGGTAGATCGCCGGAGTGTCGCGCCACTCGCCGCGACGGGTCACGCCGGGACCGGCGATCGCTGCCCAGACGTTCTGCGCGCCTTCGATGTCCTTGCCGTGGTCGCGCCAGGCGGTCGGGCCCGTCCCTCGTCCGTGGTCGGTCGTAATCACGATCGTCGTGGACCCGCGATACTGGTCTTCGGCCTGCAACCACGTCCACAGGTCCGAGAGTGCCGCATCGAAGCGCGCGAGAGCGTCGAGCACCCGATCGTAGCGACCGTCGTGGGCCCAGTCGTCCGTCTCGTCCAGCGCAATCCACAGAAGGCGCGGTTGGTACGTGGCCAGGTGCGCGCGTGCGAAGCGCCACGTGTACGCGTCGTGGCGTGTGCCGTCCCACGGAGTGCGCGTTTCGAACTGCCACCCGCTCAGCACCTGCACGTCGTGGTCAGGATGCTCGTAGGCCTGCAGGCCGGCGTTCACGGTGGTGGCGCCCTCCTCGTGCTCGACGATCCAGCGGAACGTCTCCCACGACGCAAACGTCGCGACTGCGCGCCGATCCAGGCCCCGCTCACGCCGGACGATCTCGAGCACCGAAGGGAACGGGTTGCGCCGGTTGTCGTTACTGTCGATCTCCGCGTCGTGCGCCGCCCCCGTGGCGATCTCGGAATACCCCGGGTACGAGAAGCGATGACGATTCGTGACGCGCATCACGCTGCCCGCGGCTGCATTGCCCGCGATGGTGCCGTGCTCCGCGAGCAGGGTGCCCCAGAGGAACGGCATCAGCTTGCGTCGGCGCTCGTCGGGCGTCGGTGCCCAGTAACGTAGCCACACCGCCGAATCCTCGGCGCGCCCGTTCTTCACGCCCTCGCGAGCGACAGCCTCATCCAGCCCGCCGAAGATCTCCTGGGTGCGCACGCCATCCAGCGTGATGAGGATGACGTTCGCCGTCTGCGGGCCCGCAGCCTGCACTCCCGTGGCGGCGAGCAACGCCACGAGGGCGGCCGTGAGTCGAATCGATCGCATGGTGGACTCCATCCGCGCGCGCAGGCGGCGGAGTCGCCAGCGTAACCCATCAGGCGGCACATACGCTCGGGTGCGGGTTCGGACGGTGGTTCGGGCGGGAGCAGCTGCGGATCCCGTCGCCGCGCCCCCGCTCCGGCGCGCATCACGGCATCGCAATCGAGCCGCCGTCGACCAGTCCCTCCTCCCCGGAGGCATGCCGCGCGACGCGACTCTCAGTCGGCCGGTCGCGCAACTCGGCCCGCACGATTCGGCCCGCCGACTGCGCCGCCAGCGAGTCATACCGTCCCGCGCCCGCCGGCACACCGATGCGCCGGTACAACGCCGCAAACTCGCTGACGCTCTGCACGTCTGGCGCGTCGGCCACCTCTGCGGCATGCTGCAGCTCGTGCCCGAGCAGTGCCACGATGACGCTCTGGTGGTGCAGGCTGCCGACCGTCACCCGCAGGTAGCGGTTCGTCCCGCCGCGGCCCATGAACTCGAGCAGCCCTCCTATATCGGTTGGCATGTCGGGCCGCATCTGCACGTACACGATGACGTCCGAGCTTTCGAGACGCTGGACCAGACGGCGGAAGGTCGTGGATCGCGCCAGGCCGGCATCGATCACCTTGCGGCCGAGCGCGCTCGTCGGCCGGATGCGCACTTGGGGATTGTCGTGGGTGAATGCGCGACTGGTGTCCGCACTGGCATTCGCGGTGTTGAGCGCGCACACGAGGAGCAGGGCATACCGCATGGTCCGTCTCCGTCGAAGCGCCGGGGTTCGACAGTTGCTGCTCGACCGCGTGGCGGGCACGGTCTCGCGGGCTTAGACGGAGCACACGCACGAACGTTGAACGAAAAAACAGCCAGTCTCCGCGCAGATACGGCCGACCTGCCGCCGCTCGTCACGCGCCGGCCGCGGTCGGCACCCGGCACCGCACCTGACCACGTGCGGAACGTTGATCGTCCCTGCGGGTCGTCACAAGGTTCGTCACTGGGAAAAGGCCCGATGCCAAATAACTGCGGCGGAGGGCGGCCCTCGCGACGTGGCGGGCGGCGACTGGCGGGAGCGCAACGCGTCGGGCCGTTGAAGTGGCATGGGCTCCAGGCCAGAGACCTCTGGCCTGAAGCCGGGCGGCGATCTCTACGTCGTGTGTGTGAGGGCGGCGAGCACGCCTCGCATGTACGCGATCGATTCGATCATGCCGGGAAGCGGGTCGTCCTCCTTGATTTCGTACTCGAGCCCGACCTGGCCCTCGTACCCGATCTGCAGCAGCGTCCGGAACAGTCGCGGGATGTCGAACGCGCCGCGTCCGACCTCGACCTGTGCGTCCTTGTTCATCGGGTCGCTGAGATCCTTGACGTGGAGGTCGTACACGCGGTCCTTGAAATCGACAATCGCCTGCACGAAGTCGGCGCCGGTGCGGCTCGTGTGCCCGATGTCAACGCACAAGCCCATGCGCCGATCGCGATCCTTGATCGCGGTGTACGCGTCTTTCGGCGCCGGGTACGCCTTGTCTTCAGGACCATGGTTGTGGATGGCCAGCTTGATGTTGTGCTCCTTCACCATCTGCTCGATGAAGTCGAGCGCCGCCGGCTCCGGCGCGGCGTAGATCAGCGGGAAGCCCGCGAGCTTCGCGTAGGCGAAGTCCTTGCGGATCTGATCGGGCTCGTTCTTCATCGTGATCGTGCCGCCACCCATGATCGTGATGCCCGCCGCTTCGATTTTCCGGCGGTTCGCGATGATGGCCTCGGACGAGTCGGTTCGCGGGAGGTGGACGTCCTTGAACGTCATGTGCTTGATCCCGATCGTGTTCGCCATCGCCAGCGCCTGGTCCAGTGTGAACTTGCGCATCGAATAGGAGGCGATCCCGATTTTCAGCGTCCGTGCGGCGGGCGCCGGGGCCGCGGGGCGTCTGCCATGCGCGGCCAGCGCGGGTGCGGCGGCGGCAGCGGCCGCCGTGGCGAGAAATGCCCGTCGAGTGTGCGTCTGGTGGTGCATCGGCAGCCTCCAATCAGAGTTCTGGGTTGTGGCCGAGCGTCGCGCATCGCCCCCTGCAGCGGCCCGCGGTCGCTCGCGCCGTCGGCGGCTCGACCCCGACTTCGCATGGGCTTAAAAATTTCAGAGCCCGGAGGCTTTCGTCCGCCCGCGGACTCGGATGCTATCCTACCCTCATGCTGCGCCGGGCCCGCGTCGTGCTGGCGATCTGCGTCGTGCTGGGCGGCGTGCGCGTCCCCTGCGCGACGGCGCAGCTCACGAGCTCGGGGTCGGCGCTCGTGGTCGTGGTCCCGGGCGAGAAGCGATTCCATCAGCCCGGCTGTCCGCTCGTTCGCAAGGCCGGCAGCAAGGTGCAGGTCATGAAGCAGGGCGAGGCCGAGCGGCGTGGCCTCGAGTCGCACGACTGCAGCGATCCCGGCATCGCCCAGCGTGATGCCGCGGCAGCCGCGAACACCAGCACCGTCTACGTGCAGACACAGGACAAGCAATATCACCAGTCCGGCTGCAAGCGCTTGAAGGCGGGTGCGACCGCGATTACGGTCGAGAAGGCCGCGCAGGACCACTGGCCCTGCCCCGCGTGCAAGCCGCCGATCCGGCAGCGCGCGAAGTAGCCGCCCGGTCCGCGTTCACCCGGGCCTCGAGCGCACACCGTCGATGTCAGCGTAGGGCCGGGACCGAACCGTCCCGGCCGGACGCCCCGGCCAGGAATCTCCCCATCCAGATACAATCCTGTGATGCGACATTCATTGCTACTGGTGTTGGCGCTCGCCGCGTTCGGGTGCTCCGGGTCCGGATCGCCCGAAGAGGTTGGCAGGAAGGGGACTCCCGTGAACGCGCCGGTGACGAGTCTGCGGATCGACGACACGAAGGCGGGATCGGGCCCCGAAGCACAGCCTGGCCAGCGCGTGAGCGTGCACTATACCGGCACGCTCATGGACGGCACGAAGTTCGACAGCTCGCGCGACCGGAACGAACCGTTCGAGTTCCGCCTGGGCGCGGGCGAGGTCATCCCGGGTTGGGACCAGGGCGTGAAGGGGATGAAGGTCGGCGGCACGCGCACGCTGACGATCCCCCCGGACCTCGCGTACGGTGCGCAGGGGGCTCCCGGCGCCATTCCGCCAAACGCGACGTTGAAGTTCGACATCGAGCTGCTGGGTGTGAGGTAGGTCGGGCCCGCGCTACGGGCCGTTTCCCCGATGGATCCCCTCGCCGAGGCGTACGTCAGGCTGGTGCTCGCCGTCGGGCAGCACGATCCAGACTACGTCGACGCCTACTACGGCCCGCAGGAATGGAGACCCGCGCCCGGCGGTGCGCCGCGAGCCATCAGCGAACTGCGCGACGAAACCGCGCGGTTGATTCACGGCATTTCCACTGCGCCGGCAGCGTCGCACCCGATGGATGTCCTCCGCCGGGACTACCTGCTGGGACAGCTGCGTGCAGTGGACGCTCGTCTGCGGATGCTCGCGGGCGAGCGCTTCACGTTCGACGAGGAGTCGCGCGCGCTCTACGACGCCGTGGCCCCGACACACAGCGAGGACTACTTCGCCCGGACGTTGTCGGACCTCGATGCGCGGCTCCCTGGCAGTGGTCCGGTCCCGCAACGGCACGAGGCGTTCAAGCGCCAGTTCGTCGTAGTGCCGGACCGGCTCGATCGCGTGTTCGGGGCGGCCATCGATGCGTGCCGTGCGCGGACGCGCCGCCACCTGGCGCTACCTGCGAGCGAGCGCTTCACTGTGGAGTACGTCACGGGGAAGTCGTGGTCCGGTACAACTGGTACCAGGGCAGCGCCACCAGCCTCATCCAGGTCAACACGGATCTCCCCATCTACATCGACCGGGCGATCGACCTCGCGGCACACGAGGGATACCCCGGGCACCACGTGTATAACGCGCTCCTGGAGGAGCATCTCGTGCGAGGCCGCGGCTGGATCGAGTTCAGTGTCTACGCGCTCTTCTCTCCGCAGTCTCTCATTGCCGAAGGCACGGCCAACTTCGGCATCGACGTCGCGTTCCCTGGCCCCGAGCGCGTGGCGTTCGAGCGCGATCACCTGTTCCCGCTCGCCGGCCTCGACCCGGCGCGTGCCGAGGAGTACTACGCGACCATCGCCCTCACCGATCGTCTTGCCTACGCCGGCAACGAGGCCGCTCGCCGATTCCTGGACGGCAAGATATCGCGCGAGGACGCGGTCACCTGGCTCGAGACGTACGCGCTCCAGCCCCGCGCCCGCGCCGAGCAGCGCGTCCGGTTCTTCGAGCAGTACCGCAGCTACGTCATCAACTACAACCTCGGGAAGGACCTGGTGCGCGGCTACATTGAAGCGCGTGGCGGCACACCGGATGATCCGGCCCGCCGCTGGACCGAATTCGGCGCCTTGTTGTCCTCCCCCCGCCTGCCTTCCGCGCTCATCTGAGATCGGGAGGTATTTAAACGAATCTGCGATCCGCGAGATTGCAACGATTGAAAATACCTCCCGATCTCGATTCGCGTCGCCGGCAGGGGGCAACGCTGCTGACTCGGCACGGCGTTGCCTTGCGGCCGGTCACGGCGTCAGGAACTGCAAGGCCCAGCGGCGCGCGGATCGCATCTTTTCACCTCCTCTGAGCGTGATCGTAACGAGCCCTCGTCGCGGGCATGTGTCCGGCGGTATGTCAGGCGTCTTGCTCGTATGCGGACGTGCCTCATGCGTTTGCCTGGCCGGCCGCCGCACTCGTCGCGGGAATCGCATGCGGAATCACAGTGAGGATACCGCCGGCCTTTGCAGCTTCTGTCCTGGTGCTGGCGCTTTGTCTCGCACTAGATGCGTACTGGCGCGGCGACGCGGCACGCGTGCTCCTGCTGGTCCTCGTTGGCTGGCTCGCGGCTGGTGTGGCGCTCGGCTCGCGTGCCGAACGCCTTGCCGAGGCGCCGCCACTGCGTGCGTCTGCCCTCGGAAGCAGCGCAGCCGCATCGCCCTGGATCGGCGACGATGCCGCCCCCGCCGCGTCACGTCCGGGCTCATCACATGAGCGTCCCGTAGCCCGCACAGTCGCGACAGCGTTCCGCTCCCATCACCGCGGTGGCACTCACGACCTTGAACAGGTGACCCTCGTCGGACGCCTGCGGCAGGACGCGACCGTCCTTCCACAAGGCGTCGGCCTGACGATCCAGGTCGACGAGCTCACACGCGGATCCCGGGCGCTGCGTGTGGATGGCGGAGTGATGCTGACCGTGCTCGGCAGCCTCGCGGCTCCGCGCATCCCCGAGTGGCGCGGGGGACGACGGCTGCGGGTACAGGCGGTCGTAAGAGAACCGGCGCGGTACCTGGACCCGGGCGTGCCGGATCTGCCCCTGACGCTGGCGCGCCGTGGCACGGCGCTCGTCGGCTCCGTCAAGAGCGGGTCGCTGGTGGAGGTGCTCGACCGCGGGTCGCGGCTGGAGGAGCACGCCGCGTCCGCGCGACAGCGCATCCGCCAGCTCACGGCCGCTAGCGTCGGATCGTGGGATCCCATCACTGCCGCGATCGTGACTGCCATCCTGATCGGCGATCGCGCCGGCCTCGACGAGCGGATCGAGCGCGATCTGCAGGACGCGGGCACCTACCACGTAATCGCGATCTCCGGCGGCAACATCGCAATCCTCGCGGGCTGCCTGCTCCTGATCTGCCGGCTGCTGCTCGTGCCCTGGCGCGTCGGGCTCTCGCTGACCATCGTTGCGCTGGCCGCCTACGCAGAGCTCGCCGGGGGAGGCAGTTCCGTCTCCAGGGCAACGACGATGGCCGTAGTCTACCTGGGGGCGATGCTGCTCGATCAGCGCACCTCCGCGGCCAGCGCCGTGTCGGTCGCGGCATCGATCATCCTGCTAGCCAACCCGCTGGCCCTGGTCGACCCGGGGTTCCTGCTCACGTTCGGTGCGACGATCGCGATCGTGCTGGGCGTGCCGGCGTTCACGGCCGCTGTCGTGGCTCCGCCGATGCTGCGGCCGCCGCTTGCACTGCTGGCTGCATCAGCGGCCGCCGAAGTGGCGCTGCTTCCGCTCGGGCCGGTCTTCTTCTCGCGCGTGACGCTCGCCGGGTTGCTCTTCAACTTCGCGGCCGTGCCGCTCATGTCGATCGTGCAGATCGGCGGCATCGTTGCGGTGGGGGTCACGGCGGCGATCCCGTCCCTTGCCCACTGGGCCGGCTGGGTGCCGCACCAGGCTGCTTTGGGGCTGGTCTCGTCGGCGGCACTCGTGCACTATCTGCCGTGGCTCACGTGGCGTGTGCCCGCGCCCTCACTGCTCCTCGTCGCGCTGTACTACTGCGGGGTGGTTGCGCTCGTGTCCGGACGCCACTGGGTGCGGTGGACGGTCCCATGGCATAAGGCCGTGCGCCGCGGCGTTGTGCTCCTCACGGCTGGCGGTGGACTGCTGATCCTCGCCGCCCCTCTGCCGTCGTGGCCGTCTCCCGTACAACTCCGCGTTGTCGTGCTCGACGTCGGGCAGGGAGACGCCACCTTCGTCCGGTTTCCCTCCGGCCGCACGCTGCTCGTGGATGCGGGCGGCCTCGGTGGCACGTCCCGCTTCGACGTTGGCGAACGCGTCGTGGCGCCGGCACTGTGGCAGCTCGGCGTGCGGACGCTCGACGTGCTCGCCGTGACGCACGGCGACGCCGACCACGCCGGTGGCGCCGGCGCGGTCCTCGAAATCTTCGGTCCTCGTGAACTGTGGGAAGGGGTACCCGTCCCGCGCGACGGCGGCCTGACGAGTCTGGCGGCACGCGCTGACGCGCTTGAGGTCCCCTGGCGCACGGTGCGGGCGGGCGACCTGCTGCGCGACGGCGCCACCACTGTTCGCGCGTGGCACCCACCCCCGCCCGACTGGGAACGCCAGCGCGTGCGCAACGACGACTCACTGGTGCTCGAGATCCGCTATGGCGACGTGTCGATCGTGCTGCCCGGGGACATCGGGAGGGCCATTGAGGAAGGGCTGGCGGACGTGCTCCCGCCGACCCGGGTTCGTGTGTTGAAGGCTCCTCACCACGGCAGCGCCACGTCGAGCTCGATGCGCTTCCTGACCGCCCTCCGCCCCCAGATTGCGATCGTGAGCTGCGGACGCGGCAACCGCTTCGGCCACCCATCCCCGGCGGTCCTGGCGCGCTACCGCCAGATCGGCGCCGCCGTCTACCGCACCGACCACCAGGGGGCCATCACGATCGACACAGATGGACGCACGGTAAGCGTCACCCCGTTCGTGCGGCCGGTGTCGACCGGCCGGGCTGGGATCACGCCGGCGATGGCGATCGGGCGATGGCTGAGTGCGACGCACCGCTAACCCGGCCGGCGCGTCCGGTTCGGAACTCCGCCTCGTGAGCGATAGCGGAGGGAGAGCGTCTCTCACACACTCCTCCGCCTGGTTCGCCAGCCCGCGCGTCGCCCTCCGGAGTTGGTGACGAGAGACACTGTTCGACGCTGGTGTTCTTCGTGTTCTTCGTGCCCCGCTACGAGCACAGCATGTCAGCCGGCATCCCTCTTCATCGCCTGCCACTCCGCCTCGAGCGCGTCCAGGCCGGCTGTCTTCATCAACACGCCGCGCTCCGCGAACCGGCGCTCCAGCTCCATGAACCGCGCGGCGAACTTGTCGTTGGCGCCGCGCAGCGCGTTCTCCGGCTCGACCCCCAGCTTCCGTGACAGGTTTGCGATCGCGAAGAGCAGGTCGCCCATCTCCTCTTCGAGGGCCGCCGGGTCCGTCGCCGCGTTCTCGAGGGCGCTGCGCACCTCGCCGATCTCCTCCTCGATCTTGCCGATGACGTCGGACGCGCGTTCCCAGTCGAAGCCGATGGAGGCCGCGCGGCTGCCGTATTCGTACGCGCGCAGCAGGCCCGGCAGTGTCTTGGGGACGCCGCCGAGCGTTGTCTTTGCCGGCCCACCTGTCATCGCGCGTTCGTCGCGCTTCAGCTCCTCCCAGCGGCCGAGCACGTCCGCCGCCGACTGCGTGCGGTCGGCGTCGCCGAACACGTGAGGATGCCGCCGCACGAGCTTCGTGGCGATCGTCTCGATGACGTCGGCAATGCTGAACTGTTCCGCCTCGTCCGCGATCTGGGCCAGGAACACGACCTCGAAGAGCAGGTCGCCGAGCTCCTCGCGCAGGGCCGCGGGATCGCCGCTGTCAATCGCCTCCAGCGCCTCGTAGGTCTCCTCGAGCAGGAAGGGCCGCAGCGACTGGAGCGTCTGCTCGCGATCCCACGGGCAGCCGCTGGGGGAGCGAAGGGTGCGCATGATCTCCACGAGCTCGGTGAAGCGGTCGCCAGGCGTGTGCATGGGGTTCTCAGCGGGGTCGGGTAGAATAGAGCGTTTGCGAGCATTGTAACGAGTCGCGCCATGTCAGAGCCTGCACAGACCGTCACCTTCATCGGGTTCGTCATCTCCATCGCGCACACGGCCGCCGTCCACTTCGGCGACGTGGCCGTGCCGGGCGAGGAGGCGCCCGCGCCGCCAGACCTGGCGGCAGCGCAGCAGATGATCGACATCCTCGCGCTGCTCGAACAGAAAACGAAGGGCAACCTGACCGCCGAGGAGCGCCAGGTCCTCGAGCAGGTGTTGTACGAGTTGCGTCTCCGCTACGTGCAGGCCCAGCAGGACGAGGACCGGCCGCGCATCATCCAGCCGTGATCGGCCGGGCCAGGGTCACGTTTCTCGGAACGGGCACCTCGCACGGGGTGCCGATGATCGGCTGTACCTGCGGTGTGTGTACGTCAGACGATCCGCGCGACAACCGCATGCGGCCCTCCATCTATATCGAGTTGCCCGATCTGGCGGTGCTGGTGGACACCGGCACCGACCTGCGCCGGCAGGCGCTGCGCTTCCGCCTGCCGCGCGTCGACGCGATCCTGTTCACGCATAGCCACGCCGACCACGTGATGGGCCTGGACGACGTCCGCCGCTACAACATGCTCCAGGCCGGCAGCATTCCCTGTTTTGCCGACGCGCTGACGACGGCGGAGATCCGGCGGACCTTCGCGTACATCTTCGAAGGGCGCACGCAGCAGGGCGGCGGAGTGCCGCGGCTGGATCTCTTCACCCTGGCGGGGGAGTTCTGCCTTGGGCGTACGACCGTCATACCGGTGCCGTTGCTGCACGGCGAGCGCCAGATCTACGGCTATCGAATCGGCCCGTTCGCCTACCTGACCGACTGCAGCAAGATTCCCGCGGAGGCGTGGCCCCTGCTCGACGGCGTGAACCTGCTCGTCGTCGACGCGCTCCGGGACAAGCCGCATCCCACGCATTTCTCCGTCGCGGAGGCCCTCGCCGTGGTGGAGCGCCTGCGGCCCTCACGCGCCTGGTTCACGCATATCGCGCACGATCTGCCGCACGAGGCGACGTGCGCGCGCCTGCCCGAGGGTGTCGACCTGGCATATGATGGGCTGACATTGGAGTTTGCCCTCTGAGGGCCGGTACCGGCGTATCGGCGCATTCCCGCGTGGACGTCATCCACTTCCCAGAAGACTCGAAACCGCCCCGGTGGACGTACCCGGTGCTGGCTCTCGGCAACTTCGACGGCCTGCACCGCGGCCACGTGAAGATCATCGAGCGCGTCAACCGCCGTGCCGGCGAGCGCGGGTCGACGTCTGTTGTGATGACCTTCGACCCGCACCCGCCGCGCGTGGTGCGTCCCGACAAGGCGCCGCCGCTCCTCATGACGAAGGCGCAGCGGCTCGAGGCCATTGCCGCCGCCGGCATCCAGGGAGCGGCCGTCGTGCGGTTCACGCACGAGCTGTCGCAGTGGGACCCGGAGATGTTCGTGCGCACGGTGCTCGTCGAATGGCTGCACGTGGCCGAGGTCTGGGTCGGCGCGAACTTTCTGTTTGGACGCGACCGGGCCGGCAACTTCTCGACGCTCCGGACCCTGGGTGCGCGGTACGGGTTCCGCGCCGAGAAGATTGACCCGGTCCGCTACCGCGAGTTCGTCGTCAGCAGCACGCGCATCCGCCGGTTGATCAGCGAAGGCCGCGTAGACGAGGCCGGGGCCCTGCTCGGGCATTCGTACGCGATCGACGGCGTCGTCGTCGTGGGTGCGCAACGCGGCCGCGAACTGGGCTTCCCGACGGCGAACCTGGACACCGTCAACGAGCTGATCCCCCCGCACGGCGTGTACGCGACGACGGTGCAGCTCGGGTCGGTGATTCATCCCGCGATCACGAACATCGGGGTCCGTCCGACATTTGGCGACCGGGAGCGCACGACCATCGAGACGCACGTGCTGGGGTTCGAGCGGGATCTGTACGGTGCGTCCATGCGCGTCGGGTTCGTGCAGCGGCTCAGGGACGAGCGCGTGTTCGACGGCGTGGACCAGTTGCGCGCGCAGATCGAGGCCGATCGGCAGCGGGCGCGTTCCCTCTTCGAGCGCATGTCGCTGTAGGATCGGCAGAGCTGATGGCCCTCGATACCTTTCGGTTCACGATGTCCCTGCCTGCAGACGCCGACCTGCTGCCACTGCTTCGCGACGTATCTGGACACCTGGCGCGCTATCTGGGGTTGCCCGACGACCAGGCACAGGGCGCCCGCGAGAGGCTCGAGCGGGCCGTGGCAGAGCGTCTGGGGCAGCCCGCGGCGGGCGCGTGGCCGATACGGGTGACCATCGAGCGTCCACAGAACGCGTCGACGACGACCGTAGAAGTGGCGTGGGACGCTCCACCTGGCGAGACGGCGGGTGATGCGCCTGCCGGAAGCCGCTTTTCCTGGCAGGTGCACGACGCGGAGTAGTTCGTATCGACGATGCGTCTCTACAACACGCTCACTCGCCAGGAAGAGGAGTTCGCGCCGTCGCGCGACAACACGGTACGCATGTACACGTGCGGTCTCACCGTCTACAACAGGGGCCACATCGGCAACTTCCGCACGTTCGTGTGCATCGACGTGCTGCGGCGGACCTTCAAGTACCTGTGCGGGTTCAACGTCCACCAGGTGATGAACTTCACCGACGTGGACGATCGCACCATCGCCGGCGCGCAGAAGGCCGGCGTGCCGCTGCGCGAGTACACCGACCAGTACATCGACGCATTCAGGGAAGACGCGGCAGCGCTGGGGCTCGAGACCGTCGAGGAGATGCCCAGGGCGACCGACGAGGCGAACCTGCGCGCGATGGTCGAGATGATTCAGGCGCTCGAGTCCCATGGCCACACGTATCAGAGCGATGGGTCGATCTATTACCGGATTGCGACGTTCCCGGAATACGGCAAGCTCGCCCGCCTGGACCAGGAGGGCATCAAGCCTGGGGCGCGCGTCGACACCGACAACTACTCGAAGGAGGACGCGCGCGATTTCGTGTTGTGGAAGGCCACTGAACCCGGCGAGCCGACCTGGGATTACGGGGTCGGCCCGGGCCGTCCCGGGTGGCACATCGAGTGCTCCGCGATGGCCCTCCGCCTGCTGGGCGAGCCGCCGATCGACGTGCACACCGGCGGCGTGGACCTGATCTTCCCGCACCACGAGAACGAGGTAGCCCAGAGCGAGGGCGCGACCGGGCGGCCGTTCTCGCGCTTCTGGGTGCACACCGAGCACCTGCAGATCGACGAGCAGAAGATGTCGAAGTCGCTCGGCAACGCTTACAACGTGCGGGACGTCGTCGACAAGGGGTTTCGCGCGTCGGCGCTGCGGTATCTGCTGCTCTCGATCCACTACCGGAAGCAGCTGAAGTTCAGCTGGGACAACCTGCACCAGGCCGAGGAGGCGCTGCGGCGCCTCACCGACTTTCTCGCACGCCTCGAGACGATCACGACCCCCGGCGCGCACCCGGAGGTGCAGAGGCGAGTGATCGAGGCACGCGCGGCCTTTCACGCCGCCTTGGAAAACGATCTCAACACCGCGGCAGGTCTCGGCGTGCTCTTCGACCTGGTGCGTCCGCTGAACACGGTCATCGACGAGGGAAGGTTCGGGCTGGACGACGTGTCGGTCGTGAAGGAGGCGTTCGCGCTGTTCGATCGCGTGCTCGGCGTCATGAGCCTGCGGCAGGCCGAAGACGCGCAGCCGCAGGAGAATGCCGCCGAGATCGCGGACCTGATCGAAGCCCGCAAGGAGGCCCGTCGTAACCGCGACTTCGCCGCAGCCGATCGCATCCGCAACGACCTCGCCGCCCGGGGAATCCTCCTCGAGGACACGGCGGGGGGGACGCGGTGGAAGAAAAGATAGGCTCCAGGCTTCGGGCTCCAGGCTCCGGGCCTGGTTGGCCCGGCACTGCGGCCTGCGCTCTGGACGGTAGACCGAACGCCCGACGAGCCCGGGGTCGGAGCCTGCAGCCCGGAGCCGAAAAGGATCAGAGATGACCGTCCCCGACATCAAGACCTCGTTGCCAGGTCCGCGAGCCGCTGAGCTGATTGCGCGCGATGCGCGGCACGTGTCGCCGTCCTACACGCGCGGCTATCCGCTCGTCATGGCCGGCGGACAAGGCGCCGTCGTCGAAGACGTCGACGGCAACCGCTTCCTCGACTGCGCCGCCGGCATTGCCGTCAACGCCACCGGCCATTCGCATCCGGAGGTGGTGAAGGCGATCGTGGATCAGGCGCAGCGCTTCCTCCACATGTCGGGCACCGACTTCTACTACGAACCTCAGGTGCGGCTGGCAGAGGAGATGTCGTCGATTGCGCCAATGGACGGCCCCGTGCGGTCGTTCTTCGGCAACTCGGGGACGGAGGCGGTCGAGGCGTCTCTCAAGCTGGCGAAGTGGTACACGAAGCGGCACAACGTCATCGCGTTCCTGGGCTCGTTCCATGGCCGCACGATGGGGTCGCTGTCGCTGACGTCGAGCAAGGGACTCCAGCGAAAAGGCTTCGGCCCGATGCTGCCGGGCGTATACCACGCCCCCTACGCGAACTGTTACCGGTGTCCGGTGAACCTGCGTCCCGAAACGTGCTGCGGCGAATGCGTGGATGTCATCGAGCAGCACATTCTCGTGCACCTGGTGTCGCCGGATGAAGTGGCTGCGATCGTTGTCGAGCCGATCC
This sequence comes from Vicinamibacteria bacterium, assembly GCA_963739995.1. Lineage (GTDB taxonomy): Bacteria > Acidobacteriota > Vicinamibacteria > Vicinamibacterales > JAENWD01 > CAVUCH01. The sequence continues at coordinate 43,710 of CAVUCH010000004.1, read as the reverse complement.
AGGGCGAAGGCGGGTACGTGGTGCCGCCGCCGGTGTTCCACGAGCGGCTTCGTGCGTTGGCGACCACGCACGGCATGCTGCTCGTGGCGGACGAAGTGCAGTCCGGAATGGGTCGTACCGGGAAGATGTTCGCGATGGAGCATTACGGCGTGCAGCCGGACATGGTCGCGTGTGCGAAGGGGATCGCGTCGGGCATGCCGCTCGGCGTCTGCGTGGCGCGCGCGGAGGTGATGTCGTGGCCGCCGGGCGCGCACGCCAGCACCTTCGGCGGGAACCCGGTTTCATGTGCCGCCGCGATTGTCACCATCGACCTGCTGAAGCGCGAGCTGATGCGCAACGCGGCCGATGTCGGCGCCTATCTGCTCGAAGGGCTGCGGGGGCTGATGGACAGTCACCCGCTGATCGGCGACGTGCGCGGCAAGGGCCTGATGATCGGGATCGAGTGCGTCCGCGACCGTACGACGAAAGAGCGTGCGATCGAGGAGCGCGACGAGGTGGTGGACGCCGCCTTCTACAAAGGCTTGCTCACCCTCGGCGCGGGTAAGAACACGATCCGGATTTCGCCGCCGCTGGTCCTCACGCGAGCCCAGGCCGATACCGCGATCGGGATTCTCGACGCAGCGTTCACGGAGGTGGAGGGGAAGAGGGGGACGGCGCGGGGCTGAGAAGCAGGCTCCAGGCTCCGGGCTCCAGGCTACAGGCGATGTGGGGCAGGGCTCAGCCCTGCAAGACTCGCGTGGCGGTGGGCAGTAGGCGGTGGGCGGTAGGCGGTGGGCGGTGGGCAAGGATGTGGAGCCGGAACTTCAGTACCGGCGGACGCCGCGCCTGGCGGCCCTCCCGGAGAAGCCCCGGAGTCGGGAGCCCGGAGCCTGGAGCCTGCCATCACTCATCCGCCACGAATGCCCCGGGAATCACCGTGATTGCCGCGCGGCCGTCGGTGTCGATGGATACGGCGACCACGTCGAACCGGCAGGAGCCGGCTCGCGGGCGCCGGCGGGCGAGATAGTCGGATGCCATGAGGACGATCTGCCGCCGCTTCCTGGCCGTGATGGCGTCGGCCGGGTTGCCGCAGCGGGTGGAGCGGCGGGTCTTCACTTCGACGAAGACGAGCGCCGTGCCGTCGCGGGCGATGACGTCGATTTCGCCAGCTCGCGTGCGGTAGCGGCGATCAACAATTGCGTACCCGCGGCGAAGCAGTTCGTCGCAGGCGAGATCTTCCCCGGATTTCCCCAGCGCGCAGTGCTGCGAGGTCGTCACGCGCCGTGGCTGAGCAAGTGCTGCGCCGCGAGAGGCGAGGCCGCGTGTGCCGCTCGTTGAAAGGTAGAGCGAAACGAAATGGATTGTCCGTCCGACGCGCATCGCCAGCCGCCTGTCTGCGAGATGTCGGTCCCGGTGCCGCATGCCTGAGCTGAGAAAGGATCCCGTCACCGGCCGCTGGGTGATCATCTCGACCGAGCGCCGCAAGCGCCCAAGCGACTTCCGCCTCGAGAACCGCCCGTTCGAGCCGGCCGTGTTCTGCCCGTTCTGCGAAGGCAACGAGCCGTACACGCCGCGCGAGGTGCTGTGTTACCGCCGTGGCGGCGGCGCCAATGGCCCCGGGTGGGACGTCCGGGTCGTCCCGAACAAGTTCCCGGCGCTGGAGGTGGAAGGCACGCTCGACCGCCAGGGTGAGGGTCTCTTCGACAAGATGAGCGGCGTCGGCGCCCACGAAGTGATCATCGAGACGCCCGAGCACGCGCAGTCGCTCGCCACGCTGCCGGTCGTCGCCATCGAGCGCGTGTTGTGGGCGTTCCGAGAGCGTGTGCTCGACCTGAAGCAGGACACGCGGTTCAAATCGATCCTGATTTTCAAGAACCACGGGATTGCCGCCGGCGCCTCGCTCGAGCACCCGCACTCGCAGCTGATCGCGCTGCCGATCGTCCCGCGGACCATGCGCGACGAGGTAGCTGGTGCCCGCGCACACTTCGATCTGAAGGATCGCTGCGTGTTCTGCGACATCGTGCGGCAGGAGCAGGATTCGAGGCCGCGCGTCATCTCGGAGAACGCGGACTTCCTTGCGGTGTCTCCCTACGCACCGCGGTTCGCGTTCGAGACGTGGCTGCTGCCGAAGCGCCACGGGTCGGCGTTCGAGGACGCCGCGCGCCACGAGTACGAGAGCCTCGCGCGGATGCTGAAGGAGACCCTTCAGCGCATGAACCGCGCCCTGCTGTCGCCGCCGTACAACCTGATCATCCACAGCGCTCCCTTCGGCACCCCCGGGCTCGAACCCGTGTACCACTGGCACCTGGAAATCATGCCGAAGCTGACGAAGGTTGCCGGGTTCGAATGGGGGACGGGGTTCTACATCAATCCCACGTCGCCCGAGGAGGCGGCTCAGGTGCTGCGAGAGGCTGTGCCGGGGTGAGGGCGGCTGGGGGTCGGGTCCGGGCTCCCGGCTTTGGGGCCCGGCTCCGGGCTCCGGGCTCCTGGCTCCCGGGCTTGTCGATTCTCGCGCATCGAGCTGGGGTACCTCCACCCGAGCAGCCGGCCGGTGCCGCGGCGGATGTGTGGAGGAACACGGCTCGTGCCCGAGCCGGGCGCCTGGAGCTGCGGCCTCGAACCTTGCCCGTCGATGCGGCCGTATGGTACATTCCGAGGTCGCGGATCACGACGCGGGCGGGAATAACTCAGTGGTAGAGTGCGACCTTGCCAAGGTCGAAGTCGCGGGTTCGAATCCCGTTTCCCGCTCCAACCTTCGCTCCCCGGTGCAGCGGAGGTTGCCATGCCGTAGCGGCTCCGCCGTGCAGGCGGGCCATCACGCTCGCCCACCCCACGTCCCGACCGGCGCCGTAGCCAAGTGGTAAGGCAGAGGTCTGCAAAACCTCCATCCCCGGTTCAAATCCGGGCGGCGCCTCCAAAATTCCCTAGGAAATTTAGAGACTGGCTCTCAGGCGGGAACCGCGATCGGGCTCGATTGTGCCCGGATTGTGCCCGACTTCGCCGCTTCCGCCGTCGCGCTTCGCGCTATGGCGGACAGGGCGCGGCTTCGTCGAGGCAAGCCCATCGCGATCTGTTGCTGGCGGGACTGGCTGGAGCAGATTGAGCTTCTGCGCGGCTTCAATGAGATCGCATTCGCTCACGATGTTGTCGCGCTCGAACACTGACCGCGTTTTGTGTCCGGTCATCTGCTGCGACATGGAGAGTCGACACCATCCGCGAGTTCGAAGGCGAACTCAGAGCGGGTCTGAGCGCCACGCGGCATCCTGGCGGCGGAGGTGCGATAAACTGACCTTGCAAGATCCTGGACCGAGAACATGAACCGCAACGAACCGGTCATTCACAGGATCCGGAAATCATGGGCGGCACGGCCGTGTTCGTCGGCACCCGTGTGCCGCTCGCGACGCTGCTGGATTACCTCGAGGCAGGGCAGCCTCTGTCCGAGTTCTTGGAGGACTTTCCGACCGTTACCCGCGAGCAGGCTGTAGCGGCCCTGGAGCAGGCCAGGGAGGCGCTCCTCGCCCGTGCGCGTCCTGCTTGACGAGTGCCTCCCCAAACGCCTGAAACGCGAGCTCGCCGGTCACGAGGCGCGAACAGCGCCGGAGATGGGCTGGGCCAGCAAGCGCAACGCGAACTGCTCGCCATGGCGGTCGGCCACTTCGAGATCTTCCTGACGGCTGATCGCAATCTGTCGTACCAGCAAGACCTTTCGGCGTTCGACATAGCGATCGTGGTGCTCGTAGCACGCAGCAATCGCCTCGACGATCTGTGTCCATTGGTGCCTCGACTTCTCGAAGTCCTTCCGACCGCTGCGCGTCGCGCCGTGACGTTGGTGCAGGGCTAATGGGAACGAGCAGCGGGCGGATAGGGGCGTTCGAGATCCGCCGGGCGGAACCGTCGGACGTCGACGAGATCGCGCTGGCGCATCGCGACTCGATCCAGTCCATCGGCCCTGCTTTCTACTCCCCGGAGGTCGTGGAGTTCTGGCAAGAAGCCATCAGAGGCGAGCTCTATCTCAAGGCAATGGAGGCCGGAGAAGTATTCTTCATCGCCGTTGGCGAGGCCGACGGCAGCCGCGCCGTCCTCGGCTTCGCCAGCGACTACTGCATTGAGGGTCCGAAGCATGGCACGTCGGTGTACGTACGCGGCCGCTCGACGCGGCACGGCGTAGGGTCGGCCCTTATCGCAAAGGCAGAAGCCCACGCAGTCTCGAACGGCGCAACGACCATCGAGATCGAGGCGTCGCTCGCGGGCGTGGCCTTCTACGAGGCCAACGGGTTCATCGAAGTGGGACGCGGGGAGACGCGCCTGACGACTGCCCGTTCGATGGAATGTGTGTTCATGCGGAAGGATCTTGCTTAGTCGTCGCAGCCCCTGACGTCAGGAAAGAGGCTGTTCCGGCGGACGTGACTCCGACTCTGGCTGGCTGGCTCAGCCATCGATGTAGACTCTCGGCCATGTTCCGAGTAGTGCTGAGCCTGGCGCTGCTGATCCTCGCGTCGGGCGTCGCTTGGTCGCAGGAACCGTCGACGCGCGCAGAGGCCGACCGGCAGCGGCGCGAACAGAAGGCCAAAGAGGTCAAGCCCTACGAGCCGAACCGCCTGGAGAGGGCCCTCAAGTTCGCCGAGGATAAGGCGATCTTCATCCTCGATCGCGAGGGCTTCCATCCAAAGCTCGGCACGTTGACCACCGGCAGCGGGTTCGCCTATGGCCTGGGCTTTCGCGATCGCGATCTCTTCTCCAACACCGGGGCGCTTGAAATCTGGGCGGCCGGTAGTGTCAAACGGTATTGGGCGACCGAAGCGCGGCTCAGGTTTCCGCGGCTTGCAGAGGGTCACTTGTACTTCGAGACCTGGGCAAGCCACCGAGACTACCCTCAGGAAAACTTCTTTGGCCTCGGACCCGATTCAAGCCGAGACGATCGATCCGATTACGCGATCCGCACGAACCATTTCGGTGGTCGCGCGGGCGTCAGGCCCGTCTCGCACCTGCTCGTCGGGGGCGGGATTGAGTACCTGGAACCGCGACTCGGCGAAGGGCAGAACGATCAGTTTCCGGACGTGACCGATACGTTCAGTCCGTCCGCCGCGCCCGGCCTCGACACGCGCGCAGATTTCCTGCGATCCGACGCGTTCATCGAAGTCGACTATCGCGAGCCGCGACATCCGAAGAAGGGCGGCTGGTATCGCGTCGACTTTTCCCATTACGACGATCGCACCGCCGGCCAGTTCACGTTCAACCGCATCGATGCCGATCTGCGCCAGTTCATCGGTTTCCTGTCCGGCCGTCGCGTCATCGCGGCGCGGCTCTTCGTCTCGACATCCGACACCAGCGCCGGCCAGACGATGCCGTTCTATTTCATGCCAACGCTCGGCGGGAACGACACGCTGCGCGGCTTCCGCGAGTATCGGTTCCGCGGAGCGCATGCAATCCTCGCCCAGGCTGAGTACCGCTGGGAGATCTGGAGCGGCTTCGACGGGGCCCTCTTCTACGATGCGGGAAAGGTCGCCAATCGTCGTGAAGATCTGGATTTCGAGGATCTCGAAACGGACTACGGCATTGGGTTCCGCTTCAACACCAATAGCGGCGTCATCCTCCGGGTTGATGCCGCGTTCGGGAGCCGTGATGGCAACCGCTTGCATATCGTCTTTGGCGGCGTTTTCTAGGACGGCGGTCGCCCGAGGCCTCTGGGCGGGCCCGGTCGCCCGGCGTGTGGCGCTTGCCGGTTTCGTCGGCCTGCTGGCTGCCGGCCCGTTCGTGTCGCCACGGTCGGCCTCGCCGCGCTTCTATCCCGACGATCCGCTCTGGACGGATGACGACCGCGCAATGGACGCGTCGAAGGCCGAGCCGATCGAGGACTCGAACGGCTACGACTTCGTCGTGAACACGCTCGGACATCCCGGAGAGCGAAGAGATGTGCGCGCGCTCAACGTCAACACGGTTGACGAAGTCCCCGACTCGAGCTGGTTCACGAATCGAATCGGCCGGAAGGAACTGAGCGCTGAAGAAATCGCGAGAGGACCGGATCGCGCGGAGCGCCTGACCATCGATGGCTGGAAGGTTTCCGGCGGCAAGAGCGCCGGCGTGCAGCCGGGCTTCCGTATGACCGACTCCGAGGGTCAGACGTATCAGGTTGAAGTCGACCCGCCGTCGAATCCGGAGCTGGCAAGCGGAGCCGAGATGATCGGAACCGCTTTCTACCATGCGATCGGCTACAACGTGGTCGACGTCTATCTTGTCGAGCTCGATCGCGAGGCGCTCGTGATCGCCGACAACGCCACGATTCGCGATCCACTCAACGGCCGCCGGCGCCGGCTGAAGAAGTACGATCTCGACGGCGTCTTCAACCGCGCCGCACGTCTCGAGAACGGGCGGTACCGTGTGCTCGTCAGCCGCTTCGCGCCTGGCAAGCCGCTCGGCAACTTCCGTTATTACAGCCGGCGCGCGGACGACCCGAACGATCTCGTGCCACACGAGCACCGGCGCGAGCTGCGCGGGGCGCGGGTCTTCGGCGCCTGGCTGAATCACGACGACTCGCGAGGCATCAACAGCCTCGACATGCTCGAGACGACCAACGGGCACGCCTGGATCAAGCACTACATGTTCGACTTCGGGTCCATTCTCGGCAGCGGCACCATCTATGCCCAGCGCCATCGTCCGGGAAACGAATACATGTTCGAGCAGAAACCGGGGTGGCTGACGCTGGCCACGCTCGGCCTGTACGTGCGGCCGTGGATGACGATCGACTATCCACGCGTGCCTTCCTCGGTCGGACGTCTCGAGGCGGAGCGCTTAGACCCACTCAAGTGGAAGCCGGAATATCCCAATTCGGCCTTCGACAACATGCGGCCGGACGATGCGTTCTGGGCCGCGCGAATTGTGTCGAAGTTCTCGGACGAGGCGATTCGTGCGGTCGTCGAGAAAGCCGCATACAGCGATCCGGCTGCGACCGATTTCATGACGAAGACGATCATTGCGCGCCGCGACAAGGTAGTTGCCACCTGGATCAACCAGGTGTGCCCGGTTGTGGATGCGGCGTTGTCGGCAGACGGCACCCTGGCGTTCACGAACGCCGCGGTCGATGCGAAAGCCGCCACAGCACCCGAGCGGTACGAGCTCAGGTGGTTCCGGTTCGATAACACGACCGAACAGCGAACGCCTGTCGGCGAGCCGATGATGGTGTCGAGCGGAACGGCGCGCGCGCCCCACGGGCTGATGGTGGGCGACTTCGTGGGCGTCAGCGTGACGGCTGCGCACCCGCCTCAGCCTGGATGGGCGACTCCGTCGACGTTCTTCTTCCGCCGCGACGGAGCCGGCGCCCCCTCGGCGAGCTGGTCGCTCGTCGGCGTCGAACGAGGGAAACCGCCCGAATGATGAACGGAGACGGAGCTCCCGCCAACCCCAAAAATGAAATGCGACGTGCGCGGAAGTAAAGCCTTTCGATCGCGAAGTCGACGCCTATCGAGACATCGGGAGCAGCGTCCTTGGCCAGCGACGCGGTACAACGCAGAAGCCGCGGCAGATGACGGCGCCGAACCGATCAACATCTCCGGCCGGCGACCGCGCTCCGGTGGACATCCCTGAGCAGTCTCGCGTTCTCTGCGCAGCACCGATCGGCCCGAGCAGTCGGCCGGCCGCCCGATGAGCGCCGTCATGCCCCCTCTTGCGGAAATGCACGCAAGTGATCCAGCTTGAGTGTGTCGCGAGAGGGAACGCATCGTCCTATGCTGCCAAACCGCTACGCGCCCATAGAGGACTACGGCATCATTGGCGACCTTCACACAGTCGCCCTGGTGGGCAAAGACGGGTCGATCGATTTCCTGTGTCTCCCGTCGTTCGACTCGCCCTCGGTCTTTGCCGCGCTCCTCGACGCCGATCGCGGCGGCCGCTTCCAGATCGCGCCGCGGCTCGACGACGTGGTCCATCGACAGCTGTACCTGTCCGACACCAACGTGCTGCTCACGAGGTTCCTGTCGGACAGCGGCGTCGCCGAAATATCTGACTTCATGCCGGTGGAGGACGCCGGCGTTGCGCATAACCTCGTGCGTCGGGCGAAGACCGTCAGAGGCGAGCTGTGCTTCCGGATGCGGTGCGACCCGCGCTTCGACTACGCCCGCGCCACCCACACGCTCGATCGGCGCAGCGACACGGAAATCCTGTTCGTCGGTCGCTCAGGCGCGCGCGAGCTGGTGCTGCGGCTGCGCTCGTCGGTCCCGATGCAGGTCGCAGAGGGAGCCGCCGTGGCCCAGTTCACCCTCTGCGCCGACGAATCGGCCTGGTTCGTCCTCGAGGTGGTGACGGCGGACGAGCCGTCGCCCTGCGCGCGCACCGATTACGTGAGCGACGCGTTCAAGGAAACCGTGAACTTCTGGCGCGGCTGGATCAGCCGCAGTACGTACAAGAATCGCTGGCGCGAGATGGTGAACCGCTCCGCGCTCGTGCTCAAGCTGCTCACGTCCCGAGAGCACGGATCGATCGTGGCCGCACCCACGTTCGGGTTGCCCGAGGCGATCGGCGGCGTGCGCAACTGGGACTACCGCTATACGTGGATCCGCGACTCGTCTTTTACGCTCTACGGACTCATGAGGCTCGGCTACACCGGCGAGGCCGAGGCGTTCATGCGCTGGATGATGGCGCGCTGCCAGGAGTTGCAGCCGGACGGGTCGCTCCAGATCATGTACGCAATCGACGGCGGTCCAGTGATGCGCGAGGAGACGCTGGACCACTTCGAGGGCTACATGGGGTCGCGTCCCGCTCGCATCGGCAACGACGCCAGCACCCATCTCCAGCTCGACATCTACGGCGAGTTCATGGACGCTGTGTACCTGTATGACAAGTATGGCTCTCCGATCGGATACGACGCGTGGAAGAACGTCGCCGGGCTCGTCGACTGGGTGTGCGACCACTGGCGGGAGAAGGACGAGAGCATCTGGGAGGTGCGAGGCGGACGCCAAGAGTTCCTTTACTCGCGGGTGATGTGCTGGGTGGCGATCGACCGGGCGATCCGCCTCGCGAACCGACGCTCATTTCCGGCTTCCTTCTCTCGCTGGTACGAGGCGCGGGACACCATCTACCGCGACATCTACGAGCGCTTCTGGGACCCCGCGCGCCGCGGCTTCGTCCAGCACCCGGGCGCGACCACATTCGATGCGGCAGCGCTGCTCATGCCTCTGGTGCGCTTCGTGTCGCCGACCGACCCGCGGTGGGTCGACACGCTGCGTGGCATCGAGCAGGAGCTGGTGAGCGATTCACTCGTCTATCGCTATCGTCTCGGGGAGAGTTTCTCCGACGGCCTCACGGGTCAGGAGGGCACGTTCTCGATGTGCTCCTTCTGGTACGTCGAGTGTCTCTCCCGCATGGGCGATCTCCACAAGGCGCGGTTCTTCTTCGACAAGATGCTCGGCTATGCGAATCACCTGGGACTGTACGGTGAGGAGTTGGGCCCGCGGGCGCAGCACCTGGGCAACTTCCCGCAGGCCTTCACGCACCTGGCGCTGATCAGCGCCGCCTACGATCTGGACCGGCGGCTCTCGGCCGCAGGTCATGACCGCTGAGTATCCCGGAAGGCGACCGAACCAGCCGCGTGTCGGTCGCCCGCGATGGGCGTGTGAAACTTGCGACGTCACCCGAGACTCGGGAACAACTTGGGAACGTTTGCGCCCGAACACCACGAAGAATCAGGGAAACAAGCCGACCAGAAAAGCAAGACCAGTCAACAACTTAGACACCACGAGGTCGAAGTCGTAGACGGCAGTGCCGAAGGCGCGGCATCGGTACACAGCGGAAGGGCGATTGTCGGTTGCCTTTTCAGTATTGTTGAGTCAGACTGCATCCCCGTCTGGGCAGTCCACCTCACTTTCGGGACAGGGTGCACACAGTGATTACCAATCGTCTCTTTGCCGTCGCGAGTCTCGTCTGCGTCGTCAGCGGCGCCGCTCTTGCGCAGTCCGGCGATCCGCTGGTCGGCACGTGGAAACTGAACGTCGCCAAGTCGAACAGCACGGCATTCAAGAGCGGAACCACCAAGATCGAGGCGGTCGACGCGGGGTTCAAGTTCACCGTCGACTTGCTAGCAGCCGACGGTAACGTGAGCCAGTGGTCCTTCACCGCCAACTATGATGGCAAGGACAATCCGGTCACTGGCAACAGTCCGTACGGCGATGCCGTAGCTTTGACTCGCATCGACCCTCGGACGACGCGTACGACCTGCAAGCAGGGTGGCAAACCCACCGTCACCCAGACCATCGTCGTGTCGAGTGACGGGAAGACTCGGACCACCACCACAAAGGGAGTGAACGTCAAGGGAGAGACCGTGGATACAGTGGCATTCTACGAGAAGCAGTGAACTCGCCGCTCTGCGGTCACAGGGTGTAGTGTCCGCGACTCTGGAGGTCAGATGAGAAGATTGTCAGTCGCCGTTGCAGTCGCGGCAGTTCTCGTGGTCACCGGCATCGTTCAGGGTCAGAGCAAGACCGACCCCATGTTGAACAAAATGGCAACCGAATGGGCGGCGGCCTACAATGCCAAGGACGCAGCCAAACTCGCCGGGTTCTATACCGAGGACGCTGTGTTCATGCCGCCGAATCAGCCGATGGCCAAGGGCCGTGCAGCCATCGAGGCACAGTTCAAACGGGAGTTCCAACAGGGCTTTACGAACCTGAAGCTCACGCCGATGGAGTCGGCCCTCTCAGGGCCGCAGGCATTCGAGGCGGGCACGGCGACAATAACAGCGCCCGGCGGCCGCACGGAGAACAGCAAGTATCTGGTGGTCTTCAAGCAGGTAGGTGGCGCGTGGAAGATTGCCTATGACATCAACAACGCTGACCAGCCGTCGCCACCCAGCAAGTAGGGATCCGGGGCCGCCGCACGGTGCGCGGCGGCCCACGCTCACGGCTTGAACGTTTCAAGCTCCACCCCCCACAACCGCGACGGCGAGAACGTGAGACGGGTGTCACAGGGATAGGACCGCGCGTCGCACCCCGCGCCGCGCGTCATCGCCGCTTTTCGACGCTGATTGCGCGCTCGCGGGTCAGCGTCACCTCGATCCGGTCGCCCGGATGCAGTCCGCGCAGGAGACTCTTGTCGTGGACCACCCGCATCACCTTCTGACCGGTTGCGGTACGATAGGTCATCGCCTGGCCTTGAGGGTCGATGCTGTCGACCGTCACGACGGTCCGCTGCTGCTCGACCACGTCGTCTTTGCCCGCCTTCTTCGCCTCCGCCGTCGTGTCGCGCGGATCGGCCAGCGTGGCATTCGGTCGCACCTGCACCACGACGGATTCCACGTAGCGCACCGTCACCACGTCGCCGACTTGGAGATCGTCGAACGCCTGCAGCGCCGGGTCCACGTACACCGTCTGCAGCACGTTTTGCGCCGAGCGGACCGTCAGCACGCGCGTCGCGCGCTCGATGCGGTCCACGGTTGCGGTCACGACCGATTCGCGGGTGACGACGTTCGGCGCCTGCGCACGCGGAGAAGCTGCGTGTGACAGGAGCCCTGCGGCGAGTGCAATAACGAGCAGTCTGGACATCGCGAGTCCTCCCATTGACGTATCCCTGGTCCAGCGGCGAGCGGACCTCTATACGAAATGTCGGAGCGCCTCCGTCCGGACGGAGGACCGAACGGGCGGCGCTTCGCGCCCTCCGGCGGCCCCGCCCTGCCAACCGCTGCATCTGCAGCATATACGCGGCCAGCCACGGCGGGGGAGGTTGGCACGCTTGTTTCTCTCGAGCGTTCGGTTGCCGGTGCGCCCGCCCGTAGCGCGCGGCCAGGCGCCCGTGGCGCGTCCGCGCACCTGTCCAGGAGTGAGTGTCGTGCCGATACGTTGTGCCATCGTGAACGACACCGCCCCCGCGTGCTGGCTCGGGTCGACCGCGTATCGGAAGTGTTGTTCGGGCGCCTCCTGACCTTCTCTGGGAACTGTGCTCGTCGAACGCACCATGGCGCCCGGCAGCGATGCGATGCGACGATACGACGGAGATCGAGCGTGATGAAAGCGATCGTCGGAAGGGGTCTGTTGATCGGGGTGGTGGTCGTCTGTGGCGCCCGCGCCCACGCGCAGGAACCCACGCCACCGGCGGCAGATGCCGTGCACTCCGTGAGTCCGCCCTCCGGGAACGACGGCATCTCGCACGGGACGCCGCCCGACGCCGCGCCAATCCTTCCGCCGGCCGCGCTACCTGCGGAGGTCGACCGGCCGCCTGGGTTCTCCGTCTCTGACGACGCGCTCGCGGCAGCATCGGCCGCAGGCAATCCTGACGCGGCCACGAGCGGAGCAGGCAAGGACGGCGGGGTCGCGTGGCGATCGCTTCTCAAGCAGTCGTTCGCACTCCTCGTTGTGCAGCAGGCGTACAGGGCGGCCTTCGAGGACGGGACGTGGGCCGAGACGAAGCGCGGTATCTTCTGGGACGACTACGTCGCCTCTGCCAGGACGCTCTGTTGCTGGGACGACGGCGACAAGTTCACGACCAACAAGCTGTTCCACCCGATGCTGGGCTCCACCTCCGCCTTCATCTTCGCCAACAACCACGCGCCCTCACAGCGAACGCCGCCTGGCAACACGCGCCGGTACTGGTCGAACAAGACCAAGGCGATGGCCTATGCCGCCGTCTACAGCGCCTACTTCGAGATGGGACCCGTGCTGTCCGAGGCCGCCATTGGAAACGTCGGCCTCACGCGCGGCCAGCAGACCTGGCAGGACATCGTCATCACGCCCACCGTGGGAACCGCGTTGTCGGTCGGTGAGGATCTCCTGCGGGTGCACGTCATCGACAAGGTCGACCGGCGCAGCCATGCACTGGGCATCCCCCTCGCGTTGCTGCTGAATCCGACGCGGTCGGTCGCGAACGTTTTTGCAGGCAGGCTGCCGTGGGCTCCTCCCGCGTGGCCACGCCGCTCGAGCGTAACGCGCTGAGCGCGCGAGGGCACTCATGATCTCCAAGCTGGTCATCGCCTGGTTCCTGATGGCCGCGTGCGTGGTGATACACGCCATCGGTGTGACGATGGCCTTGCGTTGGGCGCGTCCGCGCCCGGGCACGCTTCGGCCCTTCTGGTCCTGGACGCGGCTGTTCATCCGCCTCGCCGCCTGGATCATCCTGCTACACCTGATCGAGATCGCCGCATGGGCGCTGGTGTACGCGTGGAAGGACGCCATGCCCGACATCCAGTCGGCCCTGTATTTCAGCTCCGTCACCTACACGACGACCGGCTACGGCGACCTGGTGCTGCCAGCCGAATGGCGGCTGGTCGGGGGTATCGAGGCCCTGACGGGGATCCTGATGTGCGGCTGGTCGACTGGTTTCTTCGTCGCGGTCGTCAGCCGGATGGTCGAGGCGCTACCGACACGCCGCGTGTGATCTCGCTCGGCGCAGAGCACAGATCAACCAGGTTGCATTCTCGCGAACCCGCGGCAAATTGCCATCGAGCCGTGCCGCGGCTCCCCGTCAGTCCCGCACCTTGACCTTCACGTTGTTGAGGCGCACCGGCTCGCTCGAGTAGTTCTCGAGCTCTATCACCTTGTCCTTTTTGTCAAACCGGATCTTCGTGGTGTACGCGAGCTTTCCCTCACCCTCGCCGTCCTTGTTCACCCGGATCTCGAACAGCGTGAAGGGATAGTCGATGGTTCGGGGTTGCTGCTGCGCCTCCGCCATCCCGATGTACCGGTCGGCGGCCAGCACGATGCGGCGGCCGCCTTCCGGCTGGGGCGCCTGCCATGCGTAGCGCAACTGCAGCCCGAGGCGGAGATTGTGGGGGTCGGACCCGCGCAGGCCGGGGATCTGGAAGCGGCCCTTTACTGGCAGCTTCTGAAGCGTCTTCAGCAGGTCCTGCGGGCCCTTCTCGACCATGGTCGTAATCAGCAGATCGCGTTCTGCCGCGGGCGACCACTTGTCGACGTACATCTGCACCTGCGCATTCGAGCCCGTACCGATGTTGCTCATGTTCACGGCAAACGCTTCGATCAGGAGCTTTTCTCCCGTCGTCTGGGCGGCAGCTGGCATTGCCATCAGGAGGGCTGCCGCCGTGGCCCCCATCGCGAACCGTCGGATTTGCGCTCTCACGTGCATGCCTCCTCGCGAAAAAGTTGCGGGCAGGATTGTCCGCCCCCTCGATTATGGACCGGCGTCGTCCGCTCAGTGCGTCGTTGTCGCGATGCTCGCGCCCTTCTCGGAGCGAATGGCGTGCTCGTTCAGCGCGCCGGGCCTCACCCGACCTAGTGTCCCGGCCGCGTGATTCGCGACATAACTCCCGGGCGGGGCATCCCGACTGGCGGCGTTGCTCATCACTCACTTATGCCCAATAAGCTCGCTCTTCGCGCCTTGCCATCCGGGCGCCGCGCTCCGGGATTTACGCCACGAATCACGCGGCCGGGACACTAGCGAAGGACGGCCAGCGCTGTATTCACAGCGGGTAACTGCCCGGCGGACCCGAGCTTCTGGTTCTTGTGCGCGATGAACGTCGCGTACTCTTCGATGAAGATCGTGCCCGGCGGGCGCAGGTCGAAGTCGCCAGGTTTGTCGCGGAAGAACTCGCGGTGGACGCGCGTCCAGACCAGGCGGCCGTCGGTGTCGATGTTGACCTTGGTGACGCCGAGCCGGGCGGCGGGGAGGTAGTCGGCTTCATCGACGCCGCAGGCGCTCGGATCGAGGACGCCGCCGGCCGCGTTGATGCGGCGCACCTCGTCCGCAGGCACGCTCGAGCTGCCATGCATCACGATGGGAAATCCGGGCAGCTTCCGCTGGATGGCCTCGATCACGTTGAAGTGCAGCGACTGACGGCCCTTGAACTTGTAGGCCCCGTGGCTGGTGCCGATCGCGGCGGCCAGCGAGTCGCAGCCCGTCCGGCCAACGAACTCGACGGCCTCGTCGGGGTTCGTCAGGCTTGCATGCGCCTCGTCAACGGCGATGTCTTCCTCCACGCCGCCGAGCATGCCGAGCTCGGCCTCGACGCTCAGGCCTTTGGCGTGCGCCCGGTCGACGACGCGCCTGGTGATTGCGATGTTCTCCTCGAACGGCGCGTGCGAAGCGTCGATCATCACCGAGCTGTAGAAGCCCGAGTCGATGCAGTCGTAGCAGGTGGGCTCATCTCCATGGTCCAGGTGGACCGCGAAGACCGCCTCCGGGAAAATCTGCTCGGCGGACCGGATGATGCCTTCGAGCATGCGCTTGTCGGTGTACTTCCGCGCGCCTCGGGACACCTGCACGATGAAGGGCGCCTGGCTGGCGAGACAGCCCTTGAACAGACCCATGGTCTGCTCGGCATTGTTGATGTTGTACGCGCCGATCGCGAATTTCCCGTATGCAACGCGAAAGAGCTGAGAGGTGGTGACAATCATGGGTGGACCCTCAGTGTTGCTGGTTCCGAAGCGGTCTTCGTGACAGGCGGTCTGACTCCGGCATTTCGGAGTCCGCTCCGACGAGACGTGGCGGACGAATGACCTCCCGCCATCCTCATGGCGGTCAACTCCGCATGATCGCGTCACTTGCGGGGTTCAGCGCGCCACCTGCCTTCACTACGGTGCGGCACGCGACGTGCCACACCGGACGTCGATGCGGCCGGCGGATCATCGGGCTGGGCAGCCCATCCGTGTGAGCGGCCGCTCGCGGTCGTACCGTCACGTGCCCCGAGGGGTTCCGAATTCGGGTGTGGGGTTCGTTCTGATTAGCGAGTGGCCCGCGCATCGAGAACCCACAACCATGGACCGGACATAGCGTCCAGGAAAGAGCCATGACGTTCAAGACACTGTCGCGTGAGGGCATCGCCGCCCAGGGTGCTGCACTGATCGCGGTCGTCGTGCTGCTCGTGACGGTGCCGGTCGCGCCCGCTCGGGCAGCGGGACAAGAGGCGCGTGCCTTCGCCACTCCCGAGCAAGCAGTGAGCGCACTGCTCGAGGCGGCCAAAGCGTCCGACCTGGACGGCCTCATCGCGCTCTTCGGGTCCACAGGCGGCGAGTTGATCTCCTCCTCCGACCCCGCCACTGCCCGGCGCAACCGCGACGTGTTCGTGGTGGCGATGGGAGAAGGGTGGCGGCTGGTGAACCGCGCGCAGGACCGGCAGGAGCTGGTGGTCGGCAACGAGGCGTGGCCGTTCCCGGTGCCGCTCGTCAAGCGGGCGAACGGATGGACATTCGACGCCCCGGCTGGTTCCGAAGAGGTGCTGCTCCGGCGCATCGGGCGCAACGAGCTCGCCGCCATGCGCATTACCCGGACGTACGTGCGGGCGCAACAGCTCTACGCGCGCAAGGGGCACGACGCGAAGCCCGCCGGCATCTACGCACGGCGTTTTGCGAGTGCGGCTGGATCTCAAAACGGCCTGTACTGGCCCGCGAAGCGCGGTGAGCCGCAGAGCCCGCTGGGGCCGCTCGTTGCGGAGGCCGCCGCCGAGGGCCGCACGGTCGGCGACAGCGCAGTCCCGTTCCACGGCTACTACTTCCGCGTGCTCGAGCGGCAGGGGCCCGCCGCGCCGGGCGGCGAGAAGAACTATGTGGCAGACGGTGACATGTCGGGCGGGTTTGCGCTCGTCGCGTGGCCGGCGCAGTACGACGCCACGGGCATCATGACCTTCATGGTCAACCAGGATGGGGTCGTATACGAGAAGGATCTGGGTCCCGGCACCGCCACCGCAGTGACAGCAATCACCGCGTACAACCCGGACAGCACGTGGCAGAAGTCAGAAATGACCGACCGTCACTGACAGCTGCCAACATCGATCCTAGTGGCCTGTCCTTGTCATTTGTAGAGTGCCTGTCGGGCGGGGCATCCCGACTGGCGGCGTTGCTCGTCGCTCGAATATTCCCGATATGCTCGCTCCTCACGCCTTGCCACTCGGGCGCCGCGCT
Source organism: Vicinamibacteria bacterium (assembly GCA_963739995.1). Classification (GTDB taxonomy): domain Bacteria; phylum Acidobacteriota; class Vicinamibacteria; order Vicinamibacterales; family JAENWD01; genus CAVUCH01. The sequence goes on along the minus strand of CAVUCH010000004.1, from coordinate 26,899 downwards.
CCGACATCCACTCCACAAATGACAAGGACAGGCCACTAGCCACCGAAAACACCTACTCGAACCGTTCCGGCTGTCGCGTTGCCGCCAGGACGGCGCGCCAGGCGAACCCGTCCGGGTCCACGCGTTTGGTGCGGCTCGTGAGCAGGTCGACGGGTACGTGCACGAACTGGTCGTGCACGTAGCCGATCACGACGCCGGTCTTCCCGGCCATGGCCGCGTGCACCGCGTTGCGCGCAAACTGGTCGCACAAAATGGAGTCGGCCGCGTTGGCCGGGCTGCTCCTGACAAGGTAGCTCGGGTCGATGTAGCGCATCACGAGCGGCAGCCCCACGCTCGCGAAGTGCTCCTCGATCCGTCCGCGCAGGAACGGCCCGATGTTGGCCAGCTTCACGTTGCCCGAGACGTCGCGAACCGATGGCGCGGCGTGCAGCAGGCTCTGTCCGGCGCCTTCGGCGACCACGACCAGCGCATGCCCGCGCTCGCGGACGCGAGCCGCCACGGCAGCCAGCAGCCCGCGCGGTCCGTCGAGCGCGAAGGGCACTTCCGGGATCAACGTGAAGTTCACGTCCTGGCTCGCGACCGTCGCACCGACGGCGATGAAGCCGGCGTGGCGTCCCATCAGCTTCACCAGCGCCACGCCGTTGCCGACGCTGCGTGCCTCGGTATGGGCGCGGTCCAGCACCTTGGCCGCTTCCTCCACGGCCGTGAGGAACCCGAAGCTGCGCGTCACGAAGGCGACGTCGTTGTCGACCGTCTTGGGCACGCCGACAACCGAGAGCGCATGGCCGCGCCTGGTGGCCTCCTCGAACAAGGCGTTGCCGCCGCGCTGCGTGCCGTCGCCACCGATCGTGAACAGGATGTTGATCTGCCGCCGGATCAGGGCGTCGACCGCGCGGCCGATGTCAACGGGGCCGCGCGAGGTGCCGAGGAGAGTTCCGCCCTGCTGGTGGATGCTGGAGACGATGGCCGGCGTCAGCGCGATCGGATCCGGGCTGACGGACGGGTCGAGCCCCTGGTAGCCGCCCCGGAACCCGAGCACTTCCCGGACGCCATAGCCATGCTGCAGCTCCAGGAAAATCGAGCGGATGACGTCGTTCAGGCCGGGGCACAAGCCGCCGCAGGTGACGATGCCGGCGCGGGTGTGCGCCGGATCGAAGAACAGCCGCTCGCGCGGCCCGGCCAGCTCGAAGAGCACCTGGGTCGACGGGGCCGGCTGGCGGGGATCCCGGACGATCTGCTCGGGAATCAGCAGGTCGTCCGGCACAGTCCGCCGGACGGGCGACCGGAATCGGGGCTCACCGAGAACGGGAATGGCCATGGCACGGGGTCCTGAGACTGTCTGGAGGGCTGAATGCTGCCGCACATCCGTGCGTACGCGAGGGCGAACGTAGCAGCGGCCTCGGGCGCCCCGCCCTCAACGACGGGTCGCGTAATGACGCCACGCGCCGCCGTTACGCCTTGAGAGGCGCGTACTGCGCAGCGAGGACCGTAATGTCGTCCGACTGCTTCGCCCCGGCGGTGAACGCACGGACGTCGGCCAGCACACGCGTCACCGTTTCTCTGGGCGTCCCGTCGGAGGCCTCGGCCAGCGAGGCCAGCAGCCGTTCTTCGCCGTAGAGGTCCTCGTCGGGATTCATTGCTTCCGATACGCCGTCCGAGAACAGCACGAACGTTTCGCCGGGCTCGAGCGAAAAGGTCTCACGCTCGATCGGATTGAAGGGCATGAGACCAGCCGGGCGCCCGGACGAAGGACAGGCCAGTCGTGGGGGACGGCCGGCCGAGAGAACCACAAGCTGGTGGTGCCCGGCGCCCGCACACGACACCCGCTGCTGCTCGAAATCGAACACGAGACATTGTAGCGTGACGAACATGCCGCGAGGATTCTGTTCGGCCAACTCGTCGTTGAGGCGAAACAGGATCTCGTCCGGCTCCGCGATTTGCCTTGCCAGCGTGCGGAGCACCGTGACGGCGACCGCCATGAAGAGCGCCGCCGGAATCCCCTTCCCCGACACATCACCCAGTGCCACGACGACCCGCTTGTCGGAGACCCGCAGCACCTCGTACAGATCGCCACCGACTTCACGGGCCGGTTCGATCACGGCGTGGACGTCGAGACCGGTTCCCCTGGTGGCGGCCACGAGGTCCGCGGGCAGAATGCCCATCTGGATCTCGCGCGCGATTCGCAGATCCCGGGCCATGGCTTCACGGACGGCGTCGGCGTACGCCTTGGCTTTGAGCAATGAGCGAACTCGTGCCTTGACCTCCAGCACCTCGAAAGGTTTCGTCAGATAGTCATTGCCCCCCACCTCGAAGCCGTGCGCCTTGTTCTTGACGTCCTCGAGCGCGCTCAGGAACATCACCGGCAGCTCGCGCGTCATCTCGTTGGCGCGTATCTGCCGACACACCTCGTAGCCGTCGAGACCCGGCATCATGATGTCGAGCAGCACGAGGTCCGGCCGGTTCGTCTCGATACTGCGCAGTGCGGCGGTCCCGTCGAGAGCGACGCTCAGCTTGCACTCGTTCCGCAACGCGTGAACCAGGACGTCGATATTGGCCTTGACATCGTCCACGATGAGAACCCGGCTCTCGGAAAGATCTTTCACTTCAGAACGCTCCTGCGGAACTGGTTGAAGATACGGGCGGCAGATCCACGTCGCGAGGTCATGCGCGGCGTTCATCGGGCGGCAAAACGCTCGAGCGCTTGCTCCAGACGCGCCTGAGCATCATCGAAGGCGTAGCCCTCGACCAGTTTTTCGAACTCCGTCCATGCTCCGTCCCCGAACAACGGTTGCAGCGACGCGCGGTGTGTCTCGATGAAATCGGCCGCCCCGGCATCAGATTGCGAAAGGAGCGTGGTCAATTGCGCTGCCAACTCGCGAGACCGGGTGGGATCGGCCGGTGTTGTCGCGGTTGACCGCGGCAGATCTTCGGAGGCGGTCGGCACCATCGCACCCTTCAATCCTCCGACCAGGGGCTCGAGGACAGCGGCGACCTGTTGTTTCGCCGCCTCCAGGTCGTTCAGCCTGGAGCGGTCGCGAATCGACGTTTCCAGAACGCCGGCGGCGGATTGAACGTGTGTAGCTCCGATATTGCCCGCCACTCCTTTGAGCGAGTGCGCGATCCGTTCGGCGAGGGCTATGTCGCCGGCGGCCAGCGCGTCGGTAACCTGTGCGACGGCGGAGCCCTGCTGCTCGACAAACTGCCGGAGCAGTTTCAGGTAGAGCTTGTCGTTACCGCCGACACGCGATAGTCCGCTCTCTGTGTCGAGGCCGGCTATCGACGGCAGGCGGTCGGCACTCGGCAGGTGGACCGGGTTCCGCTGCGCAGTGGGACTTACCGGAGGAGCAGCCGCAGGACCATCGTCGTGTGACTGAAGCGGGCCACGTGCACGCAGGTCCGCCGGCGATGCGACTTCCGACGGTTTGTAGAATCGCGCCACCGTCTCGAACAAACTCGCGGGATCGATGGGCTTGGCGACATGATCGTTCATGCCGGCGTCGAGACAGCGCAGGCGTTCCTCGATCGTCGCGTGCGCGGTCATCGCGATGATCGGCAGATCCGCGAGACGCCGGTCGGAGCGGAGCTTCGCGGTCGCCTGGTAACCGTCCATCTCCGGCATCTGGAGGTCCATCAGCACGACGTCGAACGGTGGCGGCTGCGGGTCGCTCGACAGAATGTCGACCGCCTCGCGCCCGTTGTTGGCGACCGTGACCGTGGCGCCAGCGCCCTCGAGAAGCTCGGTGGCGATCTGCTGATTGATCTCGTTGTCCTCGGTCAGAAGAATCCGCGCCCCCCGGAGCCGAGTCTCCTCCGGACCTTCCACCGTCGTGCCTCGTTCTTCGGGGTGGTCGGCAAAGATGGTGACCAACGTGTCTACGATCATGGACCTGGTGACCGGCTTCAGGAGAAAGCCGTCGAGCTGCAGCCGCTCCGCTTCCTCGCGGACCTCATCGCGTCCGAACGCCGTGACGAGCACGATAGCGGGGGGATGGCTCAACGTTTCGTCGCTCTTGATGTGGCGACTGGCTTGTAGTCCGTCCATGCCCGGCATGCGCCAGTCCATGAAGACGATGTCGTATGGATCGGCAGGATCGTGTTGGCGGACTGCGGCGATGGCTTCCTTGCCGGACGCGACCACATCCACCCGGCTGGCCACGGTGCTCAGCGGCTCCTGCAGAATGTCGCGCGCAGCAGCATTGTCGTCCGCGACGAGCACGCGCAGCCGGCCGAGTTTCTCGGGAACCATCCTTGCGGGGCCCTTCCCTTCTCCAACGCCGAGCCAGACGGTGAAGTGGAACGTGGTCCCTACACCCGGTTCGCTTGCGAGCCAGATGTGCCCACCCATCAGTTCCACCAGCCGGCGGGAGATCGAGAGGCCCAGACCCGTGCCGCCGTGCTTGCGCGTGGTGGACATGTCGGCCTGGGTAAACGGCTGGAACAATTTCGCGGATTGCTCGGCCGTCATCCCTATGCCGGTGTCACTCACTGAGCACTTGAGCTGTACCTTCTGGCCGGTTCGCTCGAGCTGCTCGATCTTGAGCCGAATCTCGCCGCGTTCGGTGAACTTCACGGCGTTGTTGACGCAGTTCGTCAGAATCTGGCCGAGGCGGATCGGGTCGCCGACGAGGTACTCCGGAATACCCGGTGCGACGTGCGCCAGGAACTCCAGTCCCTTGTCGTGTGCCTTCTGTGCGGTCAGCGCCGTGACGGAGCTGATCAGGTCGTCAAGCTTGAAGTCGGTCGCTTCGATGTCGAGCTTGCCGGCCTCGATCTTGGAAAAGTCCAGAATATCGTTGATGACGGCCAGCAGCGATGTGCCGGCATTGTGGATCTTGCTGACGTAATCGCGCTGTTTGGCTGATAGCTCGGTCTTGAGGGCAAGGTTGGAAAGGCCGATGATGGCGTTCATCGGCGTGCGGATTTCATGGCTCATGTTCGCGAGGAACATGGATTTCATCTCGGTCGCGCCTTCGGCCTTCTGTTTGGCGCCCACCAGTTCGCTCGCCTGTTCCTCGAGCTGACGCGCCTGCGCCTGCGTCTGACCGAGCAGCTCCTGCGTGCGGAGGTTCCGCTGGAGAACTTCCAGGCTCATCGCCACAATCGGGAGCAATTCGTCGAGCAGGGATTTCTCCCGCGTGTTGAACGGGCGGAAGGACGCCACTTCGAGCACGCCAAGCAACGCGTCCTTGGACAATGACGGCAGCGTCGTGACCTGCACCGGCGCAGCCTCGCCCAGACCCGAAGCGATCCGGAGAAAATCGGGAGGGAGATTCGTGAGCGTGATCGCCTTTCGCTCTAGCGCACACTGGCCAACCAGCCCCTCACCAAGGCCGATCGTGCCGGGGGCAGCGGAGGTCTCCACAAGGCCGTAAGCGGCGACACGGAGGAGATGGCCGGCCTTTTCATCGCACACATAGAAGCCCGCGACGCCACCACCCAGCGTCGGCACGAGGTTCGACAGCAGCTGCTCGCCGAACTCCGCAAGTGAGGCCGCACCTTGCAGCGCTCCGGTCAATCTGGAGACGTTGGACTTGACCCACCGTTGCTCGTCCATTGCGGCAGCGCCCTGTTTGAGGACGTCAATCGAGCGCGCCAGGCCGCCGGTTTCGTCCGTGGCACGGACGAAGGGCACTGCCTTTCCGTAGTCGCCGGCGGCGATTGCCTTGACGGATGATTCCAGCGCCTGGATTGGTGTGACGATCCAGCGGACCGTCAGAAAGCCCAGCAGACTGGTCAGGAGGAAGGCAAGCGAGTTGGCGAGGAGCATCTCCCATTGAAGACGCTCGACATCCGCGACTGATTGCTGGCCCGCGGCGGCTGCCGTTTCCTGGTTGTGCGCGATCCATTCGTTCGACACCGTGCTGAGGCGTAGACCAAGGTCCGCGAAGACCCTGCCGTTCAGAAGAGCCACCGCTTCTCGGCCACGATCTTCATTCACCAGCGACATGGCCTCCTTCGCGCCCACGAGCCACTCGCGGCTGAGTGTCTGGAATTCCCCAAGCAGCCGGCGTTCCCTGTCGCCGAGGACGAGCCTATCCGCGTACTGTCGTAGCAGGCGGTGCACGTCCTGTTCGTCCTCGTCGAACGCAGCCCGGGCCGCAGCGCGCTCCGCGTCGTTGGTCGCCAGCAAGTGGCTGCGCACATTCACGCGCAGTTCGGTGACGCTCCGGGAGAGATTTCCCAAAGTGGCAAGCGCAACGATCCGCGATTCCGCCACGAACCGGCTGCGCGCCTCGATCTCCGCGAGTTGCAGGCGTGTGAAGATGCCGAACCCCACCAGCGCCAGGAGGGGCACGGTCAGCAGGATGATCAAACGTTTGGCAATGGTCATGTTCTTGCCGGAGACGCGGCCGCCCGCCGGGACAGCGCCGGATAACGTCGTGCAGAGCCGATTCCCCGGAACTGCGGACCGCCAGGCATTGGTCTGCTGTGTATTCTTCCACGAAGCGTCCCACCTGTGCCCGTCGGCGGACCGAGGCGTACTTCGCCAGGTCGTACATCGGAGCGCTTTCGAGCCGTTGCCAGCTTCGTCGATCCGCGCGTAGTGCGCGCGTCTCGCATGGCGCCCCCGGTCACAACCTGCCGGCGGCCCGAATCAAATGAAGCGTCGTAGGCCGAAGACCAGTTGGCTTGGGTGCCTGCACCCTACGGATCGGGGATGGGCTGGCGCGGGGAACGTGGATTGCATCTTCTACGCCGCGAAATCGACCGCCCGCGGAGACGTCCGGAGGCGCGGCGACAGTCGGTCTCTGGGCGACTCCAACTCGGGTCTGAGCGGCGGTCTCTTGCGGAACGAGAGGTAGCCCGTGAAGAGCCTCAGTGGACACTTGCACATGGTGCCGCTTGCTGCGGCGCTCGCCCTGCTCATCCCCACAGCTGGTCGCGCGCAGGGGTTTGAGGAGGCCCGCATCTACATCGAGTACAACGAGACCGCCAACGATCTCGGCTTTCACGTCTCCCTCGACGGGGAGGACTGGACCGACCTCAAAATCTTCGACCCCACCGGAAAGAAGATCTTCGACGTCTCGGCAGGCGGCGGATACAAGAACCTGGGGCTCACGGAGCTTTTCTTTGAGGGTGCCGAACCCAACCTGGCCGAGTTCCCTCTGGAGGAGCTGCTGGCGCTGTTCCCCGAGGGAGAGTACCGGTTCGTTGGCAAGACGGTGGACAACGAGCAGCTTGAGAGCACGGCCGTGCTGAGCCACGCGGTACCCGACGGCCCGGTGGTCTCGAGCGAGGTGGCCGAGGGAGGCACCATCCGAATCAGCTGGCAGCCCGTCACCGGCCCGGCAGAAATTCTGCCCGGCGGAAGCATCGACATCACCGGCTACCAGGTGATCGTCGGCTCGTTCCAGGTCACCGTGCCAGCGTCGGCGACGGCGGTGACCGTACCGGCCGAGGTACTACCAGTCCCTGCCCGCTGGTACCCATGCCTTCGAGGTACTTTCCATCGACGAGAGCGGCAATCAGACCATCACGGAAGGCTTCTTTGTGAAATCGTAGTCACGTTGCGGTAACACATCCGGCGCGAACGGATTCCCGATCGACGGGATCAATTGGATCACTTGGGCGCGGCCGCGCTCGCAGACCCCAGACGGACTTCGCTCGCAACCACACTCACTTTGCCATTCTTATCTTTGGTTTCAATCTGCGTAACGACAACTCGTTCCCCCGGTTTGATGGCATCAGCCTGAACGATCGACTTTCCACGCAGGATTCGTGTTTTCTCGTTCAAGGTGACCGTCGACGTCTTGCCATCGGTCGCTTTCAGGTCCAGTTCATTCCCGCGGACCGCCATCACGGTGCCCATCACCTTGTGAGCATGGCCCTCGTGAGCGACAACCTGTACAACGGTGAACAGCGCCGCAATGAGCGCCGCTCCAAGGCTGATCCATCTCGACATCATTGTCCTCAGTGCTCATGTGGAGTGACCGGAGCGATGGGCGATTCCACGTCGCCACCCTTCAGAAAATTCTCTTCGTCGATCTGCTGCCGAATCTGGGCCGGCGATCGTGGATTGAGTGCTTCCATTTCCACGAGTTCTTCTGGCGTCAGCTTCGGGAGTCGTCGGATGAAGTGTACGAGCCCCCAGCTTTCCCGTTCCCCATCCTTTGTGCTCGTACCCCACGCGGGCATGCCGGTGAACCGGATCCCATTCTCGATGATCCAGAACAGTTCGCCGTCCGACAGGTCTTGCGTCTCCCGGAGCCTCATGTCCGGAGCCTTGGGCCACAAGGCGCGACCGATCGGGGTATCGCCGCTGCCGTCGTTGGCATGGCAGATCGCACAATGATCGGCGAAATGCGCACGCGCATCGGTCATGGCCTCGCTCGAATGCCTGACGGGATTTGTCAATGACTTCGCCCGTCCCGCGATCGCCATGTTGCGCACGCGCCGTGCGACGAATTCCTCGGCGCGCCCGGGCGTCTCTCTTGCGCTGACACCCGTGTTGATGAACGCCCAAAGACCGCCCCCTGCAACTACCACCGCCAGTCCGAACAGCAACAGAAATGCCTTCAGTACCGGCCTCATACGTGCCTTCCTCTTTGACTATTGCAGTGGGCGCGGCTCTCTCGATGACCACGAGCCGCAAGCGACGGAGCTGAAGTAGCGGCCCGGGTGCGTGCGTCGCACTTCACGGGAATGCCCGCGGGAGGTCACGGTCAGGAGCAAATGTACCACCGTGAGCGCTCCACGGACTATTCCCACGAGGCCGGGCCGAGTCACTGCGTGTGTTCACGTTGGGCTGGATCTGTTAGGCTGCAGCCAACATTCCATCGCCCCGTCGAGCTCATCCGCGACGCGGCGTTCCGCGCGAACCGCTCAGAGGCCCCATGGAACGCAACGACGCTGTGCACCTCCGCACTGCACGCGTGTTCCTCAGTTACAAGCGCCACGCCGAGCCGGACCAGAGCCTCGCGGGTGACATCCTTGCGGGCCTCTCGAGTGCCGGGCACGAGGTGTTCATCGATCAGCACCTGACTGTCGGTCAAGCGTGGGCCCGAGAGATTGAATCGCAGGTTCGCCAATGCGATTACCTCATCGTGTTTCTCACGGCCGAATCGAGCCGGAGCGAGATGGTGCGGGGCGAGATAGAAATTGCTCGCCACCATGCCGCTACCACATCCAGACCCCGCGTCCTGCCCGTGCGCATTGCCTTCGACGGGCCGCTGCCGTATCCCCTGAATGCGTACCTGGACGGCATTCAGTATGCGAGCTGGCAGCAAGCCGCAGACACAGGACGGCTGCTGCGCGAACTGCTCGCCGCGATGACCGGCGGACCACCGAGCGATGCGCGTGCCGGGCCCGCCGTCCAGGTCAGCGCGGCCGATCTTCCACCGCCCTACGCCGCGCCGCTGCCGGTACCCGGAGGAACGCTCGATATCGACGACCCTTGGTACCTGCCGAGGCCCAGCGACGCGACGGCACTCTCCCTGGCGCGTCAGTCGGGGCAGACGCTCACAATCAAGGGACCGCGTCAGATGGGCAAGAGTTCGCTCCTGATGCGGACGATCAAGGCCGGACTGGACGTCGGTAAGAAAGTTGCGTTGCTCGACTTCCAGTTGGTGGATGAGAGGTCAAAGGCGGACGCCGACATCTTCTTCCGCCAGTTCGCGTCGGCGATCTCCGAACAACTCGAACTACCGGACGTGGTCGGCGAGCTCTGGGACTCAGGCTTCTCGAACCCGCAGAACTGCACGCGTTACATGGAGAGGCACGTGCTCGAGCCGCTCGATGCTCCCTGTGTGGTCGCGATCGACGAAACCGACTCAATTTTCCGCACGGCGTTCTCGCCTGATTTCTTCGCCATGCTTCGAAGCTGGCACGGGCTCCGGGCGCATCCGGTTCGGCGCAGCTGGAAGAAGCTCGACATCATTCTCTCCACGTCGACGGAGCCGCAGTTCTTCATCGACCGGTCGCACGAATCACCCTTCAATGTCGGGGTCGTCCTTCCCCTCGAGGATTTCTCGCCTGAGCAGGTCGCCCGCCTGAACGCGGTGCACCCGCGGCCGCTTGGCGATGCCGAAGTCCAGCGGCTGTACGCACTCATCCGCGGCCATCCGTACCTCACACGCAAAGCGCTCTACGTGCTGGCCAGCAGCGCGCCGGCATGCGGGATTGAGGAACTCGTCGTCCAGGCAACCGAAGACAATGGGCCGTTCGGAGATCACCTGCGGTACTACCTGCTGCGGCTCCAACGGAAGCCCGAGCTGATTTCCGCCTTCCGCCAGGCGATCGAGCGGCGCAGCGGGGGAGACGAGTTGCTCATTCACCGCCTCCAGGCGGCCGGCCTGGTGCGGCGCGAGGGGAAGAACGTCGTGCCGCGCTGTGAGCTGTACGCGCGGTATTTCCGCGAGCGCCTTCATGAGTCGGCCTGAAGCCTTCACGTTCGTCGCCGGCGGTACGGTGCAGGCCGGAGGGGGCGTCTATCTCGAACGCCGTGCCGATGACGAGCTGCTGGCGCACTGTCGCGCAGGTGATTTCACCTACATCCTGACCTCGCGGCAGATGGGCAAGTCGAGCCTGATGATCCGAACCGCTGAACGGCTCTTCGCCGAAGGCGAGCAGCCCGTCGTCATCGACCTCACCGAGTTCGGGGCCCAGACGACGGCGGAGCAGTGGTACAAAGGGTTTCTGTCTGCCGTCCAGGATCAGCTCGTCCTGCGCACGCCGGCGGCACAGTGGTGGGACGGGCAACCCCATCACTCGTTCGCTCATCGGTTCACGCGTTATCTTCGCGAGGTGGCGCTCGAGCAGCGCCACGAGCGGCTGGTCGTATTCGTCGACGAGATCGACACGACTCTGCGCCTCGGGTTCACCGACGATTTTTTTGCGGCCATCCGCTTCCTGTACCAGAATCGCGCGGCCGATCCGGCTCTTCAGCGGCTGTCGTTCGTGCTGATCGGCGTCGCTACCCCGGGCGATTTGATCAAGGACACGACCCGCACCCCGTTCAACATCGGACACAGAATCGACCTGACGGATTTCACGTTGGACGAAGCCTCGCCGCTGGCCACTCATCTCTCGGTGCCTGCGCCATTCGGCCGCGAGCTGATGGGCTCGATTCTCCGGTGGACGGGCGGTCACCCGTACCTCACCTTGCGCGCAGTCCGCTCACTGGCTGAGTCGCAACCGGCGGAGTGGACGTCCGCCGCCGTCGATCAACGCATTCGCGATCTGTTCCTCCGGGCCGGGGCGGACAGCGACAGCAACCTTCAATTCGTGCGCGACATGCTGACGAAGAAGGCCTTCAACCGCGAGGCGGTGCTGCGGATGTACCGGAACATCCGTCACGGCGAGCGGGTGCCGGACAAGGAGCTCGATCAAGTCGCGTCGTGGCTGAAGCTGTCGGGCGTTGTCTGCAGGCGCGATGGCGTGCTGCGAGTGCGCAACGCCGTGTATGAGCACGTGTTCGACGAGCAGTGGGCACGCGACCACCTGCGGTTGAACGTGAACTGGCGCCGTCGGTTGACGGGTCTGGCCGCCGGACTGCTCGTGCTGACCGTGCTCGTCACGATTCCACTCGCGGTCTACGCGTGGCGACAGAAGATCGAGGCCGAGTATCAGGCGCGCCAGGCCGAGCTTCAACGCGACGACGCGAACCGTCAGCGGGTGATAGCGGAGAACAGTCTGAGAGACAGGCTCGCAGCATTGGGAACGGCGGACAAGCCGCTCGACGAGTTGAAGCGTTACAACCCGTCATCTGCGGCGGCCATCGAAGTCCAGATCGCCAGCGCACGAGCGGAAGCTCAGAAGGAGTTCGCCGCATTGACGACAGCGCTTCGCGCGGAACGCGACGACGCCTTGCGCAAGCTGGCGAGCGCGAACCGGGCTCTGGCGGCGCGAGGTGGCCCGGCGGTGGAATCGACCGGGACGACAGGGAACGCCGGTCGCCCCAGTCCGCCTCCCAAGACTCAAGAACAGACCGACATCGAGAAGCTGCTTCGCATGTACGAAGCAGCCTACTGGTCGAAAGACGTGGAGGCGTTACGACGCGTGCAGGTGCTGTCGTCGGCAGAAGCCAAAGCCATCAGAACCGAATTTGCGGACGCTCTCCAATACAGCACGACCGTGGACAAGGCGGACATCAGGGTGTCAGCGGACGGCAGGAGCGCTGCGGTGACTGCGGAGGTGCGTCGGATCGTGACAACGGGAAGTCGCGTGAGTACGGTCAATGCCCTGAAGGTCTTCACGCTTGAAAAGCGACGAAACGGCTGGATCATCGTCAGCGTGCGCTGAGGTCGTCGCCGCCGCGGCCTGCCGGGCGCGGACGCGTGGGCGGCGCGGATGGCGGGCTTTCGGGACGCGCTGTCTGAGCGCACCGGCGCCAGCGCGGGTCGACGACGCCTCGCAGGATCTCATCGATCGAGCGGAAGGACTGGGCGCTCCCGCCGCTCACAAGGTTCCCAGAAGCTGCCACTCGACGACCTTGGGCATGGTGTTCCAGCCCGCACCCCACGCGGAGATCACGTGAACCTTGAAAAACCGCGCACGCACGGGGGGAAGCTGAACTCCTGCCATGGTGACGGGTACAAGCGGACGTTCTGCGTTTGAAACGTGCCGAGGGACTCGAACGTCCCGAGGGGCGACTCGTCGCCGGCGAACAGCTCGAACTCCTTGATGTTGGGGTCGCTGGTGTCCGCGATCAGCATCCGGAACGTGTCGAACGTCGCTGGTTGGTCGTTCCTGAATGCATAGACTCCGTCGCCGCTGCCGGCCTGGATGTACTGCCAGTTGTCGTCTTCGTCATCGATCGCGTGCTGCCACGACTTGTCAGGCGCGGCCATCAGGTGCCCCCCGTTCGCCGACGACAGCAGATTCATCCGTCCTCTGGCCGCCGGGGCAGGCCTGCGTGCAGAGCTCCCCGCCGTTGCGGTGGGTTGCGCTGCGCCGTCGACATCACGTGGAAGGGGCACCGCCTGCGACGCACCTACGTCAGAGCCACCGGTGCGTTCGCCGGCGCCGCCGTCCACGATCACGTACATGAGACCCGCTCCCGCCACGAACGCCGCCACCAGCGCACCCAACAGGGGCACGCGCCCGCCGATCAGACTCGGAGCACTCCGTTCCTTCAGCGTGGGCGGGGTATGAGGGCGGGGGCCAGCTTTTATCAGCTGATCGAGCGTCTCGATCAGGTGCTGAAGCTCGGCGTCGCTGGAGTCGCCGTGCCAGTTGGTCAGGTCCGCCGCCTGGAGCCGACGGAATTCCAACGGGATGGCGACAGGTTCGATGAGCGCTGGAACCAGGGTACCGCGGTCCGCCGCCACAGACGCTTCGGTGCGAACCCAACGTGATTTCACCGACTCGGCCGACCACAGCACGACGACGCAGCGCGCCTGCGTCAGTGCCTGTTCGATGACCTCGTCGAACGTCCGCCCGGGCGGGATGTGGCGGTCCCACCACACCGTCCAGCCTTTCGCCTCCAGCGCCGCCGCGAGCTCGGACGCACGAGACTCGTCCCCAGCTGCGTAACTGATGAAAACGTCAGAAATCATGCTGAATGGCGCAGGATCATACACCCATAGCCGCCCCTGAGCTGCAAGCGCGGCACCGCCAGCGTCGGAGTGCTGAGCGGGCCTGGCGGCTCCGCGCCGCCGTTCGTGGATGCTCCGTATATGGGTGACGAGCCGCGTGGCAACCGGCAAGCCGCTCTGCCGACGAGCCAGGCGACCGTATCTGCGTTCCGCAGCGTGGAACAACGAGTCCGACGGGAGCAGAGCCCGGAGCGCGTGTGCCGCGCGGATGCGAGAGTCGGAAGTAGCGTCTTCAGAGCGCGTTACCTTGACATCGCGCTGCCGCAACCTGCGTTCTGCCAGAATGAACGCCCTGCGGCAGCTGCGAAAGTCCTTCCGCTCGCCTTCGAGGCGAAGCAGACTCGGCGCCCATCGTGACGCTGTCGTCCCGTCGAACCCCCGCGTGACGCGTGTGGCGTCGCGACGGCAGCCGGCTCGGACTGTGCCCAGAGAGACGTCCTCCATGCGGATAACCCAGAGCGGACTTCGACGGCTGACTTGTGCGGCCGTCCTCTTCGTGTGTGCTGTGTCGAATCAGGGTGGCGCGCCGTCCGCAGGGCAAGCTGCAGGTGACGCGCTCGAGAGCGGCTTCACCACGCCTCCCCAATCAGCGAAACCTCGCGTGTGGTGGCACTGGATGAACGGCAACATCACCAAAGAGGGCATCAAGCTCGATCTGGAATGGATGCACCGGGTCGGGATCGGCGGGTTCCAGAACTTCGACGCGTCGCTCTTCGCCGACCAGGTTGTGGACAAGCGGCTGGTCTACATGACGCCCGAGTGGAAGGACGCGTTCCTCTACGCCACGCAGCTGGCGGACCAGCTCGGTCTCGAAGAGGCGATCGCGGGGTCTCCCGGGTGGAGCGAATCCGGCGGTCCCTGGGTGACTCCACCGCAGGCGATGAAGAAGCTTGTGTGGAGCGAAACCCGCGTCCAGGGTGGTCAGCCGTTCTCGGGTGCGCTCCCGAAACCGCCGACGACCACCGGACCCTTCCAGAACGTTCCGCGCGTGGACTTCCTGGCGGCGATGAGCGGTCAGAAGCCGAAGGCCCATCCCGAGTTCTACCAGGACAGCGCGGTCGTGGCGTATCGCGTGCCGGCGGCTGAACTGCCGATGGCGGAGCTTCGCCCGACGGTCACGTCGAGCGGAGGGGCGATTGAGGCGGCGTCGCTCTCCGACGGCGACTTCGTCACGTCCGTCTCGCTGCCCATTGCCGCCGCAGGAAAGACCGCGTGGATTCAGTTCGAGTTCCCCCAGCCTGCGACAATCCGCGGCGCCTCGCTTGCCGTAGCCGGTTTCAAGTGGCCGTTTGGTCCGCCGCCGCCCGGTCCGGATCTGGAAGCGAGCGACGATGGCCAGACATACAGGAAGGCCGCCAACATCCCGCGCAGCACGGCCGAGCAGAACACGGTGTCGTTTGCGCCGGTCCGGGCCCGTTTCTTCCGTCTGACGTTTCCGACCGCGGCGCCCGCTGACTTGGGGCTCGGTGACTTCGATCTTCCGCTGCCACCGCCAGCCAAGGAGCACCAGATTGCGGAGCTCGTGCTGCACACGGCCGCACGCGTGAACCGCTTCGAGGAAAAAGCGGCGTTTGCTCCGCTCATCGGTCTGATGTCGTTTCCGACGCCCGTGGTCTCGCCGGAGGATGCGGTGGCCAAGGGCAGCGTCGTGGACCTCACGTCGAAGATGCGGCCTGACGGGACGCTCGACTGGACACCACCGGCAGGCGCCTGGGTGGTACTTCGCCTGGGGTACTCGCTGCTCGGGATCACGAACCATCCGGCCCCGCCAGAAGGGACCGGGTTAGAAGTCGACAAGTTGAACCCGGAGCACGTCAAGGCGTACATGAACACGTATCTGGATAACTACCAGAGCGCGGTCGGCTCACTGATGGGAACGCGCGGCTTGCAGTTTCTGATCAGCGACAGCTGGGAGGCGGGGGCGCAGAACTGGACCGAGAACATGCTCGCGGAGTTCGCCCGGCGGCGCGGCTACGATCCGCACCCCTGGCTGCCTGCCCTGACCGGGCGCGTGGTCGAGAGCGCGCAGGCGACGGATCGCTTCCTCTGGGACTTCCGCCGATGCCTCTCCGACATGCTCGCCGAGTATCACTACGACCAGATCACCACGATCCTGAAGGGGCGGGGGATGGGGCATTACGGCGAGGCGCACGAAAGCGGCCGGGCGTTCATCGGCGACGGGATGGAAGCCAAGCGCACCAACGACGTGCCCATGGCCGCCATGTGGACGCAGCGGCCGGGCGTGAACGAGGAGCAGCACGGCTACAACGCGGACATCCGCGAATCGGCATCGGTCGCGCATCTGTACGGCAAGAACCTCGTCGCGGCGGAGTCCCTCACCGCGGCTTCAGGCGCCTGGGCCTGGTCGCCCGCCGCGCTCAAGCCGACTGCCGACAAAGAGCTGGCGATGGGGTTGAACCGGTTCGTGATTCATACGTCGGTCCATCAACCGCTCCTTGACAAAGGGCCTGGCCTCGGGCTCGGGCCATTCGGCCAGTGGTTTACCCGGAACGAGACGTGGGCCGAACCGGCGAAGGCCTGGGCGAGTTATCTCGCCCGCAGCTCGTTCATGCTGCAGCAGGGGCGATTCGTCGCCGACATCGCGTACTACTACGGTGAAGACTCGAACATCACGGCGCTGTTCGATAAGAAGGGTCCGCCGATTCCGGCCGGTTACAACTTCGATTATGTCAACGCGGACGCGCTCGTGCACCTGCTGTCGGTGTCGGACGGCCAGCTCGCGGCCCCGAGCGGGATGCGCTATCGCGTGCTGGCGCTCGATCCGAACAGCCGGCACATGTCGCTTCCGGTCCTGCGCAAGATCCGGGAGCTGGTCGCGGCCGGTGCGGTCGTCAGCGGACCCAAGCCGGCCGCCACACCGAGCCTGAGCGACGACGAGGCCGCGTTCGGCGCCATCGCCGACGAGCTGTGGGGGCCGGATCCCGGCGCCGCTGAACGTCGAACCGGGAAGGGCACCGTTTTCGGCGACGGCAGCCTGAGCGACGTGCTGTCGCGGCTCGGGGTGATGCCGGACTTCGAGTTCACGAAGCCGAACGGTGACACCAACCTCCTGTTCGTTCACCGCGTGCTGGCCGACGGCGATCTCTATTACGTCAACAACCGGAACGACCGGGCGGAGGATGTGGACGCCACGTTTCGCGTGAGCGGCAGGGAAGCCGAGCTCTGGTCTGCCGACACTGGCACACGTGAGGCCGCCTCGTTCCGGATCGCGGGCGGCCGCACCACCGTGCCGCTGCACCTCGAACCCTGGGGCACCGTGTTCGTGGTCTTCCGCAAGCCAGCCGCGGCGCCGACACGAATGCTGCCGAAGGCCGCCGAGGCGGCAGTCGCGGGCGTAGACGGATCGTGGGAGGTCAGTTTCCAGGCGAACCGTGGCGCTCCGGCGACAATCACCCTCGACAGGCTCACCTCGTGGAGCGACAGCAGCGACACGGGCGTCAAGTACTTCTCGGGGACCGCCACCTACACGAAGACCATTCAAGCCGCATCCGGTTGGTTTGCGACCGGCGCGCACCTGTGGCTGGATCTGGGCGACGTGCAGAACCTGGCGGAGGTGTCCGTCAACAGCGTGCCGGTCGGCATCGTATGGAAGAAGCCGTTCCGCCTCGACATGACCGGCGCCTTGAAGCCCGGCGCAAACACTCTCGAGGTCAAGGTCACGAACCTGTGGGTGAACCGGATGATTGGTGACCGGCAGCCGAACGCGCCAAAGCAGTACACGTTCACGCGGCCGGTGTTCTACAAGGCGAACTCGCCATTGCTGCCGTCCGGGCTGCTTGGACCTGTCAGGGTGGTGCAGGTGGCGCCCGCTCGGTAGCGCGGTCACACCCCACCGGTCCGAAGGGCCCCCGTCCTTCTCGTCCCCAAGGCTGAACCACGTTTCGCGCGCATTGACAGGCTCATGTCTGCATGACATATTGCAATGCAACACATGGCAACCGCATCTGTCAGCCCGGCGATGAAGAAGGGCAGCGCCGAGCTGCTCGTGCTGGCGCTGATCGAGGATCGTGCTCGACACGGCTATGAAATCAGCCAGCTGATCGCCACACGCTCCAAAGGCGCGCTGCAGTTTCACGTGGCCTCCTTGTACCCGCTGCTGTACCGGCTGGAAGACCGCGGGTGGATCGAGGGCCGTTGGGTCGAGAAAGCTGGACAGCGCCGGCGCCGGTGCTATCGGATCACGCCCGCCGGCCGGGTGATTCTGGCTGAGCAGCGGTCCGTCTGGCAGGAGTTCGTTCGTGCGCTGGCGCGCGTGGCGGGCATCCTGCCCGCGTGAGACGGTATGGACTGGATACGCCTCGTTCGTGAGCGCCTCGCCGATACGGCAGGCCGCCTGCCCCCCGACACCGTCGTCGAAGAGCTCGCCGAGCACCTGCAGGAACGCTACGAGGAGGATGTCGCCCGGGGCAGAGATCCGGAGACTGCCCGACGTGAAGCGCTGTCGGAGCTCGAGGATGTGCAGACGATCGCCCCCGCGCTGCGGAGCCGCCCCGGCGCGGCCTCGCCAAACACACCCACGCCGCCTGCGATGGAGAGCGCGCGCATGTGGAGCGACCTGTGCGGGGACCTCCGGTACGCAACGAGGCTGCTGCTGCAGCACCGCGGGTTTGCGGCAGCCGCCCTGCTGACGATCGCACTCGGGGTCGGCGCCGCCACAGCGATCTTCAGCGTGGTCGACGCGGTCCTTCTGCGGCCGCTGCCATACCCCGACGCCAGGCGGCTCGTCGCTGTGTGGGAGACCGATCGCAACAGCGGCACGCTGCGGGAGCCCGCGTCGCTCCCCGATATGCTCGACATGCGCCGGCAGTCCCGACGCCTCGATGCAGTCGGCGGTGTGATCCCGGACGAGCTCAACTTCACTCCGCGGGGCGGTGAACCACGGAGGCTCGCGTCCCTCCTCATTACGTCTGAGCTCCTGCCGTTGCTCGGCGCGCGTCCAGTCCTGGGCCGCCTGTTCACGGACGACGAGCAGCGGGCCGGCCGCGACGACGTCGTCCTCATCAGTGAGCGTCTCTGGGAGCAGGTCTTCGGGCGCGACGCGCGCGTGATCGGCCGTCCTCTGCCGCTGGACGACAGGGCACGCACGGTCGTGGGCGTCCTGCCTGACGCCACCGACGTCGGCGTGCTGCAGTGGCTGCTCGCCGCGGACTACGGACGGGGATTCGCGGATCGCGACCTCCGAAGTCGGATTGACGTCTGGCTGCCGACGCCGATGGATCCTGAAACGCTGCCGAGAAGCACTCACCCGGTGCTGGTGCTGGGCCGGCTGGGCGCCGGCGTATCACTCGCCGAAGCGCAGCCGGAACTGGCAGCACTGATGACGCGCCTGGAGCACGAGTTCCCATCGAACGTGGCGCGAGGCGCGCGCCTGCAGCCGTTCACCGATGTCGTGCTCGGCCGGGTGCGTGCCGGGCTCTGGATTCTGCTCGCAGGCGTTTGCCTCGTGCTCGTTATCGCGTGCGTGAACGTGGCCAACCTGCTGCTGGTACGCGGCACGGTGCGGATGCGCGAGGTCGCCGTCCGCACGGCAATCGGCGCGGCGCCGGGGCGCCTCGCCAGACAGTTCATGGTCGAGAACACCCTCCTCGCCGCCACCGGCGGCGCGCTGGGGATTGTGGCCGCGATCATCCTCGTCCGTGTGCTCGTGGCACTCGCACCTGCCGACGTCCCGCGCCTGACGATGATCGCCGTCGATGGTCGCGTGCTCGCGATCTCGCTCGGGGTGATCGCGGGTGTGTCGCTCGCCTTCGGCTTCGTGCCGATCCTGCAGGCCCGGCGGCTGGAGGTGAGCCGTGCACTGTCGTCCGACGGCGGGCGCACCGGAACGGGAGCGGTGAGCCATCGGCGCCTGCGATCGGGGCTGGTGATAGGCGAGCTCGCCCTCGCAGTGGTGCTCACCGTCGCTGCCGGGTTGATGATCCGGACCGTGCTCCGACTGCAGGCCGTCGACCCCGGCTTCGACGCGGCCGGTGTGCGCAAGGCGGAGTTCCAGTTGCCGGCAAGCCGTTACCCGCGCGACTTCAAGCAGTGGCCCAACTTCATCGAGATGCACCGCTTCAACGCGGCGCTTCTCGACCAGGTGCGCCGAATCCCGGGCGTCGAGGCCGCTGCGCTGGCGGGCAGCCATCCGCTGGATGGCGGCTTCACGAACTCCTTCTCCGTCGTCGGACGCGAGAGCGAGGCGCGGACCTGGCCTGAAATCGCCGTGCGGCGCACGACGCCGGGTTACTTCCCCACGATGCGTGTGCCGCTCGTACGCGGCCGATTGCTCCACGAGAGCGACGACACCGCCGCGCCGCCGGTGGTGCTGGTGAACGAGGCCGCGGCACGGCGGTTCTTCGAACACCGGGATCCGCTCGGACAGGAGATTCTCTTCTGGGGCACGGCCCGCCGGATTGTGGGCGTCGTCGGCAACGAACGGTTCCACGGCGTGGCCCAACCCGCTCCGCCGGCCGTCTACGCACCGCTGGCGCAAGCGCCCTCGGCGAGTGGGGCAGAGGTGCTGCTCGTCCGCGCCGCACAGCCTGCCGGGCTCGCCGGGCCGCTGCGGGCTGCCATTCGCCGCGTGGATCCCGCGCTTGCCGTGTTCGGCGAAGAACTGCTCACGACGACGCTGACCGAAAGTTTCGGACAGCGGCGGTTCGTCATGCTGTTGTTGGCCGCGTTCGCCCTGGCGGCGCTTCTGCTGGCGGCATTGGGCATCTACGCCGTGCTCAGCTACGACGTGGCGCAGCGCC
Source organism: Vicinamibacteria bacterium (assembly GCA_963739995.1). Lineage (GTDB taxonomy): Bacteria > Acidobacteriota > Vicinamibacteria > Vicinamibacterales > JAENWD01 > CAVUCH01. Next base: position 6,606 of record CAVUCH010000004.1, on the reverse strand, counting down.
GCCGTGAAATCGGAATCCGCATGGCGCTCGGCGCCCGCCCTGGCGCTGTGAGCCGGCTCGTACTGTGGCGTGGAACGGTGCTGGCCGGCATCGGTCTGCTGGTTGGGGGCGTCGCGTCTATCGGGTTTGCACGGGTGCTCCGCGGGCTGCTGTTCGAGGTCGCTCCGGATGACGTCACGACCTTGGTGAGCGTCAGCCTGTTGCTTGGGGTTGTTGCCGCAGCCGCGAGCTATCTGCCCGCCCGGCGTGTCATTCGGACGGACCCGATTGCGGCGCTGCGCGACGGCGGGTAACGGTGTGCCCCGCCCATGGGTACCGCCTGGTACTAGGACCATCAGGCCATTGGCGGGCGCAATCTGACCCCGTAGAGTGCTGTTCATGCGACGGCACCTGAGACGTGTGATGGCCCTTCCCGGAACGACGTTCTCCGGCGCGGAAAACAGGGTCAGCCACTTCCCGTACCACGCGCTGTACCTTGGCCTGTTGATGGCTCAGGCGGTGGCTCTCGGGGCGTGGGTCGTGTACAGCGCCCTCTAGTACCGCGAGCGCGCGCAAGGGACACCGGACTCTCTTCAACAATGCCCGGGCGTCCGCGCCGCTCTCCGCACCCGCGCATCGGGCTCAGCGGTCGGAAATCCCGCGGCTACCCCCTTCGCATCCCTGTTCCGTACTGCGGGTTGACGCGGTTCCATTCAGGCTATAGTCGTCAGTCGAATGAGAGAAGCCGCTGCCCCGCGTAGGCTTCCTCCGGGACCTCACGGGCTTCCGATCCTCGGCATGCTCCCGGCTGTCAGGCGCAATCCGACGGCCGCGTTCATGCGCGCTGCTCGCCAGTTCGGCGACGTGGTCTACTTCAAGATCGGCCCTCGACGCGGCTACCTCATAACCAACCCCGCGGACGTTCGTCACGTCCTGCAGGACAACGCGCGCAATTACCACAAGAGCCCGCTCTACGACAAGCTGCGGCTGTCCCTCGGCAATGGCCTGCTGACGAGCGAGGATGAGTTCTGGCTGCGCCAGCGACGCATCGCACAACCGGCATTTCATCGTCAGCGGATCGCGGCGTTGGCGGGCGTCATGGCCGAAGCGGCGCGAGACGCGGCGGCACAGTGGGAGACGATTGCGTCGGCCGGGCGGCCGGTGGATGTCGCTGAAGAAATGATGCGTCTCACCCGGACGGTCGTGCTCCGTGCCCTGCTGGGCGCCGACCTCGGCCCGTTCGGGGCCAAGGTCGACACTGCCTGGACGATCATGAACCAGCATATCGGCGAGAGCTTCTGGTCGCTCGGGTTCACCGACCGGTTGCCAACGCCGAAGCACCGGCGTTTCCAGGCCGCTCGCTCGGTGCTCAGGGCAGCCGTCGATCACGTCATCAGCGAGCGCCGCCGTCGCCCCTCTGACACCGCGGACCTGCTGTCGATGTTGATGTCCGCCCGCGATGAGGAGACCGGCGAGGCGATGACGGACGAGCAGCTGCGGGTCGAGGTCACGACGTTTCTGCTGGCGGGTCAGGAGACCACGTCGCTGGCGCTCACGTGGACGTGGTACCTCCTGTCGCAGCACCCGGATGCGGCACGGCGGCTCGAGGAAGAGATCGATGTGGTACTCGACGGACGTCCTCCCGAGTACACGGATCTGGCGAATCTGCCGTTCGCGCGCATGGTCGTTGACGAAGCGATGCGTCTGTATCCACCTGCGTGGGGCTTCTCGCGGCAGGCCTTGCAGGACGACGAGCTGGGCGGATTCCACCTACCGCGGGGATGGCTCGCGTTCGTCATTCCTTACGTCTTGCATCGACTGCCGGCATTCTGGGACGACCCGGACGCGTTCGATCCCGAGCGCTTCACGCCTGAACGCAGCGCGGGTCGGTCGAAGTATGTGTACCTGCCGTTCGGGGCCGGCCCTCGGCAGTGCATCGGCAGTCACTTCGCGCTGATCGAAGCGCAAGTTGTTGTTGCGACACTCGCGCAGTCCTACCGACTTCACCTCGTCCCGCGGCACAGGGTTGAGCCGTGGCCTCTGATCACGCTTCGTCCCCGGTTGGGCATGCCGATGATCATCGAACGTCGTGCGGTGCGCCATCCGATTGTGGACGCGCGCGCACGATCTGCACACGTGTAAGCTCGCTTTGACCTGCGGCCGTGACCGTCGACGGTCAAGATTCTGAGGCTCCCGAGGCAATGTGTGTCGGTTCATGGTGTCGTCGAGGATCTAGCCGGGAAGCTCGGCTGATCTGCATGGCCTTTCGCACATTCTTAAGCTCAGCCGAAAGTTAGTCCTCATGGCTCGCCGTGACGGGGTCGATAATCGGCTCGCCCGACAAACCGTCCGGGTGCCCACACCGTTCTGATTTTGCAGTTCTCCGTCGCTCCCGCTTCCCCGAGCAGACTGAGATTCACCGCGGCGGTCTTGCAGCCGAGGGTGGAACCATGCGTGCCCGACACACATCCGTAGTCGTGTTTCTCATCGCCGGCCTCGTTCGCGTCGCCCGGATGGGCCGGCCAGAGTGATGGGCAGAAGATGGGGCCTCTTGCGCGGCAGCGCTCGGTCCTCACCACCGGCTGGTCGCGGGTCATCGTCCGGGGAACCGGTTCGACCCCGGACGCCGACCTCCAGAAGGCGATCGCTCGGGCGGGGGGCCGATCGGGTCGAGCCCTGTCCATCATCAATGCGCGGGTGGCCGAGGTGCCCAACCACGCGTTGGCTGCGCTTGCCAATAGTTCGACCGTGGCGCGAATCTCCCTCGATCGACCATTGCTCGGCTCTCTCGAACGTACCGGTGCCACCGTCGGTGCGACCGTCGTGCGACAGAACCTCGGCCTCGACGGCTCCGGGATCGGTATTGCGATCATCGATTCCGGCATCACGCCGTCGCACGACGATCTTGCGGGGGCGGGTGGTCCGCGAGTCCTCGGGTTTGTCGACTATGTGAATGGTCGAACGGTCCCGTACGACGACTATGGACACGGCACCCACGTCGCCGGGATCGTAGCCGGGAATGGGTTCGATTCAGGGGGCGCGAGAAGCGGCATCGCGCCGGCTGCGAACCTCGTCGCGCTGAAAGTGCTGGATGCGTCGGGCGCCGGCACGATCAGCAACGTGATTGCGGCGCTCGGCTATGCCGTTGCCAACAAGGACGCGCTGCACATCCGCATCGTCAACCTCTCCGTCTCGGCCGGCGTCTACGAGTCGTACAACACGGATCCGCTCACGCTCGCGGCGCGGCAGGCGGTCGCCGCCGGTCTCGTCGTCGTCGCGGCGGCCGGCAACGTCGGTCGCGATGCTGCCGGGGTGACGCTGTATAGGGGCAGCACTGCTCCGGGCAACGCGCCATGGGTGCTGACCGTCGGAGCTTCCAGTCACAACGGCACGACGGAACGATTCGACGACACGATGGCTCTGTTCAGTTCTCGGGGACCCGGAGCGGTCGATTATGGTGCCAAGCCGGACCTGGCCGCACCAGGTGTGGGCATCGAATCGCTCAGCGATCCGGCGAGCGCGCTCTATTCAGCACGTTCTGCATATCTGCTCCCGGGGACGGTGCCGACCTCCTATTTCCCGTATCTCAGCCTCAGCGGCACGAGCATGGCGGCGCCCGTGGTCACGGGGACCGTCGCGCTGATGCTGCAGGCCAACGCTGCACTGACACCAAATGCGGTGAAGGCCATTCTCCAGTACACCGCCCGCCCCTTCGCGAGCTACGACCATCTCACGCAAGGGACCGGGCTGCTCAACGCTAGAGGGGCCGTGGATCTTGCGAGGTTCTTCGCCGGATCAATCACGGACTATCCCTCGAGTTCAGGATGGGCCGCGCAGCTGATGTGGGGCAACCAGTTGATTGCGGGCGGCCGCATCATGCCGGGGGTGAACGCCTGGTCCGCCGACGTGACGTGGGGCGCCGCCGCGACGGCTACCGGGCAAAACATCGAATGGGGGATTCGCAAGGCGGACGGGTGGCGTCCCTGGCGGACAGAGTGCCTCGATGATGCGTGCAGCGCGATCCGGTGGGGTGCCGGCACGTCGCAGAACATCGTGTGGGGTACCGCGTGTGGCGGCGCAGATTGCCAGGCAACCGCATGGACTGTCGCCGGAGCGACCGCTCCGATCGCTGACGCCAACGCCGCCACGGTGGTATGGGGCAGCACCGTTGTGTGGGGGAGCACCGTCGTCTGGGGGAGCACCGTCGTGTGGGGCTCCGGCGCCGGCGACACCGCCTGCGAGCCGGTGCTCTGGCCATCAGCCCTCCGGTGATCCTATGGCGCTACTCCGCTTTCGACGCACCGCATGGCACCACGCCGATCCAATCGCCGTGGTGCCAGAGCCTTCGCGCGGCCAGACACCGGGCTGGCGCGATCTGCCGCTCCTTGCGCGGATTTACGTCGCGGGCACGATCCTGGCTGGCGGCATCACACTGGTCGTGTTCTTCCCTCGCCAGCAGCCCGATCCCTTGCTGTTCGCCAGCCTGGCGCTGTTCGCGTGCCTCACGTCCGCTTGGAAGGTGACGCTGCCGTTGCCCGTCGTCAACGGGTCGACCCTTTCGGTATCGTACGCCGCCAATCTGGTGTCGCTGCTGCTGCTTGGACCAGGGCCCGCCATGCTTATCGCCGTGGGGGCGTTCTGGACCCAGTGCACGTACAAGCCAAAGCATCCGTATCCGTTGCACCGCACGGTGTTCAGCGCTGCGACGGCGGCGCTCACCATGGCTGCGACCAGCGTCGCATTCAGCTGGCTTGACGGGCCCGCCACGCCGCTCGACTCATTCACCCTCGCGCGGCCGCTCGTCGGCGCGATCGCCACGTACTTCGTCGTCAACACGGGCCTGATTGCCGCGGCCATCGCGTTATCCTCGAAAACCGCGTGTTTGGAAACGTGGCGGCGAGAGTTTCTCTGGAGCGGCGCCAGCTTCATGGTAGCGGGCACGGCCGGAGCCATCGCGGCAGCGGTCATCCAGCGCGGCGAACTCTGGAAAGGGGTCATCCTCGTCGCGCCTATCTATCTTACGTACCGCACCTACGAGGTCTTCGCCGGGCGATTGGACGATCAGAAGCGTCACACGGAGGAAATCCACCGCGAGCACGAGGCGACCATCGCCGCACTGGCCCAGGCTCGAGAAGCCGAGCGGGCCCTCGCTGGCGAGAAGGAGCGGTTGGCCGTGACGCTGGCCGAGATGACGAACCTCGAACAGGCACGCAATCACCTGCTGGAGCGCGAGCAGGCCGCGCGGGCGGCGGCGGAGGAAGCGAACCGGCTTAAGGATCAATTCCTCGCCGTCGTGTCGCATGAGCTCCGCACGCCGCTCAGCGCGATTCTTGGATGGTCCGACATGCTTGCGAAGCCCCGCATCGACAACGCGCTCCGCGGTCGGGCCGTGCACGGAATCGGGCAAAGCGCCCGCCGCCAGGCGCAGCTAATCGAAGATCTGCTCGATGTTGCCCGGATCACGTCGGGCAAGCTTCGTCTCGAGCGGACGTTCCTCGACATGCGTAAGATGATCCGTGACGCGGTCGAAATCGTGCAACCCGAGGCACGGAGCAAGCACATCAAGATGTTCTTCGATGTCGACGACGGGTGCGGCGAAGTCTACGGCGATCCCGCGAGACTCCAGCAGGTCGCGGTCAATCTCCTGTCGAATGCCGTCAAGTTCACACCCGAAGGTGGCGGAGTCCAGGTGGCCCTGCGTCCGGACGGCGACTACGTCGAGTTCGTGGTCGCTGACACAGGAAAGGGAATCGCCCCGGAGTTCCTGCCCTGGGTGTTCGAAGCATTCCGCCAAGGGGACGCATCGAGCACACGCGCCCATGCCGGCCTGGGCCTCGGGCTGTCGATCGTCAAGACGCTGGTGCAGGCCCACAACGGCAGCGTCAGGGCCAGCAGCAGAGGCGCAGGTCTGGGCGCGACCTTCACCGTCCGGCTCCCGGTGACATTCGGCTCGGAGCATCGCCAGCCCGCAGCGCGGCGGCCCCAGCTCCCCGCGTCCACGCCGCCGATTGACACGTCGCTCGAGGGGCTCTCCGTCCTCCTCGTGGACGATGACGAAGAGATCCTGGATGTCCTCGGCGCACATCTCCAGAGGTCACACGCCCTGGTCCTGACCGCATCGTCGGCCGCGCAGGCGCTCCAGTTGCTGCAGCGCAGAAAAGTCGACATTCTCCTTGCTGATATAGGGATGCCGGACGAGGACGGGTACGACTTGATCCGGCAGGTGCGAGCCCTGGCGTCACCGCGCCTCGCTTCGATTCCGGCGGCGGCGCTCACGGCATTTGCCCGCGACGAGGACCGGCGCGCCGCTTTGGCAGCTGGCTTCCAGCTGCACGTCGCGAAGCCCGTCGATGCGATGACGCTCGTGTCGGCGGTCGCCAGTCTCAGCCGGATGCATGCGGCCTGAGATTGCAGTCCCGCGAAGTTCACCGATGACGTTGCACAGATCGCACCAGCGCTGAGTGATGCAAAGTCTCACGTGGCGGTCCAGCGGTTCGGCATCACATATGTCGAGAAGATCGCCGAAACCGGCGGCATCCGTCGTCTGGGGGGGCTAGGCGCCAGGCGGCCCGGTGGTTGCCCCGATGCCCGGCGGCGCCGCTCCCACCGGCAGGCGCCGCGCCACCA
>CAVUCH010000003.1:0-271068 GCA_963739995.1 Vicinamibacteria bacterium | reverse complement strand
GCCATTGCGATCGAAGTTGGCGACCATCACCGTGATGGGCCTGCGTCCGGCGCGCGTGCTCGCGCCGCGCACCGGCCACGCGGCCGCGTGCGTGAACTTGCCGTCGCGCGGGTAGAGGTCGCAGTAGATCCCGCCGATGTGGGTGCCCGCCGCTTCGTCGATGACGTCGTAGTAGCGGACGTCCTCGTGCCAGACCGGCACCGCGGCCGCCTCGAACCGCACGCCGAACACCCGGCTGCTCACGTGCAGCAGCCAGTCGAGCGTCTGCGGCATAGGGAAGTACCGGCGGAACGCCTCCTGGTCGACGTTGTAGCGCCGCTCGCGCAGCCGCTCGCTGTAGTAGGAGACGTCCCACCGGTTCAGCCGCGTCGCCTCAGGGGGCGTGCCCGTCATTTCCGCCTTCAGCCGGCGCAGTTCCTCGACGTCGCGCGCCTCTACCTCCGCGACCACCCCGCGCACGCCGGCCAGAAACTCGAGCACGGCCTCCGGGCGACCCGCCATGCGCCGTCGGGTGACGTAGTGGGCGTAGCTGGGGAGCTCGTAGAGGCTCGCGAGCTCGCGGCGCAGCGCGACGATCTCGTCGAGGATCTCGGTATTGCGTGATGTGCCGCGGTTCAGGTACGCGATGTAGTAGCGGCGCCGCGCCTCTTCGTTGCGCGCGTTCGCCATGAACGGGTTGAAGTCCGGGTAGTCGAACCCCAGCACCACGCGGCCCTCCGCGTCGCGGGGGACACGAGCGAGGTACGCGTCGGGCAGGCCCTCGCACTCGTCCGGGGTGAACGTCAGGCGGGTCTCGTTGTCGCGGATGTTTCGCGAGAACTCCTGGTTGAGGACCACCAGCGCTTCCGAGATCGCCTTTGCCCGCGCGCGACGGTCTTGCGGCAGGGCGACGCCGGTGTCTTCGAACGTCTCGATGAGGTCCTTCTTGAACTGGCGCTGCGCCTCGGTCCTCGGTTCGACGCTGCGGACGCGCTCGAACAGGGGTTCGTTCTGGAACAGCTCCGTCGTGAACATCGCGAGCTCGCGCATCGACGCATCAGCCGCGTCGCGCACCTTCTTGTCCGGGTGGACGTTGTTCAGGATTGCGATCGGTCCGGCAATGTTCTCGAGGCGGATCGACTCGTCGTCCCAGACATCGAGCAGCGTCTCGGGCGTGACGGACTCGAGCGGCAGCGCGGCGAGAGTGGCCATGCGGGCGCGCCCCTCGCGCAGGATCTGGCTGCACGCGGCGGTCAGCGTGATGTCGTCGAGAATCGGGAGTGTGACGCGGTGGGTGCTCACGGGCGATCGGCCTCGAAGTCGGGACCTGCCAGTGTAACAGCAGGGCGGCGCCGCCGTGGCGAGGGAAGGGGAGGCACGGGGCCGTCCGGCCGTCGGCCGAATGTGCCCCCGAACATGATTCGTTCTGTTCAGCGAGCGAGGTGACTCGTTCGCCGCCCCGAGGCGCGTGCCGACGCCGGATGTCTATTGTCCGTAGACTTCGTTCTTGGTGTGGTACCCGTCCGCGAGCACCGTCCGATCCATGGTTTCCTTATCGACTGAGATCGGTTCGAGCAGGCGGGCGGGCACATCCTTCTTGCCGTTGTTCACCGTCACCACACCTTCCTCCGTCTGGCCCTGGGCCATGTTCATCGCCGCACCCGCCGCCATCCGCGCGAGCGGCCGCAGCGGCTTGTAGACCGTCATCGACTGCGTCCCCGCGACGATGCGCTTCATCGCGGCGAGCTCGGCATCCTGGCCGGACACGAAAACCTTGCCCGCCAGCTTGTGCTCGATCAGCGCGTCGACGACGCCGGCCGCCGTGCGGTCGTTCGAGGCGACGACCGCGGCCAGGTTGTTGCGCGCTTTCTTCAGGCCTTGCTCCGTCAGCGCCTTCGCGGATTCCTCGGACCAGTTGTCGGCCCAGCCGTCGTCGACGATCTTCACCGAGCCGGCGGCAATGGCAGGCTTGAGCATCTCCATCTGGCCCTGGCGCAGGAGCTTCGCGTTGTTGTCGTTGGGCGAGCCGCCGATCAGCAGGTAGTTGCCCTTGGGCGCCTGGTTCAGCAGGTACTCGGCCTGCATGCGTCCGACCTTCACGTTGTCGAACGACACGTAGAGGGCGACATCGGCTTCGCGAATGAGCCGGTCGTAGCTGATGAGCGGCACTTTCTTCTCGTTCGCGGCCGCGACGATTGCCGCGGCCTTTTCGGCGTCGGCTGCAACGACGACGAGCGCCTTGGCGCCCTGGTCCAGCAGCTCGCGGGCCTGCTGTTCCTGCAGCGCCGCGTCGCGGTTGGCGGCCTTCACGATGGTCTCGCCGCCGAGCTCCTTGACGCGCTCCACGAAGAGGTCGCGGTCGCGCTGCCACCGCTCTTCGACGAGCGTGTCGAGCAGCAACCCGACCTTGATCTTGGCCGGGCCCGTGGGGCGGCTCTGACCGCCTCCACAGGCGACGGTCATGAGGGAGAGGGCGATCAGGCCCGCGCCGAGTGGAAAGCGAAGCATCGGTCGATTCCTCCTGGTGACGCGGTGACGAGTGCGCCACACGTCTGGCGCGTCGGGTGCCACGCCGGGCTGCGACGCCGGCTGCATCGGGTACACATTCGCGCGCACGACGCCGCGCGCGGCCGCAGGGCACTCTACTCCCGATGCCGGGCGAGCGGCAAGACGAACGCTCGTGCGCTGTGCGGCTCAGCGCGGAGGCCCGGCGTCCGCCGCCGGAAGGTCCACGACGTCGAACGTGTCTCCCGCCTTCGGTAGGACGTCGCGCACGGCGTCGAAGCCTTCATCCAGGGTTGGCGCCTCGAGACGCTTCGCGACGGTGAAGATGGCGACCTTCGGCACGCGGGACCGGCCGGTCCGCCCCTCATTGCGCGCGACCGCCTCACGTGTGGTCGCGCGCACGTGGTACGCGACGACGCGTGCGCCGCAGGACCGGGCGAGCTCGACGAGAGGCGCCCGATCGGCCCGTGAGGGATTCGTGTTGTCCACGGCAACGGAGCAGCCCGTTTCGAGCGCGGCAGCGATCTCGCGAAGCATTTGTCTCTGGCGGTTCGACGTGTGCGGGAACAGGTCCTTGCTGACGAGCGAGTGCGTGGCGCTGAGGTGTGCGCGGTAGAAGGTCGTCTTGCCGGCGCCAGGGAGGCCGATCAGGATGGCACATTCTACGGGCACGGGAGAATCGTAGCAGGGGCGGGAGGCGGTGGGCGGTGGGCGGTGGACAGGAACTAGGCGGTAGGCGGTAGGCGGTAGGCGGTAGGCGGTAGGCGGTGGGCGGTAGGCGGTGGGCGGTAGTAGGCGGTGGGCGGTGGGGCCGGCCGACGCGACGGTTGCGTCGGGACCACGTTGTAACCCGCCGTTCTGTTGGTGCTCAGCGTCGTTCAGCTCCCTGGGTTCTAACTCAGCCCGTGGCGATGCGTTACACGTCGCCAGCGATACGCCTCGGGCCGGACCGTCTGATACTCTCTACCGAAGGGACAGCTGTGGACGATGGAGAATTCAGGCTGGCCCGCGCGTGGTTCCAGGCACGATGGAGTCCCCGTCGCGATATCCGACGCTTCCCGCACTCGCGCGCCGCGGAGATTGGGCGGTCATGACTCGAGCGTTCGCATTACCGATGGTCCTGTGGCTCGCGGCCTCCCTGCCCTCCAATGCGCAGGAGGTGACGAAGGTCGTCAACGGTGAGACGATCGAAGTGGAAGGCGTCGGCAAGATACGGCTCGTCGGCATCGACGCGGGCGATCCGGCCATGCGCTTCGGACCGTCAGGTCCTGCGAGGCCACCCCGATCGGGCCCGGACCAGCCGCCGCCGCCGCTGATCACCGGAAGCATCGCCGTGAAGCCTGACAGCGCGTCGGAGGATGCCCTGAAGCGTCTCGTGCTGGGCAAGCGCATCCGTCTCGAATACGACGAAGCGGCGAACAAGGGCGGCGGCGCTCCGCGCGCCTACGTATTCCTGGATGACGACACGCTGGTGAACGCCGAGATGCTTCGGGCGGGCCACGCGCGGCTGGACACGTCGCGCCCGTTTTCCGCCATGGGCCAATTCAAAGAGCTGGAGGCGGAGGCGCGCGCCGGGTTTCGCGGTGTGTGGGCGGACGTGGGGAAGCGCTGAAGACTGCTGGTCAGCGGTCCTTCCGGCGACTCAGTCGCCTGGCCGCGAGCGCGCCGATCGCGCCACCGACGAGGAGCAGCGTCCCGGGCTCCGGCACGGGCTGCGACTGCATGAACTCGTACTGCGGCGACCGGGGGAGGACGGAAAAGGAGCGCGCGCCGTTCTCGTCGATGAGGCCGAAGAAGCGCGCCGATGCCCTGCCGCTGCCCCGCGAGATCCACTGTGAAGATGGGTGGCGCGTCCGAGGGCCTCGTCAGCGGGTGCTCGAGATACCCGTTCATCACGGCAGTGAAGGTGAACGGAACGTCAACGGGCGATTCGCCGAGTTCGGTGAGCGTCGCCGTGGGCGTGGTGAACGTTCCAGAACTGAACCCCACGTACACCAGCGGGTAGGTGATGCCCTCGATAACTCCGGTCCCGCCTCCGGAGCTGAACCGGTCGAACGTCGCCCCGAGATCCACGACGGGCGTTGGCGAGGCACACGGGATGCACGAGGCCAAGTTGGCGAGGTATCCTTCGACGAAGCCCGTGAACGAGAACTCGGGCCCTTGCACGTTGATGGACGCGGCCGAGGCGTATGCGTTGCCGACGATCGTCCGGACGGGATGACAATCGGGTCGGCTTGGGCGATGGCAGGGTGAGCAAGAAACCACAGTGACACCGCCACAGCGCACCCGGAGCGGACAACGCGCATCATCACGGCACCTCCTGCGCAACCCACGCGTGATTGTCGCCCTTCAGCAAGAACCACGCCTATCGCGCCCCGTACACGCTGACGCCCCGCCTGGTCCTCGGGGTTGATGGGGGCCGGAATTTCGGCTCCGGCCGGTACCGACTCCTGGTCCGCCGGTACTGCAGTCCCGGCTCCACATCGGTGAGCGATGTGCTCGGGTTGAGGTGGGCGGCCGCAAAGATTCGGTCCGTGTTCATGCGCTACGATATCGTCTCCGCAGGCGACCTCGACGAGGCGGCCATGACTCTGTAAGGCGGCGATGCACCGGACAGGAAAGAAAGGACAATCGGGCACTACGGCCCGACACGTGGACCCGCATGAGACTCAAGTAATCTCGGAACACAGCAAATCAGCCAGGTCTGGGCCCCTAGCTCAGTGGTAGAGCACGTGACTTTTAATCATGTGGTCCTGGGTTCGATCCCCAGGGGGCCCACCACCTAATCTCTATGCGACACAAACTTGCGAGCCGTGCCGGCGTCGTAATCCAGGCTGAGCGCATCTTGGGGTAGCGCCGCGGTAGCGTCCGTCGGGCTGCTAGGCGCCCCCTCTTCGGCTCCAACATCGCCCGCGTGTCCGCGATCGCGCCGACCAGTTCCGCCCGCTCGTGCGACCGGAACAGCCGGGTCTTGCGCACTCCCCGTCTACCGTGAGCACGATCTCCGTCCCGATGCCGGGCACGGGCCGCAGGTTGATCACGGCCTAGTGACCGTCCTTCCTGAGCGCCCACACGCGTCCCGGAATCAAATCAGGTGCGCCTGAACGACGCGAGCCCACCAGTCTGCGTTCGTCATCGAGGACCGCCTGAATGCCGTCCATGCACCGACGTCCTGACCTCGGCTGAAAAGATAGGCCACCATGCGTTACGGTCGATTCCCGCCCGCCGCCACACGTTCAGCAAGAAAGGCCAGAGTTCGTCGTTCAGCGTCCTGTTGCGCAAAGTTGTTGCCTCTCTCAGTGCCGCCTCGCTTCACAGCATCAGATCGTCTTTGATGAATCATGTGCCCGGCGTCATCGTACGCGATATGCTGATACGCAAAGCGAAAGTTGCGCTCCCGCAGCCTCGCGATGACCATTTCTGACATGTCGCTCGATGGCCATGTCATATCTTCCTTGCCAGAAAGAAGCAGGATAGGGCCATGGATGCGCTCCACTGGTATTGTTGCGTTCGTCACGCGATCGCGTTGCTTGAGCGCCCGGCGAAACTCGTTGACGAGCGGCTCCTCTGTATTGCCTGATTCGCGCGGAACGAATGGAAGTGGTCTTCCGTGGAAAGTCCACGATGATCGCGGCTTCTGACCCGTCTCCATGCTGGCGCTGCTTTGAAACACAACGGAGCTGGGCACAAATGCAACTACGGCACGGATCGGTGGTGCGTGGGACGCTAACAGCAGGGCGAGTTCGGCACCTTTCGATACCCCCACGATGCCGATTCTCGTGCGATCGATTTCAGGTTTCCGCTGCATGTATTCGAGCGCACCCAGGAAGTACTCGAGCGGGATCTCATCTAATTCCTTCGGCAGACCCTCCATCCCAAAATAGGCGAGGGCGAGCGCTGCGAAGCCTTGTTTCGCCAGAATGTCAGCCCAGTAGTCCTGCCAGGCTATACCGCCCCCCGAACCTCCGACCACGAGAACGCCAGCGTACGGACGCTTGCCTGTGGGCAGCCAGAGGTTAGCAACAATGCGTTCGCCTACAACTCGCTGATTCGCTGACGTCTGAGCGCTTGTTACAACGCCCGACCTCGCTGTAACCGCCAAAACTGAGGCGAGAAACAATGATGGAATTGCGCGATAGTTCATCGCGCCCTCCTGGTTCGATTCAGAATCCGATGAGCGCCGCGCCACTCCGCCTGCGACCCGTGCCCTGGACCCGCCCGTTCCTCCGGCGTGCTCTCCACGATGCGCCGCCCATCTTGAGCACCGCCGTGAGCAGGCAGCGCCCCTGACGCTTGCCGGTCACACGGTTCGGCGAGTTGAGCCACAGCATTTGGAACTCGTCTTCTTCGAGCTGCGCCTCGACCGTCTCGCCGGTGCCCCGAACGGCGATCGTCACCGGAGGCGCACCATGAGCTGCATCATGACGTCCTGCCGCTCCAGAACCCGTGCGTCTCAAGCACCGCTTGCTCGTCGGGTGATGCGTCGACGATGCGCCATCCGAGCTTGAGGACCGCCACGAGGTCCCACGAGACGATGCGCTCGCCGGTGGCGGCTCGGAACGCGTGAATCCACACGATCCCGTGCAGATCTGCCTCAAGTTCCGCCTCGATTATGTGGCCGTTCACCGGAATGAATATCGTCACCGCTCGCCCGCCCCGAGCCGATCGATTCGCCCCGCGCTCCATAATGTGAGCGCGGATGCCCGGCACTGCCTTGGGTCAATCATGGCCTCGCGCCGGTCGTGGTCGCCGTCACCACCTCCATTCGGGCTTATGCGTAATCAGCGGGTAATCGGCGGGCTGAAAGAGCCGAAGGCGAATGCAACTCTTCGCCGTTGGCACTCTTTCCGCGTAGTATCAGCTGATCCTTGACCGGTCGCCACGAACTCTTCGAGCGCCGAACGGGTTCGCGCAAGCGCGGTCCGATGCTGCGCGTCCCGTAAGGGCTCAGCGACCCGCCGCACAGCGATAACGAGACGCCTATGCTCCCACTTGCCCGGCGGCGATCAGGCAGGCGCGTCAGCCACCTGCCTGCGCGGGGCCATGCGTCGGCATGTTCGTGCCCGTCCAAGTGAATTGGCCCGGCTTCGGTACGGTCCACAGGTGCGTGCACGCATAACACCGCAGGTACAACAGGTGCGGCGTGCGCAGGATCACCCGCACGTCATCATGCTCGCACGCGGCACACGGTGCCAGTTGCAGACGATCCTGCCGTCGGTCCGCGGGAGGCGTCGGCAGTCGGCCTGTATGGGCTGGGGAAGGCCTGGAGTAGAAGGACTGCCCGGTCGGCGCCGGCTGAAACCCGTACACGTCCTCGCTCGCACAGGTTGGACAGCGCGTGTTGTGACTATTCGTCATGCCATCCTCCGTGCTGGGGTACGAGACCGAACGCTGCAACCGCTGGACCATCAACCCTTTGGCCGACAGCGTTGCGTTGAGCTGCCCACGTTGTTACGCCAAGGCAGCCGGCGCGAACGCGCGACGAGGGCTGCGCCACAGGTAGACTGCCGCTCGATGTATACACTGCATGCCGCACTCTGTATGCGAATCGCCGATGCCCTCAAGGCGGCTGCACGAATCGGCAGCCCGCGCGGCTGGTCGCCTACGGCGATTTGATGTTCGGCCGGATAACCATCCTGGTGCCCCAGTATTCCGGCCGCCAAGTTGGCCGGGGAGCACCGCGTGCTGCCCGCGCTGGTACGTCACAGTGGCGGATCGGGCGCTCGACATGCTGGCTGTGGCGCGCCTCGCCACGACGCCTCTCGTCGGGCACGAGCCAGGCTAGTCCGCGTCTGGCACCTGCCGTGCTTACTCTTGGCTAACGGCGTCTCCCCAGCGCCACAGTGTGCAAATGGCTGAAAGGGCTGGGGAGTTCCATGGCACCATCAGCACGTCGCCTGCTCGATTCTCTGGCCTCGCAAGCGTCAGTGTTAGCCAATGACATTGCGGACCTTGAGCAGCGCGAGGCAGACATCCGCCTTCAGCTAGACACCGCGCGAGCGCTCCAGTCGGAGCTGCTCTGGACGGCCGACGTCCTCAATCGCCAACGCCTCGGTTGACCCTGTGCTGCCTGACCACAGGAAAGGACGGGTGCGGCATGGCCTCTCAGACGCGACGCGACATCACGAAGGCGGCGGCAGACGCGGAACGGGCCGCCCTGCTGGCGGAAGGGGAATCGCTGGTGAAGGCGCATAATCGCCTCCGGCTCACGCCCGCTAACAGCCCCGCACACGCCGCCCATCGCGAGCGCCTCCGACTCCACCACGGGCGCGTACGGTCCCACTTCCTGCACCGGCGCGACCGAGCGGCTGACAAGTAGCGGCCTGAGCACAGGTCTATGGGTCAGGAACCAACGGACGCAGACGACGAGATGGTGCGACAGATGGAACGACGCCGTCACGCACGACCCGAGCGCCGTCAACGAAGGTTGCCGCACGGGAACGAGCGGCGGCGGATGTGCTCGTTTTGCTACCAGCCAGGCGATCATCCGACGGCCGATCATTGCCGTCGCGCACTGGAACGACGGTGAGACGTAGCACCTACGCCTCTAGCGCACTCAACCGAACTGAGACACTACCCTTCACTGGTAGCGATCGAATTTGAGTTGGGTCACGCGGCTGCGTACGAACCCGAGGGCATCGTGCGCAAGCTCGCGAGCGGCCGCTACCATGCGGACGGCACGAGCACCAATTGGTGCAAGATTAAGAATCCTGCTTACACGCAGATGACCGCTCGCCACGAACTCTTTGAACGCCGAACACGTTTGCGCAAGCGGCGTCCGATGCTGCGCGTGCCGTAAGTTTTTTCCGGCTGACCTCACTCGCGCCCGCATCTCGTGTTCCGTTGGCCCACAGTCGGACACAGCCACGGGACGGAACACCCAACTTCGGCCCTGCGGCTACGACGTTATCAACGTTCCGAGTGTGCGCCAAAATTATCTATTGCGATTTGCAATGGTGTGCAGTTAGGGGGCCCACCAAACCGCGCATCAAACGTAGCCGTGTTTGAGCAGTCTTCTTGCCGCGACCTGGTAGTAGCCTCCCGCCAGCGGTGGGACGTCCCAGCCCATCGCATCAGCCAGCCGGTCATAGACATTGAACAAGTAGGCGACTTCCATGGCGTCCTGAATGGCCAGCTTCGAAACACCCGCCCGGATCACCGTTCTGACGTCCTCGGGTCCGAGGCTGGCATGCTCGAGCGTCATTTTCTTGAGCAGCCCCAGGATTGCGCGAAGCCTTTCGCTGATCGGCGCTGTCGTATAGTCGTTCAGAACCTGCTGGATCAAGAGATTGCTGTCGAGCGCGGACGCCGCGACCGCGGCGTGGGCGTTCGTTCAAAAATGGCACTGATTCAGACGGGACACGAACGCCGCGAACAACTCGCGCTCGCCGACTGACCATTCGGAGGGCCCCCGCATGACTGCCTGAGTGTGCGCAGAATGCGGCGCTCCGAAGAGATGGGGCCGGTAGCGCAGCGTTCGGACCACATCGGGTGCACGGAAGCCAGAGACCGCTCGCACGAACGCGTAAAGCAGTCGGGCTGAGAGCCGATCACCGCGCGCGACGTTACCGAGCCTCATGCGTCCTCCAGCGCTCGGTGTGCCGCCGCGATCTGGTCGGTCGCGACGCCTAGTGCTGCCGCGACGACAATCTCGAACAGCTGATCCTCCGTGTAGCGGTTTCTGAGCGCATCGAGATCCTGATTCGTCACGGAATAGGCCCGCGAACGGATCTTCTGCACCAAGGGCAGCAGATCGGGTGGAGCACCGCCGCTTGCGATGGTTTGTCGAAGCTCGAGGGGCGTCGCTCCGGAACCCTTCAAGAGAGCCGCAGCGGTCGCGTGTCTGAAAGAGGCGAAACGATCCTCCATAGGTGCATTGTAATCAAATCGGCCCTGCTGCTCCTGGGCCATCCGGCTGCTCCGGCGTGCACTCTCCGAGCGTTGGCCCGATGCGGTGCAGCACGGCCGACCTCGAAACTGCGGTGCTCTCTCGATGTCGTTCAGGCCGTCACAGCTGTGACATTTTCATGGCTGAGCATCGAGCCGCGGGCGATGCAGTCCCGAACGAGTTTCGCCACAGCCGATGCCTACGCGATTCGCTCGTCGAGGGGACTCCCTCCAGCTCCGGACGCGCTTGAGGAATGATGGCGGGGTGTTGCTCTGCCGTTGCCGTACGCGGGCAGTGGCTGCCGCTTGCCCTTGTGCCCGGCCACTGCCCTCCCCGGAGCACCGCAATCCCGTCAGTCCCAGAATTGGCGCGTCCTTTGCTCACAGGTGCGAGGTACAACCCTTGCCTCTGTAGCAACTTAGCCGTGCCGAATCGCAACGCGCCCCAGCTCCCCGCTCACATGCGCTGCCCTTGCTGCGATTCGGACAGACTCAGATTTGCGGGCGCCTTGCTCCTCGGTCAGCGCGCCGAGGAGAGGCTCGTCGCGTGTCTGGCGTGTGACCGGGTTTTCGCGTTGGTCGAACTGGCGCACGAGCTCGATCCGAAGACCAGCCACTGACGGCCGCAAAGTCGCCCATAACGGTCCCCTGTTTCAGCTCTCAGGATTGAACAGGCTCGCTGCGCTCGGCACCGTGCCGCCGCCGCATGACAGCGGTCTTTGTGTTCCGTCGCTGACGTCACGACGCGCGCTCGTGTGCCAGCTGCGGCCTGCGAGCCGTGACCGGCGCCGGCTCCCGCGGTCGCCTCGTCGCGGTGGACGGTCGCATCGCGTTGGGCGGATCACGAGGAGGCGAAGCACCGCACGATTGACAGACTGCGCCCGGATCGCAGGCGAACGATCGTCTGTCACGGAAGTGACATCTCATTCATGAGAACGCCGGGACCGGAAGGGGTGCGCGCGTCGCGCCCTTCCCGTCCACCCGCGCCGGTCGGTCACCAGCCGTCACGCCACCCGCCTGTCGCTTCGCTGAAAATCGCTGCCTCGCGAGACTTAACGCCCCCGTTTCGCGACCATGGATGTCCCTGTTTCTCACCCGTGCGTGTCTCTGCGCATCAGCGTACTGGCATTGCAGGTGCTACTCCGTCTGCCGTGGAGTAGGCGTGCCGATGCTGGCGGGCGCGTCGCTCCACGCCACCGCATGTGTGGTGTGACGCGACCTGCTCGGTTGTCGCTCCTCCGGCCGGGCAGGTCGCGCTTTTTAGCCCAAGGAAACACCTCGATGGACGCTCCCGAGCTGGCTGAAGTGCCATGTCCCGAGTGCCGCTGCTTGCCGGTGGAAGTCCTCATGATGCGCAAGGGAAGGCGTTTTCTCTGGTGTCCACAATGTCGGGCCATTTGGGCTGTCAATCTCTCGCCCTCGCTCACCGATCCGCCCCCCTACGTAATCGCGTACGCGATGCGTAGACCGCTTTAGACAGTGATACCGGCAGACCCTGAGCTTGTGGTCGGTTCGCATTTCACCACTGTGAAGTAGTGCGCCGTCGCGAGCGCTCCCCAATGCCGTTGCGGATCACGTGGGAGTCCGATCGATGCCGGCAGCAGAGCGTTGTGGGCGGCGATATCCTCAAACGAGCGCGCCGATCGCAGGTCTTGAAAGTCCGGATACGACAGCTCGCTGTCAAAGTGAGTCCGATCGCGCACGTTCCCCGCTCAGCGAAACGAACCCGACACCGACGGTCCGACCGGACGCGAGAGACCGGCGGCACAGCACGCCATCTCACCGTTGCCTGAACAACGCCTGGATACGTCGTCGAGCTGAGGTATCCTGCGTGCCATGCCGCCGTTGCCCAGAACTGACGATGATGCCCTGGCGGCATTCCACGGGCAGCTCCCGCGCTGGACCGTGGGTGAGCTGCCCGCCCCCCCACCGTTCACCGTCCGTAACATGTTCCGTGTCATCGGGCCTGGCGCGATCATGGCCGCCACGTCGATTGGCGGCGGCGAGTGGCTCGTCGGGCCCGCCGCGGCAGTCAAGTATTCGTCAGCGATTTTTCTGATCGCGACGGTTGCGATTGTGCTGCAGGTCTTCTTCAACCTGGAAGCCATTCGCTACACGCTCTACACTGGCGAACCGATCTACGGCGGGATCATGCGGCTCAAACCCGGGCCGAAATTCTGGGCCGGGTTCTACATCGTGCTCAGCTTCCTGCAACTGGGCTGGCCGGCGTTGGCGGGCAGTGCCGCCGCTACTTTGATCGGGGCGTGGATAGGACGAATGCCAGGCGGGCCCGATCAGCCGGCCCAGGCATGGGTGGCGACGCTGCTCATCGGGGCCGTGGTGCTCATCCTCTCGTTCGGGGGGACGATCGAGCGCATGCTCGAGTACATCGCCTGGACGATGCTGGGAATCGTGTTCCTGTTCCTCATCGTGGTGAACGTCGCATTCGTGCCGCTCACCCATTGGGTCACGACGTTCGTGGGGTTCTTCAGTTTTGCCGGCCTGCCGCACCCTATCGATTGGGGTCTCATTGGCGCGCTCGCCGCGACCGCCGGTTCCGGGGGCGTCGGCAATATGACGATCACGAACTGGGTTCGAGACAAGGGCTGGGGCATGGGCGCCGCAGTTGGCGCAATCCCGAGTGCGGTCCGCGGGCATGCCGTCCAGCTCTCCAGGGTCGGCACGGTGTTTCCGGCTACGGGAGACAATCTGGTTCGCTGGGGCCAGTGGACCCGATATGTTCATGCCGATCAGATCTGGGTATGGGGCGGCTTCTGCTTCCTTGGCATGTTCTTGAATGTGAATCTCGCGACGGCGATTGTCCCGCACGGGACGAATCTGCAGGGGCTTGCTGCCGGCGCATACCAGGCGGAATACCTCGCCCGCCTCTGGTCCGGGTTCTGGTTCCTCACGCTGTTCAACGGTTTCTGGATTCTGTTCAAGACGCAGCTAGGCAATACGGACATTCTCGTGCGCACGATTACCGACGTCGTCTGGATGGCGAGCGGTCGCGCGAGCGGATCGGGACGAGATATCCGCGCAATCTATTACGGTATCCTCATCGCCTTCTCTATCTGGGCTGCGATCGTCATCCGCGTCGCCTCGCCCTTCCAACTGTTCAAGATTCTGGCGAACATGGCCGGCATCGTGCTGGCGGTGGCAGGAGTGCAGATTTTCGTCGTGAACCGGCGCTTTCTGCCGCGAGCGGTAAGACCGCCACGCTGGCGGGAATACGGTCTGCTCGCGTGTTCGGCCTTCTATGGCGTGTTTGCGTTCTTTGTCGTACGTGATCTGATCCGATCGTTACTCTTGTAGCACCCGGGCACACTCTTTCTGGACGTTCTCGGACGTCAACGCGCTGGCGATGGCGGCACCCCTACGCTCCGATTCCGCGCCCCGCACTGACTGCGGATACTTACCTGGCGAGGGCGACCTCGTTCCCATAAAATCACCGGCGCGCCTGAACGTGTCATGCCCGTCCTGACGTTCGCCGAGGAGGCAGACCTCTCAGGGATCGTCATTCTTGCGTCCGTATGATCAACCGCAGAATCATCGTTACCGCCTCCGTCATTGTGCTCCTCACGAGGCTCACGCCGGGGATGTCACAGCCCCAAACCGCACCCGCTGTGCCGCCCGCCGGCCGTGTTCCTGCCGGCACTGCGCTGTGGACCACTGAGCACGACCATCAACAGATGCTCGACCAGCTCGGGATCACGGTGCTCAGACCAGGTCCGAGTGGAAATGAGCAGGCCCCCAACTACGCAAACGTGGACGAAGCGCAGGCAAGCCCGTTTCCCGAGCTTCCCGATCCGCTGACGTCGAAGGACGGACAGCGCGTGACGACGCCCGGCGGGTGGTGGCACGTCCGCCGCCCCGAGATCGTGGAGGACTTCGAGCGGGAGATCTATGGGCGGGTTCCCGCGCACGTGCCCGAGGTCACCTGGTCTGTCGCGAAGCAGGTCGACGGCCTCGTCGGCACGAAGCAGGTAGTCGCGCGCCAGCTCGTTGGTCACGTCGACAACACGGCCATGCCGTCCATCAGCGTCGACATCGACCTCGTCCTGGTCACGCCCGCGAAGTCGAAGGGCCCTGTACCCGTGATGATCATGTTCCGGAAGGGCAGTCTGCCGCAGGTACCCGGCGGACCAGCGCCGCCCCGCGATCCGTGGATGCCGCCACCTGCACCCGGCGACGATCCGCCGGCCACCGAGCAGCTGATTACCGCGGGGTGGGGCTACGCGTTCCTGAACCCGATGAGCGTACAGGCCGACAACGGCGCGGGGCTGACGCGCGGCATCATCGGACTGGTGAACAGAGGCCAGCCGCGGAAACCGGACGACTGGGGCGCTCTGCGCGCGTGGGCGTGGGGTGCGGCACGCGCGCTCGACTTCCTGGAAACCGATCCTGCGGTCGACGCCGCGCGTGTGGGCATCGACGGGGTCTCCCGCTTCGGCAAGGCGGCCCTGGTCACGATGGCGTTCGAGCCGCGCTTCGCGGTCGCCCTGGTGGGGTCGTCCGGCAAGGGCGGGGCGACGCTGCTCCGGCGCAACTTCGGCGAGGCGGTCGAAAATCTGACCGGATCGGGCGAGTACCACTGGATGTCCGGCAACTTCCTGAAGTACGGTGCCGCCCGCTCGCGTTTCGGCAGCAGGAACGCCGGCGACCTGCCGGTCGATGCGCACCAACTGATCGCGTTGTGCGCGCCGCGCCCGACGTTCATCAGCTACGGCATCCCCGAGAAAGGCGATGCGAAGTGGCTGGATCAGCGGGGGAGCTATATGGCCGCGATCGCGGCCGGGCCGGTGTTCCGCCTGCTCGGCGCGAAGGGGCTGCCGGCGAACGACGAATACCGCATCGCGCAGGTGCCGCCCCCCCACACGGGCCTGCTCGAGGGGCAATTGGCCTGGCGGCAGCACGGCGGGGGCCACACCGACGGTCCGAACTGGAAGTATTTCATCCCGTGGGCGACCGCGCAGTTCGCGCAGACGCCGTCCTTCACGGCGCCGCGGGCTGATCTCATCGGGCCCGCGGATCGCGCCGCCGCGCGCTCCGACCGCAACTCACGGCTGGCCCACGAGCAGCTGCTCGCAAAGTCGAAACGGGGCCGCATCGATCTGTACTTCCTCGGAGACTCGATTACCAGGCGCTGGGGCGCAACCGATTACCCGGATCTCCTCGCTCACTGGAAGGCGAGCTTCTTCGGCTGGAACGCCGCCAACTTCGGGTGGGGTGGCGACGGGACGCAGAACGTCCTCTGGCGGCTCGAGCATGGAGAGCTCGATGGCCTGAAGCCGCGGGTGATCGTCGTGCTCGCGGGCACGAACAACGTCGGGACGATGGCGGGTGGAGAGGCGAAGATTGCGGATGTGACGCGTGGTCTCCGCGCCATTGTCGAGACCTGCCATCGCAAGGTGCCCACTGCGACGGTGATCCTCACCGCCATCTTTCCGCGCAACGACGAGATGGCGGTGATACCTGAGATCCGCGCAATCAACGCGAACCTCTCGCGCATGGCAGATGGGAAGACCGTCCGGTACCTCGACGTCAACGCCGGGCTCGCCGACCTGAACGGTCGTTTGCTCGAGGGGATGATGCGCGATGGGCTGCATCCCACCGTCAAGGGCTACCAGGTATGGGCGGACGGGCTGAAACCGCTGCTGAGCGAAGTGCTCGGGCCGCCCGCAAAAACGGACGAAGCACCATCGCCAACGGGCGACCCTGCCGCATCGGTGGAGTAGACGCGTTCGGCCCGTGGCTCGACGGTCCCACGCGACGGAGGGATTCCGGCGCCGCCGCACGATCCTCACCTCTCGTGACGGAGCAACGCCGTCTGCGTGTAGTGCGCCGGGATGGAGACGATTGGATCCTCCAACCGCGTCTCGGCCTGCCGGCGGCCCACGACCCGAATGTAGCCAAGATAGCGGCCTCGGTCGGCTTCCAACGCCGCGATTTCAGTCGCGTTGTCCGGTGCGACCGCCCGCTGCCAGTCGAGCCACGCCTGCCACCCTGCCGGCATCGTGTCAGCCAGTTCGATCGACAGGATGCCGGTCCGCTCCCAGTGGCTGCGCCACCATGCGGCCGAGTGCAGGCACCACATGGAGGGTTCCCACCACGCGCGAAGATGGTCCGGAACGGCGTCGTCGATCTCCCGCATGAACCCAGCGCCGGCTATGCCGATCGGGCCGCCTGGTTTCACGAACCGGGCGAGGTAGTTCAAGTACAGATCGTCGGTGCCGTAGTAGTTGAATGAATCGATAGACACCACGGCGTCGAAGAAG
The DNA here is from genome assembly GCA_963739995.1 of Vicinamibacteria bacterium. Classification (GTDB taxonomy): domain Bacteria; phylum Acidobacteriota; class Vicinamibacteria; order Vicinamibacterales; family JAENWD01; genus CAVUCH01. The sequence goes on along the minus strand of CAVUCH010000003.1, from coordinate 254,419 downwards.
TCCGCAGAGAATGGCAGCGAGCGGGCATCCGTGTGGATCGGGAACACGGCATCCTCCACGCCTGCGTCCCTGATTCGCTGCAGGTTTTCCGACGCGCTGAACCACAGATCGGCCGCCCACACCTGCACGCCGAATTCGCGACGCAGAAAGATCGACGACGCCGCGCGTCCACACCCGAGATCCAGCACCCGCATGCCGGGTCGCAGCGTCAACCCCTGCGCCAGCCACTCTGTCAGCCACAGAGCGCTGGCGCCGCCGCTGGCACTCGAGATCATCCAGTCGGGGTTGTACTTCGAGGCGAGGGGGAATTGAGCACCGATTAAGCGATCGTTCGAACTCATGGGACCATCATGCGCCGTACGCGGCTGGCGCGCGAGGCATTCGGCACGTTCAACCACAGGGGAGCGGTCGAGGATCGCACGCATGTGGAGAACAGGTGGCGCCGCCGGACGTTCAGGAGGTTTCCAGGAATGGCGGGTGTCAGGGTTTAGCGACGATCGTCGCATCATCCTTCACACCGCCCGGCGGCGACGTCAAATAGCGCGACGGACTCAGCACAATCTGATCGATCTGTGCGCCATCCTCGCGGATCTGCACGCGGATCGTGTGGCGTCCGCCCTTCGCGAACGTGACGGTCGTCGGCTGCCGCCGCCAGGACGCACCCCTCTGCCAGCCCCAATTCGACACGCCACAGCCGTTGCAGGGCTCCAGGTTGACCAGCAGCGCGGAGGCGGATCGTATCGAATAGATCCGTGAGCCTTTCGACCGTGCGTCGGAGAACTGCACCCAGACGGACTCGTTGTCCTTGTGATTGGCGGTGGCACGCAACCGCAGCCAGATCGCATAGGGCGTGCCCGCCGGCGCGTTGAATGCGGCCTGGACATAACCTGACGGCGACTTCAACGGCGCTTTGGGTCTGGACCACCCGAGATCCGGCGTCACGACCTTGCTGCCGCCGGCGGCCGTGCCGTCGGCCTCGCGGGTCCACGAGCCGCGCACGGTCAGATCGTTTGCGTAGAGCACGACATCCTGGGGCACCGGTGCGACCGCGATGTAGTTCACACTGCCGACGGTGCCGGTGCGGCCGTTCGAGTCGAAGACCAGCCGCATGACCTGCGTGCCGGCGGCAAGCGTCACGGACTTGCGTAAGGTCACCCACTTCTGCCGGCCGCCGGTGTTCGGAACACGAAGCCGCCCCGTTTTGTTTTCCCCCGCGAACTCGATGTGGAAGGTGCCCCCGTTGCCGCGGGACGCCACCCGGACCGTCAGCACGCAGGTGCCGGCCTTCGCCACCGTGACCGTGTACTTCAGCCACTCGCCGGCGGTCGTCCACGAGACATCGTACCCACGCCCGCGATCCCTGGTCGGTTCGATGTCCACGTTCGTCGCGCGATACACGCCCCCCTTGTTGTCGCCGGTCGTATCGCGATACCCGACGCCCTCGCCGCCATCATCGAAGTCTTCTGCCTGGATCGTGCCTGGGAGCGGGATGCCCGGCGGCACGCTCGGCGTCACGATCGGAGGTGTGGAGACCGGGCCGGCAGGCGCGATCGGGTCCGTCGTGACCGGGGCCACGACCGTGACGTCGGCGGCCGCGCTGGTGGTGGTGAGGCCGTCATTGTCCGTCGCCACGGCCGTGAGGCGGTACGTGCCGGGGGCGACGGGGTCCCAGGTGATCGACCAGGGCGCCGCCGACGCGCCGCCGAGGATGGTCGCATTCGCGTAGAAATCGACCCGCGTCACCGTGCCATCGGCGTCGGTCGCCGCGGCGACGAGCGCCGCGGTCGGGCCCACGAGGGTCGCCCCCGGGATCGGCGACGCCAGCGAGACGGCGGGCGGGGTCGACGCAATCCTCAGGGCATAGGCCTGCCCGGCCACGTTGGCGGGGTCGGCCGCGTCCTGCGCCTGCACGGTGATCGGGAAGGTGCCGGACTGGCCCGGGGTCCCGCGGAGGACGCCCGTCGCCGCCGCGAGCGACAGCCCCGCGGGCAGCGCGCCGGCGGTGACCCGCCAGCCATAGGTGCCGGACCCGCCGGTCGCCTGGAGGGTGGCCGCATACGCCGCCCCCGTCTGCCCGGCGGGGAGCGCCGTCGTGCCGATGACCACCGGCGGCGGCGCCCCCGGGCGGCCCTGGCGCGCCGTCCGCGCGTCGGCCTCGACCTGCGCCACCGGCGCGCCGAGATCGAGCGCGTCGGTGCCGCTCGCCCGGTAGCTGCTGCTGGCGATCAGGGCGAAGTTGGACGCCGTCACGTCGACGAACTGCCCCTGCCAGAACGCGACCGTCGGGAACTCGTTGCCGGCCGGATACCGCGCGGCCGAGCCCCCCGCGAACGTGTTCCGCTGCACCAGGGCGCCCGGGAAGTACGCCGTCAGCGTGTCGGTCCCATAGGCCCGCGCGTTGCCCATGATCCCATAGGTGTTGTGTTTCAGCAGGTTGTTCGTGAACCGCAGGTTCGCCACCGTCATCTCGGCGCCGTAGCTGCCGCCATACACGTAGATCGCCTGCCCGTCGTGCAGGACGGTATTGTGGTCGATCGTGAGGTCGCTCGGCCTGTTGCCGATCTGGATCCACCGCCCGCTGCCGCCCCAGGCGCTGGCGCTGATGTCATCGAAGATGTTCTGGGCGATGGTGATGCGGCGGGTCTGCCCGCTGGTCGCATTGGTGTCGTAGCCTTCGATCTGCACGCCGGAGCCGGCATGCCGCACCAGATTGCCGGTGAACGTCACGTCGCGCACGGCGATCCACGGCGACGTGGCGTCCTGGTTGCGCGGCGTGAGGAGCACGGCAAAGCCGGTCTGCGATTCCTGCCAGGCGTGCTCCATCAGGTTGCCGTGCACGCGGACGCGCTGGCCGAGCTTCAGCTCGAACAGGTTCTTCACCGCCCAGCGCGTGCCGGTCGCCCAGGTGCCCGTGTCCGCCACGCCGGCCGCCGTGCCGTCGTCGACGAAGCTGGTCGCGGCGGTGCCGAAGTACCGGTCCTGCGCCCCCGGCGCCGGCCCCCGGTACACGCGATACGTGGTCGCGCCGGCGACCGGCGCCCACGACACGGTGACGCGCCCGCCGGCGCCGACCCCCGCCGTGACCTCGGCGGCGCGCGCGGAGTAGGCCCACGCGTCCTGCGCCGTCCGGCGCGCCGCCAGCACGCGATAGGCGTAGGTCCCCGCCGGGAGCGAGCCGCTGCCGCCGGCGACGGCGGTGACCCCGGTGGGGGTCGGCACAATCGGGGTGCGCCAGGCGAGCGGCTTGTACAGGTGATTGCCCGTGAACTCGATGTCGGCGGGAATCAGGTTGGGGATCTTCGGGCTGGCGCCGCCGAGCATGAAGTTCTCGCCCGCCGCCTCGAGGTAGTTGTTCACGATGGTGTAGGGCCCGGGGCCGTTGTAGCCGTTGATGGCCTGGGTATCCATGCCGACGCCCTTGATGTCGGCGATGTAGGAGTCGGTCACCCAGGTGGCGCCGCTGTGCAGGGCGATGCCGCGCTTCTGCCCGAGCGCGGGATCGCCATGGATGTACAGGTGGGCGAGCACGAAATGGTGCGGCACCTGGGTGAGCAGGGTCTGCCGTGAGGTCGCCGGCGCCGAGCGCGAGAATCTCCCCGAACCCGCGCAGGTTGGCGCGGAACTCCAGATACTGCAGCCGCCAGTGATGCGCGCCGGCCGCGACGGTCAGCGCCGGCGCCGTGTTCGGCGATTGGAGGACGGGCAGGTGCGGCGCATCGGCGGGCCGGATGCGCACGCCGGCGAGCGGCAGCAGCGTGTCGGCGGCCGCCGACCGGATGGTGATGTAGGTCGTGGCCGCGCCCTTGTTGGGCAGGCGGAAATTGCCGGTGAAGGTCGCGCCAGGTGCGAGCAGCAGGCGATCGCCGGGCTGCGCGCGGTCGATGGCGGTCTGCAGGTTGGTGCCGGCGGCGACGTAGAGGTCCGCGGCGCGCGTGGGCGCCGCGGTCAACAGGGCCGCCGCACCCAGGACCACACCGAGACCCACACGTCGCCCGCTACCCATGCCGTTCCGACCCTCTGGAGGGAAGGGGCCTTGAGGCGGAAGTGCGTCAGGTCCCTGAGCCGGGAGCGCTGGAGGGCAAGCCCGGTGCCGAACGGCACCGAGGCGAACGTGGGCTGTGACGCCAGCGCGCGCCTGTCGATCATTGCTGCGGGATTCGTGAGATCAGGAATGAAGCGGGAGCCCGACCTGATCAGTGTGCGGTCCGTCGCAGCGGGCACCGACTGATTACAAATCCGGCCAGCTGAAAACAGCGTTGTAAGCGCCGGTTCAACGCTGTCAGACCGCGGCGCCTGAACCTGGCGGCGCCAGAGTGTGAAGGAGTCCCTCACTCGTTCCGAAGAACGACCGCAGGTTCCACGTGCACCGCACGTCTGGCGGGCACCAGGCACGCGACGAGCGCAGCTGTCAGCAGCAGAAGGGCGACGGCCATGAAAGTGAACGGATCGATTGCCGCGACCCCGAACAGGAGGCCGGCCACGAGGCGCGTCAGCATCACGGCCGTCACCAGGCCGATGATGACGCCGCTCAGCACGATTCGCATGCCGTTGCCGACGATCAGCCGGAGCACGATCGCTGCGCTCCCCCCGAGCGCAAGGCGGATGCTGATCTCCTTCAGGTGCTGCTGGACGTAGTAGACCATCATCCCGTAGACGCCGAACAGCGAGAGTGCGAGCGCGGTGACAGCAAATGCGCCGACCAGCAGAGACAGGGAGCGAGGCCTCTGCAGCGACAGCGCGACCAACTCGTCGATGGTGGCAACGCTGGAGAACGGCAGCCCGGGATCCAGCGAGCGGATCACGTGTCTCACCGACGGAAGCATCGTCGCGGGCGCTGCACTCGTTCGCAGCACCAGGTAGCGGAAGCGTGACGTTCCGGTCTCGATAGGAAACGTGAACGGCCGGTCGGAGATGGGGGTGTACACCGTGCCCTCGTCAGGCCGGTGCAGCCCTTCGTACTTCACGTCGCTGACGACACCGACGACCGTCGTCCACGGGCAGGCCGTGCATCCGCCGCCGCGCAGACGCTTTCCAACGGCACTGCTGTCCGGGAAGAACCGCTTCGCCCAGGCACGATCGACGACCACCACCGATGGACCATCGGCAAGCCCGTCACGATCGTTCAGCAGGCGTCCCTCGAGCCGCGCGAGTCCAAGCACGCCGAAGTACTCGGGTGATACAGCGACCCACGGTGCGACGGGCTCGGCATGGCCGGGGGCGACCGGCGTCTCTTCCAGGTTGAAGTTGTTCACGTTCCCGACGTCGTTCGGCGGCCGACCGTCGGAGAACGCGACGCCTGTCACTCCCGGAACGGCCGCGACTTTTCGCCGGAGCTCGTCCCAGAACGCGTCAACCCGGCCCGGCTCCTCATACTGTGCGGCGGGCAGGAGTATCGAGCCCGTGAGCAGGTTGTGCGTGTCGAAGCCGACATCGACGCGTTTCAGCTCGTTCAAGCTCGCGAGGAGCAGACCGGCGATGACGAGAAGGGGCGTGGCGATTGCAAACTGACCGCCGACCAACAATCGTCGCAGACTCCGGACTCCGCGGTGGCCGGTCGTCGATCGCCCCAGCGTTCGCAGCGACTCGTCGACCCGTCCGCCGCTCCCGTGGAGGGCGGGGATCAGGCCGAACAGGATGCCGCTTGCGGCGGTCAGGCCGACCAGCAGCCACAGCACGGTCCCATCGAGCGTGATCTCTTCCACACGCGGAAAGTAGCCCGCACCCGCGCTGCGGAGAAGCCGCACGCCGGCCCAGGCCAGCGCAATCCCGACGGCGGCCGCGCCCGTGGCCAGCAGACCGCTCTCGACCAACAGGTACCGCACGATGCGCCGGCGGGACGCGCCGAGGGCGACTCGCACCGCGAGCTCCCGCCGGCGGCCGGTCACGCGCGCGATGAGCAGGTTCGACGCATTGGTGCAGGCGAGCAACCAGACGAGCCCCACGGCGCCGAGCGCAAGTCCGGCCACTGGACGGATGTCGCCAACCACGTGGGTTTTCAGGTCCGTCATGGCCCATGACGCTTTGGTGTCCTGGTAGGACGCCTGCCATACAGGAAAGATCCGCCGGTTGATGCCGCGGAGCTCTGCGGACGCGGTGTCGTGCCCGGATTGCGGCCGCAGACGTCCGAGCACCGTCAGGAAGAACGGCCCCTTCCGCCGCGGGGGCTCCCATCGAGCCGCGACCAGAAAGTCCAGTTGCTGTTCCAGCGGGCCCACCACCGACGGGAGAACCCCGACGACGAGATGATCCTCACCATTCAACCGTACCGGCGTGCCCAGGATGTCGGCGTGGGCCGCCAGCCGTCGTTGCCAGAACCCGTGGCTGACGATCACGACGGGCGGGCTGCCTGTCCGTCCGTCGGCGGCCGCAAACGGCCGGCCGATCACGGGCTTGATCCCGAGGAGCGGCAAGTACGTCCACGACGCGACTCGTGCCCACAGGCGCTCGGCGACGACGCCGTCGCTGAAGGCCATGGCCAGGTCGGTGTATGCGGCAATCTGCTCGAAATGCGTCTGCTGCTCCTCGAGCGCGAGGTAATCGGCCAATGAGAAGCGGAACTTGTTCGGAGCAGCATCGGTGTAGATCCACACGAGCCGCTCGGGATCCCGGTAGGGGAGCGGCCGCAGGAGGGCCGCGTTCATTCCGCTGAAGATGACGGTCGTGGCCCCGATGCCGACGCCCACGGTGGCCACGATCGCAAGGGTCAGCAGCGGCGACCGGCGGAGACCACGCAGGCTGATGCGAAGGTCACCCATGAGATCGGCGAACATCAGCGAGCGTTGCACGCGCTTCTCCTTTCCGATCGACTGCTGCCGGCAATACCGCCGCGTGTGTTCGAGATCGCCGAACCGCCTGAGGGCTTCACGGTGCGCCGCGCCCGGGGACATGCCCGCCGCCTGCAGTTCCTCGGCGCGCATCTCCAGATGCACGCGCAGCTCCTCGTCCACGTCGGAGGCCACTCGTCGGGGCCGGCGCCGCAGGTGCCAGAACGGCCGGCGTGACGGGTCGGGTTCGCGCATGGGACGCTTCTAGGTGCCCTGCAGCACGGCCTCGACGGCGCGGGAATAGCGTCGCCAGTTCGCCATCTCCTGCCGGAGCCGCTTGCGGCCCGACGGCGTAAGCTCGTAGTAGCGCGCGCGGCGGTTGTTCTCGGACTGCCGCCACTCGGCCTCGACGAGGCCCTGGCGGTCGAGGCGATGCAGGGCCTGGTAGAGCGCGGCGTCTTCGACCGCCAGGTCTCCGCCCGTCCGCTCGTGAACAGCGGTGGCCACGCCGTAGCCGTGCATGGGCCCGGACGCCAGCGTCCGAAGCACCAGCAGATCGAGCGTCCCCTGAACGAGTGGCAGCGGTGGCATGTCTTCCCGTAGATGGTGTGGGGAGACAGTAGCGCGCGTGCTGGACGGCTGTCAACCAGCACTCATGGCGAGATGCGCGGGAACATACTTTCCACACTCGGAATCGCGCTATGTGTCAGCTGATTCACGCGCGGGCCCCGGGACGGGCCGGCGGACTGGAGGCTTTCTTGTCAGTCTTCACGAATCCTGCAACCGGCGCCGCGGAGCACGCGGCCGCTTACGTACCTGCGGTCCTCGCGCTGCTTGGTGACCGTGACCCCATCGTGGTGCTGCGCGACACGCCATCGGCGCTGCCGCGCGCCATCGAGGGCTTGTCGCCGGGACAGTTGCGCAAGGCCGAACGTCCTGGCAAGTGGTCGATCGGACAGGTCCTGCACCACCTCGCGGATTCGGAAGTGGTCTGGGCGTGGCGGATGCGCCTGGTCCTCGCGCAGGATCGCCCGCAGCTGACCGGGTACGATCAGGATCGGTGGGCGGAGCGCCTGCACTACGACCAGGGAGATCCACGTGATGCTCTCGCCGTCTTTGCGGTGCTCCGGCACGCGAACCTGCGGCTCGTGGAGCGCGCGTCTCCCGCCGACCTGCAGAGGGTGGGCGTGCATGCCGAGCGCGGGGACGAGAGCCTGCAGCATCTGGTCCGCCTCTACGCCGGACACGACCTGTTGCACCTCCGTCAGATCGAGCGCGTCCGCGCCGTCGTTGCCTGAGGGCGCGGCTACTGTTGCCGGCTCGGCAGCGACCCACTAGACACGACCAGTCATCCCGCCTGAACGCCGGTGCGCGGTCGCCTTCCGGTTGGAGCCAGGCCGCGGGACTATACTCGGGCCCGTCTCGCTCGCGGAGGTTTCGTGTTCCGACGTCCGGCGTGGTCTGCAGCCGATCGAGCGCCGCACCCTTTCGCGGGTGTTGCCATTGGCATCCTGATGGCTGCACTTGCCAGCGTGCTGCGCGCCGCGTGCGATCCGATCCTGGGTGGCCAGGCCCCGTTCCTGCTGCACGTTCCGGCCGTCGTCGTGGCCAGCTGGTTCGGCGGGCTCACCGGAGGGGCCGCAGCGGCAGTTGCCAGTGCCTTTCTCGTCGACTTTTTCTTCATCGAGCCCCGGTTGACCGCTACGTGGCACTGGAGCGACCGCTCGACGGGGATGCTGCTGTTCGTGAGCGTGTGTCTCGGACTTGCCTGGCAGGTCGACCGCTGGCGCGCCTCCGAACGTGCCCTGCGTGTGACACGCGACCGCGCCGCGCGCAATGCCGCAGAGCTGCGCGCCGTCATCGAAGCGGTTCCGGCCGCCGTCTTCGCCACGCGTGAGCCTGGACAGCCCGCGGGCCCGATCAACCACCTGGCCGAAGTGCTCGCAGGGCTCGCGGACGCGCCTGGCACAGGCGATTCGCCTCCCCGGCTGGTCCGCTTCGCATCCAGCGACGGCACACACGAGATCGCGCCTGGCGACCTGCCAGTGGAGCGTGCCGCGGCCACGGGCATCGAAGTGCGCGATCAGGAATTCTCGGCGCTCTACGACGATGGATCGGTGCGCACGCTGTATGGCCACGGCGTCCCGCTCCGGGACGAGTTCGGTCGCGTGCGGGGCGGGGTGGGTGCGTTCCTCGACATCACGGAGCGGAAGCGCGCCGAGGCCGTCCTGCAGCGGTACGAGCTGCTCGCGCACCACGCGCGGGACATTGTGCTCCTCATCCGGCGGGGTGACGGGCGCATCCTCGAGGCGAACGCGGCAGCGGAGCGGGCCTACGGCTACACACGCGAGGAACTGCTGGCTCGGACCATCCACGCGCTGCGGCCCGTGGCGGATGAGGGTGCCACGCAGGCGCAGATGGCGGAAGCGGACGTTGAGGGAATCCTGTTCGAGGCTCGTCATCAGCGACGCGATGGGTCGCTCTTCCCGGTGGAGGTGAGCTCGCGGGGGATGACGGTTGGCGGCGAGCGGGTGCTCGTGAGCTTGATTCGTGACATCACCGAACGATCGCGGGCCGAGCAGTCACTTCGCGAGAGCGAGCGCCGGACCCTGGCCGTTCTCAACGCCGTCACCGAGTCTATCTGGCTGCTGGATCGGGACGGGCGCGTGCTGCTCGCCAGCGCAACCGCGGCCGAACGCGTGGGGCTGCGCCCGGAGGAGGTTGCCGGCCGCACGATGCACGACCTGCTGCCTCCGACAGTGGCGCAATCCCGCCGCAACCGCTTCGACGAGGTCGTCCGAACAGGCGAGCCCGTGCAGTTCGAAGACGAGCGGGGGGGCATGGTGTTTCGTCACACCCTCTATCCGGTGAGAGACCCGGATGGCCGCGTTGCGGGAGTCGCCGTCTTCAGCCGCGATCACACGGCGCGGCACCGGGCGGAAGCGGAGGTCCAGCGCCTCAACGCGCAGCTGCGCACCCGCGTCATCGAGCTGGAGCGGCTGCTTGCGCTGACGCCAGTGGGCGTCGCGATCGCGGAGGATCCGCAGGGCCAGGTCATTCGCGCCAACGCCGCACTTCAGCGGCTGCTCGGCGTCCCGCCCGGAGCCAACGTGTCGGTGATGGCACCGGTGCGGCCGCCCTGGCGCATCTGCAGGGACGGACGCGAGCTCGCCGACCATGAGCTGCCGCTCAAGCGATGCGCCACTCACGCGACGGACGTTCCGCCCGAGGAATGCGAACTGGTGTTCGACGACGGGCGTGTCGTGAACCTGCTGGTATCGGCCTCGCCGCTGCCGCGTGACGACGGATCCCCGGGCGGCTGCATCGGCGTCATGGTGGACATCACGGAACAGAAGCGCATCGAGCGGGCGCTCATCAGCCAGGCCGAGCACCTGCAGCTCCAGGCGGCGCTCCTGGCGAACGCCCACGACGCGATCATCGTGCGTGACACGGATGCGCGGATCACCTTCTGGAACACGGGCGCCGAGCGGATGTATGGCTGGACCGACGCGGAGGCACTGGGCCGCAACGTATACGAGCTGCTCGCCCCCGACGGCGAGGAGGTCGCGCCCGTCAACGAAGGACTCGACGCCGCGCGCGAGTGGCAGGGCGATCTGACACACCGCCGCAAGGACGGCTCGACCGTCGTCGTCGACAGCCGGCGGGTGCTCGTCCAGACGGACCGCGCGCCCGGCGTGATCCTCGAAATCAATCGTGACATCTCCGATCGGACGCGGGCCGAGGATCAGCGCGCCGAGCTCATGATGCGGCTTGCCGTGCTCCTGGAAGTGAGCGAGTCCTTGTCGGCCGCGGCAACGCCGGACGAGATCGTCGAGATCCTTCTCCAGAAGGCGGTGCCTGCCCTCGGCGCCTACGCCGGCAGCGTGGCCGTGCTCTCGAACGACGGCACGGAAGTCCAGATCCTGGGTTCACGCGGATACCCGGCGGCGCTTCAGGCATCGTTTGCCCGCCTGCCGATGACGATGGCGACCCCCCTGACCGACGCGATCCGTACTGAGACCACCGTGGTGGTGTCGTCGCCTGCGGAGTGGCTCGCCCGGTACCCCGCGCTGGTGCCGGACCGTATCGGCACCGAGAGCCGTGCCCTGGCCGCCATACCGTTACGCGGCAGCCGCATCGTGGGCGCCATCGGTCTCAGCTTTCGCGCTCCGCGCGACTTGAGCTCGCGCGACAGCACGTTCGCCGCCCTGCTGGGCCGCCAGGCGGCGCAGGCACTCGAACGCGCACAGCTGCTCGTATCGGAGCGTTCGGCACACGCGGAGGCCGAGCAGGCCAGCCGCATCAAGGACGAGTTCCTCGCGACGCTCTCGCACGAGCTGCGCACGCCGTTGAACGCCATTATTGGCTGGTCGCACATTCTGCTCGGCCATGCGCTCCCTGCCGAGTCACAACGGCACGCCGTAGAGGTCATTGCGCGCAACGCCACGTCGCAGGTGCGGCTCGTCGACGAGGTGCTCGATATCAGCCGCATCGTTCGCGGACAGCTCCAGCTGGATCTCCGGGTTGTAAACGTGCGCGCCGTGATCGAGCGCGCCCTGGACACCGTCCGGCCCGCGGCCGAGGCGAAAGGCCTCACGCTCGCCACGAACCTCCTCGATGATCTCGTGACCTTCGCGGACGCCGAGCGGTTGCAACAGGCCTTGTGGAACCTCCTCTCGAACGCCGTCAAGTTCACCCCGCGCGGCGGGAGCGTGACCGTGAGCGCCACACGGCAGTCGTCACATGCCGTCGTGGAGGTGCACGACACGGGCGTCGGAATATCTGCCGGTTTCCTGCCGCACGCCTTCGAGCGGTTCACGCAGGCCGACAGCTCCAGGACCCGACGCTACGGGGGCCTTGGTCTCGGGCTGGCGATTGTACGGCACATCGTGGAACTGCACGGCGGGACGGTGACTGTCGAGAGTCCGGGAGAGAACGCCGGATCGCGGTTCACGATCGCTTTGCCCCTGTACCCGACCCCTGCAGAGGGAAGCGGGGCCGGAGTGGCTGCGGGCGGCGCGGCGTCGCCTGTGCCGGACGTGCCCACGCTCACGGGCGTCACCGTGCTCGTCGTTGATGACGAGCGCGATGCGCGCGACATGCTCCACGCGATCCTTGCCGCGGCGGGCGCCCTGGTCATCGAAGCGTCGTCGGTCCAGGAGGCTCTTGCGCTTCTGCGCGGAGCTGCGCCGGACGTGCTCATCAGCGACATCGGGATGGCGGCCGAGGATGGGTATGCGTTCATCCGCCAGGTGCGGGCGCTCCCGGGGGAGTTGTCGCGGGTGCCGGCGGTGGCGCTGACCGCCTATGGGCGTCCCGTCGACCGTGCCCACGCCCTCGCGGCGGGGTTCGACCATCACGCGGCGAAGCCGATCATGCCCGGGGAGCTCGTGGGCCTGCTCACACGGCTGATCGGGCGGTCCAGCAGGAACGCGACCGACTAGTGGCCTGTCCTTGTCATTTGTGGAGTGGCTGTCGGAGCGCGGCGCCCGAGTGGCAAGGCGTGAGGAGCGAGCATATCGGGAATATTCGAGCGACGAGCAACGCCGCCAGTCGGGATGCCCCGCCCGACAGGCACTCTACAAATGACAAGGACAGGCCACTAGGCACTCCACCTGTTGACCAGGACAGGCCACCAGGACAGGCCGCTCAGCAGGTGCTGTCCGCCGACGACACGTCGGGCGCGGGCAGGAGATCCGCGAGATGCTGGCGGAGCGCCTCGAGGTCCAGCGGCTTCAACAGCCAGACGGCCCCGACGCTCTGCGCCTCCGCCTGCAGCACATCGTCGTCGTGGCCGGAGAACACGACGAGGCGGGCGCGGGGGTGCAACGTCAGCGCGAGCTGCACCAGGTGCAGGCCATTGAACTCCGCCAGGCGGACGTCGGTGAGCAGTGCGGCCACACGATGTGTGGCGAGCTGCGCCCGCGCTTCCCCGAAGGTCGCACACGCGAGCACCGCGAAGCCCTCGCCCCCCAGCCACTGTGACAGGCCGTCGAGGGCCGAGCGCTCATCTTCAGCGAGCACAAGGATGGGGCGGTCGCGGGCGGCGGTGTCCGCATCCAGAGCGGCGTCGATGGCCCGACGTCCGCCCCTCGGCGATTCGCGGCGCGTCAGAGCGCCTGTGCGCGGTTCGTGCATTGCATCGTCTCGGAAACACTCCGCCGTACTCCCCGCGCGTGCACGGGCACATGGCCGGAGCCGATCTCACGCCAAGGATGCCGGCCACAGGCAGGTGCGGCGCCGCCTGCGTAGTAAAGTCTCGCGGGCGCCTCGCGCCCCCGGAACAGCTGCAGGCTACTCGAATCCATGACAAATCTCCATCAGATGCCCAGGGCCGCCGTGCAGGACGTGGAGCGAATCCGTGCCGCGTTTCCTGCCCTCCAGCGCCGGGAGGGCGGCGCACAGGTGGCGTATTTCGACGGTCCCGGCGGCACGCAGGTGCCGGGCGTGGTTGCTGACGCCGTCGCCGACTACCTGCTCCACCATAACGCGAACACTCATTGGCGTTATCCGACCAGCGAAGAGACGGACGCCGCGCTCGCGCGCGCTCGCGTGTGGCTGGGCGCGCTGCTCGGGGCGTCCGCGGACGAGATTGCCTTCGGCGCGAACATGACCACGATGACGTTCCACGTGGCCAGGGCGCTCGGGCGTTCGTGGGGACCCGGCGACGAGATCATTGTGACGGAACTCGACCACCACGCCAACGTGGCGCCATGGCAGGCGCTGGCTCGTGACCGTGGCCTTACCGTGCGGACGGCTCGCATGAGCCCCGACTCCGGAGAGCTGGACTTCCGGGACTTCGAGCGGCTCGTCACCACTCGCACGAAGCTCGTGGCGATCGGCGCCGCCTCGAACGCGCTCGGCACGATTACGGACGTGCGCCGTGCCGGGGATGTCGTCCACGCCGCCGGCGGTCTGCTGTTCGTGGATGCCGTGCACTATGCGCCCCACGTGCTCGTGGACGTGGCCGCGCTCGGTTGTGATCTGCTCGCCTGCTCGGCGTACAAGTTCTATGGGCCGCACGTGGGTGTGCTGTACGGCCGGCGTCCGCTCGTCGAGGTGCTCGATGTCCCGAAGCTGCTGCCGGCGCCGGACGACTCGCCCGGACGGCTCGAGACCGGCACACTGAACCACGAGGGCATCGTCGGCGCCGCCCGCAGCGTCGAGTTCCTTGCCTCGCTCTCGGCCCTGGAGGAACCGAGGGCCGCACTGCAGGCGGCCTTCGCCGCGTTGCACCTGCGGGGACGGCAGCTGACCGAGCAACTGTGGAACGGGCTGTCGGCCATTCCCGGCGTGACGCTGTATGGGCCGCCGCCACACCGGCCACGCACGCCGACCGTGTCGTTCTCGGTTGCGGGGCACGATCCCGGCGACATCGCCGCAGCGCTGGCGGCGAGAGGCGTGTTCGTGTCGCACGGCGACTTCTATGCGACGACGGTAATCGAGCGCCTCGGCCACGGGCCCGAGGGTCTCGTCCGTGCCGGCTGCGCCTGCTACACGACGAACGAGGAGGTCGCGCGTCTCCTCGCGGCTGTCGACTCCATCCTGCGCAGCTGACGCACCTCACCGCGCCCGCAGCAGCAGCACGGGCACCGCGAGCTCGTGGCGAACGCGATTGACCGTGGTCCCGTGCACCAGGTCCTTGAGCAGCCTGTGCCCGTGCGTGGCCATGGCGACGAGATCGACCTGTTCCGCCCCAGCCGTGCGGATGATTTGGGTCGCCGGATCCCCGCGCGCGAGGCGCCACTCCGCGTCGAATCCGGCCGTCCGCAAGGCAGCCGCGAGGCTTTCCAGGTATTCGCGATCGTCCCGCATCTCCTCCGATTCGCGGAGCTGCAGTTCGTCGTACGCCCGGGCCGCCCACCCGTCGGCGACGTGCAGCAGCAGCAGGCGTGCCCGGGTCAGGCGCGCGAGCGGCTGCACGTGCGCGAGGATCGTCTGGTCTGCGGAAGAGTGTTCGATTGCGACAAGGATGCGCTGATACACGGCTACGCTCCGGGTCTATCCTCCGAACAGGCCGGCGATCGTTTGGTACAGCAGCCAGGCGTTCAGTGCCGCGATGACGACCGCCACGGGCCAGGCGAGCGCACGCATCCAGAAGGGCAGCGCGAATCGCCCCATCTTGCGGCGGTCGGACGTGAACTGCAGCAGCGGGAACACCGCGAAGGGCAGCTGCAGGCTGAGCACCACCTGGCTCAGAATCAGCAGCGGCCCCGTGCCGCTCTCACCGTACCACGCAATGACCAGGAGCGCGGGCACGATGGCGATGAGCCGCGTGATCAGCCGGCGGAGCCACGGCCGCAGCCGGAGGCGGAGGAATCCCTCCATCACGATCTGCCCCGACAGCGTGCCGGTGATCGTCGCGTTCTGGCCGGCGAACAGCAGCGCCAGCGCGAAGAGGGTGCTGGCGAGGGTGGTGCCGAGCAGCGGCGTCAGCATCACGTACGCATCGTCTATGTCAGCGATGTGCTGGTACCCGGTGCCGTGGAACGTCGCTGCGGCGACAATCAGGATTGCCGCATTGATGAACAGAGCGCTCGAGAGGGCCACCGTGGAGTCCAGCGTGGCGAACCGGATCGCGCTCGCGCGGTCACCATCGCTGTCGCCGTACTTCCGCGTCTGGACGATGGAGGAGTGCAGATACAAGTTGTGCGGCATGACCGTCGCGCCGAGGATGCCCAGGGCGATATACAGCATGTCCTTCTCGAGCAGGATCCGGGACGTCGGAACGAACCCGGCGAGCACATCGCGCAGCGCTGGACGTGACAGCCACAGTTCCACCGCGAAGGCGCCCGCAATCCCGAGAATCAGCAGCACGACGAGCACCTCCACGTAGCGGAAGCGGTGCTGCTGCAGGTAGAGGATGACAAGGACGTCGAGCGCGGTGAGGACGACACCCACGAGGATCGGCAGACCGAACAGCAGGTTCAGCGCGATTGCCGCCCCGAGGACCTCCGCAAGATCCGTTGCTGCGATGGCCAGCTCCGCGAGGACCCACAACGCGAGGACGACCGGCCGCGAATACGAGTCGCGACACGCCTGAGCGAGATCACGGCCGGCGGCGATCCCGAGCCGTGCGGCCATCGACTGGAGCAGGATGGCCATGAGGTTCGAAATCATGACCACGCTGAGCAGCGCGTATCCGTAGCGTGCGCCGCCGGCGATGTCGGTGGCCCAGTTGCCCGGGTCCATGTAGCCGACGGCCACGAGATAGCCCGGGCCGGCGAAGGCAAGCACCTTCCGCCAGAACCCGGCGGGCACCGGCACCGTCCCGTGCACCTCAGGCAGGCTGCGGCGATCGGTCGTGAACGCCGCAAGCGGCGTCTGTTCAGGTTTCACGATGCCGCCGGGCGGCTGCGTCAGACGCGCGTGACGTCACCTGAGCATGGCCCGGCCCGTGTCTCTCGACATCAGTAGAGAACCAGCTGTTCGCCGCGCTCCTGCACCAGCATCTCGATGCGCTCGATGATCCGGTCGCGGCGCTTGAGGAGGGCCTTGATCTCGCCGGGCATCAGGTGGGGCGTCGTCGCGGCAGTGACGCTCTCCGCCGTCAGGGCCTTCATCGCCGCGAGCAGGCTCCGGCTGCACCGCTGCACGTTCAGCTCCCGGAACAGTGCGTTCGACAGGCGGAATGCGCGCGTGAAGTCCACCATCCAGAGGCGCCAGTCCTCGGTGATCAGCTGGTTGCCCGAGTTCCGATCGGTATCGTGTACCAGCTCGCTGAACACTCGCATATGGCTCTGCTGCATCGCCCACTCCACCGGGTCGGGCGGGCGCAGGTCCTGCTTTTGCCGGCTGGTCTCATCCCACTTCCAATCGATCCACCAGGACAGCGAGCCCGTACGCTTATCCCACGTGCGTTCGACGGTCACCGGCACCATGTGGTCGAGACCCAGCAGCGTCGCGAGCTGGTACGCCGCGATATTGAAATGGTACGAGTCGCGGAAGTTGAACTCCGTGCGGCCGTCCTTCATGCGTTGGATCGCTGACTTCTGGTCGACGGACTGAAAGGCCGCGTCGTGTGTGATGCCGCCGGCCGCGAGGGTGAGCCGCCACGGTTTGGTGACGCCGGTGCTCAGTGGTTTGCTGGCGACGATCTCCGCCGTGCGGAGGAACTCGGCCATCTGGGCGGGGGTGAGCGTCGGCGCCGGAACGGCGGCCTGCTGCGCCGCCACGCCGCCTGCAGCCGCCAGCCAGACGATCCACGGGATCACGGCAGCCAGAGATCGGCGAATACGCGTCGGCTTCATGGGGGAGACCTGCAACGTGCCGGGCGATTGTAGGTCTGCCCCTCGAGTTCCCGCAAGCCGGGTATCCAGGAGCAGGCATCCGAATCGCGGCCGTCCTGTAAGATCCGTGTGTGACGTGGAGCCGGCTCGCGCTGATTGGCGTGGCGGCGGGCACGCTGCTGGCACATGCCGCGGCGCAAACCCGCGAGGCGCCTCCGCGCCGTTTCAAGGCGCGAGTCGACCTGGTCAGCATCACCGCCACGGTCATGGATGTGAACGGCGGGCTCGTCTCCGGGCTCACGCAGGACGAGTTCGAGATCTACGAGGATGGGGAGCGCCAGGCCATCACGCATTTCGGGAGCGACCGTGTGCCCATCGGGCTCGGCCTCCTGCTCGACGTCAGCGACAGCATGCGCGGGCAGCGGATTGCGGATGCGCGCGCGTCCGTCGCTCGCTTCCTGTTCGAGCTCCTCAGCCAGGACGACGAGTTCTTCGTGATGTCGTTCAACCACGCGCCGCGCGTCATTGCGCCGTGGACGAGCCGCGCGGACCAGGTGCTGCCAAGGCTCGACGCGCTCCGGCCCTCGGGCGGGACGAGCATCTACGACGCGGTGATGGCGGCGCTGCCTGTGTTCGAGGAGCGATCACGCCAGCGCGCCGCGATTGTGCTCATCTCGGACGGCGCAGACACCGCCAGCGACGCCCACGTGAGGGACGTGCGGTCGGCGTTGCTGCGGAGTGACGCCTTCGTGTACGCGATTGCGATCGATCCGCCGGCAGATACGCGGCCGATCAACGCGCGGGTGAATCCGTACGCGCTGCGCGCGATCACCGACGACAGTGGCGGCCGTACGGAGGTCGTGCACGACTCGGCGGCTCTCGGGGCGGCCACGGCGCGGATCGCGGAGGAACTCAACCGCCAGTACGTGCTCGCGTACACGTCCGCCCGCAGGCCCGACGGCCAGTACCACAGCATCCGCGTGCGCATCACCCGTCCGGGCCACCGCGTCCGCGCCCGGCGGGGCTACGTGGCTGCGCGGTAGCCGGTCCTCACCGGCCGCCGGTCACCGACGCCTTGACATAGTCGCGATACATCCGCGCGATGGTCGCAATCGGGATCTCTTTCGGGCATACCGCCTGGCACTCGGCCTCGTTGGTGCAGTGCCCGAACCCCTCGGCGTCCATCTGGTCCACCATCGCCACCACGCGCTGATGCCGTTCGACCTGTCCCTGTGGGAGCAGGCCGAGGTGCGAAATTTTTGCGGCGGTGAAGAGCGAGGCCGACGCGTTCTTGCAGGCCGCCACGCACGCGCCGCACCCGATGCACGCCGCGGCGTCCATGGCCGTCTCGACGATGTCGCGATGGATGGGAATGGCGTTCGCCTCGGGCGCCTGCCCCGTGCTGACCGACACAAACCCGCCCGCCGCGATGATCCGATCAAACGCGCTGCGATCGACGACCAGGTCCTTGATCACCGGAAACGCCGCCGCGCGCCACGGCTCGACGGTGATCGTGTCGCCGTCCCTGAACTTCCGCATGTGCAGCTGGCATACCGTGCCGCCCGGATCGGGCCCATGCGGCACGCCATCCACGACGAGACCGCACGAGCCGCATATCCCCTCGCGGCAATCCGAATCGAACGCAATCGGGTCTTCGCCCTTGCGGATCAACGTGTCGTTGACGATGTCGAGCATCTCGAGAAACGACATGTCCGGGCTGACGTGCTCGGCAACGTACTCCACCATCCGCCCCGCCGCACCCTGCGAGGCCTGGCGCCAGACTTTCAGATTCAGTCGCATGACGGGCTGGATTCCTGTCGGCTCCCGGCTCCCGGCTCCAGGCCCCGGGGCTTGTCCACTCCGGAGCCTGACGAGGCCCGGAGCCTGGAGCCTGGAGCCCGGAGCCGACAAACCGTCACTTGTAACTCCTCTGCGTCGGGTGCACGTTCTCCCACACGAGCTCTTCGCGGTGGAGCACCGGGGGCCGCTCGAGGCCGGTGAACTGCCAGGCCGCGACATACGAGAACCGCTCGTCGTCGCGCAGCGCTTCGCCTTCGGGGGTCTGGCTCTCTTCGCGGAAGTGGCCGCCGCAGCTTTCGGTCCGGTGCAGGGCATCCACGGCGAGCAGCTCGCCGAACTCGAGGTAATCGGCGACCCGGCCCGCGTATTCGAGAGCGGGGTTCAAGTTGGTTGCGTCCCCAGGCACCGTGACGTTCTGCCAGAACTCCTCGCGCAGGGCCCCGACCTCGGTGATGGCTTCGCGCAGGCTCCCATCGGTGCGGGACATGCCGACCTTGTCCCAGAGCACGGTCCCGGCCGCGCGATGGAAGTCGCGGACGGTGCGGCGTCCCCTGACGGAGAGCAGCCGCGTGAGCCGATCCTGTGTGGCGGACGCCGCTTCCCGGAACCCGTCGTGATCGGCCGAGACCGGCGGCAGCGACGTGGCCGCGAGGTAGTCGCCAATCGTGTAGGGGATGATGAAGTAGCCGTCCGCGAGACCCTGCATGAGCGCGCTGGCGCCCAGGCGATTCGCACCGTGGTCGCTGAAGTTGGCCTCGCCGAGCACGTGCAGGCCCGGCAGGTTGCTCATGAGGTTGTAGTCGACCCAGAGCCCACCCATCGTGTAGTGGATGGCGGGGTAAATCCGCATCGGCACCGTGTACGGATCCTCGTCGGTGATCCGCTTGTACATGTCGAACAGGTTGCCGTAGCGCGCCTTGATCGTCTCGACACCCAGCCGCGAGATGGCATCGGCGAAGTCGAGATATACGGCGAGGCCGGTCTCACCAACGCCGCGCCCGTCGTCGCACACCGCCTTGGCGTTGCGCGATGCGACGTCGCGCGGCACGAGGTTGCCGAAGCTGGGGTACTTGCGCTCCAGGTAATAGTCGCGTTCGCTCTCCGGGATCTGCTCCGGACGCCGCGTGTCGCCGGGCCTCTTCGGAACCCAGACGCGGGCGTCATTGCGCAGCGACTCGCTCATCAGCGTGAGCTTCGACTGGTGCTCACCGCTTACGGGGATGCACGTCGGGTGAATCTGCGTGAAGCACGGGTTTGCGAAGAAGGCCCCGCGCTTGTGGGCACGCCACGCCGCGGTGACGTTCGACTGCACCGCGTTGGTCGAGAGGTAGTAGGCCGTGCCGTACCCGCCTGTCGCGAGCACGACCGCGTGCGCGGCGTGCGACTCGATCTCGCCCGTGATCAGGTTGCGGGTGATGATCCCGCGGGCCTTGCCGTCGATGACCACCAGGTCGAGCATTTCCCGGCGCGGGAACATCCGAACCGTCCCGGCCCCCACCTGTCGCATGAGCGCCTGATACGCGCCGAGCAGCAGCTGCTGGCCCGTCTGGCCGCGCGCGTAGAACGTGCGCGAGACCTGCGCGCCGCCGAACGACCGGTTGTCCAGCATGCCGCCGTACTCGCGGGCGAACGGGACGCCCTGCGCAACGCACTGGTCGATGATTTGCACCGACAGCTGCGCGAGACGGTGAACGTTGGCCTCCCGGGCGCGGTAGTCGCCCCCTTTGATGGTGTCGTAGAACAGGCGGTAGATGGAGTCGCCGTCGTTCTTGTAGTTCTTCGCGGCGTTGATCCCGCCCTGCGCGGCGATGCTGTGGGCGCGGCGCGGGCTGTCGTGGATGCAGTAGCAGTGGACGTTGTAGCCGAGCTCGGCAAGCGAGGCGGCCGCTGACGCCCCGGCGAGCCCCGTGCCCACGACGATGATTGTGTACTTGCGCTTGTTCGCGGGGTTGACGAGCTTGACCTCGAACCGATGGCGGTCCCACTTCTCGGCCAGCGGTCCGGCGGGCACCTTCGAATCGAGCGTCATGACCGGCCCCCGAAAAACAACACCCACAGCGGGATGGACATGAACCCGACCGCGAGGACGACTGCCAATGTCCACCCGATTCTGCGGATCACCGGCGTGAACCGCGGCGTGTCAGCCCCCATCGTCTGAAAGGCGCTCGATACGCCGTGCCACAGGTGAAAACCGATGATGGCCATGCCCACGACGTAGAAGGCCACGTATCCGGGCTTGCTGAAGATCTCGATGACGAGCTGGTACAAGTTGCGGACACCGGCTTCGTGCGTGTCGTAGTACGCGCCGAACTTGAACGTCCGGATGTGAATCGGCACGAACACCAGGAGGAAGAGCCCGCTCCAGATCATCGTGGTCGACGCCAGGGACTTGCGGCTGGTGTGTCCCGCGCGATGCTTTTCGGCGTAGGCCACCGGCCGCGCCTTCGAGCTGCCGATGGTCAGCTGAATCGCTTTCCACGCGTGCAGGACAAACAGCAGGACGAGCCCGGCTTCGGCCGGATACACGAGCGGATTGGAAATGAGCTTGTGGCTGTAGGCGTTGAAGGTGTCTGGGCCGAGGAAGACCAGAAGGTTTCCCGCAAGATGCCCGACCAGGAAACCGACCAGCGAGAGGCCGGTTATCGCAACGAGGAGTTTCGAGCCGACCGTCGAAGAAATGAAGGAACGGCGTGAAGGCATGGATCCGAATGTGCACCGGGCGGCCCACGTCGCGGTGTGTCGGGCCGAGGTCGCCGCGCGAATGACGCTATGACAATTCTATAGGTGGGGGAGCGCGTGGAGCAAGGAAGCGGCAGCGTGCCAGAGCGGCTCAGGCTGCAGCCTGTCAGCCTTGCCGTCTCCCGCCTTGACGTGTCACAGAGCCGCCGACTAGTATCCGAGTTCGGCGTCATCAACGACTCTCTCCCCGGATCGTCCCCGTGAAAATTCACGAATACCAAGCCAAGGCCATCCTGAACCGGTATGGCGTGCCCGTCCCGCGCGGGGAAGTCGCCTTCACGCCGGATGAAGCGGGCGACATCGCCCGTCGGCTGGGCGGAGAGATCGCCGTCGTCAAAGCGCAGATCCATGCCGGCGGACGGGGCAAGGGCGGCGGCGTGAAGCTCGCGCGGGGCGCCGACGAGGCAATCCGCATCGCGCGCGACATGATCGGCATGCGCCTGGTCACGCACCAGACCGGCCCGGAAGGCCGCATCGTCTCGCGCGTGCTGGTGGAGGAAGGCCTCAACATCGAACGCGAGCTGTATGTGAGCCTGCTGCTCGATCGTGCGGCGGGGCAGCCGATCATCATGGCGAGCGCCGCGGGCGGCATGGACATCGAGGAGGTGGCGGCGGCCACCCCCGAGCGGATCATGCGCGAACACGTGCACCCGGGCGTCGGCCTGCTGGCGTTTCAGACCCGGAAGCTCGGCTTCGCACTGGGGCTCGACGGCGCGCAGCTCGGAAAGATGGCGAAGGTGCTGAACGCCCTGTACGACGCTTTCCGGGGCACCGACGCATCAATGCTCGAGATCAACCCGCTGATCGTCACGGCCGCCGGTGACCTGCTGGCGCTGGACGCGAAGATGAACTTCGACGACAACGCGCTCTACCGACACGCCGACCTGCGCGAGTTGCGCGACCTCGGCGAGGAAGATCCGCTGGAGATCGAAGCGTCGAAGTTCTCGCTCAACTACATCCGCCTCGATGGCTCCATCGGTTGCATGGTGAACGGCGCCGGTCTCGCGATGGCGACGATGGACATCATCAAGCTCGCCGGTGGCGAACCGGCGAACTTCCTGGATGTCGGCGGCGGGGCCAACGCCGAGCAGATTCGGAACGCCTTCAAGATCCTGCTCGCGGACAAGAACGTCCGCGCCGTCCTGATCAACATCTTCGGAGGCATCCTCCGCTGCGACGTGCTGGCCCAGGGCGTGATCGCGGCCGTGCAGGAGCTCGACGTCAAGGTGCCGATTGTTATTCGCATGGAAGGCACCAACGTGGAGCAGGGCAAGCAGATGCTCGCGGAGAGCGGCCTGAATTTTCAGAACGCGGACGGAATGGGCGACGCCGCACAGAAGGTGGTCGCGGCGGCGGGATAAAACCAGGCTGCAGGCTACAGCCTGCAGGCTACAGGCAGCGTCCGGCCTCAGGCCAGACAGAGCCTGCCGCCTGCCGCCTGCCGCCTGTAGCCTTGTCGGGCCTCAATCATGTCCATCCTCCTAGACAAGAACACCCGTCTCCTCGTCCAGGGACTCACCGGCCGTGAGGGCACGTTTCACGCGCAGCAGGCGGCCGACTACGGCACGACGATCGTCGGCGGCGTGACTCCAGGCAAGGGCGGGACCACGCACGAAGGCTGGCCCATCTTCAATACCGTGGCGGAATGCGTGCGCGAGACCGGCGCCAACGCGTCGGTCATCTTCGTGCCGCCGGCGTTCGCGGCCGACGCCATCATGGAGGCTGCCGAGGCCCAGCTGCCGCTCGTCGTCTGCATCACGGAGGGCATCCCCACGCTCGACATGATGAAGGTGATGGACTTCATCAGGGACACGCCCACACGGCTCATCGGACCGAACTGCCCTGGCGTGATCTCGCCCGGCAAGGCGAAGGCGGGGATCATCCCCGGCCACATTTGCCGGGAAGGCCGCATCGGGATCGTGTCCAAGAGCGGGACACTCACGTACGAGGCCATCCACCAGCTGACCCAGCTGGGACACGGCCAGAGCACCTGCATCGGCATCGGCGGGGACCCGCTGATCGGCACATCGTTCATCGACGCCCTCACGTTGTTCGCCGCGGACGATGACACGGACGCGGTGATCATGATCGGAGAGATCGGTGGTAACGCCGAGGAAGACGCGGCCGCGTGGATCCAGACCGGGTTCACGAAGCCCGTCGTGGGCTTCATCGCCGGGCAGACCGCGCCGCCGGGGCGCCGGATGGGCCACGCCGGTGCGATCATCGCGGGCGGAAAAGGCACGGCCGCCGAGAAGATGGCTGCGCTGACCGCCGCCGGCGTCACCGTGGTGAAGAGTCCAGCCGAGATGGGACGGGCACTCACCGAGCGGCTGGGGTGACGATCGATCGCGCCGGAGGAGCGTCGCCGCCCTCCGGGCTGGGCTGCACCCCCGCGGTCAGGCTGTAGAACCGTTATAATCCTGTTCCAGCCCTCTGCTGCCCGTCATCCCCCGGGCGGCCGCACTTCATCGTCTCAGGCAGGAACGTAGAACATGGCACCGACAGATCTCGCGAGCGACGCGCGGGCGAACGCACCGGCCCGACAGCGGGCCGTCAACGATTTCAGCATCCAGGTGGCAACCGTCAACGGTTCGGGCAGCCAGACGGCCAACCTGATACTGATCCGCTCGATCTTCCAGATGGGCATTCCGGTCTCGGGGAAGAACCTGTTCCCGTCGAACATCGCGGGCCTGCCGACGTGGTACACGATTCGCGCCAACAAGCGCGGATACATCGGCCGGAAGAAGGAGATCGACCTCGTTGTCGCGCTTAACTCTGAGACGGCAAGGGAAGACGCGCTGACGCTCGAGCCGGGTGCCGCGATCGTGTACGACGCCCCGATGAAGCTCGAGACGCTGCGAGACGACCTGACGTTCTACCCCGTCCCGTTCGACAAGATCGTGGCAGCGGTGTGCCCCGACGCCAAGCTGCGGCGCCTCGTGCGCAACATGATCTACGACGGTGTGCTGGCCCACCTGCTTGGCATCGACATGGCCGAGATGGAGAAGGCCCTGAACCGGCAGCTCGGGAAGAAGCAGAAGGCGCTGGCACTCAACATGGCCGCGCTCACGGCCGGGTTCGACTTCGCGAAAACCACGTTCGCGCCGAACGAGCGGCTGGCCATCGAGCGGATGAACGAGACTGCGGGCAAGATTCTCATCGAGGGCAATGCGGCCGCGGCCATCGGCTGCCTCATGGCCGGCGTGACGGTGGTGGCCTGGTATCCGATCACCCCCTCGTCGTCGCTCTGCGAGTCGCTCATCGACTACATGCGGAAATATCGCATCGACAAGGAGACAGGGAAGGCAACGTTCGCCATCGTGCAGGCGGAGGACGAGATCGCGGCCGTCGGCATGGTCATCGGCGCCAGCTGGGTCGGCGCGCGCGCGATGACATCCACTTCCGGGCCGGGCGTGTCGCTGATGGGCGAGTTCACGGGCCTCGGGTACTACGCCGAGGTGCCGGCCGTGATCTTCGACATCCAGCGTGTCGGCCCGTCGACCGGCCTGCCGACGCGCACCGCGCAGGGCGACATCCTCACCACGGCCGTCCTGTCGCACGGGGACACGCGGCACCCCCTGCTGCTGCCCCACTCGGCGGGGGAGTGCTACTCGATGGCCATGGCGGCCTTCGATCTGGCGGAGCGGCTGCAGACGCCCGTCTTCGTGATGAGCGATCTCGACCTCGGGATGAACACGTGGATGTCGGATCCGTTTCCGTACCCGGAGACGACCATCGACCGGGGCAAAGTACTCGACAAGGAGACCATCGCCCGAATCGGCGAGTGGGGCCGCTATAAGGACGTGGACGGCGACGGGATCACGTACCGATCCCTGCCGGGTACCGACGCGCCCCCGTATTTCGCCCGCGGCTCCGGCCACAACGCCAAGGGCCAGTACAGCGAGCGCGCCGACGACTACGTGCAGAACATGGATCGTCTCAAGCGGAAGTTCGACACGGCGAAGGGCCTTGTGCCGCCGCCGGAGCTCGATACGGTGGAGGGTGCGCGTGTAGGGCTTCTCGCCTACGGCACGAGCCACTGGGCAATCCTGGAGAGCCGCGACCAGCTGCGCGACGAGGCAGGCCTCGCCACCTCGTATCTGCGCCTGCGCGGTTATCCGTTCCCGGACGCCGTGGCCGAGTTCATCGCCGCCCACGACCGCGTCTACGTCATCGAGCAGAACCGCGACGCCCAGATGTTGTCACTGCTCCGGATGGACTATCCGGTCGAGATCACCGGCAAGCTGCGCAGCGCGCTGCACTACAACGGCCTGCCGATCGATGCGCGCAGCATCACGGACACCATTCTCGCCCAGGAAGGCGCGTCGGTGGGCGGCGACGTCGTACCCTGACGGAGCGCCCGAAACCTGAAAGCCGGTATCGCCAGGAAACGCCCGAAGCCGTAGCCCGTAGCCCCGAAGGATTCGCGACCATGACCATGACCGCCCCGCCGCCCGGAAAGAAAGTGAACCGGATCGGCCTCGAGCTTCAGTCGTATCGCGGCAGCAAGACGACGCTGTGCGCCGGCTGTGGCCACAACGCCATCTCGGAGCGCGTCATCGACGCGTGCTACGAGCTGGGAATCGACGCGCGCCAGGTGCTGAAGCTGTCGGGCATCGGCTGCTCGAGCAAGAGTCCGGCGTATTTCCTCGGGAACGCCCACGGGTTCAACTCCGTGCACGGACGCATGCCGTCGGTGGCCACCGGGGCGTTGCTGGCGAACAAGACGCTGCTCGCCATCGGGGTCAGCGGCGATGGCGACACCGGCGCGATCGGCGTCGGGCCAGTTCGTCCATCTCATGCGGCGTAACCTGCCGCTCGTCTACATCATCGAAGACAATGGCTGCTACGGTCTGACCAAGGGGCAGTTCTCGCCGACGGCCGACGTGGGTTCGACGCTCAAGAACGGCGTGGTCAACGATCTCCAGCCGATCGACACGTGCCTCATGGCCATCGAGCTCGGCGCCTCGTTCGTGGCACGCTCGTTCTCCGGAGACAAGAAGCAGCTGCTCACGCTCTTGAAGGCCGCTCTCTCGCACCGGGGCACGGCCATGCTCGATGTCATCAGCCCGTGCGTGACCTTCAACGATCACGAGGGCTCGACGAAGAGCTACAGCTACGTGAAGGACCACGACGAGCCGGTCGCCGAGATGAACTACGTCCCGCACTTCGAGGACATCACGATCGACTACGAGGAGGGGGCCACACGGGAGGTGTCGCTGCACGACGGCTCGCGGCTCTTCCTGAAGAAGCTGGCCCGCGACTACGATCCCACCAGCAAGCTGAATGCGGTGCAGGTGCTGCACGAGACGGCCGCTCGCGGTGAGTACGCGACAGGGCTGCTCTACATCGAGCCGGACAAGCGCGATTTCTGCTCGCTGCTGAACCTCGTGGACGAACCGCTCGCCAGTCTCCCGCTCGAACGCACGCGTCCGTCGCGAGCCGTGCTGGACGAGATCATGGACGCGCAGAGGTAGACGGGATCCTGGGCTCCAGGCCACAGGCTCCAGGCTCCGGGCCTGCCAGACACATGGACGGGCCCCTGGCGCCAAGGCTGCAAGCCCGTTACGGCCTACGCGCCACCGAGACGGTGCTCTTGCCGACGAACGCCGGGACTGAAGTCCCGGCTCCACAAATTCAGACCGGGTTCCACAGGCTTGCGCCACGGCCAGGCCGTGGCGCCGGGACTTCAGGTCCGGCGGACATACGAAGCCCCGTAATCGCCCCGGAGTTCTGACCCCGGAGCCCGGAGCCTGGAGCCTGGAGCCTGGAGCCTGGAGCCCGGAGCCTGTAGCTCACCCCTGGCTCCCGTCCTCGTTGGCCCCCACGACATCCTGCGCGATCGCCACCGGGTCGTTCGGCATGCCCGCGTCGTCGAGGCCGGGTGCGTTCGGGTTGCCCTGGCCGCCGTCCAATGGGCGATTGCCTTCGACGGCACCCTTCTGTTCGTCGGGATCTCTCATGCGACCTTCCGTTCGAGTCTGGACGTGCCCCCGGCGCCGGGCGCGTGCGTGACGTCCGGCGTTCCGGCAGAACTACGTGAAACTGCAGCTGCGCACATCGTACGTGGCGTCCGGTCAACCGGACTGCTCGACCCCGTGCCGCCCGGACTCGCTGGCCGTGCCGTGTCCAGGGCCGTGTCCACCGGAGCGTATCCCGGCAGAGGTCGCCAGGTCAGCCTGATATAATCGACGGCTCATGGAACGCACACTTGCCATTATCAAGCCGGACGCCGTCGCGGCCGGCCACACCGGGCCCATCATTCAGCGCATCGAGGCGGAAGGCTTCCAGATTCGTGCCATGCGGCACGTCCGCCTGACTCACGCCGACGCCGAAGGCTTCTACGCGGTTCATCGCGAGCGTCCGTTCTTTGGCCAACTGGTTGACTTCATGGCATCCGGGCCTGCTGTCGTGATGGCGCTCGAGGCGCCCGAGGCCATCACCCGGTGGCGCACCGCGATGGGCGCGACGAACCCCGAGAAGGCTGATAGTGGCACGATACGCAAGAAATTCGGCACTTCTATCGAACGCAACGCGACGCACGGCTCGGATGCTCCTGACACGGCGGCATTCGAGATCGGGTATTTCTTCGCGGGTCGGGAGCTGCTCTGAGGCTCGCCGCAGCCGGGCGGCAGGAGCGCGCGTGCGCCTGCCCGGCTTCCCCTGGTCGGTACCATCTGGCTATGGGCAAACTGCTGATCGTCGCGGGCCTCGCCATTGCCGCGATCGGGCTGCTGATATCCATCGGTGTGCCGTTCGGGCGACTGCCGGGAGATATCGTAGTGCGGCGTGGGTCGTTCAGCTTCTACTTTCCAATCGTCACGTGTATCGTGCTCAGCCTGCTCGCGACGCTCCTCCTGTCGTTCCTGCGCCGTTAGCCTGACCGGCTTCGCTCCCAGACACCTGACACCCTGATACCGCATGGCAATCAAAGCTGACCGCTGGATCAAGCGCATGGCCCTCGAGCACGGGATGATTGAGCCGTTCGAGGACCGGCAGGTGCGCAAGGGTGTCGTGTCGTTCGGCCTGTCGTCCTACGGGTATGACGTCCGCGTGGCCGACGAGTTCAAGGTCTTCACCAACGTCTACAACACGGTCGTCGACC
The DNA here is from genome assembly GCA_963739995.1 of Vicinamibacteria bacterium. GTDB lineage: Bacteria > Acidobacteriota > Vicinamibacteria > Vicinamibacterales > JAENWD01 > CAVUCH01. The sequence goes on along the minus strand of CAVUCH010000003.1, from coordinate 225,782 downwards.
CCAAGGCGTTCGACCCGCGATCGTTCGTCGACATCCGCGCAGACGTGTGCACGATACCCCCGAACTCGTTCGCCCTGGCGAGCACCGTAGAGTACTTCCGCATCCCGCGGGACGTGCTCACCATCTGCCTGGGCAAGTCCACCTATGCGCGGTGCGGCATCATCGTGAACGTGACCCCGTTCGAGCCCGAGTGGGAGGGGCACGTCACGATCGAGATTTCGAACACCACGCCGCTGCCAGCGAAGATCTACGCTCGCGAGGGGATCGCGCAGGTGCTGTTCTTCCAGAGCGATGAGCCCTGCGAGATCTCCTACAAGGAGAAGAGCGGGAAGTACCAGGCGCAGCGCGGCGTGACGCTGCCGAAGATTTGAGGGCGGACGACCGTCACCCCAATGCTACGCCCCTACCGCAACATCGTCCCCACGATCGACCCGTCGGCGTACGTCGACGAGTCGGCGCAGGTGATTGGTGATGTCGTGGTTGGCGCGGAGAGCAGCATCTGGCTCAATGCCATTGTGCGCGGCGACGTGAACCACATCCGCGTCGGCCGCCAGTCCAACCTGCAGGACGGCGTCATCGTGCACGTCAATCACGACCCGTCGTACCCGACGATCGTCGGCGAGCGCGTGACGGTTGGCCACGCCGCCATTCTGCACGGGTGCGTGATCGAGGATCGCTGCCTGATCGGCATGGGGGCGATCCTGCTGAACGGCTCACACGTCGGGAGCGATTCGATCGTCGCGGCAGGAACGCTCGTTCCGGAGCGCACCGTCATCCCGCCGCGTTCGCTCGTCATGGGCAGTCCCGGCAAGGTCAGGCGCACACTCACGGACGCGGAGCTCGCCGTCATCCTCGAAGGCGCGGCGAACTACGTGCGATACCGGCTCGACTACATGGATCAGGACGCATAGGGCCCTATGACCGCAGCCCGGACGCAGCCCGCGCGCGGCATGCGCGACTTCCTCCCGGAAGACGTGCGGCGGCGCGAGTACGTGATCGGCGTGATCGCGGACGTGTACCGCCGCTATGGCTTCGAGCCGCTCGAGACCCCCGCCGTCGAGAACATCGACACGCTGATGGGGAAGTACGGCGAGGAAGGCGACCGGCTGATCTTCAAAATCCTGAAGCGCGGGGACGAGGGCCGGGACACCGGCGAGGCGGACCTCGCGTTGCGCTACGACCTGACGGTACCGCTGGCGCGGGTCGTGGCCGAGTACCGCGGCAAGCTGCCGAAGTTCTTGAAGCGCTACCAGGTGCAGCCCGTGTGGCGGGCGGACCGGCCGCAGAAGGGCCGCTTTCGCGAGTTCTACCAGTGCGACGTGGACATCGTGGGCTCGACGTCGCCGGTGGTCGAGGTGGAACTCTGTTCGGCCGTCAGCGACGTGCTCGCGCGTCTCGGGTTCAGCGATTTCGTGATCCGCCTGAATCACCGGCAGGTGCTGGCCGGGCTGCTCGAGGCGGCCGGAGTGGAGCCGGCGCTGCATGGCACGGCGCTCGTGGCGCTCGACAAGCTGGACAAGCTCGGCGCGAGTGGCGTTCAATCGGAGCTGGTGTCGCGCGGCCTGGAAGAAGACGTTGCGCGCCGCCTGCTCGCGACGTTCGAAGGCGCCGCGGGTCTGGCGACCTCGCACGCGGACCCCGCCGCGTTCAATCGCGAGATGCTCGCGATGTTGGGCGCCAGCCTTGCGAGCGGCGATGCACGAGCTGAGGCCGCAGTGAGAGCCACGGCCCAGACCGCAGCCGTCGGACTCTCCACGCTGGCCCAGATGATGCGCCTCTCGGCTCCCACGTCTGCCGCGCCCCATCTCCGCGTGGACCCGAGCCTCGCGCGCGGGCTGTCGTACTACACCGGCGCGATCATGGAGGTTGCCGTCCCTGATCTGGCCGGCAGCCTGGGCGGGGGCGGCCGGTACGATGGCCTCGTCGGGATGTTCTCGGGAGAGCAGGTGCCCGCGTGCGGGTTCTCGCTCGGCCTCGAACGGATCCTCGTGGTCATGACCGAGCGGAACATGTTTCCCAAGGACGTGACGACCTCACCGGCTGATGTCCTCGTGACGCTGTGGAGCGCCGAGCGCACACCCGACGCGCTCGCCCTCGCTGCATCGCTACGCGGCGCCGGCTTTCGCGTGGACGTGTATCCGGAGAGCGACAAGCTCGGGAAACAGTTCAAGTACGCCGCCGCGCGCGGTTTCCCATACGTCGTCATCATCGGCGACGACGAGGCAGCCCGTGGCGAAGTGACTGTGAAGAACATGAGGACGGGCGAGCAGCAGTCTGTGGCACGACAGGATGTCGGGAGGCTGCTCGGGAAGACGGATCGATAGACTTCAGCCTGCAGGCTACAGGCTGCGGTCAATGTCGGGCCCGGAGCCGGACAGCGCCCGCAGGCTGCAGCCTGTAGCCTGCAGCCTCACAAGGATCGGACTTGGCTGACCAACTAGGCTCATTGACCAGAACCCACACGTGCGGCGCTGTACGTGCGGCCGATGTCGGAAAGGAAGTCACGCTGCTTGGCTGGGTGCATCGCGTGCGCGATCTGGGCGGCGTGCTGTTCATCGATATCCGTGATCGCGGCGGCCTCACGCAGGTCGTGGTCGACGACGCGCTGCTCGGGGCGGCGAAGCGGCTGCGGGCCGAGTACGTCGTGGGTGTCACCGGCGAGGTGCGTGCCCGCTCGACCGACACCGTCAACCCGAAGCTGCCCACCGGCGAAGTGGAGGTCGTCGCACGTGAGATCCGCGTCCTGAACGAGGCAAAGACGCCGCCGCTCCCGATTGCCGACGATGCGAATGTGTCCGAGGATGTGAGGTTGCGGTTTCGGTACCTGGACCTGCGGCGTCCGCGCCTGCAGTACAACCTCGGGCTGCGGCATCGCGTGACGATGGCCATTCGCCGCTACTTCGACGAGCAGGGTTTCTGGGAAATCGAGACGCCGATCCTGTCGAAGTCCACGCCCGAGGGCGCCCGCGACTACCTCGTGCCGAGCCGCGTTCATCCCGGCGAGTTCTACGCGCTGCCGCAGTCCCCGCAGATCTTCAAGCAGATCCTGATGATTGGCGGTACCGATCGCTACTTCCAGATTGTGAAATGCTTCCGTGACGAAGACCTGCGCGCCGACCGGCAGCCGGAGTTCACGCAGGTGGACGTCGAGATGTCGTTTGCGCGGCCGGAGACCATCTACGCAATGATCGAGCCCCTCATCCAGTTGATCTTCCGGGAGATCGGCGTGGAGGTGGCCACGCCATTCCGGCGGTTGCCGTATGCCGAGGCGCTGGCGAAGTACGGATCCGACAAGCCCGATCTACGCTTCGGGCTCGAGATCGTGGACGTGAGCGACGTGTGGGCCGAGGCAGCGTTCAACGCGTTCCGCTCGATAGTCGGGAAAGGTGGCGTGGTTCGGGCCCTCGTGATTCCGGGCGCGGCACGCTATTCGCGCTCGGAGCTCGACGGGCTCGTGGATCAGGCGAAAGCGCTTGGGGCCGTGGGCATCCTCTGGGCGCGCAAGGTAGACGGCGCCATCAATACGAACGTCAAGGCGGCTGGGGAGGCGACCCTGCTGCAGGCGATGGAGGCGGCCGGCTGCCGCGACGAGGATCTCATTCTGCTCGCCGGTGGAGAGGCGGCTGCCGCGTCGAAGCTGCTCGGCGCCTTCCGGCTGACGCTGGCGCGAAAGGAGAACCTGATTCCTCCCGGCCAGTTTGCGTTCGCCTGGGTGGTGGACTTCCCCCTGCTCGAGTGGGACGCCGACGAGAAGCGCTGGTCGCCGATGCACCACCCGTTCACCTCTCCGTTGGACGAGGATTTCGGCATACTCGAGAGCGATCCCGGGAAGGTGCGCGCGAAGGCCTACGATCTCGTGTTGAATGGCAGCGAGATCGCGGGTGGCAGCATCCGCATCCATGATGCGGCCGTCCAGGGTCAGATCTTCCGGTTGTTGAACATCAGTTACGAGGAAGCCCGCATGCGCTTCGGGTTCTTCGTGGATGCCCTCGAGTACGGCACGCCTCCGCACGGCGGCATAGCTATCGGGCTCGACCGGACGGTAGCGCTGCTGGCGGGTGAAAGCTCCATCCGCGAGGTGATTGCGTTCCCCAAGACCGCGCAGGCGGTCGACCTCATGTCGGGGGCGCCATCGCCGGTCGATGACAAGCAGTTGCGGGAGCTCAAGTTGAAGACGACGGTGACCTAGTGGCCTGTCCTTGTCATTTGTGGAGTGGCTGTCGGAGCGCGGCGCCCGGATGGCCAGGCGCGAAGAGCGAGCTTATTGGGCATACGTGAGTGATGAGCAACGCAGCCGGCGGGATGCATCGGCGGCCGAATGCAGCCGGCCTTTCACCAGGATGCTAGGGCGCGGTTGCGGACGAGGAGCGGTAAGGTACAATTTGTGGTGCATCCTCCCCAGATTTGAAGGAGTTCTACGACGCTCCGGCGTCCGCCGATGAAGAAAATCGCCGTCCCTGAGGAAGGGCTCGCCTCGCTGTTCGGTACATACGACGAGAATCTGAAACAGCTCGAATCGGTGTTCGGGGTGCGCATCCGCACGCAAGGCAACGAGCTGACGGTCGAAGGTGATCCGTCCGGCGTCGCCCGGACCGAGCGCACGCTCGCTCAGCTTGCCGGGCTGATGGCCGACGGCTACCGCCCGGCGAATGGAGACGTGAAGACGGCGGCGCAGTTGATAGCGGCCGACGAACAGATCGAGCTGCGCGATTACCTTGGCAAGTCGGCGACAAAGGCGGCGGGGCGGCGGCAGGTCGCGCCGAAGAGCGTCAACCAGCGGCGGTACCTCGAGGCCATCGACCAGTACGACATCGTCTTCGGCGTCGGACCGGCCGGCACGGGCAAGACCTACCTGGCCATGGCCCAGGCCGTGTCCTTCCTGCTGGCAAAGAAGGTCAGCCGCATCATCCTCGCGCGGCCGGCTGTCGAAGCTGGCGAGAAGCTCGGCTTCCTTCCCGGTGATCTGCAGGAGAAGGTGAACCCGTACCTGCGGCCGCTCTATGATGCGCTCTACGACATGATGGAGGTCGACCGTGTCGAGCGGCTGCTCGAGCGGGGCACGGTGGAGATCGCGCCGCTCGCCTTCATGCGCGGCCGCACGCTGAACGATTCGTTCGTGATCCTGGACGAGGCGCAGAACACCACCTCCGAGCAGATGAAGATGTTCCTCACGCGCCTCGGGTTCGGATCGAAGGCGGTCGTCACCGGCGACGTCACGCAGATCGACCTGCCGAACGTGCGGACGTCGGGGCTGGTCGAGGCGCTCAAGGTCGTCTCGCAGGTCGAGGGCATCGCGTTCATCCATTTCGACGACAAGGACGTCGTGCGCCATCGTCTGGTGCAGCAGATCGTCAAGGCGTACGAGGCGTTCAGTCAGGGCGGCGTCGTGAGTGGCCGGCCCTGACGCCACCATGCCATCCGACGGCTCCCACCCTCTTCCACGCCTTCGCGTGAACGTTGTCGATGACGACGGGCGGCCGGTGCGCGCTCCGGCGCTTGCAGCCTGGCTCGCCCGCGTGGCGCCTGCTCGCGCCCGCGGCGCCGTGACCGTCGCCCTCGTGAGCGACCGCCGCATACGCATCCTGAACCGGCAGTATCGCGGCCTCGACTGCGCGACAGACGTTCTGTCGTTTCCAGCAGGGGATCCGATCGGCAGGCCGGTGACGGGCCCTGTCGTGCAGCCGGAACGTCAGTCCCGGCTTACTCGCACCCGGACCGCCCCTCGCTTCCTCGGCGACATCGTGATCGCACGCGGTATTGCCGCGCGGCAGGCGCGCGAGGCCGGGCACGCCGAGCGTACCGAGTGGCGTGTCCTGGCGCTGCACGGCCTGTTGCACCTGATCGGCTACGACCACGAACACGATGCGGGCGCGATGCGGCGGGCGGAGGCGCGGCTGCGGCGGAGGGGCGGGCTCGGCGCCGGCCTGATCGAGCGCGAGGAGGCGCAGTGATCACGTCCATCGCCGTGCTGGTGCTCCTGGCGCTCGCCGCGATCTACGTCGGCACGATCGAGGCGGCGTTCAGCGCCCTGATGCGCCTCTCGCTGCGCCTGATGGCCGAACGAAACGGGCGGGCTGGCGGCCTCGGGCCGTACCTCGATGACCCCGTGCTGCTGTTCGTGCCCGTGCGCCTGCTGATGGGGCTGATCGTCAGCGTCGCCACCGTGTTCTGGGCCAGCCTGCTCGGCGTCGATCACGTGCAGGGCCTGGGGATCATCGTCCTCTCGATGGCTGTCTTCGTGATCGTCTTCGAGCACCTCCTGCCTCTCCTCATCGTGCGGAGCGACCCGGAGGGCGTGCTGGATTTCCTGCTCCCGTCGTTTGGCCTGATTGCCCGCGTGCTGCAGCCGATCACGCGCGCGCTGGTCGGCTTGATCGCCACGCTGCGGCGGGAGCGCCAGTCCGGCGCGATCACCAGCGCCGAAGCGTCGGATGACGAGGAAGACGAGGAGGTCGCACACACCTTCCTCGAGGCGGGGGAGCACGAGGGACTCATCGAGCGGGAGGACCGTGCGCTGCTGCAGTCCATCGTCGACTTCGGCGACACGCTGGTGCGCGAAGTGATGACACCGCGCCCCGATATCGTTGCCATCCGCTCGGATGCGACGCTCGGGGAGCTGCGAGCGCTGCTCGCCGAGCAGGAGTACTCGCGCATCCCGGTATTCCAGGAGAGCCTGGACCACATTCTCGGGTTCGTGTACGTCAAAGACCTGATCCGCGTGGGTGACACGTCCCTCGACGAGCATGTCGTATCCCGCCTGCTGCGCCCCGCGCATTTCGTGCCCGAGACGAAGCGCGTCGCGGAGCTGCTGAAAGACTTTCAGCGCCAGCAGGTACAGTCTGCCATCGTCGTGGACGAGTACGGCGGCACCGCAGGACTCGTCACCATCGAAGACCTGCTCGAGGAGATTGTCGGCGAGATCCGCGATGAGTACGACGTCGAGTCCGAGTCGATCGTGGACGAGGGCAACGGGGTGTTCGTCTTCAGCGGGAAGGTGGACATCGACGATCTCGCCGACTGCCTCGACCTCGATATCGAGCGCGACGGCTTCGAAACCGTGGGTGGCTTCATCCTCAGCCAGGTCGGCCGTGTGCCCGCCGTGGGGGACGTGTTCGAGGTGAACGGCCTGCACATCGAAGTGCTCGAGGCCGAGCGCCGCCGGGTGAACAAGGTGCGGGTCCGGAAGCTCGACGGCACGCCCGTGGTGAACAGGAGCCATGAGGAGCGGGCATGAGCCCGGAGCCCGGAGCCCACAACTCCGTCCATCCATGAAATCCGGCTTCGTCTCGCTCGTCGGCCGCCCGAACGCGGGCAAGTCCACGCTGCTCAATCGGCTGGTCGGGACGAAGATAGCGATCGTCTCGGACAAGCCGCAGACGACGAGGAACCGAATCCTCGGCGTGAAGAACTCCGACGAAGGGCAGGTGATCTTCGTGGACACGCCGGGTGTCCACCGGCCGCTGCACCGCCTGAATGTGCGTATGGTGGATACGGCCATGGAGGCGATGCGCGACGTGGATCTCGTCGTCCTCGTCGTCGACGTGTCCGAGAAGAGCGGCGGCGGCGACAAATTCATGGCCGGGGTCGTCCGCAAGCTCGCAGGTCCGGTCGCCCTCGTGCTGAACAAGGTCGACCTGGTATCGCGGCCGAAGCTGCTGCCGATCATCGAGGCGTGGAGCCGTGAGCACGCGTTTGCAGAGATCATCCCGGTGTCGGCAGCCACCGGCGAGAACGTGGACCGTCTCGAGGGGGCCATCTGGGAGCACCTGCCGGCGGGGGAACCGCTCTATCCTGCGGACTACCTGACCGATCAGCCCGAGCGGTTCTTCGTGTCCGAGCTGGTCCGCGAGCAGGTGCTGCAGCACACGCATGCGGAGCTGCCGGTACTCGACGGCCGTCGTGGTCGACAAGTTCGAGGAGCCCGACGAGAAGGGGCTGATGCGACTGTATTGCTCGATCATCGTGGAGCGCGAGTCGCAAAAGGCCATCGTGGTGGGCCGCGCGGGCGACATGATCAAACGGATCGGCACGGCCGCCAGGCACGAGCTCGAACGCTTCTTCGGCGCGCGCGTCTTCCTCGATCTGCACGTCAAGGTGAAGACCGAGTGGCGCAACGACGAGCGGCTGCTCGATGACCTGCTGAAACCGCCCACCGCCTGATCCAGCCACGGACAATCGCGTTCCGCTCCTCGTCGATCGCCTGAACGCCGGCGGCGCACGAGATCACAAACCTCGCCGTTACCTTCCATTCCTGAAATCGAGCGCGATCTGCTGGTTGCCACGGTCCCCGAATTCGGCCTGAATCCGGCGGTCGTCCGGCATGGATCTTGTGCTGGCCCTGACGTGACCACGCTTGTCGCCCTCCTGATCGTCGCCGGCCTCGGCTACTGCCTGATGACACGGGCGGAGCGGGGGAAACTTGCTCGAAGCACCTGGGCCGGCGGGCTGCGCCTGCTCGATGCGGCCATGAGACGTTCGCCTGCGAGCGCGCGGCTACGCGACGCCCTCCGGGCCCGCACACGCCGGCCCCTCGTGACGCCGGCGCTCCTCTTTGTGAATGTCACGGTCTTCGTGCTGATGCTCGTCGGGCACGGCGCGCTCGACGATCCGGACACACTCGTCGGCTGGGGTGCCAACGTGGCATCGCGAACGACCAACGGGGAGTGGTGGCGCCTCGTCACGATGATGTTCGTCCACGCGGGCCCCCTTCACTTCATCGCGACGGTCGCCGGCCTTGTTCCGTTGGGTCTCATGGTAGAGCGGCTCGTGGGTTCCGTTGCCTTTGCAACGATGTACTTCGCGGCAGGTATTCTCGCTGCGATGATGAGCCTGTCCACATCTGCCGTGGCGGTGAGCGTCGGTGGCTCCGGTGCCATCTTTGGTATCTATGGCCTGCTGTCGGCCTCGGTGATATGGGGGGCGATTGCCAATCCGGACGTCCCGATTCCCGTGACGACCGTCAACCGGGTGGTCGCGCCGGGAGCGGCCTTCGTTCTGTACAACCTCGCGAACGACAGCGTGGGCATTGCCAGCGAAGTTGCGGGATTCGCGGCAGGCTTCCTCGGCGGCCTCGTTCTCGCGCGCGGAGTGATCCAGTACAGGCCGCCAGCACGACGCAGTGTGGTGGTAAGCGTGGCCGCGATCGTGCTCGCCCTCGCCGCCGCCGTCCCCCTGCGTGGCACCGGCGACGTGAGGAGCGATATCGAGCGGGTCGTCGTCCTCGAAGGGAACACAGCCGGCGCGTACGATGCGGCAGTCGATCGGTTCAAGCAGGGCCGGACGACTGCGGCGTCACTCGCACGTCTGATCGAGGGAACCATCGTGCCCGAGCTCCAGGCGGCCAGGGCACACCTCAAGGCGGTCGACCGTGTGCCGAAAGAACAGCAACCGCTCGTGGCGGCCGCCGAGGAGTACCTCGCGCTGCGCGAGAAAGCCTGGCGGATGCGCGCGGATGCGCTGCTCGCGGCCAGCATGCCGGCGCTCCGTGAGGCCGACAGGGTCGAGCGGGATTCCCAGGACGCGTTTCGCAGGATCAGATCAGTGAAGGGACCCAGGACAGGGCACGGGGTGCCATAGCCGTGGAGACGTGCCGGGCACCCTCGTTTCTCAGGAACCCGGCTCATGTGTGGACTGCGCGCGCTGATCGATTCGAGAAGCGTGGCTCGTCGCTGAAAATACTCCCGGTATTCTCGCCGTCGCGCGCCCTGCCAGCCGGCCGCCGCGCTTCAAAAATCAACTACTCCTTCTGCCGAGACCGCCACTAGCGGAGCAGCCTGCCGCTGGCTTCATACCGCCGATAATTCCCATACGTGGCCTCGCCCGACTCGCCGCCGTGGGCTGCCGCGTCGCGGTTCTGGTAGTGCCTCTCCAGCATGCGGACCGGGACCCACAGTTCCAGGCGCGGGTCGTGCGCAAAGTCCACCAGCATCCAGTAGATCAGCGCGCGCGACGATCCGCCGTCGTGGACGCGGACCCGCAGCTCGTACGCCGTAATCCGCCCGGTGTTTGGTTCGACGGAAAAGCGGCCCCGCGCCGGGCTGCGGATCCCCTCGGGCGTGCGCACGAGTGTCGACCGGTCGCGTTCCTCGAAATGCAGATCGATGTGATCCCCCGAGCGCACGACCCGCCACTTCGTGTCGTAGTCCCGCGCGCGGCGCAGGTAGGCGAGCGCGAACGTGGGGAAGTTGATGTTCCGGCGCATGTCGCCAACGTTGTGCGTGGCGCTCTCCGCGAGGATGGCGCGCACCTCGGTCGACGGATTCTCCGGCGGCCGCTGGAGCAGCTGGCGCAGGCGATGGGCACTCGCCACGGGCTTCCCGTCCACCCGCCGCACCTCGCGCACCCCGATGGTGTCGTCCAGGGCGGCTATCGCCACCCACCCGAACTCCGATTCCAGCACACGGGTCGCGGCCCCGGTTCCGTCCGCAACCCTGCCCGTCTGCACGTAACGTTCATCGGCAATCAGCGCGACGAGCTGCCGGTCGTACCACGACACGTACTCACGCGCCTTCGCCAGCACACCGCGCACGTCGGCGCCTCCGGCAGTCGGCGTCGCCATCAGGAGCGCAGCAATCAGAACGGCAGTGGTTCCACGCCGGCACATCACGGCGATCTTCGCACGTGCGGGCACCCGCGGCGGGTTGCACGCCAGCCTGAACACATCATCGACGCCCGAGCGGACTCGTCCGCTCCAGGGGGCGCGGTCGGCCGCGGGCAAACTGCCGAACCGCTGTGTTACCGTAAGAGGATCTTGTGCATCCGCGGGGCGTGACATGGCGCAGCAGCGAAAACTGGACGTCGTCCTCGACTCGGTCAAGCGGCTGCTGCGTGTCGGGGCTACCGCGAACCTGTTGAATCTGCTCCAGAAACAGCACCCGGCGGACCTCGCGCAGGTCTTCAGCTCGCTCCAGGACCGCGAGCGCCGCGCGTCGTTTACGCTGCTCCTCGAGAGAAACAGCAAGCTCGCCATGGAGGCGCTCAGCGAGATCGGCCCCGAGACCGCCGCAGCGCTGCTCGCGGATCGGTCCGCCGAAGAGATCGCGCGCTTCGTCCAGGAGCTGCCGTCGGACGACGCCGCGGCCATCATCGACAACCTGCCGGAAGACCTGTCGGCACCGGTCCTCGACCTGATGCGGCGCAAGGAATCCGCGAGCGTCGAGAACCTGCTCGAGTACCCCGAGCAGACGGCGGGCCGCATCATGAACCCGAACGTCTTCGCCCTCTCGGAGGAGCTGACGGTCGGGGAGGCGATCACCGAGTTGCAGTCGTCACGCGACGTGGAGATGGTCTTCTATCTCTACGTGGTGGACGCGCGCCGCCATCTCGTCGGCGTCGTCTCGCTGCGCCGCCTGCTGCTGGTGTCGCCGGAAACGCCGCTCAAGCGGATCATGACCGCGGACCTGATCAGCGTCCGTGTCGACACCGACCAGGAGGAGGTCGCGCAACAGGTCGCGTCGTACAACCTGCTCGCGATCCCCGTGGTGGAGGAGGAGAACAAGCTGGTCGGCGTGATCACGGTCGACGACGTGATCGACGTCATCAAGGATGAGGCGACCGAAGACATCTATCGGCTGGCCGGTGTTGCCGGGGACGAACGCGCCTTCACGCCCGCAGGCGAATCGGTGCGCAAGCGGTTGCCGTGGCTGACCGTGAATCTTGTGACCGCCTTTCTGGCCGCGTTCGTCGTGGGTCTGTTCGAGGAGACGATCGACAGGGTCGTGGCGCTCGCCGTGTTCATGCCCATCGTGGCGGGCATGGGCGGCAACGCCGCGACGCAGACGCTGACTGTCGTCGTGCGCGGCATCGCGCTGGGCGAGTTGTCGTGGGGGAACTCGCGGAAAGCGCTGCTGAAGGAGGCTGCGGTCGGTGTCGGGAACGGCGTGGCCCTGGGGCTGCTTGCCGCGGGCATGGCGTGGATGATGAAGGGCGATCTTGTGCTCGGCGGCGTGCTCGGGCTGGCGATGGTGATCAACATGTTCGTCGCGGCGACCGCGGGCACGCTGATTCCGCTGGGGCTGCGGGCCCTCAAAATCGATCCGGCGCTCGCCTCGTCCGTGTTCATCACCACGCTGACGGATATGGCGGGGTTTGCGTCGTTCCTTGGGCTGGCAACGGTGTTTCTCCGGTACCTGCATACCTAGGCGGTGGGCGGTCGGCGGTCGGCGGTGGGCGGTGGGCGGTCGGCGGTCGGCGGTGGGATGGTCGATGGTAAACGGTCGCCGGTCGACGGTGGACAGTAGAGCGGCATGACATCTATGTCTCTGCCGTATGCTGAGCGATTTCCCGCGTCAGGCGCGGCGGTTGATAAGATAGGTCGCTGGATATGCCGTTGTACACGGCCGATGCGCTCATCCTGCGCACCTACAAACTTGGCGAGGCCGATCGCATCGTCGTCTTCCTCACGGAGGATCGGGGGAAGAAGCGTGGGGTCGCCAAGGGGGCGCGGCGGGCCCGCTCGCGGTTTGTCGGCGCGCTGGAGCCGCTCACGCTGGTGCGCCTGGCGTACTTCGAGAAGGAGCAGCGGGAGCTGGTCGGGCTCAATTACGCAGAGCCGTCCTGCTCGCCGCTCTCGGCCAGGCCGGAGGCGCTGGGCTATATCGGGTACTTCGCCGAGCTGATCGACCAGTGGGCGCAGGACGGGGATCCGAACGACCGGCTGTATCGCCTCGGCGCGGCGCTGCTCGAAGCGCTCGCGGCGGGGGGCTCGGTCGAACCTCTGGCGCGGTACTTCGAGTTCTGGCTGCTGCGGCTGCAGGGGGTGTACCCGTCCATTACGGCGTGCCACGCGTGTGGGGGCGCGCTCGATGGGGAAGGGGCCGGCGCGTATCTCGCGCCGGGGAGTGCCGTGTTCACCTGCACGGGATGTGCGCCGGCGGCGCACGTGCGGGAGCCCCACCTGTCCCGTCACGCGCTCGCGTTTCTTCGCGCGTCGCGACGGACGCCGCCCGGGGAGGTCACGGCACTCGATGTGACCCGTGACACGCTCTCGGAGCTCGAGACCGTGCACCGCATGCTGATGGGGCGGCACCTCGAGCGCGAGCTGAAATCCACACGGGTCCTGCGGGACCTGCGACGTGCGGCGCGCGTGGCGCCGCTGCGGGAAGCGGAAACGAAGCGTTGACGTTCCAGGATCTCATCTTCAAGCTGTCACAGTTCTGGGCCGCCCAGGGCTGTATCCTCCAGCAGCCGCTCGATCTGGAAGTCGGCGCCGGCACGTCCCATCCCGAGACGCTGCTCCGGGTGCTCGGCCCACAGCACTGGAGCGTCGCCTACGTCCAGCCGTCCCGGCGGCCAGACGACGGACGGTTCGGCGAGAATCCGAATCGGCTCTTCAAGCACCATCAGTTCCAGGTGATTCTCAAGCCCTCGCCCGACGACGTGCAGCACATGTACGTCCAAAGCCTCGAAGCGTGCGGTATCAACCCGCGGCAGCACGACATCCGGTTCGAAGAGGACAACTGGGAATCGCCCACTCTTGGCGCATGGGGCATCGGGTGGCAGGTGCTCTTCGACGGCCTCGAGATCACCCAGTTCACCTACTTCCAGCAGGTCGGCGGCATCGACCTGTCGCCGATCGCGTGCGAAATCACCTATGGCCTCGAGCGGATCGCAATGGCGCTGCAGCGCGTCGACAACGTCTACGACATGCAATGGGCGCACGGCGTGAGCTACGGCACCGTGCGGCTGCGCGAGGAGGTGGAACAGTCCAAGTACGCCTTCGGCCAGGTCGACCTGCCGCGCGCGGAATTCGCCGCGCACCATCGGGATCTGTTCGAGCGGCACTACGCGTTCTGCGGGGTCCTGCTGCGATCGGGGCTGGTGCTGCCCGCGCTCGAGGAGTGCCTGAAGTGTTCGCACCTGTTCAACATCCTCGACGCCAGCGGCAGCGTCGGAGTCTCGGAGCGTACCGCCTACATCCTCCGCGTGCGGCAGCTCGCGGTGGGCATTGCGAAGGCGTACGTCGAGGGACTGACGCCCGCGACGGAGACAGAGACAGCGTGACCGCCGAAAGGCTGCAGGCGACAGGCTACAGCCTGCAGGCAGTATCGGGCCTGAGGCCAGACTGCGCCCGGAGCCTGCAGCCTGCAGCCTGCAGCCGACAAGCATCGCCATGAATCGCGAACTCCTGATCGAACTCGGCCTCGAAGAGCTCCCCGCGAGCTGGTTGCCGCCGCTCACGAGGCAGCTGGCGGAGGTGACGGCGCAGCAGCTCCAGGCGCAGCGCCTCGGGATCGATGCGCCGCCCGAGGTTTTCGCCACGCCGCGGCGTCTGGCCGTACACGTGTCCGGCATTGCCGAGCGGCAGCGGGAACTCGAAGAGCTGATCACCGGTCCGCCCGTCTCGGCCGCGACGGGCGCCGATGGACAGCCCACGCCCGCGGCCCTCGGGTTCGCGAAGAAGAACGGTGTCGCTGTTCACGATCTCGAGCGCGTGCAGACGTCCAAAGGCGAGTACCTCGCGTTCCGCAAACGGCAACGGCCCAAGCCGGCGGTCGAGGCACTGCCCGACGTGCTCACGGGCATCCTGCGGGGCCTGGGCTTCGCGAAGCAGATGCGCTGGGACGCGTGGCTCGACGACGGGAAGGGGGAGCTCACGTTCGGGCGGCCGATCCGGTGGCTCCTCTTCCTGTACGGCGGCCGCGTCGTGCCGTATGTCATTCACCGCTCCGCTGCCGCGGAGAGCCCGCTGGTGCAGGAGGTGCGCAGCGGTGCCATGACCCACGGCCACCGGTTCCTCGCGACGAGCGGCCGGCCCGGCCGCGCCATCAAGGTCAAGACCTTCGATGACTATCGCGCGCGGCTCGCAGAGAATTTTGTGGTGCTCGATCGCGAGGAGCGCCGCGAGCGCATCGTCCGGGACCTCGAGCTCCAGGCCGGCCGGCTTGGCGTGCGCGTCCACCGAGCCGCCGTTGCCGCGTCGGGCCTGCTCGACGAGGTGCCGGACCTGGTGGAGTATCCGACGGTGGTGCCCGGTCACTTCGCCCCCGAGTTCCTCGAGCTGCCGGAAGAGGTGCTGACGACGACGATGATTCATCACCAGCACTGGTTTCCGGTGTCCGACGAGACGGGGACCCTGCGCTCGGGGTTTCTTGCCGTGACCAACGTGCAGCCGGAGAAGCCCGAGGTGATCAGCCGCAACGCCGAGCGCGTGCTCACGGCACGGCTGCGCGATGCGCGTTTCTTCTGGGATGCGGACCGCAGGGTGCCACTCGAGAGCCGCATCCCGCGGCTCGATACGATCCTGTTCCACAAGAAGCTCGGAAGCTACCGGCTCAAGGCCGAACGCGTGGAACGGCTCGCGCGCTGGATGGCGGAGCACGCGCTGGCGCGCGCGGACGCGGCAGACGCGTCGGCCCTTGCGGGGCGGCTCGCGAAGGCGGATCTCGCCACCGACATGGTGCGGGAGTTCACGGAGCTGCAAGGTACGATGGGCGGCATCTATGGCCGCGCGGAGGGGCTCCCCGAACCGGTGTGGAAGGCGATCTACTTTCATTACCTGCCGGTGGCGGTGGAAGCCGACGCGCCTCCGTCGCGTGAGCAGCTCGGCGCGGGCGCGACCACATGGGCGTCGGTGTCGCTTGCCGACAAGATCGACACGCTGGTCGGATCGTATGCGGCAGAGGAGCGGCCGACCGGCACCCGCGACCCGTACGGTCTGCGACGGCAGGCCCATGGCGTGCTCCGCATCCTGGTGGACCTGCCCGAGCTGACGGGCCTTGGCGCGCGGCCGACGATTGGCCTCTTGCTCGACGCGGCGGCGGCGGGATACAGCGGGGTGGCGCTGGAGGGCGACGCGCGCGCGGCACTGCTGGTGTTCCTCGGCGAACGCCTCGGCTACCTGCTCGAACAGCGTGGGTACGATCCGCGGAACGTGCGCGCGGTCATGCAGGCACAGCCCGTGGATGCGATGAGCCCGCTGGTGGTGCGGCGAATGCTCGAGGCGCTGCCGGAGTTCACCGGCACACCGGAGTTCACGCAACTGGCCACGGCGTTCAAGCGGGTGAAGAATATCGCCCGCGAACTGCCCGACGCGGAGTTCGAACGCGTCGAGCGCGAAGAGCCGCAGCTGGCCGATCTGCTGCGCGAGCCTGCCGAAGTGGCGCTCGCCGGTGAACTCGATCGCCGGCGGCCGGTGATCCAGTCGCTTCTCGCGGACGGCGCGAACTACCGGCGCGCGCTTGCCGAGGCGGCGGGCTTCGGGCCGGCGGTGGATCGATTTTTCACCGACGTGTTCGTGATGGTGGACGATCAGGCGCTTCGCCGTGCGCGCCTGCGCCTGATGAAGCGGCTGGAACGGCTCATCCTCTCGCTCGCAGACATTTCGGAAATCGTTTTACAGACGGAGTCGTAAGTTATGGCGAAGGCGAAGACAGCAACGAAGAAGGCGTCGGTACCGAAGGCGCTCGTCAAGGCAGTCAAAGCGGCGGTGGCCCCTCCCAGAGTCGGGACCCGTGCGAGGAAGAACGTGTTCTTCTTCGGCGCCGGCAAAGCCGACGGCGATCGGACGATGAAGGACGTGCTCGGCGGCAAGGGCTCCGGGCTGGCCGAGATGTCGAGAGCCGGCCTCCCGGTGCCGCCGGGGTTCACGATCTCGACCGGTGTCTGCAACCTCTATTACGCGGAACGGGGTCGCATCCCCGCCGAGATCGAGCGTGAAATCGAAGACAACCTGCGCAAGCTCGAAAAGGCCGCTGGCAAGAAGCTCGGCGACGTGTCGAACCCGCTGCTCGTCTCCGTCCGCTCGGGCGCGAAGTTCTCGATGCCCGGGATGATGGACACCATCCTGAACCTCGGGTTGAACGACCAGACGGTCGAGGGGCTCACGGCCAAGACCGGCAACCCGCGTTTCGCCTTCGACAGCTACCGCCGCTTCATCCAGATGTTCGGCAACGTCGTGCTCGGCATCTCCAAGGACAAGTTCGAGCATGAATTCGAGGCCGTGAAGCGCGAGCGCGGCGCCGCGACCGACACGGATCTCGACGTGGACGGCCTGCGCGAGGTGGTGCGCCGCTACAAGGAGGTAGTGACGCGCGAGGCCGGCAAGCCGTTCCCGCAGGATCCGCTCCAGCAGCTGCGCGGGGCGCGCGACGCCGTGTTCAAGTCGTGGATGAACCAGCGGGCGAAGGACTATCGCCGCATCTACGAAATTCCCGATCACATCGGCACCGCCGTCAACGTGCAGGCAATGGTGTTCGGCAACACCGGCGAGCGTTCGGCGACCGGCGTCGGCTTCACGCGCAATCCCGCGACCGGCGCGAAGGAGTTCTTCGGCGAGTTCCTGGTCAACGCGCAGGGTGAAGACGTCGTGGCCGGCGTCCGCACGCCGTTGCCGATCGCGGAGCTCGAGAAGGTGATGCCGAAGAGCTACAAGGAGCTGCGCACGATCACCACGCGGCTCGAGCGGCACTACAAGGACATCCAGGATTTCGAGTTCACGATCGAGGACGACACGCTGTACATGCTGCAGACCCGCAGCGGCAAGCGCACCGGTTACGCTGCCGTCGTGATTGCGACCGACCTGGCAGCCGAGCGGCTGGTCACGCCGCGCGAGGCGCTGCTGCTGGTCGAGCCGATCTCGCTTTCGCAGCTGCTGTCGCCGGTATTCGATCCGAAGGAGTGGAAGAAGCTGCCGACCCTCACCAAAGGCCTGCCGGCGTCGCCGGGTGCGGCTTCCGGGCAGGTCGTCTTCACGGCGGACCACGCGGTGGAGTGGACGGCGCAGGGCAAGAAGGTGCTCCTCGTGCGAAAGGAGACCGTGCCCGACGACATCCACGGGATGGAAGTCGCCCAGGGCGTCCTCACAGCCACCGGTGGCATGACCTCTCACGCGGCGGTCGTCGGACGGCAGATGGG
The DNA here is from genome assembly GCA_963739995.1 of Vicinamibacteria bacterium. Classification (GTDB taxonomy): domain Bacteria; phylum Acidobacteriota; class Vicinamibacteria; order Vicinamibacterales; family JAENWD01; genus CAVUCH01. The sequence continues at coordinate 207,929 of CAVUCH010000003.1, read as the reverse complement.
CAAGCCGTCGGTCGTTGGCGCGGGCGCGCTCACGATCCGGGAGAAGGACCGGACGATCACCGTGCAGGGCCAGACGCTGAAGGAAGGCGACTGGGTTTCGTTCGACGGTTTGACGGGCGAGGTGAAGGTGGGGCAGGTGGCCACCAAGCCGAGCGAGATCCTGCAGGTGCTCGCGGGCGAGATGAAGCCCGAGGAGTCGGACATCTACCAGCGCTTCAGCAAGCTGCTCGCATGGGCCGACAAGGAACGGACGCTCGGCATCCGCGCGAACGCGGACCTGCCCGACCAGGCGGAGCTCGCCTACGCGTTCGGCGCGCGCGGCATCGGGCTGTGCCGCACCGAGCACATGTTCTTCGGTGAGGGCCGCATCGAGAAGGTGCAGAAGATGATCCTCGCCGACAACGAAGCGGATCGCCGGGCCGCCCTGAACGAGCTGCTGCCGCTGCAGCGCGCCGATTTCTACGGCGTGTTCAAGGGGATGCACGGCGAGCCGGTGACGATCCGCACGATCGACCCGCCCCTCCACGAGTTCCTGCCCAAGCGCGAGGACCTCATGGTGGAGGTCGCCCGCCTCGAGGCGAAGGGCGACAACGCGGCGGCGCTCGCTGAGAAGCGCGCGCTGCTGGCGCGCGTCGAGCAGCTGCACGAGTTCAACCCGATGCTCGGACATCGCGGCGTGCGCCTCGGGATCACCTACCCTGAGATCACCGAGATGCAGACCCGCGCCATCTTCGAAGCGGCGGCGCAGCTGCAGAAGGAGGGGCTGAAGGTGATCCCCGAAGTGATGATCCCGCTCGTTGGGCTCGTCAAGGAGCTGCGCGATCAGAAGGTCATCGTCGACCGCGTGGCAGCCGACGTGATGAAGGAGCAGGGCGTCAAGTTCAAGTACCTGGTGGGCACGATGATCGAGGTGCCGCGCGGTGCGATCACCGCCGATGAGATCGCCACCGAGGCGCAGTTCTTCTCGTTCGGCACGAATGACCTGACGCAGCTCACCTTCGGCTTCTCGCGCGACGATGCGGGCAAGTTTCTCGGGATCTATCAGGAGAAGAAGATCCTCGACCGCGATCCCTTCGCGTCGATCGACACGGTCGGCACCGGCGAGCTCGTGGCGATCGCGGTCGAGAAGGGCCGGAAGGCGCGGCGCGACATCAAGCTCGGGATCTGCGGCGAGCACGGCGGCGACCCGTCGTCGATCCACTTCTTCCACAAGGTGGGTCTCGACTACGTGAGCTGCTCACCGTACCGCGTGCCCGTCGCCCGTCTCGCGGCGGCACACGCGGCGCTGCAGGTCAAGGTGGGAGATTGAAGAAGCAGGCTGCAGGGCTGCAGGCTCCAGGCTACAGCCGCTTCAGCCCTTAGGCCCGATTGGCCCTTAGCCTGTAGCCTGCAGTCGTAGCCTTGATCTCCATCCTCATCCAGCGCCATAACGCCACCGAGCAGGTGCCGGAGTTGGAGCCTCAGTGGCTCCGCCCCGGCAGCGACGTGGTGTTGTGGGTGGATCTTGCGGCACCGACGCCTGAGGAATTCCGAATTCTGTCCGACCCCTTCCACTTCCACCCGCTCGCCGTCGAGGACGCCGTTGCGGACGTGCCGCACCCGAAGATTGAACCGTACGATGGCTACATCTACCTGATCCTGCACGGCATCGATTTTCGCGCGGCCCAGCATCGCTTCGCGACGCACGACACCGACTTCTTTCTCGGCCCGAACTACCTGGTGACCGTGCACGATGGCCAGACGCGCACGATCCAGGAGATGCACGAGATGTGTCAGCGGAACGGCCACATCCTGTCCGAGGGGCCGGTCGCGCTGATGCACCGCATCATCGACCTGATGGTGGATCACTACCGGCCGGAGGTGGAGAAGCTGGAGTCGCGGCTCGACGCGCTCGAGGATTGCGTGTTCGAGCAGCCCACCAGCAACATGGTGCGGGACATCCTGGCGCTGAAACGCGACATCAATTCGCTGCGCCGCGTCGTGCTGCCGCAGCGTGACGTCGTCGGGCGTCTCGCGCGCCGCGAGTTCGCCTTCATCTCCGACGAGCTCGCGTACCGGTTCCGGGACGTCTTCGATCACCTCGTGCGCCTGAGCGAGGAGGCCCTGCTGCTGCAGGACCGGGTGACCAGCATCCTCGATGCGCACCTGTCGAACGTGTCGAACCGGCTGAATCAGCAGATGAAGCTGCTGACGCTGGTGACAGTCATCGCATTGCCATTCACGGTGCTCGGCGGTCTCTTCGGGATGAACGTGCACCTGCCCGGCATTTCGAGCGAGAGCGATCCCCGTGCGTTCTGGTGGATTTTCGCCGTCGCCCTTGCGCTGGTCGGCGTGATGCTCGTCTTTCTGCGCGGCAAGCGATCGATCTGATGGGCCGCATCCACCGGCTCCCCTCCGACCTCGCGAACCAGATCGCTGCCGGCGAGGTGATCGAGCGTCCTGCCTCGATCGTGAAGGAGCTCGTGGAGAACGCGATCGATGCCGACGCGCGACGGGTGACGGTCACGATCGAGTACGGCGGCAAACGCCTGGTGCGCGTGGAGGACGACGGGTTCGGCATGGATCCGGAGGATGCGCGGCTGGCGATCGAGCGGCACGCGACCAGCAAGCTGCAGCGGGCCGAAGACCTCGCGGCCATCGCGACACTGGGCTTCCGGGGGGAGGCACTTCCGAGCATCGCCTCCGTGTCGCATTTCACGCTCCGGACCCGCGCGCGCGGCCAGGATAGCGGGTCGGAGATCCGCGTCCATGCCGGAACCGTGACCTCCGTGACCGAGGCCGGCATGCCGGAGGGGACCCGGATCGACGTCGAGGAGGTGTTCTACAACCTGCCGGCGCGCCGCAAGTTCCTGAAATCGGATGGGGCCGAGTCTGCGCACGTCTCGCGCACCGTGACGCAACTGGCGCTGAGCGCGCCCGCGACTGGCTTCACGTTGATCAGTGCCGGGCGGCGCCTCCTCGAGTGCCCGCCGGTCGTAGGGCTGGCCGATCGCCTCTACCAGCTGTACGGCGAACCCGACGACCTGGTGCGCGTCGAGAAGGAGGCCGCTGGCGTGCGAATCACCGGATACGTCGCCGGCCTCGCGGAGACGGGGCCCCGCCGCGGCCCGCAGAACATCTTCATCAACGGCCGCATGGTGCGGGACAAGACGATCATGCACGCGATCATCGACGCCTACAGCGTGGCGTCGATCAAGGAACGCAGCCCCGAGGTGCACCTGTTCATCGAGATGCCGCTCGACGCGGTGGACGTGAACGTGCACCCAAGCAAGGCGGAAGTGCGCTTCCGCGAGGGGTCCCTGATTCACGAACTGGTACGCCGTGCGCTCGGCGACGCCCTCGGCCGCGGCCCCGCGCCGCCGCTCGTGCTCACCCCGCCCCACGAGATCGCGGGCCGCCCAGGGCAGCGGATGACGCTGCCGGGGGTGTTGGAGAGCGGCGTCTATCCGAGCCGCTGGCAGGCTCCGGGCTCCGGGCTGCAGGCTGCCGGCGGTGTTTCGAGTCCGGAGCCCTCGGGGCCTGGAGCCCGACAAGGCCCGGCGCCTGGAGCCTGGAGCCGGGAGCCGGAGAGCGGTACTTCCTCGTCCATCCGCCCCATGATTCCCCTCGGCCAATTCCGTGACACGTTCATCATCGCGGTGGACGATGAGGGGATCGCGATCATCGACCAGCACGTGGCGCACGAGCGCGTGCTGTTCGAGCGGACGATGGAGCGGTTGACGGCGGGACGGCTCCAGAGCCAGCGCTTGCTGCACCCGCTGCTGCTCGACTTGTCGCCTGACGGACGCCAGGCCCTTGTCGCCCATGCGGTGGACCTGGAACGGCTCGGGTTCGAGGTGGAAGAGTTCGGGGGCGACTCGGTGCGTGTGTGTGCGACGCCCGCGCTGCTCGACGCCGAATCCGCGGCCGCCGCCGTGCGTGCGCTGGCTCAGGATCTCGAGGGGCTCGACCGCGGCGCGCGGGTGGAGGAAACCTTGAAGCGGATCGCCGCCACGATCGCGTGCCATGCGGCGGTGAAGGCGAACTACCCGCTGGCGTACGACAAAATGGTGCACATCCTGGCGGAACTGCGCGCCACCGCGTACTCCACGATCTGCCCGCACGGGCGGCCAGTCATGCTGCGGCTCACGCGGCGGGAGGTCGAGAAGAACTTCGGGCGCGTCTGAGGAAATAGCCGGGCGGCGGAGTCGATATTTGACCGCGAGCATATGAGCTTGCTACAGTGCAGTCGTCATCGGCACCGGCCGATACACCTTCTGACGCTCGATCCAAGCGAAAAGGCATCCCGCGGGTGCGGGGCGCAAAGCTGTAAGCTGTGCCAGGTGCGCAGTGGTTTAGCTGCCGAACTTGGACGTCCGCGCGATCTGCGGACCAACTCCACGGCAGCCCTCGAAGATCGTGGAGCCCTCGATGGCCGTGCGACGTCTAATTCTCGCCACCGCCCTGACCGCCGTTACCGCCCTCGCCTTTTTCGGGATGGGCCAATACAGCGCCCAGCGGCTGCTCGCCCGCCAGCAGGCGGAGAGCTCGGCGCGTATCGACGCCCTCCGGGTGGAACTGGAGCGATCGATCGCCCATCGAGAGGACGCGGCAGGCATGGTGCCAGCTGGCACCTCCGGGCAGGCGGCTGGGATGCCCGCCGAGAGTCGCGACGCGCTGGTGAGCGACATCAAGAAGCAGCTGCAGAGCGAGATGGGCCTCCTGCCCGTCGAGTTGCTGCGCTCGCGCCGGCAGAGCTTCGTCGAGCTCTATGCCTACGACAACCTCGGGAAGACGAATTACGGCACCGCCGGATACCTCGGTGGCGGCTACTTCATCACCGTGAAGCACGGCGTGATCGTGCTGCCCGACGAAGGGGAGCCGGCGCAGACGTCACGGCGCATCGAGTCGATTCGTCTGAGCTTCGGCGGCAGGCGCGTGGCCGCGCGCGTGGTCGACTCGGGCGACGCGGACGTGGAGGTTCACAGCGGCGATTGGGCGATTCTGCAGGTGAGCGAAGCGCTCGACCTGCCGGCTCTGACGCTCGACCCGAACTTCGCCTACGAATTCGCCGAGCCCATTTTCCGCCTGGGCAACGACTACTCGAAGGGAATCATCGTGTCCACCGGCTACGTGGGCCAACGTACCGGCAATGGCCTGGTGACCTGCCTCACCGATGGCCACCCTGGCGTGTCGGGCGGCGGAGTGCTCGACCGCGACGGCGACCTGGTCGGCATCCCGATCGGCCGTATGCAGGGCGACTATCGCTTCTCGTTCATCCTGCCGTTGCGCCCGGAGATGTTCCGCAAGGTGCCTGAGTTGCTGGGAGAGCCGTCGACCGGTCTTCCCGTGGCCGTAAGCTCCATCGTCCAGGACGTGATCGCCGGCGGCGAATCCGTCACCGCCGCTCGCTGATCGGCGTCACAGCCAGACAGGCCGCCGCCTGTGGACTGCGGTCTGCAGCCCTGAGTGTCACAGCCGGCCTGTCTGTGAATCGCGGGGTTCAGTCCCGGCGGCCCCGCTTGATCTCGGCCCACCCGTCCAGCCGACGCTTCACTTCCTTCTCGAACCCCCGGTCCGTCGGCTGGTAGTAGCGCCGCCCAGCGAGAGAGTCCGGCAGCGACGTCATCGGGGTGACCGCGTCGGGCGCGTCGTGCGCGTACTGATAGCCGCGGCCGTAGTCCAGATCCCTCATCAGTTTGGTGGCCGCGTTGCGCAGATGCAGCGGAACCGGCTCCGTCGGTCCGTCACGCGCGTCGTCAGCCGCCCTGCCGTACCCCGCCAAGATCGCGTTGCTCTTTGGCGCCGTCGCGAGGTACACCGCCGCCTGGGCCAGGGCCGTGTTGCCCTCGGGCATGCCGAGGAAGTGCACCGCGTCTTTCGCGGCGACGCAGACCGTGAGCGCCTGCGGGTCGGCCATGCCCACGTCTTCCGACGCAAACCGCACGAGCCGCCGCGCAATGTAGAGCGGGTCCTCACCGGCCTCCACCATCCGCGCGAGCCAGTAGAGCGCCGCATCGGGGTCACTGTTCCGCATCGACTTGTGCAGCGCGGAGATGATGTTGTAGTGCTCCTCGCCGCCCTTGTCGTACAGCAGCATCCGCCGCTGGATGACCTGTTCCGCGTGCGTGCGGCTGATGGACCGTTGACCATCGTCTGCGATGGGCGCCGACGAGGCGGCGAGCTCGAGCAGGTTCAGCGCGGACCGGGCGTCGCCACCGGCCGCGCGGGCGATGAGCGCGAGCGCGTCCGGTGCCACCTGCATCGACTCTGCGCCGAGCCCGTTCTCCACGTCAGCAACCGCGCGCGCGAGGATGCTCAGGATCTCCTCCTCCTCCAGCGCCCGCAACACGAAGACGCGCGATCGTGAGAGCAGTGCCGCGTTCACCTCGAACGACGGGTTCTCCGTCGTGGCGCCGATGAGCACGATGGACCCCGTCTCCACGTGCGGGAGGAAGGCATCCTGCTGCGCCTTGTTGAAGCGGTGAATCTCGTCCACGAACAGGATCGTGCGCTGCCCCCGCACGCGCCGGGCACCCTCGGCAGCCGCCATGACCTCCTTGATGTCCTTGATGCCGGCGAGCACCGCGCTGAACGAGACGAAACGCGCCTTCGTACGCTCGGCGACCAGGCGCGCGATTGTCGTCTTGCCGGTACCGGGCGGGCCCCACAGGATGATCGACTGCAGTCGATCGCGCTCGATGGCCTCGCGCAGCGGACGCCCCGGGCCGAGCACGTCCTGCTGCCCGAGGATCTCATCGAAAGTGCGGGGCCGCATCCGCTCGGCGAGCGGGACGTGGGCGGGGGAAGGTGCCGTCGGGCCGTCGTCGAAGAGATCGGATTGCATAGGGGACCTGGCTAGAGCGCTGTCCGTGGGGGCTGGACTCCCGGCTCCACAGGTGTGGTGTCCGCAGGGACTGAAATCCCGGCTCCGCAGATGTGGTGACCCCCGGGACTAAAGTCTCCGGCTCCACCGGCGCAGCGTTGGTGCATTGTGCATCGAGCGTTGTACATCGTGCATTGTGCGTCGTGCATTGCCCACAACTGCCGCCTACCGCCTACCGCCTACCGCCTACCGCCTACCGCCTACCGCCTACCGCCTCCAGTCCTGTCCGCCGAGCGCCTACCGCCTGGCGCCCTCGTCCTCTGCCTCCGCGCTTCGTACAGAATTATCCCCGCGGCGACCGCCACGTTCAGCGACTCGACCGGCGCGTGCATCGGGATCGTGAGCCGCGTGTCGGCTGCGTCGACGAGGGCCAGTGGGAGCCCGGTGCCTTCGGCACCGACGAGGATCGCGCACGGCGCGTCGAGGGCCACGCGGTCCAGCGGGATGCCATCGGTGGCCGTTGCGATGAGGCGCATCCTCCGATCGCGGCAAGCACGGATTCCTTCGTCCGCGTTGGGGAGTCTGATCACTGGCAGACGAAACATGCTCCCCATCGCACCGCGCAGCGTCTTCCAGCCGAACGGCGTGGCAGACGTTCCGGCCGCGATGACACCAGTTCCGCCGGCCGCTTCCGCGGCGCGCACGATCGCGCCCATGTTGCCGGGATCCTGCACGTCGACCGCAAAGACGACCAGTGCGGGATTGCCAGCCAGCACGTCCCCAAGGGTCCAGGCGCGTCCACGTGCGAGCGCCACCACCCCCGAGGGTGTGCGTGCGGGGCTCATGGCGTCCAGCACGCGGTCGGAGACGAGCAGACGAGTGACATCCGGTGGGAACGTCGCGACGAGTCTCGCGACCGCAGCGTCAGCCGCGGCGTTCTCCGTGAACGCCACCACCTCGATGACCCAGCCGGCGCGGTGGGCCTCGTCCACCAGAGTGGCGCCTTCGACGAGCAGGGGACCTTCCCCGGTGGGCCGCCGCGCGGCGTTGCGGAAGCGTGTGACGAGCGGATGCTGACGACTGGTGACGCGGACGGCCGGCTGGGGCGGCGGCATGGCGGGTCGCCTGGCGGCAGGCCGGGTCAGGATAGCAGATATGCTAGAATCGCCCGTCGTTTCGCGGCCGAGGCGAAAGTCGGGCCGGGACGGTTTTTCGTGACGGTTCTGACGAAAAGCCGTCCCGGCCCTTTTCAGTGACGCATGAAAGAGCAGATTATCAGGCGCCTGCAGGACGAGATTGCCCAGCTCGAACGGGAGCTTCACAACGAGCTGCCCAAGGAGATCCGGCGCGCGCGCGAGCTCGGCGATTTGCGTGAGAATGCCGAATACCATGCGGCCAAGGAGCGCCAGACGCTCGTCCAGGCGCGCATCGCCAACCTTCAGCGCCGCGTGGCGGCCGTGCAGATGATCAACCTCGATCGCATCCCGAAGGATCGCGTGGGGCTCGGCTCGACGGTGCACCTGCGCGAGCATGGCGCAGGCGAAGTCGTGTACCAGCTGGTCATGCCCGAGGATGCGGACGTCGAACGAGGGCTCATCTCGGTGTCATCCCCGATCGGCAAGGCCATCGTGAACAAGGAAGCCGGCGACGAGGTGACCGTGCAGGCGCCCAACGGCCGGCGCGAATTCGAGATTACCCGGCTCGTCACCATCCACGACCCGGCATGACGGCCGGCCCGCCGCGGTGCGGGTCGGCGCCCGTCCCGCCTGGGGCTCGCGATTGCCCGTGACCCAACGCTCCCCGGATCGCCCTAGCTATTCACCTGAGCTCCGCACGGCCGTCGTCCTGACCGGGACCGGCGCCGATGGCGTGTACCACGCCGGTGTGCTCCGCGCGTTGGCGGAGGCCGGTGTGAAGATCGATCTCGTGGCAGGCCATGGCATCGGCGCGGTCGGCGCCGTGTTTGCCGCGCTCGATGGCGGCGCGCGTCTGTGGGACGCCGGCGGCTTGTGGCGCCGCGAGGCGGTTCGCCGCTTGTACGGCTGGCGTCCGACGCTGCGCGTGGCGGGGTGGAGCCTCGTTGCGGCGGCGCTGGTTCTTCTCGTACCGCTGGCGGTGCTCGCTGTGGGCCTCTTCGTCTACGGAGCGGCGCTGGTGCTCGAGACCCTCGGATCGGGAACGGCCGGCCGGGTGGCCACCGGTTACACCGAACTCGTCGCCGCCGCGTTCGGTCCGGCCGGGCTTCCCGCCTGGCTGCCGCGGCTGGCGCTGCTGATCGTCCTGCTGCTCGGCGGAGCCATTGCGGTTGCCGGGGTGGTCAACACGCAGCTCCTTCCGGCGCGGCGCCGGCAGCGCGGCGGGTTCTGGTGGGCGGCGCTCGCAGCCCCTATGGGAGACGGGGGCGCGGCGGCGTACTTCCGCGCGGGCCTCTGGGAGCTCATACGCGGCGGTGCCAAGATCCGCCAACCCGAGACGAAGGACCTCGCGCGGCGGTACGCGGAGCTGCTGGCGGACAACCTCGGACAGCCCGGATTTCGTGAGCTGCTCATCGTGGCGCACGACCTCGACGCGCGCCGCGACCTGGTGTTCGCGCTGCTCGGCCCGGACGAGCGGCGATCCTTCTTCCTCCGCAAGCCAATGCAGGGCGGGGACCGCCGTTCGGCCGAAGCGTTCGATCTGGCGGGAGTGGCCCGTGACCAGAGCCTGTCCGCGCTCGCCGGGGCGCTGGCGATTCCCGGCCTCACCGACCCCGCGCTCGTCCTGTTCGCCCCCGAAAGCCACTGGCGGGGTGAGGCGCACCGGCTGTGCGATCGTCCCGGCGCGCTGGCACGCGTGCTCGAAGAGGTCGAGGCCGCGGGCGCGCGTCAGGTGATCGTGGTGACCGCGGCCCCCGAACTGGCGGGCCCACATGCGCTCAGCACCCGTCGCGCCGCGCCGCGGGCCCGGGTCGGAGATTTTCTCGCGGCGGCGCAGGCGGCCGGAGTGCGCGACGGCGTCCTGGCCGCGACCGGCAGGTTCAACGCGCTGTTCGTGATCCGCCCGGCGCACAACCCGATCGGGCCGCTGGATCTCGGCGGCGCCTTCGACGAGCGATCGGACCGACAGCAGGGAATCGGGGAGTTGCTGGACCGCGGCTACGAGGATGCCCACCGGCAGTTCGTCGAGCCGGTGCTGGCGGCCAGCGGCGACGCGCTGGCCGCCGCCCGCGCGATCGTCAAGGGCGCGAGCTGAGGGCTGCCGGCGCTGGTTCCCGCCGGCGGTCGGCCGGCGCGTGCTCGTGAAGGAACTGCAACGCGAGTTCCAGCACCTTCTCGTTCAGCTCCGTCGCCTGGAGATTGCCAAACCGCTGGCGGAACGCCGTCATGGGGACAACGGCCTTGGCCATCGCGCGGTGCCCGCCTGCGCTGCCGATTTCCCCGAAGCATTTCCGTACGAACTCGCCGGCGTTGCGCGAGTACCCCAGGTTGCGCACCGACACCACCAGGGCGTCGTTCACCACGCCCGAGATGATCGTCCACTTGACGTTTTCGAGCTGCAGGAAGAAGTCGGCGACGTACGGGATGAAGTCCTCGCGCGGGCTCGCGCCCAGGAAGGCGGAGAAGACCTGTTCGCGCATCTTCCCGTTCTGCGTCGCCCGTACGACGTACTCCAGGCGCTCCAGCGTGATCTCCGCTCCTTCCATCTTGCGGATGAGAGCGGCGTCGGCCAGCGGGTACAGATAGGAAAAAGCTTCGAGGTCGACCCGGTTGGCCTGACGGTTGAAGAACAGCGTGTCCGACTTGATCGCGTAGAGCATCGCGGTTGCCGTGCGCTCCGAGATGTTCACGTCGATCGCCCGCAGATGCTCCGTGAGGATCGTGCAGGTCGATCCGTAGTCGGCGCGGATGTCCTTGAACATCGCGCTCCAGCCCGTTGTCTCGGGATGATGGTCGATGACGAGATCCACACGATCCATGAGGCCACTGAAGTAATGGGGCTGGACGTCGACGAGGGCGACTCGGTCGAACGTCTTCAGATCGGCGGCCGTGATCGTCTCCACGTGGATGTCGAGCAGGTTCGCCATCCGCAGATTCTCGGGACGCGTCACGCCCTGCATGGCGCCGATGATCGCCGTCGCCTTCGTGCGGCGCAGCAGGTTGCGGACGGCGAGGCCGCTGGCCATCGCGTCAGGATCGGGGTCGTGGTGGAGGAGGATCAGCACACGGTCCGCATCGCTGAAGTACCGCTGATACTGCTGCACGCGCGCGCGGGTCAGCGATCGGCTGAATTCGGTGCGGAGCGGCCCGCCGAACAGCTCCGCCATCGTCAAGTACCAGATGTCCGGGAAGAGCGCTTTGAGCTCGTCTTCGCGCTTGTCGGCTTCCCCGGTGCCGACGCCCAGCACGTAAATCAGCGTGCCTCCCGCGTCCCGGAGCGCCTCCAGCGCCTTGCGCAGGCTGCGGCGGCCGTTGTCTTCAACGATGATGCAGGTGTTCGGGGTGAGGTTGGTCTTGATGTAGGTGTCGGTGCGCTTCAGGTCACCGGCCGTAATGTGCACGCCGTCGTCCGAGAGGCGTTTCGCGAGGGCCTTGTTCTCGACGAGGAACTCGACCTCGAAGCTGGGCAGCAGGATCTCGTCGAGGACCCGGATGATCAGCTCGTCCTGACAGACCGCAAGGCATCTCATCGAAGTGCCGGCGGCCGTACCACGGAGCGCGAGAGGAGCATGGGCGTAACGTGTGATTTTACGCCTGGCGTCTGCTCTCGTCCAGTCTCACACGGCCGGGTGCGATTTTTATTCGGCATTTTGACAATCCGCGCGTCCCGCACGCGCGCGCGTCAGAACATCGTGTTTGGATTCGCTGACGTGTCAGGTATCCGTTGAAGCACATCCCAATGCTCGACAATCCGGCCCGCCTCATCGAGCCTGAAGATGTCAATCCCGGCCCAGTCCCCGTCGCCGGGCCAGTGCTGGTAACAGTGCAGGACCACGTAGGGACCGTCGGCTAAGACCCGGCGGAACTCGACACGTTTGCCCGGAAACTCACTAGCCATGCGCTCGAAATACTCGATGAAGGCGTCCGCACCGTCCGCCACGACAGGATTGTGCTGCGTGTAAGTCCGCCCGACGTATCGCGCCACGGCCTCGGCGGGGCGGCACTGGTTGAACATCAGGTCGTAGAATTCGGTGACGGTCCGCTTGGCGTCTTCGTTGCTGTAGGACATGAAGGCACGACCACCACGCCGATCGATCCTGCCAGGCACGGGGACAAGCCACTAGTGGCCTCTCCCCGCCATATGTAGAGCGCCTGTCGGGCGGGGCGTCCCGCCCGGCGGCGTTGCTCGTCGCTCGAATATTCCCGATATGCTCGCTCCTCACGCCTTGCCCGCCGGGCGCCGCGCTCCGACATCCACTCTACAGATGACAAGGACAGGCCACTAGCACAAAGAGATTGTGCTGCAATGCAGTTCGGCGACAAGCCGCGTCCAGCGGCGAAACTGTGTGCAAGAGAAGCCCCGGGAAACTGGCCGGTGTGGGAGGTGCCGATGCAACGTCCGATGCGACGCGCCCGGCCCGGAGATTGTAACCAGAGGTGTTGTGACGCTGCCGACCCACCAACGCCTCCGCTCCGCGACGGCGGCCGCAACCCTCGTGCTGAGCTTGTTGGCCATGCCGTCGGCCGCCCAGGAGGCACCGGCGCCGTGCGCCACGTGCGTGGCGCTCGTGATCGACGTCGCAGGAGCCGAGGCGACGCTCCAGGCAGGAGTCCCGGTAACCGGCGTGGACCTGGTCTTCGCGCGCGACGCTCAGGTGTCGCCGGCCCTCGTTGAGCGGCTGTCCCGGGCGGGTGGGCACGTCTGGCTCACGGCGCAGGCGACCGCCGCGACGCCTCCGGAGGGTCTCGCATTCGCCACCGGGGTGTTCGTGGTAATACCCGACGACGGCTCGGTGGGAGTGACCGAGCGCGTCTTCGCGGTGCGTCGGGCGGCGACGGAGTTGCGAGCCGTGCGGCCGGAGCTGCGGGTCGGCCTGGTGCTGTCCGCAGCGCTTGCGACGACCGCGGTCGCTTCGGGTGTGGCGCAATATCTGGACGTGGTGTGGTTGCCGCCGGACCTGTCGGGCGACACGACGCGGATCGGGCGACTCTACCCGGGGCTGGGGATGTGGCTGGCGCGCGGCGCTGCCGATCCGCTGGCCGCCGGTGCGGGACTCGCGGCGGAGACGGCCGCCGTCGACGCGTCCGGCAATGCGCCTGCGCTCGCCGCCGCACTGGCGGCACTCCGGCCGCTGATGCCGCCGGGGCTGACGCCACTCCCTGAGGTGCGCGTCACCTGCGACGGGTGCCGCGCCGACGTCTGGTTGCACCCGGAGACGCTGGAGGGCATCGCAGTCGTGCACGGCGCCGCGGCCCCCGCCGTGCTGACGATTGCACCCGGCGCGCTGCGGGTCACGCGTGCCGACCTGCAGACAGGGGGCACGGATCCATTGAAGCTGACGCGCGAAGCCGGGGTCGCTCGCGTGGACATCACCGAGGCTGGCGACCCGCTCGTGTTGCGCATCGCGGGCTGGCGCGGCGCCGAGGAGGAGGTCTACCGCGCCGATGTGCGGGTGTCGGCCGTGAGAGCACTGTCGGTCGAGGAGATCCTCGCCCGCCACCACGCGAGGCGCGCGCGCCAGGCGCGCCTTGTGGAGAACGCCATCGCGACCGGCACGACGGTGCTCACCTTCGAAGTGCCCGGGTTCGCCGGGCCCGTGGCCGTCACCGCCGGCACGACGATCTTCTCGCGTGGCGCGCTCACCGAGGTGGCACAGCACGATATCCGCGTGAACGGCGTCGACATGAACGTCGGGGCCAACGCCCCACGGCTTCCGATCATCGAGCCGGAGCGGGTCAGCACGCCGCCTCTCGTCATCACCCTCTCGAGCGCGTACGAGTATCGGCTGGCCGGTCGCAGCAGTGAGGCGGGGCGTGACTGTTACATCGTCGCATTCACGCCGCGGGATGCGAGCGTCCCGTCGTTCACCGGCCGCGCGTGGATCGACACCACGGGCTTCGCCCTGGTGCGGATGGAAGCGACGCAGACAGGCTTGCGCGGGGCGATCGTGTCCAGTGAGCAGCACGACGTGTTCGCGCCCGTGCGGGTGGGTGACGCCGAGGTCTGGCTGCCGGTGCGATCGAGCAGCTTCCAGATTTATCAGGCCGCGGCGCACCGAACGCCGATCCATCGCGAGATCGTGACGCCGCGCCACGAAATGAACGTCAGCGACTTCGACGCGCGCCTCGCGGCCGCGCACGGCTCGAATGCGGTGATGCTGCGTGACACACCGCAGGGCTACCGCTACATCGTCCCGGCGAAGCCCGCGCCCGATGTGCCCGGCGGCGCCACGCCGCGTGCCACGGCACGCGTGCTTGCGCCGGATGCCGCGCAGCGTGTCGTGACGCTCGCGTTCGGGACCCTGCTCGATCCGAACATCACCGTGCCGCTTCCGTACGCGGGTCTCAGCTATCTCGATTTCAACTTCTTCGGGTCGGGCGCCCAGTTCAGCGGGTTCTTCGGCGGCAGCTTCGGCCAGGCGGCGTGGACCCTGCCGGGCTTCATCCGGCCGCGATGGCAGCTGACGGGCCGGGTGTTCGGCATCGGCGTGACCTACAACGACCGCTCGTTCCGCAACGGGCGCGAGCAATACACGGAGAACATCCGGCAGCGGCCGTTTCGCGCGGATGCCACAGTGCTCGTACCGCTGTCATCGCGGGCGCAGCTTCGCGTGGGATACGAGTTCGACTACACGGCGTTCGAGGGCAGCGCCGACACCGGTCCGACGTTCCTCGTGCCCGTTGACGCGATCACCCATGGCTTGCGCGTGGCGCTCGACCTGCAGCGTGGCCCGTGGAGCCTCCTCACCTGGTGGAACCCGGCCCGCCGACAAGGCTGGCGCCCGTGGGGCCGCCCGGGTCTGGATTTCGAGCCCGGCACGTCGGAGTTCCAGCGGTATGGCTTCACCGCCGCGCGCTCCTGGATCATCGCACCGGGCGCGCTCGCGCGTCTGGAGGGCGGGTGGGTTGACGGGCACGATCTCGATCGCTTCAGCCGGTTCACGTTCGACAGCTTCGAAAACCGGTTGCGCGGCTACCCGAGCGCAAGCCTGCGGTTCGATCGTGGCGCCATCGTCCGGTCGATCGCCACGTGGACGCCGCGGGGGAGGCTGCGTCTGGACGCGTTCTTCGATGCGGCCGCCGTGCGCGACCCGGGGTTCGGGCGCGCAGTGCAGAGCTACCCGGGGCTCGGCGCGGCAGTCGAGGTCCCGCTGCCGCGGCGAATGCTGCTCGCGGTCGAGTACGGGTACGGCTTCAAGGCCTGGAATACGGATGGGTCCCGGGGCACCCACATCGTGAAGATCACCGGATTCAAGATCTTCTGAGCGCTGGAACATCCTGTATTCTGAGAGCGCTCCGATGAGGGCTCGTCCGACGGGGAATGCGAGACAGGGGGGTGCCGTGCATGCGGTCGTGCGGCGGATGGTGATGGGGGCCGTGGCGGCGGTGCTGATGGCGGCGGCCGTGAGCGCGCAGCAGGGCAGGTTCCGCTCGGGCGTGGATCTCGTCAACGTGGGCGTCATGGTCCTCGACAAGCGGGGCAACTTCATCACGGACCTGAGCGCGCACGACTTCGAGGTGTACGAGGAGGGCGAGCGGCAGACCGTCTCCCATTTCTCGCGCGGTGCGACGGCGGACCAGGCCGAGAACCTGCGGCTCGGGCTGCTGTTCGACACCAGCGGCAGCATGCATGACGACATCGAGCTCGCACGCACGGCGGCGATCAAATTCCTCAAGGGGCTGCCGGAGGCGCAGGACATCACGCTCGTGGACTTCGACACGGAGGTCCGCATCGCGCGCTATGGGCAACCGGACTTTCCGCGCCTGATCGAGCGCATCCGCGGCCGCAGGCCGGGAGGGCTCACGGCTCTCTACGACGCGCTCGGGGTGTATCTGGACGGGCTCACCGAGCTCGAAGGCCGGAAGGTGCTCGTCATCTATACCGACGGCGGCGATACGCGCAGCGCCGTCACGTTCGCCGACACGCTCGGCATGCTGAAGATGGCCGACGTGACCGTGTACGCGATCGGCTTTCTTGAACACCAGAGCGGGTCGATGCGCGCCCAGCAGAAGATGCAGCTGATGCAGATGGCCGAAACCACTGGTGGCCAGGCATTCTTTCCTGTCTCGACGCGCAACCTGACCGATATCTTCGACAAGGTCGTCGCGCAGATCCGCGCCCAGTACAGCCTCGGCTTCACCTCACGGAACGCCCGGAAGGACGGCAGGTGGCGCAAGATCGAGGTGCGCCTCGTCGGGTCGCATCTGCAGGCCCTGAAGGTCCGCTCGCGGAAGGGCTATTTCGCGCCGCTGCTCGATCCGCCGTCACGCGGCAGCGGCCAGTAACGGCCGATGGCTCCGCCCGGTCCCTGCTGAGGGGCTGTGGTACCATGAGCGTCGGCCGCAATATCGAAACATCCGCCGTCCGCTCGCGGGCCGCACACCGACGGCTGCCACCGGTTCATGCCATCTGTCTACGATCGTTTCAAGCTGGTCACCGATTTCGAGCTGCGGGGTGATCAGGCCCGCGCGCAGGACGAGCTGGTCGAGGGCCTCGTGCGCGGTGACCGTCACCAGGTGCTGCTCGGCGTCACCGGCTCCGGCAAGACGTTCACGATGGCCCAGGTCATCGCGCGCGTGAATCGGCCGTCGCTCGTGATGGTGCACAACAAGACGCTGGCGGCGCAGCTCTACCAGGAGTTCAAACGCTTCTTTCCGGAAAACGCCGTCGAGTACTTCGTCAGCTATTACGACTACTACCAGCCGGAAGCCTACGTCCCCGCGAGCGACACCTACATCGAGAAGGAAGCCACCATCAACGACGAGATCGACCGGATGCGTCTCTCCGCCACCCGATCGCTCTTCGAACGGCGTGACGTCATCATCGTCGCGAGCGTCTCCTGCATCTACGGCCTCGGCTCGCCGGAAGCGTACTACGGCATGCTGCTCCCGCTCGCGCGCGGACAGCGCATCGACCGCGATCAGATTCTGCGCAAGCTCGTGGAGATTCAGTACGAGCGCAACGATCTCGAGTTCGGCCGCGGCAGCTTCCGCGTCCGCGGCGACGTCATCGAGGTGCACCCGTCGTACGAGGACACGGCGCTGCGCATCGAGCTGTTCGGCGACGAGGTCGACGAGCTGGTGACGATCGATCCGCTCACCGGCAAGGTGCTGCGCCGTCACGACCAGGTGACGGTGTTTCCCAAGTCCCACTTCGTCACCTCGCGCGATCGCACGCGGCTCGCGGTCGACACCATCCGCGAGGAGCTCGTCTGGTACCGCTCGAAGCTCGAAGGGGAGGGCAAGCTCCTCGAGGCCCAGCGGCTGCACCAGCGCACCATGTTCGACGTCGAGATGATCAAGGAAATCGGCTACTGTCACGGCATCGAAAACTACTCGCGACACCTCACGGGGCGGCAGCCGGGCGAACCGCCGCCGACACTGCTCGACTACCTGCCCGATGACGCGGTGACGTTCATCGACGAGAGCCACCAGACGATCCCGCAGATTCGCGGCATGTACGCCGGCGATCGATCGCGCAAAGAGGTGCTCGTCGCATACGGCTTCCGTCTGCCGTCGGCACTCGACAACCGGCCGCTGAACTTCGAGGAGTGGCAGCAGCGCGTGGGCCAGCTGCTGTACGTCTCGGCGACCCCCGGCCCATACGAGTACGAACGCGCAGGCGGGGTGACGGTGGAGCAGGTGATCCGGCCGACGGGCCTGATGGACCCGCCCATCGAGGTGCGCCCGGTCCGCGGCCAGGTTGACGACCTGCTGCAGGAGATCCGCACGAGGGCCGCCCGCAGCGAGCGCGTGCTCGTGACGACGCTGACCAAGAAGATGGCGGAAGACCTGACGCAGTACTACCAGGAGCTCGGGGTGAAGGTGCGCTACCTGCACTCCGACATCGAGACGCTCGAGCGCGTCGAGATCCTGCGCGATCTGCGGCGTGGGGTGTTCGACGTGCTCGTCGGCATCAACCTCCTGCGCGAGGGGCTCGATCTGCCCGAAGTCTCGCTCGTGGCGATCCTCGACGCTGACAAGGAGGGCTTCCTCCGATCGCGCAGCTCGCTCATTCAGACATCCGGCCGCGCGGCGCGCAACGTGAACGGGCTCGTGATCATGTACGCGGACCGCGAGACCGACTCGATGCGCCTGGCGATCGGCGAATGCCGCCGCCGGCGCGAGAAGCAGCACGCGTACAACGAGGAGCACGGCATCACGCCCACGTCGATCATCAAGAACATCGACGAGGTGCTCGCGAGCGTCTCGGAGCGCGACTACCTCACGGTGGATGTGGCCCGCGAGCCGCGGCAGCGCTTCCGCACGGCCGCCGAGCGCGACGCGCACGTGGCCCGGCTGCAGGAGGACATGCGGAAGGCGGCGGCCAACCTCGATTTCGAGAAGGCGGCGCGGCTCCGCGACGAGATCCGGCAGCTGCGAATCTCCGACCTCGGCCTCTCGACTCCGCCGGTGGAGTCCTGAGGCGTGCTGACCTGGTTCATCGAGTGGCTCAAAGCCGCATTGCTCGAAGTGCAGGAGTACGTGCGGTTGTGCGGGGCGGCGCTCACCGCGTCGGTGACGCGGCCTCTCTACTACCGCGATATCGTGCAGCAGTTTCAGCATATCGGGCTGGGCTCGCTGACGGTAGTCCTGCTGACCGGCTTCTTCACCGGTGCGGTGCTCGCGCTGCAGAGCGGCATCACCCTCGACCAGTTCGGCGCGCGCCCCTTCGTCGGCCGCCTCATCAGCGCGTCGATGATCAAGGAGCTCGGGCCGGTGCTGACCGCCCTGATGCTGGCCGGCCGTGTCGGCTCGGGCATAGCGGCAGAGCTCGGGTCCATGGTCGTCGCCGACCAGGTGAACGCCCTCCGCGCGCTGGGCACCGATCCCGTGCGCAAGCTGGTCGCCCCGCGCGTGCTCGCCGGCACCCTGATGTGCCCCGTGCTGACGGTCGTCGCCGACGTGGTCGGGATCCTGGGCGGCTGGCTGATTGCCGTGTTCCAGCTGCAGGTGGCCTCGGGCGTCTACTGGACGTCGGTGCTCGAGGGGCTGTACCCGCAGGATCCGTGGATGGGGCTCATCAAGCCGTTCTTCCTCGGGTTCGTGATCGTGAGCATCGGCTGCCACGTGGGCCTGCGCACGCGAGGCGGCACCCAGGGCGTGGGGCGATCCACGACGAACGCCGTAGTGGCCGCGTCGGTCGCCGTGCTGGTGGTGGACTTTTTCGTGACGCGCCTGATGATCACGTTGATGTACTGACCGTCGCCGGCCGGCGGCATGCGACGGGGCGACGGGCGGCCGCGACAGGGTGCGGCCGTGTTTGACGAGTAGAGAGGCATGGAGACGACTGACACCTTTGCCGGTCCCGAGCTGACGAAGGACGAGATCCTCGCCGGCCCGAACGCTCCGATCATCGTGTTCGACGGGGTCGCTCTCGCCTTCGACGAGAAGGTGATCCTGAACGACGTGAGCTTCACGCTGCTCAAGGGCCACACGAAGATCTTCCTGGGCGCCAGCGGGGCCGGCAAGTCCACGATCCTCAAGCTCATTCTCGGGCTGTGGAAGCCGGACGCCGGCGTGATCTGGGTCAACGGCGAACGCGTGGACGAGATGAACGAACGCGAGCTGATGACCGTGCGGGCCGATCTCGGCATGGTGTTCCAGGAAGGCGCGCTCTTCGACTCGCTCACCGTGGCCGAGAACGTCGGCTACAAGTTGTACGAGGAGCTGCGGTGGCCCGACCACAAGGTCGACACGCGGGTGCGCGAGGTACTGGGCTTCATCGGCCTCGCCGAGTTCATCGACCGGATGCCATCGGATCTCTCGGGCGGGCAGCGCCGGCGTGTCGCGATTGCCCGTGCCATGGCGGCCAAGCCGCGCATCCTGTTGTACGACGAGCCGACGACGGGGCTCGACCCGATTACGGCAACGACGGTCGATGAGGAGATCGTGAAGCTCCGGGACATCGAGGGTGTCAGCTCGATCGTCGTCACGCACCAGCTGCGGGATGCCTTTTTCGTGGCGGGGCACCGGGCGCTCCGCACGAACGGCGCGGTGCAGATCGAACTGGCCGATCAGCAGAAGTCGGAAGAGGCCGAGTTCATCATGCTGAAGGACGGCGGCATTATCTTCGAGGGACCGGCCGGCGAGTTGAAGCGCTCGTCCGATGCCTACCTGAAGACCTTCCTGTCGTAGTGGGGGCGGCCGCCGGCGCGAGTGCCGGCGTAGCCTCGGGATACTGGAGAAAGGCTCGCGTTTCTATGCCACGCACGCGTTCGCTCGGGTGGACGGAACTGAAGGTCGGCATCCTCTCCGTGGTGGCGATCGGGATTGCCGCGACGGTCATCTTCATGGTGAGCGGCGAGGGCGGCTTCTTCTGGCAACGCTACACGCTCAAGGCGAAGTTCGACAACGTCGTCGGGCTGAAGCCCGGTGCGCCGGTGCGCGTCGCCGGTGTCGAAGTGGGCACCGTCGAGGACGTGGCGTTCGACGGCACCGACGTCGAGGTCACCTTCCAGCTGTCACGGGAGATGCAGCCCCGGATCACGACGAACTCCGTCGCCATGATCGGCTCCGTCTCGCTGCTCGGCGAGGCCTCCCTGGATCTCACCATCTCCAGCGACGGGACGCCCGTCCCCGATTACGGCTACGTGCCGAGCCGGCGCACGCCAGGCCAGCTGGCCGACGTGGCGGAAGGCGCGACGAAGTCGCTCGAGCAGGCCACGCAGTTGATCCGGGACATCCGTGCAGGCAAGGGCACGGTGGGCAGGCTGTTTACCGACGAGACGCTCTACCGTGATGTCCAGGGCTTTGTCGACGCGGCCGAAAACGTGGCGCAGAGCCTTCGGTCGGGGCGTGGCACGCTCGGGCAGTTGCTGAACAACGAGGCCGCCTATCGCAATCTGGAGACATCGCTGCGGAACCTGCAGGCGATGACCGCGCGGATCAACGCGGGCGAGGGCAGCCTGGGGAAGCTGATGGTCGATTCGAGGTTCGCCGACTCGCTCACGTCGACAACGGGGAACATCGACGCGCTGACGGGGCGCGTCAACCGCGGGGAGGGTACGGCGGGAAAGCTGGTGAACGATCCCGCGCTCTACAACCGCCTGAATTCGCTGGCGGAGCGGCTCGACACGCTCAGCACCCGTCTGAACGAGGGGCAAGGCACCGCCGGACAATTGCTGCACGACAAGCAGCTCTACGACAATCTGAACGGCGCGGCGACCGAGATGCGGGGACTGGTGTCGGATATCCGCAAGGACCCCCAGAAGTACTTGCGCGTCAAAGTCAGCATTTTTTAGTGTACCGTCACATGGGCTATCCGGCCCCGGGGAGACATCCAGATCATGTCCAGACACGAAGCGGTCGGCGCCGGTACGTTGATGTTTGCGTTCATCGCCGGGTCCCTTGCGGGCGCGGCCGTTGCGCTCCTGTTCGCCCCGGCGGCGGGGGATGAGACGCGACAGTTCCTGAACGAGAAGGCGCGGGAAGGGCGTGAGCGGGCAGCCGCGGCTGCCAATGCCGCCACGCAGCAGGGCGGCGAGTTCCTCCGCCGCCAGCGGGATGGCGTGCAGAGCGCCGTAGACCGCGGGCGACGGGCTTACGAGGAGGCGCGGGCACCGCAGGCAACCGAGGAGCCCATGTGACGGAGTGGAGCCCCGTGTTTCTGGGCGTCATCGCGGGCGCCGTGCTCGTCATGGCCGTGATCCAGGTTGGTGCGGTCATCGCCGCGGCGCGGCTGGCGAAGCACGTGAACCGGCTGGCGCAGCAGGTCGAGCGGGATATGGCGCCGCTCGTGGCGAACCTGCACACCATCGGCGCCGAGGCTGCGCGCGCGTCGGCGCTCGCTACTGCGCAGGTCGAACGCGCCGACCGCCTCTTCGCGGACGTCACCGCGAAGGTGGAAGAGACGACCTCGGCGGTGCAGCAGGCCATCATGGCGCCCGCGCGGGAGGGCCTCGCGGTGATGGCCGGACTGCGGGCTGTTTTTAGGGCATTGCGCGACGCCCGGCACGATGCCACGAGGCACCGCCAGGCCCGGGCCGACGAAGACGACCCGCTCTTCATCGGATAGTCCCGCGGATGCCGCATGTTGACGGCCGCCGGGCCGCATGGTAGAACCCATCGTCCTCATCCATTGGGGGTGGTCCATGTCCCAACGCCTCCTCGGGGCCTCGATGCTCGTGGCCGTCACGCTGATTGCGGCGCCTTCGGCCGCCCAGGAGAGCCGCACCGTGACGCTCGCACGCGAGCTCACGGGCATGCTCGATCGCGCCAAGCTCGATAGCATCGCCACGCGGCAGGCCGGCAGCGACGATATCTTCGTGGCTGCCTTGTACTTCCCCGGTCAGCTCCTCGTCGTCTCGTCGAAGTACGCCGTTCCGGCGCTGCTGAACGAGCGGATCGCCCTGAACAAGTACCGCGACGCCTATATCGACCTGAATGTCGCCGTGGATCCCACCTCGAAGGTCTTCATCGAAGATATGGACGCCGACGGCATCCGCCCGCGCCGCACCACGTCGTTCGACATCTACACCAAGGGCGAGACGCGGTTCGCGTTCGACGGCGACTGGAAGAAGCGCAAGCTGACGGAAGACGCGTATCTCCAGACTTTCGGCGAAGCCGACACCCACTACGTCCGGATGCTCGAGGCACTGATCGCCGAGATGAAAAAACGGCAGGGGTCCTGACCGCGCCTTCGCGCAGAATCCACAATGTCGATGCAGCATGCACGATGATGCTGCGCCATCAGCTACCTGAGGCTGGTCGCGCGTCACGGTGCTCCGTTTCTTGCATCCTCCGCGCGCATCGTGCATCGTGCATACTCGATTGTGCATTGCGCCGGGTCGCACCGTCTCTTCCGGCTCCTCGCAGTCGGCGCGCTGGTGCCGGGAGTATTGGTGCTGGCGCAGGCTCCCTCCTCGCCTCCCCCGCCCACCGTTGACGAGGCCCGTGCGTTCATCGCGAGCGCCGAGGAGACGCTGAACACGCTCGGCGTCCGTGCTTCACGCGCGGACTGGGTCCAATCCACCTACATCACCGTCGATACGCAGGCGATTGCGGCGGAAACGCGCGAGGCGCAGATCCGCGCGGCCACGCAGTTCGCGAAGGAGGCGGGACGGTTTCGAGACGTGCAGCTGCCGCCGGATCTCGGGCGGAAGCTGCTGCTCCTCCGGCTCCAGCTCACGATGCCTGCGCCTGCCGATCCGGGGGAGTTGGCCGAGCTCACGCGCATCGCGACCTCCCTCGAGGCGGATTACGGGAAGGGCACCTACTGTCGCCCCGGCAAGGCGGACAAGCAGGAGTGTCTCGATATTACGGCCATCGAGCGGATCATGGCGGAGAGCCGCGACCCGAAGGAGCTCGCCGACCTGTGGACCGGTTGGCGGCGGATCGCCCCGCCGATGCGCGACCGGTACACGCGCTTCGTCGAGCTGACCAACAAGGGGGCGCTGGAGCTGGGGTTCGAGAACACCGGTGCCCTGTGGCGTTCGAACTATGACATGCCGCCCGACGCGTTCTCGGCGGAACTCGAACGCCTGTGGCAGCAGGTCCGGCCCTTCTACGTGTCGCTGCACGCCTACGTGCGCCGCCGCCTGAGCGAGCGGTACGGCGCCGCGGCCGTTCCGCCGAACGGGCCGATTCCGGCCCACCTGCTCGGGAATCCCTGGGCACAGGAATGGGGCAACATCTACGATCTGGTCGCGCCGGGTGTCAAGGCGCAGGGCTTCGACCTCACCGCGCAGCTTCGTGCGCACAACATGGACGCGCGCGCGATCGTCCGCACCGGTGAGGGCTTCTTCACCTCTCTCGGGTTCCCTCCGCTGCCGGCCACGTTCTGGGAACGCTCCCTCTTCACCAAGCCCGCTGACCGGGATGTGGTGTGCCATGCCAGCGCATGGTCCGTCGACAACCGGGAAGACGTGCGCCTGAAGATGTGCATCCAGGTGAATCAGGACGATTTCAACACCGTGCACCACGAGCTGGGCCACACGTACTACCAGCTCGCGTACCGCCAGCAGCCGTTTCTGTTCATGAACAGCGCGAACGACGCCTTCCACGAGGCCATTGGCGACACCGTCGCGCTCTCGATCACGCCGGAATACCTGCAGCAGATCGGGCTCCTCGACAGCGCGACGTCCCCGACTGACGATACCGGCCTGCTGCTCCGGCAGGCGCTCGACAAGATCGCATTTCTGCCGTTCGGCCTGCTGATCGATCAGTGGCGCTGGCGCGTGTTCTCGGGCGATATCAAGCCCGAGAACTACAACGCGGCGTGGTGGGACCTGCGCAGGCGCTACCAGGGGGTGGCCGCTCCCGTCGCCCGCAGCGAGCAGGACTTCGATCCCGGCGCCAAATACCACGTGCCGGCGAACTACCCGTACACGCGCTACTTCCTCGCGCGCATCCTCCAGTTCCAGTTCCACCGCGCCCTGTGCGACGCCGCCGGGCAGCGCGGCCCCCTGCACCGTTGTTCAATCTACGGCAGCGGCGCGGCCGGCGAGCGCCTGCAGCGCACGCTGGCGCTGGGAACCAGCCGCCCATGGCCCGATGCGCTGGAGGCGCTCACCGGCGGACGGCAGATGGACGCCACGGCCATCGTCGACTACTTCGCGCCGCTGAAGACGTGGCTCGACGAGCAGAACCGCGGCCATCCCGTTGGCTGGGATTGATGAATCTGATGTGAGAGTCGGCCGCCGGCTACGGGCCCCGGACTGCAGAAGTGGCGGGCCGGCCGAGGCCAGAAGCCCCCCTCGCGGCAGGCGAGTGTGAGCGTCGTGGCAGGGAACCGGCGCCCATCCGGGTGAAGCCAGAACCGGCCTGGAGGCCAAAGCCTGCAGCCGCCAGCCTGAGTACCGAGTCAACTCTTCGCGAATGCGTCGCGGAGCACGGCCAGACTTTTGGGCACCGCGGTCTCGGGAGGCTCTTTCCCTTCCATTTCCAGCGAGACCCACCCGCTGAAGCCGGCTTTTCGCAGGATCCGGGCGATGCGCGCGTAATCGAGATCGAGCGTGTACCACTCGCCGCCGCCATAGTAGGTTTTCGCCTGCACGATGGTTGCGTGCGGCGCGAGTCGTTCGATTCCGGCGTACGGGTCGCCGGGGAAGTTGCCCGTATCGAGGTTGATGCCGAGCCAGGGTGACCCGACCGCACCGTGGATATGAAGCAGGTGCTCCACGTCGGTGGTGAGGCCCCAGTGGTTCTCGAGCGCGAGGACGACGCCGTGCCGCTCGGCGTCAGGCAGGCAGGCCCGGATGCTCTCGATACACCACCCGAACGCATCCTTCAGCGTGTAGCCCGGAAGGGGAGGCTCCTCGCCCTTCACCTTCATCAGGTCGTCGAACGACTTGATGGTCTTCCATCGGCCGGAATTGAGGCGCACCGCCGGGATGCCGAGCCGCGCCGCGAGCTCGATGCATCGTCTGGTGTGATCGACCGCGGTCTGCCGCTCGTTTGCGTCGGGCGACACGAAGTCCTGGTGGATCGACAGCATCGGCATGGCGAGGCCGCCCCGGAACGCCGCCTGTTTCAGCCGGTTGACGTATTCCGGCGACTCGCCGTCCATCTGCCGGTGCAATATTTCGACGCCGTCGAACCCGAGGCGCGCCGCATCCGCGATGACGCGCTCAACAGGGTACTTCGATTCCTTGAAGTGCCAGTAGGAGTAGGTGGAAACCGCCAGCCGCACGCGGCCTGGCGCTCCTTCCTGCTGCGGCTGGGCGATTGCCCGTGCCGGCCGGCCGAGCGTGGCAAGCGGTGTGAAGGCGCACAGCCGGAGAGCGCCACGTCGATTGACTCGCATGGCCGGAGGATACAACGGAATACCGCTCCGTGTGCGGGAGGGAGCGGGTGGTCGCTCTCTACAGGTCGCGGCCCGGGGTGTCGGCTGTCGGTCCATAGATCACAGGCAGCTGTACGTCGCAGAGGCGCAGATAGACGCTCAATTGGCCGCGGTGGTGAATCAGGTGGCCCAGGACCAGCGACCGGAAAACAGAGACTCGCGGCATCGTGAAGAGGGTGCGCCCCGCCTGCTGCAGGGTCCACCGGGCCAGGAAGTCGGCATCGGTTGCTCCTGTAATTGCGGCGCGGGCCTGGCCGACGTGTTCGTCGAAGCGTTGGAGGGCCGCCCCTTGCGGCTCGGGCCGCGGTTGCGGACGGGCCTCGAGGGCGTCGGGAGGGCTGAGGTCGTACGCGGTCTGCTGCATGACGGTCACTCCCCAGAGCGGGAGCTCTGCGAGGTGGAGGCAGAGGTCGCCGAGCGTCCGGGACCTCGGGTGCGGGGCCCACGACAGACGCGACTCCGGCGCCCGCTCGATGAGCAGGCGCGTGACCGCAGTCTCGTGATCGAACTCCGGCAGCACCATATCCGAAATTTGCACGGTTTTCCTCCCGCGCGAGGCCCGAGTCGCCTTTGCGCATGGCACAGTAGTCCGATAAGCGTAGAGTCGGACGCTACGTACCCGGCGTGTCCAGAGCTCCGACTGAAGTCGAACGCCACGCGTGCGCCCTGCGTGGGACCCGGCGTGGGCCGGATCGCTGTCACAACGGGCGCAGGCAGCGAGTGTACCTTCAGCGCCCGACGGAAGTGACGAATGCTGCGAAAACGCGCAGCGTCGTGCGGATATTTGGCGTCGGGCGTTATCAATCTGTATGCTGAGTCGTGTGGAGCCGAGGAGGACAGCAGGCTTCAGCATCTGCGACAATTGTGATCATCGAAAATCCCAGTTCTGACGGCCGGCCGCTGTCCGCCGGACCGGTGCGCCAGGAGACACACGCTTCGGCGGGAGTGATTCCGCGTGGCGGGCCCCCGCCCACCAGCGGCGGTGCCCGTCCGAACCCGCGCGTTCCGATGGGGTTTGGTCTTGCGTTGGTCGTGCTCGTCGCGCTCGGCGTGATCACGCTGGCGAGCATCACCGATCTGGTCTCGGCCAATGCCTCGATGACCCGGAGCGTGGAGGCGCTTGAGCGCCTGCAGGCGCTGAAGGCCGTGGTCCGGGAGCTCGAGGCCAGCGAGCTGGCCATCCTGCTCACCGGCCGCGCACAGTACCGCGGCTCCTATGAGGCCGCCCAGGGCGACATCCTGCGGCTGCACGGCGACCTCGACGGGTTGCTCGATGCTCCTCCGCAGCGTGAGCGCCTCCAGCAGCTGGGCCTTCTTACGAGCGACGTCTCTGCTTTCTTCCGCAATGCGCTTGCGGCCGGTGCCGCCGGGGGAACGGCCCCATCCCCCGCAGGGTGGCGCGGCGGACTGGTGAGTGACCCTGTGATTGCGGCGGTTAGCGAGATCGAGCGGGCGGAGCGGCAGGCGTTGCGCGAACACCAGGCGACAGCCGCCGCTCGATTGCGCCAGGCGCAGTCGCACGTGCTCGTCGCGAGCGTGCTCGGGTTCATCACCATCCTGATCGCCGGGCTCATGGTCCGCCGTGATGTGGTCGAGCGCCGCAAGGTGACCCACAGGCTGGAACGCGCCAATGCAACGCTGGCCGGGGCTGTCGCGGAGGCGCAGCAGAGACGCGAGGAGATCACCCGCCTGGCACGCCTGAGCCATTTTCTCCAGGGGTGCCGATCGTCGGAGGAGGCGTGTGACCTGGTCCAGAAGACCGCCCCCGAGTTGTTCGGCGCCGCCGGCGCGTTGTATCTGGTCACGGGCGAGCGTCTCGAGCGTGCGGCCGCATGGGACGAGGGACGGGAGCTGCAGCAGGCATTCCCGCGCGAGGCATGCTGGGGCATGCGGCAGGGAACCATGCACGAAGCCGCACCCGGCAGTACGACTCCCGGCTGCGTGCACTTGTTCGGCGGGCAAACCGCGACGTGCGTCCCGCTGCTCGCCGACGGCGGCCCGTTCGGCCTGATTGTGATCACGCCGCAAGGCAGCGCCGAAGATCGGGCAGCCGCGCGCAGCACGATGCTCGCCGCGGCCGAACAGATCGAGGCAGGGCTGGCAAACCTGCGGCTCCGGGAATCGCTGAAGATCCAGTCGCTGCAGGACCCGCTCACCGGCCTGTACAATCGTCGTTTCCTGCACGATGCGCTCAGCCGTGAATGTCACGACGCGCGACGCCATATCGATCGGCCTGTTGCACTCCTGCTGCTGGACGTCGATTTCTTCAAGCGCGTGAACGACACGGCCGGGCACGCAGCCGGTGACGTGCTGTTGCAGGCGCTTGCGGAGCTGCTCGGGCGCACGTTCCGCGGCAGTGACATCGCGTGCCGGTTCGGCGGAGAGGAGTTCGCGATGGTGTTGGCCGAGACGCATCTGGACGTGGCGCTCCGCCGCGCCGAGGCGTTGCGGCTGGCGATTCACGGCCTGCACGCACATCATGGGACGGCCATCCTCGAAGGGTTGACCGTGTCGATCGGGGTGACCGCCGGGTCCGGCGAAGGCCTGACGCCGGACCGGCTGCTGCGTGAAGCGGACACGGCACTGTACGAAGCCAAGGCGCGGGGCCGGGACTGCTGCGTGGCGTACGCCGATGGGCCCGGCGTGCGGCCTCTGCCGTTCGAGATCGGTTCTCCGATGCCGCTGGGCTGACGGCCGCCTGCACCGGCTCACCTGTTATAGACCGCGGTGGCATCACGGATCGCCCATGACGCACAGCGGCACCGACCGTGCTGCGCTGCCGTCCAGATGAAGCTCTGGGTGGATGATCATCGTCCGGCACCGCGCGGGTGGCGCAGCGTGCGATCCGTGGCAGCGGCCAAGGTGTATCTCGAGCAGGGACTGGTCACGCATATCAGCCTCGATCACGACCTGGGCGCCTGTCCGGAGTGCACGGCCCGCGGACGGCACATCGGCCGGATGACTCGACGGGGCAACACCTTCTACAACTACTGCCGCCACGTGCCGTCTGGCTATGACCTCTGTCTCTGGATGGAGCAGACAGGCCGATGGCCTCGGGGCAGTGTGCGCGTGCACTCCGCGAATCCAGCCGGCGCGCGGCGGATGCTCGAGATCATCGAACGCAGCCGGCCGCGCTCCACGGGTGAGGCCCCTATCGGCCCGGTGAACTCGTCAGCAGACGAGGCCACGGGCGTGCTCAGTGCCTGGTTCGCCGTGCTGGGGCGCATATGGAGACAGATTGAGACGGTGCTGGGCCGAAACCGTACCTCGGCAGGGAGCTGACTGCGGGCACGTCGCGTGCGCCACGCGAGGCCATGTCTAACAACTCCGAGACACTGCAGGACAGCACCCCGGCGGACCCGACTGCGCAGGGTCCGAAGCCCGAATACGCACAGGATGCGGCTTCGGGCTTCCGGCTTCGGACCTCGGGCGTCGCGCTGCGGGCCCTGGCTGCGGGGCCCGGCTCTGGTTTCAGCCACACTTGATGGATGTGGCACGGCTTCATCCTGCAAGACCCTCGCAGGTCTGACGCCTGGCGGAGGTGTTCCCTCGCCCGGCGGGCGCGCCGGACCGTGTGCGGCCTGAGCGGTGAGGCCCGGGCCAGGGCGGCACGCCGTCACCCTGGAGGTCAGGACAGGCGTGCGAGGCTGATCCTGGGATTGTACATCTCGGTAGACGTGAGCAATTCGTCCCACGTCAGGAGCTTACCGCTGTACGCGGCATTGCGAATCAGCATCGCGGTCAGTGCCGACTCGGCCCCCTGCAGTGCCTCGTTGTGGAAGTGACGGCTGGTGATGCTCGCCACGAACGCCTTCTGCTTCTCCGAATCCGCGTCATCGAGAGCGCCGCGAGATCGGTCTGACGAGGGGGGCTGGGGCTCGCCGCTGCGGGGTGCGCCCAGTCCCGCGTCCCACGCGTGCTTGCCGGCTATGCTCACGCGCGAGTCGTAGTGTGACTCGGAGCTGCCCGCCGACCCGAACAGGCGCACTCCCGCGTCGAACTCCGGGCTGCCGAACTGCGTGGAGCCGAACGTGATCTGCACGTCGCCAGGGTAGGTGACGACAGCGTTGAAGTTGTCCTTGCAGTCGCCCGTGTCCGTCCGGATCTTGCGCGCGCAGGTGGCGACCGCCTTCACCGGATGCCCACGGAGGAACCAGTTGCACATGTCGAGCACGTGGATGTTCTGCTCCACGACGATGTCGCCGGAGAGATCGCGATACCAGACCCAGTTGCGCAGCCGTTGCTCATCCGGTGAGGCGTTCGGCGATGGCGGCCGTTCGATCTGCGGGCAATAGTAGAAGGCCTCACCGCACGCGTGGGCGCCGATCGCACCCTCTCGGATGCGCTTTTCCAGCTCCGCCATTGGCGGGGCCTTGCGGATCTGGAATCCCACGTCGAGGCTCAGTCTGCCCTCCGCGCGCCTCCCGATCTCGATCACCTGCTTTGCGCCAGGCACGTCGACCGCCACGGGCTTCTCGCAGTACGCGTGTTTGCCCGCCGCCACCACGGCCTCGAGGTGCAGCGGGTGAAAGTACGGCGGCGTCGAGATCTGGATGACGTCCAGGTCTGTCGCTTGCGCGATCTGCTTGTAGCAGTCGGGGCCGCGAAACAACCGCGAGGAGGCCAATGGTCCTGCGCCGGTCGTCGCCTGCAGTTTGTCGAAGTGGGCGCGCCCCGCCTCGAGCTGGTCGGCGAAGAGATCGGCAAGTGCGGTCACCCGGACACCCGCATTGGTCACGAAGCCGCTGCCGACCGTCGTCCCGCGTCCGCCGACACCGAGAATGCCGAGCCGCACGGCTGAATTTGCCTGGCTTCCGCGCACCGACGCTGGCGCGATGATCGTGAAGCCGGCCGTGGTCGCTGCGGTAGCCTTGAGGAATTCACGGCGTCCGATAGGACGGGTCTTCTGGGTCATGCGCGCACTCTCCGGTCTGGCAGGGACATCGAGGGCATTCTACTCGCCGCGGTGGTGGCCGCGCGCGGCGATCGGTGTGGTCCGGAACTTACGGCACCGGGCACCTCGTGTGGTAGTTTCGCCGGGAGTGAGCTGCCGCCGACCATTTCGTCAGGCTTCTTGAAGGCACATCAATGAGTGATCCGCACGACTATGTCCGGCCCGCCAGTTCCAGACGCGCGTTCATCAAGAAGACATCGCTCGCCCTAACCGGTGCGGCAGCCGTGCACGTTGCCGGCCGCCCGGAGCTGTTCGCCGCCGGGGATGCGGCTATCAGGATTGGCCTCGTCGGCTGCGGCGGGCGCGGCACCGGCGCAGTGCTCGATGCTCTCGGGGCCGCAACGAAGGTGATCTATCCGGCCGAGGGGTATCACACGGAAGATGTGGCCCAGGGCAGCCGCGTCGCGCACGAGAACGTCACCGTTGTCGCGCTCGCCGATCTCTTTCCTGATCGCCTCGCGCGCGCGCGGGGCGAGCTGGCGAAGGTGGGCATCGACATTCCGGAGGCGCGGGCGTTCACCGGCTTCGAGGCCTACTCGCAGCTGCTCGCGCTTCCCGAGATCAACTACGTCGTTCTTGCTACGCCGCCGCACTTCCGGCCGCAGCACGCCATGGCCGCGATCGAGGCCGGCAAGCACGTGTTCATGGAGAAGCCCTGCGCGGTCGATGTTCCGGGCGTGCGGCTCGTGATGGAGGCCGGCGAGCTGGCGACCCGGAAGAAGCTCGGGATCGCCTCCGGCACGCAACGCCGGCACGATCGCGGCTACCGGGAGACGATCAGGCGCATCCAGGACGGGGCCATCGGCGAGATCGTGTACGCAAAGGCCTACTGGAACGGCGGGCAGATCTGGGTGATCGACCGCGAGCCCGGGTGGAGCGACATGGAGTGGCAGCTCCGCAACTGGAACTACTTCACCTGGCTCTCCGGCGATCACATCGTCGAGCAGCACGTGCACAACCTGGACGTCATGAACTGGGTGCTCGGCGCCCATCCGGTCCGGGCGGTATCGGGTCTCGGTGGGCGTCAGGTACGCACCGGCGATCGGCACGGCCACATCTTCGATCACTTCGCCGTCGAGTTCGAGTACCCGAACGGCGTCACCGTCTTCAGCCAGTGCCGCCAGATCAACGGCTGCCAGAACATTGTGTCCGAGCACGTGGTCGGCAGCCTTGGCACGAGCAACTGTGCGAATCGCATCGACCCGAAACGCGGTGAGAAGTGGCGCTTCCGCCAGGAGTCCGCAAGTGCGTACCGGCTCACCCACGAGGATCTGATCGCCAGCATCCTGGCCGGAACTCCGATCAACGAGGCACAAGCCATTGCCGAGTCGACAATGACCGGCATTCTCGGACGGGAAGCGGTGTACAGCGGGCAGGCCGTGACGTGGGAGAAGGCCATGCAGGTGCAGACGCGGCTCGGGCCGTCGGAGTACGCGATGGGCCCGCATGCGATGCCGCCGGTTGCCATGCCGGGTCAGTACCGCTTCGACTGACCTCTGCGCCGCCGGTCTTCAGCGCGGCCTGCCACATCGGCAGTCGATGCACCCATGCTCCGCGCCCGTGCCGCAGGATGCCATCACCTGCTTGCGCAGTGCTTCACGGGCGCGGAACACCCGGACGCCGGCATTCCCCGCCGAGATGCCGGCCCGCCCCGCGCGCAGCTGGTGCGTCAAGCCGTTCCAGGAAGAGGCGCGTCTGGGCAGTAGCGCCGAAGGATGGCCACGAGCGTTTCGAGCTCGAACGGCTTGCCCACGCAATCCGCCACGCCGAGAAGCCTGGCGGTCTGCTGCGCGTCGTGCCGGGCCGACAGGCAGACGACCGGAATGTCGCGGAGATCGGGCAGGGTCTGCTGGCGCCTGCGGAATTCGACGCCATCCATGACCGGCATCATCAGATCCAGCAGGATGACCGAGGGCCGGGTGTCGCGGAGGCGCGCGAGGGCGTCGCTGCCATTGGAGGCCGTCAGCACGTCGAACCCCTCCAGCTCGAGATATGTCTCGAGCAGCACGCGGACGTCGGGGTCATCGTCAACCACCAGCACGCTTGGCATGTGTGTGTCTGCTAAGAAAGCGCGCCGGAGCCGATCGAGGCGGCGGCAGAGAGATACGGACAGAGTATACGCCCACGCCCGGCCCGTTCACGTGAGGCATTTTCCTTGCCGCTTGGTACTGATGAGCTCATTGGCCGCGCGCGGGCGACGCGAGAGGCGCGACCGCGAGTGAGCGCGACAGCGCATATGCTAGACTCCACGTTCCCTCTTTCGACCCAGACATGCCACGATCGGCCGCACCCCCCCAGCAGCCCGAGCTCGAGCTGAAGTACCTCCTGCCCGGCAGCCGCGCGGGATTCGTCCGCCGCTGGCTGGAGGGTGTCGTGCAGCACGACCGGGCGTATCGGCCGGCCCTGGTCGTCACGACGTACTACGATACGCCGGACCTCGAGCTGCTCGACGAGAAGATTAACAGCGATCACCTGAAAACGAAGGTGCGGGTGCGGTGGTACGCGCCGCTGGACGGCGGACCGCCCGTGGGCCCGGTATTCGTGGAGTGCAAGAATCGCGAAGGCGCTACGCGCCAGAAGCGGCGCGTGATGGCGCAGGTCCAACCGATGCAGCTCGCCGCTGTATCGCTGGCGGCGCCAGAGTGGGGCCGGTTGCTCACCGAGCTGCGGGCCGCGGTCCCGGGTCTGCCGGCGGATCTGGCTCCCGTGCTGCGGCTGGCGTATGCGCGTCACCGGTACGTGGATCCCAGGGGCGCACGCATCAGTCTCGACGCGGGCATGGTGGTGCAGGCGGTGAACCCGGCCCGGCTGCACGCGCCGGCGCGGTTCGGCCCGCTGCCAGACGCGGTGTTCGAGTACAAAGGGCACGGTCCGGATTTGCCGGCCCACGTCGCCCCCGTGACGCGCCTCGGCGCGCGCCGGTCAGCGTTCTCCAAGTACCTGGCGTGCTACCAGCACGTGACCCGGGAAACCTTCTGACGCTGCCAGACCATGCAGGACCAGCTCAAGACCATCTACTCGATCCTCTCGGGTGCCGGCGCGCCCGCCATGGCGCAGATCGGAATATGGCCGTTCATCTTCCTGATGGTGACCTCGCTGGCGGGGTCGCTGCTCGCCGCGTACCTGTACCTGCAGTTCTACTCGTCGCGGGCCACGGGCAGCCAGGTGTATCGCGCCTTCCCGCTGCTCGGCGTCTCCATCACCGCGATTTTCGTGTGCATCCAGTTCTCGCTGCCGCTGTCGCTCGGCCTTCTCGGCGCGTTGTCGATCGTGCGGTTCCGCACCCCCATCAAGGAACCTGAGGAGATCGGGTTCATCATGCTGGTCATCGCCGCCTCGATTGCGACGGCCACCTTCAAGCTGGCGTTCGTCGGCATTCTCTTCGGGGTCGCCATTCTCGCCCTGGTGCTGCAACGCGCCGCCGGGCGCGTCGGACGCAAGGCCATCGACGGAACCATCGTCATCTCGATTCCCGAACGCGCCGTCGCCGGTGACGGCGCGCAGGTGGCAGACGTGCTGCGCAAGCGCGTCACTCATGCGCACCTCGAGAGCATTTCACGCGACGGTCCCCAGGTGATCTACGCGTATCAGTTCAGCGGCGCCACCAGTGGCTCGCTCCTCGCGCTCGAGGGAGAGCTCGCCGGAGCCTTCGCGGCATCCACGTTCAACGTGTTCCTCAGTCGACCGGTTCCGCTGTGACCCGTCTCCCGCACCTCGCGACAGCGGCCGCACTCGCCGTCGCGTTGGTCGCCATCGGTGCCGCCGCCGAACGGCATGGGGCCTTCGTCGGCCTCAGGTTCAGCATCCAGCGCAGTCCCGATCTCATGCCGAGCACGGCGCTCGTGCCGGAGAACGAGGTGCAGCGCGGCGTCCCCACGCTGTCGCTCTATGTCTCCGATCCGGATCTGTACGATCGTGAGACGGGCATCCTCGCCAACAAGCAGGCACACGGCAGAGCATGGGAGCGCCCGGCGGCCATCACGTACTTCGACGGCGGGCATGTGCGGTTCGCGAGCACCGCGGGTGTGCGGGTGCACGGCGGCGGCAGCCGGGTGTCCTCGCCGCGCCAGGGGTACCGGGTGTACCTGCGAAGGGATTACGAGGCAGCCCCCATTCCGCCGGGCCTGATATTCGACGCGCCCCACGCGCATCCCGTGCGCGTGCTGATGGTGCACAACGACGTACGCATGAGGGGCGTCCCGTGGGCGCTGACCAACCCGCTGGCCTACGACATTGCCGCGACCGTCGGCGCGATTACGTCGCCCTCGCGCCCGGTGCGGTTCTTCCTGAACGGCGAGTTCCAGGGCGTTTTCGTGTTGTACGAGCACTTCCACCCGAACCACTATTTCCGCGCGCACGGCCAGCGCGCGATCAGGTTGAACGCCGACGAGTTCGAGGCACTGGCCACGCAGATCCGTGCGCTGACGCCGGTCACGATGGCCACCGCGGGCGAGATCGTGGACATCGAGAACCTTACCCGTTGGTTCATCGCCACCGCGTTCTGCGCCACGAGAGATCCATTCCAGGGACCCAGCCAGTTCCGCGACGCGTCACGCGCGCGTGCACAGTGGTTCTGGGTCAACTGGGACATGGATGGCAGCTTCGGCAACCCACGGAACAATCCATTCCACGAGCTGCTGCTGCCGCCGGACGGCGGGCGTCGCGGCCGCAGGGCCGACGAGATACGCCCGTACCTCATGACGGCGCTGCTCGCGCAAGACCCCGGGTATCGCGACTACTTCAAGGCGGCCTGGATCCAGGCCATGAATCACCGGATCACCCCCCCGTTTCTTCGCGAACGCTTCGAGCACTACCGCGAGATCGCGCGCAGCTACGGTGTCGAGACCTTCGAGTATCTGCCGCTCCTGGAGGCGTTCCTGGCGAAGCGCGCGGGCGTCCTCCGCGAGCACGCCGCGCATTACCTGCAGACGCCGACTGTGTCGTGCCGTCTGGCGACCACCGGGCCCGTGCTGCTCGACGGGCACCCGGTGAACGGCCCGTTCGAGGGGTATTACTTCCAGGGCATGCGCCTCACCCTGGATGTGCCCCGATCGCACGCGGCGCGGTTTTCCCACTGGCGCGTGAACGGGAGCCCGCAGCCCCGGCGGCAGACCGCCGTCACGCTCACCGCGGACAGCGATCTGAGCATTCAGGCGATTTGGCGATGAGTCGCTCACGACTGATGACTCATGCCCAGAAACCCAGGCCGATGGGTTCGCAAATGCTCAGAACTGAAAGTAGATGAAGTCGAGCGACGCGACCACTTTCGGCTTCACGCCTGAATCCAGGACCGCGTTCTTGAGCGCGAGATACCAGCAGGCCGACCCTGTCCCCGGCTCCATGACCCACCACGAGGGGAGCCGCAGGATCCATCTCATGTATGCCGGATCGATGCGCGACCCGAGTGGAAGTCGCCGATGGACACGTATTGCGGCGCGATGCGCCTGAACTCCTCCCGCGGAGCCGGATTGAACGGGCGGCGCGGCCGGGCCGCTTCAAGAGACGGGGCGTAGCGGGGGGGCGGGCCGGCTGTCAGCGCATGCGAGATCGGTCGCAGAACCAGTGGAACGCTGAAGGCAATGGCGATGATGAGCACCAGCTCCCGCCCGCTACCGCCGTTGGGGGACGAGGGAGCACTCTGGACGGAACAGCTCATCTTGGGCAGCCGATATTCGCGCGGAGCATGGACGCGCGTTCAACAGCCGCGGCGAGCGTCGGGTAAGACTCGGCGACGAGGAGGTCATCGTCGCTATCCGTTGCAACGCAGAGGACCACTCCGGGTCGGCAGCCAGCGCGTAGCAGACGACCTCGTGGTGCAGCCCCTGCACACGCCACAGCAGCGCGTCAGCAGGCGGTTCGACGGCAGCGTCAGCCGGGTCGCTCACGCCGGGATTATCGGCCGGGAGTGACCGCTGATGCACCGGCCTAGGTGAAAATGAGCCTCACCCGCGTTGATGGTCGAAGTCGTGCGGAAGAAAGGCGCGGACCACCGGCATTGACGGGCGCATCTACTTCCACGCAGCTACACGAAACGCGACTACCGCCCGCCCGGCAGCGTAGACGAGCACGACATTCAAGCGGGGCGCCGAGGACGGCCGGCAAGATGGGTCAGACGAAGCCGCTCCATTCCTACGAGCCGGTCTGCCGGTGTGCGCTCCCGCTCGGGCTGTTACGGCTGCAGGTTGTGAACGTCAAAGGTTGTCTCCTCCGGCGGGGTTGTGAATCCACCCTTGATGCCCTGCTGCATTCGGGGCATCAGAACGCCGTCGCGGAACCGCTCCCAACTTTCCTTGGAATCGTGAATCGCCACGACCGTCCAGCCACCAGCCGACGCGCCAGCCGCGTGGAAGGTCTGGCCTTGGGGCAGGCTGGCTCTGTCGGGATGCACCGCCGCGAGTGTCGTCTCGGTCCTGCTCCTTCGTACCTCCAGGAAAGTGATGCACGATCCCGTACGCCATTCTCATTCTCCTCTCATTTTTGACGGAGACCGTCCCCTCGCGCGGACGGGCTGAAGTATCCGAGTGCGAAAGGGTCGCAGAACAGGAATCAGTATACGAGCATCGTGGGGTCTGTGGGTGTGAGGGCACGCAAGCGATCGAGCAGCGATGGAGTGGCGTTCGGCTGGGCAGTCGATGAGCAGCAGTTCTTCCTGACTTTGGGGTTCGCCACGACCTCGAAGCATTGCAAGTGTCGCGCTGACAAGCCGGCGCGGTATGCCGCGCGATCACGTTTGGGGACGGGCGATGAGATCGTTTGCCGTCGACGACCGGGGCAACATTGTTCTGTTCCGCTTGTGCCGCTTTCAACCCCGGTTTACGGGAACGGGGCGGCACCCCAGCCCGTCCTTTTCGACCCCGACCGGGCCGGCGATACGATCCGCCGCGCCCGGATCGGGCTCTGCTGCCGCGCCTCGTGCGACGCGCTGGCGACCGGGCCGGAAGACGCCTGTCGCGCTGTCCACGGCAGTCCACGTGACCATCGAGCGCCTCGACCAACTCATCCAGTCGCACCCGGGCGATCTTGACGATCACCACGCGCACCCCGGATGGCATTCACCGCGTGACCCTCGCCCCACATGCGCCTGAACCGCCATCAACTGATTGCCTTATGATCTGCCCGCGCGGCCTTTCCTGCCCCGGTTCCGTGCCGCCACAGGACGGAGTTTCGAAGAAACGGATCCATAAACGGCAAAATTACTGGAAGAAACAGGAGGTCAGTTATGGGGAGCGGATTGCCGCGGTGCGCCTTAAGAGGACTGATTCCGGTGGGCGGTGACATCGGATCGACCTACCGACGACATGCGTTCGGTCTCCGAGTGACTCGAACTGCGAAGATAACGATCATCTTGGCGGCCGTCGTCTGTTGGTTGGTATCAGACGGCGGTGCTTCGTCGTACGCACAAGAGCCGTTAGCCGCAAAACTGTTCTGGCAGCATCTTTCGGTGGAGCCAGGCACGATTGAGGTCCCGGCAACGATGCAGCAGCCGGCGGGACTGTCTTTGTCGCGGGGTTCAGGGGGGTGGGTGGGATTGATGGGAGCGACCTCCTCGTTCGCGCGTACAGCGCGAAGGATGGGGAACTTCTCTGGGGCGACCTGTACGACAGAGCAGGACGCGATGACACTGCTTTGGGCATCACGCTGGCAGAGACGAGAGTCTTCGCTATGGGCACCGGCGACGCGCCCTCACCGTTCTTCCGCGGCATTCCCCTCATCCGTGCGTACGACAGCAGGACTGGACGTCTACTCTGGCAGCACGAGGTCACAGATGTGCGGGGAGTATTCGACAGCGCCGTTGTCCATGCGCAAACAGTCGTCGCAGTGGGTGGAAACACTTCATGGCTAGTCGATGGAGTCGATGTTGCCACCGGAGCGGTCCGGTGGAGCGATCGCTTTGGGGTTGAAGACGGCAACAGAGCCATCGGCGTTGCGGAACACCACGGACACGTCTTCGTCGCGGGCCGAGCGCGACCCGCCGCAGGTGTGGATCTAGACTGGTTTGTGCGCGCGTACGACGCCTTGTCGGGAACTGTTCTCTGGGATGACTACGCACCTGCCGGAATCGGGGGGCAGGTGCAAGTGATCGCAGCCCAGGGTAATCGCGTGATTGCCGTGGGTCACCTGACTACAGCGACATCTGAACCGCCGTTTTTCGCCCGCGATTGGCGTATTCGAGCGTACCGACGGTGAGAGCGGCGCGCTGCTGTGGGAAGACATTGTGAACACGGGAATGGCCCCCCTTTCAGACACTGCCAACGATGTAGCAGTACTAGGCGGGCGCGCCTTTGTAGTGGGTGGCGGCGGTGCAGGCTGTCTTCCCTTTGTGACGACGTATAACTGTGATTTCATCGTGCGGGCCTATGATCTCAACAGTGGGCAGCTCCTTTGGGAGGATCAGTTCGACAGTGGACCCTTTGAGAGCGCGGACGCCGTAGCCGCAGAGAATGGCGCCATGTTTGTGGCCGGGTTAGGGGGCAAAGGCTGCACCGTCGATCCCGTGTCCACCAACTGTGACATCTTGACTCGAGCGTACGATCCGGGTTCGGGACGAGTGCTCTGGCAGGATCAGGCCGATGCCGTCGGCACGGATGATCTTGTTTCAGGAATCGCAGTCGCTGGAGGCAAGGTCTTTACAGCGGGCCTTGTGATCGATCCGACCGGTTCTTCTGCGGACCTTGTCATTCGCGCTGTATTCACCCGCGCGGGAACGCCGCGCTAAGCGTCGATGACTCGAATCATGCTGGTTGAGTGTTCACCTCCTGAAGATCGGCATCGTCGCCAACCGTGTCGATGCGTGCCTGTCAGAGGGACCACCTCATCGTCACACGCCATCGCGACTCCAGACCCTTGGCCAGCGCGTCGGCCAGTTTAGGCATCTACTCGGCCCAGACCAGATTGACCGCATTTTGCGAGCAGGAGCGACTCAAGCTGGGCGACCTTGATGAACAGCGCGCTGCGGTTCGTGCGTCTGAGAGACAGCGGGCTTACCGCGCGGTGCTGGACTTGCCGCGCCCGTGGGCTGTGTTGCGGCGCTACTGCCCCGATGCCCCGGGTCGCGGCGCGCTGATGGTGAGGATCACCCGGCGGTATGCCGTCAACGAGGGCACCCCATCGTCTTCGACCGCGAGGATCACGTGGGCGATGCCGGCGATCTTCGGGATCACGGTGGCGGTTGGCGTCGTGGCGTTCAGCACCAGGACGCGGGGCGGGAGCTCCGGCGGACCTCCAGCCGACGTGGGCGGGCCACCGGGCCACGGGGAACCGGCGAAGACCGGGCGGTCCGGTATGCCGCTGCCGGCCTCCTGATAGAAGAACCAGCGATAGGCGAGCGCATTGCCGTCCCGGTCGCCCGTACCCGCGGCGTCCAGGGTGACAGGAACTCCGATCTGTGCGTCCAGCGCGATCGGCTCCTTGCCGCGTCGCCCGTTCACGACGACGTCGGGGTTGTGGTTCGCCCCGCGAATGTCGCGCACCGTCCAGTCCATCCGGGCGGCGAAGTCGTGCTGAAACGCCTGACGCCAGCGCCAGATCGTCGCCTGGTCGGACGTGTGCGGCATGCCGTCGGACCCGACCACGGTGTCCTGCGAGTTGCTGCTGCCCGGATAGGAATCACCGCCCTGCGTCC
Source organism: Vicinamibacteria bacterium (assembly GCA_963739995.1). Taxonomy (GTDB): domain Bacteria; phylum Acidobacteriota; class Vicinamibacteria; order Vicinamibacterales; family JAENWD01; genus CAVUCH01. Next base: position 167,627 of record CAVUCH010000003.1, on the reverse strand, counting down.
AGAAGGGCCGGGGCTCGCCGTAGAACCGGCGCCACACGTATCGCCCGCCCCAGCCGCCGAACGAGGGGCTCATTGCACTGGCTAACCCGTTATCGATCAGCCCGAGGAACGACGGCGTGTCGCCCTCGTAGATGCAGCACGGCGACGGATAGTGCGTGCCGAGCGGCCCCTTGGCGCGAATGTGGGCGTTCACCCACTCCTCGGTGAAGGTCCTGAACTCGGCGCCGGAAGCATTGCGGTAGAAGCGGTCCCCGCTGATGCCGGTCCACGTGGCATAGGAATACTGTTCGCCATTGGGCGGGGACGGCATGGCGATGTAGTGCAGCGTGGGAAATTCACGGCGGATCCACGGGCCGGCATCGTCCTGATCGGAAATGGAGTAGATCCGGAGCGTCGAGACCATCCGCTCGACGTCCTCGGTGGTGCGCGTCGCGCGCAGGTCGACGAGCGCCTGCGCCAGCGTGTTTGCGCCGCCCCAGATCGTGATCCAGAGCGGCCGCGGATCCTGCCGCTCCATCGCGCGCACGATCGCGGCGGACCCGGGTGAGGCCTTGCCCGGCCCGACGGCTGCCATGCCGTAGTCCGCTTGACCTGTGCTCACGGCGTCTTGCAGGGTGGTTGCGAGCCGGAATCCGGCGCTGTGCTTCAGCAGGTTGGGTTGTACCTGCTCATACGCGTCGATCAGGAGTCGGATGACGTCCGGCCTCACGGTCTTCTTCATCCACGTCGACGTGGTGGCGACAAGCCCTTCGATGTCGAATCCATCCGAGTAGACCAGCAGGCGCACCATCGACATCTGATCGTCGGGCTCGTTGGCGATGTCGGTCAGCACCAGGAGGCGCGGTCTGGGCACGTATGGATCGATGCGCGTGGCTGGCGGCTCTGGGGCGCTCTGGGCTGCGAGGCGCGTGGCGGGGGTTCGGCCCGCGAACGCAAGCAGTACGAGCAGGACAGCCAGCGCAGGCAGGGCGTGATGGAGTGGTGAGCGCATGATCTTCATGGGGTTTGGCAACGCAACTGTACGCCACTTCGCGCGGGTGTGATGATCCAATGCTGCTATTGATCTGCGGCCGATCGCAGCGGCTGCGAGTCCGCGGTCCCGCGCTGTCATGCGGGCGCGGCGTCCCGTGGGCAATGGCAGGGGGATGGTGAAACAATGGGGCGGCAAGCGGGCGGGCGGTCCCTTCAGAGGTGTGTCTCATGCAAACAATCCTCGGCGCCAACGGCGTGATCGGCCGGGAGCTTTCGCACCATCTCCCGTCGTACACCGACCGCATCCGCCAGGCGAGCCGTTCACCCAAACGGGTGAACCCGACCGATGACCTGTGCACCGTCGATCTGCTCGATGCCAGGGCGACCGCGGAGGGGGTCGCGGGCAGCGACGTCAGCTACCTCGTGGCGGGCCTCCAGTACGACCATCGGGTGTGGCAGGAGCAGTGGCCGAAGGTGATGCGCAACACCATCGACGCGTGCAAGCGCCATCGGAGCGCGCTCGTATTCTTCGACAACGTCTACGCGTACGGGCGGGTGGACGGCGTCATGACCGAGGAGACCCCGTACAACCCGTGCAGCCGCAAGGGAGAAGTGCGCGCGCGGATTGCGACGCTGCTGATGGACGAGGCGAATCGCGGCGAGCTGCGTGCCATGATCGTGCGATCCGCTGATTTCTATGGCCCCGGTGCCGTGCTGAGCCTGACGCACGCGACCGTCACCGAGCGCCTCAAGGCCGGAAAGGCGCCGCAGTGGATCGGCAACCCCAAGGCTGTGCACACGTTCACCTACACCCCCGATGCCGGCCGTACCGTCGCGCTGCTCGGCAACACGGCGTCCGCGTACGGCCAGGTGTGGCACGCGCTCACCAGCAAGGAGCGGATGACAGGGGAACAGTACGTGCGCCTTGCCTGCACGCTGGCGGGCAGGCCCTACCGGCTGCAGGTGGCGCCGAGATGGCTCCTGTCCGTCATGGGCCTCTTCGTGCCGGTGCTGCGCGAGAACATGGAGATGCTCTACCAGTTCGAGCATGACTACCGCTTCGACAGCAGAAAGGCGGAGGGCGCCCTCGGGTTCACGCCCACGTCGTACCGGGATGGCATCGCGGCGACGTTGGAAGAGCTGAACCTGCTGACGAAGGCGACGACCTGACGCCTGTGCGCGTCCCTGTTGAGGCGCGAAGTTGCCGAACCGCGGTATCCTTCGTGCCGAACATGCCGCACGTCGTCGTTGGCCCGACGCTGAGCGGCAACAAGCTTACGAGGATACCGGCCATGTGGACGTTTTCCCTTTCCTCCGCCGCCGTGGGTCGCATGGTGGTCCCGTCCCTGGGTCTGCCGCATGCCTGAGGGTTTCGGAGCGCGGTTGCGCAAGCAGCGCGAAGAACGACAGATTGATCTCAGCTGGGTAGCCGAGCAGACCAAGATCAAGCGGTCGCTGCTCGAGGCCCTGGAGCGGGATGACGTCTCCCAATGGCCGTCGGGGATCTTCCGCCGCGCCTACGTTCGCACCTACGCGCATATCATCGGTCTCGATCCCGACGTGGTGGTGCGCGAGTTCCTGCAGGTGCACCCCGAGCCCGTGGACATGTGGGAGGCGGCGGCGGCGGCGGCGTTCGAGGAGGAGGCTGCCAGACGGAATGCGCCTGGGGTACGTCTGCGCACAATGGTGGACTCGGCGATTGGTTCGCTGGCCAAACTGCGCCGCCCTGGTTCGATCGACGGAACAGCGCCCGCCCGCCCGCTCACTGCACCCGTGCCATCCGTTTTCGCTCCACCCGCCGCACCGGACGGCTCTGCGGTCACCACCCTGGGGGATGCGGCGGAAAGTGAGGAGCTGCTGCAGCCGCCGCTCGCGTGCGACGCGGTTCCATCCACCCTCTACGATGCGCAGCCTCCGCCGTATCCCATACTGGAGGCCGCTGATGACAAGCATGAGCAGGCTAGCGCATCGGCGCAAGAGATTGACGCGTGGGCCGGTGCTGCGTCCGGTGAGCGCCGTGTGTCGATTGATCCCCGTCTCGAGGCAGTGGCGTACCTCTGCACCGAGCTTGGCCGGGCCCGGGGCAGCGATGAGATCGTGAGGCTCCTGGAGGACTCCGCCCGGGCTCTCGACGCCATCGGCCTCATCGTCTGGCTCTGGGACGAGTCGTCTGATGCACTACGGCCGGCGCTGGTGCACGGCTACTCGGACCAGGTGCTGGCGCACCTCCCGACGGTGAGGCGGGACGCCGACAACGCCACCGCCGAGGCGTTTCGGTCGGCCAGGCCCTGCGAGGTTCCGGTCTCGGCGCAGGCGACTGGCGCTCTCGTGGTGCCGCTGCTCATTCCCGAGGGATGCGCCGGTGTCCTTGCCGTCGAACTGCAGCCCGGCATCCAGGCGCCGGGATCGCTCCGCGCGCTGGCGACCGTGCTGGCTGCGGCACTGGCGCAATTCGTCCATCGCTCTCGACCGGCTGCCCAGAATCCTGGCGAAGGGTACGCGACTCGGCAGGCGGGTGGGGCCACTCTTCCGCCCGGCAGCCAGTGACCGCCAGCATGCGCGCTCAGGGGGCCGCGACTCATTGCCGAGACACGCCACTACGCCCTGCGACGCACCCGTTCAACGTCGGTGCGGCAGGACGACATGAAGCGGCACCTGATCCCCGCGATTGCGCTCGTTGGATTAACACTGGTGACGCTGCTGCGGTGTCTGCCGAGCGCACAGACCCAGGCCAGCGCTGTGGGGCCGCATGTGTTCGAAGTCTCGAGTGTGGGTTTGGAGAGGAGCGCGCAGGTCTCGGCGCTGATCGCGGAGATTCGACGTCAAGCAGACGCATTCGTATTTCTGAGCGGAGGCGCATCGAAGATGCGCGAGGATCACCAGCGTCAGCTGCTGTCGATGTTCGAGGCTCTGGCCCTGATCGCGAAAGGCGGCCAGCGTATTGCGGTCGGCGATGGTGGCACGCGGGCAGGGATCATGGAAGCAGCGGGACACGCACGCCGCGCCAGCGGCAACGCTTTTCCGTTGATTGGCGTCGCCCCCGCCCGCGAGATTCCGCCACGAGGCACGACGCCTCTCGACTCGAACCACTCCCACGTTGTCGCGGTGGACAATCCGTCGGCACCAGCGGAAGACAGCTGGGGTTCCGAGACCGAGGCGATGTATTGGCTCTTTGCCGCGCTGTCCGAAGGACGTCCATCGCTCACCGTGGTCGCCAACGGAGGTGGTATCACGCTGAACGAGGTGGGATTCAACGTGCACGCCGGGCGCCACATGATTGTCATCGAGGGCAGCGGACGCGCCGCCGATGCGCTCGTCTCGCTGCTGCGGAAGACGCCGGTCTCGGACCCGGAGATCGTCAGCCTCAGAGAAAGGGCTGAGAAAGCCTCGCTCACCCGGCGACCGGAGCTGTTCACAGTCGTATCGCTGCAGAGGGGAGCACCGGGCCTTCATGATGCCATCAGGGCTGTGCTCCAAGGCACCAGGTAACAGCTTGATAGTTCGACTCGCGGTCGGCTCCCGGCTGCTGCGGCGCCCGTAGGTATCCCGCCCCCTCCTCATCCGTCCTTCGACCCGCTGCCGCGATACGGTATGTGTGCCGTCACGAACCTCGTCGTCTGCTGGCGGCCCGGAACCAGCCGTAGGCGTCCTACGGTCAAAAAACGTAGACTGCCTACCTGCTCGCGCACGCTCTTCGTCGTCGCATCGTGATGCCAGCCGCGAGCCGCCTGGCGACGGGAACCAAGGCGCTCCGATCCAGGTGGGACGGTACATGACCAGCGCACACATTCCTGAATCGACTCCGCGCAAAAAGCTCCGGTTGTGGCCGGGCGTCATGGCGGTGCTGGTGCTGTGGCTTTCCCGGGTCGGAGTGAAAGCCGCCGTACCAGGGTTCGCCGGCTTTGCACTGGCGATGCAGGGCGCGATCGTCTGCGCGCTGGTAGTGATCCTGTGGTGGGCGTTTTTCAGCAGGGCGCCTCGGTCCGAGCGCCTGGGCGCCCTCGCCCTGATGACAGTCGGGCTCGGCTCTGCATGGCTGCTCAAGCACGAGTCGATGGGGCCGCTGTGGCTGCTGGGTTACGCCGTCCCGATCCTGTGCCTCGCGTTCGTCGCCTGGGCAGTGGCCACTCGTCACCTTCCCGATGGACTACGGCGCGTGTCGATGGCGCTGACGATCCTGCTCGCGTGCGGAATGTGGACGCTCGTTCGGACCGATGGTATCAGTGGCGATCACGTGGCACAGTTCGGATGGCGTTGGGCCGCGAGTCCCGAGGAACGGCTGCTGGCCGGCGCAAGCGAGGATTCAGCGGCGCCGACGGCCGAGGAGAGTCCTGAGGAGCCGCCGACCGTCGAACCCCGCGCCGGGCCACTCGTGTCGCCGTCGCCTTCGGCGGCAGCGGGCACAGGTGAGGAACGGCTCGACCGGCGCGGCGCTGGCGGGTCCACGGGTCGCGCTGCGATTCCCGCAGCGGCGAAGAGCGATGATGCGGAATGGCCCGGCTTTCGCGGGCCCGCACGGGACGGGATCGTTCGCGGCCCGCGCATCGAGACCGACTGGTCTCGGACGCCGCCGTTGCAGCTGTGGCGGCGGCCGGTCGGACCCGGCTGGTCGTCCTTCGCGGTCCGCCGAAGCCGCGTCTACACCCAGGAACAGCGCGGCGACCACGAGGTAGTCGCCTGCTACGACGCGACCACCGGCAGACCGGTGTGGACACACCGCGACGCAACCCGGTTCTTCGAGTCGAATGCCGGCGCCGGTCCGCGAGGGACGCCGACGGTCAGCAACGGGCGCGTCTACACGTTCGGCGCGACCGGAGTCCTGAACGCCCTCAATGCCCGCACCGGCGCTGTCGTCTGGTCGCGCAACGCCGCGGCCGACACAGAAGCGGAAACCCCGACCTGGGGCTTCGCGAGCTCCCCCTTGGTCGTCGGCGAGCTCGTCATCGTGGCCACCGCGGGTCGGCTCGTCGGCTACGACGCTGCGACAGGCAACCAGCGTTGGCTGGGCCCCACGGGGGGCGCGAGCTACAGCTCGCCACAGCTGCTGACGATCGATGGAATTCCGCAAGTCCTGCTGATGAGCGAAGCCGGCGCAACCAGTGTGGCCGTCGAGGACGGCACGCGCCTCTGGGAGCACCCGTGGCCGGGGTATCCGATCGTGCAACCGGCGTTGACCCCGGACGGCGACATTCTGATCGCGGCCAGAAGCGACAGCGGCACGCGGCGCATCGCAGTGGGGCACGGCGCCCCCGGATGGACGGTTGAAGAGCGCTGGACGTCGCGCGGGCTGAAGCCCTACTTCAATGACTTCGTCGTGCACAAAGAGCACGCCTACGGCTTCGACGGCTCGATACTCGCGAGCATCGACCTCGAGGACGGCGCGCGCACGTGGAAGGGCGGACGCTACGGCAACGGTCAGCTCGTCCTGTTACCCGAGCAGGATCTGCTGCTCGTGCTGTCAGAAGAAGGTGAGCTGGCGCTGGTTCGGGCGGCCCCCGACCAGTTCACGGAGATTGCCCGCTTCAAGGCACTGGAGGGCAAGACCTGGAACCATCCGGTGATGGTCGGCGACACCCTGCTCGTTCGGAACGGCGAGGAGATGGCCGCCTTCCGGCTGCCCCTCGCGGGCCACTGACGCCGGGTCGGCGTGACGGTCCCGGGCATGGCGTTGCTCCTTGTCGGTTGTCAGGAGCGACTCAATCGATGCCAAGAACTTGAACGCCGCCAGCAGCCGCAAAGGCCGCTACCGCGAGATGGTGCTCCTGCTTCGCACGCTCGAGCACGGCGGCAAACTCTGGAAGGTGGCGCGCCGAGTCGAGCCATTCGTCGGACGCGAGCAGCGGATAGCAGAAGAAGCCGGCACCTGTGGCACGCTGCAGAACCGCCACGCACTCCTCGGCGGCCCCGGCATGAGCCAGTTGCCGTGCGAGATAGTAGAGCCCTTCAGCATCGCGGAAACCGGATGACACGATGGCTTGTATCGCGGCGATCGCCTCGGCCGGACGGCCTTCCAGCAGTGCCCGCACGGCGCCGATGATCCGCCGAATCATCGGCGGCGTGGTCTTTTCAGCGCCAGCCAGGAACTCCAGGGCTTCCTGCGCTCGGCCGAGCGCCACGAGGGAGGAGGCCACGACAATCGCTCCTTCGTGCCGCCCCGCTATCACCTGCTCATAATCCCGCAACATCCACAACGTGTGAATCACCGATGTCTTGATTGCGGGGTCGAGACGGCGTGCCCGGGCATCTGCTCGCAGCGACGCGCCCAGCAGGCCGCAGTACCGGCAGGCGTAGACGAGTCCAGCAAAGACCTCTGGATCGGTGCTCCGGTGACTGGCCTGGCGGAGAAGCCTGGTCATGGCATCGCGGGCACAGCCGCGATCGATATCCATCTGCGCGGCGATGTTGTGAGCCAGCGGAAGGTCCGGATTCAACTCGAGTGCGCGCTGCAGCGCGGCTTCGGCGCGCGTCAGATCCTCGCTGCCTCCGCCGCCAAGCTTGCCGATTCGGCGGTGCAGCTGCCCGAGCCGCGCCCACGCGGGCGCATACGTCGGATCGAACTGGACGGCCTGCTCGTAGAGATCGCGTGCGACCGTCCAGCTCATCGGATCCGAGGCGAGCTCGTTCGCGCGCAGGTAATACTCGTAGGACTGGGCGTTCGCCGGCGTATCGGAGGAAAGCATGCGCTGCTCGCGCGCGGAGAGCGGCAGTGAGAGCGATTCGACGATTTGGCGGGTGAGGTCGTCCTGCAGCTGAAAGACGTCATTGAGGGTCACTTGCGTCGTCTGAGACCAGAGCAACCGACCGCCTCGCGCCTCGACGAGCTGTGCGGACACGCGCACCTGCGCGCCCGCACGGAGCAAGGTACCCGTGACCGCCGCATCGACGTCCAGCTCGGAGGCAAGCGTACTGAGGTCGGGCACGTCGGCATTGAACCTGGCGGCGGCGAGACTCGAGCACACGACCAGCGACTCGAGGCTGCCGAGCGAGCTGGTGATCGCGTCAGCGAGACTGAACGAGAGGAAGTCGACCTCCGGGTCCGGGCGGAGCATCCGGAACGGCAGCACGACGAGCCGCATCATCCTGCGGGCAGTGGGTGTTTCGCCGGAGTCAGCCAGCCGCAGCGCCGCGCGGAGGTCCTGTGCCATCGTAGCGGCCTGGTGGTACCGCTCCGTCGGCTTCTTTGCCGTTGCCCGATGGATGACCCGATCGACAGCCGCGAGGGCCGGGGAGCCACCCACCGATGGGAGCTGGTCGTACATGATCCCGTGGACCACTTGAGCGGTCGTTTTCCCCGGAAACGGCTGATCGCCCACCAGGATCTCGAAGAGGATGCCCCCGACCGCAAAAAGATCGCATCGCGCGTCGAGCCGATCGCCCGTCACCTGCTCGGGCGCCATATAGTGTGGGGTTCCCATGACGGTTCCGGCCATCGTGATGCCGGCGTGTGTCTCGTCACCGGCCTCCTCTACGGCGCGGGCCAGGCCGAAGTCGAGCAGCTTCACGCCATGCGCGGTGAGAAAGACGTTCGACGGCTTCAGGTCGCGATGCACGAGCCCCTGCGCGTGGATCGCGTCGAGTGCTGAAAGCATCGAGAGCGTGATGTCGCCGCTCTCGACCAGCGGAATGGGCCCACGGGCGAGCCGGGTCGAGAGCGACTCGCCCTCGAGCAACTCCATGGCGATGAAGAGCTCCCCGTTTGCCTCACCGACGTCGTACAACTGGCACACGTTGGGGTGCGACACGCTGGCGGCGGCCCGCGCCTCGCGCCAGAGACGCTCCCGCGACTGTGGATCCCGGCTGGTCTCGCGCACCATCTTGATGGCGACTTGGCGGTGGAGTCGCTCGTCGGCGGCGGCATAGACCACCCCCATCCCTCCTTCGCCGAGCTTTGACAGCAGGCGGTAGTGGCCGATCGTGGCGAGCATGGTGCCAGGCGATTCTACACGGGCAGGCCGCGGCGATGCGCGATACGGACGGGCACTGATCGAGACAACTTTCCTGAGTGAGGCGGAGGGTATCACACCCGCGGCCAGAGATTGCAGCGGCTCTGGTGGGCAACGACCTCGCCGGGGCGCCCACCTGATCGCACACCACAGCCCGGCCTTTTCAGCAGGCACCGGACGATGTTCTGAGTGGTAGCCGCCTCCGAGCCTCTTTGCCCAGAGGACCCTTTGGTGCACACGGGTTTGCAGCAGGCGCTCACGAGATCGGTGGTGGAGGGGGTGGCCGCTTGACCAGCCACAGCACCAGTATCACAGCGACGACAACGCTGCCGACGATAACGGCCAGCCAGATCATCTGAGTGCAGCCTTTCTTTCAGTGCCTTCCGAGTGAACTTTGCGATGTGCCAGGGCGGTTGATTCTGGAGCCGGCAAATGTTGACTCGGACGATCGGGTTGGTCATGGATACCGAACGGCTCGGGACGACAGAGCAGGCGAGATGTTAACAGCGCTGTAACACCCACGTCATGTCCCTGTCACGCCGCTGCGAGTCTCACAGCTGTGACGCTCGGCGCTGACCTCATCCCACCGACGTGCGCCCTGGCGTGATCATCGGCCCTTTACGCCAAGTCGAGTGAGCCCTCGGGTCAGGAGTGTTGTTCAAGTGTTTACATCGCCGTTGCAGCGATGTCACCCCGGCTCGATATCGTGATCGGGTGAGGGCAATCTGCGATGCGCACCCGGGATGCCGCGAGCACGCCCATGGAAGCCCTGAACGTCTTGTGTAACGTCCGGCCGACGTTGAACCGATAATGCGGAGGACCATCATGCCGGCTGTCGCGGAGTCATTCCAGGTAATCGAGACCATCTCAGAACCCGCGCAGCGAATGCGCCGGGACTATCGAGTGCTTCCAGGGCTCGCCCTGACATTGGCCCAGGCCCGTCGATTGTGGGCGCTGCACGAGAACGCATGCAGGGAGCTGCTCGACGCACTTGTCGCCGAAGGATTCCTGTGCGTGAGGTCCGATTCTCGATACGTGAGGCATGAGGGCTGCCGGCGGCCCGGCTGAGTGTGCGTCCTGGGCACCGCATCGCGTGTCGCTGCACCTGCCCCTTCGAAGCGGACGCCTCTCGAGGAACTGAATGGGACGATCACATAAACAGGCAGCCGTGATCCCGTATCGCGTTCACGGTGAGCACCTCGAGATCGCGCTCGTCAGAAGGTCGAACGGCCGGGGGTGGACCGTTCCAAAGGGCTCTCTCGACAAGGGTGAATCTGGCTGCGATGCCGCGGTGCGTGAGGCGGAGGAGGAAGCCGGCGTCCTCGGTGAACTCACGCGCGAGCCCATCGGGCGCTATCGCTACTCGAAGCAGCACGAGCGTTACGAGGTGGAGGTGTACGTGCTGCGTGTGACGATCGTGCTCAAGTCGTGGCCCGAGGCGGCGCATCGGGGCCGGCGGTGGATGGCAGTCGAGGAGGCAATGGAGCGGCTGCGCCCGGAACTCCACGGTCTCGTCAACGACACGGCGCGCATCGCCCAGTCGCCGACCCGGCGCCAACAGCGTCCAGCGCCCGCCCATCTCATGGCGTCCCCTGCGTGAACCTGGTAGCACCGCATGGAGAGTGCTTCTCGCATCCACGCGTAGCCGAGCACCGGGCCACAGACGCGAACCGGATCCTCAATGGCTGCGTCACGCACTCCGCGGCTGCTCGCCCCCCGCGCGGTCTACTCGATGCTCCGCGAGTCCTCGCCCCCTGCAGCTTCCACGATTGATCCCCCCTTGTAACAGATCCGGCCGCACCGCGTCACCGTGGCCATCCAGGTCGTTGCGGACAGAACGTCGGGGTCAAGCATGGTCGGAGAACGAATTGAGCGCACTGATGCCGCCAATACCGCGTCGGTTCGGGTGCTGGAGAAGCTGGGGTTTCGGCCGGTGGGCCGCAGCACTGTAGGAGGCCTGCCCACCCTGTTCTACGAGATGCGGCGAAGAGACTCGAAGAGACCAGGGGCTCCGCCGCACTCGGGGCGCCGTACGTGACGGAAGTATTACGACCGATCAGCACTCGATGCCGTGATGCGACCCCGCCCGGGATGAACCGGTTGGCTGGTTAGCAGACGGCGGAGCGAACCGGACATCGAACGGGCTGCGGACGTGGGGTGCGCGAGCGTCGGCACGATCGATGACTTCCTGAGAACGCCGTATGAGCTGGCGGGGCGGGCTGCGATGGCGCGGAGCGCACTGTCCAAGACGCGAGGAACGGCTGGCGGGTGTCAGTCAGGCCGCCGCCCGGGAGGCGGCGGCCCTGACCTGGCTGCTGGAAACCGGCTGTTCAGGCCTTGCGCCGCCAGCGTCGCACCCCCGCCGCGGCAAGGAGGCCGCCGCCGAGCAGAAGGAACGAACTCGGCTCCGGAATGGGGTTGGGGCTTGCGACCGCCTGGAAGAACCCGCGGATTTCCCCTCCCGGAAACATCTCCGAGTGGACGTTGAAGTACGCCTGGCCCGCGGCGAGTCCCTGGGCGAACATCATCGAGGCGGCGAGCGGAGTGCCGCCGGCTGCCATGAGGAACGCGGGGTTGAAGCTCGCCGGATCGGTCAGATCGAAAGACTGGGCATAGAAGCCGCTGGTCACCCCGGTCGGGAAGCCGGGGAAGGTCGGAACCGTTGTGGCGGGCGCGGCAGTTCCCGGAGGCGCGACGCAGCAGTGGATGTGACCCACTGTCGACGGCGAAAGCAAACCCTCGAAGCCGGCCAACACGCCCATCTGCTGCTCAGCTGCGTCAAACGATACCAGCGCGACGCCAAGCCCCGGTGACGGCGTGCTCGGGTTCTCAGCTGCACCGGTGAGGAACGCGCCGAAAAGCACAGGATCCGCCTGCGCCGCGCTGGTGCTCAGAACCCCCCAGCAGAATAGAACCAGTAGAGTCTTCCTCATAAGTAGCTCCCGGAAGCGGCGTTGCGGCAAATCCGACGAAGTGCGCATCAAAATACTACAGCCTGAGTAGCGTGGGGTCACACATTGCGCAGTCCTACGGAAGTCAAGCGTTCGTCGCGATGCCGTATGCAAGCACCGATCACTCAAGCATTGCGTGGTCGATACGCATGGGCTGGGGACCGTCGCGCGAGCGCCGGCCCGCGACGGGCACGACCGGCTCTTCGGAGCCGCGGTGACACTGGCTGAGGCCAGGTTGAAGCTCGACGCAGCGATGGGCTGCCCCCTGCCCGGGCAGAGATCGATCGTCGCGAGGCACGCGCTGCGGCGTTGCGCCGCGATTGTATCAAGGCCGACGTGGGCGCGCTTATCCAGGAGATCGAACACGGGATCCGCATGGAAGAGATCCATCGCGTCGCTGGTTTGCGTTAGCTCGACGCCCGCGGGCAGCCTGCCGCTCCGGCGCCGCCCTCAGTACCCGCTTGTCGACGAGGTCCTGGTAGACCTTCGCGATATTGGCCCCGACCGACCCCGCGAAGCGCCCCTCCATGGCGGCGTCGTACTTCGGCGCCAGGGCCGCGGTGACCGCGGTGGTGGCCTGCGCAAGCGATTCGCTGCGGTCGCGGGCGCGACGGACTTCGGCGATCAGGTCCGAGAGATAGTTGCGGAAGAACCGCAGGTGCGACTTCGGCTTCACGCCGCCGTGACCGCCGATGATGTGGTCGAAGTCGAGTTTGTCGAGCGCGTCGAGCGTCGCCACCCACTCCGGCGGGTACGAGTCGCCCATGAACGGCATCCAGCCGTGCAGCAGGTCGCCGGTGGCGACCACCCGCTGCTTCGGCAGGTACGCCACGACGTCGCCGCTGGTGTGCCCCCTGCCCAGGAACAGCAGCACCACGTCGCGGTCGGGCCGATGCAGAATGAGCGTCTTGTCGAAGGTCAGGTCTGGGAGCGTCAACTCGAGGCTTCGGATCTCGGCAAGGTACTCTTCCTGTTGTCGCAACTCATCACGCAGGACCGCCTGGGCGGCGGGATTCTGAGCCGCGGCGAGGCGCTGCTTGACGTCGTCGATCTGCCGGGGCCCGTTGTCGATCTGTTCCTTCACGCGCTGCATCCCCAGCGTGATCAGGTTCTCTCGAGTCGCTTCGGACGCGACGATCGCCACCTGCTTGGGAAAGGCGACCGGGTAGGCGTGGTTGCCCTGGGCGTGGTCCCAATGGAAGTGCGAGTTCACTGCGTAGCGCACCGGCTTGTCGGTGACACTCTTGATCTGCTGAATGAGCGCGCGGGCGCTCGATGGGCGAGAGTGCGTGTCGACCACCAGGACGCCGTCGTCGTAGACGATGACGGCGGCGTTACAGTTGATCGGGGTGCGCGGCCGCGCGAGAGCCGCGTAGACGCCGTCGGCAACCTTCTGGAGATCGAAGAGGTCCTGCGCCGGCGCAAGCCCTGTGCTCAGCACCAGCGCCGCCACGGCCAACAGCCCACGCGTCATGTTCGGCAGCATGCAGCGCAGTCTAGCAAGGCGGACAGCAGAAAGCCCAGCGGTTGCTGAGCCTGTCCTTCCTGAGACATTACGGCTGAAGGCGAAATGACCCGCTCAGCGCGTTCTCACTGCTCCGGATCACGCCACTCATAGATCTCCCGTCCATCCCTGTCGCTGTGATAGACGAACGGATAGGGATGCTTCTGGAATGCGACGATGTACGGGATGCCGCCGTTTGCAAGGATCGTTCGACCTTTGGTCACCCACGGCCACGGCCCGCGATCCTGAACGGCTCGTGAAAGTTCCCGGAGGCAAAGCCGGCGCGTCAGTAAGACTGGCGAGCCACAGCTGAATCAAACCGCTCAGGCGGCATTCTGCACGAACCAAGTTCGAAAATCGTCCCTGACACCCAGCCACATAAAAAACACCCCTGTTATCAACAGCTTGCAGCGAGGGCGATTTTTGCTATCGAACTCAGTCGCCATGGCACCGCTCTCGACCAAGGTGTACAACTCTCCTGAACCGCTGGCTTGCGAAGTGTTGCGCAGAGGGTTTTAACAAGCTTCGCCGCGGCACTTCTAAAACAGAAACTTGATCGCTAGCTGCAGCACACGTGGGTCGCCCGCGGTCGTTATGGTCCCGAAGGCTGCCGACCCGAACACCCCATTCGGCGCGCCGAGCGGAGGCGTGTTGGTGACATTGAACGCTTCGAGTCGGAGTTCGAGAGCTGCACCGGCACCGAGCGGCACTTGCCGCATGAGCGCGAGATCCAGGTTGCGATAGCTCGGGCCACGCACAGGGTTGCGCGAGGCGGACCCCAGCGTGAACTGCGGCGCGGCGGCGAAGGCCGCCGTGTCGAACCACTGAGCGGGGGACCGGTCGTTCGCCGACAAGACGGGGTCGCCCACGAGGTTGGGCCGCTGGGTACCGAAGCCGGCGAAGGCGTTCTGGTTGGTGGCCTGCGTGACCGCGATCGGCACGCCGGACTGCAGCGTCACAATGCCCGTCACGCTCCATCCGTTCACCAAGGCACCGAGCAGCCCGTCGCTCTTGAACGGAAGGTCCCACACCGCTGATGCGACGAAGACGTGCGGAATGTCGCCCGTCGAGTAGTCGCGTTCGAGCCGGCGGTTGTAGCTGTCGGCGACGGGATAGTTGGCGACCGGGCCGGTCAGGATCGACGCATCGAAGACGGACGAGGCATCGTCCATCAGCGTGGAACGGGTATAGCTCACCAGGTACGACAGGCCATGCACGGGACGCTGCTCGAGCTTCACGGTCGCGCCGTGATAGATGGTCGTGCCGACGTTGTTCCGGTACAAGCTGACCGTCGTGAACCGTGGGAAGGGCTTGAGCAACTGCGAAGCCGGAATCGTCGGGTCGCCGAGCGACGAGGACCGCGGGATCTCGCCGAAGAAGGGATTCGGGACACGCTTCAGCAAGGGCGCCCCCAACGCGAGCTGGTCGACCGTCAACTGATTCACATTCGTGTCGGGAATACCCACGCGCGTGATCTTCGACCCGACATACGCGGCCTCGACGGAGAGGTTCGACGTGATCTCACGCTGCGCCGACGCGCTCCACTGTTGCACGTACCCGGAGCCGAGATCACGGTCCACCGAGAAGACCCCCTGCCCGAGGCCCGCATCCGGTGTCAGTGGAATGGGGGCGACGCTGGGTCCGTTCGCGAGCTGGAATGCGGGCACGACGTTGTCCAGCGTGCGCTGTGACACGGTCTGCAAGAAGGGGAACACCGGCGTCGTGAACGGCGTCGTGATCCCGGCCTGTTCGATCCAGATGAGGCCGTAGCCCGCGCGCGCGACCGTGCGGTCCGTCAGGCGGCCGACGATGCCCAGGCGAGGCCCGAGGTTGAGCGGATGCAGCTCGCGGGCGGCCCGAGGCTGGCCGTTTCGGCCCAGGTATTCCAGTTCTTGCGTCGCGAGGTTGAAGACCGCCACCTGGTTGTTCTTCTCGGTCGAGGGAAAGTTCAACGTGTAGCGCACGCCCGCATTGACCGTGACACGATTCGACACTCGCCAGTCGTCCTGGACGAAGTACTCCTGGATGGAGGCGCGGTTCCGGATGCGCTCCTCCTGCAGGTCGATCGAGAACTGCTGTACCTGCCCGAGCAGAAAGCTGGCGAACGGCGTGCCTGTGCCGCTGACACCCGGCAGGTCCGTGAACAGGCTGCTGAATATGAACGAACCGGTGGGCGAGGGCGGCTGCACCACGTTCAGGCGTTCCCATCGGAGGTCGGCCCCGACTTTCAGCGTGTGGCGCCCCAGCAGCCACGTGAACGTGTTGGCGATCTGGGTGACGCCCGTCTCAAACTCGGTCGCCGTGTTCGGCGGGGAGCCGAGTTGCTGATACCCCGACATCAGGAACGTGGGCAGCGTGCTGTCGAATTGCGCCCCTGCTGGAATTCCTGGCAGGCCCAGCGCGGCGGAGGCAGTAGCGTCCAGTTGCACGGCGGATCGACTGACGGACCGGCGCGTGTCGCCGATACGGAGCTCGTTCAGCATCCGATCCGAAAACGCGTGCTGGTACGCCGATGCCAGCGCCCATGCGCGCGTGCGCTGCGGCCCCAACCGAAGTGATGATCGGACGGAGCGTCGCGCCGGGCGAACGCGAGCCGCGAGTGCGGAAGCGGTAGATCCACTCCGACGACCAGTCTCGACCGGCTGACAGCGTCACTCACCGGAGAGTTGCGCGAACCGTTGCACAAGCCCGGGGGTGCGGGGAGCTGGACGCGCGGCGAGAAGAGGACGGCTCTGGTACCAGGGATCGTCCGCGCTTCCGCAGCGCGACAGGTGCGCGAGCTCACCGCCAGATTTGCGTTCCACCGACCCCGATTGATGACAGCCTGCGTTTCCCAAGCGGCGCGGATCTTTCGGGTTTCCGCATCTCACAGGTGTCGAATCCCGCTGGGGAATCGAACCCGCGTTGCGGTCATACTCTGCTTCAGTGCGCCACTCGCGGTCGGCTCCTGCCGATCGAGCCGACGTCCCGATTCCGGCAGAGTGAGCGGATTCAGAAGCATCGCAGAGGAAGATATTCGATTCGCCGGTGAAACCAGAATTCAGGGAATTGGGGCGGGAAGTCCGGCGGGCGAGCTGTGTTGGCGATGAGCGCTGCCGCAGCATCCACCGACGGCGTGCTACGTAATTGACGCAGCTAAGGAGCCCCGAAGAGTTTAAAGGCTGTCAGTCCGAGGCCACGCGCCTCGGCCGTGCGACGGTTGGGCGTGACCGCCGGCGGCAGTACCGCACTTGCTTCGTGGAGATCGGGCGGAAGAACGGCAAGTCCAGTCTTGCCGCTGGTGTTCCTGTTGTCTGCCGCGTTCAAGACTGGCTGCGGGATCGTGGACGCCACGCCGGCTGAGCGCGCGCGGCTCGAGGCGCACGGGTTCGGTGGCGGGAGGGTGCAGTGAGTCTGGCAGCCGAACCAACCGAGAGATAAGGGGGGCATTAGATGGCGTACCACCGCGACCCTGAGGTGGATTCGTTTTGCGTTCAAACCGTCAAGACGCTCGAGGCCGTAGCCGAATGTCGAAGAGCATACGACGCGCTGCACTTGCTACCGCAAGATCACGGGGTTGAAACTCCTACGCAGTTAGCCGAGGAAGAGCTCAAGTTGTATGGGCGACTCACTCGTGCGCTGTTACTGCTCGATGGCAGTATGCCTGATCTGTTATCCGCAGCCATGAAGATCAGCACAGACCTTTACAAGTCGTTGGGCTATCCGTGGATAGGCCTGGGGGCGAACCGCGCGAAAGCGGGCGGCAGCTCATGACTAACGCTGACTGGTGGGCGCGCGTGGTGCCAAGGCGCGGACGGAGCGAGACGACCTGAGGCCGCAGCGGGTGTGGACGCTGCACAAGGGCGACCACGCGGCCGCGATCGACCTCAAGGCGGTGCCCGGCATCGGGGCGGAGATCGTGCTCACCGTGGACGGGGAGTGGCGGAAGACGAGGCTGTTCCGGTCACACGAGCAGGCGGAACTAGTCGGCGCAGTCGCGGACACGCGGGCGATGTTCGAGGGGAAAGGGTGGGCGTAACTACCAGCGGCGCCATGCGCTGCTCGGAACGCACACTGGTTTGTGAGTGACGTTCAGTTGGGCCGGGCGAGAGCGTTGATGTGGCCTGTTGCCTGTTGCGAGGCGAGGGTCTAACGGATTGGGTGGCGGCGCTTTCGGCTCAGCCGGGTCAGCAGCAGCGCGCCAGTGCTGACAAGAAAGAAGGTGCCGGGCTCAGGCACAGGCTGATCAAGCGAGTAGTTTTCGAAGAAGACCGAGTATGGTGGGTCGCTTATGCCGATGGTGCCTCCCTTGGAACCAACCAAGAAGAGAAACACTTCTCCGGAACCAAACACGTCGTGGTCAAAGAGCAGTTGGGACGTGGCTTGATCAAAAAATCGCAGCGAGCCAGTCGCCGTAAATGAAAAGGTTGGCACCCGGAACACGTTTGAGGCGCCAGGCTCCGCGGGAACGGTGATCGGACTAGCGTGGATCGCTAGCTCTCCCTCCCCGAACACTTGCGGGTAGCCCACTCCATCAACGGTCGCGATGCCTGTGAGGCTAGAGCCGCCCAGAGTAAAGGTCTGTACTCACATCGATCACTTGGCCCGGAGCGCACGGAGAGCAGGCCTGTTGCGCCGATGTGAGCGTTATCGGGATCGGCACATTGAAAGAGTCGAGCGTGAACGTGGACACGACCAACTCGTAGGTATTCGGCACGCCGAAGAACGGTTGCGTCCGAACGGCGCCGCCAATCTGTATCGGATCGGCGTATGCCCCGAGGGGCGATCCAGCGGTCACGAGCGCGGCAGCACAAAGAGCGCAAAGTCTCAGCATGGCCACTTTCCTTCCTCGGTCTAAGGCGGCAGTGCGCATGCAATCGTCGTGCTCAACAATGGCTGGGAGGTAGACCGTTCCGCCCGCTGCGAAACTGTCGACCTTCGGGGCGTGGGGATGAACCGTGACGAGGCGAGTTGCCTGGCTGAGCAGGGCCGCGATCCGTCTGGCTGAACGGACAAAGACGGCGAGTGGCGCAAGACGCGCCTGTTCCGCGCGCACGAGCAGGCGGAACTGTCCGGCGCGATTGCGGACACGCGGACGATGTTCGAGGGGAAAGGGTGAGTTTGAGGGGGCTGCGCTTCCCGCCGGACGATCTCGAGATCGTGACGCTCAGTGTGACGGCGTGCTCCGCAACGGTGATCGTCGCCAGAGGCGGCCATTGCGCCGGCGCGCCGCATCCTCCGTGCGGTCTGTGCTCTCCCGGTGTCTAACCGTGGAAGGCAGACCACCCACCTCCGTGTTTGAGAGTGCGATTCATGTCGCTGCGTTGTCGGCGTTTATCTGGGTCGTCGTCTTCCAGTTGCCCAAGGCACGCCGGGAGCAGGGCGCGTTCGCCGTCCTATGTTCGGTGCTTACAGGGCTTCTCGCGCTCGCCGTCTGGCTGTTCGGCGTCGCCACGCACTGAGTGCGAGTCGAGTCAAGGTCAGTGGCCTGCTTGGAGGCGAACGGTGAGCAGGGTAGTCAGGCGGTCGCGTCCACCCCAGGGCCGCCGGGGCGTGGCTGAGGCGAGCGGCCCGCGTGTGGTGCGGCCGTCTCGCGGCCGTTCCAGCGCAAAGAGGCCGCGGCAGGTTGCGACACCGCATGACCACCGCATGACGGGCCGCTGGAACGCATCACGGCCGCCGTGCGCCTATCCCATAAGTGCTTGATGAACGGATTTAGATGGTGCGCGCTGGTGGATTCGCGACACCCGGCGGTGGCCGGTTCTCCTCACGGGGAGCCGGCCACTGCCCGACGGGCGAGGAGGTTCTTCTTGTACGAGCGGGGGATGATGGAAGGGGACGCCCGATGCGAGAGCCTTGGTAGCCGTAATCTTCAAGGATGTCCGCGCGCCGCTTACGTGGGGTTTGGTTCGGCGAGCGGCAGCGAGAGATCGACAACCCAAATAGCCCGACAGTGTGGACACCACAGGCATCGCCTTCCGTGGCGCAGCCGCTTGAGGACTTCGACCGGCGACCGGCGGCACTCCCGACAGGACACGGCAACCAGCTCGGGACTGTCCATTTCAGGGTGCTCCTCGGCTCGGTAAAAACGACCTGCCCGGCCCGAGAGGCCCCAAACCGAGCAGGTCTTCGACGCGCACACATACGGTGGCGTGGAGCGCGATGCGCCCGCCAGCATCGGCGCGCCCGCTCATGGAGACGATGTAGCACTTGCAGTGCCAGCGTGTTGATGTGCAGAAACCTCGGAAAGAGGAGAACCCGTGAGACCACCGGCCTCGGAACGGCGACCTTAATTCTGGTGAGGCTGGGATTTCGCGAGCCGACCTCGGGGGGGCAGTCACGGTCGAGCTTCTGCGAAAAACGGAAACCGCCGGGCAGTCAGACGCGTGTGCGGGCAGCAAAAACGGATTTTTCGTCGGAGGTGGCGACGTGGGCGGACGTGGGAGTGGTGGCAGCAACGCCATCCCGATCGAGGAACATCGCCAGCGTGGCACGCTGCGCGCCGATCGTCACCTGAAGCCGACCACTGCGGCACCCGTCCGGCTCACGGTCGCCGACCGACGCCGGGCGCTTGCGGGGCTGGACCCGCGACTCCTACCGATCGCATGAGCGGACGCGCCGAAGCGATGACGCCGTATTACCAGGATGACGGCTCCGGCATCACGATCCATCAGGGCGGTTGTCGCGACATTCTGCCGCAGCTCGCCCTGGCGGATCATGTCGTGACCGATCCGCCGTACGACGAGGAAACGCACACGGGCGCGCGCACGCTCGCGACGGTCTCGACGCCGGAGCCGCGATCCGGCGGTCGCGGGCACCGGGGCGCCGCGATCCCGATCGCGTTCGATCCGGTGAACGTCGAGGCGGTGGTGCCGCTGCTCCTGGCGGCGGCGCACCGATGGGTGATCGCGTTCTGCTCGCTGGAACTGCTCGGCGACTATCGCCGGCGGCTGGTCCGGCGTGGATTCGCGCGGGATTCTGGCGCCGTCCCGATGGTGCGCCGCAGATCAGCGGCGACCGACCCGCGCAACCCGGCGAGGGCTTGGCGATTCTGCACCGCCCATTATCGGCAGGGCGCCTGCGCTGGAACCGCAACGGGCATCATGCCTTCTATGAGTGTGGCGTGGTCAGACACGATCCCGTCCACGCGACCCAGAAACCCACGCGCCTGCTGGCTGCCCTGATCGTTCAGTTCCCCTTGCCTCTCAGGCGGCGCGGTAGTAGTCTCCGCCCCTTCAGGAGGCCGCAATGAGAAGACTTGCAGTCATCGTCACAGTTGCAACAGCCCTCGGGGTGACCGTCATGCTCCAGGGTCAGGGCAAGATCGACCCGGCGATCAAAACCGCACCGGCGTGGGAAGCGGCGTTCAACGCGAAGGACGCGGCAAAAATCGCCGCACTCTATGCGGAAGACGCGGTGGTGATGCCTCCAAACCAGGCGCCCGTGAAGGGCCGCGCCAACATAGAGGCCCATTGGAAGAGCGAGATTCAGCAAGGCGGAACGAACGTGAAGCTGAATCCAGTCGAGTCGGCAGTTTCGGGCTCTCAGGCGTTCGAGGTAGGCACTATGACGATGACGCTGCCCGGAGGAAAGACAGACCGTGGTAAATACGTCGCGATCCTGAAGCGCGTCGGCAACGACTGGAAGATTGCCTATGACATCTACAACAGCGATGCGCCGCCCGCACCACTGAAAAAGTAAGGTCCCAAAGGCAGTGATTGCGGGCCACTCCAGCACGTCGCCAGAGTGACCCGTTTTCCGAGGAAATCAGAGGTCGATTCGAGGGGTATTCGGGCCAGCGCCCGCTGGAGGGTCGTGCGAGGAACCCCGAGGCGGCGAGCCGCTTCGCGAACGGGAAGGCCGCGCACCGTCGCGAGCCGGTCTGGGTCAATCTGGCGCTCGGGTCGTCCGAGCTTCCGGCCTTGCGCCTTGGCCCGGGCGAGGCCCGCGACCACTCGCTCCTGAATCCGTGCTCGCTCGAACTCCGCAATCATCGCGAGCAGCTGCGCTTGCAGCCGCCCACTGGGCGTTGTCCAATCGCCCCTCGCGAACGGAGATGAAGCCGACGCCGAGGGCCTTAGGTCATCGAGCAGAACCACGAGATGCTTCAGCGAACGGCCCAACCTGTCGAGGGACCAAACCACAACGAAATCGAACCGACGACGGCGAGCATCGAGCACCAGCCTGTCGAGCTTGACCCAGCGGCATACTGCACGCATACGGCCACCGTTTAACGACTCCAGGCGCGGAGCAGCTTGAGCCCGTAAATAACAGTTAGATGTTAAGTGGTGCGCGCTGGTGGATTCGAACCACCGACCCCCGCCGTGTGAAGGCGGTGCTCTACCGCTGAGCCAAGCGCGCACTCGGAGGCAAGGCCGCTAGTTTACCGCAAAGAGTCTCCGCCAGTCCTGCATCGGGCCGCACCTGCCTGCGGGGTTAGGTGGTCGCAGCATTAGACACCAGCCCTGTCATGTAGGCTGGGCCCATGCCACATCGCCTGTTCCGGCACCCTGGCCTCGTTCTGCTGCTTGCCCTTTCGGCAACGCTCCTCCTCGCCGCACAATCGCAGCACGCACCCGGCGGAGCCAACCACGTCGTCATCATCAGCCTCGACGGCTTCATGGCGTCGGCCATGGCGGACGAATCGGTGCCGCTGCCGACCCTGCGGCGCCTGGCGGCGCAGGGCGCGACGGCCAGGGGCATGCATCCCATAAACCCGACGGTCACGTGGGCGAACCATACGTCGATGATCACGGGGGTGACGGCCGCGAAGCACGGCGTGATCTACAACGGCCTGCTGGTCCGTGCGCCCGGAGTGCCTCCGCATGTGGAGCCGTGGCGGGACCGGAGTGACATGGTTCGTGCGCGGACGCTCTACGACATCGCGCACGGCCGCGGTCTGACGACGGCCCAGGTGGACTGGGTGGCGATCTGGAACGCGCCGACGGTCACGTGGGAGTTCCGGGAACTTCCCGACCCCCAGGGCGAGATCGCCCGCGAGATGATCGGCTCGGGACTCGTCTCGCAGGAAGCGGTGGAGAACTTCGCGGCGAAGAACATCGTGTTTCGAGATCACGTCTGGACGGTCGCAGCGGCGCACATCATCCGCAGGCACCGCCCGCACCTGATGATGTTCCATCTGCTGACGCTCGACTCGATGCAGCACCGCTATGGTCCGGGCACCCTCGCGGCGATGGCGGCAATGGCGCAGCTCGATTCACAGGTTGCGACAATCGTCCAGGCCGTCGAACAGGCGGGGCTCGCCGGACGCACCACCTTTGTCATTGTCTCGGATCATGGGTTCAAGACGGTCCGGCGTCAGATCATGCCGAACGCCGCCTTTCTGAAGGCCGGGTTGCTCGAGGTGATCGACGGCAAGGTCGCCACCGCGCAGGCGTACCTGCTGTCGGAAGGAGGAACGGCGCTCGTGTATCTGACCGTCCCCGACCCTGAGGGACAGCTGCTCGCGCGTGCGAAAGCAGCGCTGACCGGGCTCGAGGGGATCGACAGGATCGTCGAGCCCGCCGACTACGCGTCATACGGGCTGCCGTCTCCGGCCGCGAGCGATCAGGTGGGCGCGTTGTTGCTGACCGCACGAGATGGGTATTCCTTCTCCACGGCCACGGGTAGTGGGCTGGTGGCCGACGCTTCCGAAGGCAGCCTCGGCGCTCACGGGTACGTATCCACCGACCCCGAGCTGCAGGCACTATTCATCGCGTCGGGCCGGGGGATCAGGGCCGGCGTGACGCTCGATTCGATGAACACGATCGATCTTGCCCCGACGATGGCGCGATTGCTCGGCTTCGAGTTGAAGGATGTGGACGGGCGGGTCCTGACCGAGATTCTCACCGGGAAGTAGGCTGCGGGTCTGCGGACACCGCGTCCCGGCGCCGCGAGGCCGCCCAGCCCACGACCTACTTGCGTGTTTCGGGGAGCCGGCGTTCCGACGGGCCGTCGTAAACGTGGTCGGCCGGGTCGATCTGACGCATGGGCGACTGGCGCAGCCGCTCTTCATGAGCGTGCGCGATGAGGCCCGGGACGCGCGAGATGATGAACAGCGCGTTGCCAATCTCGTAATCGAGTCCGAGGTCGCCGCACACCGCGGCGATCGCGCCGTCCACGTTCATCGGCATGGCCTCGCCCTGCGGGCCCATCCGTGACTCGAGCAGCCGCTCGATCATGCGCATCAGCCGTATGTGCTCCGCGTCGAGCTCGAGCTCCATCGCCAGCTGCATGAGCCGCACCGCGCGCGGATCGCGCGTGTGCAGCCGGTGGCCGAAGCCTGGCGGACGCTGTCCGCCCTCGAGCGAGCTGTCGATCAGGCGCTGCGCGGCGTCCTGCAGCGAGCTGCCACGCCTGATGTCGTCGAGGCCGGCATCGAGCATTCGCATGCAGGCCTCCACGTCAGCTCCGTGGTGGGCACCGAACGCGAGCACACCCGCGGCGACGCCCGCCCGCAGAGGCGCTCCGGTCGCTGCGACGTTGCGCGCGACGACCGTCGACGGCGGGGTCACGCCGTGATCGACGGACGAGACGAGGATGGCCGCGATCATCTTGCCGATGGCCGGCGTCGGCAAGTCGCCCATGAGCAGGAGGTAGATTGCCTCGGCGAAGCTGACGCGGGCCATCATCTCGTCCAGGTGATAGCCGCGAATCAGGATGCGATTCTGCTCGATGTGCGTGATCGCGGTCTTCCAGGCGGTGCCACCTCCGCGGGCATGCTGACGCCGGTTCCGAAGCGGTGCGGTCGTATGCTCGTCGGCCATGAGGCTTCCCCCTACACCGTGCCGTAGAGACGATCGCCGAAGTCCCCGAGACCGGGAACGATGAACTTGTGGGCGTTCAGCCCTTCGTCCACGACGGGCGTGTAGATGTGGACGTCCGGGTATCGCTGCTCGACCATCGCGATCCCCTCCGGTGCGGCAACGATGCACGCGATGCGCACGTCGCGGGCGCCGGCGCGGTAGAGCAGGTCGAGGCCGGCCACCGCGCTGCCGCCGGTGGCGAGCATCGGATCGATCATCAGCACATAGCTGTCGCCAAGGCCCCTGGGGAGCTTCGAGTAGTACTGCGACGCCACCGCAGTGGTCTCGTCGCGCTGCAGGCCCAGGTGACCGACGCGAGCGCCAGGGATGAGCTCGAGCACCGCGTCGAGCATGCCCAGCCCGGCGCGCAGGACCGGCACCACCACGATATCCCCAGTGACCCCCCGGCCGCGCGCGGGCCCGATCGGCGTCTGGACCACACGGTCTGCCGTGGGCAAGTCGCGCATGGCCTCCGCGGCGAGCAGCACGCTGATCCGTGTGGCGATGCGGCGGAACTCCTCGGGCCCGGTGAGCGAGTCGCGCAGCGTGAGCAGCGCGTCCTGCACGAGCGGGTGCTCAACGACGTGGACCGGCACGGGCACACTATACGTCAACCGCCAACCGCCAACCGCCAACCGCCAACCGCCAACCGTTACCGTCAACCGTTGACAGCGCTCCACCTATAAGATCGGGCGCATGCTTCGACCACGTCCGCTCGCGCCGTTTGCGATCTTCACCTGTGCCGCCGTTCTGCACGCCCAGACTCCCGCGCCGCAGCCGGTGGATCTGCTCGTCACGGGCGGCACCGTGATCACAATGGACGCCGCGCGGCGCGTGCTCACCCCGGGCGCGGTGGCCATCCGCGGTGCGGACATCGTGGCCGTCGGCGCGCCAGGCGAGCTCCAGCAGGCGTACACGCCGCGCAGGGTCATCGACGCTGCTGGACGCGTGATCATGCCTGGGCTGATCAACACCCATGGCCACGCCCCCATGGTGATGTACCGCGGGCTGGGGGACGATCTCGCCCTCATGGACTGGCTGCAGCAATACATCTTCCCCGCGGAGGCGAAGACGGTGGCGCCGGCCTTCGTACGCGCGGGGACGGAGCTTGCCGCGCTCGAGATGATTCGGTCCGGAACGACCACCTACGCCGACATGTACTACTTCGAGGAGGAGATCGCGCGCGTCACGAGGGTCGCGGGTCTTCGCGGCGTGCTTGGCGAGACGGTGATTGGGTTTCCGTCACCCGATGCGAAGACGCCCGCCGAGGCGCTCTCCAGAGCCGAGCGCTTCATCCAGGAGTTCGCGGACGATCCGCTCATCACGCCCGCCGTCGCGCCGCACTCGATGTACCTGGTGGACAAGGAAGTCCTGCTCGCCTGCCGCGCGCTGGCGGTCAAGCACGGGAAGCCGCTCCTGATTCACCTCGCCGAAACGGAGGACGAGCTCAAGACGGCGCGCGACCGGTTCCAGGCATCGCCGACCGCGTACCTGCAGCAGATCGGCTTCTGGGCGCCGAGGATCGTTGCCGCGCACGGGATCTGGGTCACGGACGAGGACATCGCTCTGCTGGCGCAGGCACAGGTGGGCGTGTCGCACAATCCCGAGAGCAACATGAAGCTTGCAAGCGGAACGGCTCCCGTCACCAAGTACTTGAAGGCTGGCGTTGCGGTGGGCCTGGGAACCGATGGGGCGGCCAGTAACAACGACCTCGACATGTTCGAGGCCATGCGCCAGACGGCGTTCCTTCACAAGCTGGCGTCGCGCGACCCGCGGGCCTTGCCGGCAGCAACCGTGCTCGAGCTCGCCACCCTGGGCGGTGCGCGGGTGCTCGGGATGGAGCGGCAGGTCGGCTCACTGGAGCGCGGGAAGCGCGCCGACCTGCTGGTCGTCGGTGTCAGCGGCGCGCGCCAGACACCGCTCTACGACGCTGTCTCCCACCTTGTCTACGTCACGCGCGGGGACGATGTGGAGACCACCATCGTGCATGGGAAGGTGCTGATGGAGAACAAGACGGTGTTGACGCTGGACGAAGGGCGAGTGCTGGCGGAAGCGCGGCGGATGTCGGAGGTGGTGCGGCAGGCGGTGGGGAAGCATTGAAATGCACGATGCACAATGCACAATGCGGGGCTCCGCGACTTCAGTGCCCGGCGAACCCGCCTTGTAGATGGTGCATCTTGCCTTGGCCGCGTCACCGGTGGCCCGGGGGTCCGGCGGATACACGGGCGCTGGCGGGCGAGCGGCATACTCCGCCCGGGGAGAATTGAAGACTACTGATCGAGCACCGCAATGTGGGGCAGATTACGGTAATGTCCGCCGTAGTCGAGGCCGTAGCCGACGACGAAATGGTCCTCGATCTCGAATCCGATATACTCCACGCGCACGTCGATCTGGCGGCGTGAGGGCTTGTTGAGAAAGCATGCGGTCCGCACGGACTTCGGGCCGCGGGCGGTGAGGATATCCTGCAGGTAGTGCAGGGTCAGCCCCGTGTCCACGATGTCCTCCACGATGAGCACGTGGCGGCCTTCGAGGGCTGAGTCGAGGTCCTTCAGAAGGCGCACTTCACCCGACGACGTGGTGGTGTTCGCGTAGCTCGAGAGCGCCATGAAGTCCAGCGTTACCGGCATGTCGAGGACGCGCACCAGGTCGGACAGGAAGATGAACGCGCCCTTCAGGACGCACACCATGTGGAGCTGGCCCCCTGCGGCGTAGTCGCGGTGGATCTCGGCGGCCAGCTCGCGGGTGCGCTGCGCGATGGCCGCTTCGGAGATGAGAACAGTGTTCGGCATGGGGAGTCTGCCCCGGGGCGCGACACCACGGGACTTGTGAGCGGATACGCTACGGCGACGGGGCTTCGTCTGGCAAGCCCGAGGTCGGAAGCCCGAGGCCGGAAGCCCAAGGGAAATGACGAGCGTAGCATACGCGCCGATGGACACGAAGCCGTTCGACATCATCACGGAAGCCGACGCCCGCGTGCTCGCGCCAGGAACGACCGTGCGGCTGGCACGGCACGGGCACGTGACGCCGCTGGCTGACGACACGCTCCGCGCCAGGCGCATCACCGTGGTCCGCGACGATGGTGTCCCGAGCGGAGTCGCCGCGGCACTGGCGCCACCAGCCGAGATCCGGCGGCTCGTAATCGGCAGCGATCACACCGGCGTTGCGCTGAAGAAGCGACTGATGGACTGGTGCCGCGGGCGTGGGCTTGCCGTCACCGACGCTGGCGTGTCGGACGGCGCTCCGGCCGACTATCCGGACGTGGCTGCAGCGGTCGCGCGGCCGGTCGCCCGCGGCGAGGCGGAGGCGGGCATCGTCATCGATGGCGCCGGGCTGGGCTCGGCGATCGCGGCGAACAAGGTGCGCGGCATCCGGGCGGCGATGTGCGCCACCCCCACGCTCGCCCGGTACGCGCGAGAGCACAACGGCGCAAACGTGCTCGCACTCGGGGCGACGCTCGTCTCACCAGACGAAGCGATAGCGATCGTCCAGACGTTCCTGTCCACGTCGATGAAAGAGGCGCGGTACATCGCCCGGCTGGCGAAGGTGAAGCGGCTCGAGGAGCTCTAGCGGGCGTGACTCGTTCAGCCGAGACACGCCACTCGTCCGGAGTGCAGGCTGCGCATCGCATGGTGGATCTGGAACGACTCGTCGCCATCGTGGTGGAGGAAGTGGCTGCCGCGCAGGGCCTCGCCCGGTTGCCCGCCCAGTGCGGCTGCCATGCGGTGCTGTACGAGTGTTGCCCCGACCGGCTGCGCGGGGTGCTCGACGCGGGCGCGTCGCGACTCGGCCTGCATGCGACCGGAGGCCAGCCGGGCGACGTCGCCGGCTTCATCGATCACACCCTGCTCAAACCCGACGCGACGCGGGCCGACATCGAACGGCTCTGTGGTGAGGCGGCCGAGTTGCGCTTCGCCACCGTGTGCGTGAACGCGACATGGGTAGCGCTGGCCGCACGGCTCCTTCGCGATTCACCGGTCGGCGTCTGCTCCGTCGTCGGCTTTCCGCTCGGCGCCACGACGTCCGACGTGAAGCACTACGAGACGCGCCGCGCCATCTTCGACGGGGCGCGCGAGATAGACATGGTCATCAACGTCGGCGCGCTCAAGTCCGGTGATTTGCGTACGGTCGAGCGGGACATCGGAGCGGTCGTTGCCCCGTGCCGGGAGGCAGGCGTCGGCAGCAAGGTCATCATCGAGGCCGCGCTGCTGACCGATGACGAGAAGGTGGCGGCGTGCACGCTGGCGAAGGCGGCAGGGGCTGACTTCGTGAAGACCTCGACCGGATTTGGCCCGGGAGGCGCGACCGCTGCCGATGTGGCCCTGATGCGCAAGGTGGTGGGCGCCGAGATGGGCGTGAAGGCGGCGGGTGGGGTCAAGGACTACGAAGCGCTGAAGCAGATGGTCGCCGCGGGAGCCACGCGCGTCGGCGCAAGCGCGGGCGTCCGCATCGTGCAGGAGTCGCGTGGCGGCCGGCCCGCTGCCGCCAGCCCGGCCGGCTACTGACGCCGCCGATACGGCGTCGGGCCGCGCGCCGTCGCCAGGCACGGCCGCGGAGGTTGCGCGCGTCTTCCTCTGGCTGGGCGCGATTGGATTTGGGGGACCGGTGGCCCACGTCGCGCTCATGGAGCGCGAGGTGGTCCGTGCGCGCCGCTGGTTGCCGCTCGACGAGTTCCTCGATCTGCTTGGCCTCACGAACCTCATTCCCGGCCCGAACTCGAGCGAGATGGCGATGGCCCTCGGCTACCGCCGGGCGGGCTGGGCCGGCCTGATCGCGGGGGGCGTCAGCTTCATCCTCCCGGCGGCCTGCATCACCGCTGCCATCGCGTGGCTCTACGTTCGCTACGGATCGCTGCCTGCAATTCAGCCCTGGCTGTCAGGACTGGGCCCCGCCATCGTGGCGTTGATGGTGATGGCGACCGCGCGCCTTGCGCGTCCGGCGCTCCGCAACCTGGCGCTCGGTGTCATTGCGGTGGCGCTGCTCGTGCTGCGTCTGCTGGGCGTGAACGAGCTGATCCTGCTTCTCGGCGGCGGGCTGGCTGCTCTCGTGCCGCCGACGCGCAAGGCGGCCGCGTCCGCGGTGGCGGTCCTCCTCGTTGGAGCGATCAGCGTTGCGGCACACACGGGACCTTCCGGGCCTGCTGCGCGCATCGTCGTGGAACCGGGTCTTTCCGAGATTGGCGTGTTCTTCGCGCGGACGGGCGCGGTGCTCTACGGCGGCGGATACCTGCTCGTCGCGCTGCTCGAACCGCTGGTCACACGTGGATGGCTCACGAGCACGCAGCTCGTGGACGCCGTGGCGGTGGGACAGGTGACCCCGGGTCCCGTGCTCACGACGGCAACGTTCGTTGGCTACCTCCTCGGCGGATTGCCCGGAGCGGGCGTCGCAACCGTGGCGATCTTTCTGCCGGCGTTCGGGCTCGTGGCCGCACTCGGCCGCATTGCGCCGCGTCTCCGACGCTCACCGGTCGCGGGACGATTTCTGAGCGGAGTCAATGCCGCCGCGGTGGCGCTCATGGCCGCGGTGACCGTGACCCTGGCGCGCGCGGCGGTGACGGATGCCAGAGCCGGCGTTATCGCAGCAATCGCGCTGGCCGCGGCGAGTCGAGGGTTG
The DNA here is from genome assembly GCA_963739995.1 of Vicinamibacteria bacterium. Classification (GTDB taxonomy): domain Bacteria; phylum Acidobacteriota; class Vicinamibacteria; order Vicinamibacterales; family JAENWD01; genus CAVUCH01. The sequence continues at coordinate 137,863 of CAVUCH010000003.1, read as the reverse complement.
AACGGTGGGTGGATCGTCGCGATCGGTCTGGTTGCGGGAGCGCTGACGGTGTGGCTGCGTTGAGGGGCTCCAGGCTCCAGGCTCCGGGCATGGTCAGGCGCCCGGCTGATGTCACTGCTGATTTCAGAGGACTCTCCGTCGTGCGCTGACGTGACGAGCCCCGGAATCTGGAGCCGGAGCCGGAGCCTGGAGCCTGGAGCCCGGAGACTGAGCCGACCCCGTCAGTTCCGCGAGGCAGTCCGGGTCGGCGCTGACGTGCCGGCCAGGCCGACGGCGTCGAGGATGAACGCGTAGCGGAAGGCGACCTCCCGTAGCCGTTCGTACCGGCCCGAGCTGCCGCCGTGCCCTCCGGCCAGGTTGGTCTTCAGGTATAACGGGTTCTTATCGGTCTTGACGCTGCGCAGCCGTGCCACCCACTTTGCAGGTTCCCAATACATCACCTGGGAGTCATTGAGCGACGTCATCACCAGCATCCATGGATAGTCCTGCGCGCGGACGTTGTCGTACGGGGAGTACTGCCGCATGTAGGCGAACGCGTCGGGATCCTGCGGGTTGCCCCATTGCTCCCACTCCTGTGCGGTCAGCGGAAGGGACGCGTCGAGCATCGTGTTGATCACATCCACGAACGGCACGTCGGCGACGATCGCCTTGAAGAGGTCCGGCCGCATGTTCGCGACGGCGCCCATCAGCAGGCCTCCCGCGCTGCCGCCGTTCACGACCAGGCGATCGGGTTTCGTGTAGCCGCTCTTCACGAGGTACTCGGCGACATCGATGAAGTCGGTGAACGTGTTCATCTTCTTCATCATCTTGCCTTCGTCGTACCACTGGCGGCCCATCTCCTGACCGCCCCGGACGTGCGCGATGGCGTAGATCATGCCGCGGTCCACCAGGCTCAACACGTTCGAGTTGAAGGTCGGCTCCGTCGTGAGGCCGTACGACCCATACGCGTAGAGGAGGAGCGGGCGGGAGCCGTCGAGCGTCACACCCTTCGGCAGCAGGATGGAGACAGGCACCTGCACACCGTCGCGTGCGGGCGCCATCCGGCGGTGCACCTCGTAACGCGAAGGGTCGAAGCCGCTCGGGATTTCCTGCCGCTTGCGGAGGGTCCGCTCCCGCGTGGGGACGTCGTAGTCGTATACCGACGAGGGCGAGAGGGGCGACGAGTAGGCGAAGCGGAAGACGCTGGAACGGAACTCCGGGTTCTTGTCCGGAAACACGGCGTAGGCCTCTTCCGGGAACGCGACGTCGTGGGACGCATCTCCCGGGAGGCCGACGATGCGCAGACGGCGCAGACCGGCACGCCGTTCGGTGATCGCCGCGAATGTCTCGAACACGTCCAGGCCCTCGATGAACGCGTCCTCACGGTGCGGCACCCAGTCCGTCCATTCGAGCGGGGCGCCCGCGCGATCGGCGGCGCGGCGGATGCGGAAGTTTCGGGCGCCGTCGTTCGTCAGCAGATAAAAAAACCCGCCGCCGTGCTCGACGCGGTACTCGACGTCCGGCCGGCGCGGCTCGACGACGCGCGGTGCCGTCGTGGGCGCCGCCGTGGGGATGACGCGCCACTCCGAGGAGGTGAACCCGTCGGAGGCAATGAAGATGAACGCATCGCTGCGCGATCTGAACACACCGGCGTCGTAGAGGACGTTCGGCTCTTCGAACACCTTCACGTCCGCGTCACGCGGCGTACCCAGGACATGCCGCCAGATGGTGTTGCCACGCTTTGCCGCGTCGGCGCGCGTGTAGAAGAACGTCCGGTTGTCGTCCGCCCACGCCGTGCCGTTCCACACGTCGGAGATCGATTCGAGGATCCGGCCGGTCGACAAATCCTTCACGTGGAGCGTGTACTCGCGGAACGCGGTGAGGTCCTCGAGGTACAGCAGCGTGGTGCCGTCCGGGCTCACGTCCATGCCGCCCAGGGCGTGAAACTTCTTGCCGTCAGCCAACGCGTTCTGGTCGAGATAAACCTCCTCGGCAGCTTCAAGCGTTCCCTTCTTCCGGCAGAAGACCGGGTACGCCTTCCCTTCTTCCGTCCGCGTGTAATACCAGTACTCGCCGTCACGCGCAGGCACATCCTGGTCGGACTCCTTGATGCGCCCGAGCAGCTCGTTGTACAGCGTCTCGCGGAGCGCGGCGGTGTGCGCCGTGCCAGCTTCGGTGTTGGCGTTCTCGGCTTCGAGATATGCCGTCACCTCGGGGGTGCCTTTCTCGCGCAGCCACCCGTACTCGTCGGTGAGCGTGACGCCGTGCAGCGTCGTTGTCTTCGGGACCCTCTTGGCCATCGGCGGATTCGGACGCCTGGCGCTCGCAAGGCTGCTGAGGCCTGCAAGTACGCTCAAGCCCAGGGATGTGAAGATGAGCACGCGGGGCGCGAGCAGTCGCCCGGCGCGCAGGGATCGAGTGCGTGTGCTGACCATGCACCAGTGTAGCGCGCCGGCGGTGCTACAGCGACGACACGCCCAGACGCCGCGGTCACGGACGCATCTAGGTTCGCTTCTTGCACGCGTGCGCTCGCGGGCACAGGAGATGGGCTGCTATAGGTGCTCTATGACTCCGATTCCAATAATCGCCCGGCATGCAGCCGTTCTACTGACGCTGGTGGCACTCCCCATGCCACTCCAGGCGGATCCAATCACCATCACCGGCGGGATGGTCGAGGTCGACGTGACCATCGCCGACGCGCGAATCAGGTTGGTTGGCGATGACTTTCTGGTTCGAACGGACACCGATGCGTTCGTGACGGCGCTCGTCGGCGATCCATTCCCCACAGGCACCACTCTCACCCTTGGTGGCGATTGGCTGTTTACGGGATTCCGCACCTTTGGAGAGGCTAACGTCAACGGTGTGCATTACCCCGAGGTATTTTTCGGATTGCCGACCAGCGGCACCTTCACGACGCCGTTGGTGACCCTTACGGGCGGCGTCGAGGGCCGACAGACGTTCACTGTGCCGTTCACGTTCAACGGCGTCGTGACAGGGTTTGCCTCACAACAAGAGGGGCCGACAGGTGAGCAGCCGCTTTTCACCGCGACGCTCGTCGGAAGCGGCACGGCAAGGGCAGCCTTCTTCGGATTTCGGGTGGATGAGGCGTCGCCGATTTTGTACCAACCCATTCAACTCGAGGGCACGGATCACCACCTCGAATACGTGTTTTCGCCATCGACGCCGATACCGGAACCGGGAACCATGGCGCTCCTCGGTACGGGTACGCTCGGACTCCTCGCTGCACGCAGGCGCCGCCGGGTGAAGGACTCGCGCCGAGTGTAAGCGGTGTACGTCTTCGGCAGTGGCCCCGCATCATAGCGTCAGGCGTGAGACGCCAGCTTCGAGCGTATCCTCGCCCTTACTCGTCACCGTGCTAATCGCCGTTTCTACGACTCGACGAGAGCTGACCAAGTAGCTGCCGTAGGGCTCTCCAGCTTGCGGGGGCGCGATGCTGAGCCATCTAGTGTCCCGAGTCAGAGATTCGTTGACAATATCTCGCCACGCTCTCCAGGATGTCATCCGCAGTTTTGGTCCAGACGAACGGCTTCGGTGAGGCGTTGGTCAGCGTCAGATACTCCCGAATCGCCGTCTCGAGCGCACGGGTACTCCGATGCACCCCGCGCTTGATCTGCTTCTCCGTCAGCAGCGCAAACCAGCGCTCGACGAGGTTGAGCCAGGACGCGCTGGTGGGTGTGAAGTGCAGATGGAACCGGGGATGCGCGGCCAGCCAGCGCCGCACGCGTGGCGTCTTGTGCGTGCCGTAGTTATCGAGGATCAGATGGAGGTCCCGGTCGGGTGCCACCGTCGCGTCGATCGTTTTGAGGAACTGCTGGAACTCCGTGCTCCGATGACGGCGATGACATTCGCCGATGACCTGGCCGGTGGCCACATCCAATGCCGCAAAGAGTGAGGTGGTGCCGTGGCGCCGGTAGTCGTGCGTTCGCCGTTCCGGCCGGCCGACCTGCAGCGGCAGCGTCGGCGCGGTGCGATCCAGGGCTTGAATTTGGCTCTTCTCGTCCACACAGAGCACGAGCGCCCGATCCGGTGGATTCACGTACAACCCCACGATGTCACGGACCTTATCGATGAAGAGTGGGTCCTTCGACAACTTGAACGTCTCGACCCGATGCGGCTGTAAGGCGAAGGCACGCCAGATGCGACTAATGGCCGACTGGCTCAGCCCGGCCGCTTTGGCCATCGATCGCGTACTCCAGTGCGTCGCGTCCCGCGGCGTCGATTCCAACGTCGTCGTGATCACGTGCTCCACCTGCGCATCCGTGATGCGGCGGGGCGCGCCAGGCCGGGGTTCATCGAGCACGCCTTGCAGGCCATCCCGCAGAAACCGCGCGCGCCATTTTCCCACCTTTTCCTTTTTCTTTCACTCACGAGCAATACATATATACTATTACCACATAACACTCTCAATATTCCAACGCCAGCCCCTGCGCCGTCGTGTGTCGTCGTGTCCACTGCTCCAGCGTGGTCCGCTCGTCGACGGTCAGCGTCAGCGGTATCAACGGTCGGCCCGTTCGCATCGGTGTACTCTCCTTGTAACCGAGTACGATGGCGGGTCGATATTTGTTTCACGAATCTCTGACTCAGGACACTGGTCCTACTTTGTCAGATTGATGAATTCCCGAATGAATTCGCGAGTGATCACTTTTGAGGTCATTGTACAAATTGCGCGAGTTCGATACGCTGTGGCGCGTTGTTGGATCACACCGCGACGACGTGGCTGAAGCGACTGCTGATCTGGCTGGAGCTGTTCGAGCAGGACTTCAGTCGGCAGAGTCAGCGCGGCGCGTTGCGTCGGTATGTGACCGGCTTGCTGAGCGACAGTCGTCGCAAGTCGATGGAAGCCATGTGGGCGCGCCTCAGCGATCCCGGCACCTATCAAGCCTTCCAGCATTTCATCACGCATGCGCCGTGGGACGCCGAGTCGCTCTGGAAACGGCTGCGCGCGCGGGTCCCGGAGCGCACCGGCGTCCTGATTCTCGACGGCACGAGTTTTCCCAAACAGGGCACGGCCTCGGTCGGCGTCGCGCGGCAGTACTGCGGCGCGCGCGGCAAGATTGCGAATTGTCAGACGGCGGTCACCGTCGCGCTGTGGACCGGGACGCGGGCGTGGCTGCTGGGCGCGACCTTGTATCTGCCCGAGGAGTGGCTGACGCCGGGCCAGCGGGCGCAAGCCCAGATTCCCGCGACAGTGCTGTTCGCGCCGAAATGGCAGTTGGCGTTGACGCTGCTGCGCCAGGTCCGCGCGGCGGGGTTCACGCTCACGGCCGTGGTCGGCGATGCCGAGTTCGGCGACAACGCCACGCTGCGCCGCACCTTGCATCGCGCCAAGCTGCCGTATGCCTTGGGGGTCTCGTCCGATCTCAAAGTGTTCCTGGGCACGCCCGGGCTCGAGTCGCCCCCGCCGCTGACCGGCAAAGGGCGTCCGCGCACGCGTCGGCGGTTGCCGCCCGAGACCCAGACCATCGAAGCGCGCGTCTGGGCGGCCACGCAAACGCCTCGCCGGTGGCGGTTCGTCTCGTGGCGCAACGGCACGAATCCCCCGTGGCGCGCCCGCTTCTGTGCCGTCCGGGTCACGCCCGCGCACGATTGGCGCGGACCCGACGGCTCGCGCCCGAAGTCTGGCTGCTGTGCGAACGGGATCTGGCTGGCGGCGACCGTGTCCGTTACTACCTGGTGCATCTGCCGTCCACCGCGTCGTTGCGCGCCCTTGTCCGTCTGGCCCATCAGCGATGGGCGATCGAGCAGCAGTACCAAGAACTCAAAGACGAGCTCGGCTCGATCACTTCGAAGGCCGCAGCCTGCCGGGGTGGCAACGCCATGTCGTCTTGACGGCCATCGCCTACAGTTTTCTCCAGAACGAACGCCGCCGACGCGGCAGACGCTTCTGACGCTGCCACATGTGCGCGCCGTCATCCAAGAAGTCTTCACCGCGCATTTCTTCATGACACAGCCGCACTATTTCAAGTGGATGCTCAAGCTCAAAGACGTCGAACTGAGAACCTGACAAAGTAGTTACTAGCAGCCCGCGGTGAGACGATGAAATAAGGTAGTGGTCAGTTTGAGTCCTTGCGTGGTTCCAACGGCCCCGCCGCTGGGCTGCCGCCAAAGGAGATGATGTAGCCGTCGGGATCCTCGATATAGAAATCCTTTGTCCCCCAGGCCGTGACGGCAAGCGGTTTCATGATCGTTACGCCGTTGGCGACGCACTGTTCGAAAAACGCTTCGATGCCGTCGACGCCGGCCGAGGCGTCAAGATGCTCATTGTCGCGCCGCCAGCGACGCTCCGCTTGGTTTTTGGGCGCTTCCTTCAGGTGGAGTTCCAGTCCGTTCAACTCGCCGATGGCGTAGAAACCGTCCCACGGTTCGCCGAACGCAAAACCGAGCTTGTTGTAGTACGCGATCGAGCGTTCAAGGTCATCGACAAGGAACTGCGGGGCGAAGGACGTCACCCGTGGCGTCATCGCGATGGTCGTCATCGAAACATCCTTTCGTTGACTAAACTATCAGGACTTTTTGGCGAAGCTGCAAGCCTCGGGCATCGACACGCCGACGCGCGCGGCGGCCATGGCCGCGATGTTCGACAAGCACGGGCTAACGCTTGCTTCGGCTTGTGAGTCGGGCCCGCAATCAGTCGCGCCGCGCCTCCTGCGCGATCTCGACGTTCTGCTGCTTGTGGCATTCGGAGCAGGTTGCGAGCATCTGTCCGTACAGGTCCGAACGGGACTTCGAGTCCTCGGCCTTGCGGGCCTGCTGCGCCAGGTCATGGAGTCGCTGCGCCAGTGCCTCGATCTCGGGCTGTGGCGTCGATCCCCGCTTCAAGTCGAGCTCCACAGGATCACCGGTCAACGCATCTGCTCCGACATTCCACGAGTGGGTGGACGGAACGACTAACCCGCGGTAGAGGAGGTCGGCGGCGCGGTAATGCTTCCGCATGTGGCCGGCGAGGGTTTCGTTCTCACCTCGCGGCAGGGCGGCCATCAGCGTCGGCGTCGCATCGACAGCAGTGTGGCAGGAGCCGCAGGCCGCCGCCAGCAGCGCGGTGCCACGCGCGGCCTGCACCAGGTCTGATGCCGCGGCCACTTCGGCTGCGAGCCGCTGCATTTCGGCGATATTCGGTTGCGCCGACAGGGGGAGGTCCTCTTGCGGGTGTTCGGCGAGCCATCGTGCCGGAGCGCGAACCGCCTCGAGGTCGGCCCGGATGACGGCGTCGCGGATCTCTGCGCCGCGGGTGAAGTGCTCCCGCATCCGGGGCCGCACGGTGGGCGCAGGCTGGGCTGGAACCTGGTTCGGCGGCGCCGCGGTGCCTTGAGACCAGGCAAGGGGAGTGCCCCCCTCGAGGGCGAGCAGACAAAGGACGGGCAAACTGACGCTCAACGCCGGCCGGAAGCGGAGGGACATGGCCACCTCACTCGGTCAGTACGTGTCACCGTTGTCCAGACCAGAATAGCCGAAGAGCTCCACGCTGCAATCGACCGCCTTGCGCTGTCGCCTTACACGATCGGTGTCTCCCTCGGAGCGACCTCGCCGCTATCTCGCTAGCAGTCAGTTCTGAAAGGGACTACAGGAAAAAACGTCGATCACATCAAGGCATGCGAGGCCGCCTCGGAACCGAACCCGCGCCCGACGGTAAGCGTGTCGGTAACTCAGTCCGTGCAATCGAGGGCAGGGGTTACGGTAGTTTCTACCGGCGGTCAGCCCGGGATGCGGTGGTACGAGTTTGGACGGCGCGATCCGGCGTCGGCGGAGTCTTTAGGTGGGCCGGGTCTGGACGGGGTGGATCAGCGGGCTACGGGAATCGAACCCGTCTAGCTGGCTTGGGAAGCCAGAGCATTACCACTATGCTAAGCCCGCTCGAACGGCCATTTTAGCAGAAGGCCGTGGCGCTACGGGGTCCGCCCTGCACTGCTGACGCGCTTCAGGTTGTGGCCTACAGGGCCGCCGTCCGGTCGGGCTCGCAGGTCACTCGGCAACACGGCACCTGCAGCTGCCGCCTGCTAGTGGCCTGTTCTTGTCATTTGCAGTGTGCCTGTCGGGCGGGGGCATCCCGACTGGCGGCGTTGCTCGCCGCTCGAATATTCCCGACATGCTCGCTCCTCACGCCTTGCCACTCGGGCGCCGCGCTCCGACATCTACTCCACAGATGACAAGGACAGGCCACTAGCCCCGAATCACTCCCAGCACCTCGTCGCGCTTCTTCTCCATCCGCTCCTGCGTGGTGGCCTCGAGGTTCAGCCGGATGAGCGGCTCAGTGTTCGAGGCGCGCACGTTGAAGTGCCAGTCGTCGTACTCGACCGAGACCCCATCCAGCTTCGTGACGGCGCCATCGCTGAACTGGCGTGCAAGCGCGTGCAGCTTGTCCTCGAGGACGCTCATGCTCGCCACCTTCGTATTGATCTCGCCCGAGATGAAGTACTTCGCCCGCATCGGCTTCAGCAGGTCGGCGAGGGACGCGTTCTTCTTGGACATCAGCTCCAGCATCAGCAGCGCCGGGATGAAGCCATTGTCGGCGTAGAAGTTATCGCGGAAGTAGTAGTGCCCCGTCACCTCGCCGCCGAAGATGGCGTCCTCGTCCCGCATCCGGCGCTTGATGAAGGCGTGACCCACACGGTTCACCAGGGGCCGGCCGCCGTAGCGCAGCACCGTGTCACGGACCGCGTAGCTCGCGCGCAGGTCGTAGACGATCGTTGCGCTGGGGTGCTTCAGCAGGAAAGCTTCCGCCAGCAACGCCGTGACGAAGTCGCCTGAGATGAACTCGCCCGTGCCGTCGATGAAGAAGCAGCGGTCGGCATCCCCGTCCCAGGCGATGCCGATGTCGGCTTTCTCCGCGATCACGCGCTCGACAATGTGCGCGCGGTTCTCCTCGATGAGGGGATTCGCCTCGTGGTTGGGAAAGCTGCCGTCCGGCGTGTAGCACATCTCGATCACGTGGCAGGGCAGCCGTGCAAACATCGGCGGCGCGACGAGACCGCCCATGCCGTTGCCCGCATCGGCCACCACCCTGAACGGCTTGATGATGGATGGGTCGATGAACGACATGATGTGATCGATGTACGGGCCGAGGATGTTCATCTCGGAGCGTCGGCCAGGCGTTGTCGCCTGCGGTGGAATCGTGCCGCCGACCAGCATGTCGCGGATCTCGCCGAGGCCGGCTTCGCCGCTGAGAGGGAGGGCCTCGCGACGCACCAACTTGATGCCGTTGTACTCGCCGGGGTTGTGCGACGCGGTGATCTGCCCGCCACCCTCGAGCCCTTCGCTCGCCACCGCGAAGTACAGCATGTCGGTCGCCATCATGCCGAAGTCCACGACATCGCTGCCCTGCGCGAGCGCCCCCTCGATGAACGCGGACGCCATCGCGGGCGACGAGAGGCGCATGTCACGCGACACCGCGATTCGCCGCGCCCCGAGATACGTGACGAACGCGCGGCCGATCTCGCCGGCGACCTCCTCGTCGATCTCACCGGGATACACGCCCCGCACGTCGTAGGCCTTGAAAATCCCCTGGTTCACGTTCACGTCGCACCTCGCTTCATTGAGAGCCGGCTGCAGGCTCCGGGCTCCAGGCGCCGGGGCACGTTTCGGCCTCGGTCCTCAGGGTCTGTCCGGTTGCGCTCTCAGCCGCCAAGCGCCAGGCTCCGACGCCTGCCGAATGCCGCCTCATCCCCTCGTACGGCTCCAGTCGGTCACCACGGACTTGTCTCCGAGCACGGCGCCGGCGCCGACGGTGGCGGCGCGGCCGACGTGGCAATGGCGGCCTAAAATCGCGTCCTCGACGATCGCTTCGCGGCCGATCCGGCCATTCGCCCAGACAATGGAGCCGCGGACGACGGCATCTTCCTCGACGTGGCACTGCTTGCCCAGCACCGTGTACGGGCCGATCCGCGCACCAGCCTTGACGACGACCCCACTCTCGAGAAATGCGGGCCCGTCAACTGTCGCGCCATGCTCGACCCGGACGTCGGCCGCCATCGAAACGGAGCCCGTACCAGCCGCGAACGGCGGGGCCACGTATCGCCCATCCATGATGTCGCGGTGCACCTGGACGTACTTCTCCGGGGTGCCGATGTCGATCCAGTAGCCGCGAGAGGTGAAGGCCACGAACGTCTCGCCGCGCTCCACCAGCGACGGGAAGTAGCTGCGCTCGATCGACCAGGCGGTGTCCTTCGGGATGCGATCGAACGTGTCGGGCTCGAGCACGTAGATACCCGCGTTGATCGTGTCGCAGGTGATCTCGTCCGCGTTGGGCTTCTCCAGGAAGCGGCGCACGTTGCCGTCCGCGTCGGTTTCGACGAGCCCGTATGCCGACGGGTTGTCGACCGGCGTGAGCACGATGGTGGCCTTTGCCCGTCGCTCCCGGTGCAGGCGCAGGACGGCGGCGAGATCGATCTGCGTCAGCACGTCGCCGTTGAACACGACGACGGAATCGGTCAGCGACTCGCCCGCATACCGGATCGCCCCACCCGTGCCGAGCGGCGACGGCTCGACCACGTAGCGGATCTTGATGCCGGCATTACTGCCGTCGCCAAATACCTCTTCAATCCGGCGCGGCTGGTAATTGAGGCTGAGGATCACCTCGTCGATGTCGGGCAACTGCTTCAGCAGCTCGATCTGGTAGTGGAGGAACGGCTGCTGGAAGATCGGCACGATCGGCTTCGGCGTGTGCAGCGTGAGCGGGCGCAGGCGCGTGCCTTTGCCACCGGCGAGGAGGATGGCTTTCATGCGACCGCCGATCATATCCGATGTTCAGGGTCTCGACCTGTCGCGCGGCAAATCCAGCGGCTCCGTGACGGTCGCCGCGTACGCGCGATAGTAGTCGACCGCCGAGATGATCGCCGTGGCGACGACCACCCACAGCGCCACCTTGCCGAGCGTGAAGAACGGCTGCGTGCCGTTCTGCCCGAGGATCAGCAGCAGGATCGCGACCACCTGCGCCACCATCTTGACCTTCCCCAGGGATGAGGCTGGAAACGCGCGTCCGCGCGTGGAGGCGAAGCTGCGCAGACCGGTGACGGCCAACTCGCGGCCGATGATGACCGCCACCATCCACGCCGGCGCGAGATTCAGCTGCACCAGCGAGATGAACGCGGCGGAGGTCAGCAGCTTGTCGGCGATCGGATCGATCATCTGGCCGAGCGCGGTGATCTGGCCGCGCCGCCGTGCCAGGTAGCCGTCGAGCCAATCGGTCAGCGAGGCGAGGCCGAAGATCGCCGCCCCCACGAGCTCCTTCTGCACGCCGAAGATGCGATGCCCTTCGAACTTCGTGAGCAATACCACGACCAGCAACGGCACCAGGAAGATGCGGGTGACGGAGAGGGCGTTCGGCAGGTTCATGGCGCGGCGCGCGCGTCGACCCGGCGCGGGGCGGTGCCGGGCCGCGCAGACATGTCGCGGCATTGTAGCGCGGGCAGGTGCTGCCCCCGTCCGACAGGGCTCGAGTCCTGCGTCACGTTCTGCTCTGCTGCGGGGTTCAGTTCCAGCAGTCCATAGACGCGCTGCTAGAGAGAGCGCGCGCTGGGCGGCGGAGCAGGCGGCGCCGGGGCGCTGCCGCTTGGCGCCCCAGGGGTTGGTGCCGTCGTCGGTGCCGTCGTCGGTGCCTCTCGTTCGGCGTCGGTGTCGTGCTGCCCGGGTACTGGCGCGGTTGGGTCCGGCGCAGGGCCGGTGGCGCCCGGCGCTGGCGTCGCCGGTGTGGCTGCCGCATCTCCGGTCGCCCCGGCATCGGGCACCGTCTCCTTGAACTCGGCGAGCCGCAGCTTGGCCGGCTCGAGGTACTCGCTGGTATCGAACTCCTTCACCAGCCGATCGAACAAGGGCAGCGCCTCGGCATTGAGCTTGACCTTCAGCAACGCTTCGCCCAGGTAGTAATACAACGCGTCCCGCTGCGTGAACGATGGGTCTTCCTTCAGCAGCGCCCTGAAGCGGGCAATGGCGCCCGGATACCACCGCTGGCGGAAGTAGAAGTAGCCGACGCGGTACTCCGAGAGGCTGAGCCGATCGCGCGCTTCGCGGTAGCGCGCCTGCACCTCGGGCCGCAGCGGGCTGTTCGGGTACTTCGCGATGAACGTCTCGAATTCCTGCACGGCCTCGCGGGTTTCACGCTGGTCGCGCTCGGGACCGCGCATCTGCCGGTAGTGACAGAGGGCAAGCTTGTACTGCGCGTAATCCGCGCGCCGGTGTGTCGGGTAGAAGCTCAGAAATTCCTTGAACTCGTTCACCGCCAGCACGAGCGATTCGACGTTGCCTTCGCCGAGGTACGTGTCACCCAATCCCAGCTTCGCGTCCGGGCGGAACGGGCTCTGCGGGTAATTGTCCACCAGTCGCCCGAAGAACTCGCGTGCCGTGAGCCACTTCTCGTCGTTCAGCAGCTCTGTGCCCCGCTCGAACAGGAACTTGTCGGCCTCCGCGATGCCGGTTGGTATGGTGTCCTTCTTGCCCCCGCACGCGCCCGCCCCAACGGCAAGCGCGCACGCGACGAGGAGGGCAAGGGGAGTGATCGCGCGGTTCTGTGTCATGCAACGGAAGCTGATGCCAGCCAGCGGTACTCTTCTGCCAGACCGTCGGCCAGCGACACGGTTGGTTGGAATCCAAGGTCGGTGCGCGCGAGCGAGGTATCGGCGTAGGTGTCGCGCACGTCGCCCTTCTGTGCCGGACCACGTTCGATCTTCAGCAGCTGGCCGGTGACGCGCCCGACGATGTCGAGCACCTCGTTGAGGCTGACGCGCGAGCCGCCCCCCAGGTTGTACGCCCGTCCCGGGACGCCGCGTTCGCCAGCCGCGATGGTGCCCGCAACGGCATCCGCGACGAAGGTGAAGTCCCGTGTCTGCCCGCCATCCCCGAACACCGTAATCGGATCGCCGCGCAGCGCGGCCTTCAGGAAGCGGTTGAACGCCATGTCCGGACGCTGCCGCGGGCCATACACGGTGAAGTAACGCACCGACGTGGCGGGCACGCCGTGATTCGCACTGTACAAATGACAGAGGTGCTCGGCGGCCAGCTTGGTGACGCCATAGGGAGAAAGGGGGTGAGGCACGGCATCCTCGCGCATCGGAATCGCCACCGCATCGCCGTACACCGAGGAGCTCGACGCATACACCAGGCGCTGCAGCGGTTTTCCGACGCAGGCCTCGAGCAGCACCTGGGTCGCCTCGATGTTGTGCGTCGTGTACACCCGGAAGTCGCGTCCCCAGCTCTTGCGCACGCCCGCCTGCGCAGCCAGGTGGAACACGTGCGTGACGCCATTCAACAGACGGTCGAGATGGGCACCCTGGATGGTCGATTCGACGAACGAGAACCCCGGCCGCGACGTGAGCGTCTCGAGGTTTGCCTCTTTGACCGCCCGCGGATAGTAATCGGCGAAGCAGTCAATCCCAGTCACCTCCACCCCGCGATCGAGAAGCGCGCCGGCGAGGTGCGATGCGATGAAGCCTGCCGCGCCCGTGACGAGTGCCTTCATGCGAAGAGCTCCGTGACCCGTGACGGCAGGCGCGACGGTCGTCCCCGGGCGTCGACGGACGCGTGCAGCGTGCGCCCGCGCACGATCAACTCGCCGCCGGGCTCCCGAACGATCTCGTAGTCGAACTGCATGCGCACTCCGCTCACCAGCGTTCCGGTAGTCTGTATGTCGAGCTCGTCATCGTACCGCGCGGGCCGGTGATACACACACGAGGCCTCGGTCACCGGCAGCCCGATGCCGGCGTGCTCCATGTCGCGGTATGACCAGCCGAGCGTGCGGAGCAGTTCCGTGCGTCCGACCTCGAACCAGATCAGGTAGTTCGCGTAGTAGACGACGCCCATCTGGTCCGTGTCGGCGTACCGTACCCGCACTCGCGTGGCCGCGCTCGCCTGCCTGCCCACCTCAGACCGTCAGCCGTGCGGTTGCAGCGGCCCGAAGCTCACGCGTGGCGGCTTCAGGGTCCGGATGCGTGAAAATCGCCGCGCCCGCCACCAGCATGCGGGCCCCGGCCGCTACGACGCGCCCGGCGGTCCGTGTGTCGATCCCGCCGTCGACCTCGATGGTGGCGCGGCTGCCCTCCGAGTCGAGCAACATCCGAACCGCCCGCAATTTAGACTCGGTCCGCGGGATAAAGGCCTGCCCGCCGAACCCCGGATTCACCGACATGACGAGCACGTAGTCGAGGTCCCCGGCAATCTCTTCCAGCGCCACGACGGGAGTCGCCGGGTTCAAGACGGCCCCGGCCCGGCACCCCAGCGCCTTGATCGCCGCGATCGTGCGGTGCAGGTGCACGGTCGCCTCGACATGGACGGACATCATCGACGCGCCGGCCTCCGCGAACGCCTCGAGAAAACGATCCGGCTCCTGAACCATGAGGTGCACGTCCAGTGGCAGCTTCGTCACGCGGCGCACCGATTTCACGATAGGCGGTCCCATCGTGAGGTTCGGCACGAAGTGGCCGTCCATCACGTCCAGGTGGAGCAGGTCCGCGCCGCCGCGCTCTACCGCCTCTATCTGTGCGCCCAGTCGCGCGAAATCCGCAGACAGGAGCGAGGGGGCGATCTGCACCGTCACCGGCTCACCTCGAGCGAGATGGCTTCGCCGGGCGCAATCTGGAAGCCGCCTGCCGGGGTCTGCCGGATGACAATCCCGGCCGGAACGCCAGGATACGGATGATCGCCCACCACCGCGACCCGGAACCCGCGCCCCCGCAGGAAGTCGGCGGCCCGCTCACCATCGATGCCGATGAGGTCGGGCATCACGTAGCTCGCGCCCTCCGCGCCACGGTTGACCAGCAGCGCCACCTCCGTGCCGCGGGTCCCGGGCGGCGGGTTCTGCGCCACAATCGCGTCCGGCGGAAACTCGCTGGACCGGATCTCGGCGAGCGAGGCGAGCACGAGTCCATCCTGCTGCAGGCGCATCTGCGCAGTGCGTTCCGTCTGGCCCGTCAGCTCGGGGATCACGGCAGCCTGCTGCCCGAGACTGAGCCACACCTTCACCCCTCGCTGCCGACGGGCCACCGCTCCGGGTGGAGGGTCCTGCTGGGTGATGCGTCCGGCGGGCACTTTCGGGTCCACGCGCTGGACCAGATCGACCCGCAGCGTGAGGCCGTGGTCCGCGAGGATGGCCGTCGCGTCCTGCACAGTCCGTCCGGCCAGGTTGGGAACGCTCACCTCACGCGCGCGGACCGCTACGCGCATGGCCACGGCGGCGAAGAGCACGAAGGTGCCAAGCAGGGCGGCGGCGAGGACGAACAATTTCCCCGCGCCCAAGACGCGGGTCCTGAACAACATGCAAACGGAAAATGTACTACAGGTCGGGTGACGCGTCCAAGGGGATCGACCCGGCACTACGCCTGACCATTACGGCACCGAAGAACGCTTCGAGGCCGTGCCGCCAGGGCCAGGAGCGGAGATGGCCCGCATCGTCGATCAGAATCGCCCATCGATGTCGGCAGCCGGTCCAGCAGCGCCTGCCTGCCAACCGGGGAAAACTCGGGATTCCGCGCGAGGAAGGCGGCCACGACGCCCTCGTTCTCCTCGGGCTCGCTCGAGCAGGTGGCGTACACGAGGCGTCCACCAGGCCGGACGGCTTCCGCTGCGTTCCCGAGCAAGCCAGACTGCTCCGCGGCCAGCGAGGTGAGGTCGGCCGGCGCACGCCGCCACCGAATCTCCGGCTCGCGACGAATCGTGCCCAGGCCTGAGCACGGCGCGTCCACGAAGACGCAGTCGAACACCGGGCCGAACGGCAACGGGCGGCTGAGGTCGATCTGTACGATAGAAGCCCGACCCGCGCCCATCCGGGTCAGCGTCTGACGCAGCAGATCGATTCGGCGGCCGCGAATGTCCCCTGCGACGACCACCCCATCTGGCGCCACCGCGGCCGTCATGGCGACGCTCTTGCCGCCGGGCGACCCGCACGTGTCCAGCACCCGCTCCCCGGGCGCCGCCAGTGACAGGGCCGCGACCGTCTGCGACGCCTCGTCCTGCAGCACGAACACACCGCTGTCGGCCAGCGGCGTGTGCAGGGGGTTCCCCTGCGTCACCACCAGGCCGTCCGGGGCGACGCTCGTCGGGCGGCACTCGACGCCGTGCACAGCCAACGCCTGCTGGAGCGCCGGACGCGTCGTGCGCAGCGTGTTCGCGCGGAGGGTTAAGGGGGCAGGGGCGTTGTTGAACTGCGCCCATCGTTCCGTCGCGGCGAAGCCGTGCGCATCCATCCAGCGCGCCACGAGCCACCGTGGGTGCGACAGCGTCGTCGAGAGATAGTCGAGGGCGGCATCACGATTCTCTGGCTTCCCGTCCGCAGTGAGTGCCGGCTTCGGCGGCAGCGACAAGGCAACGCGCGTGCGGCTCACCCCGCGCAGGACCGCGTTCACGAGGCCCGCTGCGCTGCTCTTGCCCGCCTTCCTCGTCAGCTCCACGGCATCGTCCACGACCGCGGACGCGGGTACACGATCCAGATGGAGGAGCTGGTAGATGCTGAGGCGCAGCACGTCGCGGACCTCAGGGTCGAGGCGGGCGAGCGGCCGCTTCGCCGCCTGCGCGATCAGGTAATCGAGTGCGGCGAGCCAGCGCAGGGTCCCGGTCGTGAGCTCGACGAGCAGGGCGCGGTCGCGTTCGTCGCGCAGATGCGTGCGGGCTTCGGCGATCGCACCTGGTAGGTCGGCTCGATCGGCATCGACCGCCTGCAGCACCCGCAGGGCCGCGATTCGCGCGGGGGCGATCATGAGAGGCGGGTGCCTGCGGGTATCGGACGGCCGGCGAGGAACTCGCGGGCGGTCATCGCGCGCTTGCCTTCGGGCTGCACCGCCAGGATGAGGAGCACGCCGCTCCCGGTGGCGACGCGGATTGCGTCGCCGGATGCTTCGATGACGGTGCCCGGCATGATCCGCCGGAATTGAAGTTCCGGCTCTACATCCGCCGCCACCTCGGGAAGGGCCCTTTGTAGAGCCGGGACTTCAGTCCCGGCGGACAGGCGTGCATCCTCAGGGATCGTGCGGATCACAATCAGCCGGGCGCCATCGAGTGACGTTGACGCACGCGGCCACGGGTAGAGGCCGCGTACCTGGTTGTGGATGGCGGCCGCCGCCCGGGTCCAGTCGATGGGGCTCTCCTCGCGCGTGATCTTCGGCGCGTAGGTCGCCTGTGCATCGTCCTGCTGTTCCTCCCGAGCGGTGCCGGCCGCAATGGAGTCGACCACCTCGACGAGCAGGCGCGCGCCGACCTCGGCGAGATCGCGTTCGATGTCGCCGCTGGTCGCCTCGAGCGGGATCGGCCGCACCACCTTCGCGAACATGGCGCCGGCGTCCAGTTCCTTCACGATGCGCATGATCGTGATGCCGGTCTCAGGTTCGCCTGCCATCGTGGCACGCTGGATCGGCGCTGCGCCGCGATACCGCGGCAGCAGCGATCCGTGCACGTTGATCAGCCCGAGCGGCGGGGTGTTGATCACGACCTCCGGGATGATGCGGCCGTAGGCGGCCACCACGCCAAGGTCCGCGCGGAGGGCCGCAAAGGCATGGAGGAACGCCGGATCCTTCAGGCGCTCGGGCTGCAGCACCGGCAGCCCGGCTTCGAGCGCCAGTTCCTTGACCGGCGCAATGCTCGCCTTCTGCCCGCGCCCGCGCGGCCGGTCCGGCTGCGACACGGCCCCGACCACCCGATGACGGGAGTGGAGGAGGGCCTGGAGCGTGGGCGCGGCAAAAGCGGGCGTACCGAAGAAGACGATCGCCAGCGGCGGCGCCGCTACCATTCCCCGGCCCGCGTGAGCTTCTGAATCTTGCGGACGATGATGTCGCGCTTGATCCCGCGCAGCCGGTTGACGAACAGCGTTCCCTCCAGGTGATCCATCTCGTGCTGGAAGGCTCGTGCGAGGAGGTCCTTACCCTCGACGACCAGTTCCTTCCCGTGCCGATCGAGGCCTTTCACGACGGCCCGGGACGGGCGCGCCACTGTGGCCGTGAACCCGGGCACGCTCAGGCAGCCTTCCTCTTCGAGCTGCATGCCTTCCCGCTCGACGAACTCCGGGTTGAGGAACACGAGCAGGTCATCAGCCCGGCGTCCCACCGAGGTGTCGACCACGAAGAGCCGCAGCCCCATACCGACCTGCGGCGCCGCGAGGCCGATCCCTGGCGCGGCGTACATCGTATCGATCATGTCGTCGATGAGTACCTGCAGCTCCGGCGTGACGGCGTCGACACGCTCCGCGGGGCGGTGCAGCGTCTGGTGTCCGTACTTGACAATGGGCCGGATCATGGCGGGCGATCAGATGGGGCGCGGGACGCGGTGTTCAGCGCGGCGTGCGTGCCGGAAAGCGCGCGCGCACGGTGCCGGTCGTGGCGGCGTAATTGCGCTGGATTTCCGCCAGCGAGTCGCCCCCGAACTTCTCGAGCCACGCGTCGGCGACGACGAGGGCCACCATCGCCTCCCCGACGACCGCGGCGGCTGTCACGGCGCAGACGTCGCTCCGCTCGATGGCGGCGGGTGACGGTTCGAGGGTCGTGAGGTCCACGCTGCGGAGCGGCTTCATCAACGTGGCGATCGGCTTCATGTAGCCGGTCACGCGAATCTCTTCGCCGTTCGTTACGCCCCCTTCGAGCCCCCCGGCGTTGTTCGTCACGCGCGAGACGCCGACGGCCGGGTGTCCTGTCGGCGCTGCCGTCACCGGGACGATTTCATCGTGGATGCGCGAGCCTGGCAGCTCGGCGACCGCGGGTCCTTTCCCGATTCCTACGCCCTTGATCGCCTGAATCGACATGAGCGCCTGCGCCAGCCGTCCATCGAGCTTGCGATCCCACTGCACGTAGCTGCCGAGACCCACGGGCACGCCGCTCACGACGACCTCGAAGGCTCCGCCCACCGTATCCCCCGCCTCACGCGCGGCATCGATTGCCGCAATCATCTGACGCTCGACCTCCGGATCCGCGCAGTGCAGCGGCGAGTCCGCCGGGATGGCGCGGATGCGCGACACGGATACGGCGAGCGCCTCGGGGATTGCCACGTCGCCGATGCGGACGACGTGGCTGAGCACCTCGATGCCGAAGGCGGCCAGGAGCTGGCGTGCGAGACCGGCCGTTGCCACGCGCGCGGCGGTTTCGCGGGCGCTGGCGCGCTCGAGCACGTCGCGAATGTCTTCGAGTTCGTACTTGAGTGCACCGGCGAGATCGGCGTGCCCAGGGCGAGGCCTCGTGACGGGCGCCCGGTTTGCACCGGACGCGTCGGGCGGCGCCTCGCGACGCGACCGTCATCGTCTTTTGCCAGTTCTGCCAGTCCTTGTTCGGGATGAGCAGCGCGATGGGCCCGCCCGTGGTGTGCCCGCGCCGCACACCCGACAGAATCTCCGCGCGGTCCGATTCGATAGCCATGCGACGTCCGCGCCCGTACCCGCCCTGGCGGCGTCGCAAGTCGCGGGTGAGGGCGTCGGGATCGATCGGCACGCCGGCCGGCATGCCTTCGAGTATGGCCACCAGCGCCTGCCCGTGCGATTCGCCCGCCGTGAGAAATCGCAGCATCCGGCGGCCATTCTATACGAACTTTCTGCGCCTCCCGGCACGCACGCGCTGCACCGATTGGCTCCCGCACGATCGGCGCCCCAGGCCGCGCACCCGCGAAAAAACTGGTGTCGCGGCACCACCCGTCAGACGCTCGCGAGGGCTCTCCATGGCTCGGCCGTACCTTTGCAGCCACGGGTTCGCGGACCTTCGTATGAGCTCTTCCACCATCGCCGACCGCTTCCTGCCACTCGCCCACGCGCTGCACCTCGATCTCGCGACGGGTGATCGCGCGTGGCTGCGCATCGCACCTGCCGCGCATGGTCTGGAGGCAGTGCGGTGGAGCGAGCGCTGCGCGGCGCTCACCGGTCTCTGGCACCCCGGCATGGCCGAGTGTCTCGACTTCGGGACCGTCGGCCAGGACACGCGGTTCGAGGCCTACCGGGTGAACGGGCTGCTGCCGCAGCGGCCGGGACGTCCATTCGCCGCGCGGCGTGCCCGCGGCCGCGTGGCGGAGTTCCTGATCACCTGTGGTGTCGCGCCCGGCATCCAGTCGATCGAAGGTGTCGATCAGGCGGGCCGCGCGCTGGTTGTGCCAGGCACGTGTGCAGTGGACTGGGAGGTGCCGGTTGCGTCTGCGCATGCGTCGCTCGCCGGCCGTCCACGGCGGGACCACATGCGCGCGCGGCCCCGCGCACATCTGCGGATCCCCGAGGGCTCCATCGGCGTCCGCCTGATTCATCGGCCCGTGTATGCAGCGCTGCGCGAGCGTCTGGATGCCCAGCCCCCGACCGGCATCACCGTGACGGACGTCAACGCGCCGCTCGGCGCCGGTGGGCGGACCCTGCTGCGGTATTGCGCACGCGAAGCACGAAGGCTCGGGTGGGTTGCGCTGGCGACGCCCGCCATCCGCTGGCTCGAGGCGCGGCGCGACGCGGACGGCCATGCTGCGTGGGATGCCATCGTGTCGGGGCGGCACCTCGTTGTGCTCCACGACGGCCGGCGCTCGTCGGCGGCCGCGGATCGCGAGCTCGCGGCAATCGTCCTTCGGCTCGGGGCGCGCGTGCCGCGGCCGCACCGCGTGATTCAGCTCGTGCTGCGGCCGCCCGCGGGGGACGCACTGACGCTCGCGCCACTCACACCGACGGAGCTGTCGGGAATGCTGGTGCTCGCGCCCGACGCGCGCCGGGCCGCGCGCCGGATCGCATCGGCGGCAGCTTCGAGCGGCGGCTTGCCGGGCCGATACCTCGAGGCTGCCCTGGCGCTGTGCGCACCACAGTTGCGCCTGAGCGATGCGGTCACCCGAGCGTACGTCGTGCACGACACGCGGGCACCCTTTGGCACGACGGTGCGGGGGGCCTCTGGTGCGGTGTCGGCTCTCCCTCCCGTCACTACGCGAGCGCGATCGAGTCGCGCCGACGTGTGGCGCGCAATCGGCGAGAGCGAGCGCCTGGCGGGCGCCGGGCGTCATGCGGCTGCCGAACGGCTGCTGCGGGCGGCGGCCGGTGCGCAGGCGCGGCGGGGCCATGAACCGGAAGCGGGGGACGCAGCCCTCGCCTGCGGGAGGCTGCACGTCGGCCGCGGAAGGACGGCCGCGGCTCTGGCGTGCTTCTCCGAAGCGCTGTCGCGATACGGTCGGGCAGGGGCGGGCGCGCAGATGGCTGTCGCGTCCACGTGGCTGGGCCGTGCGCACCTCGACGCGCTGCAGCTCGACGAAAGCGAGTCGTGCCTGCGCTCGGCTGTGGTCGCAGCCGGACTGGGCGGGCATCAGACGACGCGTGCATGGGCGGGCATCTCTCTGGCGCGGACCCTGTGGTGGCTTGGACGGAACGACGAGGCTCACGCCATCCTGCACGGCCTCGAGCCATGCGATGTTGATCCGGATGACTGTCACGCCGCGCCTGCCCCGCCGTTCGTCGCGCTTGCGCACGCGATGCTGTGCGTGCGGGTCGGGTGTGCGCTGGGTGAGCCGGCGCGCGCGGGAGCCCAGGTGATCGCGGCCCGTCAGCATGCCGCCACCATCGGCACGCCCGCGGCCGCGTGCCTGGCGGAGCTGGCAAGGGCGCACTGGTGCGCCGCTCTCGGCGACGTGACAGGTCTCAACGACAGCGCGGCGAGCGGGCTCCTTCTCGCACGCAGCACACGCCGGCCGCTGGACGCGTTGCGGTTCCGGGCGCTGCGCTGCATGGCAGGCGCAAGCACCGGTTCGCACGTCGAACCGGCGTCAGATCAGCGCGCGCTTCGGCGGGCGCTCGACCGAGGTGTGCCGGCGCTGCTGGGCGCGCAGGTGCGGCTGGCGCTGGCTGCGTGCGACGGGCCCTCCGCGTTCGAGGCCGCGCGTGCGGGCTATCGCACACGTGGCCTCGGGGGGCTGGGGCGGTCGCGGCCCCCAGCCGCCGCACCATCTCGTGATCAATCGAGGAGCGTCATGATCGACGACCTGATCGAGGTCTTGCGGATCTGCCAGGAGGGGGAGGACGCCCGCGTGGCGCTGACGGACGTCGCGCGAGTCGTCCAAACCAGGACCCGGGCCGACGCTGTCG
The DNA here is from genome assembly GCA_963739995.1 of Vicinamibacteria bacterium. GTDB lineage: Bacteria > Acidobacteriota > Vicinamibacteria > Vicinamibacterales > JAENWD01 > CAVUCH01. The sequence goes on along the minus strand of CAVUCH010000003.1, from coordinate 115,881 downwards.
TATTCGCCGCGGCGGCGCGGCGGCCTCTGGTGGTCTCGTGGCCGGCACGCGGACCGACGCAGCTGGACGCCGCGATCCGGGCGATCGACACCGGCCTGGCCATTGGCCCGCAGGTCGCCAGCGATGGTACCGAGGCGGCGCACCCGGTGCGGTATGGAGGTCTCGTCATCGGGGCCGTCGCGTGCCGGTGGAGCGGCCCGCCGTCCGTGGATCCCGCGCGTGCGGCGGCATTGCTTTCCGCCGTTGCGGCGGCGGTGGCGCCAGCCGTCCGCGTGCTCGTCGATCACGCCGACGCACCGGCGTTGCCCGGCATCGAGGCGGACCTGCTCGGCGTCAGCAGCGTGATGGAGGACGTGCGCCGTGCCGTTGCACGTGCCGCCGACGCGCCCTATCCGGTGCTGGTACAGGCCGAGAGCGGTGCCGGCAAGGAGCTGGTCGCCCGCGCCATCCATCGCGCGGGCGCGAGGCGCACGCGGCCGTTCTGCGCCCTCAACTGCGCAGCCCTGCCCGATGACCTGATGGAAGCGGAGCTCTTCGGCCACACCAAAGGAGCGTTCACCGGAGCGGTTGCCGAACGGCGCGGGCTGTTCGAAGAGGCGGATGGGGGCGTGCTGTTCCTCGACGAGGTGGGTGAGCTCTCGCCGCGCGGCCAGGCCAAACTGCTGCGGGTCATCCAGGAAGGCGAGATTCGCCGTATCGGAGAAACCGCTTCCCGGCGCGTGGACGTGCGCCTCGTCGCTGCAACAAACCGGCTGCTCGATCAAGAGGTCGAGGCGGGACGCTTCCGGCGTGATCTGTGGTACCGCCTGGACGTGATCCGCATCGTGGTGCCGCCCCTGCGCGAACGGCCGGAAGACGTGCCGGTGCTGGCGGCAGGGTTCTGGCGCCGCGCTGCCGAGCGTGTCGGCAGCCGCGCCGTGTTGAGCGAGGCCACCATGGCGGCCCTGGCGCGATATGACTGGCCGGGCAACGTACGCGAGCTGCAGAACGTGCTCGCCGCCCTTGCGGTCGGCGCGCCCAGACGGGGAGTCGTGGGGCCGTCCGCGCTGCCGGCTACGCTCGCGCGCATTGCCACACGCGCAGACAACGTGACGCTAGAGCAGGCGCGCCGCGTGTTCGATACGCGCTTCGTCCGCGCGGCGCTCGCGCGCGCCGGCGGACACCGCGGCCGCGCCGCGGCGGAGCTCGGCGTCACGCGCCAGGGTCTGGCAAAACTGATCGAGCGCCTCGGCGTCGACGCACCTGCGACTGACAGCGGCACAGCCGCCGGCGGCGGTCCACTGGAAGCCGCCGTCACGCCCTGACCCCCCCGTCCGTGTGCCGCCGCCGCGGGTGCATCGCCTCGTCGTGTTGCTCCTCGGCTTCGGCGTGATGTCGCAAGGTCCACATGTTCCCGCAGTCGCCGCAGCGCAAGTACGTGGCGCACCAGGTGCGGAACGTCTGGTCGATGTGGTTCGACTGGCATGATGGGCAACGAGCCCCGGCGAGAGTCATGCCTTGGTGCAAGGCAAGGGCGAGGCCACGACGGCATGCCGGGGAATGGCGCATTTTCGCCAGGTTTCGAACGTCCGGACGCATGAGGTGTCCTCCTGGCGGTGCAGATCGCACAGTGCGCAGGTCAACGAGCATCGCTCGCCGACCGTCGTCACTATCGCTTCGCGAGTTGCGCGCTGACCTGCTGCAGGGTGGGGGAGCTTATGCCGGCCGCAACCGCCCGCTCCACTGTCTGTCGCGCGAGGGCTGGCGCACCGCTCGCCAGTTGCGCCTCCGCGAGACGCGGCAGCAGGGTGGTGTCGTGCGGCGTGGCACGTATCGCGCGCTCGAGCCAGCGGACAGCGTCGGCCGGATCCTTCAGGCGGAGCGCGAGCGCGGCGATGCGGGCGGAGGTCGCCGCCTCTGTATGTTCGTCGCGCGCGAGTGTCCGCAGCTGTTCGAGCGCATCCTTCGCCTCCGCCAACCTGTCCGCGCGCTCGGCCGCGGTGGCGAGCGTCTCGTACGCGCGTGGGTCCATCGGCAGTTGTGCGGTCGCCGCGTGCAGCACCGGCAGGGCTCGGGCCGGATCCCCGGAGAGAAGGAGAGCGCGGCCGTGCAGCAGCAGGTCTGCCGGCGTCGGTTCACCGCGCGCCATGACCGTCTGCGTCGCGTCCAGTGCCCGTGCGAGCGCGGCGGGATCGCCCTGCCCCTCCGCCTGCCGGAGCCACACGGTCGCGAGCGCCGTTTGCACGCGCATGTCGTCCGGATGCCGCTCCGCCGCGCGGCCGAGCACGAGTGCGGCCATGTTCGTACGCCCCGTCTCGGCTCGCGCCATCGCGAGGGCAACATACCGCTCGGTGCGGTCCGGCTCGAGAGCGGCCAGCGCCTCGAGCTGTTCGATGCGGTCGGCCTGCCGGTCGAGATCGTTGAAGAGATCCGCGAGTGTCTCGCGCGCTGGCATGAGGCCAGGCGCCAGTCGCACGGCACGCTGGAGCGCCCAGAGCGCCTCCGGCCGCTCCTGCTGGGCGCGGAGGCAGACGCCGAGCAGGTAATAGCCCTCCGCGAACCTGTCGTTCAGGCGCACGGCCTGCCGGAGCGGGGGCACCGCCGCAGCCGCGTTCCCGTGCGCGTACAGCGCGAGAGCCCGTTTGTAGAGCAGGCGCGGCGAGCGGTCGTCGAGGCGAAGGTAGGCCTGGTAACGGTCGGCGGCCCTGGCGAACTGGCCCTCAGCGAAGTGCACGTCACCGAGCTGTTCCAGCGCGCGCGTGGCGGTGCGGTCCAGCACACTCGCCTTCCGCAGGTCGCGAACCGCGGCGGCGAGGTCTCCGTGCCGGCGATAGGTCTCGCCCCGTTTCAGGTAGCCAAGCATCGAGCCCGGCTTCAAGGCAATGGCGCCGCTGAACGACTCGACGGCGAGCTGTGTCTGTCCCGACGTCAACGCGCGATCACCGGCCTCGATCAAATGGCGGTACTGCCGGTCCCGGGAGGCCGTGTTCCAGGCGAGGGCAGCGGCAACCGCCAGCAGGGCGACGAGGATCCCGACGAGCAGCAGCCGTTTCATGGTCGAACCTGCCCGATATTTTAGCCCTGATGTGACGCTCAGGCTGCAGGCTTCCGATGGCGGGCTCCGGGCCTGTCTGGACTCCGCGCCGAGGGCCGACCGTTCGGTGCCGCAGCTGCCGTGCGGCCAGCCAAGTCGCGGCGGCGGAGCTATTTCTGGGCTAATCGATGCTCCTATCCACCCCTCCTTCGGCCGAGGCACCAGGGGTGCCGCCAGACATTCGCGACTTTTGGCCGCCCGCGGGGTCTAAGCGAAATGACAACAGCGTGAGCCCGGGCAAGCCGCCACGGGTGCAGAGTCGTGACGGGCACCGTGCTAGAGTGGAGGAGTCGGACGTGGCCGAGGACCTGGTGCTCAAGCCGGCGCGCGCAGATAGCTGGGGAGAACCCGCGAGCCGTGAGGCCGCGCTGGTCGAGCGCTGCGCGGTGGGCGACGAGTTCGCCTGCGCCGACCTCGTGGCGGAGCACGAGCGCATGGTGTATCACCTCGCGCTCAACCTGCTCGGCGATCCCGACGAGGCGCTCGAGACGTCGCAGGAGGTGTTCCTGCGCGTCTTCCGCACGATTCACACCTTCCGCGGCCAGTCTGCCCTCCGCACCTGGATCTTCCGGATCGTCATCAACCAGGCCCGTAACCGCCAGCGCTGGTGGAACCGCCGGCACAGACGCCAGCAGGTCTCGCTCGACGAGCACATCGAGCAGAACGGCGAGATGGCGGAGCAGGGCGATGCCGGGGCCCCGGATCGCGCGCTCGATCGCAAGGAGCTTGCGGCGCGAATTGCCACCGCCCTCGACGCGCTGCCCTTCGATCAGCGGACCGCGATCGTGCTTCGCGAGGTGGACGGCCTCAGCTACGAGGAGATTGCGTTCTCGCTGGGAGTGACGCTCGGGTACCGTGAAAGCCCGCCTCACTCGCGCGCGCCAGGCCCTCCGTACCGCCCTGAAGGAGACCAGAGCGCGATGACACCTCTCACGTGCGTGACTGTCCGGCGGCACCTGGCTGCCTACTGCGACCACGAGCTCGAGGTGGGTCTGCACCTCGCCGTGCGCGTCCACCTGGCCGAGTGCCAGGCATGCTGCCGCGAAAGTGAGGAGATCGAGACGCTCGGGCGTGCGGTGCGCCAGTCGGCGCCGGCGCGCCGGCGGGCCAGGCGCGACGACCTCGCCAGGGTCCGCAACGGTGTCGTTGGACGGATTCAGGCCGAACGCGCCTACGACGTCGCGCACCGCATCGAGCGGATGATCGACGACCTGCGCGTGCTGTCGGCAGCCGCCGGCGCGACGATAGCGACCGCGGTATGCGTGATCGCGCTGCTCGGGTTCGTGCGGCTCACCCTGCGCGAGATGCCATACTCGATGGCGGCCGTGATCGGAGCACTCGCCGATCCCGGGTCGAACAGGAACCCCATCAGCGTGGACGGCCGCATGCTGCTGCCGCGGCCCGCCTCCGACAGCCAGATGCCAACGCCCGGCCTGCGCGGTGAGGAAGCGCTGCTCCTGTTCAGTGCGGTCGTCACCCGCGAGGGGGAGCTGCGGGACCTGGCCGTGCTCGAGCCTGGTCTTCGGGGCCTGACCGCGGAGAACCCGGCCGTGCTGAAGCTGCTGGATTCCGTCTCGCAGACGCGATTCCAACCCGCTCGCGCGGGCGGGACGCCGGTGGCCGTCAACGTCGTGTGGATGGTGGCGCACACGACGGTATTCGGCAAGCAGGACGCGGAAGTGGTTCGCCTGGCGCCAGCGTGGCGCCGCGTCCGCGAACCCCACACGCCGGCGCCGCCTCCGCGCAGCGTGCCGATTAGCAGCACCGAGCCGGATGCGGGGCTGCCAACGGCCTCCGCCTAATGGGGCTGTCTGGGTTGAGCCGCGGGGCTCCCGGCAGCCCCTACGGTCGCGCGGCCTGTGCCGCGTCAGACCGCGGCGCTTCGGCCCGGGTGGTTGCCACGTTGCTCATCGCGTCCACCGCCCGCAGGATGACTGCTCTGTCGGTCGCGTCACCGTCCAGCGTCAGTTCGAACTGTTCCACGCGCGAGTCGGCGATGCCGTCTTTCGGGTGAATCGCGCGCCAGCGGTCCGCGTCGAGCGAGGTACTCGACGCGCTGCACCGGGGAGTGATCGTCCCGCACGGTGAACTCCACGACCGTGCGTGCAGCGTCGCGGCGCACCGCGGCGACGCTGATGACCGGCGGTGCATTGTCGATGTCGAAGCTGCGGCTCTCGCGCTCGCCGGTAAGCGCCGTCCCCGGCGGATTGCCAGGGCCGTCTGACGCCACGATCTTCACCACGTAGGTCCCGTTCGGCACGGAGGTCGTGTCCCACACGAAAATCGGATCCGACACGCCGCGCTTGAGCGGCTTCCACGCGGTCTCCCCCTCGCGTCGGTACAGCACGTCGTACTGAAGCTCGTCCTCGTTGTCGTCATCGGCCTTCCAGATGAGCGTCTGCAGGCCCTTCTGGAACGTGCGGCGGCCGAGCGCCGGCGCGCTGCCGCCGGTCGCGGCTGCGCTCGATGCCTGGGCAGGCTGGTTGCCGCGGCGGTCGTTGGGCGCCCCGTCGAATCCCGCGAGCTCTGCGTCGCCGCTCGAGAACGGTTTCTGGAAGACCACGCCCGGAGGATGCACCGTGATGCCGGAAATCTCCGGCCGCAGGTTCCGCTGCAGATAGGCGACCGTGACGGATGTCACGACCGGCGAAGTCGATCCCGAGCCCGAAAGTTCGGTCTTCCACTGCAGGTAGCGTGCCTTCGGGCTGCTGATTTGTTCGCCCTCCGAGCGGCTGTAGGCGGATGACCACGGGCTCCAGGTGTCGTCTGGCACGCTCGTGTTTCCCGACCGGGTGAACAGCTTCACCCCGGTGCCGCCCGGCGCCGACCCGCGCCAGCTGATCGCTCCCCACGTCGCCACCGTTTCAGCATCACGGACGTCCGACTGGTAGCTGCCGGACTTCGCCGCGTCGGCGGACAGACGGAACAGTTTGCCCGGGTTCGAGGTCGAGAACCAGATGTCGCCCTTCGTGTCGCGCAGGACGCTGGTGACCTGCTCGGCGTCGGCGCGCGTGAGGAGCGTGGCGCGCGCGGGCTCACCCGTGAGCCGGTAGATCTTGCCCTTGTTTCCGGTCGCCACGAGCAGCGTGCCGTTGCTCTCCGGCAGCAGGTCGTACGGCGCATCGTCGGACAGCGACCACACCGTGTCCCAGCCGCCGTCGGGCATGATGCGGAACACGGCCCCGCGCGGCGCCTTGCGGGGCTCGCGCGACGCGGGCTGCGACGCACCGCTCATGCTGCTCGCGCCCGACACGTCGACGATGGCGATCGAGGTGATCTCGGTCGATACCGAGGGCACCGGCTGCGGCGGCGGCGCCTCGGGCCCGGGCTGATCCGTGGTGCCACGCGTCTCGGCCGGCTTGCCGCTGAACGCGGAGGCATAGACCACGCCCTTGTCATCGAGCCGCAACGCGCTGATCTCCTGCAGGCCGCTGTCGAGCAGCAGGAATCCGGTGCCGTCCTTCTTGAGGCGAAATACCTTGCCCGGCGCTTCGGTGCCGGCCAGGAGATCTCCGTTGCGGTCGAGCAGGAGGCTGAGGGCGTGTGTCGCCTTCGTCTTGTAGAACGGTTCGCCCTTGCCTTCGGCCGTGATGCGATAGATCACGCCCTTCTCTCCAGTGGCGGCATAGAGCACGCCCGCCGCGTCGGTGACCACCGACCAGATGTACTTGTCCTCGGGATCGAAGTACACCGTCGACGTGCCCTTCGCATCGACGCGGTAGATCTTTCCGTCTGGTGATGTGCCTACGTAGAGACCGCCGTTGGGCGCCAGCGCGAGCGCGTGCACCTCGAGCTCGGCGGCATCGAAGAACACCGTGCGCGTGCCATTCGCGCCGAACTTGAACACCTGGCCGTCGTTGCCGCTGCCGCCGTAAATCGATCCGTCCGGCGCCTGCACGAGGCGCCAGAGAAAGGGCGTCGTGCTCTCGCCGACGCGTGTGGCCTGCGGGCCGAGCAGCAACCGGCCGTGCATGTCGATGGAGAGGTTCTCGACCTCGCCGGCGAGGAAGTCGGTTTGCGTGGATACCTGCCAGAACCGGGCGCCGGCCGCATGAGCTGCCGCGACGCAGAACGAGAGCAGGCAGACGGCCGCAAGCGGCCGCGCGAATCGAATGGGCATAGGTGGCTGACGCGTGAGGCGGCGCCGGGAAGGCCCGGCGCCTGCACTAGTTGGTCTCTGCGTTCACCGGGAGGAAACGCGCGCCGGTGACCGCGTAATCCGTGGGAATGTCCCACTCGCCGAGCGTCGCGCTGCGCAGCGGTACGAACTGGCCCCCGCTGCGGTCCGATTCCATCACCGCAAGCACCGAGGGGGGCAGCGACGACAGGAACTCGCCGCCGACGACGGCCCCGGAGTCCTGAGCGAGCAGCCGGACATAGAGCCGGTTGTTCTTGCGCGCCTTGTTGAGGGCGCGCACCATCTGCGTGACTCCTTGCGCCTGCTGCGTCTGCCGCGCTTCACGCTGCTCCCACTGGGCAAGGCGCGAACCGTCCGCAACCATGATCGTGAGCGGGCCGGACGCGTTGGCGGGCACGTCCAGCGTGACCGTGCGGGCCACGGCCTCGCCGCGGTACGAGCGCATCAGGATCTTGAGCGGCACCGAGCGGCCCGGGCGCACGTTCGTCGTGTCGAGCCAGATGCGCTCGATGGTCGCCGTGCGCGGCTCCTCGGTCGCTGCAATCGCGACGTCGATGCCGTCGATCTCGACCGGCTCGTATTCGTTCTTCAGCAGGAACGTGAGCGGCGCCGCCACGTAGGTAGCCGCGCCGGTCGACGGTGATTCGCCCGTGAAGAGATCCTCGAGGTCGACCTCGCCGTGCTTGCGAATGAGTGCCCGGCCCTTGACGGTGAATGTGGCAGCCCCGAACTCCCGCTCGTACGATTTCAGCGTGTTGAGGACCGAGACATAGGCCAGGACCGGCGTGAAGAGCTGGTCGCGCACCACTCGGTACTTGAACGTGCGCTTCTGTCCGCGCGCCGTCTCGAGCGCGACGGTGATCGGGATGAGCGACGGACCGGACCCGAGCTCACCGGCGATCGTCACCGCACGATCCTGCTGGAACGTGCCGATGATCTCGCCCATGGTCGACAGCTTGGACGACGACATCAGGCTCGGGAGCAGCGTGTGCACGTAGGCCCGGGTCATCGGGAATTCCGTCGGTCCCAGGTTGTAGAACGGGTGCCCGAACGCGTAGACACGGCCATCCTCCACGTGAGTGACAGTGCCGGTCCCGCCCAGCGAGAGGTCGCCGTCGATCAGGCTCACGCCGACCGCATCGCCCGGTGCGAGAGGACGAGTCGAGGTGGGAATCGGGCCCGTACCGCCGGAGCCGCTCATGGGGGTGAAGCCGGCGTCGCGGAATCCGCTCGCGAGCAGGTCCGCCACGTCACCGGCAAAGCCGCCGATGAGGAGAGGCGTGGAAATGGGCCGGAGCATCGGGCCGACGTGCGCGCCGACGGCGGAGCTCCCACCGGCAAGCACCTGCACATCCGAGGGCGAGTCCGCAAACGGACGATCGACCCCAAACGATCGCCGGAGCGTGGCGGCCAGCGACGCCTGCGTGACGGGCAGGTCGAGTTGGGCGCGTACCGTCACCGGCCGCCGCTCCGTCCGGCCGGCGGCCTCGGTCATCTCATCGATGGGCGTGATCCCGGCGATCGGCTCCTTCGAGAAGGCCCCCAGTGAGTACGCCACGGCTCCGACGATGCGGCCGTCCACGTACACCGGGCTGCCGCTCATGCCAGCGATGACCCCCGTGCTGGCGAGGGGCCCGCCTGAGAGCCGCGCTAGGATGAGATTGCGGCTCGGCCCCAACACGTTCCGCAACACACCGATGAACTCGACGTTGAACTCTTCGATCCGGTCGCCCTCGAACACGGTGTGGCCGATCCCGATCATCCCGGGTCGGATCTCACCCACGGACATACGTGTGGGAGACGCGGAAACGGTCAGGATGGACAACGCCGCGAGCGCAACTCCGAGAACGGCAGGGCGGCAATGCATGGGTAAGAGCCCCGGCTACTGTCAATTCGTGGTTGGTGGACGCAGTTCTGATTATAGCGGGCCGCGCCTCCCGGGACCAACTGACGTCGTTGCTCGCCTTGACACAGCGCCCGCTGCTTTGGTAGCGTCAACGAACTTCTTCACAGTGACCAGCATCCTTCGACCTGCGCCCGCCAGCGGTACCCTTCTGACGTCCGGCGACCTTCGTCGGCCGGTCGTCGCTGGTTTCGGTGCGTACGCGGGCTGGTGGTGGTTTACGGGCCACAGTGAAGGGGCACCTCTCGGCTGATATCACGCAGACGCGAGCACGAACCGAGGCCTCTTCACCCAGACGGGTTGAAGAGGCCTTTTTGTTTATGGGGCAGACGTGGACCGCATCGTGACCACGCCGGGAACACCGCGCATCTGCGTCACCGTCGGTGGCGCCACGATGGCAGAGCTGCGGCTGGCGCGGGACGCGGTGCTCGATGCCGACCTGGTAGAGCTGCGACTGGACGCGGTGCGCGATCCCGATCCGGAAAAGGCCCTGGCCGGACGCCGCGTCCCAGCCATCGTCACATGCCGCCCGCGCTGGGAGGGCGGATGGTTCGACGGCTGTGAGGATGACCGCCTCGCGCTGCTGCGGCGCGCGTGGGAGGCAGGGGCCGAATACGTGGATGTCGAGCACGCCGCCCCTTTCGCGCCGGCCTTTCTGGCAACCACCCAGGGTCGCCGCCTCGTGCTATCGATGCACGACTTCGAGGGCATGCCGCGCGATCTCGGCCGACGCGTTGCGGCCATGCGCGACACGCCGGCAGCGGTCATCAAGATTGCGGTGCGAACCGCGACGCTCAGCGACACGATCGAGGTGTTCGGTCTGCAGCGCCTCCTGCCCGGCCGCGAGCTGGTCGCGATCGGGATGGGGATGCCGGGCGTTGCGACACGCGTGCTCGCCGCCCGCGCCGGGTCGTGCTGGACGTACGCGGGCGCTGGGTGGGTGCCCGGACAGGTGCCCACGGCCGTCCTCCGTAACGGTTTCCGCTTCCGCACGATCAGCCGCCGCACGGCTGTCTACGGCGTGGTCGGACGGCCGATCGCCCACTCACTCTCGCCTGCGATGCACAACGCGGCGTTCGCGGCAGAGGGCATCGACGCGGTGTATCTGCCGCTCGAGGCCGCGGACGCCGAAGACTTCCTGGCTTTCGCACGGGCCACCGACCTGCAGGGCGCGAGCGTCACGTCGCCGTTCAAGGTGTCGCTGGCCGGCCACGTGGCGCTCGATGATGAGGCGAGCCATGCGGGTGCGCTGAACACATTGATACGCGATGGCGCCGGGTGGCGCGCCACGAACACCGACGTGGAGGGCTTCCTGGCGCCGCTCCGGCCGAAACTGCCGCTTCGCGGCATCCGCGGCGCCGTGCTCGGAGGCGGAGGGGCAGCGCGCGCCGCAGCGCAGGCGCTGCGGCGCGCAGGCGCCGCGGTCACCGTCTGTGCGCGGCGGCGCGAACAGGCCGAGCACATTGCCGTGTCGCTCGGTGTCCAGGCCGCCGAGTGGCCGCCAGCCCGCGGCAGCTGGGATTTGCTCGTCAACGCCACACCGGTCGGCACCGCGCCAGCCGTGGACGACACGCCCTGGCCTGGCGCGCGCTTCGACGGACGCTTCGTCTACGACCTCGTGTACAACCCCCCGGTGACACGTCTGCTGCGCGAGGCCGCGGCGGCCGGCTGCGCCACGCTTGGCGGACTCGACATGCTCGTCGCCCAGGCGCAACAGCAGTTCCTGCTCTGGACGGGGTGCCTGCCGGATGCCACCGTGATGCACGCCGCCGCAGCGCGCGATCTGGAGGAACGCGGTTCCCGGCGAGGCAGCAACGCTTTTTCCGCGCCTCTTCCTGCTCCTGCCGCCGGTGCGGCCGGAGCGCGTCCTCCGGTGAACCGCTCATGCGATTGACGACGTTCGACGAGTTCGTGGACCTGGCCAAGCGCGGCACCTTCGTGCCCGTCTGGAAGGAAATCATGGCCGACCTGCTGACGCCGGTGTCGGCCTTCCTGAAGATCGCGGAGCACTCGGACTACGCGTTTCTCCTCGAGAGCGTGGAGGGCGGCGAGCGCGTGGCCCGCTACTCGTTCCTGGGCAAGGATCCATTCCTGGTGCTGCGGGCCAGCAGCCAGGGCACCTCCATCGAGCGCGCCGGTGTGACCACGAAATCCGCTGACCCGCTGATTCCCACGCTGCGGAAGCTGATGGCGGATGTCCGGTCGCCGTACGTGCCGGAGCTGCCACGCTTCACCGGTGGTGCCGTCGGATACCTCGGGTACGAAGCGGCATCCTGGTTCGAGCCGGTGCCGATGGCCGCGACGCTCGATGGCCCTGCCGCGAGTGCCGACCTCGCCGGATTCATGATCTTCGATACCGTCCTTGCGTTCGACCACGTCCAGCACCGGCTGCTCATCATTGCGAACGCCCGCATCACGGGTGACGAGGATCTCGAGTCGCTCTACCAGTTCGCGGTGGCGAAGATCGGGTTCCTCGAGAAGGAGCTCGAACGCACGCTCTCGGTCACGGCGTCTCCGGACGCCGCGGCGCTCGAGGTGCGATCGAACCTGACGCGCGAGCGGTTCGAGGAGCATGTCCGCACCGCCAAGGAGCACATCGCGGCCGGCGACATCTACCAGGTGGTGCTCTCCCAGCGTTTCGAGGCGGACGTTGCGGCCGATCCGTTCACGGTGTACCGAGCGCTCCGGCACGTGAACCCTTCGCCCTACATGTTCTTCGTCCGCATGGGCGGGCTCTCGATTGTCGGCTCGTCGCCCGAGATGCTCGTGCGCGTGGAGGGGAGACGCGCCGAGACGCACCCGATTGCAGGCACCCGGCCGCGCGGCCGCAGCAATGACGAGGACCTGCGGCTCGCCGAGGAGCTCAAGCGCAACGAAAAGGAGCGCGCCGAGCACGTCATGCTCGTCGATCTCGGGCGCAACGATCTCGGCCGCGTCTGCGAGTACGGCTCGGTACGGGTACCCCAGTTCATGGCGCTCGAGCGCTTCTCCCACGTCATGCACCTGACGTCCATCGTCGAGGGCAAGCTCGGGGACGACGCCGATCGACTCGATGCGCTCGTGTCCTGCTTTCCGGCGGGCACGGTGTCGGGCGCGCCGAAGGTGCGGGCCATGGAGATCATCGCCGCCCTCGAGCCGACCAGGCGGGGTATCTATGCGGGGGCGGTGGGCTATCTCGATTTCGCAGGCAACCTCGATTTCTGTATCGCGATCCGCACCCTCGTAATGGTGAACGGCCGTGCCTACCTGCAGGCCGGCGCGGGCATCGTCGCCGACTCGAACCCGTCGGCGGAGTACGAGGAGACGCGTGACAAGGCGCGCGCGCTGGTTCGCGCGCTGGAGCTGGCGCACCACGAGTTGTGAAAGGGCGGGCGGCTCTCGTTGGCGCTGGCCGTTGGACGCCGGGCAGACATGATCTTCGTTCTCGATAACTACGACTCGTTCACCTACAACCTGGTGCAGTACCTGGGCGAGCTCGGGGCTGCGATCACGGTGCGGAGGAATGACAAGGTGACCATCGACGAGATTGCGTCGATGCAGCCGACGCACGTCGTGATCTCGCCGGGCCCCGGACGGCCGGAGGATGCGGGGCTCACACTGGAGGTCATCCGCCGCTTTGGCAACGCGGTTCCTGTGCTGGGCGTGTGCCTGGGCCACCAGGCGATCGGCGCAGCGTTCGGCGGGCGTGTGGTGCGCGCGCCGGTCCCGGTACACGGCAAGATCGCGACGATCGAGCACGACGGGCGCGGAGTGTTCGGTGGTCTCGTGGAGCCGTTCTCCGCCGCACGGTATCACTCGCTCGTCGTCGCGGAAGAGGGGTTGCCCGAGGAGCTCGAGATCACCGCCCGCACGCGCGAGGAGGGGATCATCATGGGCTTGCGGCACCGCACGCACCCGATTCACGGGGTTCAGTTCCATCCCGAGTCGGTGCTCACCGGCGAGGGCCGCCGCATGCTCCGCAGCTTCCTGGATCTCTGACATGTTCACGGCCATCCTCCAGAAGCTGACCGCGCGCGAAGACCTGACGACCGGCGAGGCCGCCGAGGCGATGGCGGAGATCATGGCCGGCCGCGCGACGCCGGCGGTGATCGCGGCGTTCCTGGTCGCGCTCGGGATGAAGGGCGAGCGGCCGGAGGAAATCGTCGGCCTCGCCGAGACGATGCGCAGGGAAGCTCTCCCGTTCGACTCGGGCGGGCGCGACGTGTTCGACACGTGCGGCACGGGGGGCGATCGGTCGGGCACGTTCAACATCTCGTCGGCAGCTGCCATCGTGATCGCGGCCTGCGGCGTACCGGTCGCGAAGCATGGCAACCGGTCCGTCTCGAGCCGCTGCGGCAGCGCCGACGTGCTCGAGGCACTCGGGGTCAACGTCACCGCGCCGCCGGCGGCTGCGGAAACCTGCCTCGCCGATGCAGGAATCGCCTTCCTGTTCGCGCCGACGTTTCATCCGTCCATGCGCCATGCGGGGCCGACTCGCCGCGAGCTCGGACTGCGCACTGCGTTCAACCTGCTGGGGCCCCTGACGAACCCCGCGCGGCCGAGGCGGCAACTGGTCGGCGTGCCGCGTCCGGAACTGACGCAGCTGCTCGCGCGTGCGCTGCAGCTGCTCGGGTCCGAGCGTGCCTGGGTGGTGCACGGCGCCGACGGTATCGACGAGATATCGCCGACCGGGTACACGAAGGTGTCCGAGTGCCTCGCCGGGTCCGTGCGGACGTTCTACGTGCATCCATCCGACTTCGGCCTGCGCAAGGTGCCCCTGGAAGCGCTGGCCGGCGGGGACGCGGCCGAGAGCGCCGCCCTTGTGCGGAGCGTGCTGGCAGGGCACCCGGGACCGCGCCGAGACGCGGTGGTGTTGAACGCCGGTGCGGGGCTGTTCGTGGCGGGGCACGCCGCATCCGTTCGAGCAGGCATCGCCGCGGCCGCCGACGCGATCGACAGCGGACGGGGGCTCGCGACGCTCGCGTCGCTCGTCGAACGCTCTCAGCGCACCGTGGAGGAGCCAGCGTGAGCGTTGCGGCCTCCGATCTGCTGACGACAATCGTCGCAGCCACACGCACGCGGGTGGCGACCGAGGCCGCGCGCGTGCCGCTCGAGGCCGTGCGTGCGCAGGCCGAGGGGGCGCCGCCCGCGGCGGGGTTCGCCGCCGCGGTCGGGCGGGACGATCGCCTCAACGTGATCGCCGAATGCAAGCGCCGATCGCCTTCGCGCGGCGTCCTGCGGCGCACCTACGACCCGGTGGAGATCGCGCGGGCTTACGAGGCGGCGGGTGCCGCTGCCGTGTCCGTGCTCACCGAGCCCACGTTCTTCGACGGCACCCTCGATCACCTTCGCGCCGTGCGGCAGGCCGTTCGCCTCCCACTGCTTCGCAAGGACTTCATCGTTTGTCCGTACCAACTGTGGGAGGCGCGGGCGGCCGGCGCCGATGCGGTGCTCCTGATTGTGGCCGCGCTCCACGATGGGGAGTTGGAATCGCTGCTGGCCGAGGCGCGCTCGACCGGGCTCGACGTGCTCGTCGAGGTGCACGACGAGACCGAGCTCGACCGCGCACTCGGGGCCGGCGCGCAGCTGGTGGGCGTCAACAACCGCAATCTCCGCACGCTCGCGGTGGATGTCGACGCGTCGCGGCGGCTCGGGGCACGGCTGCCGCGGCACGTCATCGGCGTCGCGGAGAGCGGTCTCAAGACGGCGGATGATCTGCACGCGTTGCGTGCGGTCGGGTACCGGGCATTCCTCGTCGGCGAACGTCTGATGACGGCGGCGGATCCGGGAGCGGCCCTGCGCGAGCTCATCGGTGGGCTGGCGTGACGGGGCGGTAGACAGTTAGGCGGTGGGCGGTAGGCGGTGGGCGGTAGGCGGTGGGCGGTAGGCGGTAGGCGGTAGGCGGTAGGCGGTAGGCGGTAGGCGGTAGGCACATCGGGGGTCACCTCGCGCGTCGGCCAGCCCGCCAGGCGACGCGCCATGCGTCGCCCGGGCAGTGTCGACCGGAGACGAAGTGTGAAGCTGACACTCGAGACTGAGAACTGAGAACTGACGAATGTCCCCCCGGATCAAGATCTGCGGCATCACGCGCGCGGAGGACGCTCGACTCGCCGCGGATCTCGGCGCGTGGGCGGTGGGCTTCATCTTCTGGCCCGGCAGTGCGCGCGCGATCGAGCCGCGGCGGGCACGCGACATCGTGCGGGCGCTACCGCCATTCGTGACGCCGATCGGGGTGTTCGTGAATCAGCCGGTTGGCGAAGTCGAGGAGATTGCCGGGTTCGTGCGGCTCGGTGCCGTGCAGTTGCACGGCGATGAGGGGCCCGACATGGCCCGAGCCCTGTCTCACCGCGTCATCAAGGCCGTGCCGCTAGATGCCGAGGGCCGCGCGTTGGGGCTCGATGCGTGGCCCGACACGCTGGTGCTGCTCGATGCGCACGATCCGGTGCGCCGGGGCGGCACCGGCCGGCGGGTCGACTGGAGAGCGGCGGCAGCGGTCGCCCGGACGCGACCGATCGTGCTTGCGGGCGGGCTCACCTCCGCAAACGTGGGGGAGGCGGTGGCGCAGGTGCGGCCGGCCGCGATTGACATCTCGTCGGGCGTTGAGGCCGTGCCCGGGCTCAAGGATCACATGCGGATGCGGGCGCTGTTCGCGGCGGTGGCGGCAGCCGGAGGGGGTGTGCAGTGACAGAGGCGGGAGAGGATACGAAGCCGGCCGTCGGGCAACGGGACCCTGACGCCCGCGGGTACTTCGGCGCGTTCGGCGGGCGGTTCGTCCCGGAGACGCTCGTCGAACCGATCGCGGAGCTCGAGCGGGAGTACTTCCGTGTCCGCCTCGATCCGGTGTTCCGGCACGAGCTCGATGCCCTGCTGCGTCACTACGTCGGCCGTCCCACGCCGCTCTACGAAGCCTCGCGCCTCGCAGGCGCCAAGGGCCACGCCCGCATCTTCCTGAAGCGCGAAGACCTGACCCACACCGGCGCGCACAAGATCAACAACGCGCTCGGGCAGGCGCTGCTCGCCGCCCGCATGGCGAAGAAGCGCGTGGTGGCGGAGACCGGCGCGGGACAGCACGGCGTGGCCACGGCCACGGCCTGCGCGCTCCTGGGGCTCGACTGCGACGTCTACATGGGCGCGGAGGACATGGAGCGGCAGGCGCCCAACGTGCTTCGGATGGAGTTGCTCGGGGCTGCGGTGCGGCGCGTCGATGCGGGCAGCCGCACGCTCAAGGACGCCATCAACGAGGCGATGCGTGACTGGGTCACCAACGTGGAGGACACCTACTATTTGCTCGGCTCGGCGCTCGGGCCGCACCCGTACCCGCTCATGGTGCGCGAGTTCCAGTCGGTGATCGGCCGGGAGGCGAGGGCACAGATGCTGTCGCAGGCGGGGCGGTTGCCAACGGCAGTCGTCGCCTGCGTCGGCGGCGGCAGCAATGCCATCGGGATCTTCGACGCGTTCGTGAACGATCTGGACGTGCGGCTGATCGGTGTGGAGGCCGGCGGCCATGGCATCACGCCCGGCCGGCATGCGGCGCGCTTCGCCGGCGGCAGCGCCGGCATCCTGCAGGGCACGCGCACCTACGTGCTGCAGGACGCCGCCGGAAACATCGAGGCGACGCACTCCATTTCCGCTGGCCTCGACTACGCCGCGGTCGGTCCCGAGCACGCGTGGCTGCGCGATCTCGGCCGCACCGAGTACACCTGGATCGACGATCGCGCCGCGCTCGACGCATTCAAGGACCTCGCCCGGCTGGAGGGGATCCTGCCCGCGCTGGAGTCGTCGCACGCAATCGCGTACACGGAGCGCCTCGCGGCCGACCTCGGGGCAGACGACATCATCCTGGTCAACCTGTCGGGGCGCGGCGACAAAGACTTGCAGAGCGTGACGCGCGCGTTCGAGGCACGGCTGTGACCGTCACCACCAGCGGCGCTACACCGCGCATGTCGCGGCTCGCGCGTACGTTTGGCGGTGTCCGGGCGAGCGGCCGGGCGGGGCTCGTGACGTATGTCACCGCCGGCGATCCGGATCTCGAGCATTCCAGGCAGGTGCTGCTGACCCTCGCACGGGCCGGGGCGGACGTGCTCGAGGTCGGCGTGCCGTTCTCGGACCCGCTCGCCGACGGTCCCGTGATCCAGCGCGCGACGGAACGTGCCCTGGCGGCCGGCACCACGCTCGCGGCCGTGCTCGATCTCGTGGCCAGCGTGCGGGGCGAGATCGCCGCGCCCATCGTGCTCTTCACGTATGCCAACCCGCTGGTCCGGATGGGTGTTCCGGAGTTCGCCACGCGCGCCGCGGCGGCAGGTGTGGACGGCGTGCTCACGCTCGATCTGCCAGTCGAGGAGGCCGGTGACGTGCGGAACCGGCTGCACGAGGCCGGGCTTGATACAATTTTCCTCCTGAGCCCCACGACCACGACGGAACGGATTCGCCGGGCCGCGGCCCTCGGCAGCGGCTTCCTGTATGGCATCTCGCGTCTGGGCGTCACCGGGGCGCGGCAGACCGTGGCCTCCGGCGCTGAGGCGCTGGTCGCCCGCATTCGCGCGGAAACCACCCTGCCGGTGGCGGTCGGCTTCGGCATCTCGCGGCCGGAGCACGTGTCCGAGGTGGGCCGGTGGGCGGATGCCGCCGTGGTCGGAAGCGCCCTGGTCAGCGTCATCGCTGCGCACGGCGCCTCGGCAACACTCGTCCCTGCCGTCGAGACCTACATCCGGTGGCTGAGAGGGGACGGCGCGAGAACGCCGCCAGGAACGGGAGAGGCGCTGCCGTGAAGGAGATCGACGACCTCCGCCGGCGCATCGACGAACTCGACGAGCAGCTCGTCACGCTGCTGAACGAACGCGCCGCCTGTGCGCTGGCGATTGGGCGCATCAAGCAGCGGCTGCGCATCGACATCTACCAGCCCGCGCGCGAGTCGGAAGTGTTGCGCCATGTGCAGACCTGCACGACGGCGATGGGTGGGCCGCTCAGCCCCGCGGCGCTTGCACGGCTCTTCGAGCGGATCATCGACGAGGCCCGTCGGCTCGAGCGCCAGTCGGCGGGACAACACGACCCGCGTGAGGCCGACGTGCTTGGCGGAGGCGGCTCATCCCGGGGCACTGGCGCGATGTGAGAGTCGTCGTGTAGAGCATGCCGGGCAGTGCGGCAGCCCCGGCACGAGGCGAGAAGATCCGGGAGCCGGATTCCACGTACTTGGACGGAAGCAAGGGAGTGCACCTTGGAGGGTGGCAGCATGGTAGTGGTGATGCAGGAACGCGCGACTGAGGAACAGATTGAGAAGGTCGTGGCGAGCCTCGTGGAGATCGGCCTCGACGTGCATCGGTCTACCGGCGTGAGCCGGACGGTGCTCGGCGCCGTCGGCGACGATCGACGGCTCGACCCGCGGCTGATCGAGATCCTCGACGGCGTCAGCGAGGTGCTGCGCGTCACAGCGCCGTACAAGCTGGCCAGCCGCGCCTTCAGGCCCGAAGGCACGGTGGTGACCATGGACGATGTCCGCATCGGCGGGGACGAGGTCATCGTGATGGCCGGACCCTGCTCCGCGGAGACCGAGGAGCAGGTGAATGCCGCGGCAGCGGCCGTGAAGCGCGCCGGCGCGAAGATGCTGCGCGGTGGCGCCTTCAAGCCGCGAAGCTCGCCATACTCGTTCCAGGGCCTCGGGGAAGAGGGCCTGCGGATGTTGCGCGCCGCGGCGAATCAGCACGACTTGAAGCTCGTGTCGGAGGTGATGGACGTCAGCCAGATCCCGCTCATCGAGAAGTACTGCGATATGTTCCAGGTCGGCGCGCGGAACATGCAGAATTTCACGCTGCTCCGGGAGCTCGGACGCGCGCGCAAACCGGTGCTGCTGAAGCGCGGCATCTCGGCCACCATCGAGGAATGGCTGTTGTCGGCTGAATACGTGCTGTCGGGCGGCAACGTGAACGTGATTCTCTGCGAGCGCGGCATCCGCACCTTCGAGAGCTACACGCGCAACACGCTGGACATCTCGGCGATACCTGTCGTCAAGAAGCTCAGTCATCTCCCGATCGTCGTGGACCCGAGCCACGGGACAGGACGTCGCGACAAAGTCGCGCCCATGGCGCGCGCCGCCGTGGCAGCGGGCGCCGACGGGCTCATCATCGAGGTGCACTGCGATCCCGACCACGCGCTCAGCGACGGTGCGCAGTCGCTCCTGCCGGCACAGTTCGATCGGCTCATGGCGGAGTTGCGCATCATCGCGCCGGCAATCGGCCGGAGCATCTGCCTCGAGCCCATGATGCGCCGCGGCTGGGGGGCGTGAGGCGCGGGCTTTCACGCCTGTCCGCCGGAACTGAAGTTCCGGCTCCCCACACTGCGCCGTCGCCGGAGGTGCTGGTGGAATCGCGTACGAGAATGTGGAGCCGGGACTTCAGTCCCGGCGGACACCGCGAAGCCGTCCACGCTTGCAGGGCCGAAGTCCTGCCCCAGAATCTCTCGTGAGCCCTCACCAGACGAAGGGGTTCGTGCACGCAGGCGTCGCGCGGCCTGGACCCTCCTCCGGCGAGCAGGGTGCGGTCGACCCGTCGGACGCGGCGCCACCGGCGGACCGCGCCGTCCATCCCCCGTTTCACAGCCTCGGCATCATCGGACTGGGGCTCATCGGCGGGTCCCTCGCGCTGGCCGCCCGGCGCGCCTGGCCGGCGATTCGCATCGTCGGCGTTGATCGCGGCGCCGCCCTCGAGGCGGCGCGATGGCTGGTCGCGTTCGACGCGCTGGCCGATGCGCCGGCTGCGGTGCGCGGCGCTGACCTCGTCGTGCTGGCAGCGCCCGTGTGCCAGAACGCCATCGTCCTGCGCGAGCTTGCCTCGGTTCTGGGTGGAGACGTTCTGATCACTGACGTGGGCAGCACCAAGCGCGCGATTGCCGACGCCGCGGGCGAGCTGTCTCCACAGTTGTCCTTCATCGGTGGCCACCCGCTCGCCGGCGCGGCGCGCGGCGGTCTGGACCTCGCGCGCGGCGATCTGTTCGAAGGACGACGGTGGCTGCTGACGCCGGGCCCCGCCCATCTGCGGCACGACCATCTCGTACGCCTGCAGGGATTCGTGAGCGGGCTCGGTGCCGTGCCGCAGGTGATGCGCGCGGATGAGCACGATCGCCTGCTCGCGTTTCTCAGCCACCTGCCGCAGCTGACCGCCACCGCGCTGATCGACACCGTCGGCCGCGCGGTGGGCGATCGCATCGACCTCGCGGGCCCCGGCCTCGCAGACACGACCCGGCTGGCCTCCAGCCCCTCGGCGATCTGGGAAGACATCTGCGTCACCAACGCTGACGCGATTGGCCCTGCCCTCGATGCCCTCATCGAGACGCTGCAGTCCGTGCGTGATCGGCTGGAGGAGCCGGCCGCGATCGCTGAGCTCTTCGCTTCGGCCCAAACGTGGCGCGAGCGGCTCGGGTGAAACGGCGGTGCACGGCAGCGGGGCGGGCGGGTTGACGGCCTCGGAGGAGACGCCCGCAGTGTGCCGCCTGTAGCCCGCAGCCCGTACCCGGCGGCCCCCCGCCCCTCCCATATAATCCGTACTCATGAACAAGGTCGTCGCGAGTGCCGCCGACGCGGTGGCGCAGATTCCCGACGGTGCGACGCTGATGGTGGGCGGGTTCGGTCTGTGCGGCGTCCCTGAGGATCTGATTGGCGCGCTGCACGCGCAGGGCACGAAGGACCTCACCATCGTCAGCAACAACGCCGGGGTGGACGAGTTTGGCTTGGGCATCCTCCTCAAGTCGCGCCAGATCCGGAAGATGATTTCGAGCTACGTGGGCGAGAACCGCGAGTTCGAGCGCCAGTTCCTCCAGGGCGAGCTCGAGGTGGAGCTCGTCCCGCAGGGCACCTTCTCCGAGCGGATCCGTGCTGGTGGCGCCGGCATCGGAGGGTTCTTCACGCCGGCCGGCTACGGCACGATCGTGGCCGACGGCAAGGAGACGCGCGAGATTGCCGGGCAGCACTATGTGCTGGAGATGCCCCTGCTCGCCGACTTCGCCTTCGTAAAGGCCTACAGGGGCGACCGCCTGGGAAATCTCGTGTACCGGCGCACCGCGCGCAACTTCAACCCGATGATGGCGACCGCCGCACGGGTCACGATCGCCGAAGTGGAGCAACTCGTGGAGCCGGGTGCGCTCGACCCGGACGCGATCGTCACGCCGGGCATCTTCGTGCGCCACGTCGTGCAGGCCACCGGTTACGAAAAGAAGATCGAGAAGCGCACCGTGCGGAGGCCCAGTGGACAAGCGTGATCGCATCGTGCAGCGCGTGGCCCGCGAGCTGCGCGACGGGGACTATGTCAACCTCGGGATCGGCATGCCGACCCTCGTGGCCAACGCCGTGCCGCCTGGCATCGACATCACGCTGCATTCCGAGAATGGCATGCTCGGCGTCGGGCCCTACCCGCTCGACAGCGAGGTCGATCCCGATCTGATCAACGCCGGCAAGGAGACCGTCAGCGAGCTGCCAGGATGTTCGTATTTCAGCAGCGCCGATTCATTCGCGATGGTGCGCGGGGGCCACATCGACCTCACCGTGCTCGGTGCGCTCCAGGTGGATCAGCACGGCAACCTTGCGAACTGGATGATCCCCGGCAAAATGGTGAAAGGGATGGGCGGTGCGATGGATCTCGTCGCGGGCGCCAAGCGCGTCATCGTCGCGATGGAACACACGACTCGGGATGGCGGCCACAAAATCATCGATCGATGCACGCTCCCCCTCACCGGCCTCTCTGTCGTGGATCTCATCGTCACCGAGATGGCCGTCATCGAAGTGACCGACCGCGGCCTCGTGCTGAAGGAAGTGGCTGACGACACCACGGCGGAAGACGTGAAGGCCGCGACCGGCGCCGAACTCATCATCGAGGGGGAGCCGGCAACGTTCTGACGTCGGGAGGTACCAATTTTTTGCTCTCGGGGCCCGACCTTCATTCGGGTCACCGACTCCATCCGAGAACCCACCATGTCTCCTGCCGTTCTCCTCTCCGCCTGTCGCACCCCGATCGGTTCGTTCGGGGGCGCCCTGAAGGCGCTGACCGCTTCCGACCTCGGCGCCATCGTCGTTCGCGAGGCAATCGGCCGTGCGGGCATCAGCGATGACGACGTGGGTGACGTGATTCTCGGGTGTGTGCTGCAGGCCGGCCAGGGCATGAACGTCGCCAGGCAGGCTGCAATCAAGGCCGGGCTGCCGCACAGCGTGCCGGGCGAGACGGTGAACCGCGTGTGCGGCTCGGGTCTCACGGCCGTCGTGCACGCGGTCGAGGGCGTGAAGGCCGGCTTCGTGGATGTGATCGTCGCTGGCGGCACAGAGTCGATGAGCAACGCGCCGTACCTCCTGAAGGGAGCCCGGTGGGGATACCGGATGGGCCACAGCGAGGTCCTGGACTCCATGATCGCCGAGGGTCTCACGTGCGCCATCGAGGGGTGTCACATGGGCAACACCGCCGAGGCGATTGCGGTGAAGTACGGGGTGGGACGAGAAGAACAGGACCGCTTCGCCGCGGAGAGCCAGGCTCGCGCCGAGCGGGCGGGCAACGATGGCCGGTTTGCCGACGAAATCGTACCCGTCGAGATCCCGCAGCGAAAGGGTGCGCCCGTCCGGGTGGAGCGCGACGAATACCCGCGCGCAGGTACGACCGTCGAGAAGCTCGCCGCACTCAAAGCTGCGTTTCAGACGAAGAACGGGACCGTCACCGCCGGCAACGCCTCGGGCATCAACGATGGCGCTGCGGCGCTCGTGGTTGCCACGGAGAGCTGGGCGCGCCGGCGGGGAAAAGCGCCGCTGGGCCGCGTGCTCGCGTATGCGACGGTCGGGGTCGAGCCGAAGTACATGGGAATGGGGCCGGTGCCCGCGATCACGACCGCGCTGGCGCGGGCCGAGCTGCGTGTCGACCAGATCGACGTCTTCGAGCTGAACGAGGCATTCGCGGCACAGTCCCTCGCCGTGGTCCGCGAGCTTGGCATCGATCCGCAGCGTGTGAACGTGCACGGTGGCGCCATTGCGCTCGGCCACCCCATTGGCGCAAGCGGCGCGCGCGTGTTGACGACGCTCCTGTACGCTCTGCGGCATCGCCAGGAACGCTATGGTGTCGCGTCCCTCTGCGTAGGCGGGGGAATGGGCGTTGCGATGGTGGTCGAAAGACTCTGAGTACTCTGGGCAGGGCTTCAGCGCTGCAAGAGAGCGCACGCGACCGAAGGAGGCAGCGCTGGACGGACCGGCGATAACCATTCGGGCACCGGCGCTGAGAGCCGTTGGCGCCCACGCCCGCGAGGCGTGGCCACACGAGTGCTGTGGGCTCCTCCTCGGCACCGCAGGCTCGATCGAGGCCGTTTACCGCGCCCGTAATGACCACGAGGAGAGCCGCACCCGGTACGTCGTGCGCCCGGAAGATCACTTCGCCGCGATTCGACTGGCGCGCGTGC
The DNA here is from genome assembly GCA_963739995.1 of Vicinamibacteria bacterium. GTDB lineage: Bacteria > Acidobacteriota > Vicinamibacteria > Vicinamibacterales > JAENWD01 > CAVUCH01. Next base: position 92,373 of record CAVUCH010000003.1, on the reverse strand, counting down.
AGGCGCTCGACGTCGTTGGCGCCTACCACTCGCATCCCGCAGGACGGCCACGCCCCTCGGCGGCGGATCGTGATGAGGCGCATGCCGGCGGGTTCATCTACCTCATCGCCGGCGTTCGCCGGTCGCCGCCCCGTCGGCGGCATCACGCCAGCCGGCGTGAGACCTTCCCCGATGGCACACGAGCGCGGCATCACCGCCGCCCCGTCCGGAGCATCGAGGCACGAGGGCACTGGGTGGCCGCCTGGCGCCTGGTAGAGGGGAACTTCGTCCAGGTGCCGCTCGTCCGACTGGCCTGAGCGCATGTGAGCCCTACCCATCCCGCCGCGCCACTGGAAGGACCCGACCTCGCCGCCGCGCCCGACGTGCAGGTCGTCAGGCAGGCGCTCACCGGGCATCAGCTCGCCGCCCGCGAGATCGTCCGCCGCTACCAGCGGCCCGTGTTCAACCTGATCGTTCGCATGGTGCAGGACGCCGCCGCGGCGGAAGACCTGGCGCAGGAAGCCTTCGTGAAGGTCTTCCGCAGCTTGCAGACCTTCGATGTGCGCCTGCGCTTTACACCGTGGATTCTCAAGATCGCCCACAACACCACTCTCGATTACCTGCGCCGGCATCAGCCGCACCTCGTGCCACTTGATGCGCCCGTGCAGGGCGAGGAGCGCACGCTCGCCGATCAGCTACCAGATCCGGCGGCGACGTCACCGGAGCGAGCGGCGGAACGCGAGCAGCTGCGCGTGGCCATGGACGCGGCGGTCGATCGCCTCAGGCCCGAGTACAGGCGTGTGGTCGTGCTGCGATACCAGGAGGACCTCGAGTACACGGAGATTGCCGAGGTCACGGGGATCCCACTCGGTACGGTGAAGACCTTCCTCCACCGGGCGCGCCAGGCGTTGGCGTGCGAGCTGCGCAAGGCGGGCTGGGGCCCTGCGGGCACAGGTGAAACCAGCAGCCGCGACCCCTCGTAGGGCGAACTGACACGGAATGGACCAGGATTCATTTGCAATGCATTCACAGGTTCTGACGTGACCGAGCGGGATACCGAGGAGGCGCTGACCCGGTTCTTCGCCGCGGAAGGGGGCGAGAACGGAGACCGCGCCGACAGTGCGCTGCGTGACGCGTTCGAGGCGCTGCCTCGCGTCATGCCCAGTGTGGCCTTGACCGAGCGGCTGATGCGCACCGCCGAGGTGCGTCCGCTCGCGCGGTCGTCGACCGTCTCGGAGCGGATGGTCGCCGCCGGCGTGGTCGCCGCCGCGCTGGGGATGACGCTCATGCCGGTCGGGGTCGTCCTCGCCCTGTTCGGGTTTGGCGCGCCCCGCATCGTGTCCTGGATCGCCCGCGGCTGCGTGTGGCTGACCGACTGGCTGGACGCGGGTGTTTCGATCTGGACGCTGCTCGCGCGATCGGGCGGCGCCCTCGGTCAGGCTGCCAACAGTCCGATTGGCAGCGTCGCGCTGACGATCACTTTGCTCGTCGCATCGATGGCGCTACTTGCGCTGAATCGTTACCTGCCGGCTGAGAGGAGATGAGGCCATGAGAGCCTTCGTTCGGTACATGCTGCTGCTGGTGCTCGCGGGTGTCTGCACGCCGCCCCTGGCTGCAGCGGCGCAGTCCACCACGCCCGCGAGCGCCGCGGCGGACGTCTCGTCCGCCACCCGGGCGCAGGCGCTCGACCGTTTCCGCGTAATCGTGATCCGCGATGGTCTCGTGCTCACGCCGCGCAGCGGCGAGGCGAAGACGATCGAGATCAGCAACGGATCGGTCGCGCTCGACGGAACGCCGGTCAGCGGGCGCGAGCTGCGCGAGGCGCTGGGCGGCGACGCGGACGTCGTGATCCAGCTCTCATACGCGTCGCCCGATGCGCTCCGTGCGGCGTTCGCGGCTCCCGCCGCCCCGAGCGTGCCCACCGCGCCCGAGCCGTCCGCCGCGCCCGAGGCGGCGGTCCCCCCGCAGCCCCAGAGCCCGCCTGCGTCTCCAATCCCCGACCGTGAGTGGAGGCGGAAGAGCGGCGCAAAGGTGAACGTGTTCGGCAGCATCGAGGTGGAGGAGGACGAGCGGGTGACCGAGGCGGTCGTCGCCATCTTTGGCGACGTGGATGTCCGCGGCTACGTCGAGGAGGACGTCGTGGCGGTGCTCGGAAGCGTGCGGCTCGGCCCGCGCGCGGTGGTCCGCGGGGAGGTGACCAGCGTTGGCGGACGGATCGTGCAGGAACGCGGCGCCGAGGTGCGCGGCAATGTCAACGAGGTGAGGCTCGGCGGCGGCGCCTGGCGGTTCGGGGGCGGACCGTGGCAGTCCTGGTCAGGCCACGACATGTTCTCGGGCTGGTTCAGCCTGCTGGGCACGCTGCTCAGGATCGGGCTCGTCATGCTGCTGGCCCTGATCGTCGCGGTCGTGGCGACTGGTCCCATCGACCGCATCTCGCGCCGCGTAGCCGCCGATCCGTGGGTGAGCGGGTTCGTCGGCCTGCTCGCGCAGGTGCTGTTCGTGCCCGTGCTCGTGCTGACGATCGTGTTTCTCGCGATCTCGATCGTCGGAATCCCGCTCTTGTTACTCGTCCCGTTTGCGCTCGTCGCGCTGCTGTTCGGCGTGCTGATGGGATTCACCGGCGTGGCGCGCCGGGTCGGCGAATGGGCCGTCGGGCCCTATAAAGGACCGCTGGTCGCCACCATCGTGGGGGTCGCCGTCATCACGGCCGGCGCCATCGTCACGAGAATCGTGTGGCTGATCCCCGGACCGATCGCTCCGCTCGCACTCGTGCTCTGGATGATCGCGCTGTTCGTGGAGTACGTCGCCTGGACGGTCGGGCTCGGCGCTTTGCTGCTGACGCGTTTTGGCACCCGCGGCCCCTCAGCGCCACCGCTCGACGTCGTGCCGCCCCCCGTGCCGCCCCCTGTGCCAGCGGAAAGGGTGGTCTTGGAGTGAGCTGCATAGCGCATGTCGTCCGTCGATACGGACGTCCGTCAATACGGGTTGTCGCTCAGATCCCGCACCCCCGGCTTGACCTGCACCGTGTTGTTGCCTGAAGCGATGGTCCTGGGCCCTCGTTTCAGGCGCAGCTGCACGCGGTACATGCCCTGCGTCTGGAACGTATGGCTCGCGGTCCAGCGCCGCCGGATGGTGCTCTTGCCGGCTTCGTAGGGCTCGCAGTTCTCGGCGGCTTCCGATTTGGTGCCATCGCCCCAGTCCCACTCGATCTCCGGACAGTACAGCTCGGGATCGTCCACTGCTCCGCCACGCAGCTCCGCGGTAATAACGACGCGGGCCGGCGAGAAGGAGATTGGGGGCGCCACGCGGATCGCGAGCGACGGCTTCTTGACGTCCTTTGCGTCTTTGCCGTCCTTCGACTCCCGCTGGGCGTCAACCGCGGCGAGTGAGACTGCGGCCGTCATGCACCCTGCGGCTAACTGCAGAAGGAAGGTAAGTCCGGACCGGGTTCGCGCGGGCATTGTAGGCTTCCCTGGGATTGTGGGCGAGCACTCATTGTACTGGTGCCAACCGGCGGCGGGCAAACCCAAGGGACGTGTCTCTGGCGCTTGGGCAATAATGTCCGGATGGCGGGGTTCAGAAGCGCAACGATCGATATTGTCACTGGAGAGCCCAGGGGAGTCACGACTGGGTTGCTCGTGGTGCCCGTATTCGAGGATGACGATCGGCAGGGCGTTGACGGCCTGGATGCGGCGACCGGCGGAGAGTGGTCGCGAGCATCGATGTCGCTCGAGCTGACCGGGAAGCCCTTCGAGACGCTCGTCGCGCCGCTTCGGGACGGATGGGGAGCCGCCCGCGTATTGTTCGTGGGGGCGGGGGCCGCCGGGCGTTTCACGCACGTGACGGCGTGCCGCCTGGCGGCGGCCGCTGCGATGACTGCTCGCCAGCGCCGTGTCACCCATCTTGCGATCGTGTTGCGAAGCTTGCAGGCGAGCCAATCGGGTGGCGCGCAGATGGAACGGCTCGTCCAGGCGACGGCCGAGGGCCTCGTGCTCGGGCAGTTCGAGCCGGCTGTGCGCAAGGCGGGCGAGCCCGAGGCGCGCGCGCTCGAAGGCGCCCACATCATCGTGATGGCCGGTGGCGACTCTGCCACTCTGCAGGCGGCTGCCGATCGCGGGCGCGTGCTCGGCGAGTGTGCGAACGATGCGCGGCTGCTCGCCAATGAGCCTTCGAATGTGCTCACGCCGCGGGTCTTTGCGGAGCGGGCTGCGGCGCTCGCCGAGGGCACTGACCTGTCCGTGGACATCCTGGAGGACGAACGCATTGCGCAGCTCGGCATGGGGCTGCTGCTCGGCGTCGCGAGAGGGAGCGCCGAGCCGCCGCGGGTCATCGTGCTCAGGCACGATCCGCCCGGCGCCTCCGCGGACGTCACCCTCGGTTTGGTGGGAAAAGGGATTACGTTCGACACGGGCGGCATTTCAATCAAGCCCGCCGACGGCATGGACCGCATGAAGGTGGACATGGGCGGCGGCGCGGCCGTGGTGGGCGCCATGCGCGCGCTGTCGCGCCTGCGCGTTCCGTTGCGCGTGATCGGCGTCGTGCCCGCCACGGAAAACATGCCTGGCGGACGCGCGATCAAGCCGGGCGACGTGCTCCGGAGCGCCAGCGGTAAGACGGTCGAGGTGCTGAACACCGACGCGGAAGGACGGCTCGTGCTCGGGGACGGCCTCTGGTACGCGCAGCAGCTGGGCGCCACACACCTCATCGATGTGGCCACGCTCACCGGCGCCTGCGTGGTGGCGCTGGGACGTTGGGCCGCGGGACTGTTCGGCAGGCCGGACGATTGGGTCGAAACCGTGCGGAGCGCCGCCGATCGCGCCGCGGAGCGCGCATGGCCGCTGCCGGTGGATGACGAGTACTTCGATCAGCTGAAGAGCGACTGGGCCGACATGGCGAACACGGGCGGACGGGCTGCCGGGGCGGTCACGGCCGCGCTGTTCCTCAAGCAGTTCGCGGGCGACCTTCCATGGGCACACCTCGATATCGCGGGCACGGTCTGGGTCGATGAGCCGAAGCCGTGGCAGTCCAAAGGTGCGACGGGCACGGCCGTTCGCACGCTGGTCGAAGTGGCCTTGAGCCAGGCGGCGCGGCCCCCCGGGTGACCCGACCTGCCGGAACCGGCGTGTACAATGGATCCCGTGCAGCCACCGGTTCAACCGATCATGGTTCGCGTCGTTGGTGAGCCCGCGCAGGAGCTTGGCCTGGGGCAGATCATCGGGCAGGCGCTCGGGCTGACGGGGATCATCCTCGCGCTGTCCCTCCTGATGGGACTCGTGGCGGGCGGGATCTTCATCTGGGTGCGCCTGCGCAGCGCGCGCGCCCGGCGGGACGGGGAGGCCGGCGATCAGATCCGTCTGCGTCTCGAGCCGCCGCGGCGATCGGCCGCCGGCCCCCAGCCTCCAGCCGTCCATTCGCTCTGATCGGATCGTCGTGTGGGGTCGCCGACAGCGGCCTTCGCGCCGCGGCAGTGAACATGCTCTGCGCCGGTCGGCTCGATCCGTTGTGGAGCCAGGACCTCAAGCCTGGCCAACTCGCCACCGCCCACCGCCTACCGCCTACCGCCCACCGCCTACCGCCTACCGCCTACCGCCTACCGCCCACCGCCCACCGCCTAGTTCTGATTAGCCACCGTGCGTACGTTCTTCAAGGCGCGTTGATACTGCGCAATGCCGTCGAACAACGCCTCCGCGATCCGCTGCCGGTAGGCCTTCGCCTTGAGCAGCTTGCCTTCCTGCGGGTTCGTGACGAACGAGATCTCCGCGAGCACGCTGGGCATCCCCGCGCCGATGAGGACGACGAACGGCGCCTGCTTGACGCCCAGGTCACGAACATCGTGGGTTCGCAACCGATCGATCATCGCGCGCTGCACCAGCGTGGCGAAGTCCCGCGACTCATCCAGCTTGTCGTTCAGCGTGATGGCCGTCACGATGTCGGGCAGGCTGTGCATCGTGCGGCCAGAGGCGGCGTTCTCGCGGGCCGCCACCGCCTGCGCGTCTGGGTTCGAGGCGAAGTTCAGGAAATACGTCTCGACGCCCCGCGCCTTCGGGCTGCGGTGCGCGTTGACGTGAATGGAGAGGAACAGGTCCGCGTCTTCGCGGTTGGCGATCTCCGTTCGCTCCTCCAGCGGGATGAACACGTCGGTGCGGCGGGTGAGCATCACCTCGACCCCGGGCTGCTTGAGCAGCAGTTGCTCGAGCCTCAGCGCCACATCCAAAACGACGTCTGCCTCGGTCAGCCCCTTCGCGCGGGCACCGGGGTCATGCCCGCCGTGTCCCGGATCGATGACCACCCGGGCGACGCCCAGCCCCAGCTGGCGTGAGAGCGAGAACCCGCCTTCGAGATTGACGGACGGCGTCCCACCAAGCGTCGGCGCTCCCGCCACCGCCTCGGCGAGGGCGTCGTTGCTCCGCGTCTCGAGTGGCGTGTTTGCGCGGTCGCGCGATGCCGCCTTGCCGGATGTCCGCGTCCGTGCCGGCGGAAGAGGGCTGACGGACTTGCCCGCGGTGGCGGTTGGCCTGGTGTCGGCGGCTGTTGCCGGGTTCGCCATCGGCGCGTCGGAGGTCACGACCGGCAGCGGCTCGGGCGCGGCGGATGCGCGCGCCGGTGTTTCGGTGTCGCCCGGCAGCTCGCAGTCGATTACGAGCCGGTACGGATCGTACAACGCGAACACGGAATGGCGCGTCTTCCCGTCGATCTCGAGCACCACGCGCGTGCTGTTGTCGGGGCGCTGCCCGATCCGGATCTGCCGCACCGCGCCGTCGCTGAACGTCTGCGTGGTGCGCAGGCCTGCCCCTGGCCCCGTGGCACGCAGGTCGACGAATACGCGGTCGGGATTGCCGATGCGCTCCTCGCGGTAGGTCACCTCGCGATCCAGCTCGATCATCACCCGCATTGCGCCGGGCAGCGTCACGCGCTTGATGTCCCGGATGGTCGCGCGATCGCCAGGGGCGGGCGCGCGCTCGCCGGCAGCTGGCGACGAGGCGGGCGCAGCGGCGCCCGAGGAGGAGCCCGCCGGCAGCTTCGGCACGTCCCGGGCGCGCAGCGTTGCCGGCGGCGGCACCGCGATCACCCGATCCTCACCAGACGCGGTTCTCGGCGCTGCAGCCTTCGAGCGCTCCAGGCGGGCGAGTTCCGGACGGGCCTGCGCGACGAGCGAACTCGTCGGGTACCCCGCGATGAGCCGCTTGTACAGCCCCGTTGCGAGGACGCGGTCGGAATCGGTGCCGGTCTGCGCCCAAACGTCCGCCGCCAGCCTGGCGGCCCGCCAGAGCGCGTTGTCCGTATAGCCGCTCGCAGGGAACGCGGACACGATCCGCTCGTACGCCTTGATGACTCTCCGTGTCTCCGCCACTGCGGCCGGCGTCACGCGAACCGCCGCCAGGGCGGGGCGCACCGCCTCCTCACGCTCCAGCGCTCGGAGGTACCTCGCGCGCGGCGTCGCGGCCGAGGCGGGCGGGGCCACCATGAGGCAGGCAAGGACGGCGACGGCAAGGCGGAGGAACAGGCGCATCCGCATCTCCCAGGGGCTCATCGAAGCTGTGCGTCCACTTCGTCGAAGTAGTGCTTGTCCACGAGCACCTCGCGCGGTTTTCCGCCGGCGCCCGGTGACACGAGGCCCTCGGCCTCCATCATGTCGACGAGCCGCGCTGCACGGCTGAAGCCAATCCGCAGGCGGCGCTGCAGGTACGAAATCGAGGCCTGCCCGCTCTGCACGATGATGCGGGCCGCCTCGTCGTACAGGTCGTCCTTCTCCAGCTCGATCGCGTCCATCGTCTTCTCTTCGGACGTGATCGTCTCGTCGTAGACCGGCTTGCCCTGCTTGCGCAGGAAACTGGCGAGCCGCGCGCTCTCCTGCTCCGAGATGTAGGGCCCATGCAGGCGCACGTACCGCGACGAGGCCGGCGGCAGGTAGAGGAGGTCTCCTTTGCCCAGCAATTGTTCCGCGCCGTTCCCGTCGAGCACGGTGCGCGAATCGATCTTCGAGGACACGCGGAACGCGATCCGTGCCGGCAGGTTGGCCTTGATCAGCCCGGTGATGACGTCGACGGACGGGCGCTGCGTCGCGAGAATCAGGTGAATGCCGACGGCGCGCGCCATCTGCGCAAGCCGGCAGATCGACTCTTCCACCTCGTTGCCGGCCACCATCATGAGGTCGGCCAGTTCATCGATCACCACGATGATGAACGGCAGCGTCTTCGCCGGCTCTCCGTTCTTCCCGGGTTCCTTCTGGTCGATCAGAATCCGCATGTTGCGGTTGTACTGCTCGATGTTCCGCACGCCTTCCGCCGCGAGCGTCTTGTACCGCTCTTCCATCTCGCGGACGGCCCACCGCAGCGCGTTCGACGCCTGCTTCGGGTCCACGACGACCGGCGTGAGCAGGTGGGGGATGTCTTCGTACATCCCGAGCTCGAGCCGCTTCGGGTCGATCATGATCAGCCGGACGTCGTCCGGCGTGGCGCGGTAGAGCACGCTCGTGAGCATGCCGTTCAGCCCCACCGACTTGCCCGTGCCGGTCGAGCCCGCGATGAGCAGATGGGGCATGATCGCCAGATCCGCGATGAACGGCTCTCCGTGGATTGTCTTGCCGAGCGCCAGCGAGAGCTTCGACGCCGACCGGACGTACGGCTCGGATTCGAGCAGCTCGCGCAATGAGATTGTCTCGCGGTTCACGTTGGGAATCTGGATGCCGACCGTGGACTTGCCGGGGAGCCGATCGATGAGCACGGATTCGGCCTGCATCGCGAGGCAGAGATCGTCGGCGAGGCCGGTGATCTTGCTGTACTTCACGCCGGCGTCCGGCTTGAACTCGTAGGTGGTCACCACCGGGCCGGGGTGAATCTGCACGACCGCACCCTCGACGGCGAACTCGCGGCATTTCTCCTCGAGCTGCCGCGCTCCCTCCATCAGCTCGCGCTCGTCGACCTTGCGTTCGGTACGGGGCGCATCGAGCAACGCGAGCGGCGGCAGCGTGAAGCCCCCAAGCTTCCGCTCGATGGGCGCACGCGACGCGGCGCCATCGCTCTCGTTGAGGGGCAGCGGGGGCGTCACCACGCGGGCGCGCTCCCGCCCGCGCGGTGGGGGAGCCACCCGGACCGGCTCGGGCGCAGGCTTGGCACTGGCGGCTTCGCGCTGCGGCCTGGTGGTGAGCGCAGGACGCTCGGCCTCGAGCTCCTCCGGCTTCACGCCGCTCTTCCTCGCGTGCTTCGCGATTACCTCCTGCCGCTGCTTGTCACGGCGGCGGTTCTCGCGCCACTCGCGCAGACTGGCCAGCATGTGTCGCCATCCCGCCAGCAGCGTCTGGAACGCGAACGCGAACATGCGCCCGAACGAGAGCTGTGTGGCCAGGATGACGGACATGAAGAGCAGCGTCAGCAGCACGATCAGCGCGCCGGCGCGGTTCAGATATCCCGCCGAAAGGTTCGAAATCAGCTGCCCCACCGAGCCGCCCGCGCGAAAGGCGTGTCCGTCGATCTCGCTATTTCCAATCGCCAGCGCCAGCAGGCCGCTGAGGCTGGCGAAGAGCAGCACCGTCCCGACGAACTTCGTGTAGATCGCGTCCAGCGATCGGCACCAGAAATAGTGCCACCCGAGCACGACGAGTGCGGCGGGAATCAGGTACGACGCGTAGCCGACCACCTGGAACGAGGCCTCCGCGATGAAGGCGCCAACCAGTCCGGCGAAGTTGGCGGGGGGGTGCGCCGCGCCCGTGCTGAAGAACCAGGCGGGATCGCTCGGCTCGTATGTCACGAGCGCTACGATCCAGAGAACGGCGGCCGCGAAGAGGGCTACACCCAGGAACTCACTGGCACGACGGGTGAGCGTGGAGGTTCCGGCCAATCAGATCTCCATGATGACGGGCAGCACCAGCGGGCGCCGCCCCGACCGCTTCCGCAGAAAGCGGCGCACTTCGTCCCGCACCGTGTCCCGCAGCAGCCCGGGATCGGTCCGCTCCTCGACGGGTATGCGTCCAATCGTCTCGGCGAGCATCCGTCCCCCGTCCGCGAGCAGCGACTCGTCGCCCGGGTCGGTGACGAAACCGCGCGTGATGATCTCGGGCGGGCTGGCCAGCGAACCATCGTGTTTGCTGATGGCCACGAGCGGCAGCGCCAGCCCGTCCACCGCCAGGTGGCGGCGGTCGCGCAGCACTTCGTCACCGACCTCGCCCACGCCCGAACCGTCGATCAGCACCCGCCCCGTCGGTGCTTTCGCGACGACGCCGGCTCCGGCGCGGTCGAACCGCAGCACGTCGCCGTTCTCGATGAGCAGCACCTCGACTTCGTGCCCGGTGTTGCCCGTCACGCGTTCGGCGACGCGCTTGTGATGGGCGAGCTGTCGGTACTCGCCGTGGACGGGCACGAGGTACCGCGGCCGCACGAGGGAGAGCATCAGCTTCAGTTCCTCCTCGCTGCCGTGTCCCGACACGTGCACGTGTTTCATGCTCTCGGTCACTATATCGGCGCCGCGCCGCGTAACGTGATTCATGACACGCGAGATCGCCTTCTCGTTGCCGGGGATGGCGCGGGCCGACAGCACGACCGTGTCGCCCGGCTCGATCCGCACGTAGCGGTGATCGTTGATGGCGATCCGCGAGAGCGCCGCCTGCGACTCACCCTGCGAACCGGTCGCAATGCAGAGCAGCGCCTTTGGCGCCACGCCCGGGACCTCGCTGTCACGCACCACCACCTCTGGTGGAATCTCCAGGTAGCCGAGGCGTTGGGCGGTTTGCGAGTTTTCGATCATCCCGCGGCCCACGAACGCGACCTTGCGGCCGAACTGCGCGGCCAGCCGCACGAGTATCTGCATCCGGTAGATACTCGACGCGAACGCCGCGACCACCAGCCGCCCGGGCGCGCTCGTGAAGATCTCCTCGAACGCGTCGATCACCTCGATCTCCGATCCCGTCCACCCTCGCCGATCGATGTTCGTGCTGTCGGCAAACAGGGCGAGTACCCCCTGGGCGCCCAGAGCGGCAAACCGGTGAAAGTCGAAGTGCTCGCCGTCGAGCGGCGTCTGATCCACCTTGAAGTCGCCGGTGTGGACGATGATGCCGGCCGGGGTGTGCAGCGCCAGCGCCACGCAATCCGGCATGCTGTGCGTCACGCGGATGAACTCGACCTCGATTGGCCCCACCGCCACGCGATCGCCCGGACTCACCGCCTGGAACCGATCCGCGGCGTCGATGCCGTGCTCTTGGAGCTTCGGTCCGATGAACGCCAGCGTGAGCGGGGTGGCGTAGATCTTCCCGTCCAGCAGGGGCATCAGATACGGCACGCCGCCGATATGGTCTTCGTGCCCGTGCGTCAGCACCAGTGCGCTGACGCGCCGATCCTCCAGGTAGGTCAGGTCCTGCACGATGCGGTCGACGCCCGGCAGTTCCGGCCCCGCGAACATCCCGCCCGCGTCGATGACGATGGTGGTCTCGCCGCACGAGACGGCCAGCATGTTCAGGCCGAACTCGCCGAGGCCGCCCAGGGCCACGATCTCGAGGGATGGTCCGCCGGGCTCCGGCCCGCGGTGTGCGATGGTCATCGATGCACCAGCGCAGGCCTATGCCTGCGGGCCGAACGGTTCGTCAGCGACACTCAGGCACCGACAGATGCGGGCCTGCGCGATCAGGATGTGAGGCTCCCGGCTTGGGAGGCCAGGCGACCTCGCGGCAGGTTGCTGGGTGCACCCGCACGGAGGAGTGTTATCGGCTCGAAACTATAGCACACGCGAGGGATAGGAGACGGGAACTAGGCGCTACCAGCCCGTGGTGAAAGGCCGGCTGCATTCGGCCGCCGATGCAGCCCCGCCGGCTGCGGTGCTTCTTCCTCAAATACTGCCGGTATTCTCGGTCGTCGCGCCTTGCCGGCGGGGCGCCTCCGCGCCCTCGGTGCGACGCCGGTCTTTCACCATATACGGGCTGCTAGGAGCCGGGCGACGGAGGACGCAGATCGGCGATGTGGAGCCGGAACTTCAGTTCCGGCGGTGCACAACAGACCGCTCCGTGTCACACCGCGAACGGCCGCTGCTTCGCGAAGGTTGCCGCCCGGCCGAGCGTAAACAGGTTCGGAGACTGCGACGCCGGGAGGCGGCTCCGGATGGTCGCGTGAAACCGACGGTAGTCCCCCGGGAATGCCCCCTCGGCCCATACGTCCAGCAAGGCTCGGGTGAATGCGCCGTTTCGATCGCCGTCCATCGAGGTCTGGTTGTCCTGACATCCCGAGATGAGGATGCACGCAGGGCCGAACTTCGTGACGATCCGCGCGAGCCGTGGCTTGACGACCAGTTGCGCCAGCGCGGTGTCAGGGTCCACCCGGGGAGCCGCGCCCGCCGCCTTGCCAATCTTTCGTTGCAGCCCGTCGTAGAACCGCTGGTGCTTCCTATAGGTCGCATCCGCGACCGCGGGCGGCATCATGCGCGACCGTGTCTTTGCGTCGGAGCCCGCCATTATCGGGGCCCGCGTCACGGTACCGCTGTGGCAGCTGTCGGAGAGCACGAGGATGCGGACTCCGGTGGCGAACCGGCTCAGGGCGTAGTACAGCTCGTCATCGATCAGTTCGCCGTCGTACAGGCACCACGTCTCGTCTCGGCCGTCCTTCTCCTCGCTGGTGACGTCCGGCAGTTGCCCGCCGTGGCCCGAGTAGGTCAGAAGGAACAGATCTCCCTTCTTCAGACGTGTTGCCGCCGACCGAATGCCCGCGAGCACCTTCGCGCGCGTGGCTGCCTTCGTCAACAGCACCTTCGGACGGATCCCGCGTGAGCGCGCGATGGCGGCCATGTCGTTCGCGTCGAACTCGCACGCAGCCAGCCTCCCGCTCCAGCCTCCGTAGTGTGCCCGCGCTACAGCGTTCAGCCCGATGTGCAGTGACCGGCCGGCACGCTTCGACGCGGCGCTCGCGGCTTTCTTGCTCATGGCTGTTCTCCTCGATCGTGTGAGCGGCCGCGTGTGAGCGGACCTCAGGCAGCGGCAGCCTATCACGCACCCGGGACCGGCAGAGCGTTCGAATGAAGCGGATCCGCTCGGTCGTTCGTGCTGGCAGACACGCCCATGGCCGGTTGCGTCACCTCTCGTGAAGCCGTCCTGCCACGGTCGCGAACTCCGCGATGGTCAGCGTCTCCGGACGCCGGCGTGGATCGATACCGATCCCTCGCAGCCATTCGGCCGCCGTCGCACCCGGGACGCCCGCATAGGCGGCCACGGAGTTGCCCAGTGTCTTCCGGCGTCGCGTGAACAGGCCGCGCACCGTGGTGTCGAATGTGGACGGCGCCGGGATGACATCCGCATCGGCGAGAAAGTCGAGCCGGACCACTGCGGAGGTCACCTTCGGCGGCGGCCGGAAGGCGCCGGGTGGCAGCGTGAGCAGGTGCGTCATCCGCGCGCGGCGTCCTAGGAGTACGGTCAGCACACCGTAGTCGTGCGTGCCCGGAGGCGCCACCAGCCGGTCGGCCACTTCCTTCTGCAGCATCACCGTCGCATCGGTAATCCGGGGATCGGCGGCCCGCGCCTCCAGCAGCCTGAAGAGGATTGGCGACGAGATGTTGTACGGAAGGTTGCCCACTACCCGGATGCGCCACGCGTCGCCGCTCGCGGGCAGTACGTCCGCCAGGTTGACGTCGAGGATGTCCCCGAGTACCACCCGCACGTTCGGCGGCGCGCCCGCCGGCAGATCGGCGGCAAGATCGCGATCGAGCTCGACCCCAATCACCAGCCGCGCCGACCGGGCGAGTGGCAGCGTGAGGGCCCCCGCGCCCGGCCCAATCTCGAAGATCACATCGTCTGCCTGGGGTGACACCGCGGCGATGACCTTCCGCACCCAGACGTCTTCGAGGAAGTGCTGGCCGAACCGCTTACGGGTTCTCACTGGGGCTTCCTGCGCAGGTGCGGGGTCTCCGGCACGGCCTGGGCGTCATCGCCCTCGAACTCGTCCCCGTTCCACCACCGTTCTTCGATGGCCTCAATCTCTTCTTCCGAGAGGCCAAAGTAGTGCCCCGCCTCGTGAATGACCGTGGCGCACACCTCTTCGAACACCGCGTCGTCGTCTCCCTCGCACGCCTGCTCGATCGGCCGCTGGTAGATCACGATGCGGTCGGGCATGCGATTGCCGTAGTCCCAGCCGCGCTCGGTCAACGGGACGCCCTGGTACAAGCCAAAGAGCGTGTCGGGCGGCTCGATCCCCATCTCGCGGAGCAGGTCCGGATCCGGCGCGTCTTCGACGACGATCGCGACGTTGCGCATGCGGGACCGGAAGCGCCTGGGGATGGCGAGGAACGCTTCGTTGGCGAGCGCCTCGAAGGCTTCGCGGGTCATCGCTGGCGTGAACGGGCGCGCGGCGCCCGCGTCAGCGGTACCGCCGCTGCTGCCGCCTTGCCGACTCGTGCCTCCTTCGGCCGTGCGTCGGGCGCCCGTGCGGCTTCGGGTGCGATCACCGTTCGGAAATACACGCACTCCGCCGTTACCGCGCACTGATCGCAGAGCGGCTTCGGCCGGCAGATGCGGCGGCCGTGCAGGATGAGCACGTCCGACGCGCGCGTCCACCAATCGCGCGGCAGCGCCGCGCACAGCCGGGTTTCCACGGCCTCGGGATCCTCACCTTCGGCGATACCGATGCGGTTCGACACCCGGAGCACATGCCGATCTACGGGAAGGCCCGGCACGCCGAGCGCGTGGCCCAGCACGACGTTCGCGGTCTTGCGGCCGACGCCCGGCAGTTCCAGAAGTGCCTCCATGCTCGCGGGAACCTCGCCGCCGTGCTGATCCAGCAGCGCGCGCGACATGCCGATGATGGCCTTCGTCTTCTGCCGGAAGAACCCGGTCTGCACGATCAGGCGTTCGACATCCGCGGGTGGGGCCGCCGCGAGCGCCCGCGCGTCGGGGTACTTCGCGAACATCGCCGGGGTGACGAGGTTCACCCGCTGGTCGGTGGATTGCGCCGAGAGGATGGTGGCAACGAGGAGTTCGAAGGCTGTTGTGTAGTGCAGTTCGGTGTCGGCGCCGGGATGCTGCGCATCCAGCTTCTCCAGGATCGCCCGTGTGGTGCGTGGCGGATGGAGCCGGCCCACGGCGTCAGTGCACGGGCCCCGGTGGAGCGGGCATCTGCGGCATCCCGCGCATCTGCTCCTGCAGCGCGGCTACGAGCGCGGGCAGCGTCTGGAGCGGAATCACGATGCGGGCGCGCACCGGCGCGCGGACGATGTGCTCAGTGTCGGCCTCCGCGGTGCGGATCTCTTCTTCGGAGAGCGGCAGCACCTCGCAGAACGTCAGAGTGCAGTCGAACGGGGTGTGCGCGACCGCGCAGAAATTCGCGTACGTGCGGTCGCTCTTCACGGTCTCGTCAGGCACGATCGTGAAGTTGATCTGCTTGCGTTCGGACATGCAGGGGAGTTTACCAGACGCGTTGACGATCGACCGTCAACCGTCAACCGTTAACCGTAGACGTTAACCGTCAAGACGTGGGCGTCAGTACCGCCGCATGACGCCGACGACGACGCCCTGCAACTGCACCTGGTCTGCCGGCACGTAGATCGGGGCCATCGTCGGGTTCGCGGGTTGCAGGCGGACCTGGCCGTTCTCGAGGTAGAACTTCTTCAGCGTCACGTCGTGACCGCCGAGCAGGGCAATCACCATTTCGCCGTTGTCGGCCGTTTTGCGGTCTTCGACGATGACGAAGTCGCCATCGCGGATCTGCTCGTCGATCATCGAGCTGCCGCGCACGCGGAGAACGTACGTCTCGCGGCGGCCGACCATCTCTTCCGGCACGGCGATCGTTTCCGTGCCGGCAACGGCTTCGATCGGCGCGCCCGCGGCGACGTATCCGAGCAACGGCAGCTCGACGGCGCGCCCGCCCGTACGGGTGGCAACCAGCTCGACCGAGCGGCTGCGGTTCCACGTGCGTTTGATGACGCCCTTCTCCTGCAGGTTGGTGAGGTGCTTGTGCACCGTTGCCAGCGAGGACAGGCTGAAGCGACGACCGATCTCCTCCAGGCTCGGCGCGTAGCCATGCTGCTGGATGAAGTCGTTCAGGTAGTCCAGGATCTCGCGTTGGCGTTTTGTCAATGGAACCATGTGCGCATCGTATGCAAAGAGAAGGCGAAAGTCAACAGCCGGGCTGAAATGGCGCATGGTAGGATGCCGCCCGTGCGTGTGCCGCTCAACGTCCCCGCCCTGGTAGACCGCTCGTGCGACGTGGTGGGCCTCGGACAGAACAGCGTCGACCTCGTAGCGATGCTCCGCGAGTTCCCGACGAGCAACTCGAAGCAGCAGATCGAGCGGTTCGCGCGGTTTCCGGGCGGGCAGGTGGCGTCCGCGATGGTCTGCTGCGCCCGGCTCGGATGGCGGGCGCGGTACCTCGGGCGATTCGGGTCGGACGAGCTCGGCGACATCGGTCGCAACAGCCTCGCCGCCGAAGGCGTGGACCTCACCGCGGCGGAAGTGGTGGACGGTGCGCACACACGTTTCGCGATGATCATCGTGGACGGTCGCACCGGCGATCGCACGGTGCTGTGGGACCGCGACCCACGTCTCGCGCTCACGGCCACGGATGTCCCTAAACATGCCGTGCGCACGTCCCGCATACTGCTCGTCGACTGCGACGACGTCGAGGCCTCGGTGGCTGCGGCAACGGTGGCGCGTGAGGCGGGCGTCATCACCGCAATCGATGTGGAAGCCGTCCTGCCCGGTCTCGACCGCCTCCTGCCGCTCATCGACATCGTGATTGCGTCGGAGGGCTTCCCCGAGCGCTGGACAGCGTCCTCCGAGACCGGGCGCGCCCTCGAGCGCCTCCACGCGGAGCTGCAGCCGGCGCTCACGTGCGTGACGCTTGGCCCGCACGGGAGCCTGGCCCGTTGCGACGGACGCGAAATCCGGACGCCCGCCTTCCGCGTCCCCTGCGTGGACTCCACAGGTGCCGGCGATGCGTTCCGGGGCGGGTTCATCGCGGCCCTCCTGCAGCACGGCCCCGAGGACGTCGAGGTGCTGCTGCGGATGGCCAATGCGGTGGCCGCGCTGAAGTGCCGGACCGCGGGCGCGCAAGAGGGTCTCCCGCACGCAGCCGAGCTCGAGATGCTGCTCGCGGAGGACAAACGCGGTACGAGCGTGCCTCTCTGAGGACGGCTTTTCTGGACGAGCGTGCCGGCAACGCGGGGTGCTTCGGCCTGGGCGGCTCCCTATTGGCCCCGTCATCGGTGGCACAAGCCGTGAATGGACCCACTACGTCCCTGTCCCTGAGAGTGTGCATCATGTGGTTTTCACGACTTCGCTCGCCTCTGCTGGCAGGAGCAACCGTGGCCGCGGCGGTCTCGACCGTTCTGGCTGCCGCCGACGTCCCGCGGACCCGTGCTGACGCCGATCAGCTGCTGCGGAAAATTGCCGTGATTTCAAGCCACGGGCTCAGGGCTCAATCGGCGCCCCGGCGCACGCCGGTAACCGAGAGCGAAGTGAACTCGTTCCTCGAATTCCACGCCCGCGGGGACATGCCGGCGGGCGTGCTCGAACCGGCGGTCACGATCGAGGAAGCCGGGCGGTTGCGCGGGCGTGCGCTGATCGACCTCGACGAAGTGAAGAAGGCTCAGGCGGCAGACGGCGGTTTCGGTGTGCTGTCGATGCTCTCCGGCCGCGTCCCGGTCGAAGCGGTCGGAACGCTCACCGCAACGAACGGCGTGGCGCAGTTCCATCTCGAGCAGGCGACCGTGAGCGGCGTCCCCGTCCCGAAGGCGCTGCTGCAGCAGGTCGTGAGCTACTACTCACGCAGCCAGGAGTACCCGGAAGGCATCGATCTGGAGGCGCCGTTCCCGCTGCCCGTGAACATCCGGCAGATCGAGACCCTCAAGGGCCAGGCCATCATCGTTCAGTAGCGGCCGACCCATGCCTCCTCCCGGCGAGGTGCTTCAGACGGCGCTGCAGTACCTGAAGGGTGTGGGTCCGCGCAAGGCGGCAGATTTCGCCAGGGCCGGCCTCCACACGATCGAAGACCTCCTCTACCGGTTTCCCCTGCGCTACGAGGACCGCGGCAACCTGCGGGCCGTGGCCTCCGTGCAGGAAGGGGAGACGGTCACGATCAGCGGTGAGATCGTGCAGTGCGGGCTCCGCCCGACACGGCGGCCCGGCTTCCGCATCTTCGAGGCGCTCGTCCGCGACGCGAGCGGGTCGATCCGCGTTGCCTGGTTCAACTCCTCGTTTCTGCAGGACCAGCTCCACGCGCGTGATCACATCGTGCTCTACGGCACCCTGGAGCGGAACCCCTATGCGGGGCTGCAGTTCACCAATCCAGACTTCGAGCTGATCGAGACTGACGGTCCGGATGCCGAGGCCGATACGCTGCATACGGGCCGGATCGTCCCGGTGTACGAGCGCGCGCGATCGATCACGCCGAAGATGCAGCGGCGGCTGGTGGCGGACGCGCTGCTGCGGCTCCCGGCCGACCTCGAGGATCCGCTGCCGATCGACATCCGTGCGCGCCTCGGCTTCCCGGACCGCAGGGCGGCGCTCGACCAGGTGCATTTTCCACCGATCGGCACGCCGCTCGAGGCCCTCAACGCCTTCCAGACACTGGCGCAGCGGCGTCTCGTCTTCGAGGAGTTCTTCCGGTTCCAGGTGGGCCTGCTGCTGCGCAAGCGCGAATCCGAGGCCGAGCGCAAGGCGCTGGTGACGCGTGTGGACGATCGCATCCGCGACGCGCTCCGGGCCGTGCTGCCGTTTCGCCTCACGCCGGGTCAGCGTGCAGCGCTGAAGGAGATCGCCGACGACATGCAGCGCCCCCATCCGATGAACCGCCTCCTGCAAGGCGACGTCGGCGCCGGCAAGACCATCGTCGCGGTCCTGGCGGCGGTCCTCGCAATGGAGAACGGGCAGCAGGTCGCGTTCATGGCGCCGACCGAAATTCTCGCCGAGCAGCACTTCACGACGGTGCAGCGGCTCCTGGCGGGCACCCGGTTCCGGGTCGCCTTGCTGACCGGGCGTCTGTCGGCCCCCGAGCGCCGCAGCACAGGCAAGGCCATCGCCGCTGGCGAGATGCACCTGGTGGTGGGCACGCATGCCCTCGTGCAGAAATCGGTGCAGTTCCACGCGCTCGGTCTCGTGATTATCGACGAGCAGCACCGCTTCGGTGTCCTGCAGCGGGCGATGCTGCGCGAGAAGGGGCTGCAGCCCGATATGCTGGTGATGACGGCCACGCCGATCCCACGGACGCTCGCGGTCACGACCTACGGCGATCTCGACGTGTCGTCGATCCGCGACCTGCCGCCGGGCCGCACGCCGGTCCGTACCGTGGCAAAGCCCGACGCGCGCCGTGACGAGATCTACGCGTTTCTCCGCACGCAGCTCGACGCCGGACGGCAGGCGTACATCGTGTATCCGATCATCGACGAGTCGGAGAAAACGGACTTGCGCGCGGCGACCGAGATGGCCGATCACCTCGCGCACGACATCTTCCCCGCATACCGCGTGGCCTTGCTGCACGGCCGCCTGAAGCAGGATGAGAAAGACCGCGTCATGCGCGCGTTCGCGGCCGGCGAGATCCACATCCTCGTGTCGACGACCGTGATCGAGGTCGGCATCGACGTGGCGAATGCGACGGTCATGGTGGTCGAACACGCCGAACGGTTCGGGCTATCGCAGCTGCACCAGCTGCGCGGCCGCGTCGGGCGGGGCAGCCAGCAGTCCGCGTGCATCCTGCTGTACCAGTTCCCAATCACGAACGATGGGCGCGAGCGGCTGAAGATGATGACCGAGAGCACCGACGGGTTCCTGATCGCGGAGAAGGATCTCGAGCTGCGCGGGCCGGGCGACGTCTTCGGCACGCGGCAGGCGGGCGCCCCGACGCTGCGCGTCGGCGACCTGCGGCGCGATCACCGGCTGATGGAACGCGCACGCCACGAAGCATCGGTCTGGCTCGACACGGGCGCTTCCGATCCGGGGTGGCTCGACGAGTTCCGGCGGACGTGGGGACAGCGATACGGGCTGATTGGGGTCGGGTGATCGGCGGACGGGGGACGTGCGGCGGGCCCTGTTGACCGCCGGGACTGACGTCCCGGCTCCAGACAGCACGCCGCCGAAGCAGGACTGATATCGAAAGCCCGGGAGCCTGGAGCTCTGGACCCTGGAGCGCGAGATCATGCGCATCATCGCCGGGACACTGAAGGGACGACGGCTCGATGCCCCGAGCTGGCCCGGACTGCGGCCGACTTCCGACAAGCTCCGCGAGACGCTGTTCAACATCCTGGGCCCGCGCGTGGCCGGCACGCGGGTGCTCGACGCCTGTGCGGGAACGGGTGCGGTGGGCATCGAGGCGATCAGCCGTGGCGCCGCACACGTCACGTTCATCGATCGGGACCGGCGCGCTGTCGATCTCATCGCCCAGAACCTGGCTCGATGCGCCGTGCTGGATGGTTACGCGATTGTGCGCGCAGATCTGGGCAGCGAAATTCACCGGATACGGCCGGCGGCGAATTTCGATCTCATCTTTCTGGATCCCCCATACGATACTGACACCGTCGTGCTCGCGCGCGCGGTCCGCGACTGGCTGGCCGCCGACGGCCTGCTGATCGTCGAGTACGCCCGGCGTGCCGGCGCCCCGGGCGCCGCCGTGGAGGGCCTCCAGCGCACGCGCGAGGTCACATCCGGTGACAGCGCGCTGGGGTTCTACGCCAGAATCTAGTGTCCCGGCCGCATGATTCGTGGCGTAAATCCTGGAGCGCGGCGCCCGAATGGCAAGGCGTGAAGAGCGAGCATATCGGGAATATTCGAGCGACGAGCAACGCCGCCAGTCGGGATGCCCCGCCCGACAGGCACTCTATAAATGACAAGGACAGGCCACTAGTGGCCTGTCGATGCGCGTCCGGAGGATCCTGTCACGTGCAGGTGGAGCCGGCATTCGAGACGCGGCGTATCCCGCGGGGGCGGCGGTAAGACGGTGGGTAGGTAGCCATGGCCAGTTCGCAGCGCATCGCCGTCTATCCCGGGTCCTTCGATCCGCTGACCAATGGTCACGTCGACATCATCCGCCGTGGTGCCCGGCTGTTCGACCGCATCGTCGTCGCGATTCTCGTGAACGAGCAGAAGACCCCGATGTTCACGACCCAGGAACGGATCGCGATGGTGAGCGAGGCGTTCGCCGGCGACCCCAGCGTGTGCGTGGAGAAGTTCGACGGGTTGCTCGTCGATTTTGCCGCACGCCACCGCGCGAGTGCGATCGTGCGGGGCCTGCGGGCGGTGTCGGACTTCGAGTACGAATTCCAGATGGCCCTGATGAATCGACGGCTGGATGCGCGGGTCGAGACGGTGTTCATGATGCCGGCGGCCGAGTACAGTTACATCAGCTCCCGCCTGGTGAAGGAAGTGGTGATGCTGGGCGGCTCGGTCACGGGGCTCGTGCCCGAGGCTGTGGAGCGTCGGCTGCACGAGCGGCGGCCGCGGGCATGATTGTGGCCCTGCCAGCGGGCTGACGGCCCATCGGTGATGTCGAGCGGGGTCCGGTCTCCGCATGATTGTGGATCGGACAGGAGAGAGCAAGATGCTAGCGGAACGCATGGGGCGAGTGTCGGCGTCACCCACCCTGAAGGTGCTCGTGGAGGCCGAGAAGCTGAAGGCCCGCGGGTTCGATGTCGTGGAGTTCGGCGCCGGCGAGCCGGACTTCGACACGCCGGAGCACATCAAGGCCGCAGCCCGGACCGCAATCGACCAGGGCTTTACGAAGTACACGCCGGCCGCGGGGACGAGCGAGCTCAAGGCCGCCATTTGCGGGCAGTACGAGACGCTGTACGGCACCCGGTACGCCGCCAATGAGGTCATCGTCACGGCCGGCGGCAAGCAGGCGCTCTACAACGTGGCGATGGCGCTCTTCAATCCCGCCAACGAAGTGATCACCCACGTACCCGGCTGGCCGACAATCACCGAGCAGGTGAAGCTCGCCGGCGCGGAGCCGGTGCTCGTGCGGACGTACCCGGAAGACGGATTTGCGATGAACGCGGACGCGTTCCTCCACGCCATCACGCCCAGCACGAAGGCCATCATCATCAACTCACCCTGCAACCCCACCGGCGCGCTCATGGCCGAGAGTGAGCTGCACCGCCTGGTGGACGAGGTCGCAAACCAGAACATCTGGATCGTCCTCGACCTGTGCTACGAGCAGTTGATCTACGACCGCGTCCCTCACAACCTGGTCGGCATCCTGGCAGACCGGCTGCGCGATCACACGATCATCACCGGCTCCGCATCCAAGTCCTATGCGATGACCGGCTGGCGCTGCGGGTGGGCCCTCGGCCCGGCGGACGTGATTGCCGCCTGCAACGCGCTGCAGAGCCATTCGACCTCGAACGTCGCGTCCATCTCGCAGAAAGCGGCGCTCGCCGCGCTCACGGGGCCGCAGGAATCCGTCACGCAGATGCTGGCCGAGTACCGCACCCGTCGGGACACACTCCACGAGTGGCTGACGGTGGACCCCCGGATCACGTGTCTCAAGCCGGCTGGCGCGTTCTATCTGTTCGTCAACATCTCGGACCTGCTGTCCCCCGACGGCATCCGCACCTCCGCGGAGTTTGCGACACGCCTGCTGGAAGAGAAACGCGTGGCTCTGACCCCGGGTGAGGCGTTCGATGCTCCCGGGTTCCTGCGTATCTCGTACGCCACGTCCATGGAGCGCCTCCGGGAGGGCGCGACACGGATTCTCGACTTCGTCCGGAAGCTCGACGCGGCAGGGCAGGCAGCGCAGGCCGCATCCGGCGCGTAACGGCTTCCTCGTGTTCCGGTCTCACGGGTGAGACCCGACAGGTGACCGTGATCGGTGATCTGACTTCCTCGCTCGAGTTGATCGTCGGACCCGAGTGGATCCGCCGTGATCCGGAGGCGCTGCTCGCGTACGGCACCGACGCCCTGCGGAAGGGCCACCCCGCCGATCTTGTCGTCATACCAGGCAATACGAGAGAAGTCGCCGCTGTCGCGCGTCAATGTCACCAATCGGGCGTGCCGCTGGTGGTGCGCGGGGCAGGGACGGGCTACACGGGGGGCGCCGTGCCGGTGCGCGGCGGTGTGGTGCTCAGCCTCGAGCGGCTGAACCGCATCCTCGAGATCGACCAGGAGAATCTGCTCGCCGTGGTCGAGCCGAACGTGATCACCGGCGACCTGCAGCAGGCAGTCGAGCGTGTCGGCCTGTTCTATCCGCCCGACCCCGCCAGCCTCCACCAGTCGGTCATCGGCGGCAATGTGGCCGAGTGCGCCGGCGGCCCGCGCGCGTTCAAGTACGGCACCACCAAGCGGTACGTGCTCGGGCTCGAGGCCGTCCTGCCGACGGGCGAGATCGTCCGCACCGGATCGAAGGCAGTCAAGAACGTCGTCGGCTACGACCTGACGCAGCTGCTGGTGGGCTCGGAAGGAACGCTCGCCATCATCACGCAGGTGATCCTGCGGCTCGTGCCCAGGCCGCCCGTCCAGATCACGCTGCGGGCGACGTTCTCGGACGTCGAGGGCGCCGTCCGCGCCGTGACGGAGCTCATTCGACGGCGCGTCGTGCCCGCGACGCTCGAGCTAATCGACCGTGAAAGCCTGGCCGCGGTGACGCGCTATCTCGGGACCGGACTCGCGCCGCCGGCCACGGGCGCCGTGCTGCTGATCGAAGTGGACGGTCTCGCGTCCGGCGTGCTCGAGGAAGCAGACCGCGTCGCCGAGGCGTGCCGCGCGGCGGGGACGACAGAGCTGCTGCGGGCCGAAGATGCGGCCGCGCGCGATGACCTCTGGCGCATCCGCCGTGAGCTCTCGCAGTCGTTGCGTACGGTTGCCGGCCTCAAGATCAATCACGATGTCGTCGTGCCGCGCGGGCGTGTGCCGCAGCTGTTCGCGCTCGTCGGACGCCTGCGCGACGAGTACTCGCTGACCATCCCGTGCTTCGGACACGCGGGCGACGGGAACATCCACGTCAACATCATGCTCGACCCGAACGACGCCGATGCGATCGCGCGCGCGCGCCTGGCCGAGCGGCGCCTCTTCGAGGGGGTCGTCGCACTCGAAGGCTCCATCACGGGAGAGCACGGGATCGGGTTCGCCAAGGCGCCGTTCATCGGGATCGAGCTGTCGGACGACGTGATCGCGCTGATGAAGCGCGTGAAGCACGCGTTCGATCCGAAGGGGATTCTGAATCCGGGGAAGATATTTCCTTAAGGCGGTGGGCGGTGGGCGGTAGGCGCTGGGCATGTTCGCCGGGACCCGAGCTGGCCGGCCCCCCGGGACGCCAAGCGCCCACCGCCTACCGCCCACCGCCTACCGCCCACCGCCTACCGCCCACCGCCCACCGCCTACCGCCCACCGCCTACCGCCCACCGCCTACCGCCCACCGCCTACCGCCCACCGCCCACCGCCTACCGCCCACCGCCTACCGCCCACCGCCTACCGCCCACCGCCTACCGCCTACCGCCCACCGCCCACCGCCTACCGCCCACCGCCCACCGCCCACCGCCCACCGCCTCACCGCCTATCTGTTCGTCACGAGCAGGACGCGCTCCAAGTCCTTCTCGGGATCGGGCTTGAGCAGGGTCCGCAGCTTCACCGCCGACGCGTTGAAGTAGAGCACCTCGCCCAGCACGCGCGTGGGGAGCGGTTCACGACCGCTGATCTTCTCGAGGTCGTCGGCGGCGATGACCACGAGCACGGGACGCGCGGTCTGCAGGTAGACGCGGGCGGCTTCAGGGCTCGAGAGGTCGTCCTGCTTGACGCCGGTGTAGAACACCAGGTTCCTGACGAACACGCGGTACGTTGCAACCGGTTGGTTCTGGCGGTGCTGGATGACGAGAGCAGCCATGTCCTGCACCGGATCGCGGCCAGCAGGCGAGAGGCCGTACTGCAGGCCCAGCAGCGTGACGGCGCCCGCGAGACCAACCGCGAGGCCGATCTGGCGCAGGGGACCGGACAGCGCGAGGACGGTGACGCCGAGCCCTGCCGCGATGATGGCGCCCGCGCTGGCGATGACGAGCGCCGGCGCGATCGTCACGATGAGGGGCAGCGCACGTATGAGCAGTGCGCCGAGTGCGACCAGCATCACCCCGATTGAGGCCGCCGCGGCCCGCACGAGCGGGTCACGCGATCCGTCACCCGACGCGAGCCGCCGCTCGAGCGTCCGCGCCAGCAGCAGGGCAAGCGGCGGCAGGATCGGAAGGATGTACCGCGGCTGCTTCCCGATTGAGGCCGTGAAGAACAGCAGCGGGAGCGCCGCCCACACCACCAGCCGCACCGTCACGGCCGGCGCCCTCGCGCGGCGAGTCGCCCAGGCCGCCAGTGGAGCCGCACCGCAGAGCATCAGCGGCGTCCAGGGCAGCAGGCCGCCCGCGACGATCGGCAGGTAGAACCAGGGAGGCCGCGGGTCGTTGAACCGGCTGGTGGCAAACCGTTCGAGGTTGTCGCCGACGAAGAAGCCCTCGATGTAGGCTCTGCCGTGGATCTGCCCCATCGCGACGAACCAGGGAGCGGCAATCGCGGCGGCGATGATCACCGCTCCGGCTATCCCGCGGACCGGCAGGCGGACGTGGCGACGTTCGAGCCAGCAGATCGGACCGACGACGAGCGCCGGCACGACGATCGCCACCGGTCCCTTGGTGAGGAATCCCAGGCCCACGGCGGCGCCCGCGAGCATCAGCCAGCGGTCGGGGTGGGCCGGTTTGTCGCACAGTCCGACGATCGCGGCCCAGGTGGTGAGCGTGATCCAGAAGGCGAGCGGAAGGTCGGGCAGTGCAAGCCGCCCGATGGAAAAGTAGCCGAATGCCGTAGCAACGACCAGCCCGGCCAGACGCCCAGTGCGTTCGTCGTACCAGCGCCGCCCGCACGCGGCCGTCAGCAGGGCCAACCCCAGCCCGGCCAGCGCCGACCCCCCCCGGGCCGCGGCCTCGTTGACCCCCGCGACCAGGTAGCCAGTCGAGACAACCCAGTAGAAGAGGATCGGCTTTTGAAAGCGTGTCTCGAAGTTGTAGTACGGCGTGATCCAGTCGCCGCTGCCGACCATCTCGCGGCCGGCCTCCGCATAGAATGCCTCGTCGGAGTCGCCGATGGCCGGGCGGCCGAGGCCCGCGAAAAACGTGGCGCCGCAGATGATCAGGAGCAGGAGAGTCGTCCGGCGCACGGGGTTCGATTGTAGCTGACCCATGCCACAAACCGTCGCGGTCATCGGCGCGTCCAGCAATCGCGGGAAGTTCGGGAACAAAGCCGTGCGCGCATTCCAGCAGCGCGGCTATACGGTGTGGCCCGTGAATCCGCACGAGACCACCGTCGAAGGTCTCGCTGCGTACGCGTCCATCGCCGACGTGCCCGGCCCTGTCGACATGGTCACGTTCTACGTGCGGCCCGAGGTCGGGCTGCAGGTCATCGCCGCGGTCGCCGCGCGTCAGCCGGGCGAAGTGTGGTTCAACCCGGGCAGCGAGAGCGACGAGCTCATCGCGCGTGCCCGCGCGCTCGGCCTCGAGCCGATCACGGCGTGCAGCATCGTCGCCATCGGAATGTCGCCGTACGCGTTGTGACTGCTGTCAGCCGGAACTGAAGTTCCGGCTCCACATCCCTGTCACGCCGGAAGGCCGCGCTAGCAACCGCCAACCCTGAAGCGACTCCCCGTGTCCTGAGCCGGCTCGAGTGTGCAGGTGCTAAAAAAATAGCTGGACACGCGGCCGCACCAATGCTAAAACCTTAGCACCGTCGGATCGGGGCCGCGCCCCTCGGCGGTGGAGGGTTCCATGCGCAGCGTTCTCGGAGTGCTCGTGGCCACCGGCGCGCTGGCCGTCGTGCCGGGCGATGTTCAACTCTACGATTCATCGGGCCAGTCGGGTCCCATCTCACAGTCCTCACCGGGTGCTCGCATAGGTCTCGCCGCACTGGGCGCCTCCGATCCGGCTACCCGTGCGCGCGCGGCGTGCGAGGCGGGGTTGACGGGGACGCCGGGCGGCATCGGCGCCATCCCAGCCCTCATCACCCTGCTCGCGGACGACGCTCGCGTGGATGCCATTGACTGCGGCGATGAGGGCGAGTGGCACAGCAGGGGTATCTTCGCCCTCGCGGACACGACCGCGCCGTGTGGCACCTCGCCCGCGCTCGAAGCCGCACGCGCGCTCGGCCGTCTCGGGGGCGCCGCGATTGCGCCACTCATGAGCGCACTCGCGGATCCGCGTGCGCCCGTGCGCATCCACGCCGCCCGTGCCGTGGCGTGGATGGACGATCCGGTGACGGCCGGAGGCGTCGTCGAGAAACTGGTGGCGATGCTGACTGATCCCGACGCGGAGGTGCGCCGCGTGATCGCCGGAGCGCTGGGTGTCCTGAAGGACGAGCAGGCCGTCGGACCCCTCGTACGCACGTTGAAGGATCAGGATGCGCGTGTTCGCGCCGGGGCCGCGGCCGCGCTCGGAGGGCTCGAAGCATCGACGATTGGATCGAGCCTCGCGGGCGCCCTGAAGGATTCTGCGTGGGAGGTGCGTCAGGAGGCGGCACGCGCGCTCGGCACGCGGGAGCAGAAGGCAGCCGTCCCCGACCTCTCCGCCGCGCTCCGGGATGCGGACGGCCGCGTGCGCCAGATGGCCGCCTGGGCGCTCGGACAGCTCGAGGCTCCGGAAGCTGTCGCCGCGTTGTCCGCGGCCTTGCGCGATGAGGAGCAGCAGGTGCGGATTCGGGCCGCCTGGGCGCTCGGCCAGATTGAGAACGCTGATGCCGTGCCTGCCCTGACCGCGGCGCTGAAGGACGGCTCGGCCAAAGTTCGCGAGACGAGCGCGTGGGCCCTGGGACAGATCGAGCAGGGGATCGCAGTCGATCCGCTGGCCACTGCACTCGCGGATCAGGACTGGCGCGTGCGGAAGACCGCGGCGTGGGCGCTCGGCCAGATCGAGCAGCCCCGCGCGGTGCCCGCCCTCGTCAGGGCGACGGCCGACGAACACGTGCGAGTCCGCGAGACAGCCGCCTGGGCGCTCGGACAGCTCGAGGACGCGCAGGCGGTTCCCGGGCTGACCCGCCTGCTCGCGGATCCGAGCTGGGAAGTCCGTTCGAAAGCGGCATGGGCGCTGGGGCAGATCGGCGACGGTCGCGCAACCGGTGCGCTCTCGGGCGCGCTCAAGGACGCGCGGGCGGATGTCCGGAAGTCGGCGGCATGGGCGCTGGGTCAGATTGGAAACGAGAGGTAATGAATCGTGTCGAAATCATTGATGTCTGGCCTGAGCCGGCGGGAGCGGCAGATAATGGATCTGCTCTTCCAGCGCGGCCGCGCCACCGCCGCCGACGTGCAGCGTGAGCTGCCGGACGCGCCGAGCTACTCGGCCGTTCGTGCGCTACTGCGCATCCTGGAAGACAAGGGCCATGTCCGCCACGAGCAGGACGGTCCCCGCTACGTCTACGTGCCCAGGCACGCTTTGCACAACGCCCGCCGGTCGGCCCTGCGGCACGTCGTGCAGACATTCTTCGAGGGATCAGCCGAACAGGCGATGGCGGCCCTCATCGACGAGAACGGCCGCAAGCTCTCGGACGACGAGCTGCGCCGGATGGGTGAGTTGATCGAGCGCGCACGCAAGGAGGGGGCATGACACCGTTGTCGTTCGACACGTGGATTGAGCTGAGCCTGAAGGGCACGATCGTGCTCTGCGCGGCCGTCGCTACCTGCTGGGCGATGTGGCGGGCCTCCGCGGCCTCGCGTCATCTCGTGTGGGCAGCGGCAGTATCCGCGCTGCTGGCGCTCCCCGCACTCTCGGTCGTGGTTCCGGACGTGACCTTGCCGGTGTCGTTGGCGCGGCTCGAGACGGCGCCTCCAGTCGTCCTGCCGATCGGCCGTGACACGGCCGCCAATCGCCCGGTGAACGCCTCCCGGGGGGAACACCTCACGTCGAGCAGCACGGCACCACCGCAGAGACGTTCGGGGCCCGCGGGCCCCGAACGGTCCGCGAGGCCCGTGGCGATCTCGACCGCCGAGATCGTGTTCGCGGTGTGGGCGTTCGGCGCCGTGATCCTGCTCGTTCGGCTCTTCATGTCCGTTCTGGGCGCCCGCCGCATCGTGCGAACGGCGGAGACGGTAGACGACGAGCAGTGGCACGAGGAGCTCGAGCGGGCGGCCGCGGAGCTCGGCGTCGCACGGCCGCCGGTGCTCCTGTGGTCGGCCGCGCTCTCGGTGCCCATGACGTGCGGATTCACCAAGCCGGCGATTCTGCTCCCGTGCGCTGCCCTGCACTGGGGTCCGGCACGCATGCGCGTGGTGCTGCTGCACGAACTGGCGCACATCCGCCGGCGCGATTGCGTGGTGCATTGCCTCGCGCAGGCTGCGCTGGCGTTGCACTGGTGCAACCCGCTGATGTGGATGGCGTTGGCGCGGCTGCGGGCCGAGCGCGAGCGTGCCTGTGACGATCTCGTGCTCGTGACCGGCACGCGGGGGTCCGACTACGCGGAGCACCTGCTCGATATCGCGCGGCAGTTCCGTCGCCAGGGGATCGGCGTGGCCGCGGTCGCGATGGCGCGACCTTCCGAGCTCGAAGGGCGGCTTCTGGCAATCCTCGACCCGCTGCGGAGCCGCCGTCCCGCCGATCGTGCACGTTTCGCGTGGGCGGTTGCGGCGGCCGCACTGATCGTGTTGCCCGTCTCAGGACTGCGTCTCCAGGCACGGGCCGTCATCCCGGACAGCGTGGAGGCATCCGCCCAGACGCCAACGACGCCAACGCCGTCGCCCACCGCGGCGCCCGCACCGACTCCCACACCGGCACCGATGCCGACGCCGCCCCGTGCCGTGCGCGAAGAGCGCGCCGGCAGCCCGCGACGTTCGCAAGGCGCTGTTCCCGTTGTCGCGCCCGGCGATGAACGGAACGCCGACTCGGACGCGGATGCGGATGAAGACCCGATCGACGAGAAGGCGCGTGCGCAGGTTGCCCAGGCCCTCGCGTCGGCATTGAAGGACGAGAACGCGGCGGTTCGCGAGCAGGCCATGCAGGCGCTTGCGGAGATGCGCTCGCCGCTGGCATTCGACCCGATCGTCGCGGCCCTGAAGGACTCGAGCCCCCAGGTGCGGCACCAGGCGGCGTTCAGCCTCGGTCAACTGAACGACGCGCGGGCCGTGGCCCCGCTGTCCGAAGCGCTTCGCGACACCGACGCGGACGTGCGGCAGCAGGCGGTGTTCGCGCTTGGACAACTCGACGCAAAGGAAGCCGTGCCGGCGATCGCGGGCGCGCTCAAGGACGACAACGCAGAGGTGCGCCAGCAGGCAGCCTTCGCGCTGGGGCAGATTGGTGATCCGACGGCCATCCAGCCCCTGGTCGCGGCGCTGAAGGATGCGGACGGTGAAGTGCGCGAGCAGGCCGCGTTCGCGCTCGGCCAGGTCGGCGACAAGGGGGCGGTACCAGCGCTCGTGCAGGCGCTGACCGACGCAAAGCCCGACGTGCGCCAGCAGGCCGCCTTCGCGCTCAGCCAGGTTGGGGATCCCAGCGCCGTCGACGCGCTTACCACGGCGATGATGAAGGACAGCGACCCCGAGGTCCGGCAGCAGGCCGCGTTTGCCCTGGGCCAGGTGTTCGGACGTGGAGGACACGTCCGCACGCGAGAGAAGACGGAGAAGTAGAACGAGCCGTCGGGTGACTCTTGCCCGTCGGATGTGCAGTCGACCTGTAGCCACCCGAGTGCCTCGGGCCGTCGGTGACAGGCTCACGATCCGGGCTGATATCGGTGTCAATGGCGGCCCGAGGCACTCGGGCCGCTACACCGGGCGCGCAGCGACGGTCGATGCAGTTCGCCGCAGGCGCCCTCACGCGTCAGCAGGCGTCGCCGTTGCCGGCGTCTCTGCCGTCTCCGCCATGATGGCGCGGAGCTCGTCGCCTTCCATCACTTCCTTCTCCAGCAGCCGTCGGGTGACCGCCTCGAGCGTCGCTCGGCGCTCGTTGAGGATGCGGCGGGCGACCGCGTGTGACTCGCCGACCATCCGCTTCACCTCGCGGTCGATCAGCTGTGCAGTCTCTTCGGCGTAGGGCCCGGTGTCGTTCGGCATCCCGACGTCGAGGAACCGGCTTCGCTTCTGCGGGGCGTAGTTGATGGCGCCCACCGAGTCGCTCATCCCGAACTCGGTCACCATCGCCCGGGCGATGTCGCTTGCGCGCTGCAGGTCGTTCTGCGCGCCGGTGGAGATCTCGCCGAGCGCGATCTCTTCCGCGGTCCGCCCCGCCAGCAGCACCGAGAGCTGGTTCAGCAGGTCGGTGCGAGTCATCAGGTAGCGATCCTCGAACGGCAGCTGCATCGTGTAGCCCAGCGCACCAAATCCGCGCTGCACGATCGAGATCTTGTGGACGGGATCGAGGCCGGCCAGCGACGATGCGACGATGGCGTGCCCGGATTCGTGGTACGCGACGATCTCGCGTTCCTTCGCGTTCATCACGCGCTTCTTCTCGAGGCCGGCAATCAGCCGATCGATGGCTTCGTCGAAGTCACGCATGTCGACGGCCGTCTTGTCCTTCCGTGCGGCGAGCAGCGCGGCTTCGTTCACCAGGTTGGCCAGGTCGGCGCCGGCAAATCCGGCGGTGCGGCCGGCAATCACCCGCAGGTCCATCTCCGCGACCATCTTCACGTTTCGCGTGTGGATCTTCAGCACCTGCTCGCGTCCGTTGATGTCAGGTTTGTCGACGAGCACCTGCCGATCGAACCGCCCAGGCCGCAGCAGGGCCGGATCCAGCACTTCGGGCCGGTTTGTCGCGCCCATGATGATGACGGCCTTGCGGGCGTCGAAGCCGTCCATCTCCGCGAGCAGCTGGTTCAGCGTCTGCTCGCGTTCTTCATGGCTGCCCATCGGGCTCTGCACGCGCATCTTGCCGAGCGCGTCGAGCTCGTCGATGAACACGATGCAGGGCGCCTTGCCTTCCGCCTGCGCGAACAGGTCGCGCACGCGCGCCGCGCCGACCCCGACGAACATCTCCACGAACTCGGATCCGCTCAGGCTGAAGAAGGGCACCTTCGCTTCGCCGGCCACCGCCCGCGCCAGCAGCGTCTTGCCGGTGCCCGGCGGGCCTACGAGCAGCACGCCTTTCGGGATGCGGCCACCGAGGTTCGTGTACTTCCGGGGGTTCCGGAGGAACTCGACAATCTCCTTCAGCTCCTCCTCGGCTTCGTCCACGCCCGCCACGTCGGAGAAGCTCACCTTCACATCGTCTTCGGCGTAGATCTTCGCCTTGCTCCGTGCGAACGACATGACGCCGCCTTCCGCGCCGCTCATCCGGCGGAAGAAGAAGCTCCAGACCGCAACGAGCAGCACGAGCGGGATGATCCACCCGAGGATCTCCGGCAGCCAGCGGCTCACGACCTCACCCGTATACTTCACCTGGTGCGCCTCGAGCTCCTCCACGAGCTTCGGGTCCTCGATGCGGGTGGATGTGAACTGCGTGCTCGCGTTGCGCCCTTCGCCGCGCGCCTGCTTGAGCCGGCCGCTGATGATCGTGTCGCCGACCGTCACTTCCGCGACCTGGCCGCCGCGCATGAGCGCCTTGAACTCGCTGTACGGGATCGACTGTCCGGCAGGCGCGAGGAACCACGCCTGCACGACAGCGAGCAACAGCAGGGTGCCGAGCACCCACCAGATCGAGAAGGTCGGTCGCCCGCCGAGCGGACGGCGCTCGCCGGGCTTCCGATCGCGGGGATTGATACGAGGGGTCTGGTTCGTCGCCAACTTGTGTCTCTCGAGTTATGCGGGTGCCTCGACGGACTTCCGGAACCGGATCCCGTCGCTGCCGGCATCCACCACGATCCGATCACCTTCGCGGAACTCGCCCTCGAGCACCCTGATGGCGAGCGGGTCGAGCACGCGGCGCTGGATCGTCCGCTTCAACGGCCGGGCACCATACGATGCGTCGTAGCCCTCCTCCACGAGGTACTCCCGGGCCGCATCGGTCAGCTCCACGTTGATCTTCCGGCTTTCGAGCCGCTTGAGCAAGCCACGGAGCTGGATTTCGATGATCTTCTTCATGTGCGGCCGGTCGAGCGCGTGGAAGAAGATGATCTCATCCACACGGTTCAGGAACTCGGGCCGGAAGTGTGCCCGAAGGGCGTCCATGACCAGACCCCGCGCGCCTTCCGACAGCTCGCCGTGCATGCCCGTGGCCTCCTGGGCGATGAACTGGCTCCCGAGGTTCGACGTCATGATGACCACGGTGTTCTTGAAATCGACGGTCCGGCCTTTCCCGTCGGTAAGCCGTCCATCGTCGAGCAGCTGCAGCAGCACGTTCAGCACCTCGGGGTGCGCCTTCTCGATCTCATCGAAGAGCACCACCGCGTACGGCCGCCGCCGCACGGCCTCGGTGAGCTGGCCGGCCTCCTCGTAGCCGACGTATCCGGGAGGGGCGCCGATCATCCGCGAGACGGTGTGCTTCTCCTGGTACTCCGACATGTCGATCCGCACGATCGCCTGCTCGTCGTCGAAGAGGAACTCCGCGAGGGCGCGCGCCAGCTCCGTCTTGCCCACACCGGTCGGCCCCAGGAAGATGAAGCTGCCGAGCGGCCGGTTGGGGTCCTGCAGCCCCGCACGCGCCCGCCGGATGGCGTTCGACACCGCGATCACCGCCTCATCCTGCCCGACGATGCGCTGGTGGAGGCGGTCTTCCATGCGCACCAGCTTCTGCATCTCGCCTTCCATCAGGCGGCTCACCGGGATGTGCGTCCACTTGCTGACGACTTCCGCGATGTCTTCCTCGTCGACCTGCTCCTTGAGCATCCGGGTCGTCGCATTCGCGGCCGCAGCCGTCTCCGCCTCGCCGATCTGTCGCTCCAGCTCGGGGACGCGCCCGTACTGCAGCTCCGACGCCTTCGCGTAATCGCCCCGGCGCTGGGCCTGCTCGATCTCGAGCCGCACGGCCTCGTGCTCTTCCTTCAACTTCCGCGCGCGCTGGATGGCGTCCTTCTCATGCTCCCACTGGGCCTTTAGCCGCTGCGCCTCTTCACGCAGGTTCGCCAGCTCCTCTTCGAGCTTTTCGAGACGCTCTCTAGAGCCGCGGTCCGTTTCCTTCCGCAGCGCCTCCCGCTCGATCTCCAGCTGCATGGCGCGGCGGGAGACCTCGTCGAGCTCCGCCGGCATGGAGTCGATCTCCATGCGCAGCTTCGACGCCGCCTCGTCCACCAGGTCGATGGCCTTGTCCGGCAGGAAGCGGTCGGCGATGTAGCGGTTCGACAGCACTGCCGCGGCCACGAGCGCCGAGTCCTTGAACTGCACGCCGTGGTGGATCTCGTACCGCTCACGCAGGCCCCGCAGGATGCTGATGGTGTCTTCAACGGTCGGCTGATCGACCAGCACCGGCTGGAAGCGGCGCTCGAGAGCGGCATCCTTCTCGATGTACTTCCGGGTACTCGTCGAGCGTGGTCGCGCCGATCGTGTGCAGCTCGCCGCGAGCCAGCATCGGCTTCAGCATGTTCGACGCGTCGATCGAACCCTCGGCGGCACCGGCGCCGACAACCGTATGGAGCTCGTCGATGAACAGGACGATCTTGCCCTCTGCGTCGGTGACCTCCTTCAGAACGGCCTTCAAGCGCTCCTCGAACTCACCGCGATATTTCGCGCCCGCGACGAGGGCGCCCATGTCGAGGCCGACGATTCTCTTGTCCTTCAACCCTTCGGGCACGTCGCCGCGCACGATGCGGCCGGCCAGGCCCTCGACGACCGCCGTCTTGCCAACGCCGGGCTCGCCGATCAGCACCGGATTGTTCTTCGTGCGCCGGGACAGCACCTGGATCACGCGGCGGATCTCGTCGTCTCGCCCGATCACCGGGTCGAGTTTGCCTCGCTGGGCGAGTGCGGTCAGATCGCGCCCGTATCGCTCGAGTGCCTGGTATTTCCCTTCAGGGTTCTGATCGGTGACGCGTTGCGATCCGCGGACGCTCGTGAGCGCCTCGAAGAGCTTGTCGCGCGTGATCCCGCGCGATGCGAGCAGCTTCGCGGCGGGGGAGCGGCCGGTTTCGCTGGCGACCGCGATGAGCAAGTGCTCCGTGCTGACGTACTCGTCCTTCAGCCGTTCGGCCTCGGCCTCCGCGAGGTCCACGACCAGCTTCAGCCGCGGTGAGACGCCGGGCTGCGCGCCGCCGTAGGCCTGCGGTCCCCTCGCGATCTCGCCACGCATGACGCGGGCGAGATCCGCGGGGTCTGCGTTCATCTTGCGCAGTACCGCGGGCGCCACGCCGTCCTGCTGCTCCAGCAGCGAAATGAGCAGGTGCTCCGGCTCGATCTGCGGATGCCCCAGCGTTTCGGCAAGCTTCTGCGCGCCGAGGACGGCTTCCTGGGCCCGTTCGGTAAGTTTGTTGAGGTTCATAGCGTATTACTCCAACGTGGGCTGCCGGCTCCGGGCTCTGAGCTCCGGGCGCCGGCGCTTGCCGGTTCCCGGTGGGACGGCGTCAGGTGATTCATCGCCCGCCTCCGGCCGTGCTAGACAGTCGTCTTCTCCAATTTCGCGAGCGCCTCGAAATGTTCGCGCTGCTCCGGCGTCAGGACCTTCGGCAGCTCGATGTCGATCGTCGCAAACAGATCCCCGCGCTCCTGCGTCTTTCCGCTCAGCGGCATCCCGTGTCCCTTCAGGCGGAACACCTGTCCGGCCTGGGTCGTCGGCGGCACCCGCAAGCGTAGGGGCTTGCCGGTAATCGTCGGAACATCTGCTTCGCCGCCGAGCACGGCAGTTGTCACCGGCACGCGGATCTTCGCGTGCAGGTCCGGTCCCTTGCGCGTGAACACCGGATGCGGCTGCAGCTTGATACGCAAGTAGAGATCGCCGGCTCCGCCGCCGCCCCCACCCTGTTCGCCTTCGCCGGACACGCGCACGCGCGAGCCGTCGCCAACGCCGGCCGGGATCCGCACATCAACGGTCCGCGTGTGGCCGTCGTGCTTGATCGCCAGCCGCCTCGTGACACCGTTGAAGGCGTCCTCGAGCGTCAGGTCTATCTCCTGCTCGACGTCGCGCCCCTGGCGTGCGCGGCCGCCGCGCCCGCGGCCGCCCCGGCGTTCGGCGCCGCCCTCCTGGGCCCCTCCGAAGAACGTCTTGAAGAAGTCCGAGAACGGATCGTCGGTGCCGAACATGTCGCGCAGATCTTCCGCGCTCACCGTGCGGTACCCGCTGCCGCCGCCGGTGTTCATATTCCAGCCGCTGAACGGGTC
Organism: Vicinamibacteria bacterium; assembly: GCA_963739995.1. Classification (GTDB taxonomy): domain Bacteria; phylum Acidobacteriota; class Vicinamibacteria; order Vicinamibacterales; family JAENWD01; genus CAVUCH01. The sequence goes on along the minus strand of CAVUCH010000003.1, from coordinate 56,323 downwards.
CGTACCGGGTGCGCCCTGTTCGTAGGCGCGCCAGTTGGCGCCGAGCTCGTCGTACTTGCGCCGCTTCTCGGGGTCGCTCAAGACCTCGTGCGCTTCGTTGATCTCCTTGAAGCGCACTTCGGCTGTCTTGTCGCCGGGGTTCACGTCCGGGTGGAACTTGCGGGCGAGCTTTCGGAACGCCTGCTTGATTTCTTTCTCGGACGCGGTCTTGGCAACCCCGAGCGTGGCGTAGTAATCCTTGAAGTCCACCCCTACACTCCCAGGATGTCCCCGAGCTGTTCCAGCTCGCGGAGCAGACGCCGGCGCGCGTCGGCGCGCTCCATTACGTCATCACGCGACAGTTGCCGGAGCCGCTGAAGCACTTCGGCGACAGACAACAGCCGCTGCACGCCCGCCAGGTTGATGCCGAGCTCGTCCACGAGATGCTTGATCAGCCGCAAGCGCTCGATTTCCTCGCGCGCGTACACGCGCACGCTGCCCATCTTGCGGCTTGGCCTCACCAGCCCGAGCCGCTCGTACTTCCGAAGCGTCTGGGGGTGCAGCCCGAGTTCTCGGGCCGCCATGCTGATGAAGTACAGCTCTTCCACGTGTGCCATGTCACCTCATACCCGCGCAAAGTCGGGGGCCGTGCGTCTGATCGAGTGTAGGTATTGATACAGGGTGTGTCAAGGTGCCTGTGGCCGCGCACCTCGGCCTCGGGGCCCGCACTGCCAGCGCTCGGTGCGTCATACTTGTTCGGACGCCACATGGATATCGCTCCCGCCGATCTAGTTACCATCCTTCTGCTGGTCCTCCTCGAAGGCCTGCTCAGCGCGGACAACGCCATGGTGCTCGCCGTGCTCGTTCTCGGGCTGCCACGGAGTGAGCAGCAGAAGGCCCTGCGGTACGGGATCATCGGCGCCTTCCTGTTCCGCGGCCTGGCTATCATCTTTGCGGCGCACATGATCCAGCTGTCACTGGTGAAGCTCGTCGGCGGTCTGTACCTGCTCTGGCTGCCGTACCAGCACTTCTTCCGGGCCGGCAACGCGAGCGAACGCCGGGCGCCCGTTCCCGCCCGGGCCTGGCTGGGGCTGTCGGCGTTCTGGGCCACCGTGGTGAAGGTGGAACTCACCGACATCGTGTTCGCCATCGACTCGATCCTGGTGGCCGTGGCGATGTCGCCGAAGCTCTGGGTGGTGCTGACGGGCGGGATCCTGGGCATCGTCGCCATGCGGCTGGTCATCGGGCAGATGCTCGCGATCGTGCGGCGCTACCCCGCGCTGGTGGACGGCGCGTTCATCATCATCGCGTGGGTCGGGATCAAGCTGTTCATCGAGTACTTCCACGCCATTCACGTCATCGACTTCGAGGTGCCGCGCTGGCTGTCGCTTGGCCTGATCGTGATCATCTTCACGGCCGCGTTCGTCTACGCCCGCCGACACGGCCGCCGGTGGGACGACGCCGACAGGAACGACGAGGCCGCGTCGCTGCTCGCACAGGACGGGCAGACGCGTCCCTGAGCCGTTGATGACGGGGACAGGCGGCTGGTGAAGGGAGGCCTACGAGAACATGCACGCGAGGCGGCCGCCGACGTGGGGCGGGCCTGGCGGACGGCCCGCGGGCCGCGCGACTGGATCGCCGTCGCGCTGCTCGTCGCCTTCATCGTCGGCGCAGCGCTCACGACAGGTTGGTTGACCCGTTACGGCATCGCCATCAACCGGCTCACGTACGGCGTCGGCGACCTGGTGTTCTACGACGGCAACGGCCGCCCCTGGTTCCGCATGAACGAGGAGCGGAAGGACGTGCCGCTGGCCCGGATCTCCCCGCACCTGCAGCGCGCCGTGATTGCCGTCGAGGATCGCCGCTTCCGGTACCACCCGGGGGTCGACCCGGTCGGCCTCGCGCGTGCCACGCTTCGCAACGTCCGCGAGCCCGGCACCGTCGAGGGCGGCAGCACGTTGACCCAGCAGCTCGCGCGCACGCTGTACCTCTCGAACGCGAGAACCTACGGACGCAAGATCAAGGAAGCGGCGCTCGCGGTGCTCCTGGAGCTGCGCCTCAGCAAGGATGAGATCCTCGAGCTGTACCTGAATCGCGTCTACCTCAGCGCGGGCGTGTACGGGGTCGAGGCGATGTCGAACGATCTCTTCGGGAAGCACGCGCGGGATCTCGGCGTGGGCGAAGCGGCCCTGGTGGCAGGGCTGATCCAGGCGCCTTCCGCACTCTCGCCCTGGTCCAACTACGAGGGCGCCCTGCGCCGCAGGAATACGGTGCTCGGACGCATGCGCGAGGCGGGCTACATAACCGGCGCGGAACTGAACACCGCACGGCGTCAGCGCCCGCGCATCAAGCCCCACCCCGCAGCGCAGGACGCCCGGGCCGGATACGCGAAGGAGTATCTCCGGCAGCAGTTCCGATCGCGCTTCGGGGGCGATCAGCCGCCCGACTGGCAGGTGCACACCACGGTGCTGCCCGCCGTGCAAGACGCCGCCGAGAAGGCGGTCGCGGACGGCCTGCGGCGGTTGGGTACACCGGAGCTGCAGGCCGCGCTCGTCGCGCTGGACCCGCGCACGGGCAACGTGCTCGCGATCGTGGGTGGACGCGACTTCCGGCAGACGCCGTTCAATCGCGCCTCGCGCAGCCGGCGACAGCCGGGCTCCGCGTTCAAGCCCTTCGTCTATGCAGCGGCGCTGACGCGCGGACGATCGCCGGTCAGCGTCATCGACGGCCTCGAGTCGATTGCCCCGCAAGGCATCGAGGAGTGGACGCCTCGAAACGCGAAGGGAGAAGTGGTCGACCAGCTGACGATTCGCCAGGCATTGATCGAGTCGAACAACCGCGCCGCCGTCGCGCTGCAACAACGCATCGGCTCGCGTGCCATCCTGCGGTTTGCCAGCGACGCGGGCCTTCGGGGCCAGCCAGACGTGCCGTCGCTCGCCCTCGGGTCCGGCCTCGTCACCCCGCTCGATCTCACCGCGGCGTACTCCGTGTTCCCGAACGGCGGCTACCGCATCGTGCCCCGCGCAATCGTCCGCGTGCTCGACGAGCAGGGTGATGTCGCCCTCGACGAGCCGGTCCAGCGCGACCAGGTGCTGCCGCAGACAGTCGCCTTCCAGATGGTCTCGATCATGCGCGACGTCGTCGATCGCGGCACTGCCACGGGTGTGCGTCAGTGGGGCATCCGCTTCCCCGTGGGCGGGAAGACGGGTACCACCAACGAGTCGAAGGATGCCTGGTTCGTGGGCTACTCGAGCACAGTGGTCGTCGGCGTGTGGGTCGGATTCGACCGGCCCGCGACGATGGGCGCGAACGCGTTCGGGAGCCGCATGGCGCTTCCGATCTGGGCGGACTTCATGCGGCGCACGTCACGCGTCCTGAAGCCGGGCAGCTTCGCCATTCCGGTGGGACTCGCGCAGGAAGAGCTGTGCCGCCTCTCCTATATGCGGCCGCTCGAGGACTGTCCCACCTACATCGAGTACTTCAAAGATGGCGACGAAACCCCGAAGCGGCTGTGCCCGATCCACCGCGGGTCGCTGAAACAACGGGCGCAGCGTGCGATTGAAGGATTCCTGTCGGGGTTGGGACAACGCCTGAAGGACCTCGTGCGTTAAACGGGCCGCCGACCCGGGTTGCGCAATGCTAAGCGGCGCGCCTGCCCGATACGCGACACACCCCCAGCCAGAGCGCCACAATGCCGGCTTCGGTGACCGCGTCGAGCAGGTAGACAGGCGGGATCCGGCCGCGGGATGCGTAGATGAGGTCGACCGCTCCAAGCGCGCCTGCGGTGCCTGCCGCGAGGAATGCAATCTCACCCGTGACGCGATCCCGCTGCGCGGCGGAGACCATGGTGGCCCCTGTGACCGCAATGAGCGCGCCGATCGTGCGGACGAGCCACAAATCGCGCTTATACCCCGTGACACGCAGGAAGCTTCGCATGTGGACCAGCGGCCAGATGCCCGTGGCGAGGAAATACGCGCCCTGGGCCAGCGCAAGCCCGCGCAGAGAATTCGATGCCACGCGGATCCAGGTGCAATGAAAGTGCCGGGTCGGAATGAGGGTGCAGGCCCGGGGCCGAAGCGCCCCGGGCAATCATCGCCCTCGATCGTTCAATTCCGCCGACCCCTCTTGGTGTCCGGTTCGATCCTGACGCCCCGCATGTCCTCTTCGGCGCTTTCCCGGCGCTTGTCTTCATCGGACGCGGTGTCGCCGAGGTTTGTCGTCTCCCCGGCCCTCGCGATGCCGAGGATGTCGCCGGGCTGTGCCCGTTCACTCACAGCCGGTGCCGCCGTGTCGTCATCGTCGCGGAGCTGGTCGCGATCGGTTTCCACGCTGTCGCGCTCGTGCGCGATCATCCGTTCGTGCTCGGCCCGGGCGCGCACGCGGTCGTCCGACCGCCCCATCACTTCCTCGCTGGCGACCAGCGGACGGCCAGTCGTCCCGGCGGCCGTGCCCGGAACGACCGTGCTCGCCCATGCGGTCGAGTTCCACCAGCTTGGCGACGTGTTGTAGTCGGTCCTGTCCAAGGTGTCGACGCCAGTCGGACGGCTGACGCCGCTCGAGCGCCACACGCCCTCGTCATAGCTCCGGAGCTCCTCGTCTGTAAGCGCTTCGTATCGATCGCTGCGCATCTCGGGGAAACGGTTGATGGTCTCCTTGTCGAAGTCCACGCGCAGCGTGCGGCGGTCTTCGTCGAGGCGCGCGTGCGCGATCGGCAGCAGGAACCTGCGGGATCGGAACCAGCCGCCGGAATCAATCACCAGATAGCGGGGGCGTCCCGACACGCTATCGATGAGCAGCCCTTCGACATCGCCGATGTGGTCGTCACGCGTGTTCCGGACGTCGAGGCCATCCAGGTCCAGCACGCGGGTGTCGAGCTTGTCGGCATCAACGTAGCGCAGACGCGAAGCGGTGTAGTCGCTCATGATTCCTCCAGTGGGTCAGCGCACGGCGCAATGTGCCCATTTGCAAATGCGGGGCCCGGCCGGCAGCCGAGCGTTGGCGATGAGTCGTGGAGAGAACAGTATCGGCCCGGTCGTTCACCCGCACGTGCCGCCGAGGGGCCGAATGGTGGACAGGCGCACGCGGGAGCGTTGTGAGTTGCCGGATGCAGCTGCCGGATGTATCCGTGGACACGCCGTCGGTCGTGCGGTCGGCGGATGGCGTGTCGGCGGCGGCGGCTTCGGCTGCCGGGCTGTCGTCGGCAGTTGCCCCGGGCGCCGTCAGCTCGGGCGTCCCCTGCACCTCAACGCGTTTCCCGACGAGAGACGCGAGATCGACGTCAGACTTTCCCGCGACGAGCTCGTACGAGACCGTACGTGCGGTCGCCGCGACGGCAGTGGAGGCATCGGACGATGCGCGGTCCTGCGGACGCGCTGCCGGCGGCAACGCCGCTTCAGCACTCGCCTCCGTGAGCGCCCGGGGCGTGACCAGCAGGAACGTGCCGGCTGCCTGCCCCTTCTGAAGGCAGCCGCGCAGGGTGACTGAGGACGGCGATTCCGCGCGTGGGCCCTGTTCCGCCAGCAGCCCGGGCTGTTCTGTTTGCGCGGTGGTGCCTGTCCAGGCGCCCGCGGCCATGCTGAGCAAGGCCACTACAATGTTCACGCTGTGTCGCACGAGGGTCCTCCCGATGTGCGGTACCCACCGTGCAGGAACCGAGCCACAAGACGTGAGGAGCAGCACCATGGCACGAGGGTGGGAGAGCAAGGCAATCGAGGATCAGCAGCAGGAAGCCGAGCGGCGCCGGGAGGCGGGTGGCCCTCGCGAATCTTCGGCCACAGATCGGCGCCGCACACTCGAGCTCGCCCGCGCTCAGACAGCACGCCAACTGGCGCTGGCGCGCACCCCGACGCAGCGAACGGCGCTCGAGCGGGCCATGGCTGACCTCGACGCTCAACTCCGCGCGGTGTCGTGAAGCGCGACGTTGCACCCGCAAATCGTGCACGGGTGCCGATTCGCGCAGCGGTGCGGAGACGATAGCCTGGGGTGTCAGCCGGGCAGTATCAGGTTGCGCGGGCTCACACCGCCTCGGACGGGTCTGACCCCCAGGCCATCACAGTCGATAGGTCTTCTTCGCGAGCCCGTACGCGAGCTCGCCGATCATCTCCTCGGCGTCGTGCAACTCGATGATGTGCCGTGAGACGAGGTCCGCGAGGAACTGCGCGTCCACGCGCCGGGCGACGTCGTGGCGTGCGGGGATCGACAGGAATGCGCGCGTGTCGTCGTTGAAGCCGGCCGTGTTGTAGATGCCGGCGGTCTCCGTCACGTGGTAGCGGAAGCGCAGCATCCCCTCGATGCTGTCGTGAAACCACCAGGGCGGTCCGAGCCGCACGGCAGGGTAGTGCCCTGCGAGCGGCGCCAGTTCGCGCGAGTAGGTCGTCTCGTCGAGCGTGAAGAGCACGAGGCGGAACGACGGTTCGTTGCCGTACTTGTTGAGGAGCGGCCGCAGGTTGCGCGTGTACTCGGTGGCGAGCGGGATGTCGCAACCCCGATCGGGTCCGAAACGCCCGAACACGAGATCGTTGTGATTGCGGTCGGAGCCGGGGTGGAGCTGCATCACGAGGCCGTCCTCCACGCTCATGCGCGCCATCTCCATGAGCATGTGTCCCGTGAACGCGCGGCCGTCAGCATCGGTCGCACAGCCCTTCATCGCGCGCTCGAAGACGATGGTGACCTCCGCCGCCGACAGCTCCGAGGTAAACGGCGTCACCGCGGCATGATCGGTCGCCGACGCACCCATCTCCTTGAAAAACGCGCGCCGCTGCTCCAGCGCGCGGAGATAGGTGCGATAGTCGCGCACCTCGCGCCCGGTGAGCGCGCTCAGCCGCCCGATCTCGTCCTTCCACGCCGGGTGCAGGATGTTGATCGCGAGGTCGGGCCTGAACGTCGGCCGCACGTTGCCCGCCCATCCCGACTCGCGAATCATCCTGTGCCACTCGAGCGTGTCGGTCGCGGCGTCCGTCGTGCAGAGCACCTCGATCCGGAACCGCTCGAAGAGCGCGCGCGGCCGGAACTCCGGCTTCGCGAGCTGCTCCTCCAGCCGATCGTAGATGCGCATGGCCGACGCACCGTCGAGCCGCTCGGCGATCCCGAGCACGCCCTCGAGCTCGTGCGCGAGCCAGGCGCCGCTCGGCGTGCCTCGAAACAGGTAGAAGTGATCGGCGAACACCTGCCAGATTTTTCGCGGATCTGTTTCCGTTGGTGCGCCATCCAGCCGCGGGATCCCGAGGCTCTCCATTGCCACGCCCTGCGAGTAGAGCATCCGCACGAGGTAGTGATCCGGCACGACGATCAGCGCCGCCGGGTTTGGAAAGGGCGCGTCCTCCGCGAGCATGCGCGGATCGACATGCCCGTGCGGGCACACGAGCGGGAGATCCGCCACACGGTCATACAATCCGCGCGCGATCTCGCGCACGGCTGGCACGGGGGAGAAATAGCGGTTGGGGTTCAACATGGGGGACTCACCAAATGCACGATGCAGAATGCACAACGCACACACTGCGCGCTGCTAGACGGCACGTGCGAGACCGTTGCAACACGCGACGACGTTGCGTGAACGGCACGTTGCACCATGCGGCACATTGGAGTTCGGGGATGAGCCATCTGCGTCGTGCTGCATTGTGCATCGTGCATTCTGCATTGTGCATTACGCTCTATCCATGAACCGCCGCACCTTCCTCCACTCAGCCGTGTCCGCGCCGTTTGCTGCCGCCGGTTTGACCACGCAGACACCCGCAGCTCCCGCCGGGACAGCGGAGTCGTGCAGCGCCGACGTTGCGGTCTGCCCCGGCGATCTCGATGCCTACTTCTCGGAGGAGAAGCTGCGGGCCGCGATTGCGCCGGTGGACGTGAGCGGCGTCCCCTTCGAGGTGGTCGCGTACAACTTCCCGAGCTGGCATCCGAGCCCGTTCATGGAGGAGCGGTTCGGAAAGGGATGGACGGAATACGAGACCCTCAAGTCCTCGCGGCCGCTGTTCGCTGGCCATCTCTTTCCCAAGCATCCGCTGTGGGGCTACTTCAACGAGGCCGACCCGCAGTGGGCGGAGCGCGAGATTGACGCGGCCCATCAGCATGGCATCGACGGTTGGCTGATCGACTGGTACTGGCACGACGGGACGATGTTCTACCACGAGCAGCTGGAGAACGGCTTGCTCAAGGCGGCGAACCGTTCGCAGCTGAAGTTCGCGCTGATGTGGGCGAACCATCACTGGAAGAACGTCTATCCCGCGACCTCGCCGGATGCGGCTGCCACGATGCTCCCGCAGCGCCACAGCGAGGCCGACTGCCTCCGGGTGATCGACTACTGCATCGGGCACTACTTCCGCGAGCCGAACTACTGGCGGATCGGCAACGGGCTGGTCTTCGGGATTTTTGACTTGTCGCTGATCATCGAGCAGCTCGGCGCCGACGGGTGGAAGCGCGCGTCCGACGCGATGCGCGCCCGCGTGCGGGCCGCGGGCCTGGGAGAGCTGCACTTCCAGGCGAACCACGTCTACGGTGGACACGAACCGCGGCTCAAGGAGCTGGGGATCGACAGCGCCACCCAGTACCACACCTTCGGCTTCACCTACTCGCGCCCGCCCGGACGCTCGCCGTGGGGTGAGGGCGCGCTCATGACGATTGCCGGCTGGAAGGCGACCGCTGCGAAGGTGAACGTGCCGTTCTTTCCGGACTGTCCGGTGGGCTGGGACGACAGCCCGCGCTTCGGCACCGGCGCGCACGTGGCAGTCGACCGATCGCCGGACCAGTTCGAACGCCTGCTCCGCGGCGCCCAGTATTTCGCGGCCCCACGTGTCACCCCATCCCACCCGCCCATCGTGATGCTCTCCGCATGGAACGAGTGGACCGAAGATCATGTGCTCCTGCCCGACACGATCTGGGGCTACAGCTACCTCGAGGCCGTCAAGCGGGTATTCGGAAGAGGACGGTAAGACGGTGCGAACCCGGCTCCTGATGCGGCTCGCATTCCGCGCACATCGGCGTTCAGGCACCGGAGCGCGACCTCGAGCGCGTTTATGCCGGGGCCGCGGAGCTGGACAGAGAAGGCCTATCCGAAGCTGGTTCATTACAACCGGCTCCCGAAAGGAGGGCACTTCGCCGCCTGGGAGCAGCCGCAAGTTTTATCGGAAGAGGTTCGCGCGAGCTTCCGATCGCCGCGATGAACTCAGAGATCCGGCCGGCGCCCGAGGGGCGCCGTCGAACTGCCTGGCTGCTCATTGCGGCCTTCCACCCCTCACCACCCGTATCAGGTGGTCCGTGAACCGTGCGTGCATTTCGGGCACCTCGTATTTCGGCATGTGGCAGGTGACACACTCCGCGGTCGCTACCGCGCACGCCTTCGCCTCGCGACCAGCAGCCGCGCGCGCCGCTCCTGGGGCGTGGCAGCTCAGACACCGCGCGTCATAGGGGCGCGCGGTGCGCTCGAGCGGCTTGTGCGGGTCATGGCAGGCGACGCAGGTGAGTCGAGCATCGCCTTCGCCCCAGCACTTGCTGCTCTGCAGTCGATACGGTTGCGACCGCAGCGCGGCGAGACCGCGTTCGTCCGCAAGCCTCACGTCCCAGAACGTCGCGTGGCACGCGCCGCAGAAGTCGACCGAATCAACGGGATCGAGGTGCTGCGGGTTCATGATCGTGGCGCCGGGGGCCGCCGGCGCTCCCGTGCCCGAGCGCGCCATGGCGGAGGCGTGCTGGCGCCCCGGACCGTGACACGCCTCGCAGGTGACGCCAGGCATGAGCGCCCCGGGATCGAAACGCCGGGCCGCCGTCGCGGCCGTCGTGTGGCAACTGAAGCAGCGGCGCGCCTCCGTCTCCGGCACTGTCCGCCCCATCGCCTCCTCCACGCTGGCCGGTGTGGCCAGCCCTCGTGTGGGTGTGACGTCGAGCGTTTGCGGGCCGCCGTAGTAGCTCACGCGCGCTTCGTGCAGCCCTCCATCCCGTTCGAACAGGTACGTCTGGCCGACCTTGCCCACACCGAAGGCCCAGGCGAGTGCCGCGGAGACCGAACGCGTGCCGTCGCTCACCGTGTATGTGGGCGCCTGGCCGCCCCTCGCAATCGTGTATGAGAACCCGCCAAGCCTCACGCTGAGCGGCGTGCTGCCGCTCAGGATGCGGGAGTCGTCCGCGCGGCGCGCCGTGCCGGCCATGGCGGTCAACTGCTGGCTCGCCGCTCGAGACGTGTGGCAGGCGGCACACGCATCTGGCCCTGCGTATTCCTGTCGGGCGGCCGTTCCCTTCGTGGGCCACCATCCAGGCGCCTCGACTCGTTCGGCCGTGGCCATCTGGCCGAGAAGCACCCCCTGGGCGAGGGAGATTGCCAGGAGCGCCACGAGCAGAATCGCGACGGGCCGGTCGTGGGTCAGGAGGCGGCGCCGACCGCGTCCAGGCGTTCCCGCCCGTCGCGCAGGCCAGTCAGGCGTCATCGGTGATCCGCCGGCGGCCGCGAAGACCGGTGCGCGTTCGCTTCCTGCAGCCCGCTCCTGGCCTGCGCGTCCACGGGACTCCAGGCGAGCACCGCCGTGAGCGCCGCGGCGACGCTGGGCCAGTCCTGCTGGCGTCGCGCCACCGCCGCGAGCTCGCGCTGCGCCGCCACCAGGCCCGGCGCAAGCACCGTCGCGCGGCGCAACGCGAGTGCCGCGCCTTGCAGGTCGCCGGCGCTGGCGCGCGCAAGTCCGAGCTCGTAGTGGGCGCGTGCCTCGTCGGGATCCAGGCGCACGGCCTCCCGCAGCGCCGCTTCCGCTTCGGCGGTGTGCCCGGACGAGTGCCGCAACGCAGCGCCGAGCTGAAACTGCGCCTCCGCCAGTGTCGGGCTGATCGCAACGGCCTCGCGCAGGCGCGCGATCGCCCCGGCCGGATCGCCTGCGCGCGTCCGCTCGGACGCGCCCTCGAGCAGCACGAGCGCCCGTCCCATCGCGGCGCGGATGGCGTTGATCCGCTGAATCTCTGCCTGCTGCTCCCGCGCCTCGTCCCGCGCACCCGTGCGGGCGAGCGCCTGTGCCAGCATCGCGCGCGCGTCGGTGAGGCCCGGTTCCAGCGCGATCGCCGCACGCAGTGGCGCGAGGGCCGCTGCCGGATGATCGAGCTTGAGGAGGACGGATCCGAGCAGGTGATGCGCCTGCGCATCCTCGGGAAGGGCGGTCACCGCGGCCCGGAGCTCGGCGGCGGCGCCCTGCAGATCGTCCCGTTGGCGAAGCACCAGCCCGAGTGCGCGCCGTGCCAGCCCGTGGCCAGGATGGCCGCGCAGCGCTGCGCGTAATTCGGTCTCGGCTTGGTCGAGATTCCCGTTCATGCGAAGCGCGAGCCCGAGATTGTAGGCGTGCTCGTAATTTGCGGCGTCGAGCGTGCGCGCCTGACGCAGCGCACCAACGGCGCCGGTGAGGTCCTGCTTGTCCGCGAGCATCTGGCCGAGGGCGGCGTGGAAGTCGGCGCGCGCGGGTGCAAGGCGCACGGCCGCCGCGGCCTCGGCGAGCGCCGCATCGAGATCACCGGCGTCCGGCGCGCCCCCCCTTCGCCGAGAGCGTTGCCACAGGTACAGACCGAGATTGTAATGCGCCTCGGCGAACCCGGGGGCGCCGCTCAGGATCCCGCGGAGCAGCACGATTGCCCCTTCGAGATCGCCAAGGGTGCCGCAGGTGGAGCTGAGGCCATACGCAGCGTCCACCCGCTCCGGTTCGAGCCGCAGCGCTTCCTGGTACTCCGTCACCGCTTCGGAGAGGCGCCCGGACCTCTCCAACGCCAGCGCGAGGTGCACGCGAGCCTGTGCGAACGCAGGGTCGAGTCGCACGGCCTGGGCAAACGCATCGAGCGCCCCCTCCAGGTCGCCGGAATCGCCGAGCACCATCCCGATCCCATCGTGCGCCGCCGCATCGCCCGCATCCAGTGCAACCGCGGCTCGCAGCGCGATGAGCGCTGCCCGCGGGTTGCCCTGGGCGAGCTCGCGCAGCCCGCGGGCACGATAATCGGCGGCGGTTGCAGCCGCTGTTGCTGTGGACGACTGTGATCCGCCCCGCGCGGGACCAGGAGAGGCAAGCATCAGGACAATCAGCAGGAGCACTGATCCGCCGGCACGCGGCAGGTGAGGGAGCGCAGCTCCATGAGCCGCCGCGCCGCTCATCGCGCGGAGGCCGGCGGCGGTGCCGAGCCGTCGCGGATAATACGCATGACCGTGCGTTTCAGGTCGCGATCCGGATCGTCGCCGCGCTCTCGCGCATTGAGCGTGCTCACACGCGCCAGCAGCTCCTGTGCGCGCGCGGTTTGTCCGGAGCGGCGATACGCCTGCGCGAGCGAATACGCCGGCGCGGCGCTCTCCGGATCCAGCGCCACCGCCTGCTCCAGCTGCACGAGCGCACCGGGCACATCGTCCCGCTTCAGCAGCAGCTTTCCCAGTTCGGCCCTGGCACCCGCGAACCGCGCATCGAGACGGATCGCCGCCTCGAACGCGTGCATCGCTTCCAGCGCGGCGTCGTCCGCCGGATCGATGCCGGATCGCATCAGCGCGACGCCGAGCATGTGATGAATGGCCGCATTCGCGCCGGCGTCGCGTGCTCGCGCCCGCAGCGTTTCAACGGCACGCGCGGTCTGGCCCGTCTGCATCCAGGCCATGGCGAGCGCTACGTACGGTGCCGCGCTCTCCGGCGCGAGCTGGCGTGCGCGGTCGAACTCCGTCTCGGCCTGTTCCACGACACCCTTCATCGCCAGCAGCACGCCGCGCTGCAGATGAAGCGGGAAGGAGTCGGGTCGATGCCTCAGGCCGATGTCCACGATCTCGAGACCCAGGGCAAAGTTCTCGTGATCGAGACAGAGCAGCGCAAGATCACTGTAATTGCCTTCCGCCGCCGGATCCAGGCGGACCGCCTCACGCAGGGCATCGTAGGCGTCCTGAATACGCCCCGCCCCGACATACGCACGTGCCGCCAGGTTGTGGAGCTCCGCCGGCCGAGCCCCTTCCCTCAACAGCTCCTGAACGACCCGGATGGCCTCACCGAACGCCGCCGCCTCCACAAGCATCAACGCCTCGTTGTATCCGGCGGCATATGAGTCCGGGTAGCCGTGACGGCGCGCGGCGGCGAAGAACCGGGCGGCGTCGGCGTGCGCGCCGGCGCGTGCGAGGGCAACTCCAGCGGCGAACTGGCTGTCCGCATCCCCGTCTGGCAATCCTGCGAGCACGATGCCGGCGGCACCGGTCTGCCGCGCCTCGAGCAGACAGGCGCCATGGTGAAGGATCCATGACGGGTTGGCCATCGCACGCGCGCCCGCCTTCTGGTAGTGCGGCAACGCCGTCGTGCAGCGTTTGCGGGCGTACTCGATCTCCGCCAGGTGCAGGTGCGCCACCTCGTCGCCGGGCATCTGCGCCAGCACCTGTTCGAAGTCGCGCCGCGCCAGCTGGAACCTGCCCCGATTGAACTCGTTGACGGCCAGGTTCTTGCGCGCGGGCGTGAAGGCCTGGTCTATCCCGAGCGCCTCGCGGAAGCGCTCGTTGGCCTCGTCGACGCGGCCAGCACCGGTGAGCGCGATCCCATAGAGGTTCAGGGTTTTCAAATCGCGCGGCGTTCGCGCAAGCAGCTGCTGAAGGGCAGAGATCGCGGCGCGAAAGTTTCGGCTCTCGACGTGCGCGAGGGCGCAGTCGTAGGACGGAGCGCCGCAGTCCTGGCGGCGCGCGTCCGTGCCTGGGGCGGAACGTTCGAGGGCGCCATCTCGCGCGAGCGCGCGTGCAGCACGATGCAGGGGTGGGGCGTGGAACCCCGTGTGGAGCACAGCGGCCGGCGCGGGAAGGGGCGGCGGCATCGTGGCGAGGGCGACCGCGAGGACCAGATGATCGACCACGTGCGGATTGTCCGTATCCGGTGCGCCGAATGCAACGCCCCGAAGCATGTGGTCAGGGCCGATCCAGCGCCTGAGGTCCGCGGGCGCGAAACCCGGGCGCGCGGATCCGCGAAGTCTGGACCCTCCCGCCCGGCGTGCCAACGGCCGGTCAGAAGATGACGCGCCCTCCGATCTGAACGATCCGGCCCGGGAGTGCCGACGTGGATCGGCCAAACTGCGGGCTCGTCAAGTTCCGCTGCGGCAGATCGAGGTTGGTCGTGTTGAAGAGGTTGAAGGTCTCGAGACGCACCTGCACCTGGCTGTTCCGGCCCCGAACAGCCGGGATCCTGATCGTGCGCGCGATCGAGAAGTCGACGTTGAAGTACTCTGGGCCGCGGAATGTATTCCGCCCGAGCGTTCCCTGCACGCCCGGAGCGGGCGTCGGGAAGTCCGCGGCCGTGAAGATGCCGCTCAGGAAATCGTCATTGCTCAGCCCCGAGAGCGAGGACCCGAAGGCGGGCACGTTCGGCCGATCGTTGCCCGCCCCGTCGGCGTTGTAGTCGCACCCGCTGTTGCCGACGATGCGGCCGTTGCTATCTCGGATGGGGCTGAACGCGCGCCCTTCGCAGATGACCGTGAACGGCGTGCCGCTCTGGGCGATCATCACCCCCGATGCCTGCCATCCGCTGAGCAACGCCTTAGCGATTCCGGATCCGGGTCCCGGAATCATCCACGTCGCCCAGAGCGACACCTTGTGAGGGACGTCGAAATCGGCGCGCCCCTTGTCCTGGTCCGGTGGCCCGTACGCGTCCGGCCGCTGCGGCGGAGAAAACGTGCTCGAGAAATCGATCGCTTTGCCAAACGTGTACGACCCGCCGAAATTGATGTCGGTCCGTATCACCTTGGCCGATACCGTGCCGCCGTGGAAGGAGCTCCGGTCCGTCGAGTCCGTGTAGTTGACCCCGGCAAACCCCGGCAGGATGCGATCGAGCGCCCCGTCGAACAGGTCGCCGTTGAAGCGGTTGATGTTCCACTTGAAGTAGGCGTTCCGCCCGCGCGACCCGATGTAGTCCCCTTCGACGACGATCTGATGGGCAAGCGATCGCTGCACGCCGAGGAACCAGTTGTCCAGGTACATCGGCTTGATGCCGGAGTCGACGACGACTACGTCGCCGCGGCCGTTCTGCAGGCCGCCGTATTGATTGAGACCGGCTGTCAACCCGGAGGGTCTCGGATAGTCGTAGGGAACCTGAACGTTGCGTCCGAGCCCGAAGACGGGCGTCACCGGATCGAAGATGGTGGAGGTGAGCGTGGCGAACGCCGGCAGGTTCGTGTACTCGCCGTCCCAGATCTGGTTTGACATGCGCTCGTAGGAACGCCCGATGCCGCCTCTGATGGACATCGTCCCCTTGTGCGTCGGATCCCAGGCGAAGCTGGCGCGTGGCGCGAGCGTGTGCATGCCGCCGCTCAACAGGCCTCCTTCGAGGTAATACTTGCGCTCGACCATCTGAGCGGTGGCGAGTTGCGACTGCAGGTCGTCGCCTGCGCCCAACTGGATGTTTGACATGTCGCCCGCGGCATCGAAGATGTTCAGGAAACCTTCGTAGCGCAGCCCAGCGTTGAGCGACAGGTTGGGCCTGACCTTCCAGTCGTTCTGTACGAACGCCGACACCGATTGCGTTCGGTGGAACCGGATGATCTCCGAGATCGGCTCGCCCGTGCGCGGATCGATGGCGATCTGGCTCTGGCTGGTCGGCCGGTCGGCGGCGAAATCGAACACGCTGTTGAACGCGTAGGTCGGCCGGTTGAACACCCGCGACGCCTCGTTGTCGGCGTGCTCCCGCGTGTAGCCGCCCCCCAGCTTGAGGGTGTGTGCGCCTCGCGTCATCGTGAGGACGTCGCGCCATTCGAAACTGTTCTGGACGAACTCGTTCGGTCCCCAGCCGACCTGATAGCCGACGATGCCGGTCACCGAGACGCCGGGAATCTCCGGATTCGGGTTGAGCAGTTCGCCCCAGGGCCGCACCCACGAGAACGATGTCTCGTTGACGGTGGTGGGCGACAGGATGCGCGTCCAGTTCGTATTGAAGTGCATGCTGCTGGTCGGCGAGGCAGCCGTGAAGCCCGGATAGACCTCCGGGGTGCCGAAGCCCACTTTGTCGGTCGTCGTGCGGTTGAAGGCACCGTAGATGCGATCCTTGCCTTCGCGGATCGTGTGGTCGATGCGCGCGGTCCACTGAAACCCGTTGCGGGGCGACGTCTCGTTCCAGGTGCCTTCGCCGCTGACCGGCAAGTTGCACGGCACCTGGCCGATGGGCGAGTCGATGAGCTGACCGCCGCTGCAGGCCGCGCCGAGGTGCTGGCCCGCCGTGCGGACGTTGCGGTCGGGGGCAAAGGACGCCGGAAAGCCCTTCGCGATGTACGTCGACACGTTGTTCGGGCGCGCCGTTTCCATGAATCGGATGAAGTCGGGAGTCAGGATCGTGCGGGCGCCGCTCACCGCGACGTCGGATCGGAGGACGTCGCCCGATGTGAAGAAGAACGTCCGATCGCGCTTGATCGGACCGCCGGCGCCCCACGAGAATTCGGTCCGCCCGAAGTCGGGATGGCTGAACCCGGTCGCCTGCTTCTGGAAATAGTTCTTCGCCTGCATCGTATTGTTGGTGTAGTAGGTGCCGAGACTGCCGTTGAGCGCGTTCGATCCGCTCTTCGTGATCACGTTGACGAGCACCGAGCCGTTGCGGCCGTACTCCGCGGAGAAGTTGTTCACCGCGACCCGCACTTCCTGAACGCTCTCGCTGTTGGGATTGATGTTGACGACGCCGCTCCGCTGGCTCGAGCTGACCGTGGAGGAATCGATCAGGAAGTTGTTGGATTCGGTACGCGCGCCGTTGGCGTTCATGTTGACGCCGAACTCGTTGTTGTACAGGTCCGAGTTCGATTGCGCGTACGCTTGTCCTCCGCCGGTGGCGCGGCCGATCACGCCTGGCGTCAGCACGACGAGGCTGAAGAAGTTGCGGCCCATGAGGGGCAGGTTCTCCACCTGCGTCTGCTCGATGAGGCCTGAGACACGCCCCTGGGCAGTTTCCACGAGCGGCGCCTCGGCCCGCACGATCACTTCCTCGGCGGCAGACCCGATCTGCAGCGTGGTGTTCAGCGTCTTGGTCTCGGCCGCGGGAACGCGAACGTGCTCCTGCACGTTGGTCTGAAATCGTTCCAGCGTGAACCGGACCGTGTACACGGCCGCAGGGAGGGCTGGAAACCGGTAGTATCCGGCTCCGGTGGTCTGCACCGTTTGCGTGGTGCCGGTCTCCTCGTTGAGGATGGTGACGGTCACGCCCGGCAGAATCGCGCCGCTGCTATCGGTGACGGTGCCTTCGATGGCGCTGGCAAACTGCGCCGCCGCGGGCGACGGCCCGAGCGCCAACAACAGCGCGAGCATGCCTGCGGCAGCCCATGCCTTTCGGTTCGTCATGGTGTCTCTCCCCAAAGGTGTGCGAAAGCAGGAACGAGTGAGGGGTCGTGCAGCAGGCGACGCTGCGCGCCAGCGGAGAATCGTGAGCAGCAAGAATCGTGAGCGGCAGTTCGAGCGCAAACCGGTCAGGCTGGACGCGGCCCGTGTGCGCCTCTACGAATCGAAACTGCCGTCGCGTGCGACCCGGCATTGTGCTCCCCCGGACTGCCTGTTGGCGTCAGGCTGTTGGAGTCGCTAGGAAACGGGTGTTGTATATCATATATAAAATGCGGTCTGTCAACCAGAAACTACAGGCCTGTTCCTGCGTATTCCGTGCGAGATGGGCTCGCGGGCTCCATGGGAGCCCCTCTCCGGGCTGTGGAGCAGTTCGTTCATCGAGCAGTCGTCGGTGGCCGCCCCCAATAGGTCTGGTGCTGGTCTGTGTGTTGACGGCCGTGTCCGTCGGAGCGGCCCTCGATGCATTCCAGGGAATGGGTCGCACCACGAGGACGCCGCGACCGGTCAGGACCATTGAGACGGACCTGCCACCGATTGCAGTGGACTTCCGCGACGTCGCCGAGTCTGCGGGGCTCACGGGCCGTCACGTCTCGGGTGACGCCGCTCGCAAGAAGTTCATCATCGAGGCTACCGGCAGCGGGGTGGCCATTTTCGACGCGGACGGCGACGGGTTGATGGACGTGTTCCTCGCCAATGGGACCACGCTCGATGGTGGCGGCGCCGGCGCAGGATCCACGAGTCGGCTCTATCGAAATCTCGGCGATCTCCGGTTCGAGGATGTGACCGAGCCCGCCGGGCTGCGGCATGTCGGCTGGGCTCAGGGCGTGTGCGCGGGCGACTACGACAACGACGGCGCCACCGATCTCGTGGTGACCTATTACGGTCAGAGCACCCTGTACCGGAACCTGGGCGGAGGCAGGTTCAGTGACGTGACGGGCGCAGCGGGCCTCACCGCCTCGACGCGGTGGGACACGGGCTGCACGTTCGTTGACTACGACCGCGACGGCCGGCTGGATCTCGCGGTGACGTCCTATCTCGAGTTTGATCGGACCCGGGTGCCCGAGCCGGGCAGCAGCGGCTACTGCCAGTGGAAGGGTAGGCCGGTGATGTGCGGGCCGCGAGGGTTGCCGTTCGCGCGCAACCGGCTGTTCCGGAACAAGCCAGACGGCACGTTCGCCGACGTATCCAGCACGAGCGGCATCGGAAAGACCAGCGGTTGCTATGCGTTCACCGTAATGGCGGCCGACGTCGACGACGATGGCTATCCTGACCTGTACGTCGCGTGCGATTCGACGCCGAGCCTGCTTTACATGAACCAGCGCGACGGCACGTTCGAGGAGAACGGACTGCTCGCCGGTGTGGCGCTGAACGACGACGGGCAGGAGCAGGGGGGAATGGGAGTGGCCATGGCGGATCTCGAGGAGGACGGCCACATCGACATCGTGAAGACGAACTTCAGTGACGATGTGCCGAACGTCTATCGGAATCGTGGCGACGGCACCTTCGAGGATCGCGTGTTCCAGTCCGGGCTCGGCGGATACATGCAGTACGTCGGCTGGGGCGTTCACCTGATGGACGTGGATCACGATGGCCGCCGGGAGATCCTGATGGTGAACGGGCACGTGTACCCGGATGCCGCGCAACTGCCGGGGCTGCAGTACGCGCAGCCTCGGCTCCTCTACTGGAACGTGGGCGGAGGACGCTTCAAGGACATCACCGGCGCAAGCGGCCCCGGTATCCGGGAGTCCTGGTCGTCGCGCGGTTCCGCGGCCGGCGATCTCGACAACGACGGCTCACTCGAGGTGGTCGTGAACAACGTCGATGCGCGTCCCACCCTGCTCAAGAACAACGGCGCGCGCACCAACTGGCTGCTCGTGCGTGCGGTGGGCACGCGGGCGAACCGCGATGCGATCGGTGCTCGGGCGCGCGTCTTCGTCGGCGATCGACGGCTCTCCGGCGAGGTGCACGGCGGCGCGAGTTACCTGTCGCAGAACGATCCCCGCATGCATTTCGGGCTGGGCGGCGATGCCGCGTATGGGCGAATCGAGGTGCGGTGGCCGACGGGCGAGGTGGAGCGGTATCCGGGCGGTCCGGCGAATCGAATCGTCGTGGTGACGCAGGGCGCAGGGGTGCGGGTGGACGGGCCGTCTGGCGGCGCTACGGGCGCGCGCGAGCGCCGGGCACATCCTGCCGGGTGATGATCAGGTATTCGCCGCGGGGGTGAGCGACTCCAGGTGGTTCATGTAGGCCACCAGCGCGCTCTGGTTGTGCTGCCGGACGAGCGTGACGAGCCGCTCGACATTGCGGTGGCGGAAGGCATCGATCATGAGGCGGTGCTCCTCCTGCGCCTTCACCACTCGGAGCAGCAGCACGTCGGCGAAGAAGAAGCGGCGCACGCGGTTCCACCGGTCGAGCACGCGCGCGGTCATCTCCTGCAGCATCGGGAGGCCCGTCATCGCGCTGATGCGCAGGTGGAACTCCGCGTTCAGCTCCGGCCAGCCCTCGAAATTGCCGGCCGCCACGACCCGATCCATCCGCTCGACCAGGCTGCCGAGGCCTTCCACGTCCTCGGAGGTTGCCCGTTCCGCGGCGGCGCGGCAGGCCACGCTCTCGAGTCCCTCGAGCACGGTGAAGACGTCGACAATGGAGTCGCGGGACACCGGAGCCACTGTCGCGCCGACGTGAGGTACCGTGATGACCAGTCCTTCCGATTGCAGCACCTGCAGGGCTTCACGCACCGGGATGGCGCTCACCTGCAGCCGGCGGGCCAGATCGTCGATGATCAGCCGCTCGCCGGGCCTGATCTCGCAGGTGGAGATCGCGTCGTGCAGCGTGCGATAGACGAACGCCTGCTTGGTCCGGTGCGGCGCGCCTCGCGGCGGCATCGAGCGACGACATAGCGGGACCCTTTCCGCGGAAAGGCATGGGTGCGACTGGCCAGCACGAGATTCAATATGATATATGATTTCCAGTCCGCAAATTGATCCCACCAAAAACGGCCATTAACCGCCCCTGACGAACCGGTACCCGATACCGCGCACGGTGAGCACGTGACGCGGCGATGTCGGGTCATCCTCCAGATAGCGCCGCAGCCGCACGATGAAGTTGTCAATCGCGCGGGTGTCGGTGTCTTCGTGAACCGCCCAGACGTCTTCGAGGATGGACTTGCGCGAGACGATGCGGTCCTCGTGCTGAATCAGGTATTTGAGGAGCTTCGCCTCCATCACCGTGAGCTGCAGGCGCGCGTCGCCGTGGTGCACCTCCAGACGCTCGAAGTCGATCGTGCGGTTGGCGAAGGTGTAGACGTCGGCCAGGGCAGGGGCGCCCTCCGCGAGCGGCAGGGGCGATGCCATCCGCACCCACTCGGCGCGGCGCAGCAATCCGTGGACTCGTGCGATGAGGATGTCGAGGTCGAACGGTTTCGGCAGGTAGTCGTCCGCGCCGGCGGCGAACCCCCGCAGCACGTCCTGCGGCGCACCTCGCGCGGTGAGCATCAGCACCGGGACGAACTGGCCGCGCTTGCGCAGCTCGGTCGCCACCGCGAAGCCGTCGATTCCCGGCAGCATGACGTCGAGGACGACGGCCTCGATCGCCGGCTCCTCCGCAAGGCGGGTGAGCGCGGCCTCGCCTGTCTCCACCACCTCGGCCAGATGACTTTCGGCCTCGAGGTTGAACCGCAGCCCCTCGGCCAGGTGCCGTTCGTCTTCGACGATCAGGATTCGGCTCATACGTCAGGCGCCATCGGGAGCGAGAGCGTGAACGTGCTGCCCTGGCCCGGGCCTCCGCTCTCGGCCACCACCCGTCCACCGTGTTTGCGTGCGACGGAGCGGACGATGTACAGGCCGAGTCCGGTCCCTTTGACGCGCGTCGTGGCGATTCCGGGGATGCGATAGAAGCGGCGGAAGATGCGCTTCAACTCGGGAGACGAGATGCCGACTCCCGTGTCGCGCACGCGTATCGCCAGCCGCTTCGAATCTGCTGACGCCAGCTCCAGCGCGACGTGGACCTCCGGGCCGGAGTACTTGATGGCGTTGTCGATCAGGTTGGACATCGCCACCTTCAGCTCCTCCGGGTCTCCGAGCACGGTGGCGGGTGCGCCGTCCGGCAGCGCGTCGCGGTACTCGATGGCATCGTCCGTCAGGTGGTGCCGTGACCGTGCGAGGTCCAGGATCTCCCCGAGGAGCTGCCGCATGTCGACTGGCATCCGGTGGACCAGCCCCTGCCGCGGCGTGCGGGCCGAGTGCAGGACCTGCTCGACGAGTCGCTGCAGGCGATCGCTGTCCTCGTGCATGATGCGATAGAACTCCTGCCGCTTCTCGGGATCGAGGTCGCGCCGCTGGAGCGTTTCCAGGTACAGCCGGATCGACGCCAGCGGCGTCTTGAGTTCGTGGGTGACCGCGTTGATGAACGTATCGTGCTGCTCGTTGCGCCGGACCTCGCGCACGAGAAAGATGGTGTTGAGCACGAGCCCGCTGATGATTACGAGGAAGAAGATGATGCCGAGAACCAGCAGCAGCCCCTCGCGCCAGTTGAGGAGGACCCACCCGATATTGAGCGCTACCGCGAGGGCGACGAGACAGCTGCCGAGGACGATGAAGGCGGCGATCTTCTTGCGGCCCGATGTCGGCACAAGGGAAGGATAGTGCAGGCGACAGGCTGCAGGCTCCAGGCTCCGGGCCGGTCTGGCTCGCTAAGGCTCAGGCCACTGGCCGTGAACCGGAGCTGACAGGCCTCGGAGCCTGGAGCCTGGAGCCTGAGGGCGCGGCCTCCTACGCCGCTTCCTTCCGCACGTACCCGTCCGCGGTCGCGACCCGGACCCGCTTGGCGAGTCCGATCGCGCGCATCATCCGGATGGTGATCCACGACACGTCGAGCTCGTACCAGGTCAGGCCGTGGCGAGCGGAGGTCGGGTGCGCGTGATGGTTGTTGTGCCAGCCCTCGCCAAAGGTGATGAGCGCCACCCACCAGCTGTTCTTCGAGTCGTCTTTGATGTCGAACCGGCGCGAGCCCCACATGTGCGTCGCGGAGTTGACGAGCCACGTCGCGTGCAGGCCCACGACTACGCGGAGGAACACGACCCAGTACACGGCCGGCCATCCACCGATCGCGAGCGCCATGAGGCCAAGCACAGTCAGCGGCACCCAGTGATACGTGTTGAGCACGCGATAGAAGGGGTCGGCGGCGAGGTCGGGCGCGTATTTCGCGAGGACGTCCGTCTTGTTATGGTGGCCTTCTCCGAACAGGATCCAACCCATGTGCGCCCAGAATCCGCCGTGCTTCGGCGTGTGCGGGTCGGCGTCGGTATCGGAATGCTGGTGGTGGATGCGGTGCGTCGCCACCCAGAAAATCGGCCCGCCCTCGAGGGTGAGCGTCCCGCACACGGCGAAGAAGTAGTCGAGCCACTTGGGCACCTGGTAGGACCGGTGCGTGTGCAGCCGGTGGTAGCCCAGGCTGATGCCGAACCCGACCGCGATCCAGTAGACCGCGACCGAGACGAAAAGCAGCGTCCACGAGAAATGAAACAGCGCGGCAACCGCGCCGACGTGGAACAGCACCATGACGATGCAGGTAATCCAGTTGACGACGCTGTAACGCTGCGCCGGAACGGTCAAGGGGGTCGCGATGCTCAACGAGAACTCCTCAGCGGACACATACAAGCCACAACCGACCTACAAACGTAGCAACTTCAGAGCGTGCGCATTGTAAGAGTTCTGTAAGTGCACGCCGCGAGCTGCAGCCCGGGCTTGTGCGTTTTGGAACCGCGGATTGGTGAACGTGCAGCGGCCTTGCGATCGCGGACCCGAATCGGAATTGGAGGAGCCCGGACCTGCTGATGTGCGGCCGGACTTCAGGCCCTGCGGACACGGTGACGGCAGTGCGATGCCGTCATGTCCCTCTTATCGCGTCGAGCCTTCCTGTTCAACACCACACCGTCGCCGCCGGCGCGGTGGTATTCGCTCGCGCCGCGGACGGTATCGCGGGCCGACGCGTAGGGCGGGGGCAGCACCGCCCCGGCCAGCCACCTGGGCGCGGCCGGCGGCCGCCCCCGCGGAACCCTGATGGATTTTGTCTAGCTGCCGATAGGTGTTAACGTTACAAGCGAATAGGTGCGCCGACCCGCTGCCCCCACGATGTCCCCGCTTGAGCTGACGCTCGAAGTAGTCCCGCACGCGCGGATCGATGTAACCGACGTCCGGGCGCGGGCGGCAGTCCAGCACGGGAACGTTCTCGATCAGTTCGCACACTGCCTCTACTACTCGTTCCACACGACGGCCGGCTACCTGCCCCAAAGCCTCGCGATGCGATTGGCGGCTCACAATCCGCAGGGCGTTCGGCCGTATGTGGATCTGTTCGGGACGCTCTTTCCGGAAGGGGCCGGGTACAGGCACGACGATCTCGACCAGCGCGCCGAACTGACGCCTGAGCAGCGCCCGACCGAGCCGGCGAACGGCGATTCGCACCTGGCGTTCATCGCGAGCGGGCTCGATGCCTGCGTGTCCTACCTCAATCGGCGCCCGGGGCCTGTCTGTTTCATCGACCTCGATGGCACCCACCAGGGTACGCCCCGCCGCCGCAAGACGACGCTCATCGGTTACAACCGCGAGGTCGAGATCGCGTCGATGCGGGTTGAGGTGCCGGTGTCGGCGCACCCGATTGACGCGATCAACCTGAAGGACCCGCAGCTCGGGATCTACGACCAGCTGTCCGCCTTCATTGCCGCGAATGAGATCCCGAAGGGCCGCCTCCAGGTGCAGCTCGCGCCGGGCGAGCAGCGCGCCAACCTGACGGTGAACGAGTACGAGTCGCTGCTGATGCGGCACGACCTCGCCGACGTGCTGCGCAACCCGCTCCGCTTCGCGACCGAGAAGGCGCGCAACGCGATCATCGACCCCGCGTCGGTGCCGTTCAAGACGATCGAATACGCGCGCTACGATCTGGTGCGCGCGCTCAATCGGCTCGTCGACGTGATCGGCCTCGGCGAGTCGCGCATCGAGCGTCTGATGGCCCGGGCGATGGCCGTGCCCGTCTCGCGCTTCCTCCGCATGCGCCGCTCTGTGAGCCTGCTCGTGTCCGAGACCGCGACGCCCGGCCCGGGCATCGTTGCAGGCACCTATCAGAGCCCCATCCTCGTCCAGTGGGCCCGCGCTCCAAAGGGCGTTCGGGTGCTCGATGTACGGCTGACGAGGTTCGAATAGGCTTCAGATTCCAGGCTCCGAGCTCCCGGGCTGGTCCGGCCACGGCCGGAGCCAGAAAGCCCGGAACGCTGGAGCCTGAAGCCCGGAGCCGACCACATGCGCCGATCTTTCGCGTCCGCCCTCCTCGTCACAGTCGCGGTCTCACTTGCGGGCGCGGCCCGCTCGTCCCAACCGACGCCCGCCGCCGCGGGCCTCTTCACCGCCGCGCAGGCAGCGCGCGGGAAGGTCGTGTACGAGCAGGTGTGCGCTGCCTGTCACGGGCCGGCACTCGCCGGCGGCAGCGCGCCGTCTCTCGCGGGTCCGGCGTTCCAGGCGCGATGGCGTCATCCGGACGTCACCGTTGACGATCTCTTCTACCTGACACGCAACACGATGCCGCCGCGGGCCGCGGCGTCGATCCCGGTGGAGGACCACGCCGCGACGGTCGCGTACATCCTCGAAGCGAACGGCTACACGCCGGGGACGGCGCCTCTCGCCCTGGGTGCTCCGGGTCTGCAGCAGCAGTTCGCGTGGGCCGGCAAGTATGTATCGACCTCCGCCGAAGCCCCGGCGGCCGGACCTGACCTCGTGCCGGGCGACCCCGGCGCCCTTCCCGGCACGAACGGCCCCGATCAGGCCGCCCTCACAGGTGCCGCCCGCTCCACCGACTGGCTCGTGCACACGCACGACTACGCCGGCAGCCGCTTCTCGCCGCTCGATCAGATCAACACGGCGAACGTCTCCCGCCTGGCGCCCGCCTGCATGTTCCAGGTGGGAGAGCGCGACAACTTCCAGACCGGTCCCCTGGTGCATGACAAGACGATGTACCTGACGACCTCGAGGAGCACCATCGCGCTGGACGCGGCGAGCTGCCGGGTGAAGTGGCGGCACACGTGGCGGCCGCGCGGCGACGTCGTGTGGGATCGCAATCGCGGGGTCGCCCTCAAGGACGGCCGCGTCGTCCGCGCGACGCCCGATGGTTTCCTGCTTGCGCTCAGCACGCAGACGGGCGCGCTGCTGTGGGGCAGGCGGGTGGCGTACTCCGAAAAGGGCGAGAACTTCACGATGGCGCCGATCATCTTCGATGACCTCGTGCTGATCGGGCCTGCCGGCAGCGAGCACATGCTCCAGGGGTGGGTTGGTGCGTTCCGGCTTGCGGACGGGGCGCCGGTGTGGCGGTTCAACACCGTGCCCAGGCCGGGCGAGCCGGGCTTTGAAACGTGGCAGAACCCGAAGAACATCCCGATCGGCGGCGGGGCCGTGTGGACATCGTTTGCACTGGACGTCGAGACCGGCGACCTGCACGTGCCGGTCACCAACCCATCCCCCGATCTCCCCGCGCACCTCCGGCCCGGCGACAACCTCTACACGAATTCGATCGTCGTGCTCGACGTGCGCACGGGGAAGCGGCGATGGCACCGATCGCTGGTGCCGAACGATTCACACGACTGGGATCTCACTCACACCATGCCGCTGTTCACGGCGTCGGTGAATGGTGTGACGCGCCGGCTGGTGGCGACTGCGGGCAAGGATGGACTGCTCCGCACCCTCGATCGCGACACGCACGACATCGTGTACGAGACCGCGGTGGCGACCCGTGAGAACGTGGACGTGCCGATCACGACCACGCCGACGCGCGCGTGCCCGGGCATGCTCGGCGGCGTCGAGTGGAACGGCCCCTCGTTCAACGCGCTGACCAACATGCTGTACGTTCCCGCGGTGGACTGGTGCTCCACCCTCACGGCCTTTGCGGAACCGAGGTACATCCCGGGCAAGAGCTACTTCGGCGGGACGTTCGAGTTCGATCCGCCCGAGAAGGCCCACGGCTGGATCACCGCGCTGGACGCGACGACAGGCGAGGTGAGGTGGAGATATCGATCGCCGCGCCCGATGGTGGCTGCCGTCACGTCGACAGCCGGAGGCCTGCTGCTCGCAGGGGAGTTGACCGGTGACTTTCTCGCCCTCGATGCACGATCGGGCGAGGTGCTGTATCGCTTCAACACCGGCGGACCGATGGGTGGCGGCATCGTGACCTACGAAGTGGACGGGCGGCAGTACATCGCCGCCGCGGCGGGAAGCCCGTCCAACTTCTGGGTGGAAAAGAACCCGGGCGCTCCGACTGTCGTCGTATTCGGCCTCTGAGGGAGTCGCTACCCCGCTTCGGCCCGGACCTACGCCCCAAAGTGTAGAAGCTGCAGCCAGATAGCCGGAATTTGGACTCCGGAGCCGAGCCCGGTGGCAGAATTCGACAATCGTGGTCGGGAGGTATTTGTCCACTTCTGCAATTGAGATCGGGAGGTGTTTATGTCGGTAATCCGGGATCGGTCACTGTCCGCGTGTTGACAGATCTCTGTCTGCCCCCGACAAGAGCCCAGCCCTTCTCGCGGGCAGATCTGCCCGCGAGGTTTCAGGTCTGACGCTGGCCCAACCCTTGCCCCTCTTCGGGGCATGACCACCCTTCTGAACGGCACGTTGGAGCGCACCGTCGGCTGGTTTCACCCCAGAGGCGACGTGGAGCCGGAACTTCAGTTCCGGCGGAGGATCTCTCCGTTCGAGTCTGCGCGCCCCGTGAGCGAGTCGACACAGGTGCACGCGCCTGCGCAGCGCGCAGTTTCTCTGGACCTGCGCCTTCGGCAGTGGTTCTGCGCTGCGATTCGCGGGCACGCCTTCATCAGGGGCATCGACGGCCCGCGGATGTATCTGATCTGCCAGCATTGCTTTCACGAGACAGCCGGATGGGAGGTGGCGGTGCGGCCGCCTCGGGCCGGGGACTAGCGGCCCCGACGCAATGCACGATGCACAATGCACAACCGGACTGCGCAGATGCATGGCGGCATGCGCAGTTCGCACAGGACAGGCCACTAGCCCGCGCCTCTGATTAGCCGGGGCCTTCGGGAGGGCACGCGGGAGGTGCCGGCGGTCCCACGCGCCGCGCGGCTTTCCCGGTATTGGCGTTGTAAATTCTGCATCGTGCATTGTGCATGGTGCCGCCGCGGCCCGGCCTTTGTACAATCCCCGGATGCGGCGTCTCCTCTGGCCTGTTCTCCTCTTCGCCGCCGCCGCGGCGGTCACCGTGGTCCTCGTCCCCACTTTCACCATCCACCCGTTCCGCCCGCAGACGGCCAGCGGCGTCGAACTGTCCTACGTGCTGAAACGCGCGGCGCCGCTGGTGACCGCGATCGCGCTCGCGGCCGCCCTTGCGTCTGCGCTGTTGCTGTGGCGCGGAGCGCGGCGGTGGTGGCGGCGGGGGATCATCGTCCTCCTGGTGGCGGTGACGGGCCTGGTCACCTGGTTCGCGCGGCAGAACCACTTCGAGTGGATGTTCAATGCGCTTCCGAAGGCCGAGTACGTGGCCGTCCCCGAGGCGCGCGCGTTTCTGGTCGACGCCGAGGTCGTCATGGGCATCGACGTGGAGGGCACCGCGATCGCGTACCCGGTCCGGCAGCTCGCCTACCATCACCTCGTCAACGAGATCGTCGGAGGGATACCGCTCGTCGTCACCTATTGAACGCTCTGTCACACCGGTCTGGTGTGGAAGTCGACGGTGGACGGGCGGCCGATGCGGTTCCGGCTGGCGGGCATCAACAACCAGAATTTCATCATGCAGGACGACGAGACCGGATCCTGGTGGCAGCAGGTGACCGGGCGCGCGATCGCCGGGCCGATGACGGGAAAGCAGCTCACGCACGTTCCGCACGACGAGGTCACATTCGGGACGTGGAAGGCGGATCACCCCGGCGGACGCGTGCTGAAACCGGACGAGCGTGTCGAGGCGCGCGACGACTACGCGTCGCTCGGATGGGAGCGCCGGATGGCGAAAACGCGAGTCGTCACCACGCTGCCCAAGGGATCGCCGTTCACGCCGCGTACGCTCGTCGTCGGCATCACCGTGAACGGGCGGAGCAAGGCGTACCCGCTGGATGCGCTGCAGCAGTCTCGCGTCCTCGTGGACGTCCTGAACGGTGTGCCCGTACTGCTCGCGATTGCCGAGGACGGACGTTCGGTGCGCGTGTTCGATCGCCGCATCGACGGGCGCGGCCACGAGTTCGTGGCGACGCCTGCCGAGCGCCTCACGCTGACGGACCTCGAGACGATGAGCGAATGGAACTTCGGCGGCCGGGCCACGTCGGGTCTCCTCACCGGCCGCACGCTCAGCCGCATCCCGTTCCTGCTGGAGTACTGGTTCGACTGGCAGACGCACCAGCCCGCGACGGAGGTGTACAAGCCCTGGCGCCCCGCCGAACGGAAGGTCGATCGCCTGGAGGTTCCGCGGCCCTGACCTTGCGGCTGGTGGTGGGCGGCAGGGGCTGGGCGGTGGGGCGCCAGCAATGCACGGGCGTGCGGTCGTAGCCCCGTGCGATCCCCACGATGCCGCGGCCGATGGTCAGCGGTTCGTCGTGACCACGTACGAGCCGCCCGTTGCCGCGCCGGTGGCCGAAACTGCAGGTGATTCTGAACTGGTCCGCGAGGTGAAGGGGCGGGCGGAGCTGCCTGGTCCGCTGCGAATGAAGTCCAGGCTCCACGGGGGCATCAGTGGCCGATGTGACCGCCGGAACTTCAGTTCCGGCAGTCAGGCCGTCATTCGACCTGCTTCCGCCAGCACGAACGCGCCGTCCCGAGTCGATACGAGGAAGCCCGACTCTTCGAGCACCGCGAGCGCGGCGGAGCACGTCATGATGTCAATCGCCCAGAGGCGGCGCGCCTGCAGCAGGGTGAGCCGGAGGCCGGGCATCTCGCGATATTCCGCGCGGATGCGCGTGAGCAGCTGAGGCGTCAGGGCCGACGTGGTGAACCCGGGTGTCGCTGGGGAGGCGAGTGAGGATTGGGTAACAGCCATGGCGATCCTCCCGGAGTGTCGAAAGTGTGCGACCCGGTTGCGTGACGAAGATACGCCCTCGAACACGCGGCCGCGAGCGTCGATCTCGACATTGAAATTACACCCGTGGGCAGCGGCGTGCAACACGGATCGTCGCCTGAGTCTTGAACTTTTTTGTTGGGCCAATCTAACGTTGAAGGTGTGGTCTGACCAGCATCCATCTAGTGGCCACGACACGCGTTCACAGCCGACCCAAACCGCTTCGTGTGGCCTGGTGGTGTGACCGCGCGGACGATGAGGAAGTGTGAAGCGGAACGTCCGTGCCGGCTCGACGGCTGAGACGGACGTTGGGGCGCCTTCGCACGAGCGGCTGCTACACTGCGCGCGTCCGTGGGTACTCGCCCCCACCTCGCCGCCTTGTCAGGCTGGCGCACTTGATATGAGGGATCGCATGCTGCGTGGGCTGTTGGGCGTGCTGCTCGTTACCGCGGCTACCCCGGGGTGGGGCGCGGAGCCACCACCTCGAACCGTGGATGTCACCGCGCGTGACGGCGCCGCGCTCAAGGCGACCTATTATGCGGCCGCCGCTCCGGGCCCAGCCGTCTTGCTGCTGCACATGTGCAATACAACGCGGCAGTCGTGGGATCCTGTCGGCCGTCAGCTGAGCGCCGCGGGGATTCATGCGCTCGCTCTGGATTATCGCGGTTTCGGCGACAGCCCGGGTGACCGTTTCAACGCGCTGGAAGCGCCGCAGCGGCAGACGCTCGTCGCCGACACATGGCCCGGCGACATCGATGCGGCCCTCGCCTATCTGCAGTCGCAACCAGGCGTCGACAAGACGCGTGTTGGCGCGGGCGGCGGCAGTTGCGGCGTGCAGCAGGCGGTGCAGCTCGCCCGTCGACACCCTCAGGTGCGGTCGCTCGTGCTGCTGGCCGGCGGCACCGATCGCGCCGGATTGGCTTTTCTGCAGCGGACGCAATGGATGCCGGTCTTCGCTGCCGCCGCCGCCGATGATCAGTACGATCCGGAGGCGCCGCAGTCCATGCAGTGGCTTGCCGAACTGTCGGGCAATCCGCGCAATCGGTTCGTCGGGTTTGCGGATGGTCGACACGGCACTGAGATCTTCGAACCGCATCCGGAGCTGGTGACGCAGATCGTCGAGTGGTACGTGGACACGCTCATCAAGGCGCCCGCGGATCCCAGCACCGTCCCTTCGTCCAGAACGACGCCCGCCACGGAGTTCTGGTCCGCGCTTCACGGGTCCGGCGGCGTGGCAAAGGCCGTAGAGTTGTTTCACGACGCCCGACGCCGCGACGAGAAGGCGTTCCTGTTCCCGGAAGCCGTGATGAATCAGGTCGCGTACGAACGGCTGCAAGCCGGCGAGACGAAGGACGCCATCGAGCTGTTCAAGCTGATCGTCGACGCCTACCCGGCATCCGCGAACGCACAGGACAGCCTCGGCGACGGATATCTCGCCGCCGGCCAGAACGATTTGGCGCTCGCGGCCGCGCGCAGGTCACTGGAGATGCTGGCGAGCGACCGGGCGAGCGATCAGCTCAAGGCCGCAATCCGGCAGAGCGCGCAGCAGAAAATCGACAAGCTCAGTCCCGATCGCAAGTAGCCTGGGGACCCTGGACTTGCCGGTCGAATGACTGCCTGATGTGGCGGCTCACATCACGTCGCGAGTCACGGGACGCCAGTCCGCGCCGCCGGAGTTGTACCAGCTCCTCCAGGCGGCTGCGTCATGCGGTAGCGTCTGCCCTGTGATGTCGCGCAGCGACTTGGAACACCCACTTGCGCGTTTCGGCGTCCAGCACGGCGTCGTCGGCGAAGTCGAGCAGCCGCGGGACAGCCGTACGGCGCTGGCGCTCGCTCAGCATGCCCGACTGAGCGAGCCCACACGCGGCGCGCTCCCGAATCATCGGCGAAGGATCGTTGCGGAAGGTATCGAGCAGCGGAGCGAGGACCTCGTCGGTGCCGAGGTACGCGAGCCCCTCGACCGCCCAGTAGCGGACGTTCACGTTGTCGTCCTGCACAGACGCCAGCAGGATCTGAGCCGCACGCGCCGGCTCGATTCCGCGATTGCCAAGCAGCCCGATGTCCCATAGCGCGTTCGCGCGCGGTCCCTGCTCTCCATGCCGCGCGTCCGGTTCCAGTCGATCGATCGTGGACGCCGCCTTCTCCAGCCCGCGTGCGACGATGTTCACCTCGATGGCGGCGGCGCGCACGCGCAGATCCCCGGAGTTGAGTGCTGTCGAAAACAGGTTCTGCAGACGGTCGTCGAGCGTCAGCCCGCCACGCCACCGTCCCACCCGGGCGGCGATCTGCTCGTTCGCTCCGCGGTAATGGTTGATGGACCGCTCGAGCAGCAGCTCCGCCTGATGCTGCGGCGACATCCCGTCCAGCACTTCGATCTCATGTTCGGAAAGCACATTGGCGGAGGCCGGTTCCGGGCGGCCCTGCAGGGTGAGAAAGTGGGTGAGCTCCTGCCAGGCGGCTCGCGCCGTTCGCGTCCCGGCAAACGCCACCAGGCACAGCCCGCACACCGCAATGACAACGATCCGCTCGCGCCGCCGACCGGCTTTGTTGCGAGCATGCGCGCGCACCTCGCCTGGGGACGCCGCGTCGACGTGCTCATCGCGTTCGTCCACGTGAGCAGTATAGCCCGTGCCCCTCGTCCGTGACCTTCGCTGTCACTCGCGCCGGTCATCATTGTGAAGTCCGGATCTGTCGTGGATTCGCGGCGCTCGCATGAGCACGGGGAGCCCGGGCCCATTGACACGATCACGCATTCGCAGGAGCATGGCGGCATTCGATACGTTCGAGCGCCCTCCCGCTGGGAACCATTTGGCCCTCCGAAGATTCGCGCACGCCGATCCCTTGTTCGTGAGACAGGCGGAGCCCTGCGACGAGCACTGGGCCGCCGGAACTGAAGTCCCGGCTCCACAGGGCGACAACCAGAGTAGGGATGGTCGGCAGGGATGGGGTCGTCGCCGCGACTCCTGAAGTCCCCGCTCGACGGGGCGCGCCGCAGGCTCTTCGTGTGGACCAGCGACGGGGGGCCCGCTCGGCTTCGAACGCGCTCGCAAAGAAAGAGGCACAGGGAGGCCTCGGGTGATGAGGTCAATGGCGGAGCTGTTCACCTCGCCCGCCGCCTCGAAGCGCCGGGTTCGGGCGTCGGAGTTCGTCGATGGGCTGCCCGGCGGAACCGAGGTGCTGATCGTCTCCGCGAGCCGCGGGGCGGCAGACGATGTCGCCCGTGATCGCGCGCGACGCGAGGCGGCAACGTTTGGTCTCCACCGTTTCAGCCTGGCCCAGCTCGCCGCGGGACTTGCCGCCACACGTCTGGCCGCCGCTGGACTGGCGCCCGCGACCTCGCTTGCCGCCCAGGCGATCGCCGCGCGCGCCGTGTTCGACGCACGCGCGGGCGGCGCGCTGGAATACTTCGCCCCGGTTGCCTGGATGCCCGGCTTCGCCCCGGCCCTGGCGCGCAGCCTGCACGATTTGCGTATGGCTGACGCGCAGGCCCACACAATCGGACGGGCGGGAGAGGGCGGGCGCGACCTTGCCGCGCTGTACGACGCTTCGGTCGCGCAGTTCGAGACCGGTGGCGCCGCCGATCGGGCGCAGCTGTTCACCGTCGCGCGCGAGGTGCTCGAATCGGGCGCCTCGTTCTGCGAGGGCAGGGCGGTGGTGCTCGTGGACGTCGCGATCGACACGGCGGTCGAGCGCGCGTTCGTCGCTGCGCTGCTCGGCAGGGCCTCGCGATGGCTCGCCTGCGTGCCGTCAGAGGATGGGTCGGCGCGGACGGCGCTCGAGGAGCTCGCTGCGGTTGCGGATGTCGATTGCGATTCGCGTGACGGGGAGCTGGATTGTCTTCGCCGGCACCTGTTCAAGCCCGGAGCACCGCCAGTCTCGACACGCGGCTCCGGCGTGGTGTTCTTCTCCGCGCCAGGCGAAGGCCGCGAGGCCGTGGAGGTCGCGCGATACCTGCTCGACGAAGCGCGCCGGGGCGTCCGCTTCGACGAGATGGCTGTGCTGCTGCGCTCGCCGCGGGAGTATCTGGGCCTCCTCGAGCACGCATTCACGCGTGCCGGCATCTCCGCGTCCTTCGGCCGTGGCACGCGGCGTCCGCATCCTGCCGGTCGAGCATTGCTGGCACTTCTGTCGTGCGCCGATGAGAACCTCTCGGCGAACCGGTTTGCCGAGTACCTGTCGCTGGCACAGGTTCCCGCCGCTGCAATCGAGGACGTGGGGCCGGGCTTCAGTCCCGTTGACACTGTCTCCACGCGTGAGCGTGTACAGTCCGCCGCCGATCGTGCCCCCAAAGGAACCCGGAAGCCCGGCGCCCGAAGCCCGAAGCCGACCGTCGCGCAGCCGTCTCTCTTCGACGATCCGGCTCCCGTGCGCGCGCTCGACGACGCTCTCGCCACCGGAGCGGACCGCCTGGAAGTCGGCGACCTCGACCCCGTGGAGCCCGACGCGACCGCTCCGGAATCAGCCTCGCCAGACGAGGATGTCGTGCAGGGGATGGTGCGGGCACCGTATCGCTGGGAGGAGTGGCTCGTCGAGTCCGCCGTGATCGCGGGTCGTGACCGCTGGCGGCGATTGGACGGCGCCGCCGCGGAGTACCGCCTGCGTCTGAAGGACGCGATGCGTGAGGACGCGCAGTCGCCGCGCGTGCGCGGGATCGAGCGCGACCTGTCGCAGCTCGAGCACTTGCGGGCGTTCGCGCTGCCGCTGATTGACGAGTTCGACGCGTGGCCCGAGACGGCGACCTGGGGCGAGTGGCTCGACCGGCTCGAGGCGCTCGTGCCGCGGGTCATTCGTCAGCCGCTCGTGGTGCAGCGCGTGCTCGCCGAGTTGCGGCCGATGGCCGCGGTCGGACCCGTGTCGCTGCGCGAGGTGCGCGAGGTCCTGTCCGATCGCCTGCGCACCGTCGCCGTCGAACCACCCCCGAGCCGCTATGGCCGCGTGTTCGTGGGCACCGCCGACGAAGCCCGGGGACGCGTCTTCCGCATCGTCTTCGTGCCGGGCCTTGCCGAGCGCGTGTTCCCGCAGAAGCTGCGCGAGGATCCGCTGCTGGCCGATGCCGTCCGCCGCCAGATATCCAACCGTCTGACGACGATGGACGACCGTGCCGCGGACGAGCGGCTGCTGCTGCACCTGGCGGTCGGCGCGGCGACCGAACGCGTCTACCTGTCGTATCCACGCATCGAGCTCCGCGAGGCACGTCCGCGCGTGCCGTCCTTCTATGGCCTCGACGTGATGCGCGCGATCACCGGCCGCGTGCCGAGCCATGAGGAATTGCAGGACGCCGCCGCGCGTGAGACGAAAGCGGCGCTGGCGTGGCCCGCGCCGGATCAGCCTGCACGGGCGGTAGACGATTTCGAGCACGACCTTGCGGTGCTCGGCGGGCTGCTGAGGACGCGCGATCCGCTGGCTGTCAAGGGACGCGCACGTTATCTCCTCGAATTGAACGAGCACCTGCGGCGCTCGCTCACGGAGCGGTGGAAGCGCTGGAAGCCGGCGTGGACCGAGCAGGACGGCCTCATCGCCGCGACGGAGACAACCAAGAAAGCGCTTGACGGGCAGCGGCTGGCGAACCGCGCGTTCTCGCTTACCGCGCTGCAGCGCTACGCATCGTGTCCGTACCAGTTCCTGCTGTCGGCAATCTACCGCCTCCAGCCGTTCGAGGCGCCGACGCCCCTGCAGCGGCTGGACCCGCTGACGAAGGGCGCCCTGTTCCACGAGATCCAGACGGCGTTCTACCGCGAGCGCGCTGCGGCAGGAGCGCTGCCGCTCACCCGCGAGAACGCCGCCGACAGCCTCGAGGCGCTGGATCGCGCCGTGTCGCAGGTCTCCGAGCAGCAGAAGGACCTGCTCGCCCCGGCGGTCGATCGCGTGTGGCGCGACGAGATCGCCGCGCTCCGCAAGGACCTGCGCCGCTGGGTGGTGCTGCAGGGCGAGGCCGGCGATGGCTGGCGGCCGGAGCGATTCGAGCTGAGCTTCGGCCTGCCGCTCGATGCGGATCACGACCCCCACAGTGTCGCCGACCCCGTGGTCGTGGACGGCCGCTTCGTGCTGCGCGGATCGGTCGATCTCGTGGAACGCCACACGACCTCGCGCGTGCTGCGCGTCACGGATCACAAGACCGGCAAGAACCGCACGGCGGTCACGACGACGATCAATGGCGGCCGCACGCTGCAGCCCGTCCTCTACAGCCTCGTCGTCGAGGAGATGACGGGCGAGCCCGTGACCGCCGGACGTCTCTACTACTGCACGCAGGCCGGCGGCTTCACGAGCCACGCCGTGCAGCTCGACCCGATTGCACGCAAGACAGCTCTGCGCGCGCTCGAAGTGATCGACCGCGGCGTGGAGCTCGGGTTCCTCGCCGCCTCCCCTGACACGGGCGCATGCGACTACTGCGACTACCGCGCTGTGTGCGGCCCATTGGAGGAGAAGCGCGCGACGAAGAAGAACAAGGGCCTCCTGGCCGACCTGCTGGCGTTGAGGGACCTGCCGTGAATGGGCGCAGCCGCGTGCTCCGACGTTTCTCTGCGCGAACGCGCCCGTTCGACCGTGATTGTGTGAACGTTCGGATCTGCCGCCGCCCGGATGAGGCCGGGAGCCGGGAGCCCGGAGCCCGCAGCCGAACCGGACGCTTTCCGCTTCCAATCGCCGGCACCCTGGCCGAGGTGCACCCGTGACCCTCCTGCACGCACCGGTGCTGGACGACGCGGTCGACCGCGACCTGATCCGCAACGCCCTGGATGAGACCCTCGTCGTCGAAGCTGCGGCCGGCACCGGCAAGACGACCGAGCTCGTCGCACGCATCGTGCGGCTGGTTGCGACCGGGCGCGCGAAGATCCACGAGATCGTCGCCGTCACGTTCACCGAGAAGGCCGCGGGTGAGCTGAAGCTCCGCATCCGCACGGAGCTGGAGAAGGCGCGCGGAGAGATTGCCTCTGGCCCCGGTCCAATCCCGTCGGATGGTTCCCGGCCGGCCGATTCATCGGCGCTTCTGGACGATGCCCTGGCGCGCCTGGAAGAAGCGCACGTCTCCACGATCCACGGCTTCTGCGCAGACCTCCTGCGAGAACGTCCGGTCGAAGCCGGCGTGGACCCCGGGTTCGAGGTCCTCACCGACCCCGGCGCCGAGCGCCTCTTCGACCGCGCGTTCCGTGAGTGGTTCCAGCAGGGGCTCGAGGATCCGCCCGAGGGTGTCCGCCGCGCGCTTCGGCGGTTGCCGCCCCCGTGGTCCCCGTATGCGAACGAGGAAGACGGGCCCGTGGCGCGACTGCGCAAAGCCGCCGTGGATCTGCGCGAGTGGCGAGATCTGCGAGCGCCCTGGCGGCGGGATCCGTTCGACCGCGACGCGGCAATCGCGCGGTGTGTCGCCGAGCTCTGCGCGTTTGCAGATCTCACCGCGAATCCGTCGTGGGACAAGGACCCGCTGTTCGAGTCCACGCGTCCGCTGCGCGTGCTGGCCGCGGAGCTCCGCAAGGCCGCCGGAGACGAGCCCGCGAGCCGGCCGCCGCCGGCCGCCCGGCGTGATGAGCCCCAGCGCCCAGCGCCCGACGCCCAGCGCCTGGACGCTCTCGACGTCCTCGAAGCCACGCTCGTCCGACTCGTGAAGAGCGAGCTGAAGGACATCGAGAAGAGGAAGGGCCGGAAGCCGGACTACGGCAAGGCCGCCACGCGCCAGCAGGTTCTGGACGCGTACGAGGCGCTGAAAGGGTCGCTG
Organism: Vicinamibacteria bacterium; assembly: GCA_963739995.1. GTDB lineage: Bacteria > Acidobacteriota > Vicinamibacteria > Vicinamibacterales > JAENWD01 > CAVUCH01. The sequence continues at coordinate 19,340 of CAVUCH010000003.1, read as the reverse complement.
ACCGCGTTCGAGCGAGCCGCAGACGCCGACCTCGCGGCGCTGCTCCAGCGTGAGCTCCTCGTATGTGTGGATCTCTACGGCCAACTGAAGACGAGAGCCGGCGCACTCGACTTCCTCGACCTGCTGCTCAAAGCGCGCGATCTGGTGCGGGACTGTGCCCCCGTACGCCGCGCGTTCCAAAATCGATTCAAGTACATCCTCGTCGACGAGTTCCAGGACACGGACCCGCTGCAGGCCGAGATTCTGATGCTGCTCGCGGCACGGGCCGACTCGCAGGAGCCAGGCTCCGGGCTCCTGGCTCCAGACCCCAGGGCGAGCCACCGCCCCGAAGCCCGACAAGCCCCGGAGCCTGGAGCCCGGAGCCTGGCGCCAGATTGGCGAACCGTCCCGATCAGGCGAGGGGCCCTCTTCGTCGTAGGGGACCCGAAGCAGTCAATCTACCGGTTCCGCAGAGCCGACGTCGGCATCTACCAGGAGGTTTGCGACCTGCTCGTCGCTCGTCAGGGCGCCCGTCGCGTACACCTGCGCACGAACTTCCGAACCGTCCCGACAATCCAGCACGCCGTCAACGCTGCATTCGCCCCTGCCATGAAGCGAGACGACGTGTCGCTGCAAGCCGACTACGTCGCGCTCGCACCGCACCGGGAGGAGCTGCGGCTCCGCGCGCCAGGCTCCAGGCTCCAGGCTCCCGGCTCCCGGCCCCTTCAGGCCCCCGACCCGGACGCCGAACAAGGCCCGGAGCCTGGAGCCCGGAGCCTGGAGCCCAGCGCCGTCCAGCCAAGCCTCATCGTCCTCCCCGTTCCCGATCCATACGGGATGAGGAACGTCGCGATGGGCCCGATCGAGAAATCCCTTCCCGATGCCGTCGGCGCGTGGGTGCACTGGCTCGTGCGGGAGAGCGGCTGGACCGTCACGGAGCGCCGCGAGGGTCGTGTGGTGGTGGTGCCCGTGGAGCCGCGCCACGTCTGCATCCTCTTCCGCCGCTTCACGAAGATGCGGACCGACGTCACGCGGCCATACGTCGACGCGCTCGAGGCGCGCAGCGTGCCGCACCTGCTCGTGGGCGGACGATCGTTCCACGATCGCGAGGAGGTGGAGACGCTGCGTGCAGCGCTGGCCGCGGTCGAGTGGCCGGAGGACGCGCTGAACGTGTATGCCGCCCTGCGCGGCGCGCTCTTCGCGTTCGGTGAAGAGACGCTGCTCGAGGACCGGCACACGCACCCGCGGCACCGGTTTCATCCCTTCGACGTTCCCGAGGATTTGAAGCCGCGCCTGCAGCCGGTCGGTGAGGCGCTGGCACTGCTCAGAAAGCTTCACGCGGGCCGCAACCATCGCCCCGCGGCGGAGACCGTCGGGCGTCTGCTCGAGCACACGCGCGCGCACGTGAGCTTCGTGATGCGTCCCGCAGGCGAGCGCGTGCTCGCCAACGTGCTCCAGGTCGTGGAGCTCGCGCGCCAATACGAGGCCGACGGCGGCATCTCGTTCCGCGGATTCGTCGACGCGCTCCGCGAAGCCGCAGACGAGAGCGCGTCGGCCGAAGCCCCCGTGCTGGAAGAAGGCAGCGACGGTGTTCGCCTGATGACCGTGCACAAGGCCAAGGGGCTCGAGTTCCCGGTTGTCATCCTGGCGGACATGACGTGCAAGCTCAATCGCAACGACGCCAGCCGCTACATCGATCAGGCGCGCAACCTCTGCGCGATGCCGCTCGCCGGGTGTTCGCCCGCCGATCTGCTGGATCACGAGGCCGTCGAGATAGGCCGCGAGAGAGCCGAAGGCGTGCGCCTTGCGTATGTAGCCGCCACGCGCGCACGAGACGTCCTCGTGCTGCCGGCGATCGGCGACTGCGAATTCGACGGCTGGTACGCCACCTTGAACGCCGCCATCTATCCTCCGGTCGAAATCCGCCGGGATCCGCAGCCGGCCCCCGGCTGCCCGGCGTTCGGCAAGGACACAGTCCGCATCCGCCCCGATGGCGAGCCCCCCAGAGCCGACACCGTCCGCCCAGGCTTGTACGAGCTGAATGTGGGGCAGAGCGTGAGTCCTGCAAAAGGCGTCGATGTAGAGCTGGACGCCGGCGGTGCGATGTTCCTGGCTGTCCCGAGGCCCGAAGCCCGAAACCCGCAGCCCGATGAGGGGCCACGCAACTCCACATACCGCGTCGTCTGGTGGAGCCCCAGCGCGCTCGATCTGGACGCCGACCCGCCCTTCGGCCTCCGCCGCGAAGATCTGATTGCGAAAGACGCGGGCGACGCAGTGGTGAGCGAGGGAAGATCCGCCTACGACACCTGGTCGCTGGATCGCGCCACGGCCATCGCGAATGGGTCATCCCCCTCGCTGCAGATCCGGACGGTGACCGAGTTCGCCCATGGGGGCGAGTGGCCCACCGGCGTGACCGAGCTCCCACCCGTAGAGGTGGTCGAGCTCCCCCGCGAAGGCGACCGTCCGAGAGGGCGTCGCTTCGGTACGCTCGTGCACGCGGTGCTCGCGACCGCGCCGCTCGACGCCGACATGACGATGCTGCGCGCGCTGGCGGTGCTGGAGGGCCGTATCCTCGGCGCGCCCGATCACGAAGTGTCGGCGGCGGCGGCGCTTGCCGCCCGAGTGCTTGCGCATCCGCTGCTGTCAGTGGCGCGCAGTGCGGAGGGAGAAGGGAAGTGCCGGCGAGAAGTTCCGGTGACGCTGATGCTCTCCGATGGCCGGCTGCTGGAAGGCGTCGTCGATCTCGCCTACGAGCACCAGGGCACGTGGAGTGTCGTGGATTTCAAGACCGATGAAGACCCGCGCGGGATGCTGAGCGTCTATTCGCGTCAGGTGGGTCTGTACGCGGCTGCCCTCGCTCGCGTGACTACCCAGACGCCGAAGGGAATCGTTCTCGTGGTCTGAACCGGGTTTTGAGCGGGGCTGAAGTTGCGCTCTACCTTGCCGGGACTGAAGCCCCGACGGGGTTACGCCACGAGTTTCGTAATCCTCGTCGAGTGCAGGACGGCCACTCGCCAGCGGCCGTCGATCCGGCGCAGGATGGCGCTTTCCGGCCTGTCACCGTGAGAAGACGGTGCCATGGGGCACGGCCGTCCCACTGAAGCCGTGCGGCCACTTCCTGCCCGTCAGCGTGATGCCAGGGCGTGTGCTGTCCTTGTCGCGGAAGCGGTCGTCGAGCGAGAGCTGGCCGGTGCCCGGATCGAAGTTGATCACGAACAGCCGGTTGCCCTTGCCGCCGCCGCTCGAGTTGAGCACCACGCGGCGTCCTGTCGGATCGATCGACAGCCAGTGCGGCTGCTCGTCCTCGCCCACCATCAGCTTCGACACTTCACGCGGGTGCTCGGGATCCGAAATATCGAGTGAGATGACCGCGTGCGCCTCCGGTACGGTCTGCAGCCAATGGTGCCCCGTCAGGACGGGAACGCCGCAGTCCTTCCCCTGGAAGCCCCGCACGAACGTCATCGACGGCTCGGGACGTTCCACGCCGCGGACGAGATACAGGCCGCACTTGAACGTGTGGATGTAGATGCTCTGGCCGTCCGCCAGCAGGCGCGGCTCTCCGGTGAGCTGATGCTCGTCGCCGCGTGGTCCCGGCGTAAGCCGCAGGCTTCGCAGCAGCTTCAGGTCGGACAACCGCCAGAACTGCACCCATTCAGAAGTCGCCTTCACGTTGTTCTCGTCCATGTCCGTGGTCGTCGACACCGCGAGGTCGTAGGCGGGCAGCGGCAGGACGCTGTAGGGATAGATGCGCTTGTCCGCAATCGCCGCATCGCTCGCGCTGCCGCTGCGAATCGGACTCCCGCGTTCGTTCATCTCCACGAGACCACCCGTGGACCGTTCCACGCTCTCCGGCGCCGCACCGTGACCGCCCGCGTGCCGCACAGTGCCGGGCGTCGCTCCATACTGAAAGGTCGTCAGGACATGTCCATTGGCGAGCCTGATGAACGTGTGCGGATGACTGAAGCCGGCCACGTCACTGAACGACGTGAGGATGCGCGGATGCAGCGGCTGCGAGAGGTCGAACAGCCACGTGCGTCCCGCGTGGAACCCGTTCGCGAGCAGGTGCCCGCTGGCTGGCATCTGGTGCTCGGTGTGATGCGGATGTGTGCCAGCCTCACCGGTCGGGATCGAGGCGACGATCCTGCCGTAGCCTGCGGACGTGGGGCTCGCGTCGATGACCGCGAGGAAGTCGCTTGCCTTGTGGCCGGCATCGCCGGCCCACATGAACAGGTACGAGTCGGACGAAGCGCGGAGCGAGGCGCAGCACAGGGCCGCGAGAACGGCCATCAGGACTCGGCGCATGATGCCTCGGGCTTTCGTGGTCGTTCGATTCCAGACCGTCACACGATGGCCCGCCCGCAGCAGCGCCCGCGCGAGGGCCGATACCATCGCGCCCAGCCCGATCTTGGCGCTGACGACCTTGCCCGTGACCGCGTCGATCAGCGCGAGCGCGCGGTCACCCACCAGACCGTGTGTCGACACGTCGGCCTGCTCGACCTGTTCGCCACTCATCGACTTGACCGGGGATCGCCACAGCCCCACGACTGATCTGACGACGGCACTCGTTGCTGCCATTCGGTTCTCCCACCCTGCTTCAGGCAGGCGCCAAAACGCTGCGATACAATCCGCACACATCAAGGAGAGTGCATGCACGTTCCACGACGACTCGTTTCCTCAGTGTGCGCTCTGCTGCTCTCCGCCGCGGCGGCTGGCGCGCAGAACCCGGCGCCCACGGCCAAGGCCGGCCTCGAGAGCGGCGCGCGGCGGACGCTTCTCGCTGTATTCGCGCACCCCGACGACGAGAGCACCGTGAGCCCCGTGCTGGCCAAGTACGCGGCCGAAGGGGTGACCGTCTACCTGGCGATTGCGACGGACGGTCGCCTCGGCGTGACGCAACATGCCGGCATCGCTGCCGGGGACAGCCTTGCTGCCGTCCGGTCGAACGAGCTGAAGTGCGCCGCAGAGAAGCTCGGCATCCAGCCCTCGATCACATTCGGCCTTCAGGATCAGTTGAAGATCGGGGAGGGCTTCGACGCCTTCCTGGAACAGCTGCGCAGCGTTCGCGACCATGTCACGAGACTGTTCACCACGCTGAAGCCCGACGTGGTTATCACGTGGAATGCCTCCGGGTGGACCGGCCATCCCGACCACCGGTTGGTCGGCTCGGTGGTGACGGAAGTGTTTCAGAGTCAGGCGTGGGAGAAGCCTTCGCAACTCTATTACGCCGCCATTCCAACGGGAAGCCTCCCTCCGGGCGGGCCAATCCAGATTGCCACCGTGGATCCGCGATATCTGACCGTGAGAGTCCCGGTATCCGAAGCCGACTATGAAAAGGCGAAAGCGTCGTGGCTCTGTCACAAGAGCCAGTACACACCCGAGACGATCGAAGGCATGCATCAGCTGATCAAGACGTCGCAGAAGGGCACGGCGTACTTTCAGCCGTTCGCTGCCGTGTCGCAAGAGCGCGCCTCCCTGTTCCACGATTGACCGGAGCAGCGAGCACGACCGTGAGGGTCGTCAGCTCCGCATCTTCTTGAACCGCTCCAGATTCTCCTTCAGCGCCTCGAGCGCCGGCACGCCTTCCTTCTGGTACTCGATGATGTACCACTCGATGCCGCCCACCGTCTCGGCGGCCGTCATGATGGCCGGCCAGTCGAGCTCGTCGGCGCCCAGGTAGGCGTTCGGCTCCTTCTTCGAAAACGGCTTCACGTGCATCGAAATGGTCCGGCCCGCGTTGCGTCGGACGAACTCCTGCGGCGTCACGCCCTGCATCTCCGACGCGTTACCGGTGTCGAACTGCAGCACGACGTCTTTCGCTGTGAGATCCGCGAACCGGTTCCACCAGTATTCCCCTTCGATGCGATTGAAGTCCGTCGTGTGGTTGTGGTACCCGACGCGCATGTTGTGGGGCTTCAGCCGCTCGGCCACGCCGTTGATCGCGTCGGCGGTCTTCTTCAGCAGATCGGCCGACGTGTACACCGGCGGCGCCAGCGAGCGGATGATCAGGTTGCGGTTCCCGATCGCTCCGTTGAAGTCGATGCTGGCGGAGAGCGTGTCGCCTTGCAGCTCGTCGAGGGTATGGTGGAAGCCGCACGCCTTCAGCCCCGCCCCGTCCAGGTGCGCGCGCCACTCCTTGCCCAGTCTGTCTTGAATGCGTTCTCGAGCTCTACGGCCTCATACCCCATGGCGGCGAGCGACTTCAGCGTGCCAGGAATGTCGCTGGCCAGCTGCTTCCGCACGCACCAGAGCTGCGTGCCGATGGGGACCTTTTTCCAGCTGGCGGCCGCGGCGCGCAGCATGGGAGCGAGGAGTGCCGAGGCTGCGGCAGCGCCGCCGAGCCGGAGGATGTCGCGACGGGTCGGTTGTACAGAGGTCATGTGTGCGTCCTTTTCGAGTCGAACGTTGGAGGTGCGCGAGCCTTCGGGCAGCGTCGCAGTTGCGCGCGCAAACCGACTGAGCATACCGCCAGACGATGTGTGCGTCGAGGAGGCCGGGCGTGATACGCCAACCGGGCAATCCCATGTCATGCTTCACAGGGAGATCAGGAGATCCTTCACAGGGAGATGCAGGAGATCAAGGAGTTGAGCTCATGTTGCATTCCGTTTGGGGCTGGTAATTGAAACGGGACGCGTTCCTCCCCGATCTCGTGATCTCCCTGTGAAGAACCCTCAGCCGGCAGACGCCAACGAATTGAACCTGCCATGAAGAACGTGTTCGTCCTCGCCGCGGCACTCCTCGTAGCTGCCTGCGGGCCTCGAGGTGAAGACACGGCCGCCCCCGAGGCAGCGCGCGTGCAGAGCGCCGCCGCCACGATCACCCGTGACGAACTCCTCAGTCACATCCGCGCGCTGTCTGCCGATGGCTTGGAGGGGCGCAGCCCCGGAACGCCGGGGGAGGCCAGCACCGTCGCGTACTTGACGCGCGAGCTGCAACGCATGGGCCTCGAGCCGGGCAACCCGAACGGTACGTACATCCAGGAGGTGCCCCTCATCGGCATCACGAGCACATGGACCTCGTCGGTCGACGTGAATGGCAGGACGATCCCCATGCGCTTCCTCGACGACTATGCACCGGCATCATTGCGAATCGAGCCGGAGACGCAGGTCGAGCGTTCCGAGATCGTCTTCGTCGGCTACGGCATCGTCGCACCGGAATACGGGTGGGACGACTACAAGGGGCTGGACGTGCGCGGGAAGACGCTGATGATGCTCGTGAACGATCCGCCAATCCCGGATAGCGCGAACCCGTCACAGCTCGACCCCAAGATGTTCAAGGGGCGTGCGATGACGTACTACGGACGCTGGACGTACAAATACGAGATCGCATCGAAGCTGGGTGCAGCGGCCGTGCTCCTCGTACACGAAACGGGGCCGGCAGGCTATCCGTATGACGTGCCGAAGGCGGGCGCGGTAGGGGAGTCGTTCGACATCCAGCCGCCGGACCGCAACATGTCGCGTGTGCCGGTGGAGTCGTGGATTCATCTGGACAAGGCGCGCGAGATCCTCACGGCGTCGGGACAGGACTTCGATGCCCTGAAAGCCGCGGCTCTCCGCCGCGACTTCAAGCCCGTCCCGCTCCCCGCGCGTGCGAGCTTCGCCGTGAAGAAGACGTTCCGCGAGGTGAAGTCCCAGAACGTCGTCGCGAAGGTGACCGGTTCCGACCCCGCGCGCCGGGGCGAATACGCGGTCTACACCGCACACTGGGACCACCTGGGGCGCGATCCCTCATTGCCGGGCGACGGGATCTACAACGGCGCAATCGACAACGGCACCGGCACCGCGATGGTGCTCGAGATCGCGCAGGCGTTCGCGTCCATGAAGCCGCGCCCGCCGCGCTCGGCGCTCTTTCTGTGGGTTACCGCGGAAGAAGAGGGGCTGCTCGGCTCGAAGTACTACGCGCGCGCCCCGCTGTATCCCCTCAACAAGACCCTCGCGAACATCAACATCGACGCGATGTACCCATGGGGAATGACGCGCGACATGATCGTCGTCGGCTCCGGCAACACGACGCTCGAAGAGATCCTCGCCGAAGAGGCGTTGGCGGACGGCCGGACGCTCACAGCGGACATGGAGCCTGAGAAGGGCCGTTTCTACCGCTCCGACCATTTCGAGCTTGGGAAGGTCGGCGTGCCTGCGCTCTACCCGAAGACGGGCAACGAGTTCGTCGGCAAGCCGGCAGACTTCGGCCCGAAGATGCGTGCGATGTACGACGCAACGGACTACCACAAGCCGAGCGACGAGGTGAAGCCGGACTGGGACATGACCGGGATGGCAGCCGATGCTCGGCTGCTCTTTCGGGTAGGAGTCCGCGTGGCGACGGGCGCGACCTGGCCGGAATGGAAAGAAGGCGCGGAATTCAAGGCTCTCCGAGAGAAGAGCCTTCGAGGGCGTTGAAGCGATGCCGGCATGGTTGACAACAGTCAGCCTCCGCCATATGAAACACATGACGAGGAGGCCCATATGATGCTGCCGCGGATGCTCGTGCTTGCCGTCGTCCCTCTCGCGCTGCTCCTCGGGGGTGCACCCGCACGGGCACAGTCCCAGGACGCGGCGCTCACTGGAATCGTGCGTGACGCGTCTGGCGTCTCGGTGCCGGGTGTCGACGTGACGGTGACCAGTCAGACCACGGGCGCCTCGCAGACGACGAAGACCGCTGGTGACGGGGGCTTCTCCCTGTCGCTCGCGCCCGGCGCGTACCGCGTCGTCGTGGTACTCACCGGCTTCCAGAGGGTCGCCCACGACGTCCAGCTCGGCGCGGGAGACCCGCAGCGCCTGGAGATCGTGCTGCAGCCGGTGCTGACCGAGGAGGTCACCGTCACGGCGATGAAGCGCGAGACGACGATGCTCGAAACGCCGTTCTCGGTGGCGGCGCCTACCGAGGCGGTGCTGCGCGAGCGCGGTGTCACAGACCTCGAGGGCATCGCGGCCACCGTGGGCGGCTTCACCGTGCAGAATCTCGGGCCAGGCCAGAGCCAGATCGCCATGCGCGGCGTCTCGGCCGGCCAGATCGTGCGCGACCAGCCCGGCGTCAAGGAGCAGGTCGGCGTGTACCTCGACGAGTCGGTGGTCTCGCTGTCGCTCTTCACGCCCGACCTCGATCTCTTCGACATGGAGCGTGTGGAAGTCCTGCGCGGGCCGCAGGGCACGCTCTTCGGCTCCGGCTCGCTGTCAGGCACGGTGCGCTACATCACCCGGCAGCCGGAGCTCGGTCTCACGGGCGGATCGGTCGAACTGGACGGGATCGCCGTTGGAAGCGGCGGCTTCGGCGGGAACATCAAGGCGGCTTTGAATGTGCCGCTGGGGGACACGGCGGCGCTGCGCATCGCGTCGTATATTGACCGCCTGCCCGGCCACACTGATGCGGTCCAGCCAGGACCGGGCCTGAGCGAGGACGTCAACGACGGCTTCCGCACCGGCGTGCGTGCGGCGGTCAAGTTCGTGCCGAACAGCCGCTTCTCGATCACGCCGCGCCTCGTCTACCAGCGGGTCGGAACCGACGGCTGGAACCGCAGCGACGTGTTCAACATCCTCGCGAATCCGTTCACGACCACCCGCCCGGCCGTCGCGCTCGGCGAGCGCGAGCAGTACACGCAGCTCCAGGAGGACTTCACCGACGATTTCGTGCTCGGCGACGTGACCCTCACCTATGACTTGGGCGGCCTCGTCCTGACTTCCATCACGTCCTACACGTATCGTGACGTGCTCGTCGTTCGCGACGCCACCGCCCTCACGGGGAGCATCACCGGCGGCAGCATCGGGCTGCCAGAGGAGGTGTATTCGCTCGACGCCCCACTCAACGACGCGACGACGGCGAACCTGTGGACGCAGGAGCTGCGCGTGTCCGGCGGCAGCGATCGGTGGCGATGGGTGGGCGGCGGCTTCTTCAGCCGCACGGATCGTGACTACGGCCAGGACTTGCCGGTCGCCGGGTTCGAGGACATCTCCGGTGTTCCCACGCAAGGGCTCCGCGCACCGAAGGACACCCTCTTCTACTCCGACCTGGGCTACGAGCTCCGCCAGTTCGCGCTGTTCGGCGAAGGCACGCTGAAGGTGACCGAGGCGTTCAGCCTGACGGGTGGACTGCGTTATTACCGCTTCAGCGAGGACAAGGAGCAGATCTTCGACGGGATTTTCGGCAACGACAACACCGGCACGTCGCTGGTCTCGCAGCCCGGCACGACGGAGGCGGACGGCGTGGCTCCACGCCTGATTGCCACGTACAAGCTCTCGGACCGGACCAACGTGAACGCGCAGGTCGCCCGTGGGTTCCGGCTCGGGGGCATCAACGATCCGCTCAACGTTCCGCTGTGCACGCCACAGGATCTCGTCACGTTTGGCGGGCGGGAGACGTGGGAGGACGAGACCGCCTGGAACTACGAGGTGGGGGTGAAGTCGCGAGTGCTGGAAGGCAAGGGCGCCTTGAACATCTCGGGATTCTACATGGACATCAGCGACCTCCAGGCCACGGTGACGGCCGGTTCGTGCTCCTCCCGCGTGATCTTCAACGTACCGAAAGCCCGCAGCCAGGGGCTCGAGGTGGAGTTCGAAGCAGCCCCGAATCGCAACTTCGATTTTGCCGTCTCTGCCACCTTCGCCGATCCGGAGCTGCGCTCCACGCTCACCTCGACCGATCCGTCCGGCGCGGTGAGCGTCGTCTCGGGCATCGAGGCCGGGAGACGGCTGCCGACCGTTCCGCAGGTCCAGATTGCGGCCGCGGCGACCTACCAGTGGGAGGTGCGGCGCGACGCCGTGGCGTACGTCACAACGTCGTACCAGCACATCGGCTCGCGCTTCACCCAGGTGGGCGATGAGGACCTCGGCACGCTCAACCTGCTGTCGTTCGGGGACAACACGATCGGCGCTCCACTGACGGCCAGCGTCTTCACCTACAATCCGGAGCTTCCGGCGTACGACCTTCTCAACCTGCGTGCGGGCGTCCGCCGGAACTCGTGGGACGTGTCGTTCTACGTCAACAACGTCACCGACGAGCGTGCGCTCCTCGCGCTCGATCACGAGCGGGGCACCAGGGCCCGCATCAGCTATCTGACGAACCAGCCGCGCACGTTCGGTATCGCGCACCGGTTCATGTTCTGATCGCCCCTGGACACTGACGTCGAATCACCGTCACTCGAGCATGCCGACGCGTCGAGACTTCCTCACGGCCTCGGCCATTCTGCCCGCAGCCGTGGCCCGTGCTGCAGCGCGCAAACGGTTGACGCTCCGCGTCGCTGTCGTGGGCGCCGGAGCGTTCGGAGGTTGGACGGCCCTCCACCTGCGACGCGCCGGCGTCGAGGTTGCGCTGATCGACGCGTGGGGGCCCGGCAACGCCCGCGCGAGCTCCGGCGGCGAGACGCGGGTCATCAGAACGATCTACGGACCCACGCCACGGTACGTGCAGATGGCAGCCCGGGCCCTGACGCTGTGGCGCGAGTGGGACAGCGGGAGAAGCGAGCGGTTCTACCGGCCGACGGGCGTGCTGTGGATGATCGGTGCGGATGACAGCTACGTGCGGCAGTCGCTGCCGGCGCTCCGCGATCTCGCCCTCCCGTGCGAGGAGATCGAGCCAACCGCCGCCGGGAGGCGATGGCCGCAGGTCAGCTTCGAAGGCATCACGAAGGTGTACCTGGAACAGGAGGGCGGCTATCTCCTGGCGCGCCAGGCCTGCGAGGCGGTTGTCGGCGAGCTCGTCAGGATTGGTGGGACGTACCGCCAGGTTGCGGTGGTGTCGGTGAGCGCCGAGGGCCGGCGCCCACGCGTACGCCTGAGCGACGGCACCACGCTGGAGGCGGATCGATATGTGTTCGCGTGCGGTCCGTGGCTGGGACAACTGTTCCCGGACGTGATTGGCGCGCGTGTGCAGCCAACACGCCAGGAAGTCTTCTACTTCGGCACGCCGGCAGGAGACGACCGGTTCCTGGAGGCGCGGCTGCCCGTCTGGGTCGAGGCCGGGGACACGTTCGTGTACGGCATCCCGGGCAATCTGCACCGCGGGTTCAAGGTGGCAGACGATGCGCACGGGGCAGCGTTCGACCCGACGGATGGCGAGCGCATGCCGTCCGGCGAGGGCGAGCGCTTCGTGCGCGCCTTCGTCCGTCGCCGCTTCCCGTTGCTGGCCCGCGCGCCCGTGCTCGGCGCGGAGGTGTGCCAGTACCAGAACAGTCCTGACGGGCACTTCATCATCGACCGGCATCCAGCCATGTCCGACGTCTGGATCGCCGGCGGCGGCAGCGGCCACGGGTTCAAGATGGGCCCCGCGCTCGGCGAGCTGCTCGCGCAGCAGGTACGGGAGGACGCAATACCCGACCCGTTCTTCGCCCTGCAACGCCTGGCGCGTTAGCGGGCTTCGGGCTCCGGGCTCCAGGCTCCGGACTCCGGGGCTTGTCGCCGCTGGATCGCGCCGCCGAAGCCGGAAGCCCGGCGCCGGGAGCCCGGCGCCAGACAAAGCTGGAGCTTGGAGCCTGGAGCCTGGAGCCTGGCCTGGAGCCTGGAGTCTCGATGCGTCCCGCTACTCGAGGCCGGCGACCTGGTAGAGCCCGTACAGGGATCGGATGTAGACGTACGCGTACGACTTCCCGTCCGGTGTTATCTGGATGTCGCCCAGCGACTCGACACCGACCGGATCGCGCGGGGCAATCTCGCGCACGAGCGTCCGCCCGCCCGACGTCACGTCGAGTGCGAAGATGCGCGTCGGGAGCCGGCCCTGCCGCACGAACAGCACGCGCCCGTCACTCCGCCATCGCAGCGGCCTGTCCCCCGGATCGGCGCCCGTTATCGGCTGCGGCTCGCCCCCGTCCACCGGCACCCGCATGAGGCGTCCCTCGATTCTGGCCGCCATCCATTTACCGTCCGGCGTGAGCGTGTTCGCGCGCACGGCGACGCCTTCGGGTGTGACCGGCCGTGGTGGGCCGCCGGAGAGGTCCTGGACGTACATGCGCCCCCCTTTGCCTTCCTCGAATCCGGCGATGAGGATGCGCTTGCCGTCGGGAAACCAGCCTGCCCACGAAAAGGCCTTGATGTTGTGCCGTGGCAGGGCTCGAGGCTCGCCGGCGCCGGTTGGCAGCACCAGGACTTTGTTGTCGACGAGGTCGATGGCGAGCGCCCATCGGCCGTCTGCCGAGAGCGACTGCGCCATGCCCTTGCCGAGGCGCACCGCCGGCGACCGGTCCATGCCCCGCAGATAGACGGCGTAGCCCGGGCCGCCGGCCACGCCCTGCTCGCCGAACAGGACCTTGCGGCCGTCGGCAGAGATGTCCGCCACCCACGAGAAATCCATCCAGGTCAGCTCGCTCTCCTCGGTCGCGTCCGGCGCGAGCGCCATGATGGACGGCCGCCTGCTGCCGTGTGCCAGAAGCACCCGGCCATCCGGGGCAATGTCCTGCAAGTCCAGGCTGCCCGGAGCGCTGGTCACCGTGCGCACGCGGCCCGCCAGCGTCGCAGCAAACAAGGCGTGGTCGGTTCCGGCGGTCTTGCCGCCGCCGCCCGATGCGCTGAACCAGACCTCGTCGCCTCCTGGCGTCCAGTGAGCGCCGAAGAGGTCCTCCCAGCCACTGGACAGCGTCGTCTTCTTCCCGATCAGGTCGACCACTGCGAGATCACCGCGGTTGTCGATTGCCACCGGGTGCTCGAAGAAGGCCACGTGGTTGCCATCGGGCGACACGCTCACGTCGCTCAGCCAGCCGTGTGCCCTATAGAGCACCCGGCCGATCGGGAACTCGAGGGTGTCGCGTCCTCCCCCCGTCCGCACGACCGCCAGCGAATCTCCGTCTGGCGCCCAGTCGGCTGATCGCACGTTCTCCAGAACCTCGCGCGGGGCGCCACCGCCGATCGGCAGGCGGGCCAGCACCGGGTCCCTGCCTGGCCGCTCCAGCAGAATAGCCATCTCGCCGTGGCGCGACACTGCCTGGAGGTCGGCCTTCAAGCCGAGCGACCGCGACTCAGGGCTGCCCGGCTGCGTCGAGTAGATCTCGAGGGGGCCGCCTTCGAAGTTGGCGGCATAGAGGATCGTGCGCCCGTCTGGGGCGAACCGCGCGAACGTGATGGACCCGCGTCTGAACGTGAGCGGCTCGAACGTCGGAGCCGTTGCACGGGCTGTCGATCGGCCTGCGACAAACAACGCCGCACAGCCGGCCGCGGCGAGGGTCGCGATTGCCACCAGTCGCAGCCAGCGCCTGCGGCGGGGCAAGGGCGAGTCCACGACGACCTGACTGGAGAGCCCCGACAGCGATTCGATGTCGAACGCCACGTCACGTGCCGACTGGAAGCGCTCCTCGGGATTTTTCTCGAGGCAGTGCAGGACGATTCGGTCGAGGGCTGGCGGCACCGGCCGGCCGCCGTCGCCTGCTGGCGCGGGATCCTCCTTCAGGATCGCGTTCATTGTTTCGACTGCCGAGTCGCCGTGGAAGGCGCGGCGGCCCGTGAGCATCTCATACAGCACGACGCCGAACGAGAAGATGTCGGAGCGGTGATCGACGGGTTGTCCGCGGACCTGCTCGGGTGACATGTAGCCGACCGTTCCGAGCACTGTGCCCGCGCTCGTCAGAGGAGGGGCATGGGCGAGCAGCGCCGTTTCGGCCTCGATCGTGCGGCCTGTTTGGGTCAGTTTCGCGAGACCGAAGTCCAGGATCTTGACCCGCCCGTCGCGCGTCACGAATATGTTGTCGGGCTTGAGGTCCCGGTGGACGATGCCTTTGTCATGGGCCGCGGCCAGGCCGTTGGCTATCTGGGAGGCGTAGTCGATCGCTTTGCGATGTGGCAGTGGCGATGTGCCGATGCGGCTACGGAGCGTGTCGCCGTCTAGCAGTTCCGACACCACGTAAGGCGCGCCCTCGTGGCTGCCGATGTCGTACACCGCGAGGACGTTGGGGTGATTGAGCGCGCCGATTGCCCGCGCCTCCTGCTCAAAGCGGCACAGGCGGTCCTCGTCGGTCGCCAACGACGCGGGCAGCACCTTGATGGCGACGTCGCGGCCGAGGCGCGCGTCGGTCGCGCGATACACTTCGCCCATGCCTCCGGCGCCAATCGGTGCGACGATTTCGTACGGGCCGATCCTGGTTCGTTGCGTCAGGCTCATCAGTTTGCGCCGCAGTATGACACGAGTTCGGGGGGACCCGGGCTTCCGCGTCGCAGTACCGGGCGTTTCGGCTCCGGCGCCAGACAAAACCTGGAGTCTGGAGCCTGAGCCTGTAGCCCTGAGCCCGGAGCCGAGAGGATGATGAACCGTCGAGAGTTCCTGACCCAATCCGTTGGTGCCGTAACAGGAGGCGCGATGCTGCCAGGCGTCGGGAACACTGCGCGCTCCCGCCCTGATTCACGCGCGACCGCACAGGCCTCCCCCGTAGTGCGCCTGGGTGGTCCCATCTTCACCGACACCACCGACCCCATCGAGCTGGCCCGCGCGCATCGGCGCCTCGGCTACCGCGCCGCGTACTGCCCCAAGGCAGATGTGAAGGACGCGGTGATGGTGCGTGCCATCGAGGATGCCTTCCGCAAACAGGACGTGGCGATCGCGGAGGTCGGCCGCTGGGTCAACCTGCTGGATGCTGACGCGGCGAAGCGGCGCGCGAATCTCGAGACCGTGACCGAGGGCCTCGCCCTGGCCGATGCGGTGGGCGCGCTCTGCTGCGTGGACATCGCCGGGTCGTTCAATCCCGACGTCTGGTATGGTCCGCACCCCGACAATCTTTCCGACCGCTTCTTCGACGCGGCGGTCGAGAACGCCCGCACCATCATTGACGCCGTCAAGCCGGCGCGGGCGAAGTTCTGCTATGAGATGATGGGCTGGTCCATCCCTGACAGTCCCGCCAGCTTCGTCCGGCTCCTGAAAGCAGTCGATCGTCCGGCGTTCGCCGTCCACCTGGATCCCTGCAATCTCGTCAATCAGCCCACGCGCTTCTACCGGAACACCGACCTGCTCAACGAGTGCTTCGACACGCTGGGAGAGTGGATCGTCAGCTGTCACGCGAAGGACCTCACGTGGGACGTCGAAATGAACGTCCACTTCCGCGAGGTGCGGCCGGGCGCCGGGTCGCTTGACTACCCCACGTATCTCCGCAGGCTGGCCGCCCTGCCGCAACAGCCGCCGCTGATGCTGGAGCACATGCCGAACGCGCAGGAGTACGACAAGGGGCGGCAGTACCTCTTCGACCTGGGGCGGCAGATTGGGGTGAGCGTGGAGTCGCCCGGCCGGTAGGCGCGAGCGCTGACACGCGGTCACGCCGCGTCGCCCATGGATGGATCCGAAGCACGTCCGGATCGTATATCGGGAACAACGCGGCGAAGGTGGTGTTGCTCCGAAGACGGAGCCGGCCGCGCGAGTCAGCGACCGGAGGTCAAGCGCCGCTTGGACACAGTGGACAACTCCGGAGCCACTCGCGTATGGTTCGACCGCTTTCCGTGGTATTCAACACGTCAGGAGGTCACATGCGCGGAAAATTGAGACGGCAGCTGACAGGCACGGCACTCGCGGTCCTCTGTGCGATGGCGCTCGGCGTCGCCACCGCGGCGCAGACGGCCGATCCGCAGACGGGCACGTGGAAGCTGGACGCAGGCAAGTCCAGTTACAAGCCAGGACCGCCACCCAAGACCGCGGTGGTCGTCGTCGATGCCGCGGGCAAAGGGATCAAGGTGGCGGTGGATGCCGTCATGGCCGATGGTGCTCCGATGAAGTGGGGCTACACGAGCGCAGGCGACGGTAAGGATGTCCCGGTCACCGGCCATCCCAGCTATGACGCGGCCAACGTCACACAAACAAGCCCCACAGAACGCACCGTCGTCTACAAGAAGGATGGCAAGGTGGTAGCCACGACCAAGACTGCGGTGTCGAAGGACGGCACGACGTTGACCGTGACCACCACGGGAACAGATCCAAAGGGGCAGGCGATCAACAACGTTTCCGTCTACACCAAACAGTAAGGGCGCGCTGCTGGGAGGCCACTCAGCCAGAACGTCATGGTGAGTGGCCTCCCGTCACGCGGTGCGCGCGACCACGATCAGCTTCATGTGAATGCCATGCGGAAGCCGCCAATGCGCGGCAGGTCCGGATGATCCTCCACACAAGCGCACTGGGGCGCAGGCGGACGTGTGCTCGCTTCGGAGGGATTCCGCTGATGCAACTGCTCATCCTGTGTTCGATGTTGTCCACTGTCGGACTCGCTGCAGCGACCGCGACGACGGCCGAGTGGCCACAGTGGCGCGGGCCCTACAACACCGGTATGGCAAGCGGGGGAGCGCCCCTGCGGTGGGATGACAACACGAACATCCGGTGGAAAGTCGAGATCCCCGGCCGCGGCCACTCGACCCCGGTGATTGCGGGTGACCGCCTGTTCCTGACCACCGCCGTGCCGACCGGCAAGGGAACGCCGCCGCAAGCCGCCGGACGTGCCGGTGGTGGTGCCGACGCCGGCCTCGAGCATCGGTTCGAGGTGCTTGCCGTCGATCGGCAAACCGGGAAGGTTGCGTGGCAGCGGACGGCCACCGTCGCGACGCCGCACGAAGGCTATCACCGCGTGTACGGCAGCTTCGCGTCCAACTCGCCGGTGACCGACGGGAGGCGCGTGTTCGCGTTCTTCGGGTCCCGCGGCCTGTACGCCTATGACGTCAACGGCACGCCGCTCTGGCAAAAGGACTTCGGGGTCCAGATGCGGATGGACATGGCGTTCGGCGAAGGTACGCCGCTGACGCTCCATGATGGCCGGCTGCTGCTGCACTTCGATCATCTCGACACGGGATTCCTCGTGATGCTGGATCCGTCCACGGGCCGGGAGATCTGGCGGACGAAGCGGACCGAGCCGTACAACTGGGCCGCGCCTTACGTCGCCCGGCACAACGGCCGCCGCCAGATCATCGTCAACGGGTTGACTGTCCGCAGCTACGACTTCGAGACCGGCGCCCTCTTGTGGGAGGCCGGCGGTCTCGGCGAGAACACCATCCCGCAGCCGGTGCAGCATGAGGACCTGATCTTCGCGATGAGCGGCCACACCGTGAAGATGCTCATGGCTATCCGGCTGGGGCGCACGGGCAATCTGACCGGGACCGACGCGATTGCCTGGTCCACGCCGCGCGGCGCTCCGTACACGCCCTCGCCCGTGCTGCACGAGTCCCGGCTGTATGTGCTGACCGACAGCGGGCAGCTGAGCGCCTTCGACGCGGCGACGGGCAAGCCGCTATACCAACAAGCCCGCCTGCCGCAGCCGTATAACGTCAAGGCGTCTCCCGTCGGCGCGGACGGCAAACTGTATCTGGCCACCGAGGAGGAGGATGTCGTGGTCGTCAGGATGGGCAATGCCTTCGAGGTGCTGGCGACCAATACGCTGACGGGGCAGTCCTTCATTGCCTCGCCAGTGATCGTGGATGGCGACATCTATCTACGGAGCCGTACGCACCTGTTCAGGATCGGAGAGGCCCGGACGGGCTCCTCTTGATGCGACGCCGGCACAGCGGGTCTGATGCGCATTACGCTATCGAGCGGATGCACCCGGGTAGCGGATTGGCAGGGGTATGAGCGAGCCGCAGATTGTCGTGTTCACCGACGGGGCGTCCAAGGGCAACCCGGGTCCAGGCGGCTGGGGTGTGATCATCTTCACGCCAGACGGACACGTCACGGAGCTCGGCGGCGGAGCCGTCGTGACGACGAACAACAAGATGGAGCTCACCGGCGCCATCGAGGCGCTCTCGGAGCTGCAGGGCAGGCGCGGTCCCGTGTCGATCTATACCGACTCCACCTACGTCATCCAGGGGATTGGCGGCTGGGTGCACGGCTGGAAGCGTCGCGGCTGGAAGACGGCCGCCGGCACAGACGTACTGAATCGGGGCTTATGGGAGCAGTTGGACGCCCTCGCGTCGGCCCGCGGCCCGCGCTCGCTCACGTGGCACTACGTCCGCGGGCACGTGGGCATTCCTGGAAACGAGCGGGTCGACGAAATCGCCGACTCGTTCGCCGTGCAGAAGCCCGTAGCGCTGTACGCCGGCGCGCTGTCCGGCTATCCCGTGCCGATTCTCGATCTCCCCGACGACACTACGGTCCCTCCGCGCAGCAAACCCGCATCAGGTGCGAGCCGATCGGGTGGCGCTGCCTACTCGTATCTGAGCGTGGTCGACGGCAAGCCGATTCGCCATGCGACCTGGAGTGAATGCGAGGGGCGCGTGAAGGGCCGCTCCGGCGCACGGTTCAAGAAAGCCACGAGCGCCGCCGACGAGGAGGTCATCCTGCGGTCCTGGGGTCTCGAGCCCGACGACCTGTGATGCGCCGAACAAATGATTTGCGCCGTGACGATCACCCGCCGAAAGCATGATTGTCGTTTCACGCGTGGGCGGCGTCAGCCATTCGCCGAAAGAGCTGACTGGTGCGAGCACTGCGCGAACCGC
>CAVUCH010000002.1:0-117052 GCA_963739995.1 Vicinamibacteria bacterium | reverse complement strand
TCGTCGAGGAATTGTGTCAGACCTGCCAATGTCGTCCGATCACGTACGGGTTTTTCGCGGGAACCCTGATGTCACGTGATCGGCAACATTCGAATGCAGTGCATCGCGGTCTCGAGCTGCCGCTCTACAGGCGAAGCGTCTCGATGAGGGCTGACAGCGCGGCCGGCTGCTGCCGCCGACTCGGATAGTAGAGAAAGTAGCCGGCGAACGGCGGACACCAGTCTTCCAGCACCCGCACGAGCACGCCGCTCGCGATCTGCGGCGCGACGTACTCTTCAAAAGAAAACGTCAGACCCAGGCCGTCGATGGCGGCGCGAATCATGAGGTCCGCGTCGTCGAGGATCAACGGTCCGCTCACATCAACGACGAGGGCCTCACCGTCTTTCTCGAACTCCCAGCGGTACGGCCCGCTGGAGCCGCCGCGCAGGTTGATGCATCGGTGAGTCGGTAAATCGTGTGGTGAACTCGGCTTGGGGTGCACCGCGAAATAGTCCGGCGAACCCACGACGGCCAGCCGGTGATCGCGAGACACGCGCACGGCCACCATGTCGCGTTGAATCGATTCGCCGAGGTGAATACCGGCGTCGAAGCCCGCGGCAACGAGCTCCGTGCGTCCCTCTTGCGTCGTGGTGACGTCGAGGACGATGTCGGGAAACCGACGGGCAAATGGCACCAGCTTGGGTGCGAGCACCATCGTGGCCGAGAGCGGCGTCACCAACAGGCGCACGCGTCCCGTCGGCCGCTCGCGCAGTCCGACGATCTGATCGAGGACGGATTCGACTTCGCCCAGCGCGGGACGCAGGCGACTGATGAGCTGTTCGCCAGCCTCGGTCGGCGCCACGCTGCGTGTGGTGCGCGCGAGAAGACGAACGCCGAGCCGCTCTTCCAGTCCGCGGACCGCATGGCTGAGTGCGGACCGCGAGACGCCCAGCCGCTTCGCCGCCTTCGTAAAGCTTCGATCTTCAGCAATGGTCAGGAACGCCGCCAGCACATTCAAGTGGTCGAGCTGCATTGGTGAATGGTACTCACATCCCCATGCTGAAATGACCGACTACCGGGCGGCGCTGCCGACCGCTACGCTCAGTAGGTACGAAGGAGAGCGAAATGCAGCAGCGAATGTTGGGCACAAGCGGATTGGAAGTCTCGGCTCTCGGATTCGGGTGCATGGGCATCAGCTTCGGATACGGCCCAGCTACCAGTCCCGATGATGGCATCGGCATCATTCGCGCCGCCGTTGACCGAGGCGTCACATTCTTCGACACGGCCGAAGCGTACGGGCCGTTCGCGAACGAAGAGCTCGTCGGCGAAGCGCTCGGACCGGTTCGCGATCATGTGGTGATTGCGACGAAGTTCGGCTTCAAGTTCGAGAACGGCAAGCAGGCAGGTCTCGACAGCCGGCCCTCCCACATCCGCGCGGTGGCCGATGCCTCGTTGAAGCGGCTCGAGACCGACCGGATCGATCTCTTCTACCAGCACCGCGTGGATCCCAACGTCCCGATCGAAGACGTCGCTGGGACCGTGAAGGACCTGATTCGCGAAGGCAAGGTCAAACACTTCGGCCTGTCCGAGGCGGGCATTCAGACGATTCGTCGCGCGCATGCCGTCCAGCCGGTGACGGCGCTGCAGAGCGAGTACTCCCTGTGGTGGCGAGAGCCCCAGCGAGAAGTCCTTCCAACCCTCGAGGAGCTGGGAATCGGGTTCGTGCCGTTCAGTCCGCTCGGCAAGGGGTTCCTCACCGGCAAGATCGACGAGAAGACGACGTTCGATCCTGCCGACTTCCGCAACGTCGTTCCGCGATTCACGGAGGAGAACCGGAAGGCGAATCTCGACTTCGTCGAGTGGCTGAAGACGTTCGCCGAGCGGAAGAACGCCACGCCAGCGCAGGTCGCGCTCGCATGGCTGCTGGCGCAGAAGCCGTGGATCGTGCCGATCCCCGGCACGACGAAGTGCCACGACTGGAGGAGAACCTCGGCGCGGAGCAGATTCAGCTCACCGCTGACGACTTGCGTAGACATCGAGCGTGCCGCTTCACAGATCGAAATCCAGGGGGCTCGGTATCCGGAGCACCTGCAGAAGCTGGTTGGGAGGTAGCGATGCGGCCGTGGAGACGCCGAAACAACGAATCGAATACGTCGGACATGGGGCGTCGTGGCTTCCTGGGAGCAGCAGCAAGTCTGGCGGGGTCAATACTCGCAGCCACGGGCTCCCCGGCCGCAGGCCAGACACCAGCCTCTCGCAGCGGCGCCGCAGCCCACGCGAGCGGACGGCGAAAGCTCGGGGCACTGGAAGTCTCCAGTGTCGGCCTGGGCGTCCAGAACATGAGCCGCACGTATCAAACGACCGTGCCAGACCGACCCGAGATGATCAGCATCATCCGGACAGCCTTCGATCGCGGCGTCACCTTCTTCGATGCAGCGGAGGCATACGGGCCGCACGAAGTGGAACGCATCCTGGGCGTAGCCGTGACACCGTTCCGGGACAAGGTCGCGATTACCTCCAAGTTCGGCTGGAACATCGACCTCGAGACCGGCGAGCGGCGCCCGGGACTCAATAGCCGCCCGTCCCACATCAAGGCCGCCGTCGAAGGCATGCTCACACGGCTCCGGACGGATCGCATCGACCTTCTCTATCAGCACCGGGTCGACCCGCAGGTCCCCATCGAGGATGTCGCCGGCGCCATCAAGGATCTGAAAGCGGAAGGCAAGGTCCTGCACTGGGGGCTGTCCGAGATGGGGCCGAACACATTGCGTCGCGCGCATGCCGAGCTGCCCGTGAGCGCCGTCCAGAACGAATACTCGATGTTGTGGAGAGGGCCGGAAGATGTCGTCATCCCGCTCTGCGAGAAATTGGGCATCGGCTTCGTCCCGTGGAGCCCGCTCGGCGTCGGCTTCCTGACCGGCGCCATCGACGCCAATACCCGATTCGCCGACGGGGACATCCGCAAAGTTGAGTCCCGGTTCTCACCAGATCACCTGCCCCACAACCTGGCGCTCGTTGACTTGGTGAAGAAATGGGCCGCACGGAAGAGTGCCACTCCCGCACAGATCGCGCTGGCATGGCTGATGGCGCAGAAGCCGTGGATCGTGCCCATCCCGGGTACGACGCAGATGGCCCACATGCTGGACAACATCGGCGCGGATCACGTTCGCTTCGCGCCATCAGAACTGGCTGAACTCACCGCGTCCGTTGCGGCGGTTCAAGTCCGCGGGGCACGGCTGCCGGACCAGGTGCTGGTCTTTTCGGGCGTGGAGGCGCCTGCGACGAACTAATGGGTGATGCCACGGCACCCCGAGCGCATCGACACGAAACTGTTCACCAATACGATTCCTGATTGGACAACGCGCGCGTAGGTGCGTTTGGCAGGGTGGTCAGGCGAGGAGTTTAGACGTGAGAAGAGCGCACATCTCGAAGTTGTCCCGGGCGTCGATTTTCATGGGTGTGGCCTTCGCGGGCGTGCTCGGCACGGTCGTCAGTGTCCAGGCGCAGGCGATCAAGGATGTTCAGACCCCTGACACGCCTTTGGTGCTGAAGGCACAGGGCAGCTTCTTCGTTGGCGGCGAGAAGGCTGAACAGACACAAGGCGAGCTGGGGGACCTCGGTCCTGGGGGCCACATCACCGTCAATCAGATGTACGTGCGCTACATGGTGCCGCAGGGCGGCGATGGCAACGTGCCCGTGGTGATGGTGCATGGTGCGACGCTGACGGGCAAATCCTGGGAGACTACGCCGGACGGTCGCATGGGGTGGGACGAGTACTTCGTGCGCAAGGGCCATCCCGTCTACGTCCCGGACCAGGTCGGGCGAGGGCGATCGGGGTTCAATCAAGCCATATTCAACAACGTGCGAACGGGCTCGGCGCCGCCGAACAGCCTCCCGCGCTGGCTGCGATTCAGCGATGAGGTCGTTTGGCCGAACTTCCGATTTGGTTCGAAACCAGGCGCGCCGTACTCGGATAGTCAGTTCCCGGTGACCGCCGTGGACGAACTCTCGAAGCAGGGTGTGCCCGACGTCAGTTTTGGCGGCCTGCCCAATCCCAATCCCACGCTCAAGGCGTTGTCGGATCTCGCCGGTCAATTGAACGGCGCGGTGTTGATGGGGCACTCGCAATCCGGGCCGTTTCCGCTGGCGGCGGCGCTGCTGAATCCCTCTGTCGCAAAGGGACTCGTGATCGTCGAGCCGGGCCGCTGTCCGGCGAACTACACCGACGAGCAGATCAAAACCCTGGCGGCACTGCCCATTCTCGTGGTCTTCGGTGATCACCGAGATACCCCAACAGGAATCGGAACGCTGCCTTCGTGGCAGATCTCCTTCGATAGCTGTCAAGCGCTCGTCGGGCGGCTCAAGACCGCTGGCGGACAGGCGCAAATGCTCAACCCGCCCGACCGCGGCATCCGCGGCAACAGTCACATGATCATGCAGGACAAGAACCACCTGCAGATTGCCGATCTCATCCTGCAGTGGATCAATGAGCGCGTCAGCAAGCGGAGTGTCGAGAAGAAATGAAGAACGCAGCGACCCTCGCGGGGGCCCTTTTGCTGGCACTCATGGTTGCCCGGCCCTTCGCCGTGCAGCCGCCACCGCAGCGTCTGGCGCTGGAGCTGCAGGATTACGTCGCGCTCCCGATTACCGCGGACAATACCAATACCAACACGCGCGCGCAGCTCGCACGCGTTAATTACCTGCGCGACGAGCCTGGTGGCCGTCGCTTCTTCGTCAACGACCTCAACGGGCCGCTCTACATCCTGGACAAGCACAAGAAGACCTTCACGACCTACCTGGATTTCAACGGTCGCGGCGGACGGTCCGGCCTGTTCCCGAAATTCACCTTCGAGCTCAATTTCGCTACCGGACTCACCAACTTCATCTTCGATCCCGATTACGCGAAAAACGGCGTGTTCTACACGCTCCACATGGAAGATCCGGCCAACGACGCCCCTGCCGCACCGAAGGCCGGCGTGGTCGCCGGTCTCGACCTGACCGGATACACCACGACCCCCGCAATCCCGACGCCCACCGTCGATGGGCGCATCGAGCGCGAAGTCGTGTTGATCGAGTGGAGGGATGGGAATCCGTCGAACCGCACGTTCGAGGGGACTGCGCGCGAGCTGCTGCGCCTGCAGCATCCGCTCCCGCAGCACCCGCTCGGCGAGATGACGTTCGATCCCGCCGCCAGGCCCGGAGATTCCGATTGGCGCGTCATGTACCTCGGGGCTGGCGACTCAGGCTCGGGCGAACAGCGCGACAGCCGGCGACTGAACCCTCAGCGACTTGACACGCTCGTCGGCAAGATCCTCCGCATCGTCCCTGACCTGCGCCAGCATACAAAGACGAGCACGGTCAGCGAGAACGGGCGTTACCGTATCCCGAACGACAATCCGTTCTCGACGGTCGAGGGCGCGCGCAAGGAGATCTGGGCGTACGGCCTTCGCAATCCGCATCGGCTCGTCTGGGATGTCGACCCGGCGCGGCCACGCACCTCGACGCTGCTGGCCTTCAATATCGGGCTTGTCACCTGGGAAACGGTCGTCGTGATCCAGAAAGGCGCGAACTACGGATATCCCATGCGTGAGGGCACGCAAAGCATGTCGTCCACCAACGGGATGGGTCCGTTGCCAGCAGACGACATCATTCCGATTCAGATCTCCGATACTGTAGCCCGCGGCACGGTCAAGCCGACGTACCCGGTGATCGAGTACTCCCACGACCGAGACACTGGTGGCGACGCCATCGCCAACGGGTTCGTCTACCGAGGCAAGCTGATCCCGGCGCTCAGGGACAAGCTTGTCTTCGGCGACATCACCACGGGCCGGATCTGGTACGCGAATCGTGCCGATGTGCTCGCGGCCGACGACGGCAATCCGACGAGCGTTGCACCGATTCATGAGATGGACGTCGGGCTGCGCCGGCGCACCGAAGAGACGTACCGCGAGCGCGGCGGGAAGGGACAGGCGCTCCCTGGGATGGCCATGGTCGCCGGTCGGGGTCGTGTGGACTTCAGGTTTGCCGTCGACAACGACGGCGAGCTCTACATTCTGACCAAGAGTGACGGCATGATCAGAAAAGTGGTGGGCGCCAGAGCGTCAACGGCCCCCGCGCCCGTTACGAACGTTCCTTCGCCAGGTCCCGGTCAGAACGTCGCCATTGCGTCACCCACCAGCCTGAGAAATCCGATGGCTCCCACGGCCGAGTCGATCGCCGCCGGGAAGCGGGCCTACGACGCCAATTGCGCGGCATGCCACGGGAACACGGGGCAGGGCGCCGTGAAAGCGGGGATGACGATCTCCATCATCGAGGAGCAACGAGGCAAGCAGCCACCTGACCTCACCGACGACCAGTGGGATCACGGCTCGAGCGATGGCGACATCTTCGGTGTCATCAAGCGTGGCCTGCCGCCGACGATGATGCCGGGATACGACGGACGCGTTCCGGTCGAGGACATCTGGAGCATGGTCAATTACCTGCGCACCCTGTCGTCGAAACGATAGGCCTCTGGCGCTGGAGCATCCGGAGCATAACGATATGAGCGGATCAATTCTCGGACTGTGTGTCCTGCTGGCGAGTGTGCAATCGTCAGGCACACCACAACAACCAGCAAATCCTCCTGCTACTGCGAGTAGCACGAATGCGGAACAAGAAGTGATCAGTCTCTCGAAGGAGAAGTGGGGTTGGATGTCGGAGCGCAACGTAGATTCCCTGGCCGCTCTCTTTCACGACGAGGCTGTCTTCGTCCATATGGGCGCTACGATGTCCAAGAACCAGGAACTCGACGTCATCAGAAGCGGAGGGATTCACTACAAGAATGTGGATATTCAGGAAGTGTCGGTGCGGGTCATCGGCACGACTGCCATCCTGTTGAACAGAATTCGTCTCGTAGCCGTGGTTGGCGGCAATGAGGTCACCAATCCGTTCGTGGTCACAGAGGTCTATGTGCAGCAAGGCGGTACCTGGAAGTTAGCCTCGCTGTCGTTCACCAGGCTCCTTACACCATGACCTCGAACTGTGGTCACACAACCGTCCCGGAGCAACCCAGCACGAATCCGGGGCAGGAGCAGTGGCGAGTCTTTCGCGCAACGGCGAGGCTCTGGCGGGATGCCGTGAACAAGCACGGCGGCGACGTCACGCTCGTGGAGCTGCCCGCAGTCGGCATCCGTGGCAATACGCACTTCCCGATGTCGGACCTGAACAACGTCCAGATCGCGGATCTGCTGTCGAAGTTTCTGGCCGACAAGGGGCTGGACTGAGGAGTTCGAGGTGACCAAGGAAATCATCAACGAAAAGAGACGCGAGTTCCTCGGAACATCCGCGCTCGTTCTTTCAGGCGCAGGGCTCGGAGGTTCAGGGATGGCTTCGCCCAACAGCACACGGGCCCAATCAACTGCAGTCAAGGAGCCGGCTGTAATCGGCTATCCCAACGAGAAGGGTGTGACGATCGAACGGGTCACGTATCCGGCCCGAAACATGGGCACGACGATCGTCGGCAATCTCTTCAAGCCAGCGGACTTCGATGCGACGCGCAAGCATGCGGCTGTCGTCGTGACGCACCCCTTCGGCGGCGTCAAAGAGCAGACCTCCGGCCTGTATGCCCAGCGTCTCGCCGAGCACGGCCTCGTCGCGCTCGCCTACGACGCGTCCTACCAGGGAGAAAGCGGCGGCGAGCCACGGCTGGTGGAGGTTCCGGCGCAGCGTCTGGACGACATCAGCTGCGCGGTCGACTTCCTCGGGCAGCATCCGCAGATCGATCCGGAACGGATTGGCTCTCTGGGCATCTGCGCCGGCGGCGGCTACGCCTTGTGCCACGCTCAAACGGAGCCGCGGGTGAAAGCGGTCGCCGCCGTGAGCACATTCAATCTCGGCGAGGCACGCCGCGAAGGCATGGGCACGATCTCCTACGAGGAGCGCATGAAGCGCCTGAAGGACGCCAGCGAGGCGCGGTCTCGCGAAGCCCGTGGCGAGCCCGTGCAATACGTGCCGGTCGTGCCGAACAGCCCCGCCAGCTTCACCGAGAGCACACCGCAACTGTACCGCGAAGGCTACGACTACTACCGCACGCCCCGAGCTCAGCATCCGAACTCTTCGAACAAGTACGTCTTCTCCAGTCTTCCCCAGCAGATGGCGTTCTTTCCGTTCGAGCAACTGGACACGATCTCGCCACGCCCCCTGCTGGTCATCGCAGGATCCAAGGCCGACACGCTCTTCTGGAGCCAGGAGGTCTACAAGAAGGCGAAGGAGCCGAAGGAGCTCTTCGTCGTGGAGGGAGCGACACACATCGATTTGTATGACCGGCCGCAGTTCGTGACGCCGGCGGTGGCGAAGCTGACGGCGTTCTTCTCTCAGCACCTCTCCACTGCTGGAGGATCGAGATGATTCGGCCGGCTGCGGGCGTCGTCTGGTTCTCGGTCGTGGCGGCGTCGGCGTCGACGCAGGAGATCTCGGGGGAGGCGGCGGTCGTCGCAACTGAGTCCGCGATTACGGTGACCAAGAACCTGGGGGCGCATTTGCGCGTCGACGACAGCGTAGACGACATCCTGAAGCATCCAGCTTTCGCTGGCTTCGGTCGCCTCCTGTTGCCGTGGGATGACCGACGCTACGACACAACCATGCCGCTCAAGAATATCGGCTCGCTCCTCCCGTACCACAGTCACGTGGATCCCGTTGTCGCCGTATCGGCGCTCAATCGAATAGTCGATGACGCGAGCGTCGGTCGAACCGTCTTCTACGATTTCTACACCGATACCGAAAAGCAGGCAGATCCGTCGCGGAAGAACACAGGCTTGTTCTTCTTCAAAGGCAAGCCTGAAGCTCCGTTTGCGGTCGTAGCGCCAGGCGGCGGGTTTGCCTACGTGGGCTCCCTGCACGAAGGTTTCCCGTATGCCGTCGAGATCAGCAACCGGGGATATAACGCATTCGTTCTGAAGTACCGAGCCGGACAAGGCGGCATGGTCGCCACAGAGGATTTGGCGGCCGCTATGTCTTACATCTTCCGGAACGCGCGTTCCCTTGGCGTCACGACGGCAAGCTATTCGTTGTGGGGCAGTTCGGCGGGCGCTCGGATGGCCGCGGCGATCGGTTCCCATGGCACCGCCCGGTTTGGCGGTGCGGATCTGCCGAAGCCGTCGGCCCTCGTCCTCTTGTACACCGGTCATTCGGATCTCGCGTCAACGGAACCTCCGACGTTCGTTGCCGTCGGTGACGCCGACCGCATCGCAGCTCCCGCCATCATGGAAAAGCGGGTGGCGGCGTTGCGGAAATTGGGAACCGAAGTGGAGTATCACAAGTATCCCGGCGTTGGTCATGGCTTCGGCCTTGGTGTGGGTACGAGCGCCGAAGGATGGATCGCGGACGCTGTTCGCTTTTGGGCGAAGCAGATCAAGCGAGAGCCGGTCCATGCGGACGCGACGGCTGTGATCGGACGGCAGAGATGAAGCTGTTCACAGCGATGCTGACGACGGTCGCTCTGCTCACCTCGGCGTCGACGAACGCTCAGCCGCTGGTCATCACGCGCGGCGGCTCTCGCGCCGCCAGCCCGGCACCGGCGGAGAACTTCACGGGTGGCGTTCGTGTCGAGGCGCTGTTCGAAGCGCTCGACCCCTCACATGCAAGTGGCGGGTCCGTCACGTTCGAGCCCGGTGCGCGCACGGCGTGGCATACGCATCCCCGAGGACAGATCCTGATCGTCACGGCGGGCACCGGCCGTGTCCAGCGATGGGGTGACCCCATCGAGGAGATTCGACAGGGAGACGTCGTGAGGATTCCGGCCGGTGAGAAGCACTGGCACGGGGCTGCGCCGCAGGCGTCCATGACGCACATCGCAATCACCGAGCACCGCGATGGCACGCGCGTGCAGTGGATGGAAACGGTCAGCGACGAGCAGTACAACGCTGTGCTGCCGAATCCGGACGGACAGTCTCGACAGCAGCCTCAACCCTCGAGCCAGCAGCAGGGCGCCGCCCGCGCGTCGGGAGCACTGCAGCAAAAGATCGCGCCCGGCCTTGCAACGCTCACCGACGACGTGCTGTTCGGCGATGTGTGGAGGCGGGCCGAGTTGTCGCCACGTGACCGCAGCCTGGTGACCATCTCGGTCCTGATCGCGACGGGAAAGCCTGCGCAGCTCGCGGGCCACTTGGGCCGAGCGCTCGACAACGGCGTACAGCCAGGCGAGGCCTCCGGCCTCCTGGCGCACCTGGCGATCTACTGCGGCTGGCCGAGCGCGGTCTCGGCGCTCGAAGTCTACGACCAGGTGTACACCGCGCGGAAGGTCGATACCGCAGCACTGCGCGGCGTGCGCCCGCGCCTTCCAGCTCCCGCCTCAGATGCGGCAGTGGCCCGGGCGGTGAACGATCAATTGGGGTCCGTCGCGCCGAAGTTCGTGCAGCTCACCAACGAAGTGGTGTTCGACGACCTGTGGCGACGGTCCGATCTCACCCTGCGGGATCGGAGCCTGGCCACAATCGCCGCACTCGCCGCACTGGGTGACGACGACCAGCTCGATGTCTACCTGCGCCGCGGGCTCGAGAGCGGTCTAACCCGCATGCAGATCACCGAGGCTCTGACTCATCTAGGCTTCTACGCCGGCTGGGCCAAGGCGACCAAGGCGATGGCGGCGGTCACGAAGGCGCTCGGCAAATAGCAGCGCTCTCCGAGCTCATTAGGCGCGAGATGAAGAACGAGAGTGGCTCGACACGAGGCGCTCCTCGAATGTGGCATAAAATGCGCGCGCGGAAGGCGAGCGCCGCTCACTTCAGCAAGGATCGCCAGCCGAGAACGACGGTGACGCTGCTCGGCGGTGCATCCCGATTGCGCTGCATGAAATAAATGCGGCGACCGTCCGGAAAGGCTCGGAGCGTCATGAAGCGAGACAAGAGCGTGACATGGCATCGCGTCGATCCGTCGAGCCTTGACGTGAAAGGATGGACGGTCGCGGTGGTGGGTGGAACCGGTGGCCTCGGTCGGGCGATCAGCCGCTTGCTGGCAGCTCGGGGCGCGAACGTAATCGTCGTTGGCCAGACGTTCCGCGACGCCGGTGTCCCGGGCATTGCGTTCATCAAAGCGGACCTCAGCCTGATGCGCGAGGCGGAGCGTGTTGGCAAAGCCTTACCGGCGGAGACACTCGACGTCGTCGTCTTCACCAGCGGGATCTTTGCCGCGCCGAAGCGCCAGGAGACCGCGGAGGGCATCGAACGCGACATGGCGGTCAGCTACTTGAGCAGACTGGTGATCCTGCGCGAGATTGGCCCGCGTCTCGGGCAGGGCCGACCGGCGACCCAGATGAAACCGCGCGTGTTCATCATGGGCTATCCAGGCGGCGGCCAAGCCGGAACGCTCGACGATCTCAACGCCGAGAAGGCCTACCGTGCGATGCCGGTGCACATGAACACCGTCGCCGGCAACGAGATGCTCGTGCTCGACGCAGCGGGGCGGTACCCGAACGCGACGTTCTTCGGCCTCAACCCCGGACTGATCAAGACGAACATCCGGGACAACTTCCTCGGCAAAGACACGCTGAAGTCGCGCGTCATTGAGTGGCTGATTGGGCGGATGGCTCCGAGCCCAGAGACGTACGCCGAACGTGTGGCACCGCTCCTCGTGGCTCCCGATCTCGAACGCCATAGCGGCGCGATGTTCGACCGAAAGGGCCACGCGATTCTGCCGTCGCCGAAGCTGACGGATGCGTCGCACCGGAATCGGTTCATCGCCGCGTCGGAGGCGCTGGTCTCTCGCGCGACGATGCGAGGTTCCGCATAACGCGCGGCGTCGGCAGCCCTACATTCGGATTGCACGTGAATCAGCGAATTGCGCGGACGCCTTAAGCGCTCCGAACAAGCGCTTCCCCTACACGATCACGTCACACGCAATGCCACTATCGGGTCGACTGTCATTGCACGTCGCGCTGGAAACTAGCAGGCCGCAGTGGCAGCTGCCGTCAGCAACAGCGAGACGATCGTGAACGTCAACGGATCGCTCGCCCTCACGCCAAACAGCAGACTCGAGCCCGCGCTACTACGCGTTCGACTTCTTCGGCCGATCCGCCAGCATTCCCCCGAGCCCAGCGCTCCGCACCGCGACCGATCGCCCCACATCATCGATTACCCGGACGGCCCGGTCGTCGAGAACGATGTCACGGATGGTGCCGAAGTCGGTCGGGACATCGGTGAGGAACGCGAGATACCGAACCGACTTGTGGCCGCTGGCCGGTACGCAGGCCATCGTCCGCTCCTCGAACAGCCGCGACGCCAGAAACGCCTCGCGTCGTGTGACGGGCAGGGGTGTCGTGCCGAACTCCAAGCCACGAGCCTCGGTGCGCCCTTTCCACGGTGGCGCCGAGATCGCGCGGTGCTCCTCCCAGATCGCGACCCAGGGAAAATCGACGCGGCGGAAGCAGTAACCGAGCATCAGTCGCTGCTTCCGGTTGAGGGCGGCGACGAACGCCACCTCCCGATCGGCGAGGAGGACGCCGACGACGAACCCCAGTCCGGGCGCGATCAGCGTGCGCGTGAGATCGGCGACGCTGCCATCCGCCCGCGGCGCGTCGGGCCACCGGAACTCGCGGTTGGATGCGAGAAGGGCCTTGCCTTCGTCGTAGCCGTGCGGAAACGTGAGCGCCCTCGTGCCCGGCACCGCGATCTCGGCATCGCCGTGCGCGAGAAACGGAGGGCCCAGCGTTACGTGCTGGGTCCAGTGGAAGAAGTGATCCGCCTTCCTCGTGTTTCCGACGGTCTCGTCGAAGTACACCACCTGCTCACCGTGCCGGAGCGAGATCGTCCGGCGGAACTCGAGTCCGGCAGCGGGCAGTCGCGTGCGCAGCTCGCAGCTGACGCGGCCTGCCGTCCGCGACACCCTGGTGGCGCGCCACCGCGCGGAGGGCGCCTCGCCATGGAGCGACAGCCCGTGTCGCACTTCATCCGCTGACGGAATGCCGAAGTAGTCGAGGCAGAGACTGTGACCCGCGATGCCGGATAACAGTCGTCCCTCAATGAGGCTGCCGTAGCGGCGGCGATGCCGCGGTTCACGGTAGGTGTGCGGATCGATCGTCGGCCACGGCGGGTTCCAGAGTGGATTGACGGACAGCAGACCATCGGGCCTCTCCAGGCGCACCTCGGCGATGTGCCCCCCGCCGGTGAGCGTCGTCAACCGGAGCATGCCGTTACCCAGCGTGTACGCGGGCCGGCCGCGCCAGGTAGTGCGCCGACACTGAAGGGGGCGCCGGGACGACACGGGCTACTGGCTCTGCACGACGGCCAGCTTGAACGGCTCGACGCAGCCGACCATGACCGAATCCTCGTCGTAGTTCGCGCGAAGTGCGGTGGTTATCGGTGCGAAGAACGCATCGATGCGCCCATAACTCGTATAGGGAGCCCCTTCGGCGAGGATCTGCTTCAGGCGGTACAGCGCTTCGGTAAGGTCTTTGCCTGGCTCGTAGATGGGACGCGGCCAGACGGTGATGGCGATCATCTTGTCCCAGCCCGTCTCCCTGTTCCACTTGAGCAGCCGGTCGAAGTAACGCTCGATCAGGCGTGCCGCGTCAGCCTTCGTGGGACGGCCGCGCATCGCCACGATGAGTGCCTGACGGGCCTGCCGGATCTCGAGCTGCATCCGCAGATTGCGGACAACTGCGAGGGCATCGGGAAAGAGCAGCCGGCCTACGGCGCCAGCCGGGCCGGGATCGGCGCCGCCTTCGAGTGCTTCGAGACGTGACAGCTGCGCTCCGATGCGCTCGGCGTCGTCGTCGCGCAGTGCGAGAAAAGCCTCGGCGATCAGGCGCTGCTGCGCGGGATACAACTGCCGGCCGAGGTCGAGCAGGACATCTGGTTCTGCGCGATCGAGATACTGCGTGTTCCACGCGCTCATGAAGAAATAGAAGGTGCGCGGGAACTGCAGCAGCATCAACTGGTTGTTCCCCATGACGCCACGCAGACCCGGGAACTCACCCGCCCGGGTGAAGACGCGCCGGACCGAATCCTGTCCGAGATTGGTTGCCGGAAAGGCCGGCTCGCTCTCGATAGCGCCGTATGGCAGGTACACGGTCTTACCCAGCACCTGCTCTTTCGCCACGACGGACAGGTACGGCGGCTGCCCGGCGATGAGCCCCCAGGGCTCGTCGACCTGTGCCTTGAACGTGCGTATCGTCTCCCCCATGAACGCGACATCGCTCTCGTCAGGATTCTTGTCCGTCCAGTCGTACGCGCCGACGACCGAATCGGTCGAGGTGAAGAACTTGTGGCGGCCCCACCCGACGTGCATCCAGTCGACGAGCGTCGGATGCGTCCCCGCGACGGCATGACGGTCGATCAGACGACGCGCGGCCTTGAAGATCCGCACCTGATCGCTCAGCGGGCTCTGCGGCCACCCACCAGGGTCGGAGTCGATCATCACGTAGGCGTTCGCGTTGTTCACGATGGCGTAAAACGCGTCGAACGACCGCTCAATCCGCTCGAATTGGGCGGGATCGGCCGGATTCATGTCTTTCTGGCAGTTGTTGACCCAGTACGGACGCACACGCGGATCTCGCACGCCGCAATCGCCGACGCCGATGCGGTTGGCCGACTGCATGATCCACACGTCCATGCCGCGCTCCCGTTGCGCGTATTCCACGACGCGTTGCACCTCCTTCAGGTACGCCTCGTCGTCGGACGACAGGGGCACCGGCAGGATCTCCATGAAGGGCCACAGATAGAAGAGGTTGATGCGCTGCGCCCAGGCGATGTCTACGAAGCGCTTCCAGTCTGCCTCCTTCCAGGAGCGGAACGAATACGGCGGGTTCAACGGCCAGCCATTGAGGTGAATTCCGCGCACGGCGTAGCTGGGACTCTCGCGTCGATCGACCGGCGCATCCACGTAGGCGACTCGGCCATCGGCGCGAATCAGCTGGAGCAGCGTGGCCACCCCCGTGTTGGTGCCTCGCGGGTTTCGGCCGGCCACGGCAAGCACCGGACCGCCGGCGTGCTCGAACGAGCGGATGACGAACCCGTCGTCACGCAGATCGTCGAGCGCGCCGAGCTCCACACCCAGCGTGCGCGCCGCGGCCGCGCCGATGGCGACCCGTGTGCGGCTGGCACTACGCGCCTCCACCGCCGGGACGGGCGTGCCCCTGACCTGATCGAGGTACGCGCTCAGATCACGAGCCGCGTACTGGACGTACGAAGGCTCTGCCGGATCCACCAGGACCGTGGCCGTTGATAACGCGATCCTCGAGCCGCGCCCCTCAGCCCGTGGCGGCGCCTGGGCTTGGCTGGCAGCAGCGCCACCGGTCAGCAGAAGAACGACGGCGCACACTCCGGCTGTTCGCGGCATATCTGAAACCTCCTTGGTACTCGCGGAAGAGAGAACGGTACGGGCGCAATGATATATTATCGATTATCGTGTATCAAGTCTGGACAGCGTTACGCGACTCGGCTGTGGTCATCTGCACCCTTCTCACGGCCACCGGGGTGCTCGAGCTCGGGGCCCGGGACGACACCGAAATCCTCACGATCGGACGTCAGGATCGATCATTCTCGCGAATTCTCCCGGACCATCGACGTCTCGAAGCCCGTCGTCTATTCCGCCGGCACCAGCACGTCCGCCGATTGGCCCGCCTACCACCCGGCGACCTTCGACGCCGTGGTCGGACGGAGCACCATGGAACGCGACTGGACCGAGGTGCCCCCCGGGCCTGCCACTCCACCGTTCCGGATTGCGTTCGACCTCGCACAGCCGCTCCGAGGCGCGGTGGCTCTTCACGTCGACGCGATCGTGCGCCACCGCCGGCCCGCCGCACCACGATACGTCGTCAGCGTGAACGGCCGGACGGTCGGCAGCTACCGGATCGAGCCGCGGCCGGCGCCGGAGCTCTGGTGGCCGAACGGCGGCGAGGGGAACGGGAACCTTCAATACTTCGGGTACGCCACGCTCGACGTCCTTCTTCCGCCCTCGCACTTTGCGGTCGGTGCCAATACGCTGGAACTCGAGTGCGTCGACGGCTTCGGCATCTTCTACGACGACCTCTCGCTCACATCACGACCGGACGGCGAGCTGCCCACCGTCACTGACGCGTCGGTAGACTCGACGATCCTCTACAAGCAGCGCTCGTCCGGCCTCGTTGAACTGGCCGCCGTGCGTATCCGTACGACCCGACCGCTCGGCCGTACGACGCTCAGGCTCACGGTCGGCGAACACCAGTTGTCGGTCGCCGCGAACCAGGACCATGCCGGCGATCTCGAGGCGACCTTCGAGGTGCCTGTGAGCGGGACGGCCGAACCCGTGACTCTGCACGTCGACGGCATCGACCAGGCCGTCTACCGCGGAACGTTCACGCCGAAGCGCCGGTGGACGGTCTACGCGCTGCCGATGGAACAGGCCGATTTCGGCTACAACGACCTGCCGGCCCGCACGCTCGAGTGGGAAAACCGCTTCATCGACAAGGCCCTGGCGATCCAGGCACGGCATCCCTCGTATTCCTTCACGCTCGACGCCGCCGCCAACCTCGACTCGTATCTGGCGACGCGACAGACGCCGCAGACTGCGCAGCTCGTCGGTCACCTGAAGTCGGGCCGCTGGGGCTTGAACGCGCTCTATGGCAACTTCTTCACCGGGCTGATGACGCCTGAGGAGCTGTACCGGTCGGTGGAGTTTGCCTTGCGGTCCGGGAAGCGCCACGGCATCGTCGTCGACTCGGCGTCGCAGACCGACGAGCCCTCGGTGACCTGGGCGATTCCGCAGGTGCTCGCTGACGCGGGCATCAAATACTTCACCAACGGCAGCGATCCGATCCGCGGGGCACTCAACCCGATCGGCCTGCTCAACTTCAAGTCGCCGTTCTACTGGGAAGCCCCGAACGGCAGCCGGGTGCTCGTGTGGAGCGGCGTCTCGTACACGGCCGTGGACGACATGACCTGGGGCGGGTGGAACGCCGAGGCCGCCTCGACCGGCCGCTACGCGCCGTCGCTGCTTGGCCTCACGCGGTCGCTGCCGCTGTTTCTCTCCCAGTACGAGCGGACCGACTTCCCGTTCGACGCGGTGCAGCTCTTCGGGCTGCACAACGACGAGATTCCGATGCGGCACTGGGGCGATGCCGACGTCCTCGATCTCTGGAACCGCGAGTTCGCATATCCGAAGATCGTCGCAGCGCCACAGCGCGACTTTTTCAAGTACATCACCAGCCGCTTCGGCGATCGCATCCAGACGCTCAAAGGCGACGGCGGCGCGTACTGGGAAGACGAAGCAGGCGCCGACGCCAGAATCGCCGCTCTCATCCGCGCGGCGCAGGCGCAGGTCGTGTCCGCAGAGATCTTCGAAAGCATCGCGCTCTGGCTCCAGCCCCACCTCCGATTCGATCCGGCGCCATTCGACGCGGCATGGCGCAACATCCTGCTGGCCGACACCTACGTCTGGAGCGATGCCAACTCGTTTCGCCGCCCGGACAGCTACCGGACGCGCGAAGGTGAAGCCGCCCACCGCGCATGGGCCGAGGCCGCCTTCCAGCAGACCAAGGATCTTCGGCTGGTGGCGATGGACAAGGTCGCCGAGCTGGTGCGAGCCGGTCGGCAAGGGACAGTCGTCTTCAACAGCGAGAGCCGCCGCCGCACCGGTCTCTTCGATTACGAACTCGAGACAGGCGAAGTCCTCGAGGACCCGGCGACCGGGGCGGCACTCCCCTGCGGCATCATCCGATCGCAGAACGGTTATGACGACGTCCGCTGCCTTGCGACCGATGTACCTGCGACGGGTTACCGCTTCTATGCGGTCGCTCCCGGGCGCGTACCGGCTGGCGAACCGGTCGCGCTCGATCCGACGACGCCGACAGTCGAGACCGCTCAGTACTCGATGCAGCTCGACCCGGTCACGGGCGCGATCGTCCGCCTCGTGGACAAGGCCACCGGAGTGAACCTGGTGAATACCGCGTCCGCCTACCGGATGAACGAGTACCTGTACGTCACGGGAGGCGATCCTGGCGGCTTCATCCCTGGCAGCGTCAAAGACAACCGGCTGCTCGCGGCCGACGTGACCCTGCCCGTGCCCGAGCTCACGGTTCACCGCGCCACGCTGACAGCGCCGTCGGAGGCGCGGCGCTATCCGTGGGGCACCGTCGTCACGAGCCGCGCCACAGCCACGAACACGCCGGCGATCGTGTCGACGATCACCTTGCTCGATGCCATGCATCGGATCGAGATTGCCAATGAGGTCGACAAGGTCTCTACCCTGAAGAAGGAGGGCGTGTACTTCGCGTTTCCATTTGCGCTGCCACAGCCCCAGGTCAGGTACCAGGGCGCGACCGCCTGGGTGAACCCCGTCACCGACATGTTGCCGGGCGCCAACCGGCAATGGTTCACCACGCAGGGCGGCGTCTGGGCGAAAGGGACGGGTGGAGCCGCCGCGTGGGCGACATCCGACGCGCCGCTCGTCACGCTCGGCGACATCAACCGGGGCCTCTGGCCTGCCTCGCTCGACCTGCGCGACGCCACGCTCTTCTCGTACGTGATGAACAACTACTGGTACACGGACACGCCGGCACGCCAGGGTGGCCATTTCACGTTCCGCTACGCCTTGACGAGCGGACCAGACGTCTCGCTCGCCGACGCGATGGCGCTGTCCGCCGATCAGCGCTCGCCGCTTGTCGCCATCCGCCGGTACAGCATGGGCTGGGAGCCGCAGCTCGACGCAGCCGGCGTCAGCTTTGTCGACGTGTCGCCGTCTGGCGCCCGTCTGCTGACGGTGCGGCCCCTCGAGAGTGCGGGTACTTACCTGATTCGTGTCCAGAACGGCACACCGGACGCGATCCCCGTGCGGATCCGCCTCCACACGGTCTGGTGACGCACGCCTGTCTCGGTACCGTGCTCGGTGAATGCGCTGGCGCCGTCGATGTCACTGGCGACACGGTGAGCGTGCCGTTTCCGAGCCTACGACATCAAGACGCTGGTAGTCTCGGTGCGCGCAGGCGGGTCCGATACTCCGGCCGTCCCTGCACCCCGCAATTCACGTGGAAGAGCGCGCCCCCGAAGTAGCCATTGATTGCGTCGTAGCCAGGGGGCATCACGGGCGTCGGCTCCGAGGTGGCGGCGGAGGTGATGAAGATGTCCCGGAGGTCCGGCCCCCCGAACGCGAGAGAAGACGTCTGCTTGGCCGGAATGGCAATCCGGCGCTCCAGCGTGCCGTCGGGATCGTAGCGGCAGATGCAGCGCCGAACCACTCGGCGCACCAGATGAATCCCTCGGCATCCACCGTCAGCCCGTCCGGCAGACCCGACGATCCATCCAACTGCGCGAGCACCCGCCGATCCCGCACGCTGCCGGTCGCGGCGTCGTAGCCATAGGCGTAAATCGTCCGGGCGACGGAGTCCGCGAAGTACAGGGTCCTCATATCGGGCGACCATCCCAGACCGTTAGCAAGATGGAATCCTTCGTCGAGCACGCGCGCCGTGCCGTCGAGATCGACGGCGAACAGCTTGCCGAGCGGATACGCCCCCGAGGGCGTGTAGAAACACGATCCGGCAATCAGTCGGCCTTCGGGGTCCGCGGCGCAGTCGTTCAGCTGCAATAGATCCCGGCCGCACGTCGCGACGATCGGCTCCGGCGCATTGCGACCGTCCCAATGCCAGACGCCCGTGCCGTTGATGAAGGTAAAGCCGCCTTGCTCGTTGCAGCGCCGCGCCGTTCACGACGAAGTCGCGTCAGGACCACCGATCGCGCGCGCGCCGACCAGTCATAGCCGAAGAACCGGCCCGCGCTGTCGGTCCAGTACAGCCGACCGGTCACTTATCCCAAATCGGTGATTCGCCGCACGGGTTCCCATCGTCGACGAGCAGAGTGCACGGCGTCATGGCCATCAGTCTCCCGAAAGCAGCGCTGCAGCCGCCTGCTGCCGGCCTTCGTACACGGTGAGCACGACCGTCCCGACGAGGACGAGTGCGCCACCGAGAATCTGGTGTACCGAAATCCGATCGTGAACCGTGATCACCGACAGCACCAGCCCGAAGAATGGCAGCAGATAGATCGACGCCGACACCTGTCCGACCTCGAGGCGATTCAGCACCCACATCCAGAGCACCATCGCGAAGCCCCAGGGCAGCAGACCGAGCGACAGCACCGCC
This sequence comes from Vicinamibacteria bacterium, assembly GCA_963739995.1. Lineage (GTDB taxonomy): Bacteria > Acidobacteriota > Vicinamibacteria > Vicinamibacterales > JAENWD01 > CAVUCH01. The sequence goes on along the minus strand of CAVUCH010000002.1, from coordinate 96,990 downwards.
CACCATGTCGACGGCGAATACCCGGCCACGTCGAAGAAGGGCCTGCGGTCGATGCTGAACGAGATGACCGCGCATGCCGCGGCGCCGACGACGTAGCTGTAGATCAGGACGTCGAGCTCGGAGTCACGGGACAGCAACTCCTTGCTGTAGGTGTTGTAGAAGGCGCTCCCCAGCCCACCGAGGAGGATCGCGACGTTGCCGAGCAGCACTCCTCGTCCGAACGACGCGGTCGCAAGGTCTCCCGTCGAAATGAGCAGCGTTCCTGCGAGTCCGAGCATGAGACACAGGAGCCGCACCAACGTCAGCCGTTCACCAAGCATCAGCACGCCGAGCACGGTCATGAGGACGGGGATGGTCAACGAGAGGATCGCCCCGTTCGAGGCGGAGGAATGCGCAATGCCCCACGCGAGCAGGACCGACGGTGGCACGATGCCGAGCACGCCGAGCAGCAGGTAGGCGATGACACGGCTCCCCTTGCTGTCGCTGCGAGGCTCGCTGCGGCGTGCGCGATCCCTCAGCCACCACGGCAGCAGCAGCAGGAGGGCGGCCACCAGCGTCCAGAAGTTCAGAGCCGCGGGCTCCATCGCGGCGCCAGCGATGGCATAGGCCGGATACTGCGCGGCCCAGAGCAGGTTGACGAGAATCAGCGCCGCGAAGTCGAGCCACCTTCCGGTGCTGCGGGTCATAGCGACAGCCGCGTGAGCAGCCCGCCATCCACGATGAGACTCGCGCCGGTGATGTACGCCGCGTCAGGCGATGCGAGGAACCAGACGGCGCGCGCCACGTCGTCGGGTACACCGACCCTGCCGAGCGGGATACGGCGTCCGATCTCGCGGACGGCCGCTTCGGGATCCGGTTGATCCTTCAGGAACGGCTCCATCATCCCGGTCCTGATCGCGCCGGGACACACGGAATTCACCCGGATGCCGTCGGCGGCGTAGTCGAGCGCCATCGCTCGCGTCAGCGCGAGGAGGCCGCCCTTGGTCGCGGCGTACACCGAAGTGTTGGGCTCATTGGCGAACGCCTGCACCGACGAAATGTTGACGATGGCGCCCAGGGACGCGCGCAGGAAGGGATACGTGTACTTGGCGCACAGGAAGGCCGCGCGAAGATTCGTGTCGGTGATGGCGCTCCAGTCGTCGGCGGTGTACTCCTCCGGACGCAGGTAGCGCTCGATGCCCGCGTTGTTCACCAGCACGTCGATGCGCCCGAAGACCTCACCGACGCGCGCGACGGCCGCGCGGATCTGCTCTTCCTCGCGGACGTCGGTCTCGACGAACAGCACCTCACGGCCCTCGGCGCGGAGCGACGCTTCGAGCTCTGGGCCGCGTACGCCGTCCCGATCGGCGATGACCGCCCGCTCGCCATGTCGCGCGAACGCCTCGACAATGCCACGCCCGATGCCGTAGGCACCGCCGGTAACCAGCGCGACCCGAGATGCACTCATTGACGCTCCTCCGCGCGGCCCGCCGAGAGGCGGGGGCTGCGCGCAAGATCCGTTATCGATGAACGATAATCAAGCCAACGCGGTATACTGAGCAGGAGCTCGCGCTCACATCCAGCAGACGCGCACATGCCCATTTCAGCGCAAAAACTCAACACCCAGGCCGCCCGCCATCTCGTCGCAGACCGGATTCGCGAATCCATTCTCGACGGCTCTCTCCAGCCGGGCGAGCGGCTGGTCGAGCGGAAGCTGGCCGACACGCTCGGCGTCAGTCAGTCGGCCATCCGCGAAGCGCTGATCCAGCTCGAGCTCGAGGGGCACGTCACGAAGAAGCCCAACTCGGCCACCTACGTGACGCACCTCAGTCAGCGGGAGCTCGAGAACACGATCGCCGTCCGCCGTGCGCTGGAAGCCTTCGCCGTCGAGGAAGCGGCGAGGCACGCCACTCCCGCCGACGTCGCCCGGCTCGAAAAGCTCTACGAGCTCGCGTCGGCCGCGGCGCAGTTGCGGGAGTCGCAGAAGTACATCCGCCGCGACCTGGACTGGCACATCAGTGTGTGGGAGTCCACACACAACGAGTGTCTCGTCGAGTGTCTCCGGCGCATCGTCGTCCCGTTGTTCGGCTTCAGCGCGATCCGGGTGGCGATGCAACCGGGCTTCGACCTGCAGCAGGACGTGCGCCTCCATCGCGCGGTGCTTGATGCCATCAAGGCGGGGGAACCGGAACGGGCGCGCCGCGCCTTCAATACGGCGATGAACGAGTGGGCGAAGCAGGCCAGCCATCTCTACACCGAGGAGCAGCGGACGGCACGCGACGCGATCGCGTGACCGCACCGGATCAGCCGATTCCGAGCAGGATGGCCGACACGAGGCCCGTGCCAATTCCCCACTTCGCGTAGGTCCCGACGCGCTCACTAAAGAACAGCACGCCACCGAGCACCACGACGCACAGGCTGGCTCCCATGCCCAGCATGTAGACGATGCTGCCCGGCACGCCGTGCGACAACGCGGCGCCCATGAAGAACTGGCCGCCGACGCTCGCCACTGCCATCACGAGACCGATGAGCAGGTTGGCCCTCGTCAGTGGGTGCCGCGCGGAGACGAGGCCCGCCAGCCCGAACACGAACCCCGCCAGATACCAGTACACCAGGTACACGGCCGTGTACTGGTCCGCCAGCCCCCAGCCTGCAAGGATACGCAGGCCGAACGGACACGTGCCGTTCAGCAGGAATGCCGCGAGCATCGCCACTATCCAGACGTTGACGTTCTTCCGGCCGGGCTCCGCCGCCGTCGATGCCGCACTGTCTTCCTGCTTGTCCTTCCAGAGCAGGAGGACCGAGATGACCACCAGCACGAGCACGATGGCCTTCGCGGTCGTGATGCGCTCGCGATAGATCACTGCGGAGAGCGTCGCCGGCACGATGGCCGACATGTTCATGAAGATCCAGCTGCTCGTGATCTTCCCGAACTGCAGGCCGTACAGGAAGACCCAGAACGCCAGGATGGCGAGCGCGCCGAACACGATGGCCGTACCGCCGACGGCGACGGGGGGGATCAGGCTTCTCTGCTGCCCGATGACGACGTAGATGCCCATGATGACGGCCGAACCGCCGAACAGCACAAGGGCCGTGTTGAGCGGCTTGCATCCATGGACATCGGCCAGCTTGCTCAAGACACCCAGCACACCGATACTGAGCATCGCAAGAACGGCGAACAGGTATCCGGTCAGCACGGCGCTACCTCGCCTGCCGTCCGTCGGACGACGCGTCGCGCCAGAGCGACTGCAGGCGCTCCATCACGCGTGCTTCGCATCCGGGCGCCAGCGCGCGGCGATGCCGGTAGCGGAGCGATGCACTTCCGAGGTCGGGAAACGTGCCGCCTTCGTAGCCGCCGAGGGCGAAATCGCGGTCGAGGGGCACGTAGCTCTCGCATCCGTTCGTATACGCGAGCATCATCCGATGCATCGTCGGAGCTTCCCGGTCGAGCCGCAGCTGGTACTCGGCGACCAGCTCGTGACTGGCCGCGATGAGCGACCACGTGTCGCCGACGCGCAGGCACTGAGCCTCGAAGCGCAGCGGCCGCTCGTCGCCCGCATCGATCTTCGCCAGGAGATCACGAAGGCAGAGTATCGTGTCGACCATCCACCACGGCTTCCCTTCCATCGGCTGCACATCGTCGGCCGCAGACGACGCCGTCGTGCTGATCGGTGTCGCGGCCACGTCCTGAAGATTCCAGAGGTCGCCGTCGCTGAACGCGGAGCGTCCGTAGGCGTTCGCGAAGCGCAGTTCGGCGGCCCTCAGCGCCTCGGTGCACGCCGCGCGGGTCGGCAGGCGCAGAAGAGGAAGATCTTCGCGAATGACGGCAACCGACAGGGGACTCGAGGTCACCGCGTCACTGGCGGCGAGGGCTTGGAGCGTGGCATCGGCGAGCACGTCCCCTGCGTGGCGTGCCGCCTCGATGCCGCCGCGCAGCGGGTCGCCGTTGATGTCGGCCGCGAAGGCCTGACCGAAGAGGGCCACGGCGTCGAAGCCGAGCCGCTCCTCGAGCCGGCTGGCGGCGAAGCCCGGGAACTCCGCGCTCGTGAGGCGGCTGGCGCCGTGGATGATGACGGGATGTGCCGCGTGGCTGAACACGACCGACAGCGGCCGTCCGTCCGGACGGTCCACGGCCAGGACGTCCACCCACGGCACGACCGGCCCGTCCGGATTGGGCTTCATGACGACCGTCCCGCCGGAGAGGAGCCTGCGGTTGCTGCCGATGCGAACGGGCGCGCGGCCGGCGCGCAGGGCGACGGGCTCCAACCGCGTACAGGCGTCGGCCACTACCGTGGCCACCGTGCTCGCGAGCCCCGCGTGCCAGGCACGCTGCGGACCTTCGGGCCACCTCGGGCCGAGCACGCTCCATGGAATCGTGAACGGCGACGAATGGTTGTGCGTGCAATGGACGAACGCGGTCGTGATGCCCGTACGTTCGTGGATCGCGGTGCGAGCGGCATCGGCCAGCTCGAAGTCCATGCCGATGAGGTCGAGGGAGACGATGGCGACTCGCGCCTGCCCGTCGGCGAGCACGAGGGCACGCGCGAACAGATCGTCGTGGACGCCCGTGCTCCGCTGAATGGTGCCGATGGCCGGCGTCCCGACGGGCGGCGTGATGGTGGTCCTGGCGGCTCCGGCGGTCAACATCGCTCGTGATCGTGGCATGCGTCCGGCTCCTCGCCAGGCAATGCGGTCCCGGTCTGGCTCTCCGCTAGGTCAGCGTCAACGTCGCCGTGACGGCCGCGGCTTCGCGGCGGAACGCCTCGAGCGCGTCGCGGTTGACGTCGATGCCGAGGCCAGGAAGGCGTGGAATCGGGATTTCGCCGTTGACCATCTGCAGCTCGTTCGAGACGAGCTCACGGCGCAGCGACGACTCGCACAGCTCGTCTGGCAGGAACTCGATGAAGGCGCAATTCGGCGTCGTCGCGGCAAGATGCGCCGCGGCGGCAATCGAGATGCCCGTCTTCCAGAGGTGCGGCACGATGGTCAGACCGCGCTGCTCCGCCAGCGTGCACACACGCTTCGCCTCGGTGAATCCGCCGACGCGCCCCACGTCCGGCTGTACGACGCTGATCTTCCCGCGGTCCATCAGATCGGTGAACTCATATCTCGTCGCGAGCCATTCGCCGGCCGCGATCGGGATCGGCTGCTCGGCCGTCAATCTCGCATACCCGTCGAGGTCATCGGAAGGGAGCGGCGTCTCGACGAAGAAGAGGTTGAAATCGACCCAGGGCCGAATCGCGCGCAGGCAGGTGTCGGCATCCGGAAAGGCGTACTGGACGTCGACCATCAGCGTGAACTCGCCGCCCACCGCCGCGCGGACCTCGCCAATGACCGCCGTCATCTCCTCGTGCGTCGCCTGCAGCCCCTTGTGCGCGTACGGCCCGCACGGCGTCACCTCCAGCTTCGCGGCGCGGAACCCGATCGCCTTGGCCCGCAGCGCCCATTCGACCAGCGACCGCCGATAGGCCGGGAACGAGCTCACTTCCGGCTGGAGAGACGCGTACGGGACAACGGTCTGCCGTACGGCACCGCCGAGCAGTTCGTGGCAGGGCTTCCCGAGGGCTTTGCCCCGCAGATCGTGGAGGGCCATGTCGAGCGCTCCGATCGCGTGAATGACGGCTCCGCGGCGACCGTTCATCGCCGAGCCGACATAGAGCTTTTCCCAGAGCGCCTCCACGTCGAGCGGATCGGCACCGATGAGCATTTGCGCCAGCCCGAGGCCCATCGTGTGCGTTCCGGGAGCGACGATGCAGGCCCTGGCGATCCAGGGATTGACATCGCTCTCACCGATTCCGGTCAGCCCCTCGTCAGTGTGAATCTCGACGACGATGTCGTCCTGCGCGGAGCTGGTGGCGCCGATGTCGTAGCCGGGTTCCAGGAGCACGTGGCAGTCGATGCGTGTGATCTTCATCGCTCACCACCCCTGGATCAGCGCGAGCTTGAAAGGTTCGATGCAGCCGATCATCACGGAGTCCGCGGCGTACGTCTGGCGCAGGCGGGCCGCGATCGGTGTGAAGAACCCGTCGATGCTGGTGTAGCCGGCGTAGGGCTTGCCCTCGGCGATGACCTTGCGCAGGCGTGTCATGGCCTCGGTCAGGTCGGGACCCTCTTCATAGATCGGCGTCCGCCAGATCGTGATGTCAATCATCTCGTCCCACCCTGTCTCGCGGTTCCAGGCCAGGAGTGCGTCAAAATAGCGTTCGACGAGGGCGGCACTCTCGGTCGGGCTCGGCGTGCCGCGGAGTGCCTGGATGAGGGACTGCCGCGCGGCGCGAATCTCGAGCTGCGCTCGTAGCACGCTGAACAGCGTGACGCGATCCGGGAAGAGGAAGCGGCCGAGCGCGCCGATCCGGCCGGGATCTCGCCGGTCGATGATTGCCGTCAGCGCGTCGGCCGTCTCGCGGATGGAGACGGCGTCGTCTGCGCGCAGCCGCTCGTACGCTTGCGCGATGAGCGGCGCCTGATCTGGATACAGGCGGCCTGCGAGGTCGCCGAGCACGTCTGCCTCGGTTCGGGTCTTCGACGGCAGGTGCCACGCCGTCTCGAAGAAGTAGAACGTCCGCGGCAACTGGAGCAGCATCAGCTCGTTGTTGCCCATCACTCCCTTCAGTCCCGGGTAGCGTTCAACTGTGTCGAACACCTCCCGGACCGACTGGAGGCCGAGGTTCGTCGCCGGGAAGGCCGGCTCCATCTCGATCGCGCCGTACTGCAGGTATACCGTCTTGTCGAGGCTCGACTCGGCCTTGGCAGACTCGAGGTACTTCGACATGCCCGAGATGAGCTCCCAGGGCTCGGCGAGACTCGTGCGGAAGTTCCGGATGGTCCCCTGCATGAACTCGACGGCGTGCTGACCACTTTCGGAGCCGGTGGGGTGACGGCCCCATCCGAGCCACATCCAGTCGATCAGTTTCGTCGCCTTGCCGTGCACGTTGTAGCGATCGAGCAACTGTCGCGCACCGTTGAAGATGCGGGCCTGGTCGCTGAGCGGGCTGCCCGGCCAGCCTCCGGGGTCCGAGTCGATCATGCAGAACCCGTCCGCGTTGTTGACGATGCGGTAAAGGGCCTCGAAGTGGGCCATGATCCGCGCCACCTGTTCCGGATCGGCAGGGTTCATGTCCTGCTGGCACGTCCCGATCACCCAGTACGTGCGCAAGCGCGGGTCGCGCGAACCACAGTCGGACACGCCGATGCGGTTGGCCGACTGCATGATCCAGACTTCCATCCCGCGCTGGTTCTGCGCATAGTCGACGACGCGACGGACCTCCTGCAGATAGGCTTCGTCCTCGGCCGACATCGGCAGTGGGACGATCTCCATGAACGGCCAGAGGTAGAAGAGATTGATCCGCTGCGCCCACGCGATGTCGACGAACCGTTTCCAGTCGTCTTCCTTCCAGGATCGAAAGGCGTAGGGATAGTTCAGCGGCCACCCGTTCAGGTGAATGCCGCGGACGGCGATGCTCGGTGTCTCGCGTCGGTCCGGCGGGCCATCCAGGTAGGGCACGCCCCGGCCCACCTTGATGAGCGGGAGCAGCGTGGCGAGGCCGGCGTTGGTGCCCCGTGGTGTCTGTCCGGCGACGAGCAGCAGCGTGCCCTTGCCGCTCTGCCTGGTCTCGAACAGAAACCCTTCGGGCCCGAGGCCGTCGAGCGCCGCTCCGCCGTAGGCCGCGACCATGCGTTCGCCGACGGCAATGACGGTCTCACCCGAGGCGGGCGACACCGCCTTGGCGCGGACGGACACCTGATGGCCACCGAGCGTGGTCAGGTAGCCGGCGAGATCGCGCGCGCCGTACTGGATGTACGACGGCTCGGCAGCGTCGACGGCAATCGCGACGCGCTCGAGCGACACGGGCTGCCGGCTCTCCTGACGCGCCAGCGCGACCGATGGCGTCGCGAGTGCCACGGAAAACGCCACGAGCAGTGCAAGTGAACGCCCATCGCCGGGCGTTCCTTTCGGTCTGGTGCAGGGCTCCACGTCAGACGCTCAGAACTCGAGACGGAAGGCGAACTGCAGCTCGCGATTGTCGAGCCGCGTGCTCGTGACCTGGCCGAAAAGCGGGGTCCCGAAAGACGTGTCGGGATCGCCCATCACCAGGTGGTTGAACGCGTTGAACGCCTCGACGCGGAACTGGAGCCGGAAGCGATTGCTCACCTGCAGGTTCTTGACGAGCGACAGATCGACGGTGTTGATCCCGGGCCCTGTCACGGTGCCGATGCCTGCGTCGCCGAACGTGTATTGCGCCGGCAGGGCGAAGGCGTCGGTGTTGAAGAACTTCTCTACCGTCCCGGGCCCGGTGTTGGGGTCGCCGACGAGGTTCGGCAGCTTGGCGCCCTCGCCAACGTTCGGGTTGTCAAACGGCAGCGTCACTGTCAAAGGCTGGCCGCTCTGTATCGTCCAGATGCCGCCAAGCTGCCATCCGCCGATGAACCCGTTGACCAGGCCCGAGGCGTCGCTGCCCCAGCGCTGCCCCCGCCCGAACGGCAGCTCGTAAATCGTGCTGAGGGTGAAGCGTTGCCGCGCGTCGGCGCTCCAGAGCCCGCGATTGGCGGCGCGGTTCTGCGTGTCCTGCAGGTCGGGCACGAAGGCGCCGGTCTCGGCCAGCTGGCTGTCGGTGAGCGCCTTCCCAAATGTGTAGGACGCGATGTACGCGAGGCCTTTGGAATATCGCCGTTGGGCACGGATCTGCAGCGCGTTGTAGCTCGAGCTGCCGACCGGCTCGTTGCCGGCAATCGTGGAGACGTTCGTGTATGGCCGCCGTGGGTCGATGTCACCGGGTCCCGGCCGCGGCTGATTTGGCCAGGTGCGAGCCCAGAGGTGACTGTCCTTGTTGCCGACGTAGGTGACGTCGACGACGTTGCCGGCGATCTCACGCTGCACGCCGATGTTCCATGCCTGCAGGTACGGCGTCACCGAGTCCTCGGGGATGTAGGTGAACTGGATGCCACCGGCCGGGAGGCCTGCGGTGGGGTTGTACCAGTCCCAGGTCTGGTAGTTCGCCTGGTTGTTGAACCGGTTATAGAAGCTGATGAACGGCGGGTTGATGCTGAGGAACACGAACTGGTTGAACGGCTCCGGCTGGAAGAAGACGCCGTACGCGCCTCGCACCACCATCTTCTCAGACTCGCCCACGCGGTAGGCGAAGCCGACGCGGGGCGCGAAGTTGTTGTTGTCGTTGCTGCCGAGCGTGCTTCGCGACGAAGCAATCGAGGTGGGCAGCGTCGTTTCGCAGCGCCGCACGGGCGGGTCGGGCACGCAGGGGCCGGAAAGCACCACTGACGCCTGGCCGCCTCCGGGCGGCAGCAGGATGTTCGAGATGGTGTTGTTCTTCGAGACCGGCCAGGGACGGCGCTCGTAGCGCAGTCCGAGGTTGACGGTCAGCTTCGGCGTGACCCGCCAGTCGTCCTGAATCCACGGCATGATCTCGGTCTGCCGGAACTGTGGATCGAACAGCTCCGGCGAGAGCAGGAACGAGCTGGGGATGCCCAGCAGCATGTCGGCCATCGAGTGACCGGTGAACGTCCCGTCGAATGAGTACAAACCGTTCGGGATGATCGCTTCCGGGAACGTCTCCTTGTGCTTGACGATGTGGAGGCCGGCTCGGAGCTGGTGGGCGCCGCGCACCATGGTCACGTTCGCCTGGCCCTCGTACCGATCGCTGTACCAGCTTCGCGGGGTAGAGACCACGCCGGGGTCGAGCGCGTTGTAGCCGGGCACGCTGAACGCCGGCGCGTTGGAGGATGCCGGGTCGGTGGAGACGCCGGAAATCTTGAGCACGTCAGCGGCGATGCTCGGTGAGGTGAACTGCAGGTTGTTGCTGGAGACCTGGCGGAACTGGTTGAAGCCGAACCGCACCTCGAGCACGGTGCTCGGCCCGAGCGTCTGCGTCAACTGCGCGCTCAGGTTCGTGTCACGGTTGCTTTCCTTCTGGCTGAAGTTCGGGTTTCGGTTGATGGGCACGTCCCTGATCGTGTTGTACGCGTAACGCGTGAAGAACTGCGTGTTGGGGCCGAACGTATGGTCGACGCGGCCCATGTACTGGTCGGTCTCGTTCTTCCGCGAGCCTTCGACGACGTCGTTCTGAACCAGGCCGGTCCCGGTCGGAAGGGGGACGTAGGTGTCGAGGTAACCCGGCATGACGGCCAGCACCTGGTCTGCCGGGATGATGTTGCCGGGATACGGCTGCCCGGTAGCCGGGTCGTGAATCACTATCGGGTTCGGCTGCGCCAGCAGCTCCGAGAAGTCACCGTGGTGCATCTTGGCTGTCGGCAGCGTGCTGATGAGCGTGCGCGCGCGATCCTCGCGGAAGCCCTCGTAGCTGCCGAAGAAGAAGGTCCTGTTCTGCAGGATCGGCCCACCGACGGCGCCGCCGAATTGGTTGCGCCGCATCGGCGGCTTCTCCGCGCCGACGGCGTTGGAGAAGAAGTTGTTGGCGTCAAACGCATCGTCGCGCAGGTACTGGTACGCGCTGCCGCGGATCGAGTTGGTCCCCGACTTGGTGATCATGTTGACGACGCCGCCGGCGTTGGCGCCGAACTCCGCCGGGTAGTTGCTTGTTTGCGTCCGGAACTCCTGGACTGCGTCGACTGACGGGTTCATGCCGTTGGTGCCGTGGATCCAGTCTTTGAACGAGACGCCGTCGAGCAGGTAGTCGTTGTAGACGTCCCGCATGCCGTTCACCGAGAAGTTGCCCCCGCCGATGCTCGTGTTCTGCGCGGCGATCTGAACGGCGCTGAACGTGCCGGGCCGCCCCATGGTGACGCCGGGCGCGAGCAACTGCAGCTGGAGGAAGTTTCGCCCGTTTAGCGGCAACTCGTTGACGACCTTGGTCTCGAAGAGTGTGCTGACGGTCGAGTCCGCGGCCTGCAGCTGGGCCGCAGCCGCGACGACGCTCACCTGATCCGCGACGGCGCCCACTGAGAGCACGACATCCACGGTGCGCACGAGCTCGACTTCCAGCTTGAGGTCGTCCACGACGTGCTTCTGAAAGCCGGCTTTTTCGGCAGTGAGCTGGTAGGTTGCGGCCCTGACGCTCGGGATCGCGTACTGCCCGTCGTCGTTGGTCGTCGCCCGCCGACTCTCGCCGGTCTGGGTATTCGTCAACGTAATGTCGGTCCCGGCGACGACCGCCCCGCTCGTGTCACGGACTGTGCCAACGACGCCGGATTCCTGCGCCGCCGCGGGGAGGGGAGCCAGCAAACCGAACAGAAGGAGCAACAGCCACATCAGCCGGCGAGCAGGCGTGCGCAGCAATAGCACCATAAACACCTCCTTGACTCGTTATCGATGAACGATAATCGATTATATAATACGAATACGCACCCGGGAGCAAGGGCTTTCCAGTCCGGGGTCTGCCACGGCGCCCAACCGCCCGCCGCCCTGACAACCAGACACCAAGGAGAACCGGGACCTCTCGGCGGCTTGCTCCGACCACGAGTCCATGTCGACGGGTACGCTCCTCTGTCAAGCGGACCAAATATGCGGGACTCCGGGCCGGGATGAGACGCGCGGCAGATAGGTGACCGGCGGGACCCGGCCCCAGTGCACCGTGGGGTCGGCAGCCACGGATCGGAGAGCCCCGCGGCCTGCGTGGAGTGAACATCCAGCCGGGGCTATATCGAACGCTTCGATCGGACGTACCGTCGGGGTCTTGAACGTCTCGTGTTAACGGGCACGTCGGCGAACGATCAGAATGCGTGCGACGAGCATCCTACAGGCGCTGCACTCCGGAATGTGTTCGTGACGGCTATGCGGCTGAGCCAGACGCGACGACTGCCGAGCAATGGAGACGAACCCGGGTTCTCGTTCACAGCGGCCCTCAACGGGAGGTCAGTCAGTAGGCCGCGCGTCGCGCGCGGCGAAGTACGCAGTCGGGCGATGTCAGGTCTTCACACGAGCCAGCGATGACAGCTGAAGATGCGCTCGATCGGCATCTTCCCCATGCGTCAGCCTGCGAGTGCATTGCCTGCGGTAACATCGCGACGCATGTCGTGCCGCCTCTCAAGGAGCAGACCGCGTGCCTACCATCGCGAGCGAAGCGCCAGAGCCGAGTATGGCGTACCGCCTGCACGCCAGCGAACTGGTCGCCAGGCTCGGGACCAATGAGCAGAGCGGGCTGAGCGAAGAGGAAGCGCGCGCTCGGCTCGCGCAGGACGGACCAAACGAGCTCGCCGCGGAGAAGCCTGTCCCGTCGTGGCGGCGATTCCTCTCGCAATTTCAGGATGTGCTCGTCATCCTGCTTCTCGTCGCAACAGCGATCTCCGCGGCGCTCTGGATCGTGGAGCGGGACGCGGCCCTCCCGTACGAAGCCATTGCCATCTTTGCCGTCGTGCTCCTGAACGCGACCATGGGCTATGTGCAGGAGTCGCGTGCCGAGGCTGCCGTTGCCGCACTTCGCGCGATGTCGGCGGCGGACGCCTCCGTGATCCGAGGCGGAGAGCGGCGAACCGTCTCCGCGTCGCAGATCGTTCCGGGCGACATCATCCTCGTCGAGGAAGGTGACACCATTGCCGCCGATGGCCGGTTGCTCGAGTCCGTCGCCCTACAGACGGCGGAGGCTGCACTCACCGGCGAGAGCCTGCCGACCACGAAGGATACCGCCGTGATCGCCGAGGAGGTGGTGCTCGGCGATCGGGACAACATGGTCTTCAGCGGCACCGCCGCAACCTACGGGCATGGGAAGGCTGTCGTCACCGCCACGGGCATGCGCACCGAGATGGGGCGCATCGCAGGACTCCTCAAGGCAACGCCCGACGAGGCGACGCCGCTCCAACGGGAATTGGATCGCACCGGCAAGATGCTGGGTCTGGTCGTGGTCGCAATCGCGGTCATCATGATCGTCACCATCGTGGTCGTCGAAGATGTACGTAGCGCCGGCGCCCTGTTCGATGTACTCATCCTCGGGGTCGCGCTGGCCGTCGCGGCCGTTCCCGAAGGCCTCCCTGCCGTTGTGACAGCCGTGCTCTCGATCGGCGTGCAGCGTATGGCGAGGCGAAACGCCATCGTCCGGCACCTGGCCGCAGTGGAAACGCTCGGCTCCGCCACGGTTATCGCATCGGATAAGACCGGCACGCTCACGAAGAACGAGATGACGGTGCGCGTGGTGGTAACCGCGAGCGGGCGCGTCACGTTCGAGGGCTCAGGGTATGCACCCCATGGCGCGGTTCAGGCTGAAGGAGGGCGGCCAATCGAAGGAGCGCTGCGCTTCGAACTGGAACGCGCGCTTGCCGCGGCCGACCGCGCGAACAACGCCTCAATTCAGGAGACGGCCGGCCGATGGACGGTGCAGGGCGATCCAACGGAAGGCGCGTTGCTGGTCGCTGCGCGGAAGTGCGGCCTGAGTGCCGATTCGCTCGACCAGCGACTTCCTCGTGTGGGAGAGGTCCCATTCTCTTCGGAACGCAAGTTGATGAGCACGCTGCACCGTGATTCCGAGCACCAGGACCGTGGCGTGGTGTTCACCAAGGGCGCCCCTGATGTCTTGCTGACGCGGTGCACGCGAGAACTCGTCGGCGAGGAGCGGCGGCCGCTCACCCCGGAGCGGCGTGCAGCAATACTCGAAACGAACGAAGCCCTCGCGGGCGAGGCACTCAGGACGCTTGGCGTTGCCGGCCGGTGGCTGACGCACGAGGCTTTCGCGGAAACGTCGGCACGTCCCGACGAACGGGTTGAACAGGATCTTGTGTTCGCCGGACTGATTGGCATCATCGATCCGCCTCGATCAGAAGCCAGAGACGCGGTCGCGCGCGCCCGACACGCGGGTATTCGTCCGATCATGATTACCGGCGATCATCCGCGCACCGCCAGCGTCATCGCTCGCGAGCTCGGGATTAGCACCGATGGCCGCACAACGACAGGAGCCGAGCTGGAGAAGCTGTCGGCCGACGCGCTTTCGCGCATGTCAGCCGAAGTGTCCGTGTACGCGCGGGTGAACCCGGAGCACAAACTTCGCATCGTCGATGCGCTGAAGCGTTCCGGGGCGGTTGTCGCCATGACGGGAGACGGCGTGAACGACGCGCCAGCGTTGAAGAAGGCGGACATCGGCGTCGCCATGGGCATCACGGGGACGGACGTCTCGAAGGAGGCGGCCGACATGGTACTGTCCGACGACAACTTCGCGTCGATCGTCGCGGCGGTCGAAGAAGGGCGCGCGATTTTCGCGAACATCCGCAAGTTCCTGCGGTATCTCCTCTCGTCGAACATCGGCGAGGTGATCACCATGTTCTTTGGCGTCCTGCTCGCCGGACAGATCGGCCTTGACGTCGGCGGTGGCGCCGTCGTCCTACCGCTGCTCGCGACACAGATCCTCTGGATCAATCTTGTGACCGATGGTCCACCAGCACTTGCGCTGGGTGTCGATCCGGCGGATGAAGGGCTCATGCACCAACCGCCGCGTCCTGTCGGCGAGGGAGTGGTCACCGGGCGCATGTGGCGGGGGATCTTCTTCGTCGGCATCGTCATGGCGGCCGGCACGCTGTTCGTCCTGGACGCCTCAATGCCAGGAGGGTTCGTCGAGGGAGAGGGCAACCTGCGGTATGGACAGACGATGGCGTTCACAACGCTGATGTTGTTTCAGATCTTCAATGTGGTGAACGCGCGATCCGACGAGCGAAGTGCGTTCGTTCACCTCTTCACGAACCGGTGGCTGTGGGGGGCGGTCGCCGGGTCAGTGGCCCTGCAATTTCTGGTGGTATACGTGCCGTTTCTCCAACGCGCCTTTGGGACCGTCGGTTTGACGGCTCGAGACTGGACATTCTGTATCGCGGTCGCCAGCTCCGTGTTGTGGCTGAGGGAAGCAACGAAACTGATCGGGCGAGCGAAGCACTGACCGCGTTACTGGTGCGCCCTCGTGTGATCCGGGCGCGCCGTGTTCGTCTGCTCCTCTTTGCGTCCTGCCGGATCCACGCCGAGACCACGGAATTCCCGCTAGGGACGAGCAATCATCATTAATTGGTCTTCTCGAGCGGTTCGAATTCGTAAATTCCGCCGTCCGCCATCAGCGACAGAAACAGGTGACCGTCCTTGACAACGTACGATCGGATGTTTGCCCACTGCTTCACGATCTGATCGTGCAAGGAGCCAGCGGGGCATTTGGCACGAGTGAGCGCTAATGGACCGAACTGCAGCTGATTTGGCCCGCCCGATTTCCAAGTGCTGCGGCCGCGATTGCAGTCGATCCGTCGGTCAGCTGACCGGCGGCAGCGAACTCGATCGTGTACTTCGCGCTGTCATCGGGCATCAGTATCTTTTCGTCGCTGCCCTGAAACTTGACGAGTTGCCAGGACGTACCTGCAAGTCCAGGCGAGGTCGACGATTGGGACCGCTGAGTCGGTGCACTGAATACAGCCAACTGCCTGCCCGAGGCGTCGAGGAGATTCAGGCGATCGCCCGCGATCGTCAGTCGGGTCGCACCCTTCAATGCGGCGCGGACTGCGGCATCGAGATCACCAATGTCGATGCATGCTTTTTGGGTGGCCGTCCCAGGGCTGAACCTGACGACGTCTCCTTTCAGCTCATAGCTACCCGCGATGCGATTGCATCCGTCAGAGCCAGAGAACCGGCCTCCCGTCTCGAAAAGCAGATGGGCCTCACGATTCGCGTCTTGGGCGGGTGTCGGCTTTCCCGCAACCTCGGTTGCTCTCCAGTATGTCCCTTCGAGACCTCCGCCGCCCCCAGCGGGAGTCGACCCAGTCTGATTCGCTGCGACACTGCGCAGCATTATGGAGACGTCGGTTGGACTTCCGCGCGTGATCACAGGCGGCGGCGTGTCGGTCGTGAAGACGAGCTTGTCGTTCAGCAGGATTCTCGCCCGAACGACATACCGGTTGGCGGCGACGATTTTCGCCGGGTCGTACGCCAAGGTGAACCGGATGGGCGGATTGCCAGGTGTGGCTACACGCGTCGTTGCGATGATCGACGCAGCGGCATCGGCCCGCGAGACGTCCTCGAGGGTGGCTTCGAACACGGCACCCGGCGGCAGGGTAATACGTTCGCGATATGTCGCTGTTCCCTGGACTGACTGAGCCATCGCAGTGTGGCCGATGAGCCCAAAAAGCATTGCCAGAGCGACGCGTGCGAGGCACCGAGTCGAGATGCCGATGGTGCATGACATATGCGACCTCCAGACCTCTGAAGTACCTGTACGTCTTGTTGTCTCCGCGCAATGCGAACCAAGGATGAGTCAGGTTCTCACATTGCTTCGCTCGAGGCGAGCGGGACCGAGTCCAGCTTGCGCGCCAAAGCGGGTCAGTGCGCGCGCTGCTTGCGTGATGCTCTGCGTGGGTATCGAGAGGCGGGCCAGGCGCCGCCTTATGGACGTCTCAGGCGTTCGAACGCCGCCCCGGACACACGCACGCTCGTCACATCGGCCCTTCACCTCTTTACGGCTTTTTTAGGGCGATTCGCGCTATCAAGGGATGAGATCGCCGCAGAAGGCGGACGGATCTGGTGTGAGAACGTGGCGGGCGGAAGTGCACAGTTCACGATCGTCGTCCCATCTGCAGTGCGCGTGATGGACGCGCACGCGTCGTAATCATCATGCCGTCACGCGTGCTGATCGTCGACGACGAGCCGTCGATCCTGGCCACGATGGCGCCCCTGCTTCGATCACGAGGGTACGAGGTGTCGACCGCGATGTCGGGCAAGGCCGGCATGGAGAGTGTCGAGCGTGTCGATCCCGACCTGATCATCCTCGACCTGGGTCTACCCGACGTGGACGGCGTAGAAGTGTGCCGGCTGATCCGAGACGGTCGGTCGACGCCGATCATCGTGCTCTCGGCCCGCGGCGCAGAAGGAGACAAGGTCAGCGCGCTCGACGCAGGCGCCGACGACTACGTGACGAAGCCGTTTGGTGCCGAGGAGCTGCTGGCGCGGATTCGCGTGGCGTTACGTCGTGTGGAAGCGGCGCCGGCGACGGCTGGTCCGATCGTGCGGGGCGATCTCGTGATCGACCGGGATCGGCATTCTGTCACACGCGGTGACGAGAAGGTCCGGTTGACGCCGAAGGAGTTTGAGCTGCTGGTGTTCTTCGCGCAGCACCCGGGGCGCGTGCTCACGCATCGAGCGATTCTGAAGGCGATCTGGGGTCCGCATGCCGTCGATCAGCCGGAGCACCTGCGGGTCCTTCTCGGCTCGCTCCGGAAGAAGCTCGAGCCTGATCCGTCTCGCCCGCGTTACATCGTGACCGAGCCCTGGGTTGGCTATCGGTTCGCCGATTTGGGGTAGCGCTGCGCAGCCCACATACCTAGCAAGCCTTTTCTTGCAGGGTCCGACGGCAGTGGCCAAGTTCGAATCTGGCGAGTAGCGCGGCTGGCATGTCGCGCGAGTGCGCCGGGTCGGATAGGGTCAGTGTGAAATCAGCGGTCGCGATCCTGGCACGCTACTTGGCGGCCGCAGCGACCGGCAGCCGGAACGCGGCCATCTCCTCGGCGTTGCGCACGAGAACGACGTCGCGAACGAGCACCGGGTGATTCCAGGTCTTACCCTCAATCGCGGCGAAGCGCGCCAGCTCCGTGAATCCGTCGGTCGCGGCCTTGACCAGTGCCAGCTCGCCGTCCTCTGACGCGACCAACAGCAGCTCTTGTTCCGGCAACAGCACCAGCTGGCCATGACCGTAGCGTCCGCCCTTCCACTTGCGCGCGCCGTCCGCGAGATCGATGCAGGCGAGGAGGCTGCCATCGAAGCCGAAGGCGTGGCCGTTGTGAACGACGAAATCGTTGTAGTACGGCTTCAGTCCGCTCGACGTCCAGCGCTCCTGGACCATCCAGCCGCCGGGCCCATGCGCAACGGCGAGCCGGCGCACGCCGACCGCACCCATTCCTGAGCCGCTGCCGACGAGGACGTCGCTGCCTGAGATCACGGCAGGCTGCACGATGCCGTCGCTCCGCCATTCATGCTTCCAGAGCAGCGCGCCGTCGGCCGGCGCGACGCCGATCGCCCCGTCGCCGTTCAGCAGCACGATCTGCGGCACACCGGCAATTGTCGTGAGATGCGGCGAGCTGTACCCCGAGCCCTTCTTCGGCCCGATCCAGCGTGGATCCCCGGCCGCCAGGTCGTAGGCCGCGAGCACGCCGGCCGCGGCGACGACAACCATGTCGCCGGCGATCAGCGGTGAGCTCGCGAACCCCCAGTCGGGAATCGTCCTGCCGGTGTGCGATGCGATGTTGCGCGACCAGACGACGGCGCCGCTGCGGGCGTCGAGGGCGTTCAGGATTCCGGTGGCCCCGAACGTGTAGACGCGGCTGCCGTGGAGGGTTGGCGTGCCGCGCGGACCGGCGCCGGCATTCGACTCCCAGAATCGGGTGCGGTCGCGATGCTTCCACACTGACGCACCAGTGGTCAGGTTGTAGGACGAGACGATCTCCTCTTCGCCGCGCTGCTCCTGCGTATAGAGGTAATTGCCGTCGACCGCGAACGACGACCAGCCAGGTCCGATGGGCCGGCGCCACAACTCGATCGGCGCCGACCGGGACCAATCGGTCTCAATCCGTGCGCCACGGATGATGCCGTCGCGTCCCGGCCCGCGAAAGCCGGGCCACTCGGCGATCCTCACTGCCGCCGAATCGGCAGCGGCCGCGATCGTGTTCGCGCCCAAGGCGACGCGCGTCTCGGACGTCTTCGCATCGGCGGGAGCCGGCGGCACCGGGGTAGGTTGATCAGCAGCTTCGATCTTGGGCGGTTGCTTCGGCGCTTCGACTGCTGGCGGCGGCGGCGGCAGGGCCGCCGGCTTGCCCGGAGAAGAGACCGTGGCCGGGTCGGCTGCCTGCGCGAGGAGGCGCTGCTCGGTGGTTGGCGTCCATCGCCAGTGGAGATCGGATTCGCCGTCGCCGTCCATGCCCTCGGTCCGAATGGTGGTGAACACGCCGCACGCGAGCAGAATCGACGCGAGCATCCATGAGCGCCGCGGTGCCGCAGAGAGCCGCCGCGCGGCCACGGCCCATATGACGAGCGCGAGGCACAGAACGGGGATGGCGTACACGTACAACATGAACCCCATCATCCCGTTCGAAATGGACTCGTGAACGAGGCGTGACGTCGCCGCGATGCCGACGACCATCAGCACGATCGCACCGATTCGCTCGGCCCAGGGCGCGCGGCTGAAGAACAGCCACCATACGATGATCGCCAGCGTCATGGCGATCGCGGCCATCATGCCCGCCATTCCCGCGTCGGGAAGGACGACGGGGACGACGAACCAGCCAATCCACTGCACGATGACGGCAGCCACGCCCGGCCAGACCCGGAGGGGTTTCCGTGGCGTCGGTTCAAGGGATTGCGCTGCGGCCATATGTCTCCACCTCGATGCGCAAGTTTACGGCACCTCGCCGCGGCGAGCCATCACTCGCGCGACACCCCGGGCAGGTGGCGCCGATGGGCCACGCGCAGCGCGACCAGATCGGGCGGATTGATGCGAAGTTCGTTGGCAATGCGATGGATCTCGCCTTCCTCGGCGGTCGAGATCGCCTCGTCTGTGGCCGACACTTCGAACAAGCATCGCATCAGGGCAAGCTTCTGGTCGTAGGCTGCCAGCGCGGAAAACTCCCGCGCGACGAGGAAGTTGGCCGTCCCGCCAAACAGGAGGTTGCTGGTCTTCGCCAGCTGCACCACCATCGTCGCCTGGTCGTGCGGCAGCTGGCCGTGTTCCCGGACGAGCGCCTCCATGGCGCTCGTTTCCTCAGGCGAGACGTGCTGATCGGCGTGCGCGACGCGGCCGAGCAGATAGGCAAACGCGCCGAGATACCGGGCGCGGTCGGGTTCGAGATGATCCAGCGCTTCGAGCGTCTCGCGCAGCGGCGCGAACTCGTCCTGCTCCGGGCGATCGACGCGAAGCCAGGCGCGAATCGACTTCAGGGGCATACACAACAGTAGCCCGACTGTCGTTGTTACCGAGTACGATCCCGGGTGGCCGCGCCGCTTCGAGGATCTTCGCGCGCGGATCTGGCCCGCCGTAGCTGGTCTGGCGCATCGCATCGAGCACGTCGGCAGCACGTCGGTGGCCAGTTTGCGCGAGGTTGCCATCTGCCCGCCTCAGCTGAATCCTGAGCCATGAGGTCTTCGCAAGCTGAACCGCTGTCCCGGACGCGACCCGAACCGTTGCGTTCAGCAATCCTCGCGGCCGTGCAGACGTCGAGGAAGTCATGCGGAGAGGCGTCCCGGCATTCGATACCGCCGCAGGCCCCTGGCAGTATCGCCGCTGCGCGGCATGACGTCTGCTTGTTCGTGATGAACGGGACGGTCGGGGATGCCGCACGTGGCGGATCTCGACGCGATGATGGCTCGAACACCGTCGT
Source organism: Vicinamibacteria bacterium (assembly GCA_963739995.1). Taxonomy (GTDB): domain Bacteria; phylum Acidobacteriota; class Vicinamibacteria; order Vicinamibacterales; family JAENWD01; genus CAVUCH01. Next base: position 76,725 of record CAVUCH010000002.1, on the reverse strand, counting down.
TCGATTCGATCCCAGCCGGACAAATCCCCGTCGACCCCGTCACGACACTCGTCAAGGCGGGAGCCGCCGAAATCGACGCAGCACGGCAGGGCGGGCGACGGCCAGTCTGATTCCGTCCCAACTCGGTGAGTGATTCCGTTGGGTTTTCCAATGCCAGGAGGATTCGAATGACTGTCGCCACTTCAACGCTGCTTGGACGTCCGCTGTGGTACGAGTTGATGACAACCGATATGGAAGCCGCCGAATCCTTTTACAAGAATGTGGTCGGCTGGTCGTCGGCGCCATTCGAGGGCTCGCCTCAGCCCTACACGATGTTCAGTCGGCGGGAAAAAGTCCCTGTCGCGGGCGTACTGCCGAGGCCTCAAGGCATGAATGCGCCGCCGTTTTGGGCGATGTACGTCGGCGTGCCCAAACTGGAGGAGGCTGCCGCCCAGATCAAGCGACTCGGTGGCAGCGAGTGTAGTCCGGTGATCGAAGTACCGACCGTCGGGCGCATGCAGATGATGAAGGATCCGCAGGGCGCCGCCTTCTACATCTACGAGCCGGCAACCACTGACCAGCAGCCGGAGGCAGCAGCAGAAGTCGGTGAAGCGTCCTGGCACGAGCTGATGACGACCGACGCACCGGCGGCGATGAAGTTCTACCAGGGGATCTTCGGCTGGCAGCCCAGCGAGGCGCTCGACATGGGTCCGGCGGGCAAATACCAGATGTTCAACCGCCCTCACGGGATGATCGGCGGCATGATGAACAAGCCGGCCGAGATGGCGCACGTGCCGCCCAACTGGCAGATCTATTTCCGCGTGCCCGACATCACCGCCGCGGTCGAACGCATCAAGGCAAACGGAGGGCAGATCCTCAACGGCCCGATGGAGGTGCCTGGCGGCGACTGGATCGTGAACGCGATGGACCCGCAGGGTGCCGCGTTCGCCCTGCATGCGAGGCACGCACAATAGTCCGGATCGCAACACCGTCATCATGGTCACCGGCGAAAGCGCGCAACGAGACGCAGTGACACTCGAAGGTGGCTTAAGCGGTCGTCGATGGCGCCGGCACGCCCGGCGCCATCGACCACCTATGTCGGCTGAGCCAGCATCAGCCTAACCGCATCGGCACCCGCCGGAAATCGGATCTGTCCAGACGCATCGTTCGCGGCACGGTATTCCGCTGATCCGGTTCGTGTTCATCGACTGTGTCGGATGCCGGCAGCGGAACACGTTCGGATGGCAGAACGCCGAATGTAGAATGTCGACTCCCGGGTTCCCTGCAGGCCTGCCGTCACCTCAGGAGTCACAACCGTGCCGCACATCATCGCCCTCGACCAGGGCACCACAAGCTCGCGCGCGATCGTCTTCGATCACGATGCTTCCATCGTTGCCGTTGGACAGCGCGAGTTTCCACAGATCTTCCCCCGTCCAGGGTGGGTTGAGCACGACCCCGGCGAAATCTGGGCGACGCAGATTTCGGTGGTGACCGAGGCGCTGGGGCGCGCGCACCTTCGGCCGCGGGACATCGTCGCCATCGGCATCACCAACCAGCGCGAGACCACCGTCGTGTGGGACCGCGCGACCGGAGAGCCTGTCTACAACGCGATCGTCTGGCAGGACCGCCGGACCGCAGATTTCTGTGATCGCCTGAAACGCGACGGCCACGAAGACTTCATTCGAGAACGCACCGGGCTCGTCATCGACGCCTACTTCTCCGGCAGCAAGATAGCGTGGATTCTCGACAACGTCCCCGGCGCGCGCGCCCGGGCCGAGGCCGGCAAGCTGGCGTTCGGAACGATCGACAGCTGGCTGGTGTGGCAGCTCACGAGCGACTCGACGCACATCACGGATGTCAGCAACGCCTCGCGGACCATGCTGTTCAACATCAACACAATGACGTGGGACGACGATCTGCTGAGGCTGCTGCGAGTGCCCGCCAGCATGCTGCCCGACGTCCGTTCATCGAGCGAGATCTACGGCCGCGTCTCGACGACGCTCGGCGCCGGCGGCGTTCCTATCGCCGGCATCGCCGGTGACCAGCAGGCCGCGCTGTTCGGCCAGATGTGCGTCTCCCCCGGACTGACGAAGAACACCTATGGCACCGGCTGCTTCCTGTTGCAGAACACCGGTGAGCGACCGGCTGCCTCACGCAACCGACTGCTCTCGACGGTGGCCTGGCGGGTCGGCGGCAAGACGATGTACGCGCTCGAAGGCAGCGTCTTCATCGGCGGCGCAGTGGTCCAATGGCTGCGTGATGGGCTGGGCATTATCAGGGAATCGTCCGACGTCGAGGAGCTGGCGCTTTCCGTGGCGGACAGTGGCGGCGTCTACCTCGTGCCGGCATTTGCCGGCTTGGGCGCGCCGCACTGGGACCCGTACGCGCGCGGCACCATCGTGGGGATCACGCGCGGCACGAAAGCCGCCCACATCGCCAGGGCCGCCCTGGAGAGCATCGCGTTTCAGGTCGCCGACCTGCTCGAAGCGACACGAGACGATGCGGGAATCGATGTGGCGGAACTGCGCGTCGACGGCGGCGCGGCAGCCAACAACTACCTGCTGCAGTTTCAGGCCGACCTGCTCGGCGTGGCCGTCGTGCGGCCGAAAGTGACCGAGACGACGGCGCTGGGCGCAGCGTACCTTGCCGGCCTGGCGGTTGGCTTCTGGGACTCGATCGACGCACTCGCCCGCCATTGGCGCGTCGACAGACGCTTCGAGCCGTCAACACCATCGTCAGCGACGGCGGCGCGCCGCGCGGAGTGGCACGAGGCATTGAACCGCTCGAAGTCCTGGATCGCGGGGAGTGACTAGTGGCCTGTCCTTGTCATTTTGTAGAGTGCCTGTCGGGCGGGGCATCCCGACTGGCGGCGTTGCTCGTCGCTCGAATATTCCCGATATGCTCGCTCCTCACGCCTTGCCACTCGGGCGCCGCGCTCCGACATCCACTCCACAAATGACAAGGACAGGCCACTAGCATGCGCAGGGCCGATATGCTCGTCCGGCTCGAGGAGCGGCGCAATCCCTGGGACATTGTCATCATCGGCGGCGGCGCCACGGGCGTTGGCATCGCGGTCGATGCCGCCAGCCGCGGCTACGACGTTCTCCTCCTGGAACAGCATGACTTCGGCAAAGGCACGTCGAGCCGGAGCACCAAGCTCGCGCACGGGGGAGTGCGGTACCTCGAACAGGGCAACATCGCGCTGGTGATGGAAGCGCTCAAGGAGCGCGGCCTGCTTCGACAGAACGCTCCCCATCTGGTCAGCAACCTCGCCTTCGTCGTGCCGAACTACGACTGGTGGGAAGCGCCCTTCTACGGGCTTGGACTCAAGATCTACAACGTGCTTGCCGGCAAGTACGGGTTCGGCACGTCAGAAATCCTGACACGCGAGGAGACCCTGTCGCGGCTGCCGACGATCAAGACCGACGGGCTGCGCGGCGGGGTCGTCTACTACGACGGCCAGTTCGACGATGCGCGGCTGCTGATCAACCTGGTGGAAACGGCTGCCGACCAGGGTGCGACGATGGTGAATTACGTCCGCGTCGTGGCGATGACGAAGGGCGCCGACGGTTTCATCGATGGCATCATCGCGGCCGATCAGGAAACCGGGCGTCAATGGACGATCCCGGCGCGCGTGGTCGTCAATGCGACCGGTGCGTTTTCCGACTCGGTGCGCCGGCTGGCCGAGCCCGAGGCGGAGACGCTGATCGCGCCGAGCCAGGGCATTCACCTGGTGTTCGACCACTCCTTTCTATCGGCCGACGCGGCGATCATGGTGCCGCACACGTCGGACGGTCGAGTCATGTTCGCGATTCCGTGGCACGGTCACGCGCTCGTCGGCACCACCGATACACCGATTGCGACGCCGACGCTGGAGCCGCGCCCGCTGCCACAGGAGATCGAGTTCATCCTCGAGACGGCAGGCCAGTACCTTCACAAGCCACCGACTCGAGACGACGTCCTGAGTGTGTTCGTCGGCATCCGTCCGCTCGTCAAGAGCGGAGACGGCAAGTTGACCGCGGCGCTTTCGCGCGACCATACGATTCACATCGATGCCTCGGGGCTGCTGACGACGGCCGGCGGCAAGTGGACGACCTACCGGAACATGGCGGAGCACACCGTGGATCAGGCGGCCGATCTCGGGCGCCTGGCGGAGCGGCCTTGCGTGACGCGTACGCTCAACGTCCACGGATACCACTCGAACGCGGGCCGGTTTGGCACGCTCGGCGTGTACGGATCTGACGCGCCAGCGATTCAAGATCTGATGCGCGCGACACCGTCGCTGGCGGCGCCGCTCCATGCGCGGTTGCCGTACACAGGCGCTGAAGTCGTGTGGGCCGCCCGCCACGAGATGGCCCGGACCGTCGAGGACGTGCTCGCGCGCCGCACGCGGGCGTTGTTCCTCAACGCGCGCGCGGCGGAAACCATGGCACCCGAGGTTTCGCGGCTGATGGCGAGCGAGCTTGGCTGGGATTCGTCGCGCCAGGCTGCGGAAGTGACCGCATTCTCGGCCCTCGCAAAGGGATATCAGCTCTAGCGTCCCGCCCCATTCGGCGCCCCTTGACGACGGCAGGTTCAGCGCCTCTCCTGTGCTCCGACGATCACCGGGGTCACGGGCGCGGCGGACACCCCGGTTGCCGCCGAGGCTGCGAGGAACCTTGTCACCAGGCGATTGAAATCGTCCGGACGCTCAATCGGCACCACATGTGACGCTCCGGCGCCCGTGATCATCTCGAATCGGGAGCCGGGGATTCTGTCGGCGACCTCTCGGCAGACCCATGGCGGCGTGAGCAGATCCTGTTCGCCGACAATCACGAGGGTCGGCGACCTGATGTCGACCAGCCGGTCGAGCGCGTCATACCGCAGGTACGCCTGCGCCTGCCGGTTGTAGGCCTCCGGGCCGATGGGGTTGGGGTTGCTCGTCAACAGGCTGATGGTCTGATGCACCGCCTCCTTGTTGCGCAGGAAGGCATTGGAGAAGAGCCATGTGAACTGCTGGCAGGCGAAGACCTGACCGGTCGTGTCAGTCGCCTTCACCCAATTCCAGGTGCGGATCGGATCGAAAGCGACTCGCGCCGGCGCCGCGCCACAACCACTCAAGGCCGGGCACAGCTCCCAAGCGGACATGCCATGCATGAGGTGGGCGACGAGCCGCTCCTGACCCACGCGCGTGACGCCGCGGGACACGGCGACTGGCAACAGGCGTACGAGCTGTTCGTGCAGGCCGACGGGCATCAGCTTCTGGACGGACCAGATCTCGCGCTGTTCGCCAGTTGTGCGTATGCCGCGGGTCACGTCGACGCGACGCTAGACGCATGGGAGCGAGTGCACGCAGAGGGGTTGCGAGCGGGCGACCGTCTCGCCGCGGCGGGTGCGGCCGTGCGCGTCGCGCTGCACCTCCTGTTCGATATGGCCCTCCTCGCCCCTATTCGCGGATGGGTGAAGCGGGCGGAGCGGCTCCTCGAGGGACAGGACGACACACCGGTTCACGCGTGGCTCGCGGTGGTGCGGAGCTACGAACGGTTGCTATCCGGCGACTTTGCGCGCGCCCGAGAGTGGGCACGTGTAGCCATCGACGTGGGCACAGGCCGCGACCACGCTCCAACGCGTCCTCCGCGCCGAGATCTCTCCGGTGCTCGATGCCCGTGCGAAGAACGCGTACCGCCGGCGGCTCACCGAAATCACGGACGATCTGGAGGAGGCGCGAACACTGGGGGACACATCACGGGTTGCGCAGGCAACGGCCGAACTGGACTTCCTTTCGCGCGAGTTGTCCCGAGCGATCGGGCTCGGCGGGCGCGACCGACGCGTGGGTTCCGTCGCGGAGCGCGCCAGAGCCAGTGTGACACGAGCGGTTCGACATGCCATGGGGCGAATCCGTGCTCACCATCCTCCCTTGGGCGCCCACCTCGAGCGCGCTATCCGCACCGGCACCTACTGTGCCTACCTTCCCGATCCTCGCGTCCCCGTCGCATGGAAGGTGTAACGGACTGAACTCCTGCGGCGTCCGGCCCGTTGGCTCAGTGCCCGATGCAACCGGGCCCGAGGAGGGCCACTCCGGGATCTCGACCCGAAGTTCCGGAGGACCTCCGCCCGGCCGGAGCCACCTGAGAAGCCCAGACGGAACACCCGCGCAGCCCACACATCGCAAAACTCCGCCACCGTACCAGTTAGCGGTTTGCGGCCCGACGCCGCGCCGCTGGCCCCCCGTGTGCTCTACATGCGCAGGATCGCTGCCAGCTGCGAGCTCGGCCGTCGCACGGCGGCCTGGCGGACGCGGGCCTGAACGTGGACGTGGCCTCAGGGTTGTTCACCGTCCTCCATTCGACGAAACGAGGGAATCATGCCTACCAATGAGCACATGCGGCTCGAAGAAGCCCGCACGGGCGCCGTTGCGTGGAAGAAGTGGGGACCGTACCTCAGCGAACGGCAGTGGGGCACGGTGCGGGAGGACTACAGCCATAACGGCGACGCCTGGAATTTCTTCACGCACGATCATGCCCGCTCCCGTGCGTATCGCTGGGGCGAGGATGGCCTGGCAGGCATCTCCGACGAGAAACAGCAGCTCTGCTTCGCGCTCGCGCTGTGGAACGGCAAGGATCCGATCCTGAAGGAACGGCTCTTCGGACTCACGAACAGCGAGGGAAACCACGGCGAGGACGTCAAGGAGTACTACTTCTATCTGGATAGCACGCCGACCCACTCGTACATGAAGTTTCTGTACAAGTACCCACACGATGCGTATCCCTACGCCGATCTGGTGGAGACGAACCGCCGTCGCAACCGCGACGAGATGGAATACGAGCTCCTAGACACCGGCGTCTTCAGAGACGACCGTTATTTCGACGTGTTCGTGGAATACGCGAAGGGCGCGGCTGAAGACATCCTCGTCCGAATCACCGCGGCCAACCGTGGACCGGACGCGGCCGAACTGCATCTGCTGCCGACGCTGTGGTTCCGCAACGACTGGTCGAAGTGGATTGCCGCATCGAATAGAGCGTCCGAGAAGCCGAACCTGAAGCAGATCGAGGCGCCGGCAGGTGTGAGCACGGCCGCCGCGACTCATCCCCTGCTGGGTGCATTTCTCCTGTCGTGCGAAGGCGATGTGCCGCTACTCTTCACCGAGAACGAAACGAACCACGAGCGACTGTTCCACGGGCAGGAGAACGAGAGTCCCTACGTCAAGGATGGCATCAACGACTGCGTGGTGCTGGGCCGGCCCGACGCGGTGAATCCCGGCAGGCAGGGCACCAAGGTCGCGGCGCACTACCGCGTCACAGTCGGTGCGGGGAAGACTGCGGTGATCAGGCTGCGGCTCTCCAGCAGTTTCCTGGACCAGAAAGGGCAGCCTTTTGGCCGGAATTTTGACCAGCTCTTCGATGTCAGGCTCCGTGAAGCCGATGAGTTCTACCAATCGGTCACGCCGCCATCAGTGAGTCAGGATGCGGCCAACGTGATGCGCCAGGCGATCGCAGGCATGCTCTGGAGCAAGCAGTTCTTCTACTTCGACGGCGACAACTGGCTCGACGAACACCATTCCAACCCACTCCATCACGGATTTCACAACGCCCGGAACTCGGAGTGGTACCACATGCTCAACCAGGACGTCATCTCCATGCCCGACAAGTGGGAGTACCCCTGGTATGCGGCGTGGGACCTGGCCTTCCATACGGTTCCGCTGTCGATCGTCGACCCGGACTTCGCCAAGGAGCAGATGGCGTTGATGCTCCGCGGCTTGTACCTGCACCCCAACGGTCAGATGCCCGCGTACGAGTGGAACTTCAGCGACGTGAATCCGCCGGTCCACGCTTTTGCAACCCTGTTCCTCGTCCGCACCGACCAGGCGCTGCGCGGCGAAACGGACGTGGAGTTCCTCAGAACCACCTTCAACAAGCTCCTGCTGAACTTCACCTGGTGGGTGAACCGGAAGGACCGCTTCGGCAAGAACGTGTTCGAGGGAGGGTTCCTCGGCCTCGACAACATCGGCGTGTTCGACCGTAGCGCCCCACTTCCCACCGGCGGCCACCTCGAACAGGCGGACGGCACGGCGTGGATGGCCCTCTTCAGCCAGAACATGCTGGAGCTCGCCGCGGAGCTCGCCGCGTACGACCCCACCTACGAGGACATGGTCTTCAAGTTCGTCGAGCACTTCTTCTACATCGCCGCAGCGATGAACCGCCCCGGGGATGACGGCATGTGGGACGAAGAGGACGGCTTCTACTACGACCTGCTCCGGCTACCGGACGGCAGCTCTACGCGGCTCAAGATACGCTCGATGGTGGGGCTCCTGCCGCTGTGCGCGACCACGGTGATCGAAAAGCGGCAGCGGGAGCGCGTCCCGAGAGCGATGGCGGCGATCCTGGAACGGCGGCGCCGGATGCCGGAACTGTCGAGCACGATGCACCCCACGGGCCCGGATCATCTGGGCGTGGCCGAGCGGGCGCTTCTGGCCCTGGTCAACCCCGATCGGCTCCGCCGGATCCTGACGCGATTGCTCGACGAGGACGAGTTCCTGAGCGCCTACGGCATCCGCGCGCTCTCGAAGTTCCACGAGCGGCATCCGTATGTGTTCCACGTGCACGGGCAGGCGCACACCGTCGACTACCTGCCGGCCGAATCGAACACGGGCATGTTCGGGGGCAACTCCAACTGGCGCGGCCCGATCTGGATGCCGGTCAACGCATTGCTGATCCGGGCGCTCCTGAACTTCTACCAGTACTACGGCGATGACTTCAAAGTCGAATGCCCGACCGGTTCGGGCAGGCTCATGAACCTCTTCGAGGTTGCGAAGGAGATTGCCGACCGCCTCACGCGGATCTTCCTGCGCGACGGCAACGGGCGCCGGGCCGTCTATGGCGGGACGCAGAAGTTTCAGGAGGATAGTCACTGGCGCGATCACATCCTCTTCTATGAATACTTCCACGGCGACAACGGGGCGGGCCTCGGCGCGAGTCACCAGACCGGATGGACAGGACTGGTGGCGTCGCTGATCCAGCTCTTCGGATCGGTGGATGCCAAGAGGCTGCTCGAGGTCGGCAAGAGTGCCGCTCACGTTCGTGGAACGTCTCGAGTGAGTTGAGGGCCTAGTGGCCGGTATCGGCTGAAGCGGTAGTGGATTTCGGAGCGCGGCGCCTGGCTGGCAAGGCGCGACGACCGAGCATACCGGGAGTATTCGAGCGAGGAGCAACGCCGCCAGCCGGGATGCCCCGCCCGAAAGGCACTACTGGTTCAGCTGATACAGGCCACTAGCGCGCCGGCCGACGGCGCGTCAGCGGGATGTGTCAACAGCATCCCGAGCGGGCGACACGCAACGCACGCGTAATGCGTCCGGCTTCAGCCAGCAATCATGTCACCGGGATCCCGGGGCTGAAATCAGAATGGCCAACACAGCAGCGATGAGGTCAGGTGCGTCATGCAGGTCATAGCTATGCCGTCGGCGCGGCCGGGACGCCATGAGGAACTGCAGCAATTCGAGCGGCTTGCCGCCAGATTGTCATCACAGTTCGCGCAACTGCACGTCGATGAGATCGCCTTGGCAATCGCGGGTGCACTCGAGCAGGTCGGGGCGGCAATCAGCGTCGACGCCGCAGCCCTCATCGAGTTCAGCGAAGGCGAAGCTGTCAGCGCGGTACATATGTGGCCGAGCGCAGAAGCGGCATTCGGCGCGGCCGGCTGTCCGCCGCGATGGCTCCTCGAGCGCCTGGCGCAGCGCGAAGTGGTGCTGATTGCTGGCGGTGCCGACCTGCCGCCTGGCGAGCGCGAAATGGCCCGTCATCGGGGGGACAGGTCGGGGCTGGGCGTCCCGATCGTCGTGGCGGAGGAGGTCGTCTGTGCGCTGGTGCTCTGGTCACGCCGGTCGTCTCGCGGATGGTCGGAGCCGGTCCTGGAACGAGTGCGGCTGATTGCGGAGATCCTGGCCGTGGCGCTCCAGCGCTGCCGGCAGGAAACGGCGTTACGGGCGAGCGTGGCGACGATCGAGCGGCTGAACGCGCAGCTGGCCGCCGACAACGTGTATCTGCAGGAAGAGATCAAGACCTACCACGACTTCGACGAGATTGTCGGGGAGGGCGCGTCGCTGCGCCTGGCGCTGACCCGGCTGGGCCAGGTGGCGCCGATGAACTCCTCCGTACTCTTGCTGGGTGAGACAGGCACCGGCAAGGAGCTGTTCGCGCGGGCCGTGCACGATCGGAGCCGGCGTCGCATGCGGACACTGGTGAGGGTCAACTGCGCGGCGCTTCCGCCGACGCTCGTCGAGAGCGAGCTCTTCGGACACGAGAAAGGTTCGTTCACAGGCGCCGTCTCGATGCGGCAGGGACGCTTCGAACTCGCGGACGGCGGGTCGATTTTCCTGGACGAGATCGGCGACCTCGCGCCTGAAGTCCAGGCCAAGCTGCTGCGGGTCCTGCAGGAAGGGCATTTCGAGCGCGTCGGGTCATCCCGGACGAAACGGGTGGATGTCAGGGTGATCGCTGCGACGCACCGCGATCTGGAGGCGGATGTCGCCAGCGGACGGTTCCGGGCGGACCTGTATTATCGCCTGAGCGTGTTCCCGATTTACCTGCCCGCATTGCGCGAACGGCTCGAGGACATCCCATCGCTCGTCTGGTTCTTCATCCAGCGCCTCCAACCGGAGCTCGGCCGCCGGATCACCAAAGTGCCGCGGGCCGTGATGTCGGCGCTGCAGCAACATTCGTGGCCGGGCAATGTTCGCGAGCTGGAAAATGTCGTCGAGCGGGCGATGATTCGATCGACGGGTGACACGCTCCAGCTCGACGAAGCCTTGGGCCGCATCAAACGGCAGAATTCCGACGCGACCGCCGTAGCGGGCGACACGCTGGACGCCATTCAGCGGGCGCACATCGAAGGCATCCTGCACGAGTGCGGATGGCGGATCAACGGCAGGCAGAACGCCGCCGAGCGGCTGGGCCTGCACCCCAATACCCTTCGCTTCCGGATGAAGAAGCTGGGTATCGTCTGCCCGGACCGGCGGGGCCGGCAGATGAAGGCGTCGGCGGGCGGCACCGCGTGAGTTGACGACAGCAGGCGACGGCGCCCCGCGCTGGCGGACGCGTCAACGTTCCACCTGGTCGTGAAAACGCGTGCTTTCCAAAATGGGCGCGTACACCGCCGTGCGTTCAGACCCTCACCTGCGGCGCTCCTTCTGACTCCGTCAACCGCTTGTAGTGGCGGCCAACGCGCCAGGCGAGCGTGAGCCATGCGACCACCAGCACGACATTCACGGCGGCGAAGCCGCGAGGATGGAGCGAGAACCACGCCGTCCCGACGAATACGACGAGCGCCGACAGCACGTCGCCCATGCGCACGAAGAATGAGTCGATCACCTGTTTGGCGCTGAACTTCTGCTCGTACGAGCACGGCAGGAACAGCATGTTGCGCACGGTGTTGTTGAGCGAATAGTCGGTCGAGTTCTCGGCCACCTTGGCCGCCAGCACGGCCATCAACGCCGGATAGAACACGAGAATGTTGTATGCGCCCAGCGAAATCATCGGCAGAATCATCACCGCCCACGGGATGTCCAGATACTTGACGACTCGCGACACGACGAACAATTGCAGGAGCAGGCCGATGACGTTGACGAGAGTGAAATACTTCGAATAGAAGTCGCCGATGAGCTGTCCTTCGGTGAGCCCGTTCGCTTGACCGGCGGCGACCATGTTCGTCGCTGTTTCCTTCACGATGCTGCCGAGGATGTACTCGCCCGTCGTATTCACCCAGTTGAGCAGCATGAGCATGAGCGCCATGAGAAGCAGGTAGCGCGTGCGAAGTACCATCGCAAACGCATTCTCACCTGTGCGTGTGGCGGCGGTGACGGGTCTGCCCGCCGTGGGCCGGCGCCCCGTCTCGCGGCGATCGATGCTGTTGGTGATCAGCAGCTGCAGGACGAGGATGACGCCGCCGACGAGCATGAGCTGATAGACACCGAGCGGCTCGATCAGGCGATCCGCGGCGCGCGCGCCGATGACGGCTCCCAGCGAGGCACCGAATCCAACGATGACGAACAGCCGCAGTCCCTCTTCCTTCGTATACACGTCATTGGCGAAGGACCAGAACTGAGCGACGACCATGAGATTGAAGATTCCGATCCACAAGAAGAAGACGACCCCCAGCGGCACTCCGAACTGGGCGAGCACATAGAAGAGCGCAAGGCAGGCGATGAAGAACGCTGTCACGATGTTGATCAGGCGTATCCGTGGGAACTGCGCTACCAGACGGCCGTAGTAGGGCACGACGAAAGCCAGCACAACGACCTGGCCCGCAGACATGTAGGACTTCAGCTCCGCCGATCCCTCCCCCAGAATCAGCGCCTCTCGTACCGGTTTCAGCACGTAGTACGCCATGAGAATGAGAAACACGTTCGACGCCAGCAGAAGGGCGGTTGGGCCCTCGCCAGCGCGCACATCGGTGAACACGCCGAGAAAGCGCTCCAGCGCCGTACGGTCAGAGGCCTTGGCAGTCATGCCCTACTCCACCCAGTGCAACACATCGCGAATGACGGACCAGCGCGGCTGCCTGGCCTCGGGATTCTGACCCAGGATCCAGTAGCGGTAGAGCGAATCGAGCGTGCCGTCCTTTTTCTTCAGATCGATCCAGGTATTGATGAAGGTCGCGAACGCCTGATCCTTCCGTGCAATCGGGTACGCGAGCGGCACTTTCACCAGGCCAGGTGCCGGCACGACGACCGAGTAGGCGGGATACATCAGCGTCCACGCCGAGCCCCGCTCTGCTGGAAGCGCGATTCCGCCGATCTGCGGCGGCAGCGCTTTCAGCACTGCGACGACATCCGTCACCGGATGAAGCACGGCCTGCGGGACGAGGAGACGGAGTTTCTCCATGTAGTAGGGGACATTCGGAACCGCAAGTCCGATCGCGCCCATCGATTTGATGCTGTCCCACGTCGCGAATCGCTCACGCGCGGCGTCCGGCACCACGAAGGCCAGTGTTTCGTCGAGGTAGGCGCTGGAAAGCATCGTACGGCTCGCCCCATCGGTGGTCACCGCGACGCCGGACATGACGATGTCGCAGTAGCCCTGGGCGAGGTCGTCATCGAGCCGTTCCCTTCGTACGGGCACCAACTCCAGGCGGACGCCGAGCTCGCCGGCGAGCCGGTGGGCAAGCTCGATGTCGAAGCCCACGAGCCTGTCCTGCTGATTGAAGAAGGCGTACGGCAGCGCGTCAGGCAGATAGCCCACGCGCAGGCTTCCCCGCGACCGAATCGCATCGAGTTGACCGACGCCGTCGGCGACCGCTGGTGCCGGTGACACTGTCCGATGGACGACCGCCGACGGTGACTCGCGCAGCAGGTGCATGCCTGACAGCACCTGGTCCTTCGTGTAGCGCTGGTCGAGGACGCTGGCAAACAGCGCACGCGTGCCGCCAATCACGGCCACGGTGAGGACGGCAGTCACGACCGCATACCGCATCATGTGGCCGCGGCGCCACCGCAGCGACCCGGTCATCGCGCAGGTGCCGAGCAGCGCGACCGCCACGGTGTGCATCGCCGCAACCAGGGTGCCGAAGCGTGAATTCACGACGCCGCTCGCCAGGAAGAGCTGAAACGTGTCGACGGGAATTCTGAACAGATCGAGCAGAAAGGGAACGGCGACGTTGAGACTGCCGAAGAACGTCACCAGCCCCGTGAGTGCGAGCCGCGGATAATCCGATACCCGGACCACGGCGTCGGCGAACCATCCGGCAAACAGGATGAAGCTGATCGAGAGCAGCTTGCCGGTATGCGGAAAGTTGAACGACGCGGGGACGATGACGTCCGGCAGCGCGGCGCCCTGCGAGTCGGCGAGCCCCTGTTGCTCGATGAGCGTCTTGCTCGCCTGGATCAGTGCCGGGAGCACGATGAACAGGTCGCCGGCGACGAAAGCGGTCAGCAGCGCATTTTTCGTGAGCCGCAAGATGTCCAGCGCCCGGATCGGGGTCAGGGCGGCGACGAGACCCGGCAGGACCCATAGGCTGACCAGCAGCGCGACGAGAACGTAGGCGATGAGATACACCTGAAGGCGGCCGAGCTGTTCCAGGCTGAGCGTTCCCGCAGCCGTCGCCGCGATCGCGAACAAACCGTACGGCGTCAGCCGGACGACGAAACGCGTGGCGAGGGACAGCGCGTCGCTCGCGACGCTGAGCACATCGAGCAGGATCTGCTTGCGCTCCACGCCGATCAGAGCGACGCCGAGCACCACCGAAAACAGCACGACCGCCGGCACGATGTTGTTGGCCAGGGAATAGAACGGATTCGACGGAATGTAGAGATCGACGAAGTTGAACGGCTGGCGGGGCTCCACGAGCGTGGTGCTGAAGAACGTGGCGTTCTGCACCTGGGGGAACGTGAGCGGGATCAAAAACGTGAACAGCAGCGCAACCAGCCACAATCCCGCCAGAACCGCGCCAGTCCTGAGTCCCAGTGACGCGTGCCTCCTCGTAGCGCAGCTTGCCAAGGCTGCCGATGATCGACACCGTGACGTACGGCAGCACCGTCATCTGCAGCAGTTTGACGAAGCCGTCGGCCGCCCACTTCAGCGCGGCCGCGCGCTCGCCGAAGAACAGGCCGACGAGCACGCCAGCCGCGAGGCCCACGAGAATGCGGTTCGAAAATGACATCGGCTGTCAGTTCAGGCAAACAGCAAGAATGCCGCCGCGACACAACGGTACGTCTTCCTGCACGGGCCCGCGAAATCGAGCGCGGGCTGTCGCACGCACGCGATCGTCACCGCTGGCCGTCAGGGCCTCTCACCACATGCGGTGAGGAATCCATGTCCGCCACGTGGATACGATCGGATACGACACCCCGTGGCGTCAGGTCCACGCCCTGTGCTGCTGGCCGCCACGCAAACGCCAGGTCCGCGCCTAAGGCGCGGGCCCGTTCAAACCCCAGCTGTATTGATAGCCGACTCCAATCGAGGTGAAATCCGCGCCGAGCCGCGTGGCGAGCCCGGTCGTGAAGACGACCTTGAGCGCACTGGATCTGGCAACGGGCACAGCCAGCGTCGCTCCCATCCGGTCGTTCTTCTGCAGATCCTGGCGGATCAGATCGTTCAGCGCCGTCTGGCCCCCTTCGGCATGGCCGTAGCTGACGGACGCCCAGAGGTTCCGGCGGAACGTGTAGATGGCGTTTCCTTTCGCAAAGTACAGCGGACGTTGTGAGAGGCTCGATCCGCCGGGGTAATCGTCGTTGTCGGTGAAGAGCCACGTACCGGCGGACGCTTCGAAAATCCAGCGCCCTCTGGTGTGCGACAACGCGATCTCTGGACGAAAGGACCAGCGGTGTGCCCCGAGGTTGATGAACCTGGTGCGGTCGTATTGTCCGAGCGGGAGAGCGACCTGAAAACTGGCGCCCACGATCGTGCGCTGCCGGTATTTTACGAATCCGGGCAGATCGAGCGCGGGTGCCCCGAACACGTTGACCGACAACCGCACGCGCGGATCGTTGAGCCCTTGCGGCGATCGCGTCCTGAACTCGCCGGACACCACGCCCTCGAACCGCGCCCACGACACGGGAAGCTGCGCGTCGAGCTTCGCGGATCGCCCGAAGACGCTCACGGTCCGCAGGTAGGCCAGCGCCATGCTGTGGACAGTCGCGTCCGAGCCTTCGATCGGCAGCGCCGCGTCGAACAGCACGTTCCCCTGAGAGAAGCCGTAGCCGGCATATACGACGTTCAACCCGACCGGCACGTTCTGGTAAGCGCCAGGCTCCAATTCCTGGGCGGCGGCAGGTCGAAGGCCGACTGCCAGGACGCCGGCAACCAGGAGCACCCTCGCGAATCTCGTTCGCCGGGGGCGGATCGTTGGTTGGAGGTCCTGGTCCTTCGCGTACTTCATCCAGTGCTCAGCCGATGTGCTTGATGAGCAGCGCTTCGTTTCCGCGCTCGTTGTAGGTGATCTCGTCGGCGACCTGGCGCGCGATCAGCATCCCGAATCCTCCCGGCCGCAGCCCGCGCTCGGCTCGACGTATCGCGGTCGCGATCACTGCTTCCGGGCTGGACGATGCCACGGCGTGGTCGAGATCGCCGCGGTCGAATCCGGCCCCGGGATCCTTGAAGTGATAGACGATGGCGCGGGTGGTCCTCGCGGCGGTGACCTCGACGACTTTCTCGCGGTCGAAGCCGGCGCCATATTCCATCGCATTCAGAAGCATTTCGCGGAACGCCGCGATCAGCAGATCGCGATCCGTGTCCGGCGTGCGCGACTGCAGCTCGGTCATGAAACGGACAACGCGATCGGCGGTGAGGAGATGACAAGCGATCCTGAGAGTGAGCCAATGAGCCGAGCCCGAGACGACTTGAATGTCGTCTGACCCGAAGTCGACTCGCAGCGCGCTCGTGGTCATCGCCGCGACTTCGTCGTACGCGAAGGGTGGCGTGAAACACGCGAAGACGTGCGCCCGGAGAGCGTTCACGAGCGCCTCATGCGTCGCGTGACGGTGCGAGCACGATCGTCCTGATCGCCGGCCGCACGTTCCGCAGCTCCGAGGCGAGCGCCAGGTCTTCCTCGATCGTGGTCGAGGGGTCGGTAATCACGACGTCGATGGAGCGAGCCCGCACACGGTGCACGGCTTCGATGTCGCCGGCAGAACATTCCAGCTCGTGCTCGCGGGGGTCGAGATCGCGCGCGAGCGAAGCGGTCAGCGCCGGCTCAGGCCGGATCGCGAGCACCCGTCGCGGCGTCATTGTCCGACCGGTCGATGGCCGGAGTTCTGGACGACCACCTGGATGTTCCTGGTTTTCGCAGCGAGCGTCTGCGCGGCGTCGGTATCGAGAGCAGGCGGCCTGGAAGCGCTCATGGTCGGGACTCACCTCGCGCGGTTCGCGTCGCAGCCGCGCACCAGCCGGTTGACCGGCGCTCGCGAACAATCAGATAAGGAACGATCGCCAGGAGGAGCGCGCCGACGACCCCTTCACCTGCATGAATCCAGCGCAGCACGATAGCACGGCCGGGTCACTGCATGACGTGGAGCTGGCGGCGTGCGCGCGCGGTCAGGCGTGTTGCTCCTCCGAAACGGCGGGCGTGTTCAATACAGCTTGCCGCCCAGTCTCCCGGGGCGCGTTCGGGAGTGGGACTCGAGCTGCAGGCGAATGTAGCCGGGCACTCCCACAAAGACGGCGCCTCGCGCCTGTACTCGGTGAAGGGCATCGAAGCCGGCAGCGTCAGCGGAAACCAAGTCAGACAAATCCAGCTCCAGCGGACCGGGGCAGCCGCATGAGGCAAGCAGCTCTGGAACCTGCGCTTCGCCGAGACGACCTGCCAGACGCACGACACGTCGATCGTCTTTCTGCACGACTCCGATCCAGCAGTCCACAATCCGCACGCGTTCGCAAGACTGACGCCGCAAAGAGGCAGGCCCGGCCAGTGGCAGTAACTGCGGCAGGTGCGAGACTTGTACAGTCAGAGTTCGAAACCGATGGCGTCTGCGACGACCACGATCACGATTGGCGGTGATCGAGCTCGCGAAACCTTGGAACGATGGGCCCGCGAACGCCAGTGTGTGACCGAACGATTCGGCGTTCATCGTCGAGGAGGAATACGCCACGAATCACGCCTTCGCTGCACGCGTCCGTCGGGCCGCCTCTTGCACCGTGTGCTGAACTGGATCGTGACGTCGTAGCAGCCCGTGGTGAAAGACCGGCGTCGCACCGAGGGCGCGGAGGCGCCCCGCCG
This sequence comes from Vicinamibacteria bacterium, assembly GCA_963739995.1. Classification (GTDB taxonomy): domain Bacteria; phylum Acidobacteriota; class Vicinamibacteria; order Vicinamibacterales; family JAENWD01; genus CAVUCH01. The sequence continues at coordinate 59,064 of CAVUCH010000002.1, read as the reverse complement.
GCAAGGCGCGACGACCGAGAATACCGGGCAGTATTTGAGGAAGAAGCAACGCAGCCGGCGGGGATGCATCGGCGGCCGAATGCAGCCGGCCTTTCACCACGGGCTGCTAGGGTTCGAGCGCACACTCCCGTCGTCCGCGGCAGACGCTGCGCGCCGAACCGTAGCCCGCGATCGATCGTTTCGAGGCGGCCTGGTTCGAGCTGACCGGATGGCAGCCTCAGCCGAGCGTGGCGCTTGCCAGCAGCATGCGGGTGAAGGCCATTAGGGATCGCCACCGATCCGACCCTAATGACCCGTCACGAACAGCTGAGCTCTTCCTCTCTACTCGACGAGCGGAATGCCCTCGGCGAGCTCGTAGCGGACGGCCGCTCGAATCTTGTTCTCGATCTGGATGTAGCGTGCCGCCTTCGTGGCCGGAAGCACGGCCAGGATCTTGGGCACGTAGGTGTCCTTCAACTTCGCTTCGGCCTGATCGATGGCGAGAGCCTCGTCGAGCAGCCCCTTGGCTGCCTCGTTGGGCACCGGCCCCTTGTTATAGGCGTCGGCATACTTCAAAATGACTGCGGTCAGGCGCTGGTTGATCTGCTGCAAGTCTTTCTGGTACGCGTCGTAAACGGGCCAGAACGCGGTTCCCTCCGCATCAGTGAGCTGCAGGTTCTGGGCGACGACCAGCTTCTTGTCCGCCTTGATCTTCTGGCGAAGAATCTCCATGTTGGTCTTCTCCGCCTGGGCCATCGCCGGCGAGGCCAGACCGGCAACAACCGCAAACGCCGTCAGGAGTCGCATCATCATCATCACTGTCCTCCGTGTGGTTGAACGTCAGCGCCGGAACCGGAACGTCGTCATGCATCCGGGCGCATTTCCCTGGGTCTGGCAAGGAGCACGCCAGGCCATCGGTGACTGTCACCGACGAATGTTCACGGAAATAGCGCTCCATTGCCCGCGCCTCGTGGCTTGCCTCACCGCCCGTTGTGAGGCTTTCAGGTCGCGGGCGACATGGTTTGTAGCGAGCCAGCGAAACGCGCGGACAGATACGCCTTGTCACGTCCCTGGTAGCCCCGCCTCGCTGGCTTGCTCCTTGCCTTGGAGTACGTCCGCGCTGACGGCCGAGAACGCGCGGCGCCGTCTGCTCGCAGCACCATCGACGGCGGGGCGAAAACAAGCGCACTGAAAGAGACACAACGATGGACAGGTCACGTAACGGTCTCGGGGCTGTTGCCCTGCTGCTCGCGGCGGTCGCGACCGCCTGCACTGGTCAGCAGCAGTCGACGCCACCGGCGACCGAGGCTGCACCGCAGAGTTCGACTGCCGGGACGTCGGGGGCCTCGCCCTACGACGCCCTTCCGGCAGGCCTGCGGGACTTCGTGGGCAAGCCGTTCACCGGCGACTTCGACGAGATGGTCAAGCGACGCATGATTCGTGCGGCCGTCACGTACAACCGCACGCACTACTTCGTCGACCAGGGGCAGGAGCGCGGGATTACGTACGAGGCCTTGAAGTCATTCGAGAGCGATCTGAACACAAGACTGAAAACGCGCAATCTGAAGGTGCACGTGGTGATCGTGCCGATGTCGCGCGATCACCTCTATCCCGCCCTCGAGCGCGGCGAGGTCGACATGGTCGCGGCCATGGTGACCGTCAGGCCCGAGCTGGAGAAGCTCGTCGCCTTCTCGGAGCCGACGCGCACCAACGTCAGCCAGGTTGTGGTCACCGGCCCGGGTGCGCCCGCGATCAGTACGGTTGACGACCTCGCCGGCCAGGAGGTGTTCGTACGGAAAGCCAGCGTCTATCACGAGACGCTCAGCCACCTCAACGAGCAGCTGAAGAAGCGCGGCAAGGCGGCAGTCGTGTTCAACGACGCCCCCGACGTGCTCGAAGACGATGACGTGCTCGAGATGGTCAACGCTGGCCTCGCCCCGATCACCGTTGTCGACGACTATCTCGCCGAGTTCTGGAGCCAGGTGTTCAAGAACATCAAGGTACACCGCGATATCCCCGTTCGCTCGGGCGGCAGCCTGGCCGTCGCGGTTCGCAAGGAGAACTCCCGGCTCCGGGACGAGGTCAACAAGTGGATCCGGAAGCACGGCAAGGGCGATGCCTTCCGGAACACGATCGAGCGCCGGTATCTCCAGAGCCTCAAGTACGCGAAGAACGCCGCCGCCGAGGCCGAGCGTCGGAAACTCCGGAAGGTGATCGCGCTGTTTCAGAAGTACGGCGCACAGTACGATCTCGATTACCTGCTGATGGCGGCGCAGGGCTATCAGGAATCGACGCTGGACCAGAACGTCAAGAGTCCCGTTGGCGCGATCGGCGTGATGCAGGTCATGCCCGCGACCGGAAAGGAACTGAAGGTCGGCGACATCACCCGGGTCGAGCCGAACATCCATGCTGGCGTGAAGTACGTGCGGTTCATGATGGATCAGTACTTCAAGGATGAGCCCATGGACAATCTGAACAAGGCGCTCATGACATTCGCCGCCTACAACGCCGGACCCGGACGCATCAGACAGCTCCGGCGCGAAACGGAGAAGCGGGGCCTCAATCCCAATGTCTGGTTCGGCAACGTCGAGCGCCTCGCCTCTGAGCGGATCGGCCGCGAGACGGTCACCTACGTCAGCAACATCTACAAGTACTACGTCGCGTATCGTCTGATCAGCGAGCAGCGGGACCGACGCCAGGCAGCGAAAGCGGAGGTCGGAAGGCGCAAGTGAACGGAAGAGGGAGGTGGACCAGGCGCACCCACACACGCGCCGAAACGGTCCGGCTCACTCGCGCCGCGCGATGGCAATCGGTTGGGACCCCGCTCACACCATACGGTGACGGTCGACGTGTCACAGCACCCGGAGCGAAGCCGAGGTAAGCCGGCGGCGCTCAGCGAACCGTCCAATCGGCCAGGACGCCGGTCCAGGGAATCTCCGTGTACAGAAGGATCAGGATGAACACCGCAAGGTAAGCGCCGCGCAACGACCGTTGATGCGGACGGCATTGTGCCAGGCCCATGATGGCGAGCAGCCATCCGAAGCCGGCGACCGGCGCCAGCGCGTACGTCGTGACGCAGAACGCGAGCAGCGCCGCGTGTCGGGCGAGCTGGATTCGTCCCTCCGCCGGGATCAGACAAAGCACTGCGACCAGCGTCTCGAGCGCCAGTCCGCCCCAGGTCGCGAGCGCGGCCAACACCCGCAGACGCGGCGGCTCGACGAACGCCGGCGGATGGAGGAGCGCGGCCCCTTCCGGCAGCGGCTCGAGGAAGGAGCGGTTCTCGGCCATCTGTTCGCGTGAGAGCCCGCCGAACACCAGCGACGCATCGGCAAATCGCTCGTCGGTCAGCAGCGTCACTCTGAAGAAACGACCATCGACGTAGTCCGGCGACAGCACCGCTTTCCACAGCACCGCCATCGCGAACGCGGCGCCCAGGAGCCCTCGACTGCTCGCCGACAGCGTCGCCGCAGGCGCGGGACCGGAGAGTGCCAGTCCCAGCGCCAGGCACCAGTACGCGAGCAGGTAGACGTGGTTGTCGGACAGCGGCCAGACCAGCGCAATCCTGATTGCCACGAGCAGGGCGACGAGCAGCCACGTGATCGGCGCGCGCCTCACCGCTCGAACGACCAGCGCCAGACACGCCGCGGCCAGCACGATGGGCGCTACATACCAGACGTCCAGCGGCCGCAGCAGCAGGATGATGGCGGTCAGGCTGAGAACGGAGTCGGGGACGCCGTTCTCGTCACGGGCGGGGCGCAGGAGTGGCGTCCACACGGTAGACGAAATTGCGCAGGCGACGAGAAGTCGCCGCCAGCGTGTCGGGAAGGTAGTCGATGCGCCACGTTTCGATGCGAACGGTTTCCACCGGACGCTGATACCTGGCTTCGCGTTTCACGACGCGGCGCGCCAGCCGCGCGAGCGCGGCGTCTGTGGGCAACACCGCTGCGCGCCGTGCCGCATCCTCGAGCGACGGCGCGATCGCGATCTCCTCCGACCGCTCGGCCGCGCTCACGAACACCCGGACGCGTCGACGACCAGCGTCGTCGGTGGTGGAGAACATCCCGAAACCGCCGCCCTTCCACGGACTCAGGCCAGCGGTTCTGGCGAGCGTCACCTGCGCGCACGCCACCGCGACCAGCAGCGCGACCGGCAGCAGCGTCCGCCATGCGGTCAATTCAGCACGACCACCTGGTAGCCCGTCGCCACTTTTGTGTAGTACGTGGAGCCACACTGCGTGTAGGTCGCGTCGCCCACGCGTGCGCTCTTGCAGTCTGCCGGCAGCGTCGTGATGATCGCGCCCGCGGGGGGGTCGATGACCTGGTAGGCAACCTCACCGCTCGTCATCACGCGCGTGTAGTACACGTTGTCGTGATAGTAGTACGTCGTTCCGGTAACGACGACGGGCGCTGCGGCGGCGGGCGGTTTCGCCAGCATCGTGCCGATGGCGATGCCGGCGCCGACCGCCGCCACCGCCTTCCACGCCTCGTAGCTCTCGTACCGGTCGGCGACCACTACGTTGCCGTATCGGCCCCTGGCTGCTGCGCCTTCTTCGCCGACGACGACCGCGCCACCGCGGCCGACCGCCGCACGTTGGACGTCGACCTCTTCGCCGGTCACGACGGTGCCGTTTCGCCCGACGGCGGCATAGCCCTCCTCGCCGCTGGCCACCGCGCCACGCCGTCCCGCCGCGGCATAGTCTTCTTCGCCCTTGACCGCCACGCCCCGCGGGCCGGCGGCCACCGCGCCGTCTTCGCCCTTGGCCGCCACGCCCCGCGGGCCGGCAGCCACCGAGCCGTCTTCGCCATGGGCCACGGCACCGCGCCGGCCGGCGCGTACTTGCGCAGAAATCGGCGCCAGGCCGACCGTGACGGTCGCTGTCGCTACCAGGACGGCAACGATTCTTCTTGCCGTACTCTGTGGACTCATGATTCGACCACTCCTTTCTATTTCTTCGTGGCCGGTGCGGTGGAACCCGCAGCCGGCGCGGCCGTGGCCTTCTTGACCGCGGCGGCCCGCTGCACGATCGCGATGCCTTCGTAGTCCGCTGGCACCTTCGGGACGAAGGTGGCATCGGTGATCTCCGGCGACAAATTCCAGCCGGTGAACGTCAGATCGGCCATCGGCTGACCTGTACGCTTTGTCTGGACGATTTTCAGTCGCTTCGGCAGGGGGTCGCCCTGCTCGGGAAGCCAGAGCTCCCAGTCGACGCCGACGTCCTTGAAGGCCAGGTGAACACAGGGCGTGTCGCCCACACGCTCGGTGCCGGCGTAGCCACCGGTGGACGTGTCGGACAGCAGCGCCTTCTCCGCGGAACTGAAAAACAGATCGCCCATCGGCAGCGCCATGTCATATCGCTCGGCCAGGACGTCGAGTGTACGATCGATGGTGTCGGGCATCGGGGCTTGGGCGAAAACCTTCTCAGGGTGTGAGGCGATGGTCAGTGTCTTGCCGTTGTACCAGGTCTCCAGGCTGCGGCTACCCGTCATCTTCGCGTAGAAACGATCGCGGCGTCGCACGGTATACAAGCCCGTTTGCGACACCGTCACTTTCTTGCCGGACGGACGCACCACCTCGCGCACCTCGCTGGTCGTCACGCTCATGGCGTTCGCGGCGGCAAGCCGTGTGCTCATCTTCTGCACCAGCTCCCGGCCACGGGCCAGCCGTTCCGCATCCGTCGTCGGCTCCCGGGAGCCACATGCGAAGAGGCTGATGGCGGCCAGCCCGGCGAGGGCCGATCGACAAAGCATGGCGTTCCACGTTCGTGCTGTCATGAGCTCGGCTCCACTGGATGGTTGCGTGGCTGCGGGGTGCGGGTTACGCCTGCTGACCACGGGGGTGGCGGGGCAAGAGCCGGGCCATCCGTCGACGCACGGCAGGCGCGCCCATGTCCCGGAAACTGCGGTCTTCCGACGCTGGCGGCCATCGCGCTTACGAAGGACGGGGAGGCGGGCACGGTATTTCGTGAGCGAACTGCCCGCTCTCATGAACGCGTCAGAGCCTGGAACAGAGCGCCAGTGACCCGAGTCCCGCACGCGTCTCGAGCGCGTCCCATCGCGCGATACGGTCGGGTTCGGCGACAAAGTATGATGGACGTCCGCCTGTGGAATCGCAGGGGCGTTTGCGCGTGAGCCGCCACATGAACCTCATCTCGATCGGGGTGCTCGTCACATCACTGGTCGCCGGCACCGGACTGGCTGCCGACTCCCAGGTGATCGACCTCTCGCACTCCCGCCTGGTCGATCTCACACACGCGTATAACGCGCAGACGATCTACTGGCCGACTGCGGCAACGAGGTTCAGCCTGGAGAAGCTCGCATACGGACCGGCGCCGGGCGGCTACTTCTATGCCTCATACAGCTTCTCGACACCGGAGCACGGCGGCACGCACCTCGACGCGCCTTTGCACTTCTCCGAGCGCGGCCAATCCACCGACCAGGTGCCGCTCGATCGGCTGATCGCGCCGGCCGTCGTCATCGATGTGTCGTCCCGAGCGGAGGCCAATCCGGACTACCGCTTGTCGGCGGACGATGTGCGGGCGTTCGAGCGGCAGCATGGGCAGATTCGCGCCGGGACGATCGTGCTGCTGCGCACCGGCTGGAGCCGCCGCTGGCCCGACGTGAGGGCGTACCTGGGAGACGACACGCCGGGAGACGCGTCGAAGCTTCGCTTCCCGAGCTACGGCGAGGATGCCGCGCGCCTGCTCGTGGAGGAGCGAAGTGTCGGCGCCCTGGGCGTGGACACGGCGTCCATCGACTACGGCCGGTCCACCGATTTCATGGTGCACCGCGTGGCGGCTGCACGGCAGGTCGCTGGACTCGAGAACTTGACGAACCTCGATCAGGTCCCGGTGACCGGCGCCACGCTCATCGCGCTGCCGATCAAGATCGAGGGCGGGTCTGGCGGGCCAGTCAGGGTCGTGGCCGTCCTGCCGGGGCGCTGATCTCCGGCGCGGTTGCGCGGGACGCCGTCGGACGAGTACGGTTAGCCACGCATGGCGGACACTGGTGTCTCGTCTCTACGCGGTCCCGCCCAGGCGCCTTCGTCCGCTGATCCCTACCAGCTTCGGCCTGGCGACATCACCGATCCGCCGCGATCCCTCGGCGCCGTGTTCAGCCGCGTCGGGCCTGGCCTGGTGCTCGCGGCGTCGATCGTGGGCTCCGGTGAGCTCATCGCCACCACCACGCTCGGTGCGCAGGTCGGCTATGCCGCGCTCTGGGTCATCCTCGTCAGCTGCATCGTCAAGCCCGTCATTCAGGCCGAAATGGGTCGGTACACCATCGCCACCGGCGAGACTGCGCTCGAGGCGATGGATCATGTTCCAGGGCCGCGGTTCGGCGTTGGATGGGTCGTGTGGGTCTGGGCGGTCACGGTTGCCCTCACGATGGCGCAAGTCGGCGGGATGCTCGGTGGCGTCTCGCAGGTGATGCACCTGTTGGTGCCGGCCGTCCCGGTGCGCGTCTGGGTGGTCGTGTTCCTGGCGATCACGCTGGCGCTGCTGCTCGGCGGCGGCTACGACCGCGTCGAGCGGTTCGCGATGGTCAAGGTCGGATTGTTCACCCTGATCACGATCATGGCTGCTGTCGTGCTGCTGCGCATGCCACAGTACTTTTCCTGGCGTGACCTCGGGCAGGGTCTGACCTTCCGCCTGCCCGCCCAGGGTCTGTCCACGGCCGTCGCGGTCTTCGGGATCACCGGCGTCGGAGCGGTGGAGCTCTTCATGTATCCCTACTGGTGTGTCGAGAAGGGCTACGCACGCTTCACGGGGGAGCCCGACGGATCGGCCGAATGGATTGCACGGGCACGCGGGTGGATCCGCGTGATGCACCTCGACATCCTCTGCTCCCTCGTGATCTACACGCTCGCCACGGTCGCCTTCTACCTGCTCGGCGCCGGCATCCTTCACCAGCGTGGCACCGTGCCCGCGGCCAAGGACATGATCCCCGTGCTCTCGCAGATCTACACGGGCACCCTGGGACCCTGGGCGCTGTGGCCCTTCTACGCAGGCGCGATCGTCACGCTGTACGGCACCATCTTCGCGAGCCTCGCGGCCCACTCGCGGGTCTATGCGGACATGTGTCGGCTCCTGGGCGTGTTTGCCCGCGACGACTATGCGGCACGCGTCCGGTACCGGCGCGGATTCGTGATCGTGCTGGGCACGACGGCTGCTATGGCGTTCCTGCTGGTCGACTCGCCGGTTCGTATGGTTGTGTTCGGCGGAGTCGCGCAATTCCTGATGCTGCCAATCGTCGGAGCGGGCACGATTTACCTGCGCCATCGACGCCTGCCGTCCACGGTTGCGCCGAACGCATTCACCACGGCCTCACTCTGGGCCTGCACCGCGGTCACGCTTGCGGCCGCGATCTACTACCTCACGATGATGTGGCAGGGGTGACGTGCGCCGCAGCGGTCGGCCGACGGGACAGGATCAGCGGAAGTTGTCCACCAGCATCAGCTCGCTGCCTTCGTCGTCCACCTGTGAGTAGAGCAGCGAGCGCTCGTCGGGCGAGAGGCTCAGCCCGGGCGCGATCGGCGTCGAGAGCTCGAGGACGACCTGGCTCCGTCCTGTGCTGAGGTCGTGTACCCGGATCGAATCCCGTCCTGACTCGCCGTGCGCGTAATACACTCCGCGGCGGCCGACAACGAACGTCCTGTAGCTCTTGATACTTTTGACGACCAGCGTTTCCTCGCCGCCATCCACCGGCATCCGCCAGATCTCGTTGACGGACGCCGGGCCCAGGTAGTCCCAGGTCTTGGTGAAGTACAAGAACCGCCCGTCCGGCGACTCCTGTCCGAAGAAGCCGCCATGCCGGGTGACCTGCACAGCCGGCCCACCGGCGGACGGCATCTTCCAGATGGCATTCGTCCCGCTTCGCGTCGACGAGAAATAGATCCACCGGCCGTCCCGTGACCACGTGGGCACGCTCTCGTCTACCGACGTGGCACCGGTGACGAGTGGTGCCAGCCGACCGCGATCGGCCGACACGATCGACGGCAACCACCGTGAGCCCGCGGCGGACACCAGCGCAAGGCTGCGGCCGTCCGGCGACCATCGCGGCGCCTCGCCGAGGCCGCCGTTGTTTCGCGTGAGCTGCACGGGATCGCCGCCGGCGCTGTCGCATACCCAGATTTCGAGCTGTCCCGACCTCGTGGAGATCAGCGCGATCCGCCTGCCATCGGGCGAGTACTGCGGCCAGATGTCCTCGCGGGTCGAATTGAGGAACTGCAGCGGCATCGCCGTTCTGGTCTCCAGATCGAGCCGCATGACGTTGGAATCCGGCGACCGGCGCTCGAACACCAACCGGTTCGCGGTATAGGCGACATCGAACGCCGCGGCCTGCTCCCCGAACGGCTGACGCTCGATGGTATCCGGGGAACTGATGGACACGCTCCACAGCGCCTGTCCGTGTTCCCTCACACCCGAAAACAGCACGCTCGCGCCGTCAGGCGCGAAGCCGAGCCCGTTCACCCAGAGGTGCAGTCTCGTCAGCTGCGACGGTGCGCCTTCCGGGACGCCGTCGGCCGACAGGGGCTGGATGAAAAGGTCCCCGGAGAGGTTGGCGACAAGACGATAGACGAGCAGCTTTCGCCCATCGGGAGAGAACACCGCCGCGACATCGCCGATGCCGTTGAAACCCGCCGGCAGTGCAACAAACGGCCGCCTTTCGCCCGTGTCGAGCGACACGGTGAACAACGAGAGCGGTTCTCCGGGCCTCGCGCGGTCGTTGACGATGAGGTGCCGGCCGTCTGCCGTCCACGCGGGGCCGAAGAAGGCGCCGCCCCATGAAGCGATGCGCTGCTCGGGGCCGCCGAGCGTCGGGATGGCAATGATGCTGTTGGTGGCGAACGCGGTGCCCCGCACGAAGACGATCGTCTGCCCGTCCGGTGACAACGACGGGAAGTAATCGTCTTCCGCGCTCGTCGTTCGCTGCACCGGCGGGCCGCCGCCCACTTGAAGCACGTACACATCGAAGTTGTTGGTGCCGGGTTTGCGCCAGGAGAAGGCGACGACGCTGCCGTCGCGCGAAATCGCCGGGAAGTCCTTCACGCCCGGATAGGTGGCAAGCGGCGTGACCCTGACCGGCTGCGCCGGCGCCGCCGGGCGACCCTCGAGGAACCATCCAGCCGCGCCCGCGATCGTGGCCGCGAGCACTGCCGCCGCGCCCCACATCACGCGGGGGCTGCGCCTCAGGGCCGGCCTGCGCCGGCGCGGTCGCAGTTCTTCGTGAAGGTCCTCCAGCACGACACGCACATCGGCCATGCTCTGAAATCGCTTGGACGGATCCTTGCGCAGGCAGCGTGTCACGATCTTCTCGAGGTCCCGCGGCACCGGCGCCGTCATCGGCTGGGGATCCTCGCGGAGCACCGACGCCAGCGTCGAGATCGCCGACTGTCCGCGAAATGCTCGTTGACCGGTCGCCATCTCGTAGAGCACCGCGCCAAAGCTGAACACGTCGGTGCGCGCATCCACGTCGAGCCCTTCCGCCTGCTCCGGCGACATGTATGCGGCTGTGCCGATCACCGTGCCCTCGCGCGTGTGCAGGTCGATGGCAGCGGTGTCGCTGTCGCTCCAGGAGGGGCCGGCGAACAGCTTCGCGAGGCCGAAGTCCACGAGCTTCGTTGCGCCGTTCGCCGTCACCATCACATTGCCCGGCTTCAGGTCGCGGTGGATGATCCCCGCGGCATGCGCGCAGGCCAGCGCGTCGGCAATCTGGATCGCGTAGCGCAGCACCTCGTCCAGCGGCATCCCTTTGTACGGGATCGCCTTCGAGAGCGGCTGCCCCGGCACGTACTCCATCGCGATGAACCAGTCGCCGTCGGACTGGCCGATGTCGTAGATGGTGACGATGTGCGGGTGATTGAGGCTGGAGGCGACCTGCGCTTCCTGGATGAATCGCTGGCGTTTCTCGGCGTCCAGGATCCGGTCGCGCGCGAACACCTTGAGGGCAACGAGCCGGTTCAAGCGCGTGTCCCTCGCCTGGTACACGGTGCCCATGCCCCCCTGGCCGAGGACCTCGATGATCTCGTAATGCAGCAGGCGCTGACCGATCATGAAGCGCCCCGATTATAGTCCCCGGTGCTAGCAGACACCTTTCCCTATCCCGCGCGGACAGGAGCTGACCTGTCGTTGCGCCGCCGCGCGGCTTCCAGCATAATCCCACCTTCACCACGGGCCGTCGGTCACCCCTGCGACGGCAGCAGTCGTCTGTTGACGACACTCATGGCAGCAGTCGTCTGTTGCCGAACATCGACTGATACCCCCAAGAGCACGAGCGAGCGGAATTTGCTGTTGTTGCCTTTTCGTCGCCACTGTAGGATGCCTCATCCGTTCGCGCAGACTCTCGCGACGGCCATCATCTGCCCGTCCACACGCCGGACGTTTCTTGAAAGGAGAGAGAAGCATGAATACGAAAAGGACAATCCTTAGTACGGCATTGTGGCTCACCGCCGTGGCCGTCGCCTTCGCCGCGGACCCCAATGTGGGCTCGTGGAAACTCAACGAGGCGAAATCGAAGATCGCTGCGGGCGCGCCGAAGAACCTGACCGTCGTGTATACCGCCGCTGGCGACAGCTACAAATGCGTGGTGGACGGCGTGGACGGCACCGGCAAGGCCACACACAACGAGTGGACCGGCAAGTTCGATGGCAAAGACTACCCGGTCACCGGCGATCCAGCGGCTGACACCCGATCTCTCAAACTGGCCAGCCCCGGCCAGTATGTGCTTTCCAACGCGAAGGATGGCAAGACAACCGTCACCGGTACCGTGGAGTTCTCCGCCGACAACAAGACGCGGACGCTCACGACTCACATGACGGACGCAGCGGGCAAGAAGCTCACGAGCATCGCCGTGTACGACAGACAGTAGGCAGCGTTCTGCCGGGTCGATCTCCGGCCCTTCGCTGCAGTCGCCTCCCTGAATCTGATTCGGAAAGTCATCCATGCGTGCACGATGCGGCTTCCTCGTTCTGGTGTTCCTGTTCGGTGCCGTCGCGGCGGCACCGTCCTCAGGCGCGCAGGCTACGTCGGAGGAGTACCTGGGGACATGGACCGGCACCTGGGACGGTGCGGGCTCCGGCGGCTTCGAGATCACGCTCGAGAAGGGAGCGGATGGCGCGCTCAGCGGGCGGGTGTCGGTGACGGGGGAGCCGACCTACACGGCCACGTTGAAGACCGCGTCCTTGAAGGGCGGGGCGCTGACCGCCACCTACGACTTCACGCCGGACGATCGCGCGGAGGTGGCGCTCGAGGGGACGTTCGAGGGCAACGCCGCGAACGGGACCTGGGTCCTTCGTGAGAAAGCAAGCGGCAGCGAAGCGGCCCGCGGCACGTGGTCCGTCAAGCGGACGTGACCCCGTGTCCCGCTGGCCTCTGAGCGCCCAGCGGATTTCGTCGCGCACGCGTTGAGACATGTTGAGTCTTAGACGAGAACGGCGGGTCCATCGTTAGCTGCACAGCTGAACCGGATCACGCTCGCCCTCACTGCGCCATCTGGGTGCTCGCGCGCCTCGAACCTTCGGATCGCCCGCTCCGCGAGCAGCGCACCGGAACCACACACAGGGTGATAATCTTCCGGCTGTTCGAGGTGCTCATGCGGCAGGTGCTGTTCGCAGCCGTGCTCTCCGCGTCTGTGTCCGCCTGTGGCGGCGCCCCTCCGTCGGGCCTCGCGCCGGGCGCGCCGGCACCGGCATTCACGCTGCCCGGCGTGGACGGTCGGACCCATTCCCTCCACGATTACTCGGACCGTCGAGTGCTGGCCGTGGTCTTCACCAGCAACACCTGTCCGGCGTCCCAGCTCTACGAGGCGCGGATCCAGCGGCTTCAGGAGGAATACCGCGGGAAGGGCGTGGCCGTTGTGGCGGTCAATGCCAACCAGCCGTCTGCCATTCAGCTCGCCGATTTGGCACACACGGATGTTGGCGAGTCCCTGGAGGACATGAAAGTGCGGGCAGAACACCGGAAGCTCGCATATCCGTACCTCTCTGACGGTGAAACCCAGACGGTGACGAAGCAGTTCGGGGTTGCCACCACGCCGCACATCTTCGTGTTCGATCAGGCGCGCACCTTGCGCTATCAGGGGCGCATCGACGACAGCGCGCGCGAGGATCGCGTGACGTCGCGGGATGCCCGCGACGCGATCGACGCGCTCGTGGCCGGCCGGCCGGTCGCGGTCGAACGAACCGAGCCGGTCGGATGTGCCGTGAAGGGCTTGTCAGGGCCGCCAGGGCCCGACGCACAGCTGGCCAGGTTCAAGGCAGCGCCGGTCACGGTGGAGATGGCCGGCGCAGACGACCTGAAGCGGCTGCGGCAGAACGGCACCGGCAAGCTGCTGATGATCAATTTCTGGGCCACGTGGTGTGCGCCGTGCGCGAGCGAGTTTCCCGACCTGGAAACCACGTACCGGATGTACCAGCCGCGCAACCTGGAGTTCGTTTCGGTCTCGGTGAATGACCCCGCGGAGCGCGGCGCCGTGCTGCAGTTCCTTCGGGCGCACCATGCCTCGCACCCGAACCGCCTGTTCGCCACATCCGATGTATACGGACTGCAGGCGGCGTTCGATCCGGCCATGCCTGCGCCCGTTCCGTTCACCCTGGTGCTCGCACCGAACGGTGACGTCGTGTATCAGGAGCTGGGCGAGGCGAACATCCCACGGCTCCGCCGGGCAATCCTGGCCCATCTCCCGGACCATCCGAAGGGTCCGGGCCAGCAGGCCTACTGGTCCACACCTAGTCGATGAGCGAGGACATCATGCAGTCGCCGCACCGTGCGCTCCGTGCTTGCTGGATTCCACCGCGCCTCGGGCGTGTTGCCGCCTTCCTCGCTCTGGCGGGGGTCTTCGCTGCGGCACCGGCGTCGCTTCAGAGCCAGACACCCGGCCGCGGCATCCAATCGGATCGCGAGTTCCCGGTGCTTCCGATCGGTTCGCCGCTGCCGGAGTTCGATCTGCCGGGGATCGATGGCAAGAACCACAGATCGAGCGAGTACGCCAGCAGCAGGCTGCTTGCCGTCGTATTCGAGAGCAATCATTGTCCCGTATCGCAGCTCTACGAGGCGCGGATCGACAAGCTCCACGAAGAGTATGGCCGGAAGGGTGTGGCGTTTGTCGCGATCAACCCGAACAATCCGAAGACGGTTCGGCTCGACGAGCTCGGATACACGGACGTCACGGACTCACTCCCGGAGATGAAGCTCCGCGCGCAGGCGCGCCGGATCTCCTGGCCCTACCTGTACGACGGCGACACCCAGGCCACCTCGATGAAGTTCGGAGCCGTCGCCACGCCCCATCTCTTCATCTTCGATCACGAGCGCAAGCTGCGCTATCAGGGACGGATAGATGACAACCAGCGCGAAGAGCTCGTGGAGGTGCACGACGCGCGCAACGCCCTCGATGCGCTGCTCGCCCGCCGTCCGGTTCCCGTTCGAGAAACGAAGACGTTCGGGTGCACGACCAAGTGGCTGTCGAAGGCGTCGGGCGTAGAGCAGGAATGGGCCCGGATTCAGAAGGAGCCGGTCACCGTCGGCATGGTCGGCGTCGACGAACTGAAGCGGATGCGTGCGAACCCGACGGACAAAGTCATGCTCGTGCGCTTCTGGTCGACCGGCTGCGCCGACTGCACGAGGGACTTCTTCGACCTCGAGACGACGTACCGGATGTATCGCCAGCGGGCGTTCGACCTCGTCACGATCAGCACCGACCCGCCGGCCGAGTCTGCGGCCGTCATGGAGTTCCTCAGGAAGCAGCACGCATCGAGCCCCAACAAGCAGTTCGGCACCAGCGATCGCGCAACGCTGCAGGCGGCATGGGGGGAGAAGTGGACCCTCGGTGCGCCGCTGACGATGGTGATCGCGCCAGGCGGCGGCGTTCTGTACAAGAAGGAAGGTGCGATCGATATCCTGGAAGTCCGGCGGGTCATCCTGGCAAGCATGCCCGATACCAGCGGGTACATCGGATCGAAAGCCTACTGGATGAAGGCGGTCGCACAGGCCCGAAAGAAGTGAGAGCGGCTAATTGGAATTCGAGGGCGCGATTCCGGGCCGCGCCATTCCGGCTGGCTGGAGGATGACATACGTCGGCAGGCCGACGGCCTTGAAGCGCGACATCAGCGTCTTCGCCGGCTCCGCGTCGGGATCCTGGGCCTGGAACTTGACCTTCACGTAGTCCGCCAGCGCAGCCGTCACCTCCGGATCCGCCAGCGTGGTCTTGTCCATCGTCAGGCAGTTCTTGCACCACGTGGCCCAGAAGTCGATGAGCACGGGCTTCCCTTCGCGCGCCGCACGCTCGAGCCCCGCAGCAAGCGAGTCCGTCCATCCGGCCTCGAGTTTCTCCTGGACGCTGCCGCTGACCTGCGAGGCGTCGACCCACCGGTTCGCAAAGAGCGTGTACGCGAGATAGCCGTAGTAGATTGCAGTGCCGAGGATCAGCACACCGAATGCCTGTTTGACGCGCACCATCCAGCGGCCGGGCTTCGGCAGCGCGGCAAGGCCGGCGCCGGCGATTGGCCATGGAAGGGCCATCCCCAGGCCAAGCACGAACGGCAGCGCGAGCGCGAGAGGCGTTCCGCTTGCGTAGAGACTGCTCGAAAACAGGATGACCTGGATGACCACCGGCGCCACGCACGCGCCCGCGAGCAGCGCCGCCACCGCTCCCATCGTGAACGCCACGGCGAACGTTCCGCGCCGGGTGGGCGCTTGCAGGCCGCTCGAGAAGCGGGAGAAATCGATGGTGACCACATCGAACATGGCCAGCCCGAGCACGATGAACAGGATGGCGATCGACGCGTTGAACCAGGGCGAGGCGTTGATCGTCCCGAAGGTGCCGGCGGTCAGGATCACGGCGAGTCCCAGCGCGCCGTAGACGACGGCCATCGCCGCGCCGTAGGTCGAACCGAGCAGAAAGCCGCGCCGCCGGGACCCGGCCTGCGTGCCCGCTCCGATGATCGCCAGGTTGATCGGGATCATCGGCAGCACGCAGGGCGTCAGGTTCAGCAACAGCCCTCCGAGCAGGATGATGACGAGGATGGCCAGCGGTCCCCGGCCGTCGAACAGTCCCTTCTGCACGACACCCTGCTCCGCGTCCTTGATGAACTGCAGGAAGTCGTCTCGGCCCCGATATCCTCCCGTTGTCGCCAGCACGGCGAAGTCGTCCAGTCGCGCCGGAACGGTTCGCGTGTCCGCGGACGCGGGTGGAGGAGACGGCGTCGCCGGCACGTCGAGTGGAGGGACCTCCGTCCGCCGGCCTTCCGACAGCCGGTCGAAGACGTCCTTCGTGCTGGGGGCGGCTGAACGGGCCGACGTCCCGACCCGCACGGTCCACGCGATCGTCGCGGTGATCGGACGGAAGCAGACCTTGTCGTCGCAGGCCTGGTAGCGGAGCCGCGCCGGAATCACGAGATCGCCCGGGGGCAGATCAGGGCCGATCGCGAGCTCGGCACCGACGACGAACTCGCGCTCGAACACGGCCAGCGGTTGGTCCTGACCCTGTTGCGCGAAGTCGGTCGGGTGCGGATACACGAGCTGCCCCACGCGGACGCCCGCGGGGGGCTCCACGGTCAGCACAGTGGGGATGAGCGATGGATCCCGCGGGCGATCCGACTGCACGTGCAGTCCTTCCGTCAGCGAGACCCTCAAGGCGACCCGCGTGGTCCCTCCGGGACGGACCTCCTCCGTTTCGACCAAAGGCGTGATCGCCGCTTCCGGGGCACGTTGACCGTACGCCAGGCTGCCGGCGACGGTCAGGAGCAGGGAGACGGCGAGGAGTAGTTTGGAGCGCATGGAGCATCGGCGGCCAAGTGCCGCGTCCAGTGTACATTCCCGGCGAGTCGAACGTGTGGCGCAGGTGTGCCTTCGTGTGTCCACAGAAGGATCAGAATGCGTACTACTACCGGCTTACGGGCCATGCCCGGCGACTGCCGCTCAGGGGCCCTGCGCGCGGCCGACCACGTCGTCCACGAACTTCAGTTTGGCGACCGCCGCCGGCGAGAGGACGAATGGGTACGCGTCCGCTGCCAATCCGCCGCATCGGCGGGCGCGAGGGAAGCTGGACGACCGGGCGCAACGCCGTCGCGCCGGGGCCGGTTGCGACGGAGCTGTTCCTGACGGGCAAGACCGACGAACAGATCGACCAGTTGCGCCGGCTGCCGCCGCTGGAGCGCCTCGGCGAGCCGGACGACATCGCAGGCGTCGTCTCGTTCCTGGCGGGACCCGATGGCGGGTGGGTCAACGCGCAGGTGCTCCGCGCAAACGGTGGGTTCGCGTGAGCGCCGCGGCAGCCGGCACGTGCCTCGCCATGCCGACCCGCTCCATCGCCGCGGGGATCTCCCGGTTGCGCATGAACAGCTCCCAGACCCGTCCCGAGCGCAGGTTCTCGGCGCTGAGCAGCGTGATCCCGAGATCGATCCCGATCACGTCGGGGTTCACCCAGCCATCGACGGGATGGAAGGCATCGGCGAATCCGTAGCGGCCGTAGATGCGATCGCCGAAGCGCCGGCGCATCTCACGCACGGCGGGCATGGTGATGTCCGGCGCCAGCATCAGCGAGCCCGCCGCCGCGCATGGCACCACCGTGCCGTCGATGGCCTCGTGGCGCGGCGGCCCGCCCCAGGCCACGTAGCCGCGCCGGCTGTCGGAGGACGGTGATGCCCCAGACGTGTTCCGTGTACCCCGGAAACTCGCCCGCCAGCGTCAGACAGAAGGCCCTGTGTGCGCGGGTCGCCTCGACGGAGTTCGTCCACCAGTCGGTGTGCGGGGGCTCCCGTTCGCGCCACCCGCGGAAGTCCACCCACGCGTGCGAGAACTGATGCACGAAGAGGGGTGGCGGGCCGCCGATGAACGAGTGCCCGTCGAACGTGACGACCGGGCGCCGCCACGCCTGCCAGGATGCGGCCGGAATGGGATGCGTGGGCGAGCCAACGGCGAGCAGGTACAGGATCGTCAGCTCGCAGTAATGATCCCAGCGCGATTCGAGAAAGCCCGTCTCAGGCTTCCACCCATGGGACAGCAGCAGCGGATCGCCGGCGAGCATCCAGGTGAAGTCGACGCGGCGGTAGATCAGGTCGGCGAGGCGTGCGATGTCCGCCTCGTCGGCGAAGCACTGGCGCACCGTCATCACGCCCGCGAGAAGGAGCGCGGTGTCAATGGAGGACAACTCGCTCGCCCATTCGCGAGCGCCGGTGCGGAGGTTGATGAAGTGGTAGAACCAGCCGCGCTGGTTCTCGATCCGCTGCGCAAAAAATCGGAGGGTGGTGCGCGCGCGATCGACTGCAGCCCTCCTTGGAACCCACCCACGCTCCGCGGCCAGGCAGAGCCCGCTCACACCGAACCCGACCGAGGCGATGCTCCCGACGTCGCGTGCGGTCCCGGGCACCGGCGTTCCGTCGGTGCGGGCGCGGTCGCGCACGATTCCCGTGTCCGGGTCCGCCTGCTCCCAGAAGAACAGGAACGACCGCTTCGACAGGTCCTCGAGGAGCGCATCATCCTCTGCCGAGATACTCGGCCGTGGGCCCTCGGCCCGCCCCGGGACGGGCGCCGGCGCAACACGGGCACAGCCGCCACTCGTGAGCACGTGAGTGGACAACGCGATCGACAGGACCAGTGCAACCGTGGGGCGCACCTGGTTAGTCTATCGCCGCGAAACTCGCCATGCGCCTGACGGATCCGGGCCCTCGCACTGACATCCGGTCACGCGGACACCGATCCATCGCCGCGACCGCAACGCCGCACGCTATCGGTCCGCGAAGCATGCGTTCTACGCAAGTCCGCTGGAACTTGTCTTGCTATCAATCCGGCGTTCAGGAGGATGCATTTGTGCGGTCGAGCAGCCGCCCGGTCGCCGGATGAGATAGCCGCTTGCTGCGCCTCGCTGCGCCGAACACGGAGTCATGCGTGATCTCGAATGAGCACAGGCGTTCGGTACCGCTCCTGACCGCGATCGCCACACTCTTACTCACCACGGTGACGGCGCACGCGCAACCGTCGTACGACCGCCAAGTCATCTTTGACAACAGCCTGACCCCTGGCGCGTACTACCGGAGCGAGGGCTCCGCCGTCTCCCCGAGCGAGCTCGATCTCGTGAACGGGAAGTTCCCGGTGGAGCCGTCCCGCTGTGTCTCGCCGCCGAACTGTCTTCGGCTGTCGTGGCGAAGTGGACAGGGCGGCGACTGGCGGATGACGCTCGATCTCACCACGCACTGGGGCCGCCTCAACCGCCACGGCGACACGCTGTCGTTCTGGGCCTACTCGGACGTGGAGATCCCGGCCGACGCGTCACCGCTGATCAACGTCAGCGACGCCGCCGGTGAGGGCAGCCCCTCGATCCGCCTGCTCGGAAAGGACCAGGTCTTTCCCGGCGGGAGATGGGTGCGGGTCCGGCTGCCGTTCGCATCCTTCCGCTCGAACGTGCAGTCCACCGGCGACGCGCGGTTCGATCCCTCTCGTCTGGTCAAAATCACCATCGTCCAGGGGCTCGACGACGGTGCACGGCGGACGCTGTATGTGGACGACGTGCGGATCAGCGACGAGGACGCGACCGGCGATACGGCTCCGCCAGCCGCGCCGGCGGGACTGTCGGCCAGGGGACTCGATCGACACGTCGACCTCGCGTGGGAGCGGAGCGTCGAGCCGGATCTCCTGCACTACAAGATCTACCGTTCGGTGAGCGGCGGCCCGTACGTGCCGATTGCGATTCAGAAGGGTCACCTCACCCGCTATCCGGATTTCCTCGGCGAGAGTGGAAAAACGGCGTCCTACAGGATCAGCGCGGTCGATACCCGCGACAACGAATCGCCGCACTCCGCGCCGGTGACGGCGTCCACGCGCGAGATGACCGATGATGAGCTGCTCACCATGGTGCAGGAGGCGAGCTTCAGGTACTACTGGGACGCCGCGCACCCGGTCGCCGGCATGGCAATCGAGATCCTGCCCGGGGACGACAACCTCGTCGCGCTGGGCGCATCGGGGTTCGGCATCATGGCTATCGTCGCAGGCGTGGACCGCGGGTTCGTGACTCGCGAGCAGGGGGCCGAGCGCCTGTTGAAGATCGTGAGGTTCCTCGCGAAGGCCGATCGCGTACGCGGCGCGTGGCCGCACTTCCTGGACGGCAGGACGGGCAGGACGATCGCGTACTTCGGCAAGTACGACGATGGGGCGGACCTGGTGGAGACGGCGTTTCTCATTCAGGGGCTGCTCGTCGCGCGGCAGTATTTCAACGCTGACACAGCGCCGGAGCGTGAGATCCGGGATACGGTCACCGCGTTCTGGCGTGCCGTCGAATGGAGCTGGTTTCGCAAGACGCCGGACAGCGAGGTCCTCTACTGGCATTGGTCCCCGAACCATGGCTTCCACATCTCGCATCCGCTGATCGGCTGGAACGAGACGATGATCGTGTACCTGCTCGCGATCGCGTCGCCGACCCACCCCGTGCCTCCGTCCATGTATCACACCGGATGGGCAGGGCAGTCGGACCGGGCGGTGGAGTACCGCCGCGGGTGGAGCCGAACGAAAGATGGTGACCACTACGTGAACGGGAACTGGTACTACGGCATCAAGCTGGATGTCGGCGTCGGCTCCGGTGGTGAGCTGTTCTTCACGCATTTTTCGTTCATGGGGTTCGATCCGAGGGAGAAGCGCGACAAATACACCAACTACTTCGACAACAGCCGCAACATCGCCCGCATCCATCACGCCTACTCGGTGGCGAACCCGCTGAAGCGTGTGGGGTATGGCGCGAACTCCTGGGGCCGATCGGCAGGCGTGAATGCCGGTAGCGGACGCCCGACCCCCGCGGGCGACAACGGCACGATCACCTGCTCGGCCGCCCTGGCGTCCTTTCCATACACGCCCGAGGAGTCGATGAAGGCGCTGAAGCACTTCTATCGCGACCTCGGGGACCGGCTGTGGGGCATCTACGGCTTCAGGGACGGCTTCAACGAGACGGAGAACTGGTTCGAGGACGTCTACATGGGGCTCAACCAGGCGCCGATTGTCGTGATGATCGAAAACTACCGGTCCGGTCTCGTGTGGAAGCTGTTCATGTCGAATCCGGAGATCGCGCCGGCCCTGGAGGCGATTGGCTTCAGGCCCGAGTGACCGCTGCGGCGGGCGTCAGACGGCAGCAACCGGCGGTGGGCGGTGGGCGGTGGGCGGTGGGCGGTGGGCAAGACGGCTGTTTGTTCCCGGCCTACCCACCGCCGACCGCCGACCGCCTACCGCCAGCCCAGCCCCACCGCCCACCGCCTACCGCCAGCCCCACCGCCTACCGCCAGCCCCACCGCCTACCGCCCACCGCCCAGCCCCACCGCCCACCGCCCACCGCCCAGCCCCACCGCCTACCGCCCACCGCCCACCGCCCACCGCCTACCGCCCACCGCCCACCGCCCACCGCCCACCGCCCACCGCCCACCGCTCCACCGCCCACCGCCTACTACCCACCTGAGCCGCCCTAACGCCGGCGGGGCCCGTCCCGTCTAACCTGCTGACTGTGCACGAGGCCGACGCCGCCATCCTGACGCGGGCGAAGTCAGGACACCGTGAGGCCTTCCGCACCATCGTGGAGCGGCACAGTGCTGGTGTCTTCCGGGTTGCCTACCGGCTGACCCGAAGCGAGCCGGACGCGGAGGACGTGGTGCAGGAGACATTTCTGAAGGCATACACGGAGCTGGCAACGTTCGAGGGCCGCGCCGCCCTCTCGACCTGGCTCCACCGGATTGCTGCCAACTGCGCCATCGATCTCATCAGGCGCCGCCCAGCGAACGCCAACGCGCCGTTCGACCCCGAACCCGCGGTGATGCGGGTGGCCAGCGGCTCGCCCGGCCCCGACCGGCAGGCCGCCGGACGCGAGATGCGCGAGCACGTGGAGGCCGCGCTCGCCGACCTCACGCCGCTCGAGCGCGCGGCGTTTACGCTGCGCCACCTGGAAGAGCAGTCCATCGACGAGATCTGCCGCGTGCTCGGGCAGAGCCCCTCGGCGACACGACACAGCATCTTTCGCGCGGTGGCCAAGATGCGGCGCACCCTGGCGCCGTTGGTAGGCGTCCAGCCATGAATCACATCCCGGAGGATCTGCTCATCGCGGTCGCGCTCGACGACGCCGAGCCCCGCACGCGGGCCGAGGTCCAGGTCCACCTCGCCGGGTGCGCGCGCTGCCGGACAGATGCGGAGGAAATACGACGGGTGCTGCGTGCAGCGGCGAGCGACGACGTGCCGGAGCGCGGCGAGGACTACGGCGCCCGTGTGTGGGCGCGCCTCGAACCACGGCTGCCCGCGGGCGCGAGGCATCCATCGAAGTGGGCGGATCCTCGTGCGTGGCTCGCCGCTGCGGCCGTCGCGCTGCTCGCGGCCTCAGCATTCATCATCGGCCGGTGGTCCGGAGCGCCCGTCGGATCGACGCCGGATTCTTGGGCAGCCCGTGAGGTGTCGACCGATCCGCGGGCGGTGCGTGAGCGTGTCGTGCTCGCCGCGATCGGTGACCACGTGGAGCGCGCGGAGCGGGCGCTGGTGGAGCTCGCGCACACGACCGATGCGGGTGCCGTGGACATCGGCGCCGAACAGGCGTGGGCGCGGCAGCTGCTCGACGCGAATCGCCTGTATCGCCAGTCGTTGCAGGATGCCTCGTCGCCCGCGCTTGCGGATCTGCTCGCCGAGCTCGAGCCGATCCTGCTGGAACTCGTCAACAGCCCGAGCCGACTCTCGGAGCCTGAGGTCCGCGCCCTGCAGGCGCGGATCGAGGAACGAAGCCTCGTGTTCAAGCTGCGCGTCACGGGCGCGCAGATGCGTGCGCGACAGCGCACGCTGTTTCACAACGGAGAACCCACATCATGATCGCCGAGCTCACACTGATTCTTGCGTTGGCGGACGCCGCGCATGCGTCAGCCCTCTTACCCGATGCGGCCGACGAGGTGCAGTCGCAGGAGGGGACGCTGTACGCCCGGGGCACTGCAGCGCTCGACAAGCGGGACTGGGACACCGCAGCGGCGACGTTTGCGCAGACAGCCACGCTCAAGGGCGAGCGTGCGGACGCTGCTCTGTACTGGCGGGCCTACGCCCTGCACAAGAGCGGCCGCCGGGAGGACGCCTTGCAGGCCATCGCTGCCCTCAGGTCGGCCTACCCGCGCAGCCGCTGGATGAAGGATGCCGCGGCGCTCGACCTCGAGATCCGGCAGGAGAGCGGTCAGGCGCCCCCCGTGGATGCGGCAGGCTCCGACGACCTGAAACTGATGGCCCTCGGCGGCCTGATGAACGCCGACCCGGCCCGCGCGCTGCCGCTGATCAAGCAGATGCTGGCGCGGTCACCGACGCAGACCGTGCGCGACCGCGCGATGTTCGTCCTCGCCCAGAGCGGCTCGCCGGAAGCCCGTGAGGTGCTCATGCAGATGGCCAGAGGCGACGCCGATGTGGAGACCCAGGCCACGGCGGTGCGCTACCTCGGGCTGTTCGGGGGCAAGGACAGCCAGCAATCACTGGTGGATATCTACTCCGCCACGCAGAACGCGCAGACACGCAAGGCCGTGCTGACGGCGCTCATGGTTGCCGGTGCCCGCGAGCAGCTCGCCACGATCGCGCGGACCGAGACGGAGCCCGAGCTGCGCCGTGAAGCCATCACACAGCTCGGTGTGTCGGGCGCACGCGCCGAGCTCGAGCAGTTGTATCAGCAGGACAAGAGCCCCGAGACGCGGCGCGCCGTGATCAACGCCCTTTTCGTCAGCGGCGCAGTGGATCAGATGACGGCGCTCGCGACGAAGGAGACCGACATGGAGCTGCGGCGCGAGGCCGTGCAGCGGCTCGGCCTCATGGGCATGGAGACGGCGCCCACACTGAAAGCGATTTACAAGAACGAGCGTGATGCCGGCGTGAAAGCGGCGGTATTGCACGCATTCTTCGTCCAGGGCAACGCGACGGCGCTCGTGGAGATCGCGCGGCAGGAACAGGACCCAGCGCGGAAGAGGGATGCCGTGCAGATGCTCTCTCTGATGCACTCGAAGGAAGCGACGGATTACATGCTGGAGCTGCTGAAATGACCATCCGGCGTGTTGTCGTAGCGGGTGTCTACTGCGTGTGCGTGGCGTCCGGCGGACTCGTCGGCGGCTCGGGAGCGCCCGTGGGTGCCTCCCCCTTCGCGAGTGCCCAGGCGCCGGCCCCGCCGTCCGACGCAATCCGAACGCCGGCGGCGGACGCGTTACCGGTCCGGTCCACGCGGCTCGAGCGGCGCGATGCGGCGGCAGGGTTGCGGCCGGTGGTCGCGGCGATTGCAAAGAGTGATGACGCGCCTGCCTGGCTTGCGTGGACGGTGCCGGCTGTCACCCGGACCCCTCATGGCTCCGCCGCGCGCGAGCGCGACTGGCGGAGGGACAGTGCCGGGTGCGTGCTCGACGATGACGGCCGCTTCCAGAACGGGAGCTCGACGAATGACGACACCACGGAGCTCGTGGTGCTCGCCCGGCTGACGGGCGGGGTCATCGATCGCGTCACGTTTGCCGACGCGCGCTGCACGGTGCAGGCGGGCACGCGTACGGTCTACTGGATCGATCGTGTCCGTCCAGCCGACAGTGTGGCAGCCCTCGCCGACGTCGTCCGGCGCGACGGTAAGGATCCGGAACAGCGCGACGGCGCCCGGCGCGGGCCGGAGCGGGCGAGAAGCGGCGCGCTCGCGGTCATCGCGCTGACCGACGACCAGTCGTCGGATCGCGTGCTCGAGGAGTTCGTGGCACCGGAGGTGTCGTCCACCGTACGGCGCGACGCGGCGTTCTGGCTGGGCGCGGCCCGCGGGGCTACGGGTGCCCAGGTCATCGATCGGCTGTCCCGCAGGGACGGCGATGAGGGGTTCCGGGAGCACCTCACGTTCGTGCTCACGTTGACGGGGGACACCGGGATGGACCGCCTGATCGATCTCGCGCGGCACGACGCCTCCTCCCGCGTACGCGCCCAGGCCCTCTTCTGGGTCGCGCAGAAGGCGGGCGAGCGGGCCGTCGGCACGCTTGCGGGCGCGGTGGAGGACGATCCGGACGTGGAGGTGCGAAAGCGCGCGGTCTTCGCGATCAGCCAGCTCCCCAGGGATGAGGGCGTCCCCCAGCTCATTGCGCTCGCAGGCACACACCGCGATCGCGAGGTGCGCAAGCAGGCGATGTTCTGGCTGGGGCAGACCGGCGACCCACGCGCGCTGACGTTCTTCGAACAGGTGCTCGGGCGGTAGTATCCACAGCCGAAGTGCCGCCCCACCGTTCACGCGCAGGGCCGCGACGTGAGCCCAGTCCGCCGGCCCGCCTGCGCGACCGGATCGGGCCGAACGTCCGCGTCCTTTTCGTCGGCATCAATCCGGGCATCCGCTCGGCCGCAGTAGGTCACCATTTCGCCGGCCCGTCCAACCGCTTCTGGAAGCTCCTCTTCGAGTCAGGCCTCGTCCCGGAGCCGCTGACGTGGTCGGACGATGGGCGCCTGCCGCTGTGGGGACTGGGCATCACGAACCTGGTCGCGCGCGCGACGCCAGGGATCGGCGACCTGCACCCCAGCGAACTGCTGGCGGGCCGCCGTGCGCTCGTGGCGAAGGTGGGGCGGTACCGGCCCCCGATCGTGGCGCTCGTGGGCGTCACGATCTATCGCGCGCTGTTTCCTGAGCTCGCCCGCGGGGTGGCCGTCCCGCTCGGCGAAGCCTCCGCGACGCTCGCCGGAGCCCGCGTCTTCGTGCTGCCGAACCCGAGCGGGCGCAATGCCAACTACTCGTACGCGGAGATGCTGGACGCGTTCCGGCGCCTTCGCGAGGCGCTTCGGGCAGAGGGGCGCGACTGACCTGTGAGGCACTTCACCAGAAGGCGGCCGGCTGCAGACTACAGGCCGCAGGCCGGTCCGGCCTCAGGCGGGATGGCGCCCGTTCGCGTCACCCGCCACGCGGGCACGGCGGGAACGGCTGATGGCCTGACGTGCCCGACCGGTTCAAGACGCCTGCGCCTGCGGCCCGTTGCGGTGTCCGGAGTTACGGCCGGTGATCTTCCTCGTTCCGCCGCGCGACGCTCGCGACTGTCGCCACGAGCTCGGACGGATCGACCGGTTTGGAGATATGCACCAGGAAACCGGCACGCAGCGCACGAGTGCGGTCCTCGGACAGGGCGAAGGCTGTCAATGCAATCGCAGGCACACGCCCCCCGTGCTCGGATCCCAGCGCACGGACCCGCCTGAGCAGCTCGAACCCGTCCGCGTCACGCAGGCCGACGTCGGTGACGAGCACGTGAGGCCTGTGGGTCTGGATCATCTCGAGCGCTTCGGACACGCCGGAGGCGGCCTCCACCGCGGCCGCGCAATCCTCCAGCACGCGTTTGATCAACTCCCGCGCGTCGGAGTTATCGTCCACCACCACGATCCTGAGTCCGGCCAGCTCGCCAGCGATTTTCCGGTCCGGGCCGGCCTGCGGCGCGGCGGGGTGCAGTCGGCCGGCCTTATCGCCCGGTCGGTCTACCACCATCAGCGGCAGCTGCACGGTGGCAGTCGTCCCACGCCCCTCCCCGGGGCTCTCGATGGCGACCGTTCCGCCGTGCAGGTCCAGGAGGTTCTTCACGATCGACAGGCCAAGGCCGAGACCTCCGTATTGACGGGTCGTCGACGCATCGCTCTGGCTGAACCGCTCGAACAGATGCGGTATGAAGCTGGGGCGAATGCCCACACCCGTGTCGGTCACGATGATCTCGACGTGGAATTGCCTCCGCTTGAGCAGCACTTGGACCTGGCCGCCCCTGGGCGTGAACTTGATGGCGTTTGACAGGAGATTCCACGCGACTTGCTGCAGCCGGCCTGGATCGCCCGAGATTGGCCCCGCCGAGCGATCCAGCAACGTCTCGATCAGGATTTCCTTCGCATCGGCGGCGGGCTGCACCGTTTCGAGCGCGGCCTCGATGAACGACATGGGCGAGATCGGCTGGATATCCAGTCGCAGGTTGCCGGATGTGATCCGGCTCATGTCGAGCATGTCGTCGATCAACTGGGTCTGGGCGCGCGCGTTCCGCTCGATGATCTCGAGCCCTTTCAGCACGTCCGCGTGGTCCCGATTGCCGCTTCTGAGGATCTGCGCCCATCCGAGGATCGCGTGCAAGGGCGTGCGCAGCTCGTGCGATAGGGTTGCCAGGAACTCGTCTTTCACGCGGCTCAGGCCCTCCGCCGCGCTCCTTGCCGCGCGCTCACGCTCCAGGAGGTCTGCCCGCTCGCTCGCCGCCTTCTGTGCCGCCTTGTACAGACGTGCATTGTCGATGGCAATCCCGGCCTGCGCTGCCACGCCGGTGACGAGGCGCTCGCTGCGTTCCGTGAAGACGCCGGGATCCGGGTGTCCGACGAGGAGCCCGCCGATCACAGTGCCTGAGCCGGAGCGTACGGGGACAGACAGGTAGCTGCGCACCGGCAACCCTCCTTGCCGGCCGCTCTCCTCGCCTCCCAGGGCCGGAAAGCGGCGGCCCGCCAGGACGTCGTCAAAGCGAAGGGGTCCCTCACCGCGGAAGGTTGCGGCGAGCAGGTCGTCCGAGCTCGGATCGCCGAAGTGCACGAACGCCTCGCGCGGTGCACCCGAGGCCGTGTAGAGAAGGAATGTGTCCCCGGGATCCTCGGTCGGGTTGTAGAAGAAAGCGCCGAACCGGGCGCCACTGAGCTCCGTGGCGGCATCGGTGACGCCCTGGATCGTGGCCTGCAAATCGAGCTGTGAGGCCAGCGCCCTGCCGGTCTCGTTCAGCCGTTCGAGGATGCGAGTCTCCTCCCGCAAGGCGTCCTCGGTACGCTTGCGCAGCGTGATGTCTTCGATGACGCCGATCAATTGCTGCGGCCGGCCGGCAGCATCTCTCAGCAACGTGACGTTCGCCAGGCCCCAGACGATGGACTGATCCTTTCGGACGTAGCGCTTCTCGAGCGAGTAGGCAGGAATGGCGCCCTCGAGCAGCTGGCGTAGTGCCGTTTCTGTCGCGGCGAGATCGTCCGGGTGAGTAATCGCCGTCAAAGTGGTCTGGCGGAGCTCGTCGGCGCTGTAGCCCAGCACGTCCGAGAACTTGCGGTTCATCTCGACGAAGCGGCCACTCAGGTCCCCGACCCATATCTCGACGGCGGCCTGGCCGAAGATGGCGCGAAGGCGTTCCTCGCTCGCGCGCAGTGCCTCGGCGGCTGCCTTGCGGGTGGTGATATCGGCACAAGCTCCCGCGACGTAGATCGGATTTCCTTCGGCGTCACGGAACGTTCTGGCCTTGTCGTCAATCCAGTGGACGCTCCCGTCCGGCCACACCACCCGGAACTCCATGTCGAAGTCGGCGCCCTCCCGCGCGCATCGCTCGCACCCAACAACGACCGCCGGGCGATCGTCCGGGTGCACGGCGCCGATGAACGCATCCAGGGACTGGGTGGCACGGTCAGTCTCGAGCCCGAAGAGCCGATCGAGGTTGCCCTCCCAGTGGACGGTGTTCGTGTGCAGGTCCCATCGGAACGTGCCGGTCCCTGCCGCACTCAAGGCCGCCTTGAGTCGCTCCTCGCTTTCACGGAGGGCCTCCCTGGTCCGGAGGAACTCTTCCTCCGCGCGCTGGCGAGCCAGGAGGATGCTGTCTGCATCTTGCGGCGCGACGGATCGCAGCACCGCGTCTTCGTTGTCCGTTCGCGTCACTACCGCACTCCGAGAGCAGGCGCCGCGAGCGCGGTTCGTGCTGCGCGGGCCCGGGTTTTCTCAAACGCTGTCTCACGGCTCGTCGATCTGTCGTCCGAGAAGGATGAGAAGCCGCAATCGTCGCTGGTACCGAGCCGGTCGGGCGAGATGGACGCGGCCGCCTCGATCACGCGGTCCCGTACCTCCTCCGGAGTTTCGATGCGCGGGCCAATCGACGAAACGACGCCGACGAAGACACGTAGCCCGTCGTCTCGAACCGCTCGACCATGGCGGAAATTGGGCAGGCTTCCGATCGGGTCCGTGGGAATCATCCTGTTCGCTCCCGCCAGGGGGTACGCTCGAGCTCGACGAATATTGTCGTGCAGAACCGGGTTCAGGTGGCTGTCTTTTCGCCGATGGCAATCCGCGTCCGGATCGCGGTCAGCCGATTGTCCACGGGTCCGGCGGACGCTATTCGGGGGCTCGGGCTTCAGCCGGATTCGGTGTCTGTCGCCTGTGGCGTGCGCAGGGCTATCGCGAGGTTCTCCATCCGCTCCAGATACCGCCGCAGTGCCGCGCGGCCCGCGGGGGTCAGGCGATAGATGGTGCGCGCGCCCCGGCCGTCCGTGATCTTCGTGCAGGAAATGTAGCCGGAGTCCTCGAGCCGGCGCGCGTGGACGATCACGTTGCCATCCGTCGCGCCGAGCAGCTCCTTCAAGTCGGGAAAGCCGAGGGTTTCGTTGAGCGCGAGCGCACCGATGATGGCGAGGCGCATCCGCTCGTGGACCACCCGGTCGATGGCGAGCGCGCTCGAGACGACATGCAGCGTTCCTGGCGCTGCGATGTCTTCGGGAGCGCGTCGAGGCCTGGGCGGTCGTCCCATGGCGCTATTCCTCCCCGTCGAAAACGATGGATGCAGGAGCGAGCGTGGCGCCGGCTGCCCGCATGGCGTCGAGCGCGCGCGCCCCGTCGCCGGGCGACACGTCGACCGGGCGGACGGCATCCGTGAGGACCGTGACCGCGATCCCCTGCTGCAGCGCATCGAGCACCGTGTGGCGCACGCAGTAGTCGGTGGCCAGTCCGCCGACGTACAGATGATTCACGCCGCGCGCGTGCAGGTCCTCGAGCAACGACCCTCGCCCGGCCACATCCCCCACGATCGCGGAGTAGCCCTGATCGTGGACGCGCTGCCCCTTGGTGACGATCATCGTCGAGCGCGGAAGCGACAGATCCTCGCGGAGCCGTGCACCCTCGGTGCCCTGCACGCAGTGCACGGGCCACTCGCCCCCGTTCGCCGCGAAGTGCGTGCTCTCGGGCGGGTGCCAGTCGCGGGACGCGTAGACCGGCAGACCCAGCGCCGCGAACCGTGCCGCCAGCTTGCGCAGCACGGGAACGACCTGGTCGCCTTCCCGCACCGCGAGCGCGCCGCCCGGACAGAAGTCGTTCTGCACGTCGACGATCAGCAGGGCGGGCATATTCACGACCGGCATGCTGTATGGTGGCAAATCCGGAGGGCGGGTGCCAACCGCGGGGGGCGCTCACTTGGGCGGTAGGCGGTGGGCGGTAGGCGGGAGGCGGTAGGCGGGAGGCGGTAGGCGGTGGGCGGTAGGCGGTAGGCGGTGGGCGGTGGGCGCTCGACTGAGGGCGCAGAAAACGGACACACGAGCGTGGAGCGCAGAAGCCCGGGAGACCGGGCCGCAGCAACACAGATGATGACAAGCCCTCTCGCCACCGATCTGTACCAGTTGACCATGATGGCCGGGTACCAGTACGCGGGCATCACCGGCCGGAGCACGTTCGAGCTGTTCGTGCGGAACCTGCCGGACGGGCGGGCGTTTCTGACGGCCGTGGGTCTCGAGCAGGCGCTCGACGTGCTCGAGAGCCTCCGCTTCAGCGCAGACGAAATCCGCTATCTGCGCACTGTGCCGGCGCTGGCGGCCG
Source organism: Vicinamibacteria bacterium (assembly GCA_963739995.1). Taxonomy (GTDB): domain Bacteria; phylum Acidobacteriota; class Vicinamibacteria; order Vicinamibacterales; family JAENWD01; genus CAVUCH01. The sequence goes on along the minus strand of CAVUCH010000002.1, from coordinate 28,561 downwards.
CGCCTGATGCGTTCTTCGACGAACTCCTCCCGTCCTTCCGCTTCACGGGCGACGTGTGGGCCATGGCTGAAGGCGAGGTGGTCTTCCCGCACGAGCCGATCCTCCGCGTGACCGCGCCGGCGGTCGAAGCGCAGCTGGTGGAGACGGCGCTGCTCGCGACCATCACGTTCCAGACGAGCATTGCCAGCAAGACGGCTCGCATCGTGCGGGCGGCTGAGGGCCGCCCCGTGATCGAGTTCGGCAGCCGCCGGGCGCACGGTCTCGACGCCGCGCTCCACGCGGCGCGGGCGGCGTACGTGGCCGGCTGTTCCGGGACGTCGAACGTCCAGGCGGGCTACCGCTTCGGCATACCAATCTCGGGCACGATGGCACACTCATGGGTGATGTCGTTCGCGCACGAGATCGAGGCCTTCCGGGCGTACCTCGCCCTGTTCGGCGAAGGCACGACCGTGCTGATCGACACCTACGACTCGGTTGCCGCCACGCACGCGATTGTTCGCGCCGGGCTGCGGCCCGGCAGCGTGCGGCTCGACAGCGGTGACCTCATGGCCCTCAGCCGCGAGGTGCGCAGCGTCCTCGATGCGGGGGGACTCACGGACACCCGGATCATCGTGTCGGGCGATCTGGACGAGCACCGGATCGCGGAGCTGCTCGCGCATGCCGCACCCATCGACGCATTCGGTGTGGGCACCGCGCTCAGCACGTCCAGCGATGCGCCAGCGCTCGGCGGCGTCTACAAGCTCGTGGAGATCGAACGGGCCGGCGCGATGGCGCCGGTGCTGAAGCTCAGTGCCGGCAAGCGCACGCTGCCGGGGAGCAAGCAGGTGTGGCGCCTGTCCCGGAACGGCCGCGCGGGGGGGACGTCCTGGCGCTCGCGAGCGAGCCGTCACCGGGAGGGCGGCCGCTGTTGTCGCAGGTGATGCGGGATGGGCACCGCGTCCAGGCCGTGCCGAGCATCGAAGACGTACGACGGCATGCTGCAGATGCGGTGGGGGAGTTGCCCGACGGGGTGCGACGCCTGCAGGAGTGGGATGCCTACGCGGTGCGCCCGAGCGGGGCGCTCGAGGAACTGGTGTTGCGCGCGGAGGCTGTCCGCCGGGACTGAAATCCTGGCTCCACGAGCGCCCATTCACCGTCCGCGTCACCGGGCGACGCGCGCGGTACCGCCCTTCATCACCCGCTCAACTTCACCGCGCGTCACCATGCTCGTGTCGCCCGGAGTGGTCATGGCGAGCGCGCCGTGAGCGGCGCCGCACTCGACCGCCCACTGGGGACCCTGCCCGGTCAGCAAACCGTAGATCAGGCCCGACGCGAAGGAATCGCCGCCGCCCACGCGGTCCCAGATCTCCAGCGAGTCCCGCCTCGGTGCGAGGAAGAACTCGCCGCCCGCCCAGCAGATGGCGCCCCAGTCGTTGAGAGACGCGGTGCGCGCGTGTCGCAGCGTGGTAGCCACCACCTCGAAGTTCGGGAACTCGGCCACGACGGTCTGGATCATCCGTTGAAAGTTCCCGGGGTCGAGCGCCGAGAGATGTTCGTCCACGCCTTCCACCTGGAAGCCGAGGGCGGCGCTGAAGTCCTCTTCGTTGCCGATCATCACGTCGACCAGCGGCGCGAGCGCCCGGTTCACCTCGCGCGCTCGGGCCTGTCCGCCGATGGCGTTCCACAAGGAATCGCGATAGTTCAGATCGTAGGAAATCGCGGTGCCGTGCCGGCGCGCCGCTTCCATCGCTTCACGCGCGACGAGCGGCGTCGTCTCCGACAGCGCGCAGAAGATGCCGCCGGTGTGAAACCAGCGCGCGCCGGCGGTGCCGAAGATCTCATCCCAGTCCACGTCGCCGGGCTTCAGCTGTGACACCGCCGTGTGCCCGCGGTCCGAGCAGCCGAGCGCGGCGCGTACGCCGAAGCCCCGCTCCGTGAAGTTGAGCCCGTTGCGCGCCGCGCGGCCGACGCCGTCGTACTTCACCCACCGCACGCGCTGCTCGACGCCGCCCTGGAGCATGAGGTCTTCGACCAGGCGGCCCACCGGGTTGTCGGCCAGCGCTGTCACGATCGCGGTGGGCAGGCCGAAGCAGCGCCGCAGCCCCCGCGCGACGTTGTACTCGCCGCCTCCTTCCCAGACCCCGAACGTGCGTGTGGTGTGGATGCGGCCGTCGCCGGGATCGAGGCGCAGCATCACCTCCCCGAGCGACACCAGGCTCCAGCGGCAGTCGGTTTCGGCGCGCAGCGTGAGCGTCACGCCGGCGTTCCCCAGCCGCCGTCCACGACGAGCACGTGCCCGTTCACGTAACGCGCGGTGGGGGAAGCAAGAAACACCGCCGCGCCGGCCACGTCGTCGGGCTCGCCCCAACAGTCATCCGGAAGCGCGGACCGCCGCCGTTCCGCAGGCATGCTTCCCGCCTCGGCTGCGTGCGCGTCGTTGATGCGGACGTATCCCGGCGCGATGGCGTTCACCGCGATGCCGTGCCGGGCCCACTCGCGTGCGAGGGCCCGGGTGAAGTGCGCAATGCCGCCGTTCGATGCCGCCTGGCCGGGGCCTTCGCGGCGGGCGCGTGGCGTCGACACGTTGATGATGCGCCCGGGTTGGTGCGCTTCCAGCAGGTACGCACCAAAGGCTCGGCACAGGCGGAACGTGCTCGACAGCCGCCTGGCGATGAGCTCGTCCCATGCGGTCTCTCGCAGGGCCTCGTTCGCCGGCGGTACGGACGTGTAGCTCACGAGGATGTCGAGGCGGCCGAACGCGCCAAGCGCGTCGGCCACGAGCCGAGCCGGTTCTGAAGGATCCGAGAGGTCGCCGGTGATTGGCACAGCACGCCGCCCGATCTCACGCACGCGGGCGCAGGTCTCTCCGGGAGGCTGGGCTGTTTCGTGCACGGCGACGTCCGCGCCCGCCTCGGCGAGCGCCACCGCGATTGCGGCGCCAAGCCCGGTGGACGCATTGGTCACGAGAGCGATCCGGGAATCGAGACGAAAGGTCTGCATGGCGCCCAACTTTCAGCCGACCGTCGTGGGCGGCCCCGAGAATCGACGTATTCTAGCGCACGTCGCAGCCCCGCTTGCCGTCCTGCGGCCGAGCCATTAGACTGGAATTTCCAACGCCCGCCGCGCGTCGCACCGCGGCCCGGAACCTGTGCAATTTCAGCCTATGAACCGCGTCAGGGCCGGAAGGCAGCAGCGCTAAGTAGTCACTGACATGTGCCGCAGGCCCTCCCGGGTCGCGGTGGGACGCGCGTCGGCTTTCATCCGCAGTCGAAAACGTCCGCCCTTTCATGTACACCGTCCTCGCCCGCAAGTGGCGGCCGCAGCGCTTCGACGACGTGGTCGGGCAGCAGGCCGTTACACAGACACTCCGCAACGCGCTCACGAGCCGACGCATCCACCAGGCGTTCGTCTTCGCAGGGCCGCGCGGCGTGGGCAAGACGACCACCGCACGTTTGCTCGCGCGGGCGCTGAACTGCTACGAGGGGCCCACGGCGGATCCGTGCGGCATCTGCGACGCCTGCCGCGAGATTGCGGCCGGCCGCGACATGGACGTGCTCGAGATCGACGCGGCCACCCACACCGGCATCGACAACGTGCGCGAGGTGATCATCAGCGGGCTCGCAATTTCCCCGGTGCGGGACCGCTACAAGGTGTTCATCATCGACGAGGTGCACCAGTTGTCGACCTCGTCGTTCAACGCCCTGCTCAAATCGGTCGAAGAGCCGCCGCCGCATGTCGTCTTCATCATGGCGACCACGTCGGGCGACAAGATCCCCGATACGATCCTCTCGCGCGCGCAGGTGTTCGAGTTCCGCCCGATCGGTGTTCCGTCGATTGCGGCGCAGCTCCGCAAGATCGCAGATGCCGAGACACTGACCGTCGGAGACGAGGCCCTCGCGCTCGTCGCGCGCGCGGCGGACGGGAGCATGCGCGATGCGCAGAGTGCGCTCGACCAGGTCATCGCGTTCGCAGGCACGATCATCACAATCGAGGACGTCTCCACCGTTCTCGGCATCGTCGGCCGCGACCTGCTCTTCGATATCGTCACCGGCGTGGCCGATGAGAACCCGATGGCGGCGTTCACCCTCGCTGGCCGCGCGGTCGAACTCGGGTACGACCTGCGGCTCGTGTGTCGCGAGCTGGCGAACCTCTCGCGCGGTCTCCTCCTCGTCAACGTGGATCCCTCGTGCGCCGCCGATCCCGAGATTGCCACCGAGAGCGAGCGCCAGCGCCTGACCGCGCTCGCCGCGCGCTTCTCCCGGGAAGACCTGCTGCGGGGATTCGATCTGCTGTCGCGTGCGGACCGTGAAATCAAGGAGACGGCGCAGCCGCGCTACTACCTCGAGATGCTGCTGCTGCGATGGATTCACCTCCGCAAGCTGCTGCCCATCGAAGAGGTGATCGCCGGACTGGATCGCGGCGCACCCGGCGCGCCCGGATTGCCGCGGCCGTCGGGCGGCGGCAGCGGTGGCGGCCTGCGCCCGAACCTCCCGACGCGCCGTCCGGGCTTTGGCCGACCGGATCCGTTGCGGAAACCCGGCCCACCGCAGGCCACGGCTTCGCGGATCCCTGACATCCGAGGGGGAGGAGCGGCGCCGGCACGCGCCGCTGCGCCCGTTCCGGCCGTTGCGGAGCCGGCGGACCGGGGCCTCGCTCCGCTGCCCGATCTCTCGCCAGACTTCCGCGACCGCTTCCTCGCGGAGCTCAAGCGCGTCAAGGCCGCATTCTTCGGCATGGTGGTGGCGCAGGCCCAGACCGTCGAATGCCAGGCCGGGCGGCTGCTCTTCACGTTCGGTCCCGAGCACGAACACCTGCGCAATCAGGTCGAGATGCGTCGCGGCGAGCTCGAGGCGGTAGCCGAAGGCGTGGCCGGCCGCCGCGTCCCGATCACCACGATGCGGGGTGTAGCGCCCTCGCCCAACGAGCCGGCGCTGCCTGTGGTTGCGCCGTCACCCCCGCCGCTCGCCCCGGACGCCGACCTGCGCGCGCGCGCCCTCGCGGACGCGAACGTGCAGGCACTGCTCGAGATCATTCCGGCGGAGATCAGGGACGTAGAAGAGATGTAGGCGGTGGGCGGTGGGCTGTAGGCGGTGGGCGCCGGGCGGTAGGCTCGTCCCAGCCCCGCCGGTCCCGGAGCCCGGAGCCTGTAACCTCTAACTGTAGAGCCTGGAGCCCGAAGAGCATGAACATTCAACAGATGATGAAGCAGGCGCAGCAGATGCAGGAGCGCCTGCAGAAGCAGATGGCCGAAATGCGCGTCGAGGCCAGCTCCGGAGGCGGCATGGTGACGGTCGTCATCAACGGCACCAAGCAGATCCAGTCCATCAAGATCGACCCGGAAGTCGTATCCGGCGACGAAGTCGACATGTTGCAGGATCTGATCGTCGCAGCCCTCAACGACGCGTACCGGAAGGCCGACGACGAGATGCAGAAGTCTATGGGCGGGATGCTCGGCGGCATGCGAATCCCGGGAATGTAGCGCGTACCGGACTCATCGTGCCGCATCCCGAGCCACTCGTTCGTCTGATCGAACAGCTGCAGCGGTTGCCAGGCATCGGCGCCAAGGGCGCCCAGCGGCTGGCGTTCCACATCCTGCGCGCGCCACGCGAAGACGCGGATCGACTGTGTGAGGCCGTGCAGGAGGTGAAGACGCGGGTCGCGCACTGCTCGACCTGCAACACCATCACCGATGTCGATCCCTGCCGTTTCTGCAGCGACGAGCGCCGGGACAACCGCGTCATCTGCGTCATCGAAGAGCCGCAGAACGTGGAAGCGATCGAGAAGACGCGCGATTTCAAGGGCCGCTACCACGTGCTCATGGGCGCGCTCTCGCCGCTTCAGGGCGTCGGTCCCGACGACCTCAAAATCCGGGGACTGCTCGATCGCGTGGGACAAGGCGGGGTCGAGGAAGTGATCCTGGCCACCAATCCCAACGTCGAGGGAGAGGCCACCGCGATCTATCTTGCGCGGCTGCTGAAGCCCATCGGCGTCCGCGTGACGCGCATCGCCATGGGCGTCCCCGTCGGCAGCGACCTCGAATACACCGACGAGATCACGATGGGAAAGGCGATGGAAGGGAGACGGGAGGTCTAGGGAATGCAAAATGCAAAATGCAAAATGAAGAATGCAGAACGAAGAGTGAAATCAAGTATGGGAAATGAATGAACGATCGGCGTCTCGCCGAATGCCTGTGCACCGCCCACCGCCCACGCCCACCGCCCACCGCCCACCGCCCACCGCCTAAGTGACCGCTCCTCCCGTTCTGCTACCCTCGTGACAATGCTTCCCGCGTCTCTCCAATTGCCGGCCGCCGTCGTGCTCGTTCTCAGTGGCCTTCTGGCCTGCTTCGCGGGATACCGGCTGTTCAGGGTCGTGCTCGCGATTTACGGGTTCATCCTCGGGGCCGCGATCGCGAGCTCCATCATGGGGCCCGGCGAATCGACCGCGATGATCGTCGGGGCCGTGGTGGGAGGCCTCGCCGGCGCGCTGCTGCTCAACCTGGCGTACTTCGTGGGAGTGGCGCTGATTGGCGCCGCAGCGGGGGCGCTCCTGCTGCACGGATTGTGGGCGCGCTTTGCGACCGGGGACCCGCACGTCGGGCTGGTGGTGGTGTGCGCCATTCTGGGCGCGGTCATCGCCACGAACCTGCAGCGGTGGGTGATCATCCTCGCGACCGCATCGGGCGGCGCCTGGACGCTGATCGTCGGCGCGTCAGCGCTGATGGGTGACCGTGCAGCAAAGATAGCGGCTGCGACGAAGGACGTCTGGGTCTTCTACCCCATGAACCTGGAGCCCGGACGCCGCTGGCTGCTCGCAGTTTGGGCGGTGCTGGCAATCGCGGGCGCAGTGGTGCAGAGCAGGGGGAAAGGCAAGGGACGGAGCACGCGCGTGAAGCGACAGAAGCGCTAAACGAATGCACAATGCACAGTGCAGAATGCACAATGTAAATGCAATGGACACCGTGCTCCGTTAACGTTGGTACGGGCTCGCGCGGGCGCTACGTGTGCATCGTGCATTCTGCATTTGCATTGTGCATTCTGCATTTTGCATTCTGCATTTTTCGATTTCGTCACCGTACCCCCAGCAGCACCTCGATCGTGAGCTGGTCCAGCAGCTCGTAGGGCAGCCGCTTGGCGGCGAGCGTTGATCGGTCGAAGTTGAAAGCCAGCAGCTTCGCGAGATGATCCGTGGCGTAGGCCCCGACGGTGGGCCCCTGCACGCTCGGCGAGTTGATTTCAGCGAGCAGGGCCTTAATCTCCGCGTCCGCGTTCCAGCGCGCCGCTCGTTCCTTCAGAATCAGATACGTGCGCATGCACCCGCGGGCGAAGTCCTTCACGCCATCGTAGTTCTCCGTCCGGTAGGCGTGCGCGTCGAAGTGTCGCGGGCCGTCATAGCCGACGTCCTCGAGGAACTTCACGAGGAAAAACGCGGTCTTCGGGTTCGCGGCGCCGAAGCGGAAGTCCTGGTCGTAGCGGCCCGGTGCCTGGTCGTTCAGGTCGATGTGGAACAGCTTGCCGGCTTCCCAGGCCTGCGCCACCGCGTGCACGAAGTTGAGCCCGGCCATCTGCTCGTGCGCCACCTCCGGGTTGACGCCCACCATCTCCGGGTGCGCCAGCGTCGGGATCAAGCCGAGATAGTTGCCGGTGGTCGCCATGTAGATGTCGCCCCGTGGCTCGTTCGGCTTGGCCTCGAGCGCGAAGCGGTACCCGTAGCCGCGGGTGTTCGAGTACTCGCACAGGTAGTCGATGGCCTCGCGGAGCCGCTTCACCGCCGCGTCCGCGCGACGGCACGCATCGGTCTCCGTTCCCTCGCGTCCCCCCCACAGCACGAAAATCTTCGCGCCGAGCTCCGCGCCGATGTCCATTGCGCGCATCGTCTTCTGCACCGCGTACGCACGCACCGCCGCGTCGTTCGCCGTAAAGGCGCCGTCGCGGAACGCAGGGTCGTAGAAGAGCGACACGGTCGCCATCGGCACCACGATGCCGCTCTCGTCGCACGCCTTCTTGAACTCCTTGACGATCCGGTCGCGTTCAGCGACCGAGGCGTCAATCGGCACGAGGTCGTTGTCGTGCAGGTTCACGCCCCAGGCGCCGACCTCCGCGAGCATCTTCACCGCATCGACGGGCGGCAGAGGCGGGCGCACCTCGGCGCCGAAGGGATCACGGCCGCGGTTGCTGACGGTCCACAGGCCGAAGGAGAACTTGTGCTCGGGACGAGGGATATAGGTGTCGGTCATGATCGCTCCTCACTACGGATCGCCTACGCTGATCGGGCTCCGGGCTCCGGGCTCCAGGCTCCGGGCTCCGGGCTCCAGGCTCCGGGGCTGTCGGCCGGAACTGAAGTTCCGGCGCCACATTGCGAGTGCATTCCGCGGGCCCACCGCCCACCGCCCACCGCCCACCGCCCACCGCCTGCCGCCTCCGCGCTCAGTCGCGGCCGATGCTCCGGGTGGCCGGGTAGATGGCACGGAACGCCTCGTACTGCTTGGCCATGATCGCCTGGGTCGCCCGGTCGGGCGCGATACGGGTGGCGACTCGAACGACGGCGTCGCAGGCATCCTCGACCGTGCGCCACACGGCTCCGCCGACGCCGGCGAGCAGTGCCGCTCCGTAGGCGGCACCCTCCTCGGCTTCGACGATCTCTACCGGATGGCCGTATACATCAGCCTGGATCTGCCGCCAGAGTGCCGAGCGTGCGCCACCGCCGCCCAGCCGCACCCCGGTGACTGGCACCTGCATGCCCGCGAAGATCGAGAAGGTGTCTTGCAGGCTGAACGTCACGCCTTCCAGAATCGCGCGGATGACGTGCGCGCGTGTGTGCGACGCGGCGAGTCCCACCAGCGCGGCCCGTGCATTCGGGTCCAGGTGAGGCGTGCGTTCGCCCATCAGGTACGGCGCCCAGAGCACGCCGTCGCTCCCCGGCGGCACTCGTGCGGCTTCCTCGGTCAACCGTTCGTACGGATCGCGGCCGTCATCGGCAGCTGTGGCGAACTGATCCCGGAACCATCGCAGCGAGAGCCCCGCACCCTGCGTCACGCCCATGATGTGCCACCGCCCAGGCACCGCGTGACAGAAGGTGTGCACGCGCCCCTGCGGGTCGAGCGCGGGCCTGTCAGTGGCCGCAAAGACCACACCTGACGTGCCGATGGTGGCGCTCACGGCCCCTGCGCGCACGATCCCCATGCCCACGGCGCCCGCCGCCTGATCACCCCCGCCCGCCACGACGGGTGTGCCCTGGCGGAGGCCGGTCGCCGCGGCACCGTCGGGTGACACCGTGCCGGTGACCTCCGGCGATTCGTACGCACGCGGCAGGATGGCGGCGTCGAGCTCCATCGCATCGAGCATGTCGCCCGACCACCGGCGGCCGCCCACGTCGAACAGCAGCGTGCCCGACGCGTCGGCAACATCGGTCGCCCGATCGCCGGTGAGCCGGTACCGCACGTAGTCCTTCGGCAGCAGCACAGCCGTGACCCGTGCCCACGCCTGCGGCTCGTGCTCGCGCACCCAGAGCAGCTTCGGCAGCGTGAAGCCGGTGAGCGCCGGGTTGTACGTCAGCTGGATGAGGCGGGCCGCGCCGACCGTCTCCGTGATGTGGCGGCACTGCGCCCCGGTCCGCTGGTCACACCAGATGAGTGCCGGGCGTATCACCTCGCCGCGGTCGTCGAGCAGCACGGAGCCATGCATCTGGCCGGAGAAGCCGACCGCCGTAATGTTTGCCCCCGTCGCCGCTGCCGCCGCGAGTGCCGCCCGCACGGCACCACAGGTCGCCTGCCACCAGTCGCGTGGATCCTGTTCGGCCCACCCGGTCTGCGCCGATGCAAACGGGACGTGCTCGTGAGTGGCAGAACCGATGATGCGCCCGCCCGCATCGATCACGATCGCGCGGGTGCCTGTCGTGCCGACGTCGACGCCGAGGAGGTAAGACATTGGTTCTTACGATCACAATGCACAATGCACAATGCACAATGCACAATGCACAATCGAGAACACACACGATGCACGATGCAGACCAGATCTACTGCACCCCTGACGCGGCGGCGGTCATCACGGATTCCGGCGTGATCGCGTCCCGGTCGAACGTCGCTGCCAGACGCCCCCCGCGCAGGACGACCACCCGGTCCGAGAGCCCGATCAGCTCCGGCAGATCGGATGACACGACCACAATCGCCAGCCCCTCTCGGGCGAGGCGATCGATCTCACCGTAGATTTCCTCGCGCGCCCCTACGTCCACGCCCCGTGTCGGCTCGTCGAGCAGCAGGACGCGGGGAACGGTCAGCAGCCATCGACCGAGCAGGACCTTCTGCTGGTTGCCGCCGGAGAGGTTCCCCGCAGGGGTCTGAGGCGCAGTGAGGCCTGATGCGAAGCTCTCGAACGGTGCGCTCTGCCACGTCCTGTTCCCGGGCGGGCGACGTGATGCGGCCACGGGAAATCGTGCGGAGGGCGGCCAGCACCAGATTCTCGGTGATCGACTGAGCCGGGAACAGCCCGAGCCGCGCCCGATCCTCTCCGAGCAGCGCGAGACCGTGCGCCATCGCCTCCGCCGGGTTGCGAATCGTCACCGGCACGCCTGCCACCATGACCGTCCCCGACTGCCGTCCGGGTGCCGCGCCGAACAGCGTCATCAACAACTCGGTGCGCCCGGCGCCGATCAGGCCGCCGATCCCCAGCACCTCTCCCGCCCGTACGCTGAAGCTGACATCGTCGACCAGCAGCCGGGGTGCGAGCGGCGTCCGACCGGCCATCCCCCTCGCCGGACGGGGGTGCGCATGCGGATCCTCCACCGTGAGATGTCTGACGTCCAGCACCACCGCGCCCGGCGACGGCCGAGGAGGCGGGAACAGCGTGTCCACGGTTCGCCCCACCATCCACGACACCACACGCGGCTCGTCGATCGACGCGGTGTCCGCGGTGCCCACAGTCCTTCCATCGCGCAGGACGGTGATGCGATCGGCCATACGGAACACCTCGCCGAGGCGGTGCGACACGTAGACGATGGCGATTCCGCGGGCGCGCAGCCGACGAAGCGCGTCGAACAGCGATTCGACCTCGCCCGTCGTCAGCGCGGCGGTCGGCTCATCGAGCACGAGCACACGGGCGTCCCGTGCAAGCGCCTTTGCGATCTCGACCAGCTGCTGGCGTCCGAGGCCCAGCCGCTCGACCGGCGTGTCGAGCTCGACGGCCACGTGAAGGCCTTGTACCGCGCGCGCGGCGCGGTCGCGCATGGCGCGTCGATCGACCACGCCAAAGTGCTGCGGCTCGTGTCCGAGCACGATGTTCTCGGCGACCGAGAGTGGTGCCACCAGCGAGAGCTCCTGGTACACCACCGCGATGCCTGCCGCCTCGGCATCCCGGACCGAGCGGAACCGGCGCACCTGTCCGTCGAGCAGCACCTCGCCGGTGTACGACGCATGGGGGTGCACGCCGCCGAGCACGCGCAGCAGCGTGGACTTGCCCGCGCCGTTCTCGCCAACCAGCGCGTGGATCTCGCCAACACGCAGATCGAAGTCCACCGCGTCGAGCGCACGCACGCCGGGGAAGGCCTTGGTGATACCCCGCATCTCGAGGAGGGGTCGCGGGAGGGTCACTTGCTGCGCTTCTGGGCCGTCGCGTAGTTCGGAGAAGACGCGGGCACCTTTTTGTAGGCGGCTCGTGCCGCGTCCTTGTCCTTCAGACGCTTCTCGTACACTTCGCCCGCCCGCCACCACGCCTCATAGCGCGTCCCCGGAAAGCGGGTGCCGAGGTCCTGGAGCGAGGCGGCCGCGAGATCGTAGCGCCGGGCGTCCTCATATGCCGCGGCCAGTTCCCACAGGGCGGCTTGAGCTTCAGGCGCATGGCCGTAGCGCGCGATCAACAAGCGGTTCGTCGCAAGCGCCGCAGAAGCGGTCGTCCCGAGCACGGGATCCGGAGCCTTGATCTTCTCGCGCGTCTCGAGCGCAGCCTTCGCCGCCAGGGCGCGCGGCGCCCACACACTGGTGCGGTGCCGCGAGGGAATCTGCGCCAGGAGGTCTCGTGCGGCCGCCACGCGATCCGGGCGTTTCGAGCGCAGCGTGAGCTGGGCGAGCCGGTAGGACGCCTCGGCGGCCGCCTCGGTGCCCGCGTAGCGGCTGCGCACCTCGACGTACGCCGCCATGGCGTCATCCGGGCGCGACTGCTGCTCGCGGATGCGGGCCATCAGCAGATACGCGGCGGGCGCAGAGGGAGTCGCCGCGTGTTCGGCCGCGATCGTGCCGAGGTCGGCGAGCGCCTGATCGAACAGGCGGCTGTCGTACTTGGCCTGCGCGACGGTGAGCAAGGTTGCGGCGCGGCGGTCGGGACGAACCGCTCCCGCAGCTGCAGCTCCGGCACCGGCGCCTGCCGCCCGGCGCCCCGGCGCTGCGCTGCCTGCTGCCGCCGGCGCCGTGTCGGCTGATGCCTGGTTCACCCCGGAGAGCTCGTTCGGCTGCACGGCGCTGGCTGCGAGGGCCCGCTGGCCCGACCTCCCGCATCGCCACTGCCGGCTCCGGCGGGCTCCGGCGCCGTGCCGCGCGGAACCGCTGACCCCTCTTGGCCGGAGAGGGGTGTCGCTGCGGTGGCCGCCGCATCGCGTGCTTCGCGCGGCTGCTGCTGCGGCCGCTGCTGGGCGAGCCAGCGGAACCCGGCGGCTGCGATCACGGCCACGAGTATCAGGGCGGCGACGCCCGCAACGAGAGACGTCCGTGACTTCGAGACAGCGGGCGGGACCTGCGCGACCACGGCTGCAGGTGGCTGCTGCGAGGAGAGCGGTTCCGGGGCCGCACGCAGTACGCTGGCGGCAGGGGCGGGAATGGACGCGGCGCTCACGGGCAGCCGTTCGTCCCGATTCCCTCCCGCGGCGCACCACCTCCAGGTCGGTACGCATCTCCGCGGCCGACTGGTATCGGTGCTCGCGATCCTTCTGGAGCGCGTGGTTGACGATCCGCTCGATCGCTGGCGGAACGCCCGACGCGATCAGTCCCACGGGCGGCGGCATCCGGTTCAGGATGCCGTCGAACACCACGGCGGTGCTCGGGCCCGAGAACGCCTGCTGCCCGGTGATCATCTCGTAGAGCACGACACCGAACGAGAACAGATCGGCACGCGCGTCGAGCGCGTCGGCGCGGGCCTGCTCCGGGGACATGTAGCCGATCGTGCCGAGCGCCTCGCCCCGCACGCTGAGCATCATGCGCGCGATGGTCGGATTCCCGTCGGCGGCCTCGGCGCCCGCCGGCAGCGCCGACAGCTTCGCGAGCCCGAAATCGAGCACCTTGACCCCGCCCCGCTTCGTGATGAAGATGTTGGCCGGCTTGATGTCGCGGTGCAGGATGTTCTGGCTGTGCGCCGCATCGAGCGCGTCTGCGATCTGCACCGCGTACGACAGCACCCTCTCCAGCGGCATCGGCCGGCCGCCAATCGCGGCGTGCAGCGACTCGCCCTCGAGCAGCTCCATGGCGATGAAGCGCTGTCCGTCGACCTCGTCAATCGAATAGATCGTGCAGATGTTCGGATGGTTCAGCGCAGAGGCCGTTCGCGCCTCCCGCTCGAACCGCGCCTCGGCATCGCTGTCGCGCGTCCACTCGGGCGAGAGGAACTTGAGCGCGACGGCACGTCCGAGCTTCAGGTCGCGGGCGCGGTACACGATGCCCATGCCGCCGGCCCCGAGCTGCTCGACGATCTTGTAGTGCAGGATGGTGCTGCCGATCACGGCAAAAATTCTAACCTATGGCCTGAATCGACGCGACGGGAGATCACCTACGCTTCGTGAAGTCGAAGCGGTAGGTCGGCCACCCTTCGGCGCCGACCTCGCGGGTGTTCCACTCGAGCAGGTAATCGCGGTTCCGCTCGGGATAGCGCATGGTCACGGGATAGGGATAGGTGCGCATCTCGCGGAACGGCAGCGGCGAGACGGTCTGGGCGTGCGCGGCGTAGAAGTCCATGTCCTTCACGTAACCCTGGATGAAGAAGAGGTAGTCGCGCGTCCAGCCTGCCCGCACCGGCGGCAGTGCGTTCGCGTCGAACTCGAGCGAGACCTCGTCTCCCGCCCCGAAGATGGAAAACCGGTCATCGATCTCGCCCACGAGCGGGCGCACGTCGCCGTACCGGGTGTAGTAGCCGCGATGCCGGGCGTAGGGACCGTACCGGCTGACCTCGTCGTGCACGTACGTGAGATCGGCCGCGGGCGAGCCCGGAAGCTCGCGCGGGAACCCGCGATAGGCCAGTGACGCCTCGACCAGCGGGGCCTCGTGCCGGTCCATGGGCACGGCGCCAGCCGGCGTCGTGTCGATGAGCACCTGGTCCCAGTAGACCTTCAGGTTCGTCCAGATGCGGATGCGCCGCGTGCCGGACGGAAGCGTCCGCGTGAGATCCGCCGTCATCGTTCGGCGCAGCCCCGCCGGGAAGCCGATGTCGTCGCTGACCTTTTTCCACGTGCCGTCCGACAGCTGTGCCTCGACGTACGGCACGATCGCGGTCACGTCTGCCTGACGCGCCGCGAAGACCGATGTTGCCGTGAAGTAGTCGGTGAAGCCCGCCATGATGAGGCGCACGGGGCCGTTCGCCGGCAGCTGCCCGAGATCCAGCTCGAGCGCGTGCGAGGCCGCGAACCCCTTGAACGCGGCCTGTTCGAAGCCTTCGACGTACCGTCCGTCGCGCTCCCGCAGCACTGGCAGGACGTCCCGCCCCTTGTCGTCCCAGGCACCCACCGGCAGGCGTGCACCGCGCGTGACGAACACCTCCGCCGGCGGCGGCGGCGCGATCGCCGCGAAGTACTCGTGCGGGTAGATCTCCGCGTCCGCCGGGTGATCGATCGCGAACAGGCGCACCTGATCGAGGTAGATCACCTCCTCCATCGGCTCGGCAAACTTGACGGACAACCGGCCGTTCCTCGGACGCAGCTGCGCGCCGGCGATCTTGATGTACTCGTCAGGATCGGGCACGTTGCGCTCACCCGGCGCCACCCAGTGCCCCACGACACCAGGTCCGATGCCGTCCGTGATGAACTCGTACCCGGTGCCGTTCCACGTGAACACGATCGGGCACGAGCTGCCCCGGCGATCGATCTGCTCGATAGCCTGCGGCTTCGCGGCTGGCAGCTCGACTTCGTCCTGCACCACGCCGCTTGGCCAGAGCAACCGGACGACGTCCGCCTGGGTTGCGGCGCCGAGACCGGCCAGAACCTGAGGCCCGCTCTGCCCGAGGAATCCTGACGCCGCGACGGTTTCCCACTTCTGCCAGCTCGCTCCGGCCTGCACTTCCACCTTCGTGCCGACCCCGCTGCGGTTGTCGTTCAGTCCTTTCAGCGTGAGCCGCAGCGCATGGTTGGCGTTTCCACCTTCGTTGCGAACGACGACCGGGGCACTCTCCTGAGTCGTGACGATCAGATCCGTGTCGCCGTCGGTGTCGACGTCGCCGGTCAGCACGGCGCGCGCGGACTTCAGCGCCAGCGTCCCGGCCCCTGTCGCGCCGGTGGCGTCCGTGAACCGGCCCGCGTGGTTGCGCAGCACGAGGAGGCCCGCAGCTCCGGGTTCACCCCCGCCAGCGGCGACGAGGTCTACCCACCCGTCGTTGTCGTAATCGATGGGCGCGAGACCCCAACCGCTCATCATCTTCAGATCGGGAAGCGTGACCGGCTCCACGGCCTTGCCTTCCAGGTTGCGCCAGAGCGACAGGCCCGGCGTCCCCGCGTGGGTGAACGCAAGGTCCATCCACCCGTCCTTGTCGAAGTCGATCACGACGGCGCCGATGGTGGGCGAGTGCGCGGCGGTCGGCCAGTCGAGCGCCTTGAATCTACCTTCCCGCGGGTTGAGCCACACAAGGGGATGCACGCTGCCCGTCACCACGAGGTCGATGGCGCGGTCGTTGTTGAAATCGCTGCCCACGGCCGCCACGGTTCCGGCCGTGGCCCCAACGCCGCGCTCCGCGCCGACTTCGGTGAACGTGCCGTTGCCGTTGTTGCGCCACATCTGGGTGCCTGACGCTGACCCTGCCGGTGCCGGACTGGGCGTGGCAGGTCCGGGCCCGGCACCGGTCCTCGCTCCGCTCAACGCCGCCGTGTCACCAACGGGGACGATGAGGTCGACGTCGTTGTCGTGGTCGTAATCGACCCACGTGAGCCCCAGCGGGTGCGCGTGCGCGGCTGCGGGCGATTCCGGCAGACCGCTCTTCGTCGTCAGGTTGACGAAGCGTCCGCCACCTTCGTTGTGAAACAACGCAAGGCCGCCGACCGTACTGATCGCGACGTCCGGCTTCTCATCGTTGTCGTAATCGGCTGCCGCACACCCGAGCGGCTGGGACGCCGCGGTCAGCCCGGTCTGCGCAGCGCGCTCGAACGTGCCGCCGGCCGCGCCGCGAAACAGCACCACGGCATCGTCCGGCTTGCCCGGTTCCGCCCGCGGGTTCAGCGCGAGGTAATCGTTGACGCCGTCGCCATCGGCATCGAACAGGCATCCCCCCGTGCTGACGCCGCTTCCGGTCCCGGCCGCGCCGACTGCGGCCGCGAACGGACCCGGCGCTGCAGCCGTGAATGTGACGGGCACGACCGGCGGCGCCGCGCCGTCCTTCGGCACGAGCGCCTCGGCGAGTGACAGAGGACCTTGGTCCCCGTAGCCCAGGCTCATGGCGCTGGCGATCTTCTCGGTGGTCAGGCGCTGAAAGCGCTCCAGGTGGGCCTTCGCCTCCTCGGGCCGTCCCGCGCGTTGAAAGGAGCGTGCGATACCGAACTCCGCTGACACGAGGAAGGGATCGAGCTCCAGCGCTCGCGTGAACGAGCGGACGGCATCGTCGTACTTCTGGATCTGGGCAGCCATCAGACCGACGAAGTAGTGGCTGTGCGCGTCGCCGGGCCTCAAGGCCGCGGCCCTCGCAAACGACGCCAGCGCTGCCTCGGCCTCGCCCGTGCTCTTCTGCAGCAGCCCGAGGTTGTACCAGGCGCGGGGGTTCTGCGGATCGCTGGTCGTGACCTCCTCCAGCAGCTCGCGAGCCGGGTCGTAGCGCTGCAGGTTGATGAGCGCGATCGCCTGGTTCAGGCGGGCAACCACAAGCTTCGCGTCCGCGGCAGCGGCCTTCTCGAACCACTGCAGTCCCTGCTCGAACTTCTGCTGGTTCATGCCGGCCACGCCGAGGTTGTTCAGGCGGATCGCTTCAGCGGGCGCTCCCGATTCGGCCGGGCGCGAGGGCGCCTGCGCTGCCCGAAGGGCCAGGACGGCGGACAGGATCAGCACGGGTGCGAGAAGGATGCGGCGCATGGGACAAGTCTAGCGCCGCCGGGTTCACCGCTGCGACGCGCGAGTTAGACAACGACGGGCGTGAGCGGACTCACGCCGCTACGCGGCACCAGCTGGAACTCGCCATCCGTCGGCGATCCACGACGTACGGACAAGACCGGCCGCGTGTCGCGGACGACGTGAGCGGCCTCACGCCGCGGCGGCGGTAACCGCGCTGGCCGCGTCCTCCACCCGACGATCGAGCTAAGCGGCGGTGGCAGCACCGGAAGGACTACTTTTCCGTGCGTGCGCCAGCCGGCGAGCCCGTGCTCTCGTACGAGGCGCAGGGCGTGTCGTATTTCGCTTGCGCGACCGTCAGCAACGTCGCCGCGGGGTCGCTTGCCATGCTCCGCCGTTCCCAGGATTTGGCCGGCTCCAGAGTGAAAAAGTGGTAATGCCGCCCAATCGCCGAATCTATGTCGTCGACGGATGAGGTCGGTGTCAGGAACGGCGAGGCCGTGGAGCCGTTCACCGTCACGCCCCACTCGGCATTGCCCCGTGAGGCCTGGCGGTCCGCAAACAGCTGACCTGTTTTCAGTTTCGACTCTCCTCCGGTCGGCCTGCCACCTCATCCGCCTTCCATCTCGGGTGCAGGCCAAGTGGTAAATCCCCGCCCAGCGCAAATTGGTTAGCTCGCGCGGCAAAAACCGGTTGACCGGCGGATACTACTTATGTATTAATGGCGACCCATATAGCGAGTGGTCAGACCTCACGCTGGCGAACCGTTCAGAAGGAGAACCATGTTACGAGCACGCTCGACCAGATTTCCGCGGGTCGTCCTGAGCCTGGCCGCGGGTTGCGCGGTGTGGGTGCTCACGACGACGGCGACCTTCGGTCAGTCAACGACCGCAACCGTACGCGGCACCGTCGAGGACTCGGGCGGCGGTGTCGTGCCCGGGGCGAACGTCACGATGACCAACACCGGTACTCGGGGGGTGCAGACGACTGTCAGCGACGAGCGCGGGCAGTACCTCCTCTCGGGCTTGTTCCCCGGCACCTACGACCTGAAGGTCGAGCTCTCCGGCTTCAAGACCTACGAGCAGAAGGCGATCCCGATCAGCCCGAACGATACGCGTGGTATCGACGTGCGGCTCGATGTCGGCCAGCAGACCGAGACGGTCACGGTCACGGCGCAGTCCGATGTGATCCAGACGGAAACGGGCGCCCGCGAAGGCGTCCTCACGCAGAAGCAGATCGACAACCTGTCGATCATGGGCCGCAGCGCGCTGGAGCTGCTTCGCATCATGCCCGGCGTGGTCACGGACTTCAATATCGGCGAGTCGACCGGAGCTGCCAAGGACGTCCAGAACTATACCGTCAACGGCATCCGATCGTCGGGCAACACCGCGCAGCTCGATGGATCGAACCTCCTCGACATCGGCTGCAACTGCGGCATGATGGTGTCGTTGAACAACGACATGATTCAGGAGGTGAAGGTCCAGAGCTCCAACTTCGCGGCCGAATACGGCGCCGGCGGCATGAACGTGAGCGGCGTCACCAAGTCGGGCACCTCGTCGTTCCACGGCACGGGCTACTACTACACGCGCGATTCGAAGTTCGCCGCCAACGACCGGTCGAACTCGATCGCGGGCGTCGAGAAGCCGAAGGCGAATTACAAGTACCCCGGCCTCAACGTCGGCGGTCCGATCTTCTTCGGCGACGGCTACACGAAGAACAAGGACAAGCTGTTCTTCTTCTTCGGCTACGAATGGCAGCGCCAGAAGATCGACTCGGGCAGCCGCTTCTCGCGCACCTACTCGCCGGCGATGAAGAACGGTGACTTCAGCGAGCTGTTCGCCAACCGCGGCGATAACCTGAACCAGGGTGATGTGCCTGCCCTGAACCCGGACGGGTCTCCGGCCGGCTTCAACCTGGCGCCCGGTCAGCTGAGAATTCCGGCGGGCTTCCCCGGGGCCGGCGGTCCGGTAGCGAACAACGACATGCGGCCATACACGACGCCGCTCGGCATGTACCTGGCAAGCCTCTACCCCGACTCGAACTACAACGATCCAAACAATCTGTACAACTACGTCTACAGCGCGCTCGAGCCGGAAGACCGCGAAGAGCTGAAGCTGCGGGTCGACTGGAACGTCAACAACAACACCAAGGCGTTCGTCCGGATCTCCCGCGATCCGGCCGACACCGTGCGGCCCCGCGGCGGGTGGTGGGCGCCCAGTGAGGTTGCGCTGCCGACTCCCAACATCGAGCAGTCGCTCGGCCGGTCCTACAGTGGCAACCTCGTCTCGGTGTTGAGCCCCTCGATGACGAACGAGGCGGTCGTCAGCTACACGCGCCTGACGCTCGACAACATCTGGCAGGATCCGAGCGTTGTCGCGCAGGGTGCGGGCGGCGTCACGTTCAGCGGATTTTCGGGGTTCCCCCATGCGACCGGTCCGGAGCTGCCAACCAATATCCTCCACGATGGTGGAGGCCAGGTGGGTAATCAGCAGTCCGCCATGCCGAACGTGTTCGCGCACAATGACTCGCTGCAGTTCAGCGAGAAGCTGACCAAGCTGATGGGCGCGCACGGATTGAAGTTCGGCGTCACCGTCGAGCGCGGGCAGAAGCAGCAAAACTTCCAGAACGAGGAGTCCGGCCAGCTCCATTTCAACCCCAGCAATATAACCGGCACTGGTAACAGCGCGGCGGATATGCTGGTTGGCCGAATGAGCCAGCTCAACCAGGGCACCGCGAGGGACGGCCAGCCGCTGCCCGGCATGCCGTGGGGCGAGTTCCGCTATTGGGCCATCGACGCCTTCGCGCAGGACAGCTGGAAGCTCCGTCCGAACTTCACGCTCGAATACGGTGTCCGCTTCGGCAAGTGGACCAACAACGACGAGTTGAGTGGACAGGAAGGCGGATACTTCACGCCGGATCTCTACGACTCCTCGGCGGGTACGTTCCTCGATCCAGGCACCTTCCAGCTGCTGAACGGTGTGTGCTACGTCTACACCGGCTGCGCGCCAGACGGGGTCGTGGAGGATCGTGATGCCTTCTTCCTTCCGCGCATCAACGCCGCGTGGGACATCGATGGCCAGGGCAACAACGTCATCCGCGGTGGGTACGGGCTGTTCTACAACCGGAACATGGGCAACGTCGAGTACGACAACACGCTGCGCATGGCGCCGAATGCCTACAACGTGGGTGCCGGCTACACGGACGCCAGGACGTATGGCCTCCCGTTCCTCTCCTACGACAACGCGCGGCTGATTACGATGGAGCAGCGACTCGGAAGCCTGTCGATCAACACGCCGACGCCAGACTCGGTCAGCTGGCCGACCACGCACAGCTTCAGCACGTCGTACGCGCGGCGCATCCCGTGGCAGCAGGTGCTCGAGGTGGCCTACGTCGGGACCCGCGGCCGCGACCTGGTCAGCCGCAGCAACGGCAACGTCATGCCGTTTGGTGTGATGTCGTCGGGCTCTTTCAACGGCGTCGATTTGTCGGTGCCGATCAACCGCGTGGCCGTCGCGAGCGTGAGCAACAACCTCGCGTCGTTCCGTCCCTTCAACGCCCTGTCGGGCATCACGACCTACGACTACCACGGCGTGAGCGACTACAACTCGATGCAGGTCACGCTGAGTCGTCAGACAGGGAGGCGCTTCCAGTACTTCGGCGCGTACACGTTCGCTAAGAGCAAGGGCACGCTGGGGAATGACTACTCGACGCTCGATCCGTACGATGCGTCCCGTACCTACGGCAGACTGCGCACCGACCGCACGCATATCCTGAACGTGTCGTGGAACGCCTTCCTGCCGGATGGCGCGCGCGGGAGCCTCGACAACGTGGTCCTGCGTGGAGTGCTCAACGGCTGGCAGGTCTCCGGCATCTCGACGCTGGCGAGCGGCATCCCGATCAACCTCCAGTTCACCGGTGATGCGGCGTCGTCTGCAGTCGCTGCCGCCTACTTCGGCACGGCCGACGTCGTGGGTCCGTCGAATCCGCAGGGTGATGGGGGTGCGACAGGCAACGCATTGGCGCCGGTCTACCCGTGCGATCCACGGCTGGATGGCACAGACGTGGGTGAGAGGGTCCTCGATCTCAGCTGCATCGGGGTGCCCTCGTTCGGCGAGAACGGCGATCTAATCTCGCCGCACAACATCCGCACGCCCACCCGCATGAACCACGACTTGACGCTCTTCAAGAACTTCCAGATCCGCGGAGAGCAGAAGTTCCAGTTCCGCGTGGGCTTCTTCAACCTGTTCAACCAGGCGTTTGCCAACACGAACATCGGCGGCGACATCAACCTGACGCTGGACACGAGATGCAACGTGCGGGCGCTGGCACCTGACGGCACGGGCGGCATGCAGAACGTGTGCGACCCGACGCAGGGATTCTCCTACACGCCGCAGACCGTGGACAACTTCGGGAAGATCAACCTGAAGCGCGGTCACCGCGTGATCGAGTTCACCTTCAAGTACTACTTCTAGGATCGACGCGCGATCCCAGAGGAGTTCAAGGGGGAAGGCGACTGGCCTTCCCCCTTTTTTTGCCCTTTTTGCGCGGTTGCGGGCCCGAACTGAAGTTCGGGCCTACGTGCCGCTGCAGCCGCCGCTGCTATAATCGAAAGACTGCGTGCCCACCGCAGCAGCTGCCATGGTCCGGGTTCGTTTTCTGGCCGCGTTGTTCCTGCTGGCCCTGCCGTTCCCGCTGTTCGGACAGTCCCGCACCGAGGATTTCGATCGGGTCTTCATCCGCGCGCTGGAGATGCAGAAGGCCGGCGACCTGATTGGCGCCGTCGACGCCTACAAGACGGCGCTGTCGATCGATGCGACGCGGGTCGACGCCCTGTCCAATCTCGGCGCCGCTTACGTCCAGCTCGGCCACTTCGACGACGCGATCGCGCAATACGACGCGGCGCTCAAGATCGATCCGTCCAACGCGACGGTCAGGTTGAATCTGGCGCTCGCCTACTACAAGTCGGGACGGCCGAACGAGGCGATTCACCCGCTGAAGCTCGTCGTCGCGACGAATCCCGATGCGAAGAACGCCTATCTGATCCTCGCCGACTGCTACCTGCAGACCGGTCGATATCCGGACGCTGTGACGCTGTTGCAGCCGCGCGAATCGATGTTTCAGGACGATCTGGCATTCGCGTACGTGCTAGGTACCGCACTCGTTCGGACTGGCGATGAGCAGAAGGGCCAGCTGTATATCGACCGGATCTTCAAGAACGGCGATTCCGCCGAGGGACACCTCCTGATGGGGATCGCTCATCTCAATGGGTTCGATTATCCAGAGGCGAAGAGCGAGCTCGAACGCGCGCTTCGGCTCAACTCGAGCCTCCCCACGGCGAACAGCGCGTACGGACGCGCCCTGCTCGGGCTCGGTGACCAGGCCGAGGCCGAACGCGCCTTCCGGAAGGAACTGTCGGTAAACGTCAACGACTTCGAATCGAACCTGATGCTCGGCAGCATGCGGAAGAGCGCGCAGGACTTCGATGCCGCGCTCACGTATCTGAACCGCGCCATCGCGATTCATCCGAAGGATGTGACCGCCAGAAAGCTCGTGGCCAGCCTCAAACTCCAGACCGGCGCCGTCGCCGAAGCGGCCGCGATGCTCGAGCAGATCGTCGCCGAGACGCCCGACGCGGTCGACGCCCACGTGCAGCTGGCGACGGCCTACCACCGTCTGAAGCGCAAGGATGATGCCGATCGCGAGCGCGCCATCGTCGATCGGCTCAATCGCGAGATCCAGGAGAAGCAGGCGGCTGCGAATGGCAATGGTGACGGCAACACCACGCCCGCACCGACCGGCACGCCGTCGCCTCCGGAGGGCCCACCTCAGTGAAGCGTCGCGGGTTGTGGCGAATTCCGGCGATTGCGACCGCTTTGCTGGCGCTCCCGCGAGCGCAAGGAGTTCGCGCGACTGGATCGCCTGCTGCGGACCACCCGAGGCGGCGCACAGTCGGTCGGCGGCATCGAGGCCGATCGGGCGCCGGAAGAGGCCGCACCGCCCCCCAGACCTGTCATCATCATTTGATGTTGAGCCTATGAGCCGCTGTCACCGAGTGCTTCAGTTCCTCGCCGTGTTCGTCATCTTCACGGCTGCGCTTCGCGGCGATCTATCCGCCGTAGCGTCGGCAAAGGCGGACATGCCGCAAGCGCCGGCGGCGCAACGTACAGCCGGCTCGGTGAAGGCCGGTGTCACTGCCGTGCTGGTGGACGTCGTGGTTCGCGACAAAAAGGGAATGCCGGTCCGCGACCTGCAGCAGTCCGAATTCGAGATTCTCGAGGACGGCGCTCCGCAGACCGCGGGCTCGTTTACATCGATCTTCGAGGCGGAAGCGTCGCCCACCACCGCGCCGGTGGCCGCTGGCGGCGCCACAGGCGCGGACGGCACCGGGGCGATCTCGGCTGCCGCGAAGATGACGCCAATCACGGCCCTGGTGTTCGATCGACTCAGCCCGGAGGGACGCCAGCTGGCCGTGAAGGCCGCCAGGGCGTACGTGACCGAAAAGGATCCGCTGCCTTCGATGATGGGCGTCTTCGGCATCGATCTGGCGTTCACGCCCTATGCGCCATTCACCAAGGATCGCGAGACGCTGCAAAAGGCGCTCGACACGATCGAGACGCGTGCGTCCACGACCTTTGGGATGGAGCCTGAGCGAAAGGCGCGCATCGAAAACAACGCCGCCACGACGCAACAACAGGCGGACGCAGCCGGAGGGGGTGGCGCGAACCAAGGCTCGTCGGGGGCCGCCGCGCAGCTGGCACAGATGGAAGCGGACATGATGGCGGGGTTCGAGGCGCTCGACCGCGACGAGCAGGGGTATGCCTCTGTCAACGGCCTCTTCGCCATCATCGGCGCGATGCGCCAGCTGCCCGGCCGCAAGAGCCTCGTCCTGTTCTCCGAAGGCGTGGCGATTCCGCCGGCCGTGCACCGTCTCTTCCTGGGCGTCATCGACGCAGCCAATCGCGCCAATGTCAGCATCTACACGATGGACGCGGCCGGCCTGCGCACCGACAGCGAGCAGGCCAAGATCCGCGACCAGGTCAATCGGGCCGGCAAACGCGGACTCACGTCGTATGCGCCGGGACGTGAGACCTCAGGCAACCAGCCGCTGACCAAGGCGCTCGAGCTCAACGAAGACGTGCTTCGCCAGGACCCCCACACGGGTCTCGGCGAGCTTGCCCAGGGCACCGGCGGCCTGACCTTCGACAACACCAACAACCTGCGAACAGGGTTCGACCGCGTGGAAAGCGATCTGCGCAATTACTACCTGATCGGATACACGCCGACGAACTCGACCTATGACGGGACGTTCCGCAAGATCGAGGTCAAGGTGAACCGGCCGGGGCTGACCGTGGCGGCGCGGAAAGGGTACTTCGCCGTGCGCGATACCGGTGGCGCGCCTGTCAATACGTGGGAGGCCCCCGCGCTTGCCGCGCTCGACCGCCGGCCGGTGCCGAACGCGTTCCCGTATCGCGTCGGTGCGCTGCAGTTTCCCAGCAAAGAGAACCCGGGCCTTGTCCCCGTTGTTATCGATCTGAAAACGGCGCCGCTCTCGTTTCCGACCACCGAGGATCAGAAAGCCTTCAAGTCCGACTTTGCCGTGGTCGTTCGCTTCGTCGACGCCCAGAACAAAGTCGTGCGGAAGGTGAGCCAGCATTACGAGATGAGCGCCGCGCTCGACAAGCTGGATCTGGCGAAGAACAGCGATGTGATCTTCTACCGCGAGCCGGAGCTCGCGCCGGGCATCTACACGATGGAGGCGATTGTCTACGACGGGCCGACCTCCAAGGCGAGCGTCCGCTATGCCACGGTCGAGGTGCCGAAAGTCGACCCGGCGAAGCTCCGGATGAGCAGCCTTGTCATCGTCAAGCGCAGTGAAAAGGTCGGGGCGGACGAGCCCAAGACCGGCCCCTTGTTCGTGAAGGACGTCCTGCTCTACCCGAATCTGGGCGAGGATATCAGTAAAGGAAACAAGGAGGTGGGGTTCTTCTTCACGGTGTATCCCGGGGCGGCCGGGACCAAGCCGGAGGCGGTGCTCGAGTTGATTCAGAATGGGCAGCCGCTGGCGCAGGTGCCGCTGCCGCTCGACGCGCCGGATGCCTCGGGCCGCATCCAGCAGGTCGGACGTCTGCCGGTCGACGCGCTCGCGCCCGGGACGTACCAGTTGAGAGCCATCGTCAAACAGGGATCGGAGCAGGTCTTCCGATCTGCCACGCTCCACATCGCAGGCTGACACGCAGCCAGGCGGACCTGAGGTCCGCCCTCCATATAGGGTCTCCACAGGAGGCAGTGATGACCAGGCGGGCTGTTGTCGTTCTCACGGCGTTGATGGCGACCGGCGGCAGCGACGCGCTCGGCATCGGCCAGAGCGAGCCCGTGCGGCCGTCAGGCCGCCAGTCTTTCTCGTCGGCGACGACGGCCATCCTCGTGGATGTCGTCGTGCGCGACCGGAAGGGCCATCCGGTGACCGACATGAACGCTGCCGAGTTCTCCTTGTACGAGGACGGCACGCCCCAGAAGATCGACACGTTCACTCGCGTCACCCGCGGCGGTGGCATCGGCGTGAACGTCAGGTGGAAGCGGCCGGGGTCGACCGTCACCATACTCCCGGCCGGCGGACTGCCGCCCCCCTTGCCAGGTGAGGACGCCGCCAACCAGGCGACGACTGCCCTCGTGTTCGATCACTTGTCGGAAGAGCCGCTCGGGCTGGCGCAGAAGGCGACGCTCGAGTACGTCCCCATGACGGGTGAATCAGACGTGCGCGTGGGCGTCTTCGCCACCGATCCCGGGATTCGAGTGATGCATGGCTACACCACGGACCGATCGGTGATCCGGCGGGCCGTCAGCCAGATTATGCCGGCCGGCAGCTCGGCTGCCGATCAGAAGGCCGAGCGGCGAGACGAAATCATGGAGCGCCGCCGCGAGCTTCAAGGCGAGCAGCTCACCATGGCTGCGGCAACGGCCGCCGGCGGCGGCCTGGCGGCCAACGGCTCGCAGATGGGGCAGGCGGCGACAGAACTCCGACTGCTCGAGATGGAACGTGCGATGATCGACGGCTTCGATACGCTCGATCGCGACCATAAGGGCTACGACACGACCCTGGCGCTGATACGGGTGATCCGATCGCTCTCCGAGACTCCCGGCCGCAAGTCGATCATCCTCTTCTCCGAGGGGCTGCCCGTCTCTCCGGTACTGAGTGCGAGGTTTGACGACCTGATCGATGGGGCCAATCGCTCGAACGTCACCGTGTATGCCGTCGACGCCCACGGCCTGCGCACGAGTAGTAGCTCCGCCGACACGCGCAAGCAGTTACAGGAGTTCACGGACGATCGGATGATGCAGAACATCAGCGGCGGCAGCGGGGGCGATCAGCCGATGACGCGCGGCCTCGAAAGAGTCGAGGACATGGTCAAGCTCGACTCGCGGACGGGCCTGGCCCGGCTCGCCGAAGACACCGGCGGGTTCCTCGTGGAGCAATCCAACAACCTGACGCGCGCCTTCAAGCGCATAGACGAGGACAACCAGTTCCATTACCTGCTGACCTACGCCCCACGCAACACGGTGTTCGACGGTAAGTTCCGAGAGATTCTGGTGAAGTCGAGTCGCCCCGACGCACAGGTCTTCGCGCGCAAGGGCTATCGCGCGGTCCGCGGCAATGCGCCCATCGATAGCGGCGGCTTCGAAGTTCCGGCGCTTGCGCTGCTCGACCGGACGCCGTTGCCGAATGCCTTTCCCATCGGCGCCCAGGGCTTCAGCTTCCCCGACCCGCACCATCCGGGTCTGACGCCCCTGGTGGTCCGGCTGACCACCGACTCGCTGCGCTTCGTGGTGGACGCCGACAAGTCCACGTACTCAGCCCAAGTGGCGGTTGTAATCCGCCTCAAGGACAGCCAGGGCAAGGACGTACATAAGTTCAGTCAGCAGTACATCCTGACGGGCGACGTGAAGGACATGGAGGCGGCCAGACGGGGCACGATACTGTTCTACCGCGAACCGCTGCTGGCCCCGGGCGTGTACACCGTCGAATCGATTGCGTTCGATGCCCTTGCTGGCAACGGGAGCGCCAGGATCTCCACCCTTACGGTGCCCGCCGCTGAATCGCAGACGCTCGGGCTGAGCAGCGTTGTGTTCGTTGACCACGTCGAGCAGATGGGCGGCGCGCCGGCGGATCACACCGAGCGCCCGGCCCCGTTCTTCGTCGGGCAGATGCTGGTGCACCCGAACATCGGCGATCCCGTGGTGAAGACGACGACGAAGGACCTGCCGTTCTTCTTCACGATCTACCGGGGCACAAGTGGGCCGCTGACCGCCACTGCGCAGCTGCTGCGCGACGGCGGCGTCGTGGCCGAGGCGCCGCTCGAGATTGCGGCGTCTACTGAGCCGCGCATCCAGCAGCTCGCTAGCCTTCCGGTGTCGGGGCTGGCCCCCGGCACGTATCAGCTGCGCATCATCGTCGTCAGCGGCCCGCAGCGTGTCGCCGAGTCGGCATATTTCACGCTGCAGGACTGATACGAGGCACTGGCGCTGCGGGTGCTCCAGGAAGTGACGCCGCCAGTGCTGCCGGGAAGTGACGCTGCTGATCCTACGGAACTGACGCTTGGCGGACCGGGCGGTCAGGTTGGTCCCACGGGCGCCGGGCGGGAAGCTGGATTCTTCGACTGGTTCTCCCAGACTTCGACCCATGCCGGGCACGGGCCGGTTCGCCGCAAAGTCCCCGACTACGAGGTCGACGTCGCCGTCTCCGTCGATGTCGCCCGCATCGGCGTCGCGTGGCGTGGGAACCCCATCTCAATCGTGTGCTTGACGAAGCGGTAGCGGCCGGTCCGCTCCAGCCAGACCAGGGCGGCCAGCGTGCCTTCGTCAACATCCGCGCCGCCGGCCAGCAGCGCGCACGCGACCACGTCGAGATCGCCATCACCGTCGAGATCCACGGCAAGCGCGCGGTGCGCGCCGGGAAAGGGCGCGAGGTCGCGCTCGACGAACGGGTACCCCCCAGTTTTCCAGCCACTGAATCCCGTCATACGGCTTGACGAGGCCGTCGTCGAAGGTGTCGCCGTGCGTGAGCAGGACGTTGAGATCGCCGTCGCCGTCCATCTCCACGAGCTGGAGGCCTGACGAGCCCCAGTTCGGGTGCGGCGCCGTGTAGATGACCTTCTGATCGAAGGTGAAGTCGCGCGTTCCCCATTGATGTACGCGACGATCGTTTCGTGCTCCTGCGCGAGCAGCGCGACGAAATCCAGGTGGCCATCGCGGTTCAGATCTACCGGAATCGTGTGGATGCTGCCGGTGCGCGGATCGATGGTATGGCTGACGAACGTCGGCTGCGAGTAGTTCGTCGTTTGGTTTAGGACGGCGATCTGTCCCGTGGTGTGA
>CAVUCH010000001.1:0-228198 GCA_963739995.1 Vicinamibacteria bacterium | reverse complement strand
GGCGTTTCGATCCTCGCCAGGCCGAAATCCAAGACCTTCAGTTGTCCCGTCGTCGTCAGCATCAGGTTCGACGGTTTGAGATCGCGGTGGACGATGCCGGCGGTGTGGGCCGCATCGAGCGCGTCGGCCAGCTGCGCCAGGATGCGGGCGATCTCGCCGACCGGCATCTGCCCGTGGGCGAGGCGAGCCGCAAGGGTTTCCCCCTCGTAGTGCGCCATCGCGATGAACGGCTGGCCGGCATGGTCGCCGATCTCGTAGAGCGTCGCGATGTGGGGATGATCCAGCGCGCTGGCGGCGCGCGCCTCGCGCAGCAGGCGAGCCGCGGCTCCAGGATCATGGACCGTTCCGGGCAACAGGAATTTGAGCGCGACCCGCCGTTTCAGGTTGGTATCTTCAGCCAGATACACCGTGCCCATGCCGCCGGCGCCGATGTGGCTGATGATCCGGTAGTGCGAGACGCTGGTGCCAATCATGGGCCCTTGTGGTGTGGGTCAGTCGTGTACCTTCCGGCGGCGCAGTGACCGCCTGGCCGCGAGCGCGGCGATTGCGCCACCCACGAGGAACAGCGTCCCGGGCTCCGGCACCGGCTGCGGCTGCACGAACTGGTACTGCATATAGGACCCGAGGGAAAAGGTGCGTCCGTCCGGGCCATTCTCGTCGACGAGGCCGATGAAGCTCGCCGACGCCCTGCCGCTGCCCGTGAGATTCACTGTGAAGATGGGCGGCGCGTCGGACGGCCTCGTGACGATACTGCTCCAGATACCCGTTCATCACGGCAGTGAAGCTGAACGGAACCTCCACGATCGACTCGCCGAGCTCGGTGAGCGTCACCGTGGGCGTGGTGATCGTTCCAGAGCTGAACCCCACGAACACGCCCCCGGGTAGGTCGTAGGTCGTCCCTTCGATGACTCCGCTGCCGAATCCGTCCCCCGATGGGCCGAGCGTCGCCCCGAGATCCACGACCCCCGAGGGCACAAAGACGTCACCCTGTTCAAAGACACCACACGGGTTGCACTGGCCGATATTCGCGAGGAATCCGCCGGCGGGGCCGGCGCTCGAGAACGAGAACCCGGGCCCTTGCACGAACATGACGAACTGCGAGACGGACGGGTTGCCGAGGATGGTTCCGGACGAGATGACGATCGGATCGGCCTGGGCGCCCGTAGGGTACGCCAGGAACCACAGCGACACCGCCACTGCACACCTGGAGCCGACAACGCGCATCATCACGGCCACCTCCCAGCGAACCCGCTTGTGATGTGTCGCCTGAGCAACAATCGTTCCTATCCCGGCCGACACGTGGAGCGGTGTCACTCCTCGGCTAACCGCCCAGCCCCCGTCTAGTCTACGCCCCGCGAACTCCTCGGGCGACGGACGCCGTTACCGGTTTCCTCGATGGACGAAAAGGAGCTCTGCATATCGAGCTCCCATCCCTCGAGGAAGCGAGACAATCGCTGTATTCACGGCCTCGGCGACCTGTTGCAGGTAATCCTGCACTGGCACTTCGCGGCCGCTGACCGAGTACGTTTGACAGAACTCGTTGCAGTCATTCGGCTCACGCGTAACCTTGAACAGCCGCCCGGCAATGGTGATCTCGAAGAGCTTCACGTCCTCCTCCTGTGGGCCGCAGCATCGCGCACGTCGCTGCTAAAAGTCGCTGCGCTGGCGCAACTCAACAGTACGTAATAGGAAGGCTTGGTGCGGAATCAGCCGGGCCGCTTCGCGTTCGGCAGTGGATCGACCGAGAGAGGAGAACCTCGGCAAGACCAGTCGTGCTCGCCTTTGCGACTTACTCGCATCGACCCCGGGACGCCGGGCACGACCTCCCAGCAGCGTGGCCGACCCACCGTCAGCCAGACCAATCGTCGAATGAGGGAAGCCTCGGACCACCACCTCCAACGGGTGAACACCAAGGGACAGATGTTGGGATACCGTGGCTGTCTACGACAAGCAGTCGGCTCCAGCACCAGGTTGACCGCCAGCTGTATGCCCGCCCGACGTGCTCGGCACAACGATCAATCGACGGCGTGCCGAGTATTCCGGGGCCCCGTCGAAAATGTTCCAAGCCGGCAGCATCATTGGTTGACGCGATTCCGCGGCGGGGCTACGCTCACCTCGCCCGAACTCGAAGCCGCCAAGAAGGCTCACGGCGTGCTGGAGCCCCTCACGATCCACATCGAGAGAAGTTGAACGAGAAAAAAGGCAAACCCTGTCCCTGGATGCTCTTGAGAAGGCGATCAACCCCTTTTTTTGTAGACTTCGCCGACCTGACCTGCCATTCTGTGACGCCTCCGACGACGGATCATTACGACGCGATGCCGAACCTCCACGCTGGTCCTGGAAGGGACCCAGCATGCGCACCTCAGTGCGGTCCACCCCGCTGGCCGGTTTGCCACGTTCAGCGCGCGCCTTCCGGGCGACAGGGTTCCTCAGGATTTTCTGATCACATAGGTTTGCTGGTGCTCGCCGCTGGGCGAGGACCGACGTGTGGCCGGCCGGCGGTGCGGTAGGAACGCCGCATGCGCGTGCTCATGATCGACGATGACGAGGAATACCTGGGCCTCTGCACCATCGTCCTCAGGGACGATGGCCACGACGTCGTCCCGTGTAGCCGCTTCGACGAGGGCCGCCGATGGCTCGAGCACGAACACTTCGACGCGCTGATTGCCGATGTGCGCCTGGGCGCGTACAACGGGCTCCATCTGATTGCGCTCGCCGCGCCATCCACGATCAAGATTGCACTCTCCGCATTTCACGACTCCGTGATCATCCGTGACGCGGAGCGGGCAGGGGCGCGGTTTCTCGTCAAGCCGACCGATTGCGCATCGCTGTCAGGGCTGCTTCCCGGCCCGGGACCAGCGACCCCATCTCAGCGCCATTAACCAGCGCTGCACGCTATTGCCCGTCATTTCCACCGCACCCACCTGTCACACTGTCCGACACGCGGATCGAAGCACGGCTTGGCCTGAGCCGTGCTTACGGCAGAGACTCTCGGCCTCGCAAGGCCAAACATGGTCAACAGCCTCCCCAGTCTGTCGCCGCTTCGCAGGCGCGCGTGAGGGTCGCGACGCCCAGTGATGGCGACCAGGCGGGGGGGACGTGAAGGAACCAGTTCGTCGGCGCGATCCCTTGGCTCCAGCCGTCGCGGCGCCACTCGTTCCGCAGCCGACGTGCCCGAAGTGTGGGTCTCCGGCCGATGAAGTCCAGTACGCCATGCCCTGGGGACTGGAAACACGGCTCCTGGTATGTCGCGGTCCCAGCTGCAGCGTGGTCACCGTGCATGAGCCGCGCTGGCGGGCGGTGGCGGGCGTGTAAGTCGCTCGGCACGCTCGCGGGCGACGGCCTCCACTTCGCCGACCATCCACAGACCTGACAGGTCTATCCGGCAGGACGGGCACAGCCTGGCACGCGGTCAGGCCGCGCACCGCCACATCGGCATACGGTCATCGTATAAGACTAAGCGCCGCCCTCTCAATGAGTTACCGCCACGCTTGCAGCGATGTCGTGGCCTGCCACGACGCTCATCGTCTCCGCGATGATGCTCCGCGGAGCTATCGCGGCAGCTCCGGTTTCGCGACGCTCCAGGTTTCTCCGCATGTCGCACAGCGCACGGACAGCAGCTGTGGCGTGCGTGTCACCACCTCCGGTTCGTGTCCGCAGTGCTGGCATGGGTGGATCACCGCTCGACGGAGCCGACGTTCGCTGATGGGTGTGCGGTTCGCCATGAGGGACCTGAAAGTAGAGGCAAACCAAGTATCGGATCTGTTCGCTTCCGTACGCACGGTCCCAGCTCACCGCGCACCCCATCCGTGGCTGATGCGGTGCTGTTCGGGCGAACGCCGTCGGCGGCTCGGGCGCACCGCGGGTGCGGCGAGGCGGCAGCGGACGCGAATTCTGACATCGCCTGATCACGTCTTGCTTCGCACGATGTCGTACTCGAGCCCGACGGTGCCGGTCTTCTCGTAAACGCGTTGCTTACGCAGCTTGAGCAGCGCCCGACCGGCGGGCGAAGGCAAAATCGGAATGCCGCCGCCGAGCAGGACGGGAATGAGGGCCACCTCGATCCGATCGACGAGGCCCGCCGCAAGCAGGCTCCGAAAGAGTTCCCCGCCGCCGAAAATTGCGATGTCCTTGCCCGGCTTTGCCCGGAGCTCAAGGACCACGCGTTCGGCGTCGGACTCCACGGTGATGTGCGGGTAGTCGCTGGCCTTCAAGGTGCGCGACAACACGATGTTCTGGATGCCGGGCAACGACTGGCCGTCACTGCCCATCTTCACCATGGCCTCGAACGTCTTGCGGCCGATCAGAAACGTATCGAACTGCGATTGCGTTCCGGCAAAATCGATATCCGGATCCATGAGAATCCAGTCGTACTCGCCGTTGGGGCCCGCGATGTATCCGTCAAGACTGATGGCGCCGCCGAATCGAACCAGCCGCATGGGGACCTCCAGCGCGCCAGCGTATATGAATGGTTATTCACAAATCAACCTCAAACTAAATGGCCGTTTATAATGGCTGGCATGAGCCCCCGTCCACGCCGGAACACCGACGTCGAGATTCTGCAGGCCGCCTTTCGCGCCATCGCCCGCCTCGGTCCGAGCAGGCTCACACTGGCCGACGTTGCGCGCGAGGCGAACGTGTCGGCTGCGTCGCTGGTGCAGCGCTTCGGCTCGAAGCGCGCGCTGCTCCTGGCGGCGTCCAACGACGCGGCCGGCGGGCATGTCTTCATCTTCGAGGCGCTGCGGGCGAAGCATCGCTCCCCCAGGGCCGCGCTGTACGGGCTGGCTGAGTGCATGAGCGTGATGGGTGAGACTCCCGACCAGGTGGCGCACTCGCTGGCGTTTCTGCAGATCGATTTGACGGACGCGGAGTTTCACCAGCACGCGCGGAGGGGCTCCATCGGTTTTCACGCGGGCATTTGCGCTTTGGTCAAGGACGGGATCGTCGCTGGCGAGCTCATCAAGTGCAACGCCAGCCGGCTCGCCCGGGCCCTGCAGGCGACGCTGAACGGGTCCATCGTGGGTTGGGCGGTTCATCGCGAAGGACCGATGGCTGCGTGGATCCACCGTGATCTGCGGATGGTGCTGGAGCCGTATTGCACGTGAGCTTCGCACGTCGATCCGCCGTCTGGCCGGAACTGGTCAGGGCCGCTTGATCTCGACGAACTCCTGAATCAGCCCCTCCACGAGATCGCGTTCGCTGAAACTCTTCGACAGCGGCACCGGCCATTTGACTGTGATCCCGGTCATGGCCTCCTCGCCGGCGGCTTTCGCGAACTCGAATCGCACTTCATCGCGCTCCACGCGCACACCCGCGACCACCAGTTCGACTCCGGGATCGTACCGGTTGATGGCAATCGCTTCGAGCTTCCGATAGGCGCGGACATCCAGCGCGTCGGGCTCGTACGCCTTGTTCACGGCGGCAATCATTCCGTCGCTGTCGTGCTGGATCACCGCGTGCCTGCCCTGCCGGCCGTCGAATTGGAGGTAGGCGCCCCGCGATGGCGTGACGATGTTCAGGCCCTCGCGCAACCCGCTTCGCGAGGTGCCCAATCTTCCCCGCTCGTTATAGATCAGGCTGTAGAGCCTCGCCGTGAGGGTGACCGTTCGGCCTTCCCAATCCTTCGCGAATCCCTGCTGCGGGCTGTCGGCCACGAGCGTCGCGCCTGCCAGCGTGAACGCGAAGAGAGACATGAGAACCGGCTTCATACAATGACCCAACCTTGCACCCTCGTCGCCGACTCAACCGGTGAAATGAGCATTCCGAAACCCGATCGCAACGGTCACTGCACAGGCCGCGCGCCCATCACATCTATCGGCTCCTCAGGCCAGCCACCTGCGAGGCGCGGCGCTCGCGATCCGCGGTTGGTCCGTGGATCCTGCGTCTCGACCGACCGCCAGCGTTCTCGCAGGTCCCAGTCTGCCCGAGTGGCCTGTTTCGGCTGACGCTACTGATTCAGCCGATACAGGCCACTCGTGGGCTTCCACAACCGGCACCCGCTAATCTGCATCAGCACCTGCTCGTCAACGCGTCATGCCCGCCTGAGCGCGCGCGCCGGGATTCATGTTGACCGGCAACATGAGTCCATGTAACGTCATGTGGCCAGTCAACAGGAGCCACGATGCGCGACAAGACGGACATCCTGCACGGCGCGCTGGACCTGATGGTGCTGCGTGCGCTCGATGCGCTCGGGCCGCAGCACGGCTACGGCGTCGCCCGGCGCATCGAGCAGATGAGTGAGGGCGCGCTCACGCTCAATCAGGGGACGCTCTATCCAGCCCTGCTCCGTCTCGAGCAGCAGGGATGGATAGTCTCGAAGTGGGGCGTGTCCGAGAACAATCGCCGGGCGCGGTTCTACTCGCTCAGCGCGCGAGGGAGACGGCATCTCCACGCCGAGGCTGCGCGTTGGTCGCACGTCTGGTCCGTGCTTTCACGGTTTCTGAGTCCGGCCGGGGGCCCGTCATGACCCCCCGCGCCTGGCTCGGCCGTCTTCGGACTCTCGTCGTGCGCGGCCGCCGCCTGCGTGAGCACGACGACGAGGTGCAGACTCATCTCCTGCTCCTCGCCGCCGATCTCGAGCAGCGCGGTTGGGCGCCCGACGCGGCGCAACGTGAGGCACGGCGTCGGTTCGGAGGGCCCGATCAGGTTCGAGAAGCGTATCGGGACGTCAGCGGCCTTCCCTGGGTGGACGCCCTGATGCAGGACGTTCGCTTCGGCGTCCGGATGCTGAGGCGGCAACCGGGGTTCAGCCTGCTGGTGGTGCTGCTCGTGGCCATCGGCGTGGGCGCCAACACCGCGATCTTCTCGTTCGTCGATGCGGTTCTGTTGCGCCGGCTGCCCTACGCGAACGCTGAACGACTGGTGGTGGTTCGTGAAGTGCTGCCAGCGCTCGCAGAGACCTATCCGAGCGTGCCCGCCGCGGCCGGTGACTTCCTGTTGTGGCAGGCCCGCGTGTCTGCCTTTGATGCGATGGCCGCAGTCAGAGCGGGTACCGAAACGCTGACCGGTTCCGGCGAACCCGCCTGGCTGGCCGTGGCTCGCGTCACGTCGACGCTCTTCCCGTTGCTTGGTGTCACGCCTGTCATTGGCCGAGCCTTCAGCACAGGAGAAGACCAGGAAGGGCGCGCCGCCGTCGTCGTGCTGTCGCACGGGTTCTGGATCGAGCGCTTCGGCGGCGATCGCGCAATCCTCGGCCGGCGGCTCATTCTCGACGATCGGCCGTACACGGTGATTGGTGTTCTCCCCGCTGGGTTCGCACTACCCAGACACGACCAGCTCGGGACATTGGCCCCGCTGCCGCCTCGAGTCGACGTGTACCGCCCTGCAGCGTTCACCGCTGAAGAGCGGCAGAGCCTGGGCGACAACTTCAACTGGATCGCGCTCGGCCGGCTCAGGCCGGGTGCAACGCCAGAACAGGCCGAACTGCAACTGAATGCTGTTCAAGCCGATATCGTGCGCCAGCTGCGAATGCCCAACCCCATCGAATTCAAGGCTCGCGTCATCACGCTGCAGGAGCAGATCGTGCGACAGGCCAGACGCGGCCTCCTGCTCCTTTCCTGTTCGATCGGTGCGGTGCTCCTCATTCTCTGCGTGAATCTCGCAACGCTCCTGCTGACGCGCGCCACGGGCCGCGCGCGCGAGAGCGCCATTCGCACGGCACTCGGCGCCAGCCGGGGCCGCGTCGTGCGCCAGGTGATCCTCGAAAACCTGGTTCTGGCCGGCGCCGGAGGAGTATTGGGCATGGCCGCGGCATGGTCGGCCCTGGGGGTGCTGACTGCGAGTGCTCCCGTCGACCTGCCGCGACTGGACGAAGTGCGGTTGAACAGTGCAGCGCTGGCATTCGCCCTTGGCCTCTCACTGTTCACGGGTGTCGTGTTCTCGTTTGTGCCGGCGTGGCGGCTGGGCCGGGCAGATCCGCAAGTCGTCCTGCACGCGACGGGGCGGACGTTGTCCGAGAGCGCAGGGTCCGTCCGGCTGCGATCGGTGCTCGTGACCGCGGAGGTTGCTCTCAGCACGGTACTGCTGGTGCTGGCCGCTCTCTTGACTGCCAGCTTTCTCCGTCTGACGCACGTGGACACAGGGTTCGCCGTCGAGCACGTCGTCTTCGCAGATGTGGCCCTGTCGACAACGAAGTACCGCGAGGGCCCGGCGCGCGTGCAGTTCTTCGATCAACTCCTTGACCGGCTGCGCGCCATTCCAGGGGTGCGTACCGCGGCGCTCGTCTCGCATCCGCCGCTTCGCGGCGAAGCGTTCCTGCAGGCCGTTTCGCTCGAACACGACACACGGCAGCTCACCGAGCTGCCCATCGCAAACATTCGCCTGGTGGATCCCGACTACTTCGAGGCGCTCCACATCACTCTTCGCCGCGGGCGACTATTCGACGATCGGGATCGGAACCGGTACGGTTGCCGTGATCAATGAGCGGACCGCGGCCGCCCTCTGGCCGCGGCAGGACCCGCTCGGCCAGCGATTCCACCACGGCGGCCACGACGGTCCAGTGCGCGAGGTCGTTGGCGTGGTAGCGGACACGCGAGAGGTCAGCCTGCAGACGGCCCCACGTTTCATGGTCTACCTTCCGTACTGGACCATCGCTCCGGACGCTGCAACGGCCGTGCTCAGAAGCGACATCGACACCGGCGTGCTGGCAGATGCGTTCCGACGGACCGTGTGGAGCATCGATGCCGCCGTTCCCGTGCCGACCGTGACGACGTTCGCCGAGGCGGTAGAGCGTGCAGTCGCACCGGATCGTTTCCAGATGCTGCTGGTCGTTGCGTTCGCGGCGTCCGCGCTGCTGCTGGCGACCCTCGGGATGTACGGCGTGCCCGCATTCTCCGTGTCCAGGCGCACGCAGGAGCTTGGCATCCGGCTCGCGCTGGGCGCGCCGTCCGGATCGCTCGTTCGCATGGTCGTACGCGAGGGGCTCGCGCCGGTGGCGGTGGGGCTCGCCCTGGGCCTCCTCGGCGCGCTGGCCGCCGGCCGCCTCATTCAGGGCCTGCTCTTCGACGTTGCGCCGGCTGACCCGTGGGCGCTCGTCGGGGTGATGGTGCTGCTGGCTGTGGTCGCGTCGATTGCCTGCTACGTGCCCGCGCGGCGCATTACCCGGATCGATCCCGTCCAGGCCCTGCGATCGGAGTGAAATCGGCGGGTTGACAGGATCGGCTGACGGCGGAGGCAGTCCGGTTGCAAGTGCGCTGATGTGCGTTCGCTTCGCGCTCCGGCGTACGCGATTCTGATGCGTCGCGCGAGAGCCGCGGCGAGGGACCACCGCGGCTCTCCCCATCCTATCGCGCTGGCTCTGCGGCGCCTGCGGGCGCCTGGCTGTGCTCGTGACCGTGACCGGTCGCGTGTGACCGGCCGAAGATCCGCGCACCGAGCGCGTCGCGCCACTCCGTGAGGATCTCGTAGAACGTCGGGATCACCAGCAGCGTGAGGATCGTCGACGTGATGACGCCGCCGATCACCGCGCGCCCCAGCGGCGCGCGGAAGTCCGCGCCCTCACCCGCCCCGATCGCGATCGGGATCATCCCGGCGATGAGCGCGAAGGTCGTCATCAGGATCGGCCGCAGCCGCACACGCCCGGCCTCGATGATCGCCTCCCGCCGCGACAGGCCCGCTTCCTCCGACCACTTCGCGAAATCCACCAGCAGGATCGCGTTCTTCGCCACGATTCCCATCAGCAGGATGACCCCGATGAGGCTCATCAGGTTCAGCGTCGAACCGGTGACCAGCATCGCCAGCATCACGCCGATGAGCGACAGCGGCAGCGACAGCATGATGGCGAGCGGCTCGAGGAACGACCCGAACTGCACGACCAGCACGAAATACATCAGCAGCACGGCCAGGCCGAGCGCCGCGAAGATCTGGCCGAAGACCTCCTGCTGGTCCTCGCTCTCCCCACCCTGGCGAACCGTGTAGCCGGGCGGCATGGTCACCGCCGCCAGCCGGGGCTGGATGTTCTTCAGCACCTCCGTCAGCGGACGGTTCTGCGTGTTCGCCTGCACGGCGACGACGCGCTCGCGGTCGAGGTGATCGATGCGCGCGGGCCCCACGCCGGTCTTCACCCGCGCCACCTGGCCGAGCGGCACGGCGACCGAACCGCCCTCCGGTCCGTCGACGAACAGCGGCAACGACGCCAGGTCGCGCACGTTCGCACGCGCTTCGGGCGAGAGCCGTACGTACACGTCGCGGGTCTCGCCGCTCGGGTCGATCCAGTCGCCGGCGTCCAGGCCGGCGAACGCCACCCGGAGCGTCTGTGCCACCTGGCCCACCGTCACGCCGACGGACCCGGCCAGCGCGCGGTCCACGGTCACCTCGAGCTCGGGCTTCTGGCCGCGGGTCGAGAGGCCCACGTCCACGGCCCCAGGCACCTGCTCCACCGCCGCGCGCACCTCGCTGGCCAGCCGCGTCAGCTCGCGGCTGTCCGGACCCTGCAGCTGCAGCTGAATCTGCTTCTGGTTCTCGAAGTTTCCGGAGCCGATGCTGGCGGTCACGCCGCCGAGCCGCACGAGCTGCGCGCGCAGCACCGCCTCGACCTCCTTCTGGTGACGGGCGCGGTCCTTCTTCGGCGTCAGGCGCACGTAGACGATGCCTTCATCCACCGCCTCCGTGCGGCCGCCGATCGTCGTGTAGGTGTAGCGGACCTCGGGCAGCGCCCGGGCGAGTCGGGCGGCTTCCTCGGCCTTCAGGATCGTGTAGTCGAGATTCGAACCCGGCGGGGTTTCGACGTTGATGAGCATCTCTGAGTTGTCGGCGTCGGGAAAGAACGCCCCGCCGACGATGCCGGTGGCCGGCAGCGCAAGGGCGCCAACGAGCGAGAGCACGGCGAGGCCGGCCATCGCGAAGCGGTGATCGAGTGCCCACCCGATCACGCGCTTGTAGCCCTCGGCCTGCCGATCGAACCAGTTATTGAACCGCACGAGCAGCCGCCCCAGCCACGACCGCTGGTGCGGTTCGAGGTGCGGGTCGGGCCAGTAGGCCGACAGCATCGGATCGAGCGAGAACGACACAAACAGCGACACGAGCACCGAGCAGGCGATTGTGAGGGCGAATGGCTGGAACCATTGCCCCGCGAGATCGCCCATGAACGCGATCGGCACGAAGACCACCACGATCGAGAACGTGGTCGCGGCCACGGCGAGGCCGATCTCGGCCGTCCCCTCGCGTGCCGCCGTGTAATGGCTCTTTCCCATCTCGACGTGCCGCACGATGTTCTCCCGCACGACGATCGCATCGTCGATGAGGATGCCGATCGCGAGCGAGAGGCCGAGCAGGGACATCGTGTTCAGCGTGAACCCGAAGGCCCAGACCGCCACGAAGGAGGCGAGCACCGAGACGGGTAGCGCCAGGCCGGTGATCACCGTCGAGCGCCACGAGTTCAGGAACAGGAACACGACGAGAACCGTGAGGAGCGCTCCTTCGATCAGCGCGCCCTGGACGTCCGCCACCGAGTTGGCGACACGCGGGCCCGCGTCCCGGGCCGTGATCAACTCCACGCCGGCGGGCAACGTCGCCTTGATCCGGTCGACCTGCTTCGCCACGCGGCCGCTGACGTCGGTGGCGCTGTATTCGTCCGCCTTGATGATGTCGATGCCCACCGCCGCACGGCCGTTGAAGAGTGCCGCGGTGCGCGGCTCCTCCGTGCCGTCGCGCGCTTCAGCCACGTCCCCCAGGCGCACGAGCCGGCCGTTGCGCTGCGTTACGACCAGCTGCGCGAAGTCGGCCGGCGTGTCCAGCCGCCCCTTGAGCCGGATCGTGCGCTCGTCCAGCGAGCCGTTCAGCCGCCCCACGGGTGCGGCCAGGTTCTGCGCCTGCAGGGCCTGGACGACCTCCGCGACGCTCACCCCTGCCGCCTCGAGGGCCCGCGGCTTCAGCTCGATCGTCATCTCGCGCTCGATGCCGCCGACCACGCGCACTTCCGCGACGCCGGTCACGCCGCGCAGCTGGCGGACGATGCCGGGATCGACCAGCCGCGTGAGCTCGGGTCCCGACAGCGTCCGGGAGGCCGCGGTCAGCTGCACGATCGGCAAGTCGTTCGGATCGAACCGCGTCAGGATCGGCTCCTCCATCTCGGTCGGCAGGTCGTTCCGGATCTGCGAGATGCCGTCGCGGATGTCCTGCGTCGCTTCCTGCAGGTCCTTCTCGAAGGCGAATTCGACCGTGATCACGCCGAAACTGTCCAGCGAATTCGACTGGATCTGCTTGACGCCGCTGATGGCCGAGATCTGCTCCTCGATCGGATCGACGACTTCACGCTCGACCGTGTCGGGCGACGCGCCCGGGTAGGGGATCGCGACCGAGACGATCGGCGGAGAGACGTCTGGGAACTCGTCGGTCTTCAGGGACGCCAGCGCGAACACGCCGAAGACCGACAACGCAATCATCGTGACCACCGTGATGATCGGCCGCCGAATGGCGAAATCAGAGATGAACACCTGCTACTCCTCCGACGGTGAGCCGTTCCGGACGCGGACGGGCGTGCCCGGCGTCATGCCCTGGGCGGCGCCGACCAGCAGCACATCACCCTCTGCGATGCCGGAGGCAATCTCGACGCGCTCGGTCTGGTCGTCCCGCAGGCCGAGGGTCACGTCCACCCGCTCGGCCTTGCCGTCGCGGACGCGCAGCACGCTGGCCTTGCCCCCCCGCTCGGTCACGGCGGCGGCGGGAACGACGAGACCCGAGCGGATCTCGCGCAGCACGCGCCCCTGGGCGAAGAGGCCGGCGACCAGCCGTCCGCCCGTGTTCGGAATGGCCACGAAGATAGGGATCTGGCGCGTCACGGAATCTGCCGCCGGGCTGATGCGCTCGATCCGGCCCTCGAAGGTCTGTCCGGGGTACCCGCGCACTTCGAACGACACCGGTGCGCCGATCTTGATCGAGTCGATCTGCTCGGACGAGACGGAGGCCTCGAGCCGCATGCTCGAGGGGTCGATAATCGTGTAGAGCTCGCCGCCCGGGCTCACGACATCCCCGGCGTTCACATGCCGGCGGGACACGATGCCGGTGATCGGCGATCGCACCGTCGCGTCGTTCATCGCCTTTTGGGCCAACGAGAGCCGCGACAGCGCATCGTCACGCTGTGCGCGGGCCGAGATAGCGGCGTTCCTGGCGCTCTCGAGATCACGCTCCGCGAGCGCGCCGCCCTTCACGAGACGCTCGGTGCGCTCGAGCTCGCGCTGTGCGATCTGGAGCGCCTCCTCGCTGGACCGCACCGCGGATTGCGCCGAGAGGAACGCGTCCTGCTGCGTCCGCGCCTCGATGCGCGCCAACAGCGCGCCCTGCCTCACCGGTTGCCCTTCCTCGGGCACGACCTGCACGACCGAGCCGCCGATCTCGGCGCGGACCGTGGCCTCGCGCTGCGCACGCAGCTCGCCCGAGACGAGCGGGCCGACGCTGATCGAGGACGGAGCGACCGTGATGACGTTCTCGGCGCCGATCTCGACCACCGCCGGCGGCGCCGCTGCGGCAGCCTGCGAGCTCCCATCCCCGGCGCATGCGGTTGCGGCAATCGCCGCTGCCGCGACCGGGCCGAGGAGTGCCCTCGTGCGCATGACTGACCAGAACGAACGTGACATGCCTACTGTCCTCCCTGCGCACCGGCACCGATGGCGGTGCCCCCGGTGCGGATCGATCGACCCGTGCGCGCCTGCTGCAGCGCGGTCGGCTGCCCCGCGGTGCCCGCGACAACCGCTGGCAGCGCGCCGCCGGTCAGCGGCAGCTCGGGCAGCAGGGCAAGTCGGATCCGACGTACCTGCAAGTCGCGCGCGGCTCGGGCACGCGTGACCTCCGACTCCGCGAGCAGGAGTCGTGAATCCGACAGCTCCAGCTGTGTCGAGAGCCCCTCCCGATATCGCAGATCGGCAATCTCGTAGGCGCGCGCGGCCTGCTGGATCGTGGCGCCGCTGGCCTCCCACTCGGCGCGGGCCGCGCGAAGCTCCTGCCGTGCGCTCTCGGCGTCGAGCGCCGCCAACTCGCGCGTGAGGCGCAGGCGCGCTTCGGCCTCCGTCACGCCGGCCCGTGCGATCGCCTCGTCAGCCCGGATTCGCCCGCCGTTCAGGATTGGCACGGTCACCAATGCGCCGACCGTCCAGTTCGTGCGCCAGTCGTCGAAGGCGGGCACGGAGGTCGGGTAGGTGACGAGACCATAGTTCGAGTTGACCGACAGGTTTGGTCTGCGCTGGGATCGCGCGATTGCGACGTCCTGCTCGGCTGCCTCCACCTCGTTGGCCGTCTGCGTCACGCTGACGCGGTCACGGAGCGGAAGGCCTGCCTCCACCTCGGCGATCTGGGGTGCGAAACCGGCGGGCGGCGGCAGCACCGGATCTTCGAGCGCCGCGCGCAGCGACACCGGCGCATCGAGCGGCAGCTCGAGCAGTTGTCGCAGCCGGAGGTAGTTGACCTCCCGATTCGCTCGCGCCCGCACGACGGACGGCTGGAGCGTGTCGCGCGCGACCTGGGCCTGAAGCAGCTCGAACTCCGACACGCGGCCTGCCTGTCGCTGCGCGCCCGCCTGCGCCAGCGAGCGGTCCGCCTGGGCGTAGGTCTCCTCGGCGATCTGCACGAGCCGGTCTGACAGGGCCGCGTCGTAGAACGCCTCCGTCACATCGAGCAGCGTCTGTGCCCGGGCCGACGTGACACCGAGCTGCGCGTTATCGCGGCGGAAGAGCGCCTGCCGCTCCTGGGCCCGAATGCGCCCGCCGCTGTAAAGAGACTGCGAGAACACCAGCCCCGCACGGTACGTGTTGGCGCGGCCGAACGGCAGGTCTACGTTGTCCCCGCCAAACGGGTCGCCGCCCGATGGTGGACAGTCGTACGCGCGTTCGAGCTCCGCGACCCGATCCTCGAGCGGCGCGTTCGGGTCCACTTGCAGCGGAATGCATGGCTCCGTCGTCACATCGAAGAGCCCCTCGAACTCGCTCTTCAGCGCGCGGTCGTAGGACGCCGCCGCGTCCAATTGGGGCAGCCGCGCGCTCCTGGCGAGCTGTCGCGCCGCTTCCGCCCGCGTCACGCCTGCCACGGCGATGTCTACCTGCTCGCTCGTGTCCTTGGCCAGCCGCAGCGCGTCCTCCAGCGTCAGCACCGTCGCCGCGCCCGGCGTTGGTGCGGCTGCGACCGCCTGAGGCTCGCCCGACCGCTGCGTCTGCTGCGCATGCGCGGGAGCCACGATGCTCACCAGGTGAGCGCCGAGCACTACCGCCGCCGCGAGCCGTCCTCGGCGGCTCCATCCGATCGTCACATCACCCACATCAACCTCGACGAATAGCTCCCCTGCATTCCCGCATCCACCTCGCCCGGCCATCAGTCTCGTTCGCCTTGCGCCGAAACGGCGGCGCCGATAGCACGGAGGAAGAGCGCCACGTATTGCCTGATGGCCTCGCGCTCCGGCGGATATCGCTCCGGCATGCAGTCGCGTCCCATGGCGTCGGAGAAAAGCGTCCCCATCAACATTGCCGCGGCGGCTCGTGGCTGCCAGTCGCCGCCGGCGAAACCCGC
Source organism: Vicinamibacteria bacterium (assembly GCA_963739995.1). Taxonomy (GTDB): domain Bacteria; phylum Acidobacteriota; class Vicinamibacteria; order Vicinamibacterales; family JAENWD01; genus CAVUCH01. Next base: position 212,709 of record CAVUCH010000001.1, on the reverse strand, counting down.
AGCGCGCAGCCGCACGAGATACTGCTGCAGCTGCTCCGCGAGTCGAACGGGCGTCTGGCACACCAGCCGAGTGGCATCGGGATGCTCACTGAACTCCGCCATGCTCGTTCGGATCAGGGAACGCGACGCGAGGAGCCCGCTATACTGCCGGCGGCAGAACTCGAGCAGTTCGTGCTCCGGATCCCTCGGCTCCGCCGGCAGACCGACGCCCTCGCTGGCGTGGCGCGTTTCCCACGCCAGCGCTTCCTGCAGCAGGGTGTCTTTCGACCCGAAGTGGCGGAACAGCGTCACCTCGTTGACCCCGGCCTCGTGAGCGATGCGGCGCGTCGTGGCTCCCCGGACGCCGGCCACGGCATAGACGCGCAGAGCGGCTTGGAGCAGCTGTTCCCGCACGTCGGTGCCGCTCATTCCGGTGGTCCGACCAAATGATTGCAAGTGCTTGCTTTCATATCTGTAGCCTTGGACGCGCGCCGCCCAGGGATGGTTCCCGCCGTGGCGCTGAAGTGATCTGAGGGCTGTTGCCCGAAAATGTCCCAGGTTGAGTTGCTAGAGAGACAGGCTCTCCATCCCGGAACCGGGCAGTCTGGGGCGAGATGCTTTTTCGTGTGTGTCGCTGGGGTGGTGAACTTCGACAGCCAGTTCAGCGCTGGATTTCCCCTCGGATCTGGTCCGACGAGCTGGGCGGCCTCTCGTACTCGGAGGTGTCACGCGGGGGACTGGTCAGTCTCGACCTGGCGGGGCGGCGCGGCAAGAGCCGGGGCCGTTCACCTTGATGGCAGCTCAACTACGCGCTCGTCCACGACCTTTCATGCGCGCCTCTTACGCCGGCTCATGGCCGCCGCCGCCGCAGCGCCCGTTGCGACGAGCAAGAGCGTGCCGGGTTCGGGAACCGCAGCAGCGTCCGAAAACTCATAACGCGCGAATGCAAGGTTCCATGCGGGAGGCACCGACCCGCCTGGCGCCGACGAGATCCAGCGGGTGTTGACGATGCCGGAGCCGACGAGCGTTTCGACTCCGCCCGGGTGCGAAAAGGAGCCCTGCATCGTGAACGGCGTGTTGAGAATCGCCGTACTGCTCAGCGATGGCAGCAAATGCGTGCTCGAGAAGCCGATTTCGGCGAACACCTCCGCGCCAAGGGTGTTCACCTCGTTGTAGGTGGTTCCGTCGATCGTCGCCGAGCCAACGGAGAGATCCAGACCACCGAACGCGTGCTGGAGCTGCGCAACTTCTTCCGCGTTGCAGTCGTCGCCGTCACAGAACGCGTACGCGCTCGGGCTGGAGCCACCCCCGTAGCCGCTTCCGACCAGCTGGAACCCCCGCTCGTCCCCCTCGAGGTCGAACGCGCCGACGAGTTCCACGAATCCGCTCGTGATCCGGATCGTGTCGGCGACCGCACGGGAGGGGAACAGGAGCGCCGCGAACAGGCACAGAAGTGCCGAACATCGATGCCGTGACCACATGGCAGACCTCCGGACGACCGTGCACTCAAATCGCAGCAATTCGCCCGCCACGTCTTTTTCGGGGTCCCGGCCACCCGCCTGCGGTTGCTGCCAGCCGGAGCTTTTCCCTTCTTCGCACTTCACCCCCGCGGCCACCCACGTCCAGCCCTCGCGGTAAGATCGTCGAGCAGAGCGGGAGAGGAAGAGCGGCAGGGAGGCGAAAACGAACCTATGCAAGTGCATGATCTCACGGAAACCGAATGCGAGGAGGTCTTGCAAAGACTCAATCTGGGTCGGATCGCCTGCGCGAAAGACAATCAGCCGTATGTCGTTCCAGCCTACTTCTATCTCGATGGGCGGTATCTCTACAGCTTCGGCACGCTCGGGCAGAAAATCGAGTGGATGCGCGCGAATCCGCGCGTCTGCGTGGAGGTGGACGAAGGCACGGACGGCTCGCACTGGACGACGGTGATTGCGTTCGGCTATTACGAGGAACTTCGGGACACGCCTGAACACAACGAGGCCAGGCAGCGGGCCCTGGCGCTCTTTCAAACGCGCCGCGCGTGGTGGAGTATTGCCGCGGCGAAGCGAGGGACGCGCGAGCATCACGTCCCGATCGTCTACCGCATCAGCATCACGCGGCTGACCGGCCGCCGGACCAGCGCCCTCGAGAGCGAATCCTGACGGCCGCGTCGCGCGCGAGCAGAATTCGCAATTTGCGCGGAACGCTTACACGTCCTCGTCCCGCCGTCTCTCGAAGACGGTGTCATCGTCGGGGTTCGGATCCGACGACGCGGGATCGCTCGCAGGAAACGAGCCTTCGATCGTTGCATCGAGCGCAGCTTCCCGAATGGCTCGCTCCTCCTCCGGTGTGTGCTGGTGCCGATTGGTGTTGTCAGGTGTCATGGGATGGCTGACCGCCTACAGCGTAGGCATTCTCGCCGGTGCGACCGCCTCCAGATGGGCCTGGTGCTCCAGGCAATAGGGAGTCCAGGGAACCGCCTGGAGCCGCTTCTCCTCTATCGTGCCGCCGTCAACGATGCACCTGCCGAACGTGCCGTCCTCGATTCGCCTGAGAGCGTCCCGCACCTGCTGGAGAACCGCCGAATCGAGCTCCGCTCCGTTGAAGTTGTCACTTGCCGACGCGGCCGCGACGCTGGCGTCACCAGTGTCTCGAGCCGAATCTGCGGTCTGCTCCCGCCCCTGTGCAATCTCGTGGTCCGTGCGAATCGAAAGACGCGTTTCGAGCTCGAGCAGTTGTTCCTTGTACGGCTGAACGTCCACACACCCTCCAGATGAAACCGCACGGCCGCGACATTCGTGATCCATACACACGATACCAAAAGCAGCACTCCGCCACGGCGCCAGTGCTCAACGGCCGCGGAGCCGCGTGCCGAGCCCGGAGGGTCAGGAGCCAGCCGATTGAGCTGCAAGGGTGGGGGCATCGGCGTCAAGCTGCTGGCCCCTCCCGCCGTCACTCGTCCGGGGCCCCGAGCGGCTCGAAGGTGGACCGTGGCAGGGCGGCGGACGCGCGGACCGCCTGCTCGTGCAGGAATGCCTGCGCGACGAACGGCTCGATCCCGCGCCGCCGTGACGGTACCTTCCACTCCCCGTTCGGGCCGAGCCGCCGTCCCTTCACGTTGTCTCGAAGCAGCGCGTCGAGCGCCTCGAGCACCTTGCGCCGGCCGTGCGCAGCCTGGACGGGAAACAGGAGCTCGAGGCGACGATTGAGATTGCGCGGCATCCAGTCGGCGCTCGACAGGTACACCTCGTCGTCGCCGCCGTTGTGGAACACGAATGCCCGCGCATGCTCCAGGTATCGTCCGACGACGGACGTCACGGTGATGTTCTCGCTGAGGCCGCGAACGCCCGGTCGAAGGACGCAGATACCCCGGACATTCAGCTCGATGCGCACGCCGGCCTGTGAGGCGCGGTACAACGCCTGGGCAATCGCCACGTCGACCAGCGCGTTCATCTTGGCCCGGATCCAGGCGTCCTGGCCGGCCTCGGCGCGCCGCTGCTCCCGTTCGATGAGGGCAACGAGGCGCTGACGCAGCGCGGTGGGCGCCATCACCAGCTTGCGCAGCCGCGGCGGATCGGAATAGCCGGTGAGGGCGCTCCAGAACGCCGACGCATCGGCCGCAATCTCCGTGTCGGCCGTGAGCAGGCCGAAGTCGGTGTAGAGACGTGCGGTGCCGTCGTTGTAGTTGCCTGTTCCCAGGTGAACGTACCGGCGGAGCCCCGCCGGAGTGCGACGCACGACCAGGCAGATCTTCGCGTGCACCTTGTACTGCCGGATGCCGTAGATGACGTGCGCGCCCATTTCTTCGAGGCGGCGCGCCCACCGGATGTTCCGCGTCTCGTCGAAGCGCGCCATCAACTCGACCAGCACGGTGACCTGCTTGCCGGCATCCGCCGCGCGCGTCAATGCCGCGACGATCGGTGAGTCGCCGCTGGTGCGGTAGAGCGTCTGCTTGATGGCGAGCACGTCGGGATCATCCGCCGCTTCGGCGACGAACGCCGCGACCGGCTCAAAGGCGTCGTACGGGTGGTGCAGCAACACGTCTTCGCGCTCGATGAGCGTGAACGGATTGCCGTCCGCCCACGACGAGGGAACGACGCCTGGAGCGACCGGGAAGCGCAAGTCGGCAAACCCGGGCAGATCGATGACCTGACCGAGCGCCCGCACATCGAGCGGGCCGGCCACACGATAGACGTCGTCCGCCGACACGCCCACCAGCCGTGCGAGATGCTGGACTGCGTCATCGGTGGCGGTGCGCTCTACGTCCAGCCGGACGGCGTCGCTGCGACGACGCTGGCGCAGCGAATGCTCCACCGCTTCGAGAAACGACTCGCCACCCTCGTCGTCGAGCTCGAGCTCCGAGTCGCGCAAGAGGCGGAATACGGTGGACTCGAGCACGTCCTGGCCAGGGAAAAGCGCTGCCGATTCTGCCCGGATCACGTCGTCGAGCCAGACGAACGTGACGCCTTCCGGCGAGGCGAGGCGAACGAGCCGTGGTATTCCCGCCGGAACCTGGACGACGGCGAGGCGCCCGGCGGGGTCACCCGCGGCGCCCGAGAGCCAGAACGCGAGATTCAGGCTCAGGCTCGACAACATCGGGAATGGCCGCTCCACGTCGATGGCGAGGGGCGTCAGGGCCGGAAGCACCTCGGCCTGAAAATACGCGGCTACCGCTGTGCGTGCCGGGACGTCGAGCGCCGCAAGTTCGAGGACGCGGATGCCCGAACGGGCAAGGGCCGGCATCAGATTGGCCGTCACGAGCGTCGAGAGGCGATTCAGCTGGAGCGTCACACGCTCGGTGACCGCCGCCAGCTGGCGGTCGGGCGGCAACCCGCTCGGGTCGGGGCGCGTGTCCCCCTCGGAAACAGCCGCCTTCAGCGCCGCGACCCGGACCATGAAGAACTCGTCGAGGTTCGACCCCACGATCGTCGCAAACCGCACCCGTTCGAGTAGTGGATTCGAGCCGTCATGCGCCTCGTCGAGCACGCGCTCGTTGAAGGCCAGCCAGGAGAGCTCGCGGTTGAAGAAATGGTCGGGGCTCTGGCCAAGCTGGGCCTTCGGGCTCATGAACCGGCTCCGGCGCCCCGCACCTGTATCTGCCGCCCGAACACATCCACCAGCAGATCGGCCCGCAATGCGGAGGCGAGGCGCTCCATGGTGAGGTCGCCCTGTCCCGTGAGCTCGATAATCCAGTTGTTGTCCTGCTCGTGGAGGCTAACGTCTGTGACCTTCTGCTCATGTTCGGCATCGAGTGCGTTCGCGAGGCGGAGCATGGCCGCCAGCTTGGTCACCCGGACGCGCTCGTCGCGATCGAGCCGCATGAACTCGGGATGCGACTTCTGCGGCATTCCCCGCCGGTGGTACCGCGCGATGCTGCCGACGATCTGCATGTCATCGCGTGACAGACCAAAAATCTCTGACGCCTGCAACAAGTACATCGCGTGCTTGTGATGCCCGCGCAAGCTGACGAACAGGCCGATATCGTGCAGCAGCGCCGCGACCTCCAGCAGGAGCCGATCCCGGGGGCCCATTCCGTGCTCGGCGGCCAGCAGATCGAACAGCCGCGTCGAGAGCCGGGCCACCGCGCCTGCGTGCAGAGCGTCGTATCTATATCGAGTACCGAGCGCTGCTGCACTGGCGAGCACGTGGGGAGCAAAGTCGGCCGGGCCCGCGACCGCCCCGGCGAGGTCCAGCAGAACGCCGTCGCGCAGCGACACGTCCGGGACGACGATTGTCGCGGCCCCCGACTGCTCGATCAGCGTGCGGTAGACCAGCATGGACGGAACGAGCGTTTCGGCCGCCACCGGCGACAGCTGGTACCGCTCGGCGATCTGGTCTTCGTCGAGCTTCACGAGATCGGCGACAAACCCCAGGAACGCCTCTCGCGAAATCTCCACGATCGCGTCCTCGGCGGCGCCGGCCGCCTGGGAGACCACGAAGCGCATGTCCCCCCCGAGCGCCACGGCGAAGGTGGCACCCGTGACAGTGATCTCGTCGACGATGTCTCCGATCACGTTGGCGACCTGGGCCGAGAGCAGCCGCACGCGCTGCTCGTGCGAGCCCTGCCAGCTGCCGAGCCGCTGCCGCATCCGGATCGAGCCCAGGGGGTACACACCCGCCTGGACGGGGGCACCGCGGGAGAGCCGGGTAACATCCAGGCTGCCGCCGCCGACCTCCATCAGCAAGGTGCAGTCGGCTTTCAGGGCGGGGTGCTCGGAGAGTCCGTCGCTGACCGCGAGATAGGTGAGCCGGCTCTCCTCCGATCCATCGATCACGTCTACGTTCAGACCGACGCGGACGCGTATGCGATCGAGGAACATCTCGGCATTGGAGGCTTCCCGTACGGCACTGGTCGCCACCGCGCACACGCGTGTCACGCCGTAGTCATCCATCACCTGCTTGAAGCCTGCGAGCGCGCGAATCGCCGCGTCCATCGTGGCGGCGCCGATGCGTCCAGTCGAGAACGTGTCGCGACCGAGGAGCATCGCGCGCGAGGCCTCCTCGAGAACTTCCAGAGGTTCTCCGGGCCAGTGCTGAGCGACGAGCAGCCGGATGGCGGACGCGCCCAGGTCGACAACGCCGAGCACGGTCGGCTGGGTGGTGGACCGGATGCTGCGCGGTGTCGGCGATTGAGATGTGGTAGGTGCTGAGCGGGCCATGATCGAGCGCTGCCGTATTGGAGGATCTGCCTCTTCGCGACGCCAGCACGGTAGCAGTACCGCGCCGGACTTTTCTGCCGCATGACGCGGGGATGGGGATATTTTACCGAATCGTTACCTGCGCGGCCCGGGCGGCCCTGAAGGAGGTCTCCACTATGCATTCGAGCTGCCGGCGCTCGAGGGTACGGCGTCTCCCGACAGCTCGCGATGCGCCCGCGCGCGTTCCCGGTCGATCTGCTGGGCCGTCGCTCCAAGGTCTTCGAGGATGTCTTCGATGAATGCGAGGGCGACCTCTCCCTCTCCGGAGTAGACGCTGTTCGCGCCCGCCTCCTTCAATGACGCGAGATCGCGGAGGTACGGCGCCCGTGCGAGGACGCGAACATCAGGGTTCAGCCCGCGAGCATTGCGGATGACTTCCGCGCTGTCGGCCATGCCGGCCGACGCAAGGATGAGACTGTCTGCCCGGGCCACGCCCGCGGCCTCGATTGTCTCAGGGCGCGTGGCGTCGCCGTAGATCGCGTCGATGCCATCCTGTCGTAGCGATCGCACCGTCTCCATATTGAGGTCGACGACGGTCGGCACGATACCGTTGCTGCGGAGCAACCGCACCACCCTCCGGCCGGTCGGACCATATCCGATGACGACGGCACGATGGCGGGGATCCGGTGTGTGCTCCGGGGGGGATGTCTCCAGGTCCGAGGGTATGGAAACCGCACGGTTCAAGGCCCTCCTGAGGCGTGGCTTCCTGGCGACCCACGCTTCAACCGGGCCGATCGTCCGATACACGAGCGGATTCATCACAATCGAGACGAGCGACGCGGCGACGATCGCATTCGTGGCGGCGGTCGTGAGGATGCCGAGCTCTCGTCCCATCGTGGCGAGCATGAACGAGAACTCGCCGATCTGCGCCAGCGCAATCGCGACCGTCAAAGCCACCTTGAATGGGTACTTCATCGCCCATACGATCACGAGGGCGACGAGCGGCTTCCCCACGAGCACGACGGCGAGCGCCCCGATCACGAGACCGGGAGAAGCGGTCAGCGAGCCCGGATCCAGCAGCATGCCAACCGAGACAAAGAACAGGACCGCGAACGCGTCTCGCATGGGCAGTGCGTCCGACGCGGCCCGCAGGCTGTAATCGGACCGTCCCACGACCATGCCCGCGAGAAACGCTCCAAGGGCCATCGACACGCTGAACATCAACGATGAGCCGACCGCAATCCCGAGTGCAATCACCAGAACCGCAAGCGTGAACAGCTCGCGCGACCGCGTATCGGCGACGTGGTCGAGCACCCGCGGAATGACGCGGGTTCCGACGATCGCGGTGAACCCCACGAGCGCAGTCACCTTCAGCGCCGTGATGCCAATCGCCAACGGCAGCGGCGTGTCGGCGGCACCCGCGGTGCCGGCCCCGAAGAGCGCCGGCAACAGCACCAGGGCAATGACCGTGAGGAGGTCCTCGACGACCAGCCATCCCACCGCGATGTGACCCGCCTGCGTGTGCAGATCGTTGTTGTCCGCCAGCACGCGAATCAGTACCACCGTGCTCGCCACCGCCAGGGCCATGCCGAAGATCAGACCTGCAGACGGACTCCATCCAAGCGCAATCGCAAGAAGGGTCCCCAATGCGGTCGCGACCGCACTCTGTGCAACGGCGCCCGGGATCGCCACGCCGCGGACGGCCAGCAGCTCCTCGAGGTGGAACTGCAGGCCGACACCGAACATCAGCAGAATGACGCCGATTTCGGCCAGCTGCTCGGCCAGGGACGCGTCGGCGACAAACCCGGGCGTATGCGGGCCCACCAGCGTGCCGGCGAGGAGATACCCGACGATGGGCGACAGTCCGAGGCGCTGTGTGACATAGCCCAGGACCAGTGCGGCGGCCAGGCCGCCCGTGAGCGTCAGGATGAGGTCATACGCATGCATCTCGTAGATTGTGCGTCGAAAACCTCGTGACGCAGTGGTCACCAGGATCGCGCTGGCATGCCCGGCCCGCACCGCGTCTGCAGCCATGCGGGATGCCCAGTCGAAGTACATGGAATCACCCGGTGCGAGCGCGTGGGGATGGCGGCAGGCATCACGCTCGGCGCGTCGCCTTCAGCCTGCTGGTCGGCACCAGCCCGTCCGACCCGGCAGTTCTCGGCGCGGACGGCAACGCTCGTGGCTCCAGGGCTTGCGGCGTGCTCTGAAGCGTGTGCGAGTGCCCAGGCATCGCGCAGGTGGCGCCTCTGGTAACCTATCGCGCCGGCGTGACACCGTGAATTCCGAACTCGATCTTCACCGTGCAAGGTTCAGCCTCGAGGGTCTCTCGGTTGGGGACGCGTTCGGAGAGCTCTTCTTCCAGGCCTCGCCGTCCACCACCACGGCCGCCAGCCTGCCACCCGGACCGTGGCCATGGACGGATGACACGCACATGGCGCTGTCCGTTGTGGAAGTGCTCGAGCGCTTCGGAAGGATCGACCAGGACGCGCTGGCACGCGCGTTCGCCCGCAGGTTCGTGGCCGAACCGTACCGCGGCTACGCATCGGGCGCCATGAGCCTGCTCGGCCAGATCGCCAACGGGGCCGACTGGCGGACGGCGGCACCGGCCCTCTTCAGCGGCGGGTCGTACGGCAACGGTGGTGCGATGCGCGCCGCGCCCATCGGCGGATACTTCTGGCGTGATCCGGCGCGTGCCGCTGGCGAGGCCCGCCAGTCTGCGGTGGTCACGCACGCGCATCCCGAGGGTCAGGCGGGCGCGATGGCGGTGGCTGCTGCCGCGGCACTCGCCGCGCAGCCGTCACCTGCTGCCGGCCCGGCGTTTCTCCGCTCGGTGCTGAGGTTCGTCCCCGAGGGACTCACCCACCGGAAGATCCAGCAGTCGATCGATCTGCCTGGCGACGATCTCGGCGAAGCCGTTCGTGTCCTCGGGACCGGCGACAACCCGACCGCGCAGGACACCGTGCCGTTCTGCGTCTGGAGCGCGGCGTACCACCTGCACGATTTCGAAGGTGCGCTCTGGTGGACGGTGAGAGGGCTCGGCGATCGCGACACGACCTGCGCCATCGTCGGCGGGATCGTCGCGTTGTCGTCGGGTGACCTGCCTTCCGTGTGGGTGCGCAACCGTGAACCGCTGCCGACCTGGGATGGGTAATCCGGTTCTGCCCGCTGGCGTCAGGTCCGAGACTGGACTGTCCGCCAGCGTGGACCCGTCTCGCATCGCAACCAGCCGGCGATGCATTGGGTCGTAAAACGGCCTTATGCACTGTCATCAGGGCGGCGGCGGCGAGGCGCGCGCATGCGGCGGCTTGCCGGGTCGACGAACGCGCCAGAACGTCAGGGCGGCGCCTCCTGCCAGCATCGCCATCAGCCACGCCCACCGCCGCGGCGGCGCCTCATTCAAGACCCGCTCGAGGTGCCGTCGCGTGCTGGCTACCGCGGGATCGCCGTCGAAGTAGTACTCAGTCATACGTCCTCGGGGCCATCTGCCCGCCACGCCCCGACCGTTCGTACGCCAGCACTGTGCCAACCGAGCGGCTCTGACGGGGAGGCGTGAGCGTGTCAGAGTTTGCAGGTTACACCGACCTCGACGAATGAACAGGGGGACGAGCGCGGGACCACGAATCGGGTCCGGACCCGCCGCCGCTGGCGGCGGGTTACTGTGACTCGTTGCGGTGAGTGCTCGGCGCGCAACCGTGTACCCATGCACGCCCCGGAGAGGCGCGGGTGGGCATCCATCAATGCTGAGAGGAGGAGTGGCGAGACGGCGGCGCCGACGGCGCTCCCCAGTGCGAAGGAGCGGAAGGCCGGGCGGCTTCGCACTCGCGGTGATGCCGGTCGGCGCTGCAGTGGACGTGGCAGTATCCCGAAGGGTGCAATGTGGTCTTGCGGCAAGGCCGGTGTCCCTCGCCGGTCTGCACTGTACCGGAACAACTCGTTCGGTGGTGTGACATGGGAAGCAACTCCAGCTGACGCGTATCGCGACCGAAGCGTCGCCGTGAGTTTCAGCCGGCGGGAGCGACCAGACAATGGCTCGCTGGTCCTGGTACCGATTTTTGGGTACCAGGACTCGACTCGCACATCTGCCCGCATGCGCCGAGCATCGCAAGCGCGCCGTTCACATCGAGGCGGCGTCGATCTGGTTGCGGCGGCTGGGGACGTGCCGATATGGGAGGCGCAGGGCCTGGACGCGTGGATACGGACCGGCAACAGAGGAGTGGCCGCTCAGTGGACGTGGCGACGCGGGCGGAGCCGTTCCAGTAAAGAAGGGCGCGCCTGCAGCCTGGAGCCTGCAATAGCGCACCACCCCCGCCAGCCGCACGCGCTACACCGGTACGGTCTGCGCTTGGTGAACCGCTTCAGCAATCGCTCCAGCCCGCGCGTACGTGACCGTTCGGCGCGCGGCTGATGACAGCACGGGCACGGCAGGTAGCCATACATGTGTCCCTATAGATTCTGCACGAGCTGGACGGCGGTCAAGCACAGCGGGCGCGACGAGGCGCGCGCACGCGCTTGGGGGACCGCGACGTCAGCCGGTGTCGCCCCCGTTGGATTTGCCACCTTCGCAGGAGCATGGTTCGCAGGCAGAGTGCCGGCTGCTGACAGGACGGCGGCGACGTCGAGGCGCCAGCGATCTATCTGCACTCCGCGTGCTGGCAGTTGCAGTGCAGTTCGGTCATCGTCCCTGCGCGGGCGCAGTAATCGCTGCAGTACTTGTCACCGGGCCGTACGTTGCACTGACAGCCCTCGTGTGCGCACTTGCGGTTGGCCTGGTGCTCTGCCATGACATGCTCCTTTTCGGCCGCGCTGGGGAACCTGCGAAGTGCGAGGTTCGACACGCTTGATGCAACTCACGGGCCCGAGCACCCGATACCAGCCCCGTCCCCGCTCTCTCAACTGGCGTGCGTAAACGCCTTGGGGCCGTGCAAGCCCGGCCGTTGCTCGGGAAATTGCTGACCTGCATTCCGCGTTCTGGCTGGTACACTATCCGGATGCCCGCGGGAGGGACGCTGCGTGATCGACTTACGCGCCTGTCGGGTTTTGCGACACTATCGGACCCTTTCTGAGCGCTGCGTAAGGACGCGCCTGCGGCAGCTTGTTTGCGTGTGCCGAGCCGGTGTGCCATTGCGCCCCGGCACTGCTTGATCTCCGCCACGAGGGGCTCATGAACGACAGGCTCGTTCTGATCGCTGACAACGATACGGAGACACGGCGGATGTTCGAGGCCGCGTACGGTGCCCAGCAGTTCCGCACCACAACGGCCACCGACGATCACCAGGCGATCACGATTGCGCGAACTGAGCGGCCGGAATTGATCGTCACCGACCTGTGCATGTCGAAGCTCGACGGGTTTTCCGTTGTCGAACAGCTCAAGCGCGATCCTGAAACAGCTGACATACCCGTCCTAGCTATCACGGCCCAGCCCTACCCCGAGCTGCAACAGCGCGTACGGTCCGCGGGGTTCGACGCGCTCCTGATCAAACCCGTGACTGCCTCGACGCTCGTCGACGTCGCCCGGCTGCTCGTCGAACGCGCCGCCTTGCTGCGGCAGCGGTCGGCCCGGCTTCTGCATCGCGGGGCTGCGCTCCGCGAGCGTTCCGCGGAGGCGCAGCGTGACGCCGTCGCCGTGGGCGCAGCCCTCGAGGCGCCGCAGGCACCGGCCAGTGTTGCGGCTGCAGGAGTACTTCCGGTGTCGCCGCGTTGCCGGCGGTGCGGCAGCGATGCTGATTGCACGGTCGTGAGGACCACCCGGTCCAGCGTTACCTACAAGTGCGGCATGTGCATGGGTCAGTGGCGGTTGACCTTCAAGAACACGACCCCCGCTCCCAGCGTCTGACCGCGCAGTCCCGACACCCCGCGGCGACACCTCCGCTGCACCAATCTGTTTCGCATTCGCTGGCCGAGCGACCGACAAGGGCGGGCCATACGAGCCGCTACGCCGTGCCTCGCACCTACCGGGCCCGTACACCTACTGTGCCGTCGTGGTGCCCGGAACCAGCGTGACGACGGTGTATCGCTCCAGGGGGAAATACCGGCGGAACACGTCGCGCAACACGTCAGGGGTGACCTCCGCGATCCGTTGCGGACGCTCGAGCATCTCGCCGGGGTCACGGCCCAGCAGGTGGGCGGTCTGCAGGCTGCCGATCCAGTAGCCGTTCTGCCGCGTCGCGGTTTCAAGGCTGCGGCGCGCCCCCTCCTTGGCGCGGTTGGTGAGGTCTGGTGTGGGGCCCTCCTTCTGCAGGCGCGCCACCTCCTCCAGCACGCGCGCGATCATCGCGTCGAGATTCGCCGGATCAGCACCGAACCCCACGCTGATGTGGCCCGCCCCACGTAGAGGCAGACGCTGCACCAGGTCTGCTGACACGTTGTATGTCTGGCCCAACTCCTCCCGAAGGATGTCGCGAAGCGTGATCTCGAGCACGTCCGTAGCCGCCGTGACACGCACCTGCTCGGCGGGTTCGGGCGCCGGATCGGCAAAGAAGCTGAGAACAGCCTGGCTGCGCGGCTCACGGCCAAGGGCGACCTGGGCACGCTGGATCTCGGCGGGGAACTGCAGCCCCACATCCTTTGCCTGCGAGGTCCGCTGTCCGGTGGACGGCAGCGTGCCCACGTAGCGCGCCAGCAGCGGAATGGCCTGATCCGGCTGGAATGCGCCCGCCATGAACACCGTGAAGTCTGCGGCGTTCGAGAACCGGGCCTTGTAGAACGCCAGCATCCGGGCGCGATCGAGCGACGCGACGCGCTCGCGCGTCAGCGGCTCCGAGGCGTAGTGCCCGGAGGTATTGACCTCACCCAACGTTTCCCCGAACACCCGCATTGGGTTCTGAGCGCGATTGGCGAGCGTCGCATCGAGCTGCCGCTTCAGCAGCGCAAGCGCGTCGGGATCGTCGCCCGGGGCGGCGAACCGCAGGTGCGCCAGCTGCAGCGCCGTCTCGAGCTGCGCAGGCGCGGCGGATCCGTTGATGCCCTGCATCTGCATCGATACGAACGGCGACACCGACGCCAGCTGCCCAGCCAGCAGCTTCTGGAGCTCGAAGGCCTTCAGACCGCCGGCGCCTGACAGGCCGACGTACGCGGTCGCGAGCGAGGCCTCGGCGTAGTCTGACGGCGCGGCGAGCGACAGGCCGCCCGGCGCGTACATCGTGAACACGATCTCATCGTTCTTGAAATCGGTGGGCTTCAGCCACGCCTCGACCCCGTTCGCGAAACGGACGATGGTCACACCGAGATCCGCCCGTTCCCGCCGCTCGACAACCTCTGCCGGGTCCGGAATCTGTTCCATGAGCACGCGAGTAGACGCGGTGTCGGCCCAGGGCAGCACAGCAACCGTCTCGGCGGAGGTGATCGATGCTCGAATCTCGCTCTCGTCCGGCACCTGAATGCCTGCCTTTTGCGGTGACAGCGCAAGCACGACACGACTCGTATCGCCAAGCAACTGCTTGAGCAGGTCCGAGACCTCCCCCGTCGTCATCCCGGGAACGAACTGACTTCCCAAGTCGTACTCGTAGACAATGCCGGGGCTGGGTTCGCCTTCCAGGAAGTGCGAGACGTACTCGCGGGCGTACGACGCGCTCTCAGTCTTGTCGCGCTCCTTCAGGGCGCGAGAGTAGAACGCCGACATCCACCGCTTCGCGCGATCCAGTTCCGCTGAGCCAACGCCGTGCTGCCGCACACGATTCGCTTCGACCACGAGCGTGACGACGCCATCGTCGAGCCGTCCGTCAGGTACGCCAGCGCTGAGCGAGAACGCCGTCACGCCCGGGCTCAGCCGGCGATTAGCGGCTCCCAGCCCGAGCACTTTCGCGTCGGGCCGCCGCACGAGGTCCTCGAAGCGCTCGTTCAAGATCCGCTCGGCGAGCCGCTGCAGCAGCGACCGGCGATAGTCGCCGACCCGCGACTGGGGCTCTGCGGGGCGCTTTCGCATGATGCTGACCGATGAACCGGACGCTTCCGGGTCGGCGACGACGCTGACGAGCGTCTGATCGTGCAGCGGAACCTTGTCGTTTCGTGGGGGCGGCGGCGTGGCGCTCCTGGCACGGAGCGGACCGAACGTAGTCCGCAGCGATGCCTCGAGTCCGCCAGGATCGGCATCGCCGACCAGAACGAGCGCCATCCGGTCAGGGCGATAGAAGGTGTCGTAGAAGGCCCGAAGGCGCTGCGCCGGGGCGGTGCGGAGCACGTCCGGCTTCCCGATCGGCAGCCGCTCTGCGTAGCGCGACTGGAAGTAGAGGACGGGCACCTGTCGATCCCGGATGCGGGAGCCGGCACCGAGTCCGCCGCGCCACTCCTCGATGACGACGCCGCGTTCCTTCTCTACCTGTCCGGGATCGATCGTCAACCCGCCGGCGATGTCGGCGAGCGCCATAAAGCCACGGGCCACGATTTCCGGTTTGTCGGCCGGCAGGTCGAGCATGTAGACCGTCTCTTCGAACCCGGTGTACGCGTTGACGTGTGGGCCGAGCCGCGCGCCGATCGATTCGAAGTACGAAATGAACTCCCCAGGAGTGAAGTGCTGGCTGCCGTTGAAGGCCATGTGCTCGAGGAAATGCGCGAGCCCCTGTTGGTCGTCTGCCTCATCGAGCGAGCCGGCCTTGACGGCGAGGCGCAGCAGCACGCGCCCGGCCGGCCTGGTGTTGTAACGGATATAGAACGCGAGCCCATTCGGCAGCGATCCGGTCTTTACGGCCGAGTCGAATGGAATCTCTGCCCCGAGATCGAGCGACGGCCGCTCCTGGCGCGAGTGCGCGAAGGCGAGGGCGAGGCTGAGCGAGATGAGCAGCCCGCCCAGGATCCACGCGCGCACGCGCGCGGTGGATTGCGGCGGAACGGGCGCTGGATCGGCAGGCCCGAGCGACGCGGGGACGTCCATGGGCGATGCTCGTGAACTGTGGCGGAAGCGCCTCTCCAAGCATAGTCCACCGGGGGTCCATGCCCCAGCCGGTTCGGCGGGATGCCCGCAGACGTGGCAGCCGCCTCGACACGCCTGCTTGCCCTCGAGCGTGCGCTTCCGGTTTGGGAACCGCCCGACGTGCCGCCGCGCGTACAAGGCGAGGCGGGAGGCGAGAGGCCTCCCGTCCGTGGGATGGGTTGTTTGCCGTTCCGCAGAGTGCTGAACGAGCGCGGTTGCTTCCTGTCAGAGCAAGCGTAGTGCCACGCTCGCACCGCAGCGAAAACCGCCTCCTCCCCGTCGCGTGAGGAAGGTCATGGAAAAAGTGGGCAGCCGCGGTGCGTACGCGCGATTGCCTGAGCAACGCTCGCCTCTTTTGGCGAGTCCCGCGCCTCCTCCCGGGCGGCCCTGAGCCACGACGGCCGGTTGCGATACACTGCGTCCCGGCGGCGTACCTGAGGCGCGCGACGCTCACACACGCTCTGAGCTCGGGACGTGGTCCTCTCACGAACCTGAGAACACCTGCCGACCTCGATCGGACGAAAAGGGATTCCATGCTGCGCGTCGTCGTTGCGGCGTCCGTGCTCCTGGTGATGTCCGCCGTGCGGCCGGCATCGATGCAGTCGCCGGCCGCGCCACCGCTGCGCATCATCGCGTTCGGCGCGCACCCGGACGACGCGGAGTTGAAGGCGAGCGGGGTGGCCGCGCTGTGGGCGGCACAGGGGCACAAGGTAAAGCTCGTCGCGATGACCAACGGCGACATCGGTCACTTCGCGATGGCTGGCGGTCCGCTCGCGCAGCGTCGCCGGGCGGAAGTTGAAGACTGTCACCGGCACCTCGGGATCGAAACCGACGTGCTCGACATACACGACGGCGAGCTCACGCCGTCGCTCGAGAACCGGAAGACCGTCGCCCGGCTCATTCGCGAGTGGCAGGCCGACATCGTCATGGGCCACCGCCCATACGATTACCATCCGGACCACCGGTACACGGGCGTGCTGATGGACGATGCGGCCGTCGTGGTGGTCGCGCCCTTTTTCGTCCCGCATACGAAAGCGGTCGAGCGCAATCCCGTGTTCCTGTACTATTCCGATGGTTTTCAGCAACCGTATCCGTTCGTGCCGAGCATTGTCGTCGACATCGACTCGGTCGCTGAGAAGAAATGGGCGTGCATCGCCGCGATGCCCTCGCAGTTCGGTGACAAGGATTCGTGGCAGGCCCGCACGCGGCCAGGTGTGCCGGGCGGGGACGCCGAACGGCAGGCGTTTCTTCTCGAGGGCGTGAAAGGGCGGAGCGCCGCCGTGGCGGATCAGGACCCGAGACCGCCTGCTGGCGCTGTACGGTGACGCGCGGGGCCGCCTCGTGAGATACGCCGAGGCGTTCCAGGTGAACCAGTACGGGCGTCCCGCGACAGAGGCGGAGTTGAAGCAGCTGTTTCCCACGTTCCGATAGCGGTGAGCGTCTCGAGTAGAGGAGGTTACATGCGGAGTGCTGCACGTCTGACCACGGTTGTCATCACGCTCGTGTTTTTCGGCGCGCATGTGTATGGGCAGGGCCCCACGGCGGCAACGGCGACCGGCACGGCAGCTGCGACTGCGACGGGGGAAGTCTCGGCGAAGACATGGCTGGACACCCGTGAGCAGATTGAGGCGTATCTCAAGACAGCGGAAGTCGTGGCCCTCGAGGACCTGCCTATCGGCGTCACGAAGCCGCGTCGCGCGAAGCTTGCGCCCGGCGGGCCGGTCGAAGCGTTCGCGTGGAAGGTCGTCCCGCCCGGCCGCCCCTCGGGGTTCTGGGAGAGCTACAAGTCCGAGATTGCCGCGTACGAGATGGACAAGCTGCTGGGCCTCGATATGGTGCCACCCACCGTGGAGCGTCGCGTGAACAACACGCTCGGCGCGGCGATCATGTGGTGCTCGCAGACCAAGAGCTTCGGCCAGCTGAAAGGCGTGCCCACTGCGCCGCCGCAGCACCACGCCTCCTGGAACCGGCAGCTCGCTCGCGCCAAGATGTTCGACAACCTCATTGGCAACAAAGACCCCAATCTCGGAAACTGGCTCGTGGATCCTGCGTGGAACCTGATCCTGATCGACCATACGCGTGCCTTTACGACAGACAAAGACCTCGTCCACAAGAAGATGACCCGCATCGATGGACCGCTGTGGGACAAGATGAGTGCCCTGACGTTGGAAGCACTCGAGCCGGTGCTGAGTCCGTGGATGGGCAAGGGCGAAATCAAGGCGGTGATCCAGAGGCGCGACTTGATGAAGGCGGGGTTCGAGAAGCAGATGGCGGCGGACCCGGACTTCGTCACGCGCTGACACGCGAGGGTCCACTCCGGTGCGCCTGACATGACGTCTGTAGATAGACATCACCCGTGGCTGCTCGTGCTGGTGCTGCTGCTCGCGATGCAGCCGACTGCCGGCGGGCAGCCCGCGCCAGCGGCGCTGCCCGAGTCTCCTCCGGTAGTGCTGGCGGCCGGCGACATCGCACGGTGCACCATCATCGGCGGCGCCGCGGCGACGGCGCGGTTGCTGGATCGGCTGGCGGGAACCATCCTGACACTGGGCGACAACGCGTATGAGTCGGGTACGGCGCGGGAGTTCGAGAAATGCTACGGCCCGACCTGGGGCCGTCATCTGGGTCGCACACGTCCCGCACCGGGTAATCACGACTATGAAACGCGCAACGCCGCCGGCTATTTCGGGTACTTCGGGGACCGGGCCGGGCCACCGGGCCGCGGCTACTACAGTTTCGACCTCGGCACGTGGCACATCATATCTTTGAATAGTGCCATTCCGGTTGGTCCGCGCTCTCCGCAGGGCAGATGGCTCGCCGACGATCTGCAGGCTCACTCAGGCGACTGCGTGCTGGCCTACTTTCACATCCCCGCTTTCAGCTCCGGTCCCCACGGGATCAATCTCGAGATGATGGAACTATGGCGCCAACTCGCCGCTGGCGGCGCCGACGTGGCCTTGAGCGGCCATGACCATCATTACGAGCGCTTCGCGCCCCTCGACGCCGGGGGCCGCCCCGATCCTGTGGGCGGAATGCGCCAGTTCGTGGTCGGCACCGGGGGCGGGGGCGTCTACCACGTGAAGCGCGTGGCTCCGCACAGCGAAGTGCGCGAGAACGCGAGCTACGGGGTGTTGAAGCTGGTGCTTCTGCCCGGCCGTTACGAGTGGGCCTTCGTGGCGGTAGAAGGTCAGTCGTTCACCGATACCGGAACCAGCCCGTGCAGCCCGGCGCGGGTGGCGCGCTGATCGCATTGACATAGGTTGGGCGTTCGATTCCTCATCGTCATAGACTTAGAGTTCGTTTCGGCAGCTCACACGCAAGTTCGACTCTAGGTATGTGAGCATCGCTCGAGTTATTGGTACTTTCGTCCTATAACATTCTCGACTATGATGCGGGGTTGGAGGTTTTGATGGCAAAGAGAAAGACAGGGTCGAACAGCGGCATCAATATGCAGGATCTCGCGCGCGCAGGCGCGGAGGCGCGTCTCGAAGCATTGCGTGCGGAACAGGCCGCGCTGCTGGCGGCCTTTCCTGCTCTGCGCGGATCGTCGTCAGGCCAGACGCGCGCCGCTCAGACGCGAACGAGCCAGGGTGCTGCGCCGGCTCGGCCGTCCCGCAGACGCCGCGGCGGCATGTCTCCCGCGCAGCGCAAGGCCGTTGGCGAGCGCATGCGGGCCTATTGGGCAGCGCGACGCGCCGAAAAGTCCGGCGCGGCAGACGCGTCGCCCACCGCTCAAGGCGGGGCCGGAAAGAAGCGGGGCCGCAAGCGCAATCGGTCGAAGTAGCCACGCGCTGCAGGTCGGGCAGGGCCGCGCACTCTCTCGCGCGGCGTTTGTCCGACGGCCCTCACGGCGGCCCACGCTGCCGACGCGGGCAGTCCACTCAGGTCCCGATTTACTCCAAACAATGGAGGCGCCCGTCAACGGTATTGGTCCTCTCGCGCCCGTTCGCCGCTGGACTCGCGGCTGACCGCCCTTCCCGCGACGGGCGGGCGAACTGGATCGCGATGGTTGCCGATCAGCTTGCGGGCACACGGATCGTGCGGATATGCTTGCTTTTCGTTCGCCGCGTCCACAGCGAACGCAAGGTGCCGTCATGTGGTTCTGGCTGGCCGGCGGGATTATCTTCACCCTTCTGGTGCTTGTGCTCCTGCGCCTCTCGACCCGTGAGCCCGATATGGGTGCGGTCAGTGATGGCTGGCTGGCGCGGCACAAGGCAGACCGGCGTTCATCCGATTTCTGACCTTCATTCTTCGGTCTTCGGTTTTACTCTTTCTCCTCGATTCTCACTGCCGATCGCATTCACGCGCCCCTGCAGCATGATCATCTCGTCCTGAAGCGTGGCGAGCTGATGCCGTGTGTTCGTGAGCGACTGCTGTTCTGCGCGCACGAAGCGGCTGTAGGGGGCGATGCTTTCGGACAACCGATCGCTGCTGCGGCGCAGCTCGCGTTCGAACTGCGCCCGAAGCGCCCGCGACAGCGTTTCGCGCATCGCCGTGATCTTCGTCCGGAGCTCGGACTTCGCCTTGCGACGGCGCGCCGGGATGACGAACAGCCCGAGCGTGCCGAGCACGCCGGCCAGCAGCACACCCGTCACGTCTGCCGCCGCGGTCGTGGCGACAAGCGTGATCACTGCACCCAGCCCGAGCGCGCCCGCGCCAACGGCCGCCGCCGTTGCGACGGCGTTGCGCGCGCTCTCCGCGAGTGCCGCGGCCTCGCGCCTGCGATCGTAACTGTCCACAACCCGCTGGGCCTCACCGCCGACGGACTCGATCAGCCGCGTGCGCTCGATGTGGAAGCTCGCGACCTCGGGATCGCCGACGATCCGCTCACGATGCTGCCGCCGGCGGTCGGCCAGGTGTGAGGTGACCCGCTGCCACTGCCGGAAGTCGGCATCGACCAGCCAGTCGATCAGCTCGCCCACCAGGCGCTCGATTTCGCGCGGCGTGTCGGCGACCACCTGGCGTTCGAACCCTTCCTGCACGCGCGCGGTGTTGAACAAATCGAACACGCGGGCGACGCGGAGCATCTCGTCGAAGTAGGCGTGCCCGCGGACCTCCATCTCGATCAGCGTCTTTTCGATCTCCGCCGTGCGCAGCTCGAACTGCCGGTCCATGTCCTCGCGCTGCACGGCGAGCTGGCGGTCCACGTCGTCGAGCAGCTGCACGTCCTCCGCGAGCAGGCCCAGACGTCCGCCCACCACGTCCAGATAACGACGCACGAGCGTCAGCCCCACGCCCAGCGGGTTCGCGAGCTTCAAGCGCACGCGCTCGTGTTCGTCGAGGCGCTCACGAATGTAGGTTTCGAGCCGCTCGAAGCCGCTCGGCGCCCAGGCGGCCGGGTCGCCCGCCTTGGCCCGCTGCGCCAGGCGGGCGCTGACGGGGAAAATCTCGGGTTCGGTCCCGAGCAGCCGCCGCCCCTGGTCCGCGACAAATCCGC
Source organism: Vicinamibacteria bacterium (assembly GCA_963739995.1). Lineage (GTDB taxonomy): Bacteria > Acidobacteriota > Vicinamibacteria > Vicinamibacterales > JAENWD01 > CAVUCH01. The sequence continues at coordinate 191,768 of CAVUCH010000001.1, read as the reverse complement.
GGACCTCCTCGAGCTGCGCGGGCGTCTCCAAGAGGTCCACCTTGTTGATCACCACGAGGATCTTCTTGCCCCACTCCCGCACACCTTCCAGGAAGAGCCGCTCGCTTTCGGTGAACGGGCGATCAGCCGATGTCACGAACAGCACGAGGTCGGACCGCGGCACGAACTCCGCCGTGATCGCCTCGTGCTCGCGAATCACGGCGTTGGTGCCGGGCGTGTCGACGATGTGAATCTCGCGCAGCAGATCGACGGGCGCGCTGATCACGTGGAGGTGCGGCCTGCGCTCGTGCCGGGTGGGCTCGGGCCCGAACTGCAGCACGTGCACCTGGGCGGTGGTCGGGGTGACGCCTTCCTTCAGCACGGGCGCGCCGAGCAGGGCGTTGATGAACGCGCTCTTTCCCGAGTTGAACTCTCCGACGATCACCACGAGGAAGAGTTCGTCCAGCTGTTCGATCGATTGCGCGAGTGCCGCCACGCTGTCGGCCGACGCGTCGAGCTGGCCGAGCGCGTCGCGCAGCGTCGACAGAGCCCTCCGCTCGTCGGCGAGCAGCGTCTGCTCGACGTCCGCGAGTATCGGCCTTCGCATGTAGATGGACGGTAGCGCGCTATCGAATCGCAGCCGACTCGATCTGCCAGTCGCCGCCGGTCTTCGAGAGATTGAACGTCCACTCGTGACTGGCGCTGATTGGCTTGCGGCGTCCGACCTTGGGCAGGTAGGTCGCCACGCCCTGGCACCTCGCGCGCGCGGCGGCGTTCGAGTTGGCCACGGTGACGCCGCAGTCCTCGAACGCGATCGACTGCGACTGCAGGTCGTTGAAGGCCCGCGCGAGCGCGCGGTCGTCGAGTGCGGGCCAGACGGCCTTTGCCGCCACGGGGTCCTTGCGGCCCACGGCGGTCTCATATTCGTGCAGCACCTGGAGAATCGACTCTTCTTCCCGCGGCGGCGCTACGGGCGCCGCGCGCGAAACGCTTGTTGCCGACGCGGCTGGCGCGGCTCCGGCCAGGTTCGGACCGCGTGGCTCGGGGGCGGTCGTGTCGGGAACCGCCACCGGCGAGAGTGCGACAGCTTCGCCCGTCCATCCGCTGAACCGGCGTGCCGACGGCATCACGGGCAGCTCGGCCACTGGGACACCCGACAGGCCGCCTGTCCGGACGAGCCCGCGACCAGTTGGGGGCACGTTGGCAATGTGCCGGTACTTCGGTGCGTCGGGCAGTTCCGCGCGCCTCGCCCTGCCATCGAGAACCGCCTCCGCTTGATGACCCGAGGTCGCCACTGCGCGCGGCAACTCGTCTTGCTTGGTAGAATCGGATTCCGCGGCCACGTGCTCGAGCAGGGGGGCTGGCTGACGTGCTGCCGGTCCGCCGCGCGAATAACCTAACCCCGCGATCGTGTCGGAGACCGTGTCGACCAGTGTGTCGGCCGAGGTATCCCTGCCGGGCGCTGATGGTATTGGTCCATCAATCCAGAGGTGCACGGTCACCCCGACGAACACCAGCGCGGCCGCCTTCACAAGCCTCCACCAATACCCGCAGTACCCGCCGCCAGCCGCAGACGAACCACTGACGATGGCTGCAGGCGCCTGGCCGGGCGCGACCTCTTGTATTGATGAGCCGTCGGCGGTATTCATAACTGCGTGCGGAGAGCCGCGCCGAGTTTTCGTAGCAATTCCCGCACCGCCGTGGTTGCCGCGACGCGGCTCGTGGATGCTGCGGCATTCCATGTGCGTAGGCCACAGATCCGCCCCCGTAATGTGGCACGGACGGCCGATGGAGTGAACCCAATTGCACAAAGGGGATCCCAAACTTCCCACGGTCCTGCTCGTGGAAGACGATCCCGCCGCGCTGCGATTCTACGCGGACGCGCTGACAGCGTCGGGCTTTCGGGTGCAGGAGGCGTCGAGCGGCGCGCAGGCGCTCCGGTCGGCCGAAGCGGACGGACCGTCCGTCATCGTGGCCGACCTGGGGCTTCCTGACTTCGACGGTTTCGAAGTGTGCCGCCAGGTGAAGCTGCGTCCTGAAACCCGACAGGTGCCGGTCATCGCCATCACCGGCCGTGCGATGGCGCTGCGCGACATCGAGCTGGCCGAGGAGGTCGGGTTCCACGCCGTACTAATCAAGCCATGCCCGCCCGAAGCCCTCGTGGCGGCCGTGGGAAAAGCCCTGAACGGCTCCCGGCCGGTCTCGTAGGACCGAACGGCCCGCAAACGACGCCCGATCAGGGCCGCGGGGCATCCACCTCGACAAGGATCGGCAGGTGGTCGGATGCCTGGGGCACCTCCTGCGGCTCCGTGATCACCCGGTAACCGCGGACCGATTCTGCGCGCGCCCGCGGAACGAAGGCATAGTCGAGCCGCAGATGCGGACTCCACGTCGGAAACGTGGGCGTCGGCACCGGTTCGCACCTCGCCGCAACATCGAGGTACCCGGATTCCAGCAGTCGCGACACGACCTGCCAGCGGATCTGACCACCGCTCAGCCACACGAACGGGCGAAGGCGCGGTGGCAGCCGCCGCATCTCGAGGACGTCGCCGGGCGGCAGCGTGTTGAAATCGCCGACGAGCACGTGCGGGCCCTCCCGCCATTCTTGAATCGCATCGAGCAGCGCGGCCACCTCACCCACACGGCGACGCTCGGTCCACGCGGCGTGAATCGCGCTCAGATGTACGCCGAATATGCCCAGGTGCGTGCCGGCCGGCAGCAGCTTCAGGAACGCGTGGCGCGACGACCGCGGCCAGTGCCACGACACATGGGCAGGCTCCACGCGGCTCGCATAGCCGAGCGACTGGCCCCGCCGGGCACCCCATGCTCGCATGCCCGCGGCCCCGGCGATGCGCTGAATGACAGCGGGGTCGGTCGCCTCCTGGAAGATGACGACGTCCGGCGCCGCGGCCGCGAGGACCGCGGCGATCTCCGCTTCGCGGCCTCGACCGCCGTAGCGGATGTTGTAGCTCAGAAGCCGCAGGGTCACTCGCCAACGGTACCAATGAGGGTGAGGTACGGCTGACCCAGGAGGTCGCCGCGCAGGTACATCACGAAGTCGCGCGTGCCCTGGATGTTCACCGGCCGGCCCACCACGTCCATCAGCTCCTGCCGGAGCGGCAGCAGATCGGGCGCAATGTCCGGGTGCTCCTCACCGAGGGGCATCGTGTGAACGCCAGGCACGTAGAACCCTGTGAGGCTGTACTTCTCCAGCACCTCGTCCCCCACCAGCGTGAGGTCGAGGTCGCTGGTGCCCGGGCCGTCCGCGTCGAACGGTGCGCCGTCTTTCCAGCGCTCGCCGGTGACGGCGCTGCCGCGCAGCGCCACGGCGGTGCCGGGCGGCACCGCTTGCCGGACCATGTCGCAGAAGGACTCGAAGCGGCGCGCGTCGCCGCCGAACGCGAGCCGGATGACGTTCTCGCGCTTCTGCGCCTCCGTCATGTCGCCCTGGACGCGCTCGCCACCAATGGCGCCTGCGGTTTCGTCAACCATGCGTGCTCCCCCGCCGCGTACAGGGCGCGGCACGCCGCATGGGTTCACGCTCCGTGCCAGAAGCGGAGCTGCCGGGGCGCTTCGGCGCGGCCCGACACGTTCGTGTTGACCCCGTGCGCTTGAATCTGCCGAATTACGGAGCACGAGACGTGGGGGCGAGGCTTCCAACGTGGGGAAATGAATCGGGAAGGATCAAAGGCAAACCCGGTGAATGCGGCAGCGCGGCCGACGCATTCACCTGCGGCCTGTCGATTTGCGGTACCCGCCCGGACGGGGCACCGCGCTGTCTGTGGTGTGGTGTTATGCGGGGCGGACGTTCTCGCCGCGTGGGCCCTTCGGACCCTGACCTTTGTCAAACGTCACGGCCTGACCTTCGCGGAGCTCGTCGAAGGGCACCTGCTGGCAGGCGGACTGGTGGAAGAAATACTCGTTGCCATCAGATGCGGCGATGAAGCCGAATCCCTTGTCCCTGACGAGCCGCTTGATCGTACCGTTGCTAGTAGCCATGTCGTGTCTCCTCGATGCACGCTTGCCGAAGCCCGGCGTGCGCGGATGGTCGTAAACGCGCCGCGGTTGAATCGCCGCGGCCTGCAAGCTGATGCGTGAGCGGAACTCAGGAATGGGACCCGTCAGGCAGCAGGTTGGGGAGCCATACTGTAGCACCAAAGGACGACTGTGTCATGCAAGGGCTAGTACCGGGACTAGTGGCCTGTATCAGCTGAATCAGTAGTGCCTTTCGGGCGGGGCATCCCGGCTGGCGGCGTTGCTCCTCCCTCGAATACTCCCGGTATGCTCGGTCGTCGCGCCTTGCCAGCCAGGCGCCGCGCTCCGAAATCCACTACCGCTTCAGCCGATACAGGCGACTAGCCACGACTCGCTACTGCAGTGCGGTCAGCGGCCGCGCGGCCGCCGCCGCGTCCCGTACCCCGGCGGCGAGCGGTCGGGCGTCGGCAATGCACGCGTTGATTGACACCCCTCGATAGCTGTTCCCGGCGAGGAACAGCCCATGGTGTTGCCTCATGCGCTCGTCGATCCGCGCGACCCGATCCAGGTGTCCCACTGTGTACTGCGGAATGCCCGCAGGATGCCTGAAGACCCGCGTGAACACCGGCTCGATGTTGAGGCGGATCGTGGTCTCCAGGTCCGCGCGCGCCCGATCGATGAGCACCTCGTCATCGAGCATCACCGCGGATGCGTCATGCGCGCCGCCAATCATCACGCGGATCAGCGAACGACCTTCCGGCGCGCGCCCCGGGTAGATGCTCGAATCCCAGAGCGCACCGAGGACGGCAATGCCTTCTCCACGGGGGACGAGAAAACCGAAGCCGTCGAGCGGGCGGTCGAGGCGTGCCGTTTCGTACCCGAGACAGACGACCGCCAGGGGCGCCGTCGGGATCTGTCGAAGCACCGCCGCAAGGGTTCCATCGAAACCCTCCACCAGCGTGGCGCTGCTCGCGGCGCTGCCCGCGAGCACCACCGCGTCGGCCTCGAACGACCGGCCGTCCTCGAGCTCCACCACCCACCCGTCGGGACTGCCCGGCGTGCGTGGCCGCACACGGCGCACTGCACAGCCGGTCTTCACGCGCGGAGCGAGCGCCCGGCCGAGCGCGTGTACCAGATCCTCGATGCCTCCCGTGAACGACGTCAGGTGACCACCAGGCGCACCCATCGGCGCACCCGAGGACGTCCGCCGCTCGCGCCGCTTCGCCAGCATCGCCTTCACGAGGCTGCCGTGCTCGCGTTCCATCTCCCACATCTTCGGAAAGCACGCCCGAAGGGAGAGCTCGCGCGCGTTCCCGGCAAAGACGCCCGACACCATCGAATCGATGAGCACGTCGGCTGCCTCGAGCCCGATGCGGCGGGCGGCAAACGCGTGAATCGTCTCGTCGGTGTCGGGGCGGTGAGCCGCGAAGGGCTCCCCCATGACGCGCATGCGGCCTGAGAACGACAGCAGGCGGGTCAGGGCAAAGCCCACAGGCCCGCCCGGCAGCTCGTGTAGACGGCCGTTGCTGTAGATGAACCGACGCTTCGCCGCAGCGTCGGCAGGCAGCAGGCGATCCGCAATCCCGAGCTCACGGACGAGCGCGATTGTCTCGGGGACGTTATCGAGAAACCCGTTCGGGCCCCACTCGCACAGGTAGCCGTCGATCCGCTCGCTCCGCAGGTTCCCACCAGGTCGAGCGGCGCGTTCGAGCACCGTCACGTCGAGTTCGCCCTGTCGGTCCCGCGTCAGCTCGAACGCCGTCGCCAGACCGGCTATGCCACCGCCGGCAATCACCACGCGCGACATCATCGTGCCTCTCCAGCACTGCTGGCCGCTGCGCCTGCACGCACGCGGTCAGCGGCCCCGGCCGCCGCCCCGAGATGCCGTTCGACCTGTCGCGCCAGCGACTCGATGAACAGCGGGTGCGTGTTCAGCGCCTCAGGCCGCCGGTAGTCGGTGATGCCCGCGGCCTTCGCCGCGTCGGCGAAGAGCATGTCCACCTCGTACAGCGTCTCGATGTGGTCTGACACGAACGACAGCGGGATCAGAAGCACGTGGCGAACGCCTTCCCTGCCCAGCTCCTCGAGCTTCTCCTCGGTGCCCGGTCCAATCCACTTCACCGGGCCGGTTCGCGACTGGTACCCCAGCACGTGGCGGTTCGGCACGTTGAGCCGCTCGAGAATGCCGCGCCGGGTCTTGCCGGTCTCCTCGATGTAGGGATCGCCGCGGTCGATGAATTTCTGCGGCAATCCGTGCGCGCTGAAGAGCAGCACGACTTGCTCGCGCACGTCGGCCGGGAACCCGTCGAGCGCCCGCCGCACCGTGTCCGTCATCGCATCCAGATACAAGGGATCGTCCGGGTAGGATCGGATGCCGGTCACGGTGAACCGTCCCTGCCATTTCGGGAGCGCAAGCGTCCGCGCGAGCTCCTTCTCGGAGGACCCCGTTGTCGCCTGCGAGTAGTGAGGAAAAAGCGTGAGCGTCACCACCCGGGAGATGCCCTCGGCCGCCATCGCCTCGAGCGCCTGCTCCGTCGTCGGCTGCCAGTACCGCATGGCGATGAACGTGCGGACGCGGCCGCCCTGACGGTTCAGGCGGGCTTCGAGAGCGGCGGCCTGCTCGCCGGTGAGTCGCAGCTGCGGCGAACCGCCGCCGATGCGGGCGTAGTTCTCCCGCACCGACGGGCCGCGCGATGCGGCGATGATGCGCGCCACGACCGGCTGGAGCAGTGCGCCGAGCGGCAGCTCGATGATGTCGCGATCGGAGAAGAGGTTGATCAGAAACGGCCTGACGTCGGCGAGCGTGCCGGGTCCGCCAAGGTTGAACAGCAGGATGGCGATGGGCGCACCCGTCGCGGTCGAAGTCGGCACGTCAGATTGTCCTCGAGAAGACCGGCGTCTCGGTGGTGCGCGCGCGCAGGTGACGATCGAAGATCATGGCGATGTTCCGCACCAGCAGCCGGCCGGCCGGCGTCACCTCGAAGGCGCCGCCCTGGCGTGTGATCAGGCCATCGGCCATGGGCCCGGTCGCAAGCTCGTCGAGCTCGCGGGCGAAGTAGTCGTCGAACACGATGCCGAACCTTGCGTCGAGCGCCTGCGGTTCGATGCGGAAGTTGCACATCAACTCGGTGATGAGCGCCCGTCGGAGCCGATCGTCGGCGTCGAGCAGGTACCCGCGTTCCACGGGGAACCGGCCAGCTTCCAGGTCGGCGTAGTACGTGGAGAGCTTCTTCGTGTTCTGCACGAACGCGCCCGCGACGTCACCGATGGCCGAGACGCCGAGACCGACCATATCGGTCGCAGGCTTGGTGGTGTAGCCCATGAAGTTGCGATGGAGCCGCCGCGCCGCCGACGCACGGGCGAGCTCGTCGTGCGGCAGCGCGAAGTGATCCATGCCGATCTGCACGTAGCCGGCCGCCAGGAACCGGTCCATCACTTCTCCGAACAGCTCCAGCTTGCGCTCCCCCGTCGGCAGCGTTGCGGGGTCGATCCGCTTCTGGTTGCCGCGGATCCACGGCACGTGCGCGTACGAATACGCGGCCACGCGATCCGGCCGCATCGCCACGACGGCGTCGACCGCGCGGCCGAACGAGTGGCGTGTCTGCAGCGGCAACCCGTAAATCAAGTCGATGTTGATCGAGTCGAACCCGAGCCGGCGGGCATCGTCGAAGAGGCGGTGCGTGAGCGCCTCGGGCTGAATGCGATTGACGGCTTCCTGCACTTCGGGAGTGAAGTCCTGCACGCCGAACGATACCCGGTTGAAGCCAAGCTGCCGCAGCAGCGCCAGCTGCTGCGGGCTGGTGACCCGCGGGTCCACTTCGATGGCGACCTCCGCGCCCGGCTGCACATCGAAGTGCTGCGCTACCGTGTTGTGCAGGGCTTCCATTTCCTCGAGGGTCAGATACGTCGGTGTTCCGCCGCCCCAGTGGTACTGCACCACCTGCCGGCGGGCGCCGAGCGCGTCGGCGAGCATGGCCACCTCGCGCGCCAGGAACTCGAGGTACCGCGCGGCAACCTGGTGCTTTTTCGTGATGATGACCATGCACCCGCAGAACGAGCAGCGCTCGCGGCAGAACGGCAGGTGGATGTACAGCGACAGCGGGTCGGTCGCCGCTCGCGTCGCCTCAGCCAGCCGCTCACGATACTCCCGTTCGCGGAATCCGTCGTGGAACTCGACGGCCGTGGGATACGACGTGTAGCGCGGCCCCGGCCGGTCGTATCGCCGCAGCAGATCGAGCGGCGCCGATTCGAACGACGGCGGCCCCGCGGGCACGGTCGGCGAGCGACGATAGACCGGCAGCGGCGCATCGCTCATGACGTGATCTCCGAGAACTCGCGCACGCTGTCTACGAGCAGCCGGGCGTGATCCGGCGGCGTCTGCGGCAGGATTCCGTGCCCGAGATTGAAGATGTGGCCGATGGCCGGTCCCGGCGCCGCGTCGAGGTCGCCGCTGGTCAACCCCCGGGCGGCGCGGAGCACGCCACGCGTGCGCTGCCGGATGAGGCTGCGCGATCCAAGCAGGATCGTCGGATCGAGGTTGCCCTGAAGCGCGACCTCCGTGCCGACGCGCGCGCGCGCGGCGTCGAGGCCGATCCGCCAGTCGAGGCCGATGACGTCGGCGCCGGTTTCGGTACACGCCTCGACCCACCCGGCGGCATCGCCGGCGTAGTAGATGAGCGGCACCCGGGCGCCGATGTCTTGCGCGGCTTGTCCCACCGCTTCGAGCACGCGCCGGGCATACGGCAGGACGAAGCTGCCGACGTCTTCGGGCCCGAGCAGACCGGCCCACGTGTCGAAGAGCATGGCGGCCTGCGCCCCCGCCTTCACCTGCTCAGAGAGGTAGGATGCGACCGTGTCGGCGCAGATCGCGAGCAGCAGGTGCGCAGTGCGCGTATCGCCGAAAAGGAGCCCCTTGATGGCGGCGAACGACTTCGAGCCGCCGCCCTCGACGAGGTACGTCGCCATGGTGAAGGGCGCGCCGGCAAACCCGATGAGCGGCACGCGGCCGCCAAGTTGACCGCGGACCAGGCGCACCGCCTGCAGCACGAAGGGTGTCGCCTCGCGTGCGTCCGGCACACGCAGCGAGGCCACGTCGGCCGCGCAGCGGATGGGATGCGCGAGCTGTGGGGCCGGGTTGAACTCGACGTGCACCCCCATCCCGGGGAGGGGGACAAGGATATCGGAGAACAGGATGGCCGCGTCGACTCCGAGCCTCGTGACCGGTTGCATTGTGATCTCGGCGGCCAGCTCCGGCGTACGACAGCATTCGAGGAAGTCGCGGCGCTCCCGGATCGCGCGGTATTCCGGCAGGTAGCGCCCGGCCTGCCGCATGATCCAAACGGGCGTCCGTTCCACGGGCTCGCGGCGGCACGCCCGCAGGAACAGCACATCCTCACCGGCGAGCGGTGCCGTGCGCATCGCCGGCCCGACCTCCGTCTCAGACACCGGCGGTCTCCAGAGCCGCGGTGGCGGCGGCAATCGTGGTCTCGATGTCGCCCTGCGTGTGCGCCGCGGAGATGAAATTCGCTTCGAACTGTGAAGGCGCCAGGACGATCCCGCGCCCGAGCATCGCCTGGAAGAACCCCGCGTACCGGGCGACGTCCGCGCGCGCGGCGCCGGTCCAATCGTCCACACGATCGCGCGTGAAGAACAGGGTCCACATCGACCCGACGCGCGCGATGGTGCACGGCGCGCCGATCCGGTCCACCGCCGCCGACAAACCATCCTCGAGCGCTGCCCCCATCCCCTCGAGGCGTCCGTAGAACTGCGGATCGGCCGCAATGACATCGAGCGTCGCGAGACCCGCCGCCATCGACAGCGGATTGCCGGACATCGTGCCTGCCTGGTAGATCGGCCCCGCCGGTGACACCTGCTGCATGAGGTCGCGCCGTCCGCCGTAGGCGCCGACCGGCAGTCCCCCGCCCACGATCTTGCCGAGGGTGGTCAGGTCCGGCCGGATCCCATAACGCTCCTGGGCGCCGCCGCGCGCCACGCGAAAACCCGTCATGACCTCGTCGAAGATGAGCAGGGCGCCCTCCGCCGAGCACACCTCGCGGAGCCCCTCCAGGAACCCCGGCCTGGGGGCGACCACGCCCATGTTGCCGACGACCGGCTCGACGATGAGGGCGGCGATCGCGCCCGGGTGCGAGGTGAAGGCGGCGCGCACGCTCGCGAGATCGTTGAAACGCGCGGTCACAGTATCGCGCGCCGTCGCGTCCGTCACGCCCGGGCTGTCGGGTGTGCCGAACGTGGCGGCACCGGAGCCGGCCTTGACGAGGAAACTGTCGCCGTGCCCGTGATAGCAGCCCTCGAACTTGATCACCCCCGGACGACCGGTGACGCCCCGCGCCACCCGCAGCGCGGCCATCGTCGCCTCGGTGCCGGAGTTCACCATCCGGACCATCTCGATCGACGGCACGAGTGCCGTCAGCCGCTCCGCCATGCGCACTTCGAGCGCGGTGGGTGCGCCGAAGGCGGTGCCCTCGTGCGCCTGCCGCGTGACGGCGGCCACGACGTCAGGATGCGCATGCCCGAGGATCATCGGTCCCCACGACCCGATGAAGTCGATGAGCTCGTGCCCGTCCACGTCCCAGACGCGCGCGCCGGCTCCGCGCGCGATGAAGCGCGGCGCCCCGCCCACCGCACGGAACGCGCGCACGGGCGAGTTGACACCGCCGGGCATCAGCTCGCGGGCGCGGTCGAACAGCGCGGCGCTCGTGGCGGTCGTGTCAGCCTGGAGTTCTGAAGCCATCGAGAGACGTGTCTACGCGAGCAGCCGCGCAGCCTCTTTCGCGAAATAGGTCAGGATGATGTCGGCGCCCGCCCGCCGGATGGAGAGCAGCGACTCCATTATCACGCGCGGCTCGTCGAGCCAGCCCCGGGCGCCGGCGGCCTTCACCATCGCGTACTCGCCCGATACGTTGTACGCGGCGACCGCCACGCCGAAACGCTCTTTCACGCGCCAGACAATGTCCAGATAGGCGAGCGCCGGCTTCACCATCACGATGTCGGCGCCCTCCCCCAGATCGGCCGCGACCTCGCGCAGCGCTTCGAGCGCGTTGGCCGGGTCCATCTGGTAGCCGCGGCGATCTCCGAAGCTCGGGGCCGACCCAGCGGCCTCTCGGAACGGGCCGTAGAAGCCGGACGCATACTTGGCGGCATACGAGACGATGACCACGTCGGTGCGGCTGGCCCGATCGAGCGCGGTCCGGATCGCACCAACCCGGCCGTCCATCATGTCGGAGGGCGCGACCACGTCGGCGCCGGCGGCCGCGTAGGTGACAGCCGCCGCGGCAAGCAGCGGCAGCGTCGCGTCGTTGTCCACCTCCACGAGCCCGTCGGCGGCGGTCGCAATGGGGCCGCAGTGCCCATGATCGGTGTACTCGCACAGGCAGACGTCGGCCCACAGAGACAGCCCGGGCACCGCGGCGCGAACGGCTGCGAGACCGCGGGCCACGGGACCTGCCGGATCGCGGGCGGCGCGGCCGTCCGGATGCTTCGCGTCAGGGATGCCGAAGAGAATCACCCCGGCTACGCCAAGACTGGCCAGCGCGCGGCATTCCTCGACCAATGTGTCCACGCTGAGGTGAAAGCAGTCCGGCATCGAGACGATCTCGCGTCGCACACCCTCGCCCTCGCACACGAACAGCGGCGCGATCAGCTGCTGGGGCGAGAGCCGCGTCTCGCGAACGAGGCCGCGCAGTGCGTCGCTGCGCCGGAGGCGGCGTGGCCGGTGGACGGGAAAGCTCATGCCGCGCCCTTCCGCCGCGCCAGCTGCCGCAGGATGGCGCTCGCGAGCTCCGAGCCTGAACGCGTTTTCGCCTCGATTGTCACCGGGGCCCCCAGTGCCTCGAGCGCCGCCGACGTGGACGGTCCGATGCTCGCCACCTCGGTGCGTCCGGCGAGCCGTGCCAGCCCCATCCGGCTGCCTCCGTCGAACGCGCGTGCGAGGCCATCGGCGGCCGACGGCGAGAAAAACGCCACCGCCTCCACGCCGCACCCCTCGAGCATGTCGGTGAAGATGCCGAGTGCGTCCGGCTTCACGGTGCGAGTGCAGTACGCCTCGGGCTCGATCACCACCGCGCCAGCGGCGGTCAGCGCATCCGGCAGCTCGCGGCCGGCGATATCCGAGCGTGGCCACAGCACGTGTGCGCCCGCCAGGCTTCCGTCACATGTCGCCAGGGCCGCTGCCAGGTCCCGCCCGCTCGAGCGCTCCGGCACCAGATCGCACGGCAGGCCGAACGATCGCACGCGCGCGGCGGTCGCCGGACCGACGGCGGCGATCCGCGGCCGTTCGAAGAGGCGGCGCCACGCCTCCGCCCATCCTGGATGCGTACACGTGGCGGCGACGGCCTCTGCGCTCGTGAACACGATCCACCGGCTGGAGGCCAGGCGTTCGAGCGCGTCGGTGAGCGCGCCAGGATCCTGCGGCGGACCAATGCTGATGGTCGGCATCGCGATGGCGTGGACACCCGCTGCGCGCAGCACCCGCGCAAAACCGTCGCCGGCCTTCTCTGCCCGCGTGGCGACGACCAGCGGGCGTTCCCAGGCGGTCACGTCGGGTCTCCCGTGCCGGCCAGCGCCCGCGCGTCCTGGATGAGGCCTCGTGCGCCCTGGGCCGCGAGCGCACCGGCCACCGATATACCCAGAGCGCAGGCCGTCTGCTCGCTGTCGACCGGCCGCTCCCCCGTGGCCCGCAGAAGACGCACGCCGTCCAGTCCCGCCACGATTCCGACGAGATGCAGGCGCCCTGGTGCAGTCCACGTCGCGAGCGCGCCGATTGGCGCCTGACATCCACCCTCGAGCGCGGTCAGGACGCGCCGCTCCGCCGCGGTGGCGAGCCGGGTCTCGAGGTCCTCGACAGCCGTCACGATCCGCAGGATGCGCTCGTCGTCCGTCCGCACCTGCACCGCCAGCGCACCCTGGCCCGGCGCCGGCACCATCACGTCGCTCGCGAACACCTCGGTCGCGGCATCCGTCAGCTTCAGCCGCCGCAAGCCTGCGAGCGCGAGGAGCGTGGCATCGTACTCACCCCGCTGCACCTTCTCGATGCGTGTGGGCACGTTGCCCCGGATGTCGACAATGTCGAGATCCCGGCGGAGCGCCATCACCTGTGCGCGGCGTCGCAATGACGACGTGCCGAGGCGAGCGCCCGGAGGCAGATCGGCGAGCCGCCGGCGACTCCGGGAAATGAGCACCTCGCTGGGATCTTCGCGGGAGAGCACTGCGCCGAGCGCGAGGCCGGCAGGCTGTTCGGTTGGCAGGTCCTTCAGGCTGTGCACCGCGAAGTCGATCACCCGGCTGCGCAGGGCGTCTTCGAGCTCGCGGGTGAAGAGGCCGCGATCGCCGATTCGCGGCAGCGGCACGTCCGTGATCCGATCTCCGAGCGTCCGGATGCGGACGCGCTCGAACGACAGCTGCGGCCAGGCCTGCGCAAGCCGCGCGATCACATGCTCCGTCTGCCACAAGGCGAGCCGGCTCGCGCGGGTGCCGGCGCGGATGCTGGCCGCTTCACGCATCGTGTCCCCGGCCGGCGTCGAACGACACGCCGAGCGCGAACAGGTCGCGCGCAGCCTGCAGCCGCAGCTGGCCGTCGGTCGACGCCGCGTCCGTCTCCTTCAGCCGCAGCATCGGCACGTGCAGCAGACGGTTGACGAGGACGCGCGTGAGCCGTTCGGCGCGCTGCCGTTCCTCGTCGCTGGCGTGGCCCAGCACGCGGTCGAGCTCCTCGTTGCGAATGCGCTCGAAATGCTCGCGCAGCGCCACGAGCGTGGGCGTCGCCGCGAGGCTGCGCGTCCATCCGCTGAAGCGCTCGCTTTCCTCGGCAACGATGGCTTCCACCTGCGGCACTTCGGCCGATCGGGTCGACAGCGTGTGATCGACCGCCGCGCGAATGGTGTCGAGCGTGCGCAGCGTCACGCCGGCCACGTCGGCCGCGGCCGCGTCGACGTCGCGGGGCACCGCGAGGTCGAGGACCATCAGGGGACGGTCCGGACGCACCGCCATCGCCGCGCGCACCACGTCGGCCGCGATCACCGTGCCTGGCGCGCTCGTGGCCGAGAACACGACGTCGGCCGCGGTGAGCGCCTCGGTCAGGCAGTTGAGCGGCAGGGCCTCGCCACGCACGTCCCGAGCAACGGTCCGTGCGTGTTCGACGGTGCGGTTGGCCACGACGATGACGGCAGGATCATGATCGGCCGCATGTCGGGCGGCCAGCCGCGCGGTCTCGCCCGCACCCGACGACGAGCACACGGCGGCCCCGCAGGCCCACGGTGTTGACGGCCGCCGCGACCGCCGATGACGACATCGACACGTGCCCCGCCCCGATGGCCGTTTCGGCGCGGGCGCGCTTCCCGGCGTGCAGCGCCGTTTCGAGCAGGCGGTCGAGCAGCACACCCGCTGTGCCCGCCTGACGGGCCAGTGCATAGGCGTCCTTCACCTGCCCGAGAATCTGCACGTCGCCGAGCACCATCGAGTCGAGCCCGCACGCAACGCGGACCAGGTGCGCGGCCACCGCCGGCCCGCTCCGCAGGTACCGGTGGGGCCCCGGCTCGAGCAGGTCGCGTCCGCGCAGCTGCTGGACGGCGTGCCGCACCTCGTGCTCCGCGGCGGTGATCTCGGCAGCCACCGCATAGACTTCCGTGCGATTGCACGTCGAGAGCACCAGCGACTCGCGCAGCACGCCCCGGCGCGCGAGCCGTTCGAGGATGTCGAGCACTTCGACGGACGAGAGCGCGAGCGCTTCGCGGTCTTCGAGCGCCGCCGTCCGATGGTTGACACCGAGCAGGAAGAGGGTCATTGCGAGCCTCGCCGAGCGTCCCATGACGCGGGTTTCTCACCTCGTGCGAGCTGGGCGCGTGCCGGCATGCCGGCCGGGCGTCCAGGTCCCGCACGGCACCTCGCGCATCGCACGTGCGCGTCCTGCGGCTGCAGGCAGAGGTGCAGGAGCGGCCGGGCATACCGCCGGCCGCGCGCGATCAGGCGGCCACGGGAGGAGGCGCGCGCGAGGCGAGATGGAGGCTGAGGATTGGCGCGTGGGCGCCGGAGACCGCGGACCACCGCACGCGCATCGCGCGGGCGGCACCGGGCATGGCGCGCGCGCCCAGGAGAAACAGCAACATCAGGGAAGCGGCGAGCAGGAGCGCCGCGGCCCCACCGATGCGCAGGTCGACGACCACTTCCGCCGCCTGCGCGCCACCCCGGGTGATCCCCTCGACATCGCCGGCAGGCACGGCGGCGCAGTGCAGCAGCGCAACGAGCACCCACACCACCAGCGCGCGTCGGCCCCATAACAGGGGCACGCCCGCGCGGCGGAACGCGGTGAAGACCACCAGCAGCAGGGCGCTCATACCCCATCGCACCGCCACTGCGGGGTCGAGCAGACGCCCGCTGATGATCTGGTCCCAGAACAGGACGAGATGAAAGATCACCAGCGCCAGCGCCGACACGGCGACTGAGGCCGAGAGGGCGAGACGTGCGCCGCGCGCAAGGCGATTCCGGGAGCGGAACACCTCAGTCACGCGGGCGACGAAGCGTGGTGTGCCAGATGGGCCGGGTGACACTGATGTCAAGGTTACGCGGGAACATGAACCGCTGCAAGCGGATAGCGAAACGCCCTGTGCCTTTTTCAGCAAGATATGTTCCGGTCGAGCCTGCGACCTCCGGTCGATTTTCCGGGTGTATCGTACCCGCTCGCAGGGACTTCCAACTCGGCGCCGCGAACTTTCCCGCGCGGGCGCGAATATTCCGCATCCTCAGGCTGGGCCCTGCGCTAGCACAGCAGCAATACAGATCGGGCGGCGCTACCCCTCGATTGTGTCCCCCACGACGCCGGTTACGGCCTGGACTTTATCGAGGAGGAGATCCAAGTCGTATGGCTTGCCCACGATCTCGAGCACGTCCACCGGGCCGGCACGCTTTCCCGCACGTGCTGTTCGTTGGTGGTGGTGAAGACGGCCGGCACCCGAAGCCGTCCCGCTTGATGTTATCGAGGGGGGCGCTGACAACGACGATCCCGACCCGCTCGACTCAGGTTCGGATCAACTCGACGGTATCGTCGTTCGAGTTGAAGACGGCGACAACGGGCGGGCCCTTACTCATTGCGTTACTCCTTTCGGTGTGTCGTCGGGCCGCTCCGCCAATTGCAGCAGGCTCGCGACGGTGGCCAGCAACTCGGCAGGATCGACCGGCTTCGGGACGTGCCCCTGGTAGCCGGCACGCAGCGACCGCGTCCGATCTTCCGCGCGCGCGTACGGCGTAAGGGCGATGGCCGGCACCCGGCGGCCCTCCTCGAGCGCACGCAGACGCGTCAACAACTCGTAGCCGTTCATGTTCGGCATGGCGATGTCGCTGATGACCAGATCGGGCGGCTCCTCCGTGAACTGGGCGATCGCCTCCGCCGCGCTGACCGCGGTGGACACCCGGCCGCCCCGCTCGGTGATGATCCGCGACACCAGTTCCCGTCCGTCGGGCTGGTCTTCGACCACGAGCACATGCGCGCCGGCAAGCGACACATCGGCGTGCCGCCCGGCGTCGGTGCGATCATCGAGCTCCGCGTGCGACAGCCGCACGAGGAAGGTCGCGCCACGTCCGATCCCGGCGCTGAACGCGTCAATCGTCCCGCCATGCAGTTCCACGATGTGCTTCGCAATCGACAGGCCGAGGCCGAGGCCGCCATACGAGCGGGTGGCGCTGGCGTCACCCTGCCGGTAGCGATCGAAGAGGAAGGGCAGGAATTCTGGCGCGATGCCCTCGCCCGAATCGACGACCCGCAGTTCCACGCGGTCGTCCACACGCTGTGCGACCACGGTGATGGTGCCGCCAGGAGGTGTGAACTTGACGGCGTTGCTGAGGAGGTTCCAGGTCACCTGCTGCAGCCGCGCCTCATCGCCAATGACGAGCGCGCCGGGCTCGGACGCGGCGTCGATCGACACGCTTTTTGCCTCCGCCGCTGGACGCACGATGGAGACGGCGGCCCTCACGATGCCGAGCATGTTCACCGTCTTCCGCGCCAGGCGGATCTTCCCGGACGTGATGTGGCCGATATCCAGCAGGTCGGAGATCACCTGCGCCTGTGCCCGTGTGTTCCTCTCAATCACCTCGAGGCCACGGGCCAGCACCTCGGCGCTCGTCGGGCGCCGCAGCATCTGTGTCCACCCGAGGATGGCGTTGAGCGGGGTGCGCAGCTCGTGGGCGAGCGTTGCGACGAATTCGTCGCGGTGGCGCATGGCCCGCTCGATCTGGGCGCGAGCCGCCCGCTCCGCTGCGAGGAGCGCGTCGCGCGCTTCGGCAAGCCGGCGCTGTTCGTCGACATCGGTGCAGGTGCCGAACCAGCGCGTGATCTCCCCGCGATCGCCCCGGATCGGCATTGCCCGCGCCATGAACCAGCGATACGTGCCGTCGCTCCCGCGCCGGACGCGGTACTCCACGTCGTAGGGCTCGCCAGTGGCCAGCGAGTGTCCCCAGGCGGCTGCCACGCGATCGAGGTCGTCTGAATGGATATAGAGCTTCCAGTGCCACCCCTGGTCCGGCGTGCGCGGCATCCCGGTGTACTGGTACCACCGCTCGTTGTAGTAGTCGATGTAACCGTCGGGCCGCCCGCTCCAGACGAAGTGCGGCATCGTGTCGGCGATCGCCCGGAACTGCTCGCGGCTGTCCCGCAGCTCCTGTTCGTTGCGCTTCCGCTCGGTGATATCCAGTGCCACGCCCGTGATCCGCACCGGGCGCCCCGATGCGTCACGGAGCGTGCGGCCTGCACTGAGCAGCCATGTCTCGCCGCGCTCCGCGTGGAGCACGCGATACTCGGACCGGAAATCGCCCTCATCCAGTGCGCGCTGCACATCGCCATGCACGCGCGGGCGGTCGGACGGGTGGACCCGATCGAGGAACGCGGCCAGGCTCGCCGGGACATCGGCGCTCGCGCCAATCAGCAAGCGAAACCCGGGCGACCAGTAGCCCCGGTCGCGCTCGATCTCCCACTCCCATACGCCTGCGTCGACACATTCCTGTGCGACGTCAAGCCGGTGGTTGGACTGCTCGAGATGGCGTTCGAACCGGAGCGCATGCGCCAGCGCCTGCTCGCGGCGGTGGCTCAGCAGGCATACGATGAGGGACACGCAGGCGAAGACGGTAAGGTGCAGCACGTCCGGCACGCTTGCCACCGACAGCGACCCTCGCGGCTCGAAGAAGGCCAGCGCGCCGATGAGCATAGACAGGACCGCGGCTGCCAGCCCTGGACCCAGTCCGCCGACGACCGCCGCTGCAACCACGGCCAGCGTAAACGGCAGCAGGATCGCCTGCTCATGGAGCCATGGGTCGAGCACCCACCTGATGAAAGCCATCAGGACGGTCGCCGCCACGGCCACCGTATAGCCGACAGTCTTCGACACAGGAGCACCGGGAGTGAAAGGGACAGCCACCTCCGGCAACTGCTTTGCACCCTTTGTTCCACTCGGCCCGGCGAGGCGGGCGACCCCTTTGCACGAGGCGCGTGGATGACCGCCAAGCGCCGTGCCGCGGCCGTCCCTCGCTCCCGCCGGGCGCCCTCGGATAGCCCTCTCAACTCATCGACGCCGACGGGTGGTGCGCCTGCGCTCGAGGACGACGTCAATGCCTCGATAGCGGGGCTGTTGCTCGACCTTGCGGCGCTCCAGGACGGCCCCCGCGCCCTGGCGTACAAACGCGCGGCGCACGCAGTGCTGGGCCTGGCACAACCGCTGTCAGCACTCCGGAACGGTCCGAAACTGCCCAAGATACCGTATGTGGGGCCCTCGAGCGAGCGCGTCATCCTCGAGTATCTGGAGGCGGGCCGCTCGCCAACCGTGGAGAGAGCCATCCACGAGAGTGGCCGGGCGGAGGCGATCGCGACCCGCCGGTCACTGCGGGGCGACTTCATCAGTCAGGCGACCGCGGAGGCCGTGCTGGCGGCACCGGCTCACGGGCTCGTCGCGCTGGCGGATTACCGCGGCGACTTCCAGATGCACTCGACATGGAGTGACGGCGGGCAGACCCTGGAGCGGATCGTCGAAGCATCACTCGCGCTCGCGCAGACGTGCGCGGGCGTCACCGATCATGGCTACGGTTTGCCCATCGCGAGCGGAATGAGCATGGAAGCGGTGTCCCGCCAGCACGCGGCCATCGACGAGCTCAACGGGCAGCGCCGGGGCCAGTTCAGGCTCTTCAAGGGGATCGAGGCCAACATCCGCGCCGACGGCCGAATCGATATGGAGCCGCACGAGCTCCGCCGTTTCGAGTTCGTGGTGGCGTCGCCCCACTCCGCCCTGCGCAGCCGCGCCGACCAGACCGCGCGCATGGTCGCCGCGGTCTCGCACCCATGGGTCGACATCCTCGGGCATCCGCGCGGCCGCCGCTACGACGTGCGCCCAGGTGTGTCGGCCGATTGGCACGAGGTCTTCTCTGCCGCCGCCGAGCGCCGTGTCGCGATCGAGCTCGATGGCTATCCGGACCGCCAGGACATCGACTGGACTCTCGCGGCCGCGGCGCTCGAGGCGGGCTGCCTCTTCGCCCTCGACAGCGACGCGCACGCGACCGAGGAGCTGCTCTTCTCGCGCATGGCCGTGGCCCACGCGCGGCTCGCGCGGCTCACCCCGGAGCGCGTGATCAACTGCTGGTCGGATCAACAGCTGCAGGAATGGATGAATCGACCGGAACGGGAGGGATAGGCGGCGCCAAGGCGGTGGGCGCTGGGGGCCCCTCCCTACCCCGTTGCCGTCATCGATGTACGCTCCGTCGGCCGCCCGCCCTCGACGACCCGCCGCTTCTCCGCATCCCATTGCATCTCGCGGTGGCTCTTGTAGCTGAGGTTCACCATGTGGCCGACCGTTGCGCACAGATGACCCATCTCCGCGTTCTCGAACGGCTCCCTCCGCGTCCGGACGCTGTCGAAGAACTTCTCGAGGTGCAGTTCCGTCGAGTCGCGGCCCGGCACCTGGATCTCCTGCGGCTCCGGCTTCTTCAGTGTCGCCGTCGGGTTCGGCCGCATTGTCGCGGGATCGAGATCGTGCAGCTCGGCGTACTTCTCGCGCGTCGCCTTTGGCCAGGCGTTGGTCGAGTACGTGTAGTTCTCGAGCACCGGTTCGGAGTGGTAGACGAGCCTCGACCCGTGGTACTCGAGCGTGCCCTCGGTGCCCATGATCGTGAGCAGCGGGTACGGGTGATTGTTCGTGGCGGTCGACGTGAGCGTGAGGGTGAAGTCTGGATACTCGACGATGGCCGACATCTGCTCGGGGACTTCGCGGTTCTTGAAATGGTGAATGGCGCCCATGCCCATGACCCGGTTGGCCATCTTCACGCCCATCAGCGCGTGCGTCGCGGTGATCATGTGGACGAACAGGTCCGTGGGCAGGCCGCCCGAGTAGTCCCAGTAGAGGCGCCACTGGAAGAAGCGGCTCGCGTCGAAAGGACGCTCGGGCGCCGGACCGATGAAGCGCGCCCAGTCGATGGTCTCGGGCGAGGCATCCGGCGGCACGGGGTAGTACCAGGCGCCGGTCGGCGTGTTGCGGTGCATGCGACCGTCGATGAGCGTCACCTGACCAAGCTTCCCGGAGGTGATGATGTCGATCGCCTGCGCGTTGGCCGCGACGCTCGCCCACTGGCTGCCGACCTGCACGATCCGTTTCTTCTCGCGGGCCGCGTCGATAATCGCCTCGCCGTCCTCCCACCGGTGTGTCATCGGCTTCTCGATGAACACGTCCTTGCCGGCGTCCATCGCGTCGAGCGCCATCTGCCTGTGCCAGTGATCGGGGACCGCGATGATGACCGCCTGCACGTCCGTGTTGTCGAGCAGCCTCCTGTAGTCGCGGCCGGTGCGGAGGTCGGGACCGACCAGCTCACGGGCGCGCTCGAAGTGCGTGTCATACGCATCGGCGACCTCGACCACCCGGGTGTTCGGGACAGTCGCGGTACCTCGAAGGAGGATCTCGCCCCGGATGCCGATGCCGATGATACCGACACCGATGCTGTCGTTCGCCCCGAGCACGGAGGCGTGTGTGCGTGACCCGAGCGCTGGCGCGAGTGCAACGGCGGCCGCGGCGTGGGCCGAGGTCCTGATGAAGTCCCGGCGTGTCGATGCGTGTGCCATGGAGCGATCCCCTTCGGCTGTCATTCTCCCTCCGTTGGCGCGTCCACATCAATACGACGGGAACGGCCGTCCCGGCCGGCGTCACGTCGGACGCGCAGCGGGTCACCCGCTCCGCGCACGAGGCGCGTTCTGCGTCCGACCTGACTCATCCCAACGTCTGCGTCGTCCACGCGCTCGATGTGACCGACCGCCGCCACTTCATTGCGATCGAGTACGTGGCGGGTCGCACACTCAGAGAGTGGCTTTCCCGGGAGCGCGCCGCGGCTCCCCTCCGCGAAGTGCTCGACATCGCGATTACGGTTACTCTCCGGTCGCAGCACGTGGTGCTCACCCTGAAGGCGGTGACTGGCAGCATCTGGATGCTCGATGGCGTCGACCGGTGAGGACGCCGCCGCGCCTTTACACGCGACGAGCAGTGCGACTACGCTGGCGCCCGTGACACGCCCCGCTGCCCTGCTCGCGATCCTGCTGTCGCTGGCGATAGTCACCCCCGCCGGAACGCAGCCCGCTGCGCCGGCTGCCGCACGCGCACGACACGTCATCCTGTTCCTTGCCGACGCGGGAGGAATCCCGACGATCCACGCCGCCAGCCTCCTCGCCACGGGCTCACCGCGGGGTCTGTTCGTGCAGCAGATGCCACACATCGCGCTCGTCGACACCTCCGCCGCCGACGCCTGGGTCACCGATTCGGCGGCAGGCATGACGGCGATCGTCACGGGCCGCAAGACCAACAATGGAGTGCTGTCGCAGGGGCCCGACGCGATTCGCAAGCAATCCGATGGCGCGCCTCTCCAATCGATTCTGGAGTACGCGGAAGCGCGCGGCCTCTCGACCGGCATCGTCACAAACGACTCGGTGGCCGGCGCCACGCCGGCGGCGCTGTATGCGAAGGCGAACGATCGCGGCAAGGAAGCGGAGATCATCCTCCAGGCGTTCTCGCCGCGCCGGGGCGATGGGGTCGACGTCCTGATCGGCGGCGGTCGCACCGCCCTTACGAAGGCGGTCGCGGAATCAGGCCAGGACCTCTCGGTCATTGCGGGCGCCGCGCACCGCACTTTGCTTGCCGACCTCTCCGAGATCCCGCCCGGCGCGCGGCGCGCGGTCGTGCTCTACGAAGGCGCGGAATTCGATCTGGCGGCGGCCGTCCGGACGGCGCAGACGGTGCTGGCCCGGAACCCGCGAGGCTCATTCCTGATGGTCGAGTGCGACGTCCACACCGACCGCGCGCGGCGAGGGCTCGAGCGGATGGTCGCCTTCGATCGGATTATCCGGGACACGACGGCCGCGGCGGGTCCGGAGACGCTCGTGCTCTTCACGGCGGATCACTCCTTCGACCTGCGGGTGCATGACGGCGCCACGGGCGCCAACCTGCTGGACGGCCTGGACGCGGTCACAGAGGCCGCCAACGATGAGTCCGTCACGTCACTGAGACTACCGAACCTCTCGATGGATGGCACGCATACCGGGGAGCCTGTGATGGCCGCGGCGCAGGGCCCCGGCTCGTTCCGCGTGCACGGGTATCTCTCCAATACGGATCTGTTCGGGATCATGCTGCGTGCCTACGGGTGGCGCGACGAGCGACGTCCCGCGCAGAAGTGAGTCGTCCCCTTTCTTCATGAGGCTCCGTTGACGCAACGCGCCGCCGCCATCGCTTTACTCATCATCTCGCTGTCTCCATCACCGATGGCACAGAGCCGGAAGCCGGCCGCAAAACCGGTCGACGCGACTCGCGAGACTGGCACGCCATCGCGCCCGACGCCTTCCGCCGCAATGCTCAAGCCGTTGGCTGCGCGGAGCATCGGTCCTGCGGTGATGGGCGGGCGCATCTCCGATATCGCCCTCGACCCGCAGGATCCATGGACGTTCTACGTCGCCACCGCGCATGGCGGGCTCATGAAGACGAGCAACAACGGCGGAACCTTTACGGCCCTTACCGACAAGCAGGACTTTTCCTCGACTGGCGCCGTGGCGGTCGCCCCTTCCGATCCGAAGGTCATCTGGCTCGGCACCGGGGAAGCAAACGATCGCAACAGCTCCGGCTGGGGCACGGGCGTCTACCGATCCGCGGACGGCGGCACGACGTGGGCCGCCCCCGGCCTCCGCGGCACGAAGGCGGTGGCGCGAATCGCCGCGCATCCGACCGACCCGGCGGTCGCCTACGTGGCTGCCATCGGCGATCTCTGGAACGACAACGCCGAGCGTGGTCTCTTCAAGACGACCGATGGCGGTGGGTCGTGGAAGCCCATCCTGCAGGCGCCCGCGCCCGATCACGTCACGACAGGCTGCGGTGACGTCGCAATTGATCCGCAGAACCCGAACACCGTCTACGCCGTGCTCTACGCACGGCGGCGCACGCCCTGGTCGTTCGACGCGGGCACGGACGTCACGAAGGGCCGCGACGTGGGTGGTATTTACCGGAGCGTCGACGCAGGCGCCACGTGGAAGAAACTGGCCGGCGGCCTGCCCGTCCAGACCGGACGAATCGGGCTCTCCGTCTTCGCGAAGAACCCGAAGGTGATCGTCGCGATCGTCCAGAGCAGCGATGGCGGGACGCAGAGCATCGATGAGGTGCTCAGCAGGCGCGGCGGCGTCTTCCGGTCTGCCGATGGCGGCGACACCTGGACGCGGACGAGCGCGCTGAACCCGCGTCCTTTCTACTTCAGCAAGATTCGCGTCGACCCGCAGGACGATCGCCTCGTGTACGTCCTCGGGTTCATGCTGCACGTCTCCGAAGACGGGGGAAAGACCTTCCGCGAGGATCGCTTCGCAAAGGTGCATCCGGACACCCACGCTCTCGCCATCGACCCCAGGAACCCGGCGCGGATGCTGCTCGGCACCGATGGCGGCGTGTACCAGACGTACGATCGCGCCACCTCGTGGACCCACGTGAATACGATGGCCATCGGCGAGTTTTATCGCGTGGCCGTGGACGACAGCGCGCCGTACAGGATCTGCGGCGGGCTCCAGGACAACGTGAACTGGGTGGGGCCAAGCGCCACGCGGTCGAAGGACGGGGTCACCAACGCGGAGTGGATCAACATCGGCGGCGGCGACGGGTTCTACTGCGTGTTCGATCCCTCTGACCGCCACGTCGTGTACGCCGAGTCGCAGCAGGGGTTCGTCCACCGCATGCACCTCGGGAGCGGGGCCGTCAAGATGCTCCGACCCGAGCCGCAGGAAGGACAGCCCGCTTTCCGGTTCCACTGGAACTCGCCGCTCGTCGCCAGCCCGCACGAGAAGGGCGCGATGTATCTCGCGGGGAACCGGGTGTTCAAGCTGACCGAACGCGGCGAGACGTGGAAGACGATCAGCCCTGACCTGTCGGCGCGCCGCGCGGAGCGCATCATCACGGTAGGCAGCGGCGCGGAGAACTACGGCGTCGTCTTCACGCTGGGCGTCTCCTCCCGCAAGGCGGGGCTCCTGTGGGCCGGCACCGATGACGGCAAATTGTGGGTGACCGAAGACGAGGGCGGCAGGTGGACGGATCTGACGGCGAGCCTTCCGGCAGCGGCGAAGGATCAGTGGATCGCTCGCGTCGAACCGGGGCACGCCGATGACAAGGTCGCCTACCTGGCGGTGAGCGCCTATCACGGGGGCAACTACGCGCCGCTCGTCTATCGCACCGCAGACCTCGGGCGCACGTGGCAGAGCGTCGCCGGGAACCTCCCCGCCACCTGGCCGGTGCGCGTCGTGCGTGAGGATCCGGCGAATGCGGACCTGCTGTTTGCTGGCACCGAGATCGGCCTGTACGCCAGCTTCGATCGCGGCACGACGTGGATCCCGATCGGCGGTCTGCCGGCGGTGCCGGTGGATGACATCCTGGTGCACCCGCGCACGCGCGACCTGTTGATCGCCACCCACGGACGGAGCCTGTACATCCTGGACGACATCGGCCCGCTCGAGCGTCTCACTCCCGAGGTGATGACGCATCCGGCCTTTCTGTTTCCGCTGAGCCCCGCGTCCGGCTTCGAACCGCTGCCCGGATGGGTGGAATGGGGGGGCAGCGGAGGCGTTTTCCGCGGCGCGAACCCGCCGGGAGGCGCGCGGATAGACGTGTGGGTACGCGAGTTCACCGGCGAGCCGTTGACCATCTCCATCAAAGGGCCTACCGGGGCGGCGGTGGCGTCTTTCTCAGGCCCGGCGCTGCCCGGATTCAATCGGCTCGTGTGGGATCTCAAGCCGACCAAGGACATGTTGAACGCATACGGCGGCCAGGGCGCGAAGTTCGTCGCGCCCGGAGAGTACGAGGTGACCATCAAGCTGGGCGCGAACACCCAGACGGGAAAGGTGCAGGTCACCATCGCAGAAGGCCTGGAGACGCGGTAACGGCGTCGCGCTATCATCAATGGACGACAGGCTGACGGAGTAGCTGGAGTGAGGATGGCGGACGCGGGGCGCAGCAGGCCGGAGGGGTCACGGCATGCACGCGGGCGATTGCACGGCGTGCGGGACGGGTTGCTGCGGCTGCACAAGGCGCTGCTCGAGTCCGAACGCGTCGGCTACGAGCGCGCGAAGGGCCGGATCGCGTCGAGCCAGGAGTTTTTGCAGCTCGCGCTGCAGCACGAGTGGTTTAGTTGGCTGCGGCCCGTCTCCGAGCTGATCGTCCAGATCGATGAACTGCTGGACGGCGAGGAACCGGTGACCGACGAGCGCGCGGCAGTGTTCGTGGAGCGGACGCGCACGCTGCTCACCGACGGGCAGGCGCCGTTCGGCCGGCGGTACCACGAGCTGCTGCAGCGCGACCCCACCGTGCTCGTGGCGCACGGCGGGGTGATCGGGCGGCTGGCCACCGTGCACTGACCCGGTTCCCTGCCGCTGCCTATCGGCCCTGCGGCCGCGCTTTCAACGATCGCCCGTTGCCCCTGCCGTCGCTCCCCGCCGCGGCGCTCGCGGCCGCGAGCCTGAGTGCAGTCTTCTCGCGTTTCCGCTCGACCTTCGCCGCGATCTTCGACTCCTCGGCGCGGAGTTCGTTCTTGATTCGCGCGATCTTGCTTTCAGCCTTCGCTCGCAGCTTCGTCCGCTCGCGGTCGGCGTCCGCCTCCGCCTTCTGCAGCTTCGCCTGGATCTTCTTGGTGTCTGACACGTGGCCTCCGATGAGTGCTGGTTCAGGTGACCTCGACGATTGATTGTATACGGCCGGGCAGCGGGCGCGACTTTGCACCCCTGCTCGACCGGCGCCGCCCCTAGCAGCCTGGTGAAAGACCGGCGTCGCACCGAGGGCGCGGAGGCGCCCCGCCGGCACGGCGCGATCCGTGTGGCACCCGGCGCTGCCGCTGCTCCGCGTCGACTACAACGGCGCAAACATGCTCGCGGGCACCGGCTTTGTTGCGCGGTTTCTGTGATAGGCTGCGGGCCGTTCACGTCCCGTAGTCCTGAATTCCCTGGGGAGTCGCCGTGCGAGGCGCAGACACGTAAGCACTGTTCGCCGCCATGCCAGACACCAGCATCGTCATGGTCTCCGCATCCTTATGGGATCTTCGCACCCAATGCGAGGAGCAGCTTCGCGCCCTGACCGATGCCCAGCGAATCATCGATCAGTTTCGCGAACGCAGAGACGCGAGAGCGTATCTCAAGCGCCAGCTCGTGTCGGACATGGAATCGGTGCTCCGGACCAACAAGATCATCAGCGAAGCCGCGCGAGACTGCGCGGCCGCCGTCCACCACCTGCCCGCCGTCGACGAGGAACCCCTACAGACGTAGCGTTACGCGCACGGGATGACGAGAAGGTCGCTCGGCCCGCCTCGCACACGCAGCGCGCCACGCGCGCTCTCGCCATTTTCAACGGCCCGCACGCACGCAGCGGGTGTAGAACACATGTGTGGCGTTCCCGGCAGGTCTTCCCACACGTGCAATCGCGGGACGGGTCGCGAGAGTCACGGACCGCTGACACAGGAAAGTTCTAGAAGCACTCGCAGAGTGGCGGCTCGCAGTTTCTAACCGATCCGTGGCCGCGGAGGCCTTGCAGGAGTTCGTGGCCGCGATTCAGAAAGACGCGGCAACGCCGACGGCGGGCCTACGGCGCGTCCGAGCGAGTGCCGGACGCGCCATCTTTCGTCGCGAGGACCATCCCGCTGGCACCGACGACATTGCTTCGCGGATGTCGTCCGCGTAGCGTCACTTCTCCGTGACCCGAACCTGAGCCCGCATCCACGGGTGGATGCAGCACTGATAGTTCTCGACGCCGGCTTCTTCTTCTTCTTCGCTCGACGAAGCGCCTGGCGCCAGGAAATCACTGCCCATCAGTTGATTGCACTCGGGTGCGACGTTCGTCAATCCCGTGAGGTCGTTCAGTTCCGGGACAATCCCGCCGCCGAACTCTTCGACTTCGGTGAAGGTGTGCGCCTCTCCCCCGCGGTTCTTAGCCACGAGCAGCTGCCCAACCTGCATCGTCACAGTCGAGGGAGCGAAGTGCCAAGCGCCAATCGCCCCATGGCGCCCGAGCTGTTCCAGGAACTTGGCGAACTCTACGCCTCCCGATCTCGCGCACGATCCGGCACCGAGCGCGGCATTGAACGTCTCGGGGTCGCAGGCGTCAAAGAGGGTGACAACGTGCTGCGATGCGCCCCTCGACGAGGCGACCTGCGCCGGCACGGCAACGACGGCGGATTGGCCGTTTTCTGGAGTTGACGGGCTGACCGGATGCGACAGACTTGATGGACCGACCGGTTGCGCGCGTTGGTTCTCGCACGCCACGACCAGGGCGGCGGTCGCGACCAGGACGACGAGCGGACACGAGCGTATCGGCATGCTGCACGCTCCCTTCGCCGACTTGGCCGGGCAAGAAATGTGCCCCCTGACGATCGACTCATTCCCTTGAAAAATGGCGCTTGACGCCTCCGCAAGGCGCCAGCGCCATTACGGCAGGTCAGTGCCCTTTCTGGATCCGTAAGAACGCGGTTTCAAACGTCGCACGGGTGGCGGCGTTCGATGAGCTCAGCCGCGCGCTCAAGGAGCACCGCGCGATTCCGGGCCGTGCGGTCGGCGTCCATCTCGAGCTGTCGGCGCAAATCCTCGAGGGCCACGCGCGTCTGGTCGTCATCAGCCGCTCCACTTCCGCCGGTCGCGCTCGACGCATCGCGCCGCTATCGGGCACCGACGAGACAAGGTCATAGATTCGTCGAGGAACCACATCGACAGCACGAAGAACTGGGAAGCGCGGACATTCCCGATGACGGCCGAACTGCGCCGGGCGCTCGAGGACCAGCAGGCGCACGCGGAGCGGCTGAAGCGCATGATCCCACGGCTCGTCTTCACGAAGAACTAATGGCGCCCGCATCGGCTCATTCCGCAAGGGTTGGCGTCGGCCTGCGCGGCCGTAGGCTGTCCGGGTCGCACCTGCATGACTTCCGACGAACGGCCGTGCGAAACTTGGTGCGCGCGGGCGTCCCGGAGCGCGCGGCGATGCAGTTGACCGGACACAAGGCTCCCTCGGTGTTCGAGCGCTACAACATCGAGTGCTGGCGACTTGCGCGAGGCCGCGCGGAAGCCTGACGTCGCGGGACAGGGACAGAAAAGGGACAATGAGCCGTCGTCGCCCCTCGCCAAGCTCGGTGCCTAGCGAATGCTTGGTTAGCGAAAACCTCACGTCCCCGTAGCTCAGCAGGATAGAGCACCGGTTTCCTAAACCGGGGGTCGCAGGTTCGAGACCTGCCGGGGACGCCACTCTAAACCCGTTACTTGATTCGATTGCGGCGCTTTAGGCGCCTCGCCGTGGCAGGTGCCAGTTGCTCTCCGACCGGGGTGATTGCCACGGATTGCCACGCGGGGGTCGTGCCGAACCGCTTCATGGAGTCGTGCAGGCCGACGCGCTCTGCGTTCAGGTACGTGCGCAGTTTGCTTCACGTCCGCGTGGCCGAGCATCCTCTGGACGTGATGCAGCGGCCAACCCGATTCCAACATCCGCGAGCCGGCCTCGTGCCGCAGGTCGTGGAAGTGCAGATCGATCGCTTGCAGCGCCCGGCGCGACGTCGGCCGCGAGGCCGCGACTGGCGGTCCACGTCGGCTCGATGCCGTTGGCGCGGAGCACGGCCGTCTCCCATGCCCTTCTTCGTGGACGCCACCGCTTGCCCGATCGCATCCCCGAAAACGTGAGTGCTGCCGCGGACCGCTCCTTACCGGCCGGGTCCAGCTTCAGCAGGTCGAGCACGGCCCGCAGCCGTGGCGAGATCGGAATCGCGCGCCCCTGGCCGGTCTTGTTCGTGTCGCCCGGTCACGGTCAGCTCGCCGCGCGTGAGATCCACGTCGCCCCACGTCAGGCCGAGCAACTCGCCGCGGCGGCAGCCCGTTTCGATCGCCGCCGATGATCAGCCGTTGCAGCCACGGGGTCGCGGCCTTCAGGAGCCGTCGCTCTTCGCCCTCCTGTGTCACCTTGCCGTGCTCGTCGATCGTGTCGGGGACGAGCCTCCGGTGGCGTTTGGTGGCCTTCCCGCGGCGCAGGCCGTCGGCCTCGCCGCTCACGGCGGGAGCAGACGATAGCCCTTCTGCGCCAGCCATCGGTCGATCGCCTTGATCAACTGGATGTAGTTGCTGACGGTCGAGGCCGCGCGGCCCTGCTCGCGCAGGTGCGCCGTGAACGCCTCGAGCACGTCCTCTGTCACGTCGGCGGGGGAGTGCTGGCCGAGCGCCCAGACGCGCCGGAGGCGTCCAGGCGCACAGCTTGCCGATCATCTGCGCTTCGTTCGTCCCGCGCGGCTTGCCCTGGTTCTTGCCCCTCTTGATCGGGACCGTCTTCCAGAACCGATCCGCCGCCACAGCAAACGTCACGACGGCGATCGGCTCTGGCGACACGGACGGCGGTGGATAAGTGCCCGCATCCACGGCACCGCGGAGCGTGGCGGCAAAGCCCTTCGCCTCTTCGATCTTCTCGACGTGCCGACCCGGCGTAGCGGTCCAGCGATACGCGCACGCGGGGCTTGCCCTTGGCCTTGTACCAGAAGTACCACGGGTGATCACACTTCGCACTCGTCCACGAGCGGCACGCGCAGATCTTCCGCAGCCCGTCGTCACGCTGGCGCTTGGATTTCATCGGCGGCTTCCTTCATTGACCGCGAAGAGAGGAACGAGAATCCACTCGACAACTTTGGCCCGCGTCTCGTCGTAACTCTCGGCGGTCGGGTCGCCGCTGGCTTCAACCGTCAGAATCTCTGGCTCACCGTCGTTGATGACGCGCTGCAACCCACCCTCGGTGTCGTCAGGGCCGAAGATTTGGATGCGCTGAAAGAATGCGCCCATGGTTGTGTTTCGGCCAGCCGATGCCGGAGTCATGGCGGTGTAGATGTAAACAAACTCCCGCTCGTGTAGCTGCACCGACACTGACTCACCGCCGAACACCGCCCGGTAGGCACCGCCATCATCCAAGAATGCCGCAGGCTCAACCGCTCTGCGGCCTCCGCGGTTGAAAGCTTCGATGGCATGCCACAGGTCTGTCACCAGCGCCGGCCAGACCAGGCGCGTGGGATTGTTCTCTGCGTCGCGGTAGCGCGGGTCCCTCTCGTGGGTGCGCCATTGACTCGCCATCACATCGTCGATCCACTTCATCACTCCCTCCCCGTGAGCAGCGCCTTAATGCCCGCGCGCTCGATGCGTGCGCCGAAGTTTCGCAGCATTACTGCACGCTCCCGGCTCGCGAACCCATGCACCTCGAGCAGCGCGCGCTCGGTCGGCGTGGTCTCCAGGATGCGCCAGCCGCCTTGCAACGCCAATGCAAACTGATACCGTCCATGCGTGGCATCGACCAGCCATAACACCTCACGATCATAGGCGTGGAGCCGCGCCTCGAATGTCTCGTCTGCGGTCGTGAAGATCTTCATCGGGCCTCGAGAGGAGAGGCCGGCGGGTCTGCGATACTGGCTCGCAGGCACGTCGGCAGGTTCACGCTGCTGACTGGCTCAGGACCGCGTGCGCGTGCTCGCGCGCCTGCGGTCCGCCTTCTCCATGCCTCGCGACTTCAGCCACATGCGGATCGCGCGCCGGACTTGTTCTGAGGGTTGTACGCCGTCCCGTTTCCAGATGGCCTGTAACCCGTCGAGCAAGTCCGGATCGAGCCGAAACGTGCTGATGATGCGTCGCGCAGGCATGGGCGCGAGTGTATTACATACTCATACGATGCGTCAACGAACGTGCACGCGCTCATCTCGCGCCGGGACGGTCGGCGCGGCGCGGCCAGGTCGTCGTGACACGCCAGGCCCGGGCGGCGGTGTCTTGCGCCTGCTCCCGCAGCCGTTGCTCGTGCGCAGCGACCGCGAGCGCGTGCGCGAGCGCCTCGCGTAAGTCGCCGACTTCGGCCGGAGCCGCCAGTTCAGCCTCGGCATCGGCTAGTGCGGCCATTCGATCGCCTCCGTCGTCAGCGTGTCGAGGAGCCAGCGCCACCACGGCCTGTTAATGGGTCGTCAACATCGTGCTCCGTTGCACCGGAGTCAATTACCCGGATCACGACTCGAGCTTGGCACTGCTGCCGTCTCCTCAGCACCGAGCCAGGATGTGATCGCCACTCTAGTTCGGTGGCAACGATGTCGCCCTGATCGACAGGATGCGGACTGCAGGCAACGATCGCTGGATCGAGCGGGCACACTGCGGACATGCGATGGGCCAGGGATGCATCATGTACCCAGCCGACGTCTCGTACTCCACATGGACCGTCGTGCCGCACGGGCAGGGAAACCGCGCATCGCTGATCATGGGGCTCCAGGCTCCGAGCGCCCGTGCGAATGAGCTGCAGCCGCACCTGGGCAGCGCGCATTGCACGGCCAACAAGGGGAAGAACACGCGGCGCACGGTGTTCCTGAGCTCGTTCTCGCAACCTCGCGTCGCGAGGCGAAGCAAGCCCAACCCCCTCGTCGCCCTTCGGGGGACGCGGCTCGACACGCCGCTATTTGTTCTTCTTCGGCTTTCCGTGCTTCTCGGCCTTGTCCTTGGGGGCCTTGTCCTTGGGGGCTTTCTCCTTGTGACCCTTGTGCGGGTGCGGATTGAAGCCCTCGCCGACACCGTCGTCTCCCTGGCCCGTGGGAGCTGGGCCCGGGCCCGAGCCATAGGACGCAAAGGAGGGGACCGCCTTCAGCGTGAGAATCACCGGGGTGGCGTACGCAGCCTTCTTGAGGAACGTTCTCCGAGCCTCACCGTGATCGCTATCATCGAGGCCGCTCAACTTGCCCATCGAAATCCCTTTCGGACGCCGGAGAATGTGGACCCAACCTACGCGGCGCTGTGGACCCAACGTACGCGGCGCTCCCGGTGCAGACAATAGGCTCAACGTCCTAGTACCAGGCCGGAACCGCTAATGGCTGAGGGGTGGTGAGTGGCACTGCAACATTCACGAAAAGGGCGGTCGCGATCGGCCGCGTCGGTGGTGTAAACGGCGGTTCGGTCCGCTCTGGCATGATTGGCGTTCCTCCGGAGCCCGATCCTGACGCAGCGCGGGGAGTGGCGGCCGGAGGAGACGGAGCGCCGAGTTCCACGCCAACCCAGGGCAAGCAGGACCCGCGAGCGGCACGACTGCGACGCGGCTTCGAGCAGGATCGCCGACCGTCTCCTCCATTTCAGGGTGAGTTCGCGCCCCCCAACCCGGATCGCCGTGTCATTGACGATACAGGTGTCTCCTCGCAGACATCGATTGCGCATGCCGCCACTGACGGGCAGCTGTCTGTGCGTATACGATCCACGCACTCATATGGACAGGCGTAACCCCAATCCCGAGACGCACCCCCCGGTCAGTGGCTTCCCGTGCCCATCATGCTCCAGCGTGCGGGTACGTCTCGCCACCGTCGCCGATTTCTTCTTCTATCTGCGATGCGATGACTGCACGTTCGTCTGGTCGCATCCCGAGCGCCGACAGATGATGGACCGCCGCCTTGCCGGTCACGACGCCCGCAACACCCGCGCCTCCTGACTGAGCCTGCTGTCTCGTCTGAGCCACCCGCGATCCTGGCGGAGCCCGGAGACGGGCGCGCAACGGTCTGGTTTTCCAACGCCCTGCGGCTGCTGGAGTCGAACGGGCGTAGGCCTTGCACCAGGCCCTGCCCATGCGTCAGCAGGACGGAGGGAAGGGGCCACCCCGATCCGACGACGGAAAACATCAAGGCCATCGTCGAGGTCGAGCGGCAGGCCATTCGGCGAGCCTCACTCGGGGAGCGGGTGGGACAGGCAATCAGCGACTTCGTCGGCACCATGACGTTCGTGTCCGTCCATGCCGCGGCTATGATCGCCTGGATTGCCTGGAACGGACTCGCCTCGCCACCCCTGCGGTTCGATCCCTATGGCCTCCTCACGTTCATCGTGTCGCTGGAGGGGTGCTGATAGCGACCTTCGTGCTAATCGCACAAAATCGAATGAGTCGGCAGAGCGATGAGCGCGATCACCTCAGCCTGCAGATCAGTATGCTGGCTGAACAGGAATTGACCCTCATGTTGAAGCTCCTGCGGCGCATCTCGGAACGCCTCGGGATGCCTCGCCGAGCGACGAAGAGATCCGCACGGAAACTCAGCGAGGAGACGAACGTGTTTGAGCTCGTCCGCACTCTGCGCCAGCAGCTGCCGGACGCCGCGGGGCGCCGGCCGTCCGTTCGGAACAATTGACCCCGCTCGATGCCGCACGATACGCACACGCGCTCGCGCTTCAGACGATGGCTCATGCACGGCATGCGGCAGGGGGGCTCGGAGCCCCCACAGCCGACGCACACCGACGCATGGTGGAAGGTCATGTGCCTCACCGGCGTGGACTACTTCTCGACGCTCGGCTATCAGCCGGGAATTGCCTTCCTCGCAGCGGGCACGCTCTCGCCGCTGGCTACTCTCGTCCTCGTGCTGCTCACGCTGTTCGCGGCGTTGCCGATGTACAGCCGTGTGGCCGAGTTGAGCCCGCACGGCGAAGGCAGCATCGTGCTGCTGCGAACGCTGCTGCCACGCTGGCGGGGCAAGACGCTGATCCTGTGCCTGCTCGGGTTCGCATCCACCGCGTTCGTGATCACGATGACGCTGTCCGCTGCGGACGCCGCCGCGCACATCCTGGAGAATCCGATGATGCCGCTCGCGATGCGGCATCCCGTGCCGCTCACGCTTCTCCTCCTGACGGCGCTCGGTGCGGTCTTCCTCAAGGGATTTCGTGAGGCCGTCGGCCTGGCGGTCCCGATCGTGGCCGCGTATCTCCTGCTGAACGTCGTCCTGATCGCGTGGGGCCTGCATCACATCTGGCTGCATCCCGAACTGTTGGCGCGCTGGCAGGAGATGCTCGTGGCGGAACACGGCAACCCATTCAGGATGGGCCTGGTGGCCCTCGTGCTCTTCCCCAAGCTTGCCCTCGGCCTCTCGGGGTTCGAGACAGGCGTGGCGGTCATGCCTCTCGTCCGCGGCGACGCGGACGATCTACCCGAATATCCGGTCGGCCGTATCAGAAATGCACGGCGTCTTCTCGCGACCGCGGCGTTGATCATGAGCGTCATGCTGATGGGAAGCAGCCTCGTGACCACGCTGCTGATTCCGGCCGAGGCGTTCGAGGAAGGAGGAGCGGCGAACGACCGCGCGCTGGCCTACCTTGCCCATGAGCATTTCGGCGAAGCCTTCGGTACCGCGTACGACCTGAGCACGATCGCCATCCTCTGGTTCGCCGGCGCATCGGCCATGGTGGGGCTCCTGAACCTGGTGCCCCGCTACCTGCCGCGCTATGGCATGGCCCCGGAGTGGGCCAAGGCCACCCGACCGCTCGTCGTCATCATCACGGCAATCACGTTTCTGGTCACGCTGCTCTTCAAAGCGGACGTCACTGCTCAAGGGGGGGCCTATGCGACAGGCGTACTGGCGCTGATGTCGTCCGGGGCCTTTGCCGTGACCCTTGTCGCGTGGCGTGAGCGCCGGCGGTTCTGGCTGTACGCGACCGTCACAGCAATCTTCTTCTACACCACCATCGTCAATGTCATCGAACGGCCGGAAGGGATCAAGATCGCGTCCATCTTCATCGTCGTGATCATCGGAACATCGCTCATCTCGCGCGTGCTGCGGTCTACGGAGCTCCGGATCGTGGAGGTGCAGCCGGACGAATCGGCGGCCCGATTCATCGACGAGGCAGCGGACCCGGCCGTGCGTGTGATTGCGAACCGCCCGGACCGGGGGGACATCGAGGAGTACCAGGGCAAGCTGCGGGAGGCCGCCGAGTCACATTCGCTCGCGTCCCATCACTCGCCCCTGTTCGTCGAAGTGCGACTGACCGACGCGTCCGAGTTCAGCGACCATCTGGTCGTCCGCGGCGCGAGCGTCGGGCCTCACCGGATTCTGCGGTGCACCAGTCCGGCCGTGCCGAACGCGCTCGCGGCGCTGCTGTTGTACATCCGAGATCGCACGGGCAGGCCACCACACGCATACTTCGGGTGGACCGAAGGGAATCCCATTGCGTACTTGCTCAAGTTCCTCGCCTTGGGGGAAGGCGATGTGGCACCCGTCACACGCGAAGTCCTGCGCCAGGCGGAGCGAGTCCCGGAAAGGCGTCCGCGCATTCACCTTGGGTGATCGGATGGCCGACGCGCTCGCCTGCGTGATTGACCGCCGCCCTCGACCGTCAGCTCCGCCCCGTCTCCGAATGCGGTGCATATACCGCTTGGACTCGGGTGAGCCGCGCTGCCGCAAGAAGATCGTCAACACCACCAGGGCACAGATGGACAGGAACTCGCTCTGCCAGTTCTGAAGCGACTCGAACCAGAACTCCCCACCCGACACGTACTCGAGCAGCGAAGCGGCCGGTTGGGCATGGCTCGCCTGCTCCTCGTTCAAGCGATGCACGCCGACTACAGCGTGGCCAGCGATGGACCCGAGAAACAGAAGGACCAATGCAAGCCCGAGCGAATTCTCGTACAGGCGAAGCACGAGCCCCCCACGCCTGACTGCCCACGGTGCATCCGGTGCGCTCACCTCCCTTGGGTCCACATCGACCGCTTCGAGGGCCCCGATCCGCTTCGACTCCGCCGACCCGCGCTGGTACAGAAAGGTCGTCAGCAGCACGAAGACGGCCATCTGCAGGAACTCGCTTTCCCAGTTCTCGAATGTCGCCTCCCAGAAGTCGCTCGTTCGGAGGTACTGGGAGAACCGGACCGTCGTGTGCCCGTGCTGGCTGCGTTCGTCGTTGTAGTGCTTCAGCCCGGCAACAGCCTGCCCCAGCCAGCAGACAAGGAAGAGCGCCAGGAGAGCGAGCGAGAGCCCGTTGTTTCTCATCTGGGGTACTGTGCGTCCACGGCCGTCCGGCTCGGAGTGACCTGTATCAGTACTTCAACACCGAGAACACGTTCTCATCGGTCAGCTGACTTCTGCCGTTCAGCGCGGCGAGCTCGATGAGAAAGGCGATGGCGTGCACCGTGCCGCCGAGCCGCCGGACGAGCGCGGCGGTCGCCCGAGCCGTGCCACCGGTCGCCATGACGTCATCGACAATCAGGACGCGCTGACCCGGGACTACCGCATCGGCATGGATTTCGAGCGCGTCGGACCCGTACTCGAGCGCGTAGCTTTCACGGACTGTCGTCGACGGCAGCTTGCCAGGCTTCCGCACTGGAGAGAACCCTGCGCCGATGCGGTCCGCCACTGCTCCGCCGAGGATGAACCCGCGGCTCTCGATGCCCACCACGACGTCGATGGCAGCGGACATGAACGGGAGCGCGAGGCTATCCACGACCATCCGGAACCCGGCCGGCTCGCGCAGCAGCGTGGTGATGTCGTAGAAGAGGATTCCCGCCTTCGGGAAATCGGGAACGTGCCGGATCTTGTCTTTGAGGTTGTCCATGTGGAGTGTCAGTCAATCACTGCGGTCAGGGTTCGATGCGGAAGCCGGTACTGGCGCTCTGAGGGCGGCGCAGGATCCACGAGCACGTCGTCTACCCGCGCACCTGCCGGCCCGCGCCGGATGGCCCGCTCGAACCGGGTGAGCGCGTCCGAATCCCCGTGGGCCTCGATTTCCACCGCGCCTTCGGGCAGGTTGCGCACCCATCCGTGGATCCCTTCCCTCGCAGCGGCATCACGCGCGAAGAACCGGAACCCGACGCCCTGCACACGACCCGATACGACGTAGCGGCGTCCGGTGATCATGCGAATCGTTGATTATAGCCGCAGCCCCCCGCGCAGGCCGCCGGAGCGCTACGCTCAGCCCGAGGACGAGCGGCGCATCCGACGTGGCCACGACGGGACCTTTGAAGTTCCGGCTCCACATCGTTTCGGTCTCGGGGCGGCGTCAGGCCGTGGCGTCCCGCGCGAGCTGCGGGGCATGCGCCTGCACCTTCCGTACGGCTTCGGCGATGTCTTCCATGTCCTGACGCGGTCCGAGCAGCATCGTCTGACCCATCCAGATCGCCTCGGAGCACAGGCGGTCGTTCTGCGGGCACTGGTTCCGCTCGCGCCACTCGTCCAGTCGCGACTTCGGGTAAATCGCCTGAAAGCCGCGCGTCCCGAGCGCGTCTTCCAGGAATGGTTCCTTGTTCAGGGGCGAGTACCCGCTCGATGCCGGTACGCCTTCAGCGCCGAGGGCCTTCAGGAACGCCGCGCGGGGAAGGCCGGAGAACGCCGAGGCGTCATAGCGGAACATGTACAGGTGGTACGCGTTGCGCGTGCAGCCCTCGTACATGCGTGCGGGCGCGATGCCGGGGATTTGCCTCAGGAGGCTCGTGAGGTGCGCGGCGTTCTGGTCGCGGGTGAGAGCCTGCGCTTCGAGGCGTGTCATCTGCGCCATGAGGAGGGCTGCCTGGAACTCGGTCATCCGCAGGTTCGCGCCGCTGTTGCGGTAGGAAAAATCGTTGCCGGTGTTGCCGCGTCCACGGCTGTTGTTGTGGAAGCGATAGCACCTCTCGAGGAGAGCGTCGTCGCTGGTAAGTATCGCGCCGCCTTCGCCGGCGTTGAGGTTCTTGCTGGCCTGGAAGCTGAAGCACCCGGCGATGCCGTACGTCCCCACCTTGCGCCCGCGCCACTCGGCCAGGTGCGCCTGGCACGCGTCCTCGATCAACGGGAGCCCGCGCTTCTGCGCGATTGACAGAATCGTATCGAGATCGGCGGCGGCCCCTCCGAGGTGCACCGGGATGATGGCCCTGGTGCGATCGGTCGTCGCAGCTTCGACCTTTCTCGCGTCAATCTGGAACGTCTCGAGGTCGCTGTCCACGAACACGGGCAGCGCGTGCATCAAGAGGACCGCGTTTACGGTCGCGACGAACGTGTACGGCGGGACGATGACCTCGTCGCCGGGTCCGATACCGAGCGCCGCGAGGGACGTAACGAGGGCGCTCGTCCCGTTGGCGGTGGCGAGACAACCTTTCGCGCCCATCAGCGACGCGTACGCCTCTTCGAACGCGGCGACGTGCTGTCCGCGAAACCACTTGCCGCTGCGCAGGACGCCCAGGAGTGCATCCTCCTCGCGCGTATCTGCGACCGGCCACGAGGGGAACGGCGTGCGGCGCACGGGGGCGCCGCCCAGCAGCGCCGGCCCGGTCTGTGCCGCCGCGTGCGAGCGTGCCGGAGATGCGGTGGCGAGCGCTCCGCCGGCGACGACGGTGCCGATGAACGTGCGGCGCGTGACGTTCTTCAATTTACTCACCCGACCCTATCGGTCCCGTCCACGACGGCCGAGCGGACCCGGTCCGCCGCGCGGAGCGCTACGGCAGCGACCGGGCAGACCGCGAGAACCAAACTCACCGTCTCATGAGCCGATGACACTCGCGGACGATGATTTCCTCGACGTCCTCTGTGAAGGGTCCAGGGCGCCCGTAGTAGATCATCGCGTCCCCGCCTTCGTAGCCACCTTCGCGCAACACGCGGCGTGACGGCACGTACCCGAACACGTCGTTGCTGTAGCCGGCCACCCAGACCCGGCGGTCTGGAAGCTCGCGTGCGAGGCGCACGGCGTAGTCCACCACGACTTCCCCGCCGAGTGCAACGAGCGTCAGGTCCGGCCCGAATGTCCACACCTGGACCGGTTCGGCCTGCGACGCAGGCAGCCGGCCCTCACGAGCAACAATAGCGGCCATCAGTGCGGCATGTCGCCGGAGATAGACCTCCTCGACATCGAGCCGCTTGTGCCAGCGCTCCCTCACCTGGTCACCAGCAAACGGGAGCTCGACCGTCTCGTACGCGGTTCGCGCGGCCCGCGTCACCAGCGCGGTCGCAGGCAGCGTGCGGTCCACCGCGTCGGCCAATTCGGTACCATGCGCCTGCGCCAGCTCGATCGTGCCCCGTGGGTTCGGGTTCGCGTCGGCGCCACAGCCCGCGACGAAGAGTGCGATCGTGCCAGGGTGGCGCGCCTCCAGCACGGATTGCGCGACGCCGGCGTAATCGCCGTGGTACTCCACGAAGGTGTCCTGCAGCGTCGTGTTGTGACACGCGTACCCGAACACGATGGCGAGGGGCTCACGGCTCGCGCCGTCCACCCGCAGCACCGGCACGGCATGATCCACTGGCCCGTTCGGCGTGAACGCCACGCGCCGGTTCGCGGCGAACGACGCCTCTCCCCGCCCGTAGCCGAGACGTGCGGGACTCACACGCACCAGAGCCTGGCCGACGAGCGCGACGAGCCTGTCCTCCAACTGCGCCGTGTAGGCGCGGATGTCGTCCCACTGAGCAGCGGTCAGATCGTACGCCACCGATAACTGCTCATCGACCACGGGCCCGCAGTGCGTGTGGCTCGCATTGAACAGGATGTCGGCACGCTCGATCCCGTGCAGGCGCCGCACCGCCGATGCGACCCGGTCCGTGATCCGGGACGTGACCCCCAGCAGATCGGCGGTCACGAGCACCACGGGCTGCCCGCGCCCATGTCGAAGGGCAAGTGCCTTCGCGTGCAGCGGCAGGGCCACC
This sequence comes from Vicinamibacteria bacterium, assembly GCA_963739995.1. Classification (GTDB taxonomy): domain Bacteria; phylum Acidobacteriota; class Vicinamibacteria; order Vicinamibacterales; family JAENWD01; genus CAVUCH01. The sequence goes on along the minus strand of CAVUCH010000001.1, from coordinate 151,913 downwards.
CCCTGTGACGGGCGCGAGCGGCGGGCGAACCCGGCCATCCACAGCGACTGCTCCGGGGTGATGTCCACGCTCGCTGCACCGGCGTTCCAGTCATCCGCTGTGTCGGCCCCCGTCGCGCGAGGCGCCGCAGTTATTGCCGCGAGCATACGGAGAACGTCGCGGCGGTTCACGGCACCCAAGACGGAGGCACGCGCCCCTTCGTGGCCTGCTCGAACGCGTAGGCGATCTCGAGGAGCCGTGGCTCGCTGCACGCCATGCCCGTGAAGCTCACACCGAACGGTACGGGCCTGGGAAAAAAGCTCTCGGGGAGCGGCGGTGTTGGCGCATTCGGGACCATCCCGAACGGCACGATGACGGTCGGATATCCCGGCCTGGCCGCGAGCGCCGCGCCAGACGCGCCCGGGAACAGGAGCGCATCGAGGCGGTGCACGCGCAGCGCGGCGTCGATGCCGTCGTCTGTGGTGAGCCGCAGGTCCTTCGCGCGGTCCGCTTCGTAACGTGCCCGGTCGGCGTCGAGATCCATCTCGTCGGAGGCATCGAGCAGCGATTGGCCGTACTTGATCGCACCGGCCTTCGCGTGGCGTGTGTTCCATGCGCGCAGGTCCGTCAGCGTGCTCACCGGAGCGGCCTTCCCGAGGGAGGCCAGCCACGCGTTGAAGTCCCGCTTCATGCCGTACTTGAACACCACCGAGCAGTTGGCATCCTTGCCCTTCGGTGTGGTGCAGACAGGCCATGACAGGAAGGCGCCGCCTGCGTCGGTCGTCGAGATGCTCGGAATGTCCGCCGGGTCCACGAGAACCGCGCCGGCTGATACGAGGGCGGCCATCGCCTCGTCCATCACTCGCTTCTGCGCGTCATTCAGACCGCCGCGCGGCTTCTTGTCTCCCGGGGGCGTGAGCGCCCCATAGAAGAACGCGCGCGGGATGCCGATGCGCGCACCCTTGAGCGCGTCGCGCTGGAGCGAGCGCGTGTAGTCGCGAGCTGGCGGCGGAGTGCAGCGCGCCGTGGCGGGATCGTGCGGATCGGGCGCCGCGCTTTCGAGCATGCCCATCAGGATCGCCGCGTCCATGACCGTCCGCGCCATCGGCCCCGCCGTGTCCTGGTCGGCTGTGATCGGGATGATGCCGTATCGGCTGATCCGCCCCAACGTCGGCTTGATCGCGGCGAGCATCGTCGCGTTGGCCGGGGTCAGAATCGACCCCGAGGTCTCCGTGCCCACGTTTGCGGCCCAGAAGCTGGCCGACGTCCCGACGCCCGAGCTCGAACCGCCGGGGCTCAGCGCCGGCCGGCCGTCTCCCGTGTCATCGCGCGGATCGCGCCGCGGGTCGTACGGGTTCATGCCGAACCCGGCCACCGCGCTGTAGTTGGCAGGCATCGGCGTCGGCGGGCCGGCCACCCAGTTGGCGAGCTCCGTCAGGTTCGTCTTCGCGATAATCACCGCCCCGGCCTCGCGCAGGTTGGTCGTGACGGTGGCGTCATATGGCGGCACCAGGTCGATGAACGCCAATGCACCGCCGGTGGTCCGCAGATCCTTCGTGTGGATGTTGTCTTTGAGTGCGATCGGGATGCCGTGCAGCGGCCCCCGGACACGGCCTCCGGCACGCTCGCGATCGAGCGTCTGCGCCTCGGCGAGCGCGCGCGGGTTGACGGTCATGACCGCGTTCAGCCGGTCCTCATGGACGGCGATGCGTGTGAGGTACTGGGTCACGAGCGCCTCAGACGTCAGGCGACCGTCCTCCATCGCCTGCTGCATCTGCGGGATGGTCGCTTCGACCACAGAGAATTCGGCCGGCCCGACGGACCGCGCCGGCGGATTCGCTGCTGCAATCAGGATCGTGCCGGCGAGCAGCGGGACGGACACGAACAGCGTGCGCATCAGGTGGCCGATTCTACCCGTTCGGTTTCATTGCAGGTGGAGCGTTCACGCCGGATCATTCGTCATCACGCGCGCTGGCGCCGGCTCACGCCAGTCGGGCAGCACCACTCCATAGCGTGCCAGCGTGCCTCCGCCGCAAACGCCAGACCACCGGTGCGTTCAGAAAGCACAGGCCGAACTGCGCCACTCTCCCGAGGACGTCGGTGCGGAGGATGGGTCCGGGGCCGATGTGCCCGAGCTACTCGTCCGGCCCGGCCCGCCGGCTCTCCTTCGTCTCGGCGCGTTTCTTCTTCGACTGAATTCGGCGCTCGCGCGCGCCGGCCGAGGGTCTGGTCTTCCTCCTCGACTTCGGCTGCTGCGCGGCCCGCTGCAGCAGCGCCACCAGCCGTTCGCGCGCAGCGTCGCGGTTCCGGACCTGCGTCCGATGCTCACGGCTGTCGATGACGAGCACGCCGTCGGCGGTGACCCGCCTGCCGGCCACGATGAGCAGGCGTGCCTTCACCCCGGCGGGGAGGGAAGACGCCGCGATGTCCAAGCGCAGCTGCACCGCGGTGGCGACCTTGTTGACGTTCTGCCCGCCGGGGCCGGACGCCCGCACGAACCGCTCCTCGAACTCCGATTCGTCGATTGCCAGCCCATCGGTGATATCAATCATCGTCGTCGCCCGTCATCGCCAGGACTGCAATTTCGAATCGCCGGCCGGTGATCCTCGCCGCGCTGAGCCCGGTCCTTGCTGCTGTCGCAGTATGCGCCATCGCCACACCTCCGGCAGCCCGTTCATGTTCGCCACCGGCATCGAGAACAGCGCGCCGACGATCCGGCAAGGCACTCGTTGCCTGGCAGCCCGTGGTGAAAGGCCGGCTGCATTCGGCCGCCGATGCATGACCGCCGGCTGCGTTGCTTCCTTCTCAAATACTGCCCGGTATTCTCGGTCGTCGCACCTTGCCCACGGGGCGGCCGCGGTGCTGGGCCTGCTTGACGCTCCCGCCCCTGCATGGTAGCGTCCCCTGAGCATCTCAGGGGAGAACGCCGTGGGCCGCGACCAGTCGCTCGTTGTCATCCAGGGGACGCTCGACGTGATGATCCTGAAGTCGCTCGCCGGCGCGCCCCAGCACGGCTACGGCGTCTCGGCGTGGATCCGTGAGCGAACCGAGAATGAGCTCGGCATCGAGGATGGCGCCTTGTATCAGGCGCTGCACCGGCTCGCGCACCGCGGGTGGATCGAGGCCGAGTGGGGGCTGTCGGACAACAACCGGCGGGCGCGGTACTACCGGCTGACGCGTATCGGACGCCGCCAGCTGCGCGACGCACAGGACACCTGGCGCCGGTACGCGCGCGCCGTCTCCCGCGTGCTCGACGCCCCGGCGTGAAGGCGCGTCATGACATTCCGACGGCTGTTCCGCTTCACGTCACGCACTGACGCCGAAGTCGAACGCGACATCCGCGACGAGGTGGCGTTCCATCTGGATCTCCGCGTCCGCGAGCTCGTCGAGGCCGGCTCGTCTCCCGAGCAGGCGCACGCCGAAGCGCAGCGGCAGTTCGGCGACGTCGCGGCCACCGCGGCGTACATCCGAAGCCTCGACACACGGAAGGAGACGCGCATGCGATGGCGGCTGTGGGCGGAGGAGCTGCGCCAGGATCTGACGTTCGGGATCCGCATGCTGGCCCGGCAGCGTGGACTGACGACGGTCGCCGTCCTCACGATTGCTCTTGGTGTGGCCGCGACAGCAATCGTGTTCGCGGTGGTGCACGCAGCGCTGCTCGCGCCGCTGCCGTATCGCGACGCGAACCGTCTCGTCGTGACCCGCCTCTCGATTCCGGATTACAAGGACTTGCGCGAGTCGGCCCGCGCGTTTGCATCGACCGGTATCTGGGCCAGCAACCTCTACACTCTCGACGACGAGCAGGTGCTCGGCGGTGTGGTGTCGCCGTCAGTCTTCACCACCCTCGGGGTGGTGCCCGCGATCGGGCGCTCGATCTCCGACGGCGACGGCGATTCCGCGGTTGCGGTGCTCAGCCACGGCCTGTGGCAGCGACGATTCGGTGGTGATCCCCGCGTGGTCGGCCGCACGATCCGGCTCACGGGCCTCCCGTATACGGTCGTTGGCGTGATGCCGCGAGGCTTCGGCTTCCCCTCGGATGCGTTCCAGCTCTGGACGTCGCTCGAGGCCGCCGTGGCCCGGGTGCCCGGACAGGCGGAGAATCGAGCCCTCCGTATTTTCCAGGCGGTCGGGCGCCTGCGCCCCGGGGTGGAGATGACGAAGGCGCAGGCCGAGCTGACTGCACTCGCGTCACGGCTCGTGCGGCTGCATCCCGACACGAATGCCGGCCTCACGTTGACGCTCGTCTCGCTTCGGGAGCGGCAGGTCGGCGACGTCCGCACGGCGTTGCTCGTTGCGCTGGCCGCCGTGGGATGCCTGCTGCTGATCGCGTGCGCGAACGTCGCCAATCTCGTGCTCGCACGCATGACGTCCCGATCGCAGGAGCTCGCGGTCCGTGCTGCGCTCGGTGCGGGACGCGGGCGGATCGCGCGCCAGCTTGTCGCCGAAAGCCTGCTGCTCGCTTCGTGCGGCGGTGCCGCCGGTCTCATCCTCGCCCGCTGGGGCATGCTGGCGCTGCCCACATTGGTCGGTGAGCGCGTGCCCAGGATCGAGGACGTGACGCTCAGCCTGCCGGTTCTGCTCGTGGCGATGGCAGCCATCGCCGTCACGGGAATGCTCGTCGGTCTGGCGCCCGTCGTGCACCTGGCCACAAGCGGCCTGGAACCGTCGCTGCGCGGTGGCGGGCGCGGAGACTCAGAGGCGCGAGGGGGCGCGCGGCTCCGGTCGGCCCTGGTCGTTGTGCAGGTCGGCATCGCCGTCGTCGTCCTTTCCGGCGGCCTGCTGCTCACACACAGTCTGCTCCGGCTGCTGAGTGTGGATACCGGTGTCGTACCGGAGCGGCTCCTGACCTTCAACGTTCAGCTGATTCATCAGCCGACGCCGGGCGCCCGCGCAACAACCGTCGCCGGCGTGCTCGAGAGCATCGCCGCACTTCCCGGCGTTGAGGCTGTGGGCGGCGCGACCGGACTGGCGCCCATTACCGCCCAGCGTGGAACCACGTTCGAGGTCGAAGCGCAGCCCGACTCGCCGATCGACGACCGGGGCGCGTACTTCATTGCCGCGTCCCCCGCCTACTTCCGCGCGCTCGGCACGCGGGTGGTCGCGGGACGCGAGTTCGCGGCCGGCGATGGAGCGGCCGCGCCGTTGGTCGTCGTCGTGTCGGAGACGCTCGCCCGCCGCTTCTTCCCGGGTGGAAGTGCCATCGGCCGCCGCCTGCGGCTGGTGAATCCCGACTACTCCGCCGACTGGCGGACGATTGTCGGGGTCGTGCGCGACGTGCGGTACCAGGGTCTGGACGATGGGCCCCGTCCCATCGTGTACACGCCGTTCGCGCAGACACCGTTCCTGTGGATGTACGTGCACGTCCGGACGACGGGCGATCCGATGATCCTGGTGGCCTCCGTGCGTGCCGCGGTGAAGTCGGTAGACCCAAGGCTGACGGTGGCGAGCGCCCGGCCGATGACCGCACTCACTACGGAGGCGGCGGCGGATCCCCGCTTCAGCGCCGTCATGATCACGACGTTTGCGGCGCTCTCGGTGCTGCTTGCCGCCATCGGTCTGTATGGTGTCGTGGCTTTCGGCGTGGTGCGCCGCACGCGCGAAATCGCTATCCAGCTCGCGCTCGGCGCGTCGCCACGAACGGTGCGCTGGCAGGTGGTGCGGGGGGCGCTGTCGCTCGCGGCCGGAGGGCTGGTGGCCGGCCTCGTCAGTGCCGTCTGGCTGGGACGGCTGATGGAGGGGCTGCTCTTCGAGGTCACACCCACCGACCCGGCGACGTTCGCTGCCGTCGCCGCCATCCTGCTAATCGTGACCGCGATCGCCGCTGCCGTGCCGGCGGACCGCGCGACACGTATCGATCCACTGCAGGCCCTGCGCGAGACGTAGCGCCGCCCCCCGGTTACCTTCGTGGGCGCAGCATCAAGAACAGGAATCCGATCACCAACGCGACGATCAGCCACTTCGCGTTCCCGTGCCCGATCCGCGCCTCGATTGCGTAGGTCGCGCGGGACAGCCCGCTTGCGATACCGTCCAGCATGCCGCGTTCGACGATTGCCTGTGCGAACATGGAAGCTCGTCCTTTCGATGACGCACACTATCACGCGGACGGGCGGCCGGCGAGCCTTTCGGGCTTCGGCGTGACAATGCCTGCGGCGGATGTCGCCATGCTTCCGACGCGTACCCCGACCGACACACCGATGATGCAACTGGGCTCGCGGAGCGGGTGCGCGATGCTGGCTCTTCTCTGTTTCGTTACGTTCTCGGCCGCTACAGCCGGAGCCGCTGCCCAGGACCCGATACCGGCGGAGCGGCCGCCGGCTCGCACACCCGACATCCAGTTCGTCCCCACGAGGCAGGGGATCGTGGACGCGATGCTGCGGATCGCGCGCGTCGGTCCGGACGACGTCGTCTACGACCTCGGCTCGGGTGACGGACGCATCGTCATCATCGCTGCCGAGAAGTACGGCGCACGCGGCGTGGGCATCGAGCTGGTGCCGCGCCTGGTGGAGATGTCGCGCGAGCTCGCGCGCGAGGGCGGGGTCGAGGATCGGGTGACTTTCATCGAAGCCGACTTGTTTACGGCCGACATCTCCGAAGCCACCGTGGTCACGCTGTATCTGTCGCCGAGCATCAACCGGCGACTGCTTCCGAAGCTCACGAGCGAGCTCCGGCCCGGCACGCGAATCGTGTCCCGACAGTTCCGCTTCGGAACGTGGGTGCCCGACGTGACAGTCCGGGCCGAGGATGGAACAGATCTGTTCCTCTGGACGGTGCCGCCCCGGTAGGCGAGATTGTCGGCGCCGCCGAGTTCAACGCCCGACGGCGAGCTTCCCTTCACGCGGCGAAGGAAGCACCGTCACCTCCGGGCCCCTCCTCAGCGTCTGCAGCACGACGCAGTAACGCTCGGTCAGCTCGATCAACTTGGAGACGGTGTCGGCCGGTGCATCCGTCTCGAGGTCGAAGCGCAGTCGGATGCTGTGGAAGCCGACCGCCGCCTCGCGCGACACACCGAGCGTGCCGCGGAAATCCAGGTCGCCCTCAGCCGACACGCGACCGCCTCGCACTTCTACGCCCATCGCGGTCGCAACGGTCCCGAGTGTCACGCCCGCGCACGCGACCAGCGCCTGCAGCAGCATGTCGCCGGAGCAGGCCTGTCGCCCGTCGCCGCCGGTGGCCGGATGCAGTCCAGCGTCCACGGCGCCAGTGTGCGTGTCCACACGACAGACCTGGGCTGTCGCGTCGATGATGCCCTGTGCCGTCAAGGTCAGTTGCGCAGCGGCCGGCTCAGCCCGGTAGCGCGCTTTCAGCGGCGCCTGGACGCCGCGAATCTCGTTCGCATTCATGCTGGAGAGCGTATCCCGGATCTCGACGTGCCGCGTCCAATCCCCGCAAATGGCTGTGTCTACATGAGGAGGAAGCCCGCGCGTACGCCGGGCGAGGAGGCACAATGGGCAACATGCTCCGCATCCGTCCGGAAACACCTCCCGACCTCGCCGCCATTCACGCCGTCCATCTGGCGGCGTTCCCGACCGATGCCGAAGCGCGTCTTGTCGAACAGCTGCGGGCGTCTGGCCGGCTCGCGATTTCGCTGGTTGCCGACCTCGAGAGGGACATCGTCGGCCACGTGGCGTTCAGCCCCGTCGTGGTCGGGACGGCCACCGGTGGACTGGGACTGGCGCCGGTGGGAGTGCTTCCTGAGTTCCAGCGACGGGGCCTAGGATCCCGCCTGATCGAGGAGGGACTGGACCACGCGCGCAGCTTGCACGTGCCTTATGTCGTCCTGGTCGGAGCGCCGGACTACTACGCGCGCTTCGGATTCAGCGCGGCGTCGGCCTTCGATTTACGCGACGAGTACGGAGCCGGATCCGCGTTCCAGGTCATCGAACTGGTGAAGGGCACCATCCCACGCGATGGCGGACTCGTCCGCTACGCACCCGAGTTCGCGCTCTTCGAGTGACCGGCCGCTCGTCTGGGCGTCTACCGTCCGGGCCGCGCCCTACTGGTCGGCGTATCGCTTGGCGGCCGCGAGATCTCGCCGCAGTTCTACGGCCGTGCGACGCGGCCCATACCCAGGCGTGTCGCGCTGGATGCGCCAGCCTTCCTTGAGCGGACCGGCATCGACGGTATCGAACCCGAACTGATCCAGCAGATGGGTCACCGCGGCCTTGGCTCGCTCGTCGTCGCCCGCGATGACGAGGGCACGGCGGTTGGGCGAGCCCGACGGCTGTCCGTGAGCGGTGAGCTCGGCGGCGTAGATGTGATTGAACGCCTTCACCACTTTTGCGGTCCGCAGGTGCGCCTGCAGCAGTTCCGCGGTGGTCGTGGACTCGTTGTCCAGCTCCGGAATGTGCCCATCCCGCGTCGGGTAGTAGTTGTTCGTGTCTATCACGATCTTCCCGGCCAGGGGCGCCACCGGAACGTCGCGATAGTTCTTCAACGGGACCGAGACCACCACGAGGTCGCCGGCTCTGGCAGCCTCGACGGGTGTCGCCGCACGCGCGCGGGGCCCCAATTCCGACACGAGCGCGGAGAGTGTTTCCGGACCGCGTGAGTTGCTGATTACGACGTCGTAGCCGCTCGCGACGGCCAACCGTGCGACCTGCGAGCCGATGTGCCCGGCACCGATGAATCCGATGGTTGCCATGCGTGTCAGTTCCTCCACTGCACCAGCAGCATGTGATTCGGCCATTCAAGTGGCCTGGCAGAGGGCAAACACGTGTCCACGGCCGCGTGCAGCCGCCGCCATCTACTTGGTTTGTCTGGGCTCGAGCGCCTGGCGCAGGTGATGTTCCAGATGCGCGACGTAGTCGCGCATGAAGTACGTGAGGGTGGCCGGCTCATCACGGCTGATGCGAACGAACGCGATCTGATCCAGGCTGTGCCGTTCTCGCGAACGATCCGAGGCGGTGGGATCAAGCCTTCTCATCACGTGCGCGAGGTGTAGATTGTATTGCCTCCAGAGCGCCACGAGGTCGCGCCACGGCAGCGTGTTGTACCGCTGCGCCTCCACCCACGCATCCGGATCGTAGCCTTCGAACAGCAGATGGTCGGTACGCTGCGCTCTCACGAACCGCGCGTGGTTGTTTGCTGCAGAGTCGATCAGGTGTCCGACAATCTCCTTCCGCGACCACTTGCCGGGTGCACGTGCGACGCTCGCATCTGCATCGGACATCGTCAGCAGCGCCTCGGCAGATTCGCGGACGGTGCGTGTAAACGCGGCGATGAACTCCGGTTCGAGCGGCATGTCGGCAGATTGTACCGCGCACGTGCCCCGACGAGTCCCGGTTGGGGCATAACAATGCGCGTTCACCCGTTCATCACGTCTTCCGACGGGCCCTGAAGTCTACCGGCTTGACGAGGTGCTCGTGAACCCCGCAGCCCGCGACCGCACGCGGTCGGATTCCTGCCCGTATCCGGTGAGCCCACGAGCCGCATTCGCTGAAGTCCGGGGATCTGACCAGACGTTCCGCGCCGCCGCCGGCCATGAACCCGGCAGGCTGCCGTCCGTCGTCCCGTTGGTGCCTCTCCATCACGCGGGTAATCCTTGGTGCCTGCCAGCCGTGCGGTAGGGGTCGAGGGTGCCGTGGCAGTCGCACCATCTTCGGTGGGCGAGTATCAGGAACTATGCAAAATACGTGGGGATGAACGCCTGCCGCCCCCTCAGAGACGGCTCCGGCCCGCCGATTTCTGCCCTTCGTCCCACGACACTCCCACGGCTCCCCACCCGTGAACCGCCGGCGCGAAACACACACCCGGCTTCGTGCGATCCACGCTTCCGGAGATAACGGGCCGAAATCAAGACTTCAGGGCTTCCTGCCGATACCCGGTTCACACGAATTCCAACTCTCGCCTACTGCGAAAGGGTTATGGCAACGATGTCCGACAACTTTGACGCGAAGAGAACCACGTCGGCGATGAGACGCGTGGCTCTCGTGCCAGCCGTATGGTTGATGTTGGCAGGCGCCGGTTTTGGTCAGGGTGTGCAGACGGGAACCGTCCACGGAACCGTAACGGACCAGCAGAATCTCGCCATCCCGGCGGTTTCGGTGACGGTGACGTCCCCCGCCCTTCTGGGGACGCGCGAAGCGGTCAGCAACGGCGTGGGCCACTACACGATCTCGGCCTTGCCGGCTGGCGTCTACGAAGTCAAGTTCGAGCTCGCGGGGTTCGCTCCGTTGACCCGACTGGTTACGGTCCCTCTCGGCCTTGCTGTCGAGCAGGATGCCTCGATGCGGGCCGGCGGCTTCACCGAAACCGCGCGCGTCGTCGCCGCGGCGTCCACGCCGATCACGACGCCGGTCGTCGGGGCGAACTTCACGCACGCCGAGATCGACGCGCTCGCGACCCCGCGTTCGCTCCAGGGCATCGCACAGCTGTCGCCCGCGGTGACCGAGAACTCGCCCAGCATCAATCAGGTCGTGATTAACGGCGCGTTCGCGTTCGACAACATCTTCATGATCAACGGCGTCGACGTCAACGACAACCTCCGCGCGCAGCCGCAGAACCTGTATGTCGAGGACGCGATCCAGGAGACCCAGATCCTGACGTCCGGGATCTCGGCGGAGTACGGCCGGTTCACCGGCGGCGTGATCAACGCGGTCACGAAGAGCGGCAGCAACATATTCTCCGGGAGCTATCGCCTCAACTTCGTGAATCCCGCGTGGACGGTGAGGACGCCCATCGAGACATCGAGCCGGCTCGACAAGCTGGGCGAGATCCACGAAGCGACGCTGGGCGGCCCGATCATGCCCGACCGGCTCTGGTTCTTCGGTTCCGGCCGCTACGAAAACACGGATGCCTCGAACACGCTGCCGGTCACCCTAACCGCGTACACGCAGACCATCAAGAACAAGCGAGGCGAGATCAAGCTCACGGGCGCGCTCGTGCCGAACCATGTCGTGCAGGGCGGATACCTGAACAACAGTACGACGACCACGAACGGATCGGGCGCGCTCAGCTTCCTGATCGATCCGTACAGCCTCGACGTCGTGACGGTGCCTAATTCCTCCTTCTTCACGAACTATCGCGGGGTGCGCGGCAATCACCTGCTGTTCCAGGCCCAGTATTCCGAGCGTCGATGGATGACGGGGGGAGGCGGCACGAGCACGAACCTCGTCGAATCGCCATTCTTCGCCGCGACGCTGGGACCGTATGTCTTCAACGCGCCCTACTTCGACGCCACCGACCAGGAAACGCGCAACAACCGGCAGCTGACTGGCAGCGCCACGAGTTATTGGAACAGGGCCGGCAGCCACGAGCTGAAGACCGGATACGAGTGGTTCCGCAGCCAGCGCGGAGGCGGCGGCTCGCAGTCATCGACCAGTTACGTGTTCGGCTCCGACTTCGCGCTGGACGAAGGCAGCCGGCCGTTGCTCGACGCCACGGGCCATCTTGTACCGACCTTCGTGCCCGGTGTGTCCGGCGTGGACTTCATTCCGGCGACACGAGGTGCCGTGCTGAACGTCGACACGAACTCGTTCTACGTCCAGGACCACTGGGTGATCAACAGCCGCTGGTCGGCGGATCTGGGTGCGCGCTACGAACACGTGAAGGCGGAGTCGACCGGGGACATCGTCGGCGTGAACAACCACCGGATCGTTCCCCGGTTGGCAGTCGTCCACGATGTGCAGGGCGACGGCAGGCACCTGCTCCATGCGACATACGGCATGTATTCAGGGCGGTACAACGAGCAGCAGATCGGAAAGAACAGTCCGGTGGTCAGCGCTCCGGATCTCTTCATCGTGTACCAGGGACCAGCCGGCCAGGGCCGTGATTTCTCCCCTGGATTCGATCTCGCCAACTACCCGATCACTCCCGGGAATGCCTTCGTCGCCGTTCCTCCGGCCTCCAGCGTCTTCATGTCGAGCGACCTCAAGTCGCCGCTCGTCCAGGAGTTCACGACGTCGTACGGGACGGGCGGTACACGAGGCTCCGCCCAAGCTACCTACGTGTTTCGCCGGACGACCGGCATGATCGAAGACTTTCAGACCCTATCGACCGGTACGACCCCCGTGGTGCTGCAAGGCATCGATGCCGGGCTGACGACGAACACGGTGTTCGCCAACTCGGACCTCGACCACCGCCAGTACCAGGGCATGGTGTTTCAATCGGATTACCGGATCGCACACGGCTGGAACGTGAATGGCCACTACACGGTGCAGCTCCAGAACGACGGCAACTACGAAGGCGAATCGAACGCCGTACCGGGCGCGACGTCCAAGCTCGGCAACTATCCGGAAGCCTTCGATGCCGCCCGATTCTTTCCCGGAGGCCGCCTTCAGAGCTTCCAGCGTCACCGGCTCCGCATGTGGAGCACCTACACGTTCGGGCTCGGCGGCATCGGTGATCTGGGTCTATCCGGACTGTGGCGGCTGGACTCGGGCCGCGTCTACAGCCTGACGGCCACCGTGCCGTTGACGCCGACGCAAGCCGGCATCCTCGGCTCCGCAGGCTATCCTGACGCCCCTCCGCCAGGCACCGTCTACTTCGGGTCGCGCGGCTCCCAGACATTCAAGGGGTACAGCTTGTTCGACACATCGCTCAACTACACCGTTCCGCTGCTCCGGACGGTCAGACCGTGGGTGAAGCTGGACGTCTACAACGTCTTCAACAACCAGAACCAGATTGGCTGGAACACCTCGGTGAGACCGGATCCCAACAGCGCACAGGACACCCGGGGCCTGGCCACCGGCTACCTCCCGGGTCCCCTGTTCGGGAAAGCGACGTCAGCCGGTCACTTCCCTGTCCCATTCAATGGCTCCACCGGTGGTCGGACCTTCCGCGTGGCGATTGGCTTGCGATTCTAGCGGGCCGGGCTCACGACGCGCGTATGATGGCGCCGAGGTGAGCGCATGGACGGCCGAATGATCACAACAGTGGGAGCAGGGGTGCTCATCCTCGCCACGCTGGCACTGCCGGCAGCGCAGGGCCCCGGCGACGAACTCGAGAGGATCGCGTGGCTGGCGGGATGCTGGACGAGCGCCGATGGCGGGCGTCAGGTTGACGAACAATGGATGAAGCCGCTCGGCGGCACCATGATGGGGATGAGCCGAACCGTCGTCGGCGGGAAGACCGTCGACTCGGAGGTGCTCCTCATTCGGGCCACGGGCTCGGACGTGGCCTACGTCGCCAGACCATCGGGCCAGGCCGAGGCGTCATTCAAGCTCGTCTCGGCCACCGCAGGCGAAGTGCGGTTCGAGAATCCCGAGCACGACTTCCCGCAGCGGATTATCTATCGCCTCAATCCCGATGGCTCCCTGCACGCCCGCATCGAGGGCACGCGCGAGGGGAAGGTGCGCGGCGTCGACTTCCCCATGACCCGCGGCAGGTGCTGAGGGCCGCTGTCACCCCGCCGCTCGACTGTGCCGCTCCGCCGCCGGCGTCTTCACGTCCCGCACGGTGATCGGTAGAATTCCCCAGAGACCACATCAGGATGTCGGGCCTCCGAAGAGGTGCTGGCAGCCAACTGCACCACCACCATACGAGCGCGTTCGCGGAGACCTGGTCTGCGGCGCCGGAATTCCCGCAGCCATGGCCGGCGTCGATGCGGTGCTTCACGCCGCGTCGGATTCACGTCGCCCGGACCGCGTGGATGGAGGGCACGCGTCGCTTGGCGGAGCCCTGGCCAGCCGTGGTGCGTGAGGGCTTCACCCGCGCGGGTGCGCCGGCAGGTTCCGCTGCACCTCGACAGATCCGCGGTCCGATCAGCTTGCGTCCGTGAGAGACCTGGCAGGAGAATTCTCAGTTCGTCGTCATCGCACAGGAGGTCGAAATGGCAAAGGCGACACGCGCAGTCCCCGAAGGGCATCACACCGTCACGCCGTCGCTCACCTTCGATAACGCCGCCGAGGCAATCGAGTGGTACAAGAGGGCGCTCGGCGCAGAGGAAATGGGCCGCGCCGTCGGCCCAGACGGCAAGATCATGCACGCTGAACTGCGGATCGGCGATTCGCGCATCATGCTGAACGACGCGATGATGGGGGTGAGAGGCCCGAAGGCGATGGGTGGATCGCCGGCGTCGCTCTGGCTGTATGTGGACGACTGCGACGCGCTGTTCAAACGGGCGATTGCAGCCGGCGGACAGGTGTGGCAGGGCGCCATGGGCAACATGCAGGATCAGTTCTGGGGCGATCGCTCCGGAAGCTTCGTGGATCCGCATGGGTATACGTGGACGATCGCGACGCACAAGGAAGATCTCACACCCGAGGAGATGAGCAAGCGGCAGGACGAGTTCATGAAGCAGTTCGCGGGCCAGTCAATGCAAGGGTGACGCGTGGAGGCCGGGGTCCCGCTGGTTTACCGGCGGGGCCTCGCGCGCGCCTTGCGACCTGCGACCGTCTCCATTCGGACGAAGTGCATCCGCTCCAGCGCCACTAACGCTCCCATCGCTGCCGCAGCTCCCGGCAGTAGGCTCGGAGGCGCTCCTTGTGCATTTTTACATGGACGTGGTGCATTCGTTGACCCGGCACGTCGTCCGGCGTTGCGTGCACCGCCGTGTGCTCCTTCATCAATGCCTGCTCGTTTGTGAGCAGCGCCACACGCTCGGCTTCCAGCTCCAGATCATTCATTGCCGTCTTTTCCCCCTTCCCTCACCCACATCGCACAGGTGCTCCGGGGAGCGAACGCCCGCTGCGCGGTTTCGGAACCGGTCCGTCAGCCGGCGCGAAGGGCAATCGACGCACCGGCGTGGATTGTCAGGGGAGGTTGCCCCGTCAGGAATCGCGGCTGGTGTGGGGGCGGGATGGTCGCCCGAGAATCCGCCGGCGCTCAGGATGCGCCCAGACGTGGGCGCAGCTGTCGCACAGCAGGTAGAAATAGAAATCGACGACTGTGCCGAGCCGCACGCGCTCGCACGCGCACGTCGGGCACTTGAATCCGCGGACGAGCGGATGCCGTTGCGGAATCTGTTTTCGCCGGTCCATGTGGTGCGCGCGGGCCCTGGGCTGCCCCTTGTTGCTGGGCGCAGTCGACGAGTACCGCAGCAATACGGGGGCCGGGTGTGGACGCAAGCTCTCGTGCGAAATGGTGTGCAGGGATGCGCGGACGGTTCTGCCGGCGGCCAGACGATCTCGTGCCCCGGACCAGATCGTGACACTGCGCACGCGTGCGTACGCGCGCTCCCCCGCCGCCCGCGCTCTGTCGTTTCGGTCGGACTCGGCACGCCGCCCATCGTAGCGACCGACGAAGTTCTTGGGTGTGCAGAAGAGAACAGCGACTTCAGGAGACCTGTGTCACTCTCGCCGTCCAATCGTCAACCTGAGAGGAGCGACGAAAGATGTCAACAGACAGATCGGGAGCGGGTCGCCCTGGCTGAGGCCGCCGTGGGCCGACTCGACGCGGTGTCCGACGGGGAACAACCGTCGATCCCGGTACTACAGGCCGGGATGGTGCAGGCGAATGCACCATAGGCCCCTGCCGTGGCCTCCGATCATCCCGGAGCGCCGCCACGGGCGCATCGTCTGCCCGAGGTGCGGATGCCCGGCGTACCAAACCCACCATCGGCTGCCCTGGGGCACTCGGACGCGCCTGCTCCTCTGCTGCGATGACGCCTGCGGGAAGGTGACGGCGCTGCAGGAGCGACGTGCCGAACCCTCACCCCAATAGCGTGCGCACCGTGGGCGCCACGGCCGAACCAGCTACGGGCGGCACGTCGCGCCGGGCCAGGCGATTCGGCGCGCTGCCTGAGATTATCAACCTGCGCCTCGACCGAAATTCTTCGTCGAAGGCGGCTGCGTTAGCGGCCGCGTTTGCGCGTCGTCGAAGGGAGCGCGCCCAGACGTATCGCGGAGACGAGTCCACTTCTTCGCAAGCTGGCGTTGAACGAACCCGGTCACATCGCGTGCCGCGAAGCTCGCACGGTGAAGAAAACGCCGAAGCTCGGCGCCGTGCGGCCATAGTAGTAGCGCGACGCCAGTGCTGGAGGCGGAAAACTGAGCGAGACCGTCGCGCCGATTCCCGGCTGCACGCCTTTCATGTCGCGCAAGTGGCGCACGTAGCCGAGCTGCGCCTTGCCGATCGCGAAGACTGACATCGAGTACTCGTGCGCGTGCAGATGGTGCGCCGGCATTCCTCCGATTTCACCTCTGCCGAACACCGTATGTCGATCGGACAATGTCAGGCTGCTCTCGAGCAACGCAGCAGCGGTCGTGGCATCCAGCACGTCGCCCGGTACGAGCTCGCGTGCGCGATTCGTACCGAATGCCAAGGTCGTCGCCCAGATTCCGTTCTCGCCGAGCGGCACGTGATACACCGCGGACGCCGTGATGCGGGTCGCCGGATCCTGTGACGGGATTGGGAAGTCGGTCCACGCCTCGCGCAGGCGCGCAGCAGACACTTGCAGTACGAGGCGTTCGGTTGGCAGGAACGACAGCCGCGCGGCGATGGAGTCGAAGGCGCCGAGGTCGAGATCAACGCGACTTTCGTCCGGTTCGCGTCCATTGAACACGGACGTTTCCGCCTTCCACCGCTGACTGTGCACGCCGACCGTGACGACTCCGAATGCGACGTGTGTGGAGTCCAGCCAGTGATGGGTTATGGGCCCAAGCGGATTTGGGACTGCTGACGCGCGGTGAAAATATCCGGGTGGCCCAAGCGCAGGTTCCCCAGCAAGTCCTGCATACACCTGCCAGCGCCATGCTCCGCGAAGGCCACGGTCGTAGTCGATGGCGAGCTCCATGAACAGGTCGTGTTGTTGTTGTCGATCGTGAATCGTGTCGCCTTGGCAGACCTCTCCGGTCGCGAGATAGCTCAGAGTCCCGCAATTCGAGACGGTCCACGGTTCAGCGCTGAACATCGTGTGAATGCCGAAGCGTCCGGCGCCGACATTCCGGCGGGCCCTGATCATGGCCCAGTTGATGCTGCCTACTTGCCGGGTCTCAAAGCCACCGGTCCTGTGCCGATCCCGTGGCTCGTACAGTGCCTGGATGAATGCAACGCCGTTCAGTCGAAGGTCCCAGCCGCGCCATGGACGGTGCACGCCGTACATCGGTGTGACCTGCGGCAGCCAAGCCGTCCCGGACGCCTCTTTCGTGGGCGTCAGCAGCGGTGCTGTTACCGCAACGTGTTCGTGCACATCGGTTGAAGGTTTCGGCTCTTGCGCAAATCCAGTCGCCCGCGACGAGAGAATCGAGATCAAGACGACCAGCGCCTGGACCCATCGCAAGTCCAGAACTGCCGCGCGAGCACCGGCCAACTCACGAAGCGGCATGATGAACGAGCTGTCGAGAACGTCCTGGGAGCAGAAACGACGGTCCGCCTGATCGGCGTTGCAGATCATGATTCCACGGCCGTATGCTCGGCGCCCCACAAGACATCTCGCGATCGATCTGGATCGTAGTGTGACGGATGCCGAATCGATCCGCCAGCGTCGTCCGGGCAGCAGGTAGCACGGAATCGTGGCTGCGCTCTCCGGGGAACGTGACATGCGCAGACAACGCGACGACACCGCGCGTGATCATCCAGACGTGGAGGTCATGGACATTCGACACGTGTGGCCGGTTGAGCAGTGCGGAACGCACCTCGCCGACGCTGATGTTCCCGGAGCACTCTCCATCAGCGCCGTGGCCGATTGGCGAAGGAGCGAGCAAGCTCGAGAGAGGCTGCCAGGATGAAGGGCGACGAGCCTGCCGATCACGAGTCGAGCAACGCCGACAGGAACTCTCTCGTACCCGCGGGGCCGGTGAGCTCCAGTGTCAGCGGACCGGCGCCGGGTTCCAGCGTGATCTGAAACCGCAGGAACTCGCAACATTGCCGCTCGGCCGTCACTGCCCGGACAATGATCGAGAGCGTCTCGTCGGTCGGGGCGAACGACAGGCAATGCCCATTCGGCAGCTCGACGTGACTGTCAGCACGTCGCAGTAGCTCCGACAGCAGTCCCTGACGACGGGCGGAGAGCGCTTCCGGGCTGAGCGTGCAAGCAATCGGCAATTCCGGCATTACCACACTCCCCTTGGAACGGTGCCCCAGCGGTTCCGATTTGCGGCTCGCGCCCAGGAAAAGGACCGGATCAGCCGGGCAGCATGTCCCGGCGATGCGACCACGCGAGGCCGGCGCATGAACGGGCGCGTGGCGCCGGGTCGTGGTCGAGCTTGACTGACGGATTGTGGCAGTAGACTGGCCGCTATCTTCGGGCCGAAGGCGTAAAACGTAAACCTCGGCAGCTCAAGGAAACGAGGAGGCTCCGATGATCGTCATCCGCAACGTATTCCAGCTGAAGTTCGGTAAGGCTCGCGAGGCTCTTGCTGTCATGAAGGATGGTCTCGCGATTCAAAAGCGGCTTGCGCCTGATGGCTCTGCACGTCTTCTCACGGATGTCACCGGACGTCACTACACGCTCGTGTTGGAAATGACAGTGCCGAGTCTTGCCGCTATCGAAGAAATGACGCCGAGGATCTTCGGTGATCCAGCTTTTCAGGCGAATTATCAGAAGATGGCGCCGCTCGTCGAATCTGGGTACCGCGAGATATTCCGAATCGTCGACTAGCTATGGCGCGGCGCGTGAGGCGCGCACGCGCAACCGAAGGTCGGCACGGCGATCCTCATCGTTTACGCTGCGTGCGGGTAGCGGTCCGCTTGCGCTCCGTCTTCACTGTGACGCCCTTCTGCGCCAGCCACAGCAGAATGCCCCGACGGACCTGTTCTGATACGGGCACGCCATCGCGTTCCCTCAGCCCCTGCATAGCGTCGAGCAGTTCAGATTCGATGCGGAACGTCGCGGGCTTGCGTGGCGTCACCGGGGACAACATACCGGAGTTGTATTGACAAGTAAGCGGCGTCTTCGGGGCACCAATTTTCAGCGTCAGAAGTTCCGGCGCGGCGCGATCGGTCACGAGTATTCGAGTGGTTTCATTGCGTCCTCTGCTATTGCCTTCGTTCAGTTCCCCATGGCCCGTCGCTTGCTTCCGCGCCCCGACTAGAACTGTCAGTGGGAGCGGTCTAGCGGTGCGAGATTTCAGCGATCCCCAGCAACTGGCTGACATGCGCTGCCCGTGCTGCGATTCGGACAGGCTGAGGTATGCGGGCGCGTTGATGCTCGGCCAGCGTGCCGAGGAGAGGCTGGTCGCATGCGTCTCATGTGATCGGGTTTTCGCGTTCGTTGAACTGACGCGCGGAGCTCGACCACCCGAAGACCAAGCAGTGTCCCCACTACAGCCTGGCGTCGGTGTTGCGCGGTCTGTCTTCACGTATACGGCTCACCTTGAGAAAAACTGTGGTCGAGCCGATGAGGGTCATATGGAGATAACCGTGGATCTGCGCATCGGCGGCGACCACTTCCACACTGAGCGGAACAGTAGTACCGGTCAGATGGTGTATTTCCTGAATGATCGCGCGGTGACGGTGTGCGTTTACCTCGCACGGATGCAGCACTATCGCGAACTCGACTTGCAAAGGCTTTGCGGACGAGGACACTGATTTCCCAGCGGAGTGGCAAGCGGGGGCGACTTTTGGCGGCGACAAAATCGCTCGCCAGGCGGTCTTGCGAGTCCCCGCCATCGAAAAAAGAAAAAGGCCCGGTGAGAACCACCGAGCCGGAATCGCGCGTTTGATTGGTCGGGGCGAGAGGATTCGAACCTCCGACCCCTCGGTCCCGAACCGAGTGCTCTACCAGGCTGAGCCACGCCCCGACAACCTGACGATACTACCCTACCTCGGCTTCCCCGTCGAGAGCTAGCAGCCCGTGGTGAAGGCCGGCTGCATTCGGCCGCCGAGGCATCCCCGCCGGCTGCGTTGCTTCTTCCTCAAATACGGCCCGGTATTCTCGGTCGTCGCGCCTTGCCGGCGGGGCGCCTCCGCGCCCTCGGTGCGACGCCGGTCTTTCACCAGGACTGCTAGCCTCCGTGCTCCGGGTCGTCAGCTCCGCCGATCCGCTCAGCCTCGCGGTCCGCAACGCTGGCCATGCGGGAGGTCACTGCCGGGAGACCCATCGCGTCGACGTGCCGCAGTTGCGCGTGCGCGGTGAGATCCGGGTGCAATGGCGTCACCGCGACAAGGCCGCTGACCACCGCCTGGTAATCCGAGTCGTCGTGCGGCTGCCAGTCGTCCTGCGCCTCGTCGATCCAGTAGTACTCGCGCCCGCGCGGATCGGTGCGCGCGCTCACCGACGTCACGTGGTTCCGCCGCGCCTGCACCGCCGTGCGGTACCCGCGAATCCGGCCCCGCGGCACGTTGACGTTCAGGAACGTGCGCCCGCCCAGCGGTTGCCGGAGCAGCGCCTCGGCGACGGTGCGCGCAGCCTCGGCCGAATAGCCGAAGTCGTACTCGAGCCCGCCCTGCAGCGACACCGCCAGCGCAGGGATCCCCAGCAGCGCCGCTTCGAGCGCGCCCGCCACGGTGCCCGAATACGTCACGTCGTCGCCGATGTTGTATCCCTTGTTGATCCCGGAGACGACGAGGTCAGGCAGGCCCTTGAGGATGGTCGTCACCGCGATGTTGACGCAGTCGGTCGGGGTGCCATCGACCGCGAACACGCGCGGTCTCAGTTCCTCGATCCGCAGGGGACGGCGGAGGGTCAGGGCGTGGCCGATCGCACTCGCTTCCGTCATCGGCGCAACGATGGTCACCTCGCCGAGCGATGCGAGTGCCGCGGCGAGCGCGTGAATGCCGTCACTGCGGACGCCATCGTCATTGGTGACCAGGATGCTCAGCATCACGGGAGTGTACACGCTGGCGACCAGGGCTGGCTCCGTGCTCGCGCTCCAGGCGCTTGGAGAGTCTCGACCGTTCCACATGCCGCGGGAGGACTGACGGCGCGGCGCGTGCCTCGGCGGCACTGATGTGTGCCAGCCCCCCATCATCGGCGGCCATCAGACGCCGCACCCCGCGTCGCGACCGCCAGCGACCGGCTGGCTCGAGCCCACCAGCCGGCCATCGCTCGCCGCCGGCTATACGACCGCCCGCCGAAAGGATGCGTATAATCGCTCCGGCTCATCTTCAGAGGCGTCTTTATGGCATGGTGGCTGTGGCTGGTGTTCGGGCTCGCGCTGACGGGACTCGAACTGGTGTCGGCCGGCGGCTTCTACCTCATTTTCTTCGGCCTTTCGGCCCTGCTGATCGGCACGCTGCAGCTGATGGGACTGCACGCCCAGGTCTGGGTCCAGTGGTTCCTGTTCACCGCGCTGTCGGTCGGTCTCCTGGCCCTGTTCCGCAATCCGCTGCTGAAGGCGCTCCGGCCGAAAGAGGTCTCGGTCGATCAGCTCGTGGGCGAGATCGCCATCCCGATCGAGGACATCGCCGCCGGCAGCGTCGGCAAGGCCGAACTGCGGGGTGCCGGGTGGAACGCGCGCAACGAGCACCATGGACCGCTCCACAAGGGGCAGCGCTGCCGCGTGCGCCGCGTGGACGAACTGATGCTCGTCCTGATTCCCGAGTAATCCCGCTTCCGAATAGAGGACTCGAATGGACCTGCTCTCCGGCACCGCAGTCGTCTTCTTCCTGCTCGCAATCCTCGCGATCATCATCTTCGCCAAGACGGCGATCGTCGTACCACAGCAGAGCGCCTACGTGGTGGAACGGCTGGGCAAATTCGCGGGCATCCTCCACGCGGGCTTCCACGTGCTCGTGCCGTTCGTGGACGTCATCCGCTACCGGCACTCGTTGAAGGAACAGTCCATCGACATCCCTGCGCAGGTCTGCATCACGCGCGACAACGTGCAGGTGGGCGTCGACGGCGTCCTCTACCTGAAGGTCATGAACCCGGAGCGCGCGTCGTACGGCATCCAGGATTATCTGTTCGCCATCATTCAGCTCGCCCAGACGACGCTCCGCAGCGAAATCGGCAAAATCGATCTCGATCGCACGTTCGAGGAACGCACGAATATCAACCTGTCGGTGGTCAGCGAGCTGGACAAGGCATCGGAGTCATGGGGCGTGAAGGTGCTCCGCTACGAGATCAAGAACATCACGCCGCCGGCCGATGTGCTCGCCGCGATGGAGAAGCAGATGCGTGCCGAACGCGAGAAGCGCGCGGTGATCCTCACGTCGGAAGGGCAGCGCGACGCGGCGATCAACACCGCCGAAGGACATAAGCAGCAGACGATCAAGAACTCGGAGGCGAACCGGCAGCAGTCGATCAACGTGGCGGAAGGCCAGGCCGAAGCGATCCGCGCCATCGCGACAGCCACGGCGGAAGGGATCCGGCGCGTGGCCGAGTCCATCGGGGTCCCCGGCGGCATCGAGGCGGTCAACCTCCGCGTAGCGGAGCAGTACGTCACCCAGTTCGGCGAGATCGCCCGGGGGAGCAGCACGCTGGTGCTGCCGGCTAACGTCGCCGATATCGCCTCGATGGTGTCGCTGGCGATGACCGCGATCAGGCAGCAGTCCGGACCTGCGCCACGTCCGACGCCGCCCGTACCCCCGCGGACGTAGGACCGGGACCTTGCGAACCCGGGCCGCAACGGCGCCCGGGCGAATCGGCCGGACCACGGGCCCCGGCGCCCGCGGTTCCGGATTCACCGCTCCGGTCGCACGGCAATGATGAGCAACACGCTCGCGGCCAGGGCGAGCGCGGCGCCCAGGCCGAACGCAGTGGGGGCCCCCCATGTCCTCCACACGATCCCGAACACCACGCTCGCCGCCAGCGATCCGAAGCCGACGATGCCGTGGAAGATGCCGAAGGCCGTGCCGCGCAACGAGGCCGGAGCGAGGTCCGCAACCATGGCCTTCTCGGTGCCTTCCGCAAGCGCGAAATGGACCCCGTAGACCAGCAGCCACAGCGTCAGCGCAGCGAACGACTCGCTCATCGCGAATCCGGCGTAGACGATCCCGTACACAATCCAGGATGCGACGATCACGGGCTTCCGCCCGACGCGGTCCGAGAGCGCGCCTCCGGGTGTGGCTAGCACGGACTTGACGACGTGCAGAGAGGCCCAGATGAGCGGGATCAGGGCAGGGCCTCCGGATGCCTCCGTCAGCCGGAGCAGCAGGAACGCGTCCGTCGAATTACCGAGGGTGAAGATGGCCACCACTGCCGCGTAGGCGAAGAACGCGCGCGGGAGACGCACCTGCGGTGCGGAAACGGTCTGCCGCTCGATGTAAGCCACACCGTCCTCATGCGCCGCAACCGGCGGCAGCGGGAGATCGGCGTCCACATCGCGCACGCGCCACACGAGTGCCACCGCGATCGCGCCGGGAATCGCGGTCAGCAGGAACAAGGTGCGGTAGCGGCCGGGGGCGGCCAGCAGGAATACCGTGGCGGCGAGCGGGCCGACCACCGCCCCGGCGTGGTCCATCGCGCGATGGAAGCCGTAGACGCGCCCGCGGTCGCCCGGTTCGGCCCAGTGCGCAAGCAAAGCGTCGCGCGGCGCGCTGCGCACGCCCTTGCCGACGCGGTCCGCGAACCGGATGGCGAGCACCGGCCACCAGCCACTCACGAGCGCGATGAGCGGCCGCGACGCCGACGAAAGCGTGTAACCCGCAACCACCAGCCGGCGGCGGGCGCGCGTGCGATCGGACAGGCGGCCGGAAACGATGCGCAACAGGCTGTGGGTGCCCTCCGCAATGCCTTCAATCAGTCCGAGCGCTACCGGTCCGCCGCCGAGCACCGTCGTGAGGAAGAACGGGAGCAGCGGGTAGATGGCTTCCGACGCGGCATCCGTGAGCAGGCTCACCCACCCGAGCAGCCAGACCGCAGGTGGAAACGGGCGCCGCACCATGCGGCGCAGTGTACCAGCCGCGTTTGGACCCGAGCTCGACACCCGTCCCCGCATGCGTTACGCCCGGCACGATGGTTGCTGTGTCGCGCGCGTGGCCCGTGCAACCAATATGACGCCCCTGCGCCGAACGCTGAAGCGGGTGTTCGGTCTCGATGATTTCCGGCCCGGACAGGAAGAGGTGATCCGATCGGCAATGGAGGGGCGGAACACCCTGGCCATCATGCCGACCGGCGCCGGGAAGTCCCTGTGTTACCAATTGCCGGCGCTCCACCTCCCCGGCATGACGCTCGTCGTCTCACCCTTGATTTCGCTCATGAAGGATCAGGTCGACAAGCTGGACGGGCTGGGACTCGATGCATCGCAGGTGAACAGCACGCTGACCGCTCGCGAGTCCGACGAGACGTTCGCCCAGATCGCACGCGAGAAGGCGGAATTCATTCTGACCACGCCGGAGCAGCTTGCCGATCCGGAGTTCATCGAGACTCTGCGCGGCAAGACGATCGATCTGTTCGTGATCGACGAGGCGCACTGCGTGTCACAGTGGGGCCATGACTTCCGTCCGACATACCTCGCGCTCGGCGAAGCGCGACGCGCGCTCGGCTCGCCGCCGCTCCTGGCGCTCACCGCGACCGCTCCTCCCGCCGTCATCGACGACATCGTTCGGCAACTGGACGTGCCCGACCTGCACATCGTGAACACAGGGACCTTCCGGCCCAACCTGTTCTACACCGTGATGTCCACCGAGACAGACGAGGACAAGCAGCGTCAGCTCGCGCGTGTGCTGGCCGACACCGAGGGCGCCGGAATCGTCTACACGTCGACCGTGAAGCAGGTAGAAGAGATCACCGGGTTCGTGCGTTCGTTGGGCGATTCGGTTGCGCGATACCACGGGCAGCTCGGAGCCCGCGAGCGCAAGAAGACTCAGGATCGCTTCATGGCGGGCGAACTGCGGATCATCGTGGCCACCAACGCATTCGGGATGGGTATCGACAAGCCCGGCATCCGCTTCGTCGTGCACTACAACATGCCCGGATCGCTCGAGTCCTATTACCAGGAATCGGGGCGCGCCGGGCGCGACGGCGAGCCGGCACGATGCGTCCTCTTCTACCAGCGGCAGGATCGACGGACGCAGGCCTTCTTCCTCGCGGGGCGGTATCCGAAATTCGAGGCCATCGCGAGCGTCCATCGCGGGCTGGAGCAGCTGCGCGCCGACCGTGAGCCGGTCACGCTGGAGGCTGTGCAGAAGACGGCCGAAGACGTGCCGAGAAGCAAGGTCCGCGTCGTGCTCGCGGCCATGAAGGACCTCGGCCTCGTGAGTCAGGAGGACGGGCGATTCGCACTGCTGAACGGCGGCATGAACGAGAGCGATCTCGAGACGATCTCGAAGGCCTACGAGGAACGGCAGCGCGCCGACCGCGAGAAGCTCGAACGGATCGTGCTGTACGCGCAGACGGCTCTCTGCCGCTGGAGAGTCCTGCTCGACTATTTCGCTGAGAGCGTCGACTGGGACAACTGCACCGCGTGCGACGCATGCACCCGACCCCACGCCGTGGCGGTGGAAGTACCTGCAGCCAAACCCGACTTCTCGCCGGAAGGCATCCACCTGCGTGAGAGCCGGCAGCCGCGGGCACCCCAGCTGCGGCAGGGCGATCTGCTGGTCGTGCCGGTCCACGGTCGGGGAGAGGTGAAGTCCATCGACGGCGACAAGGTCGAGATGCAGTTCCCGGACGGAGCAGTGCGGAAGTTCAAGAGGAACTTCGTCACCCGCGCCGAGCCGATTCCTCGGGAGGAACCACCTGCGGCGTAAGCCGGGCGGTTCTCGCCGGGACTGAAGTCCAGGCTCCACACTAGGAGTTTTTCGTATGTGGAGATGAGGTTTTGCGTAGGTGGAGCCGGCACGTCAGTGCCGGCGGCGGCGGCCGGGAGAAAGTCCCCGCACCACTCCTACCCTGGGCTCGGTCCCGGCGCTATATCTCTCAGAATCGCCCCTTGCGGACTGGCCCTCCGGGCGTTACAACTAAATCGTGCCCACCCTGAAGGACGTGCTCGACGAGCGGACGCGCGCCGCTGCCGGTGAGCTCTCCCAGCGCATCGACGAGAAGCGCATTCGCTGCCTGGCATGCGGGCACCGGTGTCCCATCCCAGAAGGCGCGGTCGGTGTCTGCAAGGTCCGCGGCGTGCGCAACGGACAGCTCTACGGGCCGTGGGGCTATGTCGGCGGCGTGCAGTGCGATCCAATCGAGAAGAAGCCGTTCTTCCACGCCGTGCCGGGCGCGCTGGCCTTCAGCTTCGGGATGCTGGGCTGCGACCTGCACTGCAGCTACTGCCAGAACTGGGTCACGTCGCAGGCCTTGCGCGACCCTGAGGCGGTGACCCTGCCACGAGCCGCCACGCCGGAGAGTCTCGTCCGCGCCGCCCTCGACGAGGGGGCCCGCGTCATGGTCAGCACCTACAACGAGCCGCTCATTACGGCTGAGTGGGCCGTCGCCATCTTCCGGGCCGCGCGCGAGGCCGGACTCCTGAGAGCCTTCGTGTCGAACGGCAACGGCACGCCGCAGGTACTCGACTACCTCCGGCCGCACATCGATCTCTACAAGGTGGATCTCAAGAGCTTCAACGATCGCCGCTATCGCGAACTGGGCGGCCGGCTCGAGCCGATTCTCGACACCATCCGACACCTGCACGCGTCGGGTGTGTGGGTGGAGATCGTTACGCTGCTGATTCCCGGCTTCAACGACGGCGACGACGAGATCACGCGGCTGACCGAGTTCATCGCGAGCGTGTCACCTGATATTCCGTGGCACGTTACGGCATTCCACGCTGACTACCACATGACGGCGCCGGGCAACACCACGCCCGAGATGCTGATGAAGGCCGCGGAGATCGGCGCCCGGGCGGGCTTGCGCTACATATACGCCGGGAACCTCCCGGGCCGCGTCAACACGCTCGAAGACACGCATTGCGTTTCCTGCAGTCGGGTGCTCATCTCGCGATTCGGATACCTCATCAAGACCTATGAGGTCACCCCGGACGGCCGGTGCCCCGATTGCCAGGCTGTCATCCCGGGGCGATGGGACCGCTCGTTCGCGCCGCAGCGGACGGCCCGACCATTCCTGCCGGTGATTGGGGGGGCGGCGCGCTTCGGCCCCCGCCCCATATCTCGGTTGTAACCGCCACGGTGGGCGGCCCGGCAGGAGATGCCCCAGGGTTAGGGCCGAAGCGCCGGCCAGCAACCGCCCCTGATCCATAATTGCGCGTGCCCCTTCTCGATCGCTTTGCGCGGCCGCTCGGCAGCCTGCGGATCTCGGTCACGGATCGCTGCAACCTCCGCTGCCAGTACTGCATGCCGGAGGAGGAGTACGTGTGGCTGCCGCGCCAGGACATCCTGCAGTTCGAGGAAATCGTGCGTCTCGCGGGCGTGTTTACGATGCTCGGCGTGCGCAGGGTCCGGATCACGGGCGGCGAGCCGCTGCTCCGCCGTGATTTGCCGGGTCTCATTCGCCAGCTCGCCACCAGCGCCCGCATAGAGGACCTGGCGCTCACGACGAACGGCGTCCTGCTCGGCAATCTCGCTACAGCCTTGAAGGATGCCGGGCTGCACCGGATCACGGTCAGCCTCGACACCCTCCGGGCCGACCGCTTTCAGGCGCTCACGCGCTTCAATGAGCTGCCGCGGGTCCTGGCGGGAATCGATGCCGCACGAGCGTGCTTCGAGCACGTCAAGCTCGACTCGGTGATCGTGCGGGGCACCAACGACGATGAGGTCGTGCCGCTGATCGAGTACGCGCGGACGATCGGCGCCGAGGTCCGGTTCATCGAATACATGGACGTCGGCGGCGCCACGCAGTGGTCGCCCCAGCGCGTCTTCTCACGAAAGAGCATGCTCGACGCCCTCGAGACTTCCTATGGGACGGTCACACCGATCCTCGACGGATCGTGGGCCCCGGCCGATCGGTTCGCGCTCGCGGACGGCACCACGTTCGGGATCATCTCCTCCACGACGACGCCGTTCTGCCGAACATGCGACCGCAGCCGGCTGACGGCCGACGGAATGTGGTTTCGCTGCCTCTACGCGCGTGAGGGCACGGACCTGCGCGGCCTGCTGCGCTCGGGAGCATCAGACGAGGCGATTCGAGATGCGATTGCGACAATCTGGAGCCTGCGGGAGGACCGCGGAGCGGAACTGCGGGCGAACGAACGAGAGCGCACGCCCTTCATCCCGGTGAGCCGGCTGCGGCGCGACCCGCACCTGGAGATGCACACGCGGGGGGGGTAGCACCGGGCGGTCGGCGGGGGGCGTCAAGGCGGTGGGCGGTCGGCGGTGGGCGGTCGGCGGTGGGTGGGCTGGACAGGCGGTCGGCACGAGGCGGAACGGTCGGCAGGTAGGCGGTGGAGTAGGCAATAGGCGCTGGGCGGTGTCCGGCCCGGAGTTACCCTACCGCCTACCGCCTACCGCCTACCGCCTACCGCCTACCGCCTACCGCCTACCGCCTACCGTCTACCACCCACAACCCCGCATCACGCCCTGTCCGCCGTCTCCCTCGCGCAGTGCTGATCGAAGGCGGTCGTCAGGTCGCGGACGATCGCGTCCATGCCCTGGCTCTCGATCTGCCGTCGTTCCATCATCCACACGAGCTGACCGTCACGCAGCAGCGCCACGGCCGGGGACGAGGGGGGATACCCGGTGAGGTATTCGCGCGCCCGGGCGGTCGCCTCGAGATCGGCGCCCGCAAACACCGTCGTCATGTGGTCCGGCTTCTGGTGGTGCTTCACCGCCTCCGCGAGCGCCGGGCGAGCCCGGCCCGCTGCACAGCCGCACACGG
Source organism: Vicinamibacteria bacterium (assembly GCA_963739995.1). Classification (GTDB taxonomy): domain Bacteria; phylum Acidobacteriota; class Vicinamibacteria; order Vicinamibacterales; family JAENWD01; genus CAVUCH01. Next base: position 123,466 of record CAVUCH010000001.1, on the reverse strand, counting down.
AGTTCACGACGAGCAGCGTCGTGCCTTTCTGAGTGAGGGCCTTGTCCACGTCGGCGGCCGTGCGCAGTTCCTCGATGCCGAGCTGTGTGAGCTCCTCGCGCATGGGCGCGACGAAGAATTCAGGGTATGCCACTAGGGTCTCCTTAGTTCTGTTCAGATCGACCGGGGCGGTTCGGCCCCGGGCCTATGTCATCAGCGACGCCTGGTCAGATCCGCCGAAGCGCTTCGGCCCCGGCCCTTACACTCGGGCCCGCGGCTGGCGCGGGGACGGTTTCGCGGTGTGTGCGTCGTAACCCTATTGTGACGCAATTCGCGGTTGCACGCACGACTGCTCTCGTGGACCTGGCACCCTCCCCTGACGGGTCCTACGTTCTCTATTGGATGATCGCGCAGCGCCGGATCACGTGGAACATCGCGCTCGAGCGCGCCGCAGGCTGGGCGCGTGAGCTCGGCAAGCCGCTCCTCGTGTTCGAGCCGCTGCGGGTGGGCCATCGGTGGGCGAGCGATCGCCTGCACCGGTTCGTAATCGACGGCATGGCCGACAATGCGTCCCGCCTGGGGGCGAAGGGCGTGGCCTATTTCCCCTACGTGGAGCCGTCTCCGGGCGCTGGTCGTGGACTGCTGGCCGCCTTGGCCGCGCGTGCGGCTGTCGTCGTCACCGACGACTACCCGGCGTTCATGCTGCCGCGGATGGTGGCTGCGGCGGTCCCGCAAGTGCGGGTGCGGTTCGAGCAGGTTGACGGGAACGGGCTGTTGCCCATGCGCCTCGCCGCACAGACGTTCACGTCCGCGCACTCCTTCCGCCGTTTCCTCCAGCGCATGCTGCCGCCGCACATCGCCAATCCCCCGTCGGCGGACCCGCTGCCGGACCTATCGGCCGTGGAGCGAGCGTCCGTGCCAGCAGACGTGCTGCTGCGCTGGCCGCCCGCCGCCGCAGGCCTTCTGGCAGGTTCTTCGGGATTGGCCGCCCTGCCGATCGATCACACGGTGCCGCCAGCGGCGCTCAGGGGCGGAGCGACGGCAGCCGATGCGGCGCTCGAGCGGTTCCTCTCGTCGCGGCTGCCGTCGTACGCGGACGACCGTAACGACCTCGAACGCGACATCACGAGCCGCTTGTCGCCGTACCTGCACTTCGGGCACCTGTCGGTACACGCCGTCGTGCACGCGGTGCTCCAGCGCGAAGGATGGCTCGGCGACTTCTCGCACCGTACGAGCGGTGCACGCAGCGGCTGGTGGGGAGTCGGACCCGCGGCGGAGGCGTTTCTCGACCAGCTCGTCACGTGGCGCGAGCTTGGGTTCAACATGTGCGCCACTCGCCCGCAGGACTACGACCAGTACGCGTCGCTGCCCGCATGGGCCCGCACCACGCTCGCGCTTCACGGAGATGACAAACGGGAGCACGTGTACACCCTCGCGGAATTCGAGGCAGGTCGTACGCACGATCAGCTCTGGAACGCGGCGCAGGGACAGCTCGCCCGGGATGGCCGCATCCACAACTATCTGCGGATGCTGTGGGGCAAGAAGATTCTCGAGTGGACCTCCTCGGCCGAGGAGGCGCTCGCGGTGATGATCGAGTTGAACAACAAGTACGCTCTGGACGGCCGGGACCCGAATTCCTACAGCGGAATTTTCTGGACGCTCGGCCGGTACGATCGCGGCTGGTTCGAGCGGCCGGTGTTCGGCACGGTGCGCTACATGAGCTCGGCAAACACCGCTCACAAGATGCGCGTGCAGGCCTACATCGCGCAGTACGCTCCCGCGTCGACCGGCGAGGAACAACCCTCGTTGTGGTGAGGCTGCCCCTCGCGGGTACTGGCTGCCCTGGTATTGACCGGGGCGAACCGCCAGGCTCTGCAGCCCCATTTCTGGCAGCCTTGACCCTGCCTGCCCATAAGCGGCGGCGGCGGCGTACATCAGCGCCGCGCCGCACTGGAGCGCCTGCTGATAAACTCCGCTTATGGGTAAGACACTCCTTCAGAAAGTGTGGGACGCGCACGCCGTCCGGCAGCTGCCCACGGGACAGACGCAGCTTTTCATCGGCCTGCACCTGGTCCACGAGGTCACCAGCCCCCAGGCATTCGACATGCTGCGCGCACGCGGGTCGAGCGTCGCTTTCCCCGATCGCACCTTCGCCACGGTCGACCACATCGTGCCGACGACGACGAGGCAGCGGCCGTTCCTGGACACCCTCGCCGAACAGATGATCACGGCGCTCGAGCACAACTGCCGCGTGCACGGGATCCCGCTCTACGATCTCGGCAGCGAGCACCAGGGGATCGTGCACGTCATCGGCCCTGAGCTGGGGCTGACGCAGCCCGGCATGACCATCGCCTGCGGCGACAGCCACACGTCCACACATGGCGCCTTCGGCTCTGTGGCCTTCGGCATCGGGACCTCGCAGGTGCGCGATGTCCTCGCAAGCGGATGCCTGGCCATGGAGCCGCTCAAAGTTCGCCGCATCCTCGTCAACGGCCGGGTGCCGCACGGCGTCTACGCGAAGGACGTGATCCTGACGGTCATCCAGCGGCTCGGCGTGAAGGGCGGCGCGGGCTACGCGTACGAGTATGCCGGCGACACGATCGAGCGCATGTCGATGGACGAGCGGATGACCATCTGCAACATGTCCATCGAAGGGGCGGCCCGTGTCGGGTACGTGAACCCCGACAAGACGACGTTCGAGTACCTGAAGGATCGTCCGTTCGCGCCGGCAGGCAGCGACTTCGACCGGGCCGTACGCTGGTGGTCGGCGATGGCCTCCGACGCCGACGCCCGCTTCGACGACGAGGTGACGATCGACGCCGCGAGCCTGGAGCCGACCGTCACCTGGGGCATCAACCCCGGCCAGTCGGTGGGGATCGGCGGCCGGATCCCTTCCCCCGCCGAGGTCGCACCATCCGAACAGGCCGGTGTTGCGGAGGCTCTCTCGTTCATGGGGTTTGAGGGCGGCGCGGCGATCGCGGGCACGCGCATCGACGTGGCCTTCGTGGGATCGTGCACCAACAGCCGGCTGTCGGATCTGCGGGAGGCCGCCCGCGTAATCGCGGGGGCCCGTGTCGCGCCTCACGTGCGGGCGCTCGTCGTGCCAGGCTCCGAGCGGGTGCGGCGTGCAGCCGAACGCGAGGGACTGCACGAGCTTTTCCAGGCGGCCGGCTTCGAGTGGCGCGGCGCGGGCTGCTCCATGTGCCTGGCGATGAACCCCGATCGACTGAACGGACGTGAGATCTGCGCGTCCTCCTCGAACCGGAACTTCAAAGGGCGCCAGGGCAGCCCGACGGGCCGGACGCTGCTGATGTCCCCCGCGATGGTCGTCGCGGCTGCGATCGCCGGCGAGGTCGTCGACGTCCGGCAGGTGCTGTCACGAGAGGAGGTCGGAGCATGAGCCGCATCGTGCGCGTCACCGGCCGGGCGCTGCCGCTGCGCGGACACGACATCGACACCGATCGCATCATCCCCGCCCGCTACCTCAAGGCGGTGTCCTTCGAGGGTCTGGAACAGCACGTGTTCGCGGACGACCGCACGGGCGGCGGCCACCCCTTCGACGACCCGCGATACACGGGCGCGTCCGTGCTGCTCGTGAACAGGAACTTCGGCTGCGGCTCGTCGCGCGAGCACGCGCCGCAGGCGCTGCAGCGCTGGGGCATCCAGGCCGTTGTCGGCGAGGGCTATTCGGAGATCTTCTTCGGCAACGCGGTGCAGATCGGGCTGCCCTGTGTCACGGTGCCGCCGCGGGCTATCGAGGATCTCATGAAAGCTGTCGAACAGGATCCGCTCACGACGGTGACGATGGATCTCGAGTCGATGGCCGTGGAGGGAGCGTCGCTGCGCATCCCCGCGGACATGCCCTCGTCGGCACGCGACGCGTTGACGTCGGGCCTGTGGGACGGCACGGGCATGCTGCTCCAGAATCTCGACCTGGTACGGTCTGTCGCCGCCCGGCTGCCGTACACGCGCGGCTTCGCCGAGCGCTCGTAAGGCCGACCGCCCCCGGCGCGGTGTCCCGCCGGAACTGCAGTTCCGGTCCACCCCGCACTGCTCCCGCTGTCGCGCCGGAACTGCAGTTCCGGCGGGACAGCGTTGGCCCAGAGGAGCTCAATCGGGGTGCTGTTCCTTTGCCACAGCCAGAAACGCCTGGGCCGCGTGTGACAGGTCCCCGGCCCGCCGGTAGACCAGGCGCAGCTGTCGTACCAGCCGGACCTGCGGGATCCGCACCGCGGCCAGCTTGCCGCCGGCGATCTCGGACAGGGCGCACCGCTTCGGCAGGAGCGCCACTCCCATCCGCAACTCCACGGCGCGCTTGATGGCTTCCAGGCTTGGCAGGGCCACCTGGATGTTGATCGGCGCGTGCTTCTGCTCGAAGGCGCGAAGGACCCGCTCGCGGGCCGGCGACGGGTCGTTGTGCGCGATCACGACCTCGCGGCCGAACTCCGCCATCGTGGCCTGCTTGCGCCCGGCCATCGGGTGCTGCGGGTGCAGCAGCATGACCAGTTCGTCAGGGCCCATGTTGATCGTGTTCAGTCCCCGCTCGGCGGGCTGGAACGTGATGACGCCAAAGTCGAGGCTGCCCTGGGCGACCTCAACGCCCACCTGGCGGGACGGCACGCGCCGCACGTCAACCTGGATCTGGGCATGGACCGCCCGGAAGCGCCCGATGAGCGGGAGCAGCGCGTGCACCGCGGCCTCGTTGGCGCCGATGAGCACGCGCCCGCGCCGCAGGTCGCGGAGCTCACGGACCGCCTGCTCGGCCTCCTCCGACAGGCGCATCAGCCGCTGGGCATACTCGCGCAGCACCCGGCCGGCCTCGGTCAGCGCCCCCTGCTTCGACGAACGATCGAAGAGGCGCTCACCCAGCTCGTCCTCGAGCCGCCGAATCGCCTGGCTGACCGCCGGCTGCGTGCGGTGCAGCTTCGCTGCCGCACGCGAGAAGCTGCGCTCGGACGCCACCGTCAGGAACACCTGCAGCTCGGAGAGGTCCATGCGGTCCACCTATAAAGAACGCTTATTCAAGCGTAAGAATTATAGACTTGACCATCCGGGAGCCGCAATTCACAATTTCGATCGGGAGAATCCATGGCAGACCGCATCACCATCTTCGACACGACGCTCAGAGACGGCGAGCAGGCGCCCGGATTCTCGTTGACCGTTCCCGAGAAGCTGCAGCTCGCGCGCCAGCTCGACGCGCTCGGCGTGGACGTGATCGAAGCGGGCTTCCCGATCGCGTCGGAGGCCGACGCCGAGGCCGTGCGGACGGTTGCCACCGAGCTGCGGCGACCGGTTGTCGCGGCGCTCGCCCGGTGTCGCCGCGACGACATCGACCGGGCCGGCCAGTCGGTCGCGCCGGCCGCGCGTCCCCGCATCCACACCTTCATCGCCACCTCCGACCTCCACCTCACGCGCAAGTTGAACATCACGCGCGAGGCGTGTCTCGAGGCGGCCGTGGCCGGTGTCACGCAGGCGAGGCGCTACACCGATGATGTGCAGTTCTCGGCAGAGGACGCGACGCGGAGCGACCTCGATTTCCTCTGCCGCGTGATCGAATCGGTCATCGACGCCGGCGCGACGACGATCAACCTGCCGGATACGGTGGGCTATGCGACGCCGGACGAGATCGCCACGTTCTTCACGACCGTGCTCGGCCGCGTGCCGAACGCCGGCCGCGCCGTGTTCAGCGCGCACTGCCACGACGATCTCGGCCTCGCCGTCGCCAACACGCTCGTGGCCCTCCAGGCCGGCGTGCGGCAGGTAGAGTGCACAATCAACGGCATCGGTGAGCGCGCGGGCAATGCCTCGCTCGAGGAGATCGTGATGGCAACCCGCGTGCGGTCCGATCGCCTTCCTTTCGAAACCGGCATCGTGACGCCCGCGCTCTACGCGACCAGCCAGATGCTGACCGCGCTCACGGGCGAGCCCGTTCAGGCCAACAAGGCGATCGTCGGGCGCAACGCGTTTGCCCATGAGGCCGGCATCCACCAGGACGGCATGCTGAAGGACCGGCGCACCTACGAAATCATGCGGCCGGAAGACGTCGGCGTGCCCGCGACGACGCTCGTGCTCGGCAAGCACTCGGGGCGCCACGCCCTGCAACACCGGCTCCAGAGCCTCGGCGTCGAGCTGTCGCGGCTGGAGCTCGATCGCCTGTATCGCCGAATGATTGCCCTCGCCGACGCCCAGAAGTCGGTGTCGGACGCGGAGCTCGTCGAGTTGATCGAGGCTCAGCGCACCGCGAGGGAACCGGAACCGGCGCACGCCGCCGTCGGCCACCAGCACCGCCACGGCACCGGCCACGAAGAAGTCGGCTACGGGCACGGCGTCTAGGCTCGTCGTGGAGCCGGGACTGCAGTCCCGGCGGATCCGCCGGCCGGGCTGAAGTCTGGCTCTCCGCTGTCCTCTTTCATCTCCTCTTGCGACTGTCGCCATGCGTCACTCGATCGTTCTGCTGCCCGGCGACGGCATCGGCCCCGAGGTCGTGGCCGCGGCCCGGCTCGTGCTCGAAGCCGTCGCACGCCGATTCGGGCGCGAGCTGGTGTTCCAGTCGTATCCGGTAGGCGGAGCTGCGCTCAGTCAGGGACTCCCCGCGCTGCCGCCGGCGACCCTCGCTGCCTGTCAGCGCGCGGACGCCGTGCTGCTTGGATCCGTGGGCGACCCGGCGTTCGATCACCTCCCATCGTCCGAGCGGCCGGAAGGCGGGCTGCTGGCCCTCCGCAAGGGCCTCGGCGTCTATGCCAACCTGCGGCCTGCGCGCATCTGGCCGGGCTGTGAAGGCGCGGGACCGCTGAAGCCGGACGTCGCAACGGGATCCGATCTGCTGATCGTCCGGGAGCTGACGGGAGGGCTGTACTTCGGCGAGCCGCGCGGCATCGACCGCGACGCCGGCGTCGCGTTCAACACGATGCGCTACTCGGTACCCGAGATCGAGCGCATCGCGCGCGTCGCGTTCGATGCGGCGCTGCGCCGGCGCCGGCTCGTCACCTCGGTGGACAAGGCGAACGTGCTCGAGACATCGCAGCTGTGGCGGTCCGTGGTCACGCGCATCGCGGGCGACTACCCGGCTGTCACGCTGCAGCACATGTACGTGGACGCGTGCGCCATGGCGCTCGTCACCGGGCCGTCACGCTTCGACGTGATCCTGACGGAAAACCTCTTCGGCGACATTCTTTCGGACGAAGCAGCCGTGATCTCCGGATCCATCGGGCTGCTACCGTCGGCGAGCATCGGGGAGGGCCCCGGGGTGTTCGAACCGGTGCACGGGTCGGCCCCGGACATCGCGCGGCGAGACCTCGCCAACCCGATCGGCGCGATTGCATCCGCGGCGATGCTGCTCGAACACGGTCTCGGCGCCGTTGACGAAGCCCGGGCGATTGACGCGGCCATCGACCGGGTGCTCGCCGAGGGGCACCGGACGGCCGATCTCGCGGGTGGGGGGCCACAGGTGTCGTGCAGCCGGATGGCGGACCTGATTGCGGCGGCTGTCGCCTGAGGCTGTGTTCCTGAATCACCGCTCTGCGAACTTCGCGTCATCCACGAGCGCGGCGTAGGTTAAGGTCAATGCGTTCCAGAACAGATCGTGCTGGTTGAACGGGAAGTGCTGCGTGAACACCAGCGTCATGAGCTGCTCCTGCGGATCGATCTTGAAGTCCGTGGTCGCGGCGCCGCTCCAGCCGAACTGCCCGACGGATCCGAGCCGGGAGCCCCGCGCCAGGCTGACGCGCACACTGCCGCCGAGCCCGAATCCTTCGTAATCATTGGAGTCGACCGTCTCACGCGTGAGGCCGCTGAGATGATTGGTCTCCATCAATTCCACGGTCTTGCGGCCGAGGATGCGCACCCCGTCGAGTGCGCCGCCGTTCAGCAGCATCTGCCCGAAGCGCGCGTAGTCGCCGATGGTGGAGAACATCCCACCCCCGCCTGACGGGAAGAGGCGCCCTTGTTCGTCCGGATACGGGACGCCGCCGGGCACGAGTGCTTTTGCCTCCGTGAGCTGGCCCTGCTTGCCGGTCGAGTACACCTTGGCCACACGCCCGCGCTTCTCGGCGGGCACGGTGAAGCTGGTCTCCTTCATACCGAGCGGGCCCGTGATCCGTGAGGCGATGAAGGCGTCGAGCGTCTGTCCGGATACCTTCTCGACCACGGCGCCGAGCAGGTCGGTGCTGATGCCATAGCGGAACGACTGCCCCGGCTGCTGCACCAGCGGCATCTTGGACGCCCGTTCGAGGAATACCTCCGTGCTGGGCGACTGCAGCATCTTCGCGTCGTTGTAGATCGTGTCGATCGGGTCCTTGCCGAAGCCATAGATGTAGCCGGACGTGTGCGTGAGCAGGTGCTTCACGGTGATCGGCGTCTTCGCCGCCACGAGCACGGGCGCCTTCGCGGTGCCGCCTCTCATGACCTTCGGCTTGTTGAACGCGGGCAGGTACTTGCTGATCGGGTCGTCCAGCTTGAGCCGGCCTTCCTCGTGCAGGATCAAGGCGGCAACGCTCGTGATCACCTTCGACATCGAGTAGATACGGAAGATGGTGTCCTCTTCCATGCGGAGCTTCTGTTCGCTATCGCGCAGGCCATAGGTACGCGACTCCACGATCTTCCCGTTGCGCGCGATGAGTACCACGATGCCTGCATGCTTCCCATCCGTGACGAACTCGTGCATGCGCTTGTGGAGGCGCTCGAGGCGTTCAGTCGAGAATCCCTGGGACTCAGGCGTCGCGGTGGGCAGAGCCTGCGCAAGGCCCGCGCGCGCGCCGGCGGGGAGGAGCACCGCGCACACGAGCGCGACCCGCAGGACGAATCGAAGTAGCTGCTTCTGAACCATGGCGATGCATTCTCATCCGCGGCCGCGCGCCCGTCAACCGCGAGCAAGCGCTGGGCGATAATTGACCTGCCATGCGATTCCTGCCGGTTGCCGTCGTTCTTGCTTCACTCGCCGGTGCACTGACGCACGCCGCAGGACCGGCGGAGCGCTGGTGGGCGCACGTCCGGTTCCTCGCCGACGATGCGCTCGAGGGCAGGGATACTGGCAGCCCGGGGCATCGCACGGCAGCGGAGTACGTGGCGCAGGGTTACAGGGCGGCAGGCCTCGAGCCCGGCGGTACGGAGGGGTACTTCCAGCCAATCGCATTCGAGTCGCGACAGTTCGTCGAGGAACAATCGAGGCTCACCATCGTCCGGGGCGGCAAGGAAGAGCCCATCGTGTTCGGCGACGCGGCCATCGTCAGCATGCGCGTGCGCCCGGCCAGGCACATCGATGCACAGCTCGCGTTCGCCGGGTACGGCCTCAGCGTGCCGGAAGCGGGCTACGACGACCTTCAAGGGGTCGACCTTACCGGACGCATCGCTGTCGTCGTGTCAGGCGGCCCCGTCACGCTCAGCGGACCACTGCTGGCCCACGCCTCCTCCGTGCGCTGGGCGGCGCTCCATCGGGCGGGCGCCATCGGGCTCGTCACCATCCTGCGCACCAGCGATATCCCGTGGGAGCGGACGAAGCTGCGCCGCCTGACGCCGGTCAAGGGCCTCGTCGAGGATCCGCTCGGCGAGACAACACAGCAGATCGCTCTGACGGTGAACCCCGACGCCGCCGAGGGATGGTTCAGCGGCTCCGGCCACACCGCGGCCGAGATCCTGTCGCTGGCGGCGGAACGGAAGCCGCTCCCCCGCTTCGCGCTGTCCGGTCAGCTGCGGGCGACGCTCGTCACGTCAGTGACTCCGCTGCGATCGGACAACGTGATCGGGATTCTGCGCGGCACGGACCGCCAGCTGGCCGGCGAGCACGTGGTGCTCAGCGCACACCTCGATCACATCGGGCGCGGCGAACCGGTGAACGGCGACGCCATCTACAACGGCGCCATGGACAACGCGTCGGGCACGGCCACGCTCCTCGAGGTCGCGCGGCGGCTGCGCGAATCAGGCGTCCGCCTGCGGCGATCGCTCGTGTTCCTCTCGGTGACCGGCGAGGAGCACGGGCTGCTCGGCTCCCGCTACTTCACCGCGCATCCCACCGTGCGAGCCTCGTCCATCGTGGCCGCCCTCAACACGGACATGTTCCTGCCCCTCTTTCCGATGCGGTCGCTGATCGTGAACGGGCTCGAGGAGTCGGACCTCGCCGACGATCTCCGGCGCGTCGCCCGGGCGACCGGGATCGACGTCGCCGCCGATCCCGAGCCGGAACGGAACGGATTCGTCCGGAGCGACCAGTACAGCTTCATCCGTCGCGGAATCCCGGCCCTCGCTTTCAAGGTCGGCTGGTCGCTCGGGTCGCCGGAGCACGAGATCGTCAAGCGGTGGCGAGACGAGCGCTATCACGCGCCGTCCGACGACCTCAGCCAGCCGGTGGATCTCCAGGCGGCCGACGACTTCACGCGCTTCTACACAGCCCTGGTCCAGGCGATTGCCGACCGCGACAAGCGCCCGCGCTGGAACGACGCCAGCTTTTTCAAGCGTTACGCCACTGAATGAGCGATCTGGATGAGCGATCTGGCGGTCGACCTGGATGGCCCGCCCCGGCGCGAGAATGGTCCCTGGTGGCGGGCCCACGCCCCCAAGCCGCTTGTCTCCAGGGATGGGCGCCAGGGATGAGGCGCTTGACTCATATCCGCATCGAAGATATAACTCTGGTCGTGAACCGCACGTTGGTGTCCTGCTGCTGTTGTTGTTGCGCGCGAGCCCTTGGGGCTCCTGCGTCTGCGGGACTGATGCGTTCACATGAGGTGCCACTGCACCGATAACCGCTGGCCAACGTTCCAGCAAACGCAACGGACCCAAAGGCCCGGGATGCTCCAGAGAGCGCCCGGGCCTTTTTCTTTGTACCCACAGGCGAGCAGCAAACGATCGGCAGCGAGGCAGTATGACGGAGAGTAGAACACGCGAATGGGCGGCGGAGCTGGAAGGGCAACCCGCTGGAGATGTCCTGGCCTGGGCCGCGCACCAGTTCGCACCGCGCGTGGGGTTCGGCACGGGTTTCGGCGCCGAGGGCTGTGTGCTCGTTCACCTGATTGCCGAGCAGGACCTCCCGATTGACGTCTTCACCATCGATACGGGGCTGCTGTTCGACGAGACGTACGACCTCTGGCAGCGCCTCGAGATCCGCTACGGCCTGCGCATCCGCCCGGTTCGCCCAGCGCTGTCTGTCGCCGAACAGACGGCCGCGTTCGGCGACGAACTGTGGGCCCGGGACCCCGATCGGTGCTGCGCCATCCGCAAGGTCGCGCCGCTGCAGGACGCACTGGTCGGCATGGACGCATTGGTCACGGCCATCCGGCGCGACCAGACGCCCCAACGCGCACGCGCGGCGATCGTGGAGCGCGACGTGGACAGCGAGTGCGTGAGGATCAATCCTCTCGCGGGGTGGACGCGCGAAGACGTGTGGGCATTCATCCGACGGAATGAGGTTCCCTACAACGCGCTGCACGACCGCGGATATCCGAGCATCGGTTGCGCTCCCTGCACGACGGCCGTCGCTCTGGGCGAGGATCCCCGCGCCGGGCGCTGGCGCGGGCGCGAAAAAACTGAATGCGGCCTGCACGTTGGCCGTGTGCCGCTGCAACTCTTGACCTTGCGAACATGAGGAGCATGACCGTGTCCACTCCACAGGGCGATGCCACGCTGAATCGTGAGCTGGCGAGCGCACCGGGCACCGAGGCGGTGTCACGATGAGTGCAGCCCTCTTTCCCGTGTTCCTGAAGCTGGCCGGGAGGCGCGTGCTGGTGGTGGGCGGCGGCCCGGTCGCCACCTCCAAGATCGGTGCCCTTGTGGCGGCGGGCGCGGAGATCATCGTCGTCGCTCCGGTGATGACCCCGGGCATAGACGCGAGCGCCGTCACCCGTTACCGGCGCGAGTTCCGGCCGGACGATCTCGAAGGCGCGTGGCTCGTGGTGGCGGCGGCGACACCCGACGTCAATCGCGAGGTCTCGCGCGCCGCGGAGGTCCGCGGCGTGTTCGTCAACGCGGTGGACGATCCGCCGAACGCCACGGCCTATCTCGGCGGGGTGGTCCGACGCGCTGGCGTCACCCTGGCCATTTCCACCAACGGTCGCGCCCCCGCGCTGGCGGGGCTTCTGCGGGAGGCGCTCGACGCCGTGCTGCCAGCCGATCTCGAACGATGGGTCGCGGAAGCCCGCGCGATCCGGCCGCGCTGGATTGCCAAACGGGTGCCGATGGACGAACGCCGGCCGCAGCTGCTCCGGGCCTTGAACGCGCTGTACGCGCGGCGAACCTGGCAGACCTTCGCGCAGGAGGTGTGGCTGTGAGCGCCGGCTTCGTTTCGCTCGTGGGCGCGGGCCCCGGCGATCCGCAGCTGTTGACGCTGGCCGCGTACGACAGGCTCCAGCGTGCCGAACTGGTGTTGTACGACGCGCTCGTCTCGGGCGACGTGCTCGCACTGGCACCGCGCGCGCAGCGTTTCTACGTGGGCAAGCGCGCCGGCCGTGCCTCGATGAGCCAGGAAACGATCAACCGGCTCCTGATTCGCGCCGCGCGCCGGGGCCGCCGCGTCGTCCGGCTCAAGGCGGGCGATCCCTTTGTCTTCGGTCGCGGGGGTGAAGAGGCCCTTGCGCTGGATGCCGCCGGGATCGCGTTCGAGGTCGTGCCCGGCGTCAGTGCCGCGATCGCGGCGCCGGCACTGGCGGGCATCCCGGTGACGCATCGCGGGGCCGCCTCTGCGTTCGTGACCGTCTCTGGGCACGACGAGCGTGCATGGGCCCCAGTGCTCGACGCGCTGCCCCCGCACTCCGCGACCGTCGTCGTCATGATGGGCTTGCGGTCGCGTGACGACATCGCCCGTCGCTTGATTGCCCGGGGGTGGGACACCGCGACGCCCGCCGCGGTGCTCGTGGCCGCGTCGACAGCCGGCGCTGAAGCGTGGATGGGCTCCCTCGGCGAGCTCGCCCAGCCGGGACCGGCCACCTCCGGCGACAGCCACGGTGCGGGGACCGTCGTCATCGGCGACGTGGTGCGCGTTGGTCAGCAGCTCGCGGGAAGACTCCAGCGGCCGGCTCGTGACATCGGGGTTGAATCGGAGGCAGTGGAGTCCGAGGTGGCGGCGGCACGAGCCGCAGGTGCTCGAGCGCTCGCGCGCTGATTCCTCGTAACAGGAGAAAGACACGGCAATGGCCGCAGTAGACGATCCGAAGACACTTGGCCGCACACGGCTCTCGTTCGCCGACGAACGGGACATCGACGAGTTCGCCGACCTGCTGGGACAGTTCGAGCGGGGCGAGATCGGGCCGGACCAGTGGCGCGCGTTCCGCCTGCTGCGCGGCACGTACGGGCAGCGTCAGGCCGCCGATGCGCAGATGATGCGCGTCAAGGTTCCGCAGGGCGTGATCTCGACGGCGCAGCTGCACGCGCTCGCGGAGGTGGCGGAGTTGTATTCACGTGGCTTCGGCCACATCACCACGCGGCAGAACATCCAGTTCCATTTCGTGCGCCTGCACGATGCGGAGCTCGCGATGCGGCGACTTGCCGATGCGGGGTTGACCACGCGTGAGGCATGCGGCAACTCGGTGCGCAACATCACTGCCTGCCCGTACGCGGGCGTCAGCGCCGACGAGCTGTTCGACGTCACGCCGTACGCCGAGGCGCTCACGCGGTACCTGCTCCGGCATCCGCTCAGCTCCTCGCTGCCGCGCAAGTTCAAGATCGGCTTCGAGGGGTGCCCTGAGGATCATGCCTTTACCGCCATCAACGACATCGGGTGGCGAGCGGTCGTGCGAAACGTCGACGGCGCGAACGCCCGCGGCTTCCGGGTGACGGTGGGCGGGGGCACCGCAACGTACAGCGTTTCGGGCTTCCTGCTGCACGAGTTCGCGCCGGTGGCCGAGATGCTGAACGTCGCCGAGGCCGTGATCCGTGTGTTTCATCGCCACGGTGATTACCAGCACAAGCACCGCAACCGCATGAAGTTCCTGATCAAGTCGCTGGGGTGGGACGTCTGGCGCGCGGCGTACGACACGGCGTATGCGGAGGTGCTCGCGGAAGGAGGCGCTCGGCTGCCATTCGATCCCGAAGCGCCTCCCACGGAGCCCGCCCCCGATTGGCCGCGACTGGACCCGCCGGACCCTGCACAGGTTGCCGAACGCGCGGCAGGTTCGCCGGTGGCGGGCCCCGGGATTGTGCCGCAGGTGCGGCCCAGCCTGTCGGTCAGCCCGGAAGCCAGATTGCGGTGGCTCCGCACGAACGTGCGCCCGCAGAAGCAGCAGGGCTTCGCGATCGTCACCGCGACCGTGCCGCTCGGTGATTTCACGGGCGAACAGATGCGCGTCCTCGCAGATCTGTCGCTCGCCTTCAGCGACGGCTCCATCCGCATCACGCCCGACCAGGACCTCGTGTTCCGCTGGGTGCCGCTCGGTGACGTCGAGACCCTGTACGAGCACCTCTCGGCCGCCGGCCTCTCGCTGCCCGATGCGGGCACCATTGCCGACGTCACCAGCTGCCCGGGCGCGGAGTCGTGCCGCCTCGCGGTCACCCAGTCACGGGGGCTGGGTAAGCTGCTCGGCGATCACCTGCGCGAGCGCCCCCATCTGGTGGACGCCGCGCCCGACGTGCACATCAAGATCAGCGGCTGCCCGAACGGATGCGGACAGCATCACGTGGCCGGCATCGGGTTCCAGGGCAGCATCCGCAAGATCGCCGGACGGCCGGTCCCGCAGTATTTCGTGATGGTCGGCGGCGACGCGGGCCGCGATGGCGCACGGTTCGCCCGGCTCGCGGCGAAGATCCCGGCCAGACGCGGACCCGAAGCGCTGGAGCGGTTGCTTGCGCTCTACACCGCCGAGCGGACCGACGGCGAAACCGCAACCGCGTTCTTCGGCCGCGCCCAGCTCCCGCGTCTCAAGCAGGTGCTGGCGGACCTCGAACCGCTGGCGGCTGAGGATGCGGCGCCGGCCGACTTCATCGATCTCGGCGAGGACGCGGCGTTTGCGCCGGAAGTGCTCGACGGCGAGTGCAGTTCATAATGTGTCAGGGAGGGCTCCGCTGACGATCCCGCGTGGATGTGGAAGGTTGCAGGCGTGTCGATGTCGGCGTCCGGGTCGCTGTTGTCACGCCCCTTTCAACCAATCGGCACCACTACACACGCGAGGATTGCATGTTTGGATTTCGGACTATTTACATCGTCGGCATCTTGCTGGGGTCGGCTAGCGTCCATTCCACGCCGGCGCTGGCGCAGGCGTCCCCTCCCGACGTGCAGGCGCGCGTCGACGCGCTGGACGCGAAGGTACGGGAGCTCGAGCGGCAGCTGGCCGCTGCGCGCACGGGACATGATGGAGCGCAGGCCGCGGTCGTTCTTCCGCCCGTCACAGCGAACGACGCCGTGCCGGACTCGCCGCCCACCAATGACAGCCCGGCTCCGCCGACCTCGGCTCCGGCGACCCCGGCGCCCCGCACCCTCGACGCTCTCGAAGCCCAGATCGAGCAGCTCGACCAGCAGATCAGGATCGTCAGCCGCCAACTCGAACTCGATCGCGAGCAGGCCACCGAGCGCGCAAAAACCACACCGGTCGTGGGCGCCGGCCGCGAGGGGTTTGCGATGCGCTCGGCTGATGGCGCCTTCCAGTTGCGATTGCGTGGGTACATCCAGTCGGATGGGCGGTTCTATGCCGACGAAGCCGGATTGCAGGGTGCCGACACCTTCCTGCTGCGCCGCGTGCGGCCGATTCTCGAAGGCACGCTCTTCAAGAACGTCGACTTCAGGCTCATGCCCGACTTTGGCGGCGGCACCACCGTGCTCCAGGACGCGTACATCGATTTGCGTTTCACGCCGGCGGTGAAGATCCGGGCGGGAAAGTTCAAGACGCCATTTGGCCTCGAGCGCCTGGTGTCCGCAACCGAGCTGCTGTTCGTCGAGCGGGCGCTGCCGACCTCGGTCGCGCCGAACCGCGACGCCGGTGTGCTGCTCTTCGGCGACGTCCTCGACGCCAGGCTGAACTACTCGGTCGGGGTGGTCAACGGCGTCCTCGATGGCGCGAGCGCCGATGCAGATGACCGGGACGGAAAGGACGCCGTGGCGCGGATCTTTGCGCTGCCCTTTAAAGCGAGCCGCCACGAGCGGCTGCGAGGGCTCGGCATCGGCATTGCAAGCACATCCGGCACGCAGCGGGGTAGCGTGATCGCGCCCAATATGCCGGCGTACCGGACCAACGGCCAGATCACGTTCGCGCGCTACCGGTTGGACGCCACGGCGGCCGGCACAACCGTGGCCGACGGGTCGCATTGGCGTGTGTCACCGCAGGGGTACTTCTATACGGGTCCATTCGGGGTGCTGATGGAATACGTCTTCTCCTCACAGCGTGTCCGCCGCGACATTGAGACAGCGCGTCTCGGCACCGAGGCCTGGCAGGTCGCGACGTCGTATGTGCTCACCGGCGAAGACAGCTCCTACCGCGGCGTGACGCCTCGCAGCGCCTTCGATCCGTCGGCCGGCTCGTGGGGGGCCGTGGAGGTCACCGCGCGCGTGAACCAGCTCACGCTCGATGACGAGGCATTTCCTGTCTTTGCCAACCCGACGATCGCCGCCCGCGATGCGCGCGGGTGGGCCGTCGGCGCAAACTGGTACCTCAATCGCGCGGTGAAGGTCACCGCCGACTACGAAGAAACATACTTCCGGGGCGGTGGCGTCTCCGGTGATCGCGACACTGAGCGCGACGTGTTCACGCGCATCCAGGTCGGATTCTAGGAGGCTGGTCATGAAACCCGCAATTCGAGGTGTTTTTCTGTGGATTGCCGCGGCGGCAATCGTATGGTCGGTCGTCCCGCCGGCCGGCCCGCTTCAGGCGCAGGCGGCCATCACCTTGCTGAACGTGTCGTACGACCCGACGCGCGAGTTGTATCAGGACGTCAACGCGGCGTTTGCGACGGGCTGGAAGTCGAAGACCGGCCAGACCGTCACCATCAACCAGTCGCACGGGGGATCGGGGAAGCAGGCACGTGCGGTCATCGACGGTTTGCAGGCCGACATCGTGACCCTGGCACTGGCATACGACATCGACGCGATCCGTGACATCGGCCGCCTGATCGCGCGGGACTGGCAGGCGCGGCTCCCGCAGAACAGCAGTCCCTACACGTCAGCGATCGTGCTGCTCGTGCGCAGAGGCAACCCGAAGGGCATCAAGGACTGGAACGACCTCGTCCGCCCGGGTGTATCGGTCATCACGCCCAACCCGAAGACCTCCGGTGGTGCGCGCTGGAACTACCTGGCGGCGTGGGGGTACGCGCTCGAACAGTCAAAGGGCGACGAGTCGCGCGCGCGTGACTTCGTGGCCAAGCTCTATCGAAACGTGCCCGTGCTCGACTCGGGTGCGCGGGGATCGACGACGACGTTCGTGCAGCGCGGCATCGGCGACGTGCTGGTCGCGTGGGAGAACGAGGCCCTGCTGGCCGTGGAGAAACTCGGGAAGGGTGATTTCGAGATCATCGCTCCCTCGGTCTCGATACTCGCCGAACCGCCGGTGGCCGTGGTCGACAAGGTCGTCGACCGCCGCGGGACGCGGAAGGTCGCGCAGGCGTATCTGGAGTTTCTGTACTCCCCCGAAGGCCAGGAGATTGCGGCGAAGCACTATTACCGCCCCCGATCCGAGCCCGTCCGTGCACGATATGTGAAGCAGTTTCCTGAACTCCGGCTGTTCACCGTGGACAAGGTCTTCGGTGGGTGGGCGAAGGCACAGAAGACGCACTTCGGCGATGGCGGCGTCTTCGATCAGATCTATCAGCCTGGGACGTAGCCCGACTCGATGACTGGACGATGACCAAGGCACGACGGAACGCGCTGCCCGGCTTTGGGCCGACGCTCGGGCTCACGGTGTTCTACCTGTCCCTGCTCGTCCTGATTCCGCTCTGCGGCGTGTTCGTGAAGACGGCAACGCTCACGCCCGGCAGTTCTGGGAGATCGTGACCACGCCGCGGGCGCTCGCGTCGTATCGCCTCACCATCGGCGCATCAGCGATCGGCGCGACGGTGAACGTCGTGTTCGGGGTGCTCGTCGCATGGGTCCTTGTGCGATACCCGATACCGGGACGCCGGCTGATCGATGCAATGGTCGATCTCCCCTTTGCCTTGCCGACGGCGGTCGCCGGGATTGCACTGACGTCCGTTTACGCGAAGAACGGCTGGGTGGGCCGGCTGCTCGAGCCGCTCGGGGTTCCCGTTGCCTTCACCCCGCTCGGCATCGTCATCGCGCTGACGTTCATCGGGCTGCCCTTCGTGGTTCGAACGGTTCAGCCGGTGCTACAGGATCTGAACCCCGAGGTCGAAGAGGCGGCCATCAGCCTGGGCGCGACGCGCGCCCAGGTGTTCGGCCGCGTGATTCTCCCGACGATCGTGCCGGCGATGCTGACGGGCTTCACCCTCGCGTTCGCCCGCGCCCTCGGCGAGTACGGGTCCGTGGTCTTCATCGCCGGGAACCTGCCGATGCGAACCGAGATCACCACGCTGCTGATCATGACGAAGCTGGAACAGTACGACTATGCAGGTGCGACGGCGCTTGCGTCGACCATGCTGGTGCTCTCGTTTCTGCTGCTGGTCGGGACCAACAGCCTCCACGCGTGGAGCCGCCGGCGCACAGCCTGAGTCCCGATCATGCACAGACCCATCGAACGGCGCCCCGGGGCCAGTGGGAGGCGGCTCGTGCCGGCGCTGCTCTGGACAGTGGCGTTGGCCTTTCTGACGCTGTTTCTCTTCGTCCCCCTGGCAGCGGTCTTCACACAGGCCTTCGCCGAGGGCATGGCGGTGTACTGGCGCGCCATCACGGAACCCGAGGCGCTCAGCGCGGTGCGGCTGACGTTGTTGACGGCTATCTGCGTGGTGCCGCTGAACCTGGTGTTCGGCGTGGCGGCGGCGTGGGCAATCGCCCGGTTCGAGTTCAGCGGCAAGCGGGTGCTCGTCACGCTCATCGACCTGCCATTTGCCGTCTCACCGGTCGTGTCGGGGCTCGTATTCGTCTTGTTGTTCGGCGGCCAGGGATTCTTCGGACCATGGCTGGCCGAACACGACATCCAGATCATCTTCGCGGTGCCCGGGATCGTGCTGGCCACGCTGTTCATCACGGTCCCGTTCGTGGCGCGCGAGCTGATCCCCGTCATGCAGGAGCAGGGCGCTGACGCCGAGGAGGCGGCGCTCGCGCTCGGCGCAGGCGGATGGCAGATGTTCCGGCGCGTGACGCTCCCGAACATTCGCTGGGGACTCCTCTACGGCACCGTGCTGCTCACCGCGCGCGCAGTCGGTGAATTCGGGGCGGTCTCGGTGGTGTCCGGCCACATTCGCGGGCAGACGAACACGATTCCGCTGCACGTGGAGATTCTCTACAACGAGTACAACTTCACCGCAGCCTTCGCGGTCGCATCGCTGCTGACGGCGATCGCGCTCCTCACTCTCATCGCACGATCGATCGTCGAGTGGCGGTCCGCCGTCGGC
Organism: Vicinamibacteria bacterium; assembly: GCA_963739995.1. Lineage (GTDB taxonomy): Bacteria > Acidobacteriota > Vicinamibacteria > Vicinamibacterales > JAENWD01 > CAVUCH01. The sequence goes on along the minus strand of CAVUCH010000001.1, from coordinate 104,077 downwards.
GCTGCGCCGGCGGTGGTCGACTTGGAGCAGGTATGAGCATCGAAGCGAGGGGAATCAGTCATCGGTTTGGCAGCTACCAGGCACTCGACGGCATCGACCTGACGGTGGAGCCCGGGCAGCTCGTGGGGTTGCTGGGGCCCTCAGGGTCCGGCAAGACGACGCTGTTGCGCATCATCGCCGGCCTCGAGCACCCGGATCAGGGCGCCGTGTACCTCGATGGCGTCGACACCACGCGCCAGCCGACGCAGCGCCGTCGCGTGGGATTCGTCTTTCAGCACTACGCGCTGTTCAACCACCTCACGATATTCGAGAACATCGCCTTCGGCCTCCGCGTGCGCCCGCGCCGTGAGCGCCCGCCGGAGCGCAGCATCCGCGACCGCGTCGGTGAGCTGCTCGCGCTCGTGCAGCTCGATGGGCTCGCGGAGCGGTACCCGTCGCAGCTCTCGGGCGGCCAGCGTCAGCGAGTGGCGCTCGCGCGCGCGCTGGCGGTCGAGCCCAAGGTGCTGCTCCTGGACGAGCCCTTCGGGGCGCTGGATGCCAGGGTACGGAAAGATCTGCGGCGCTGGCTCCGGCGGCTCCACGACGAGCTGCACGTGACAAGCGTTTTCGTCACGCACGATCAGGAAGAGGCGCTGGAACTCTCGGACCGCGTCGTGGTGATGAACAACGGACGGATTGAGCAGGAGGGCACGCCCGACGAGGTCTACCACTCGCCGAGGACGCCGTTCGTCCATCGGTTCCTGGGTGACGTGAACCTGTTTCACGGGCGGATACAAGGCGACCGCGCGCTCGTTGGGGGTCTCGAGGTGCCGCTGCCCGCCGGCACGAACCCAGACGAAGACGGACACGCGGCGGTGTACATTCGACCCCACCTGCTCGATCTCCACGCGGACAGGCCGGCCGGCGGCAGCTTCCGCGCACGCGTCGTCCGCGTCAACCCGGCGGGACCGCTGGTGAAAGTGGAGCTGCTGACCGAGTGGGGAGACTCGGTGCGCGCCGAGCTCACGCAGGATCGCTACCGCGCCGCCCCAATCGCCTCCGGCGAAGACGTCTTCGTCTCAGCGCGGGAGGACTCCCCCAAGGCGTCCTAGAGGCGGCCGGCGACGCAGCCGCTGCACTGCCGCGCCTGCCGGGACGCATCATCACAGAACCCGAGTGCCGGCCCTCTCCACGACGAGGGCGGTGCCGATCGAACGTGCCACCGCATACAGACGAGGTCTGCGCTCAGCCGGAGACGCCAGAGCTGGGCGCAGCTGGCGTTTGTTTTGCGCCTGGGGGAGCGGAGGCACGAATGGAGAACCAGAATCTGCTGCCGGCCACCGGCAACGTACCGAAAATGATTGATGCGTCTGCGCACGCGGTGATCGACTACGCGACCGCAGCCTCGTTTTTCGGCCTTGGCGCATACCTGCGCCACGACCATCCTCGTGCAGCGGCCCTCGCCTACGCCAATGGCGCGGCGGTGCTCGGGCTGGCGATGCTGACCGACTACCCCGGAGGCATGGTCCGCGCGGTGAGCTTCAGGACCCATGGCTGGGTCGATGTCCTGCTGGCCGGGATGACCGCCGCCGGCCCCGCCATGCTGGGTTTTGCTGACGAGCGTGTCGCCCAGATTTTCCATGGCCAGGCAGCCTTCGAGACGGCGGTCGTGGCAGCGACGGATTGGGCCTCGGCAAACGGGGACTCGTTCGACCACGACCACTGGAGCGGTGTTTCGCCGTCATAGGCGCGCGCCTGCAACCCTGACGACCCGTGGCTCACGCGCCGGCGCTTCACCGCGCGGGCGGCCGAGACTCCATGTCAATCGGGTTCGGCCGTCCGGCTGATGGGCCCGGCCGGGCCACGGTTCGTTGTACCCTGTGCGGATGCCGTTTGCGACGCTTCCGCTGCACCCGCTCCTTCTCAAGGGCCTCAAGGACCTCGGCTTCGTCCGGCCCACGCCGATCCAGGCTGACGCCATCCCCCCGGCGCTCGCCGGTCGCGACGTGCTCGCCTGCGCGATGACGGGCAGCGGCAAGACGTTCGCCTTCCTCCTGCCAATCCTGCAGCAGCTCATGGATAAGCCGCGGGGCACGACCCGCGCCCTCGTCATCACCCCGACCCGCGAGCTTGCCGCACAGATTCTCCAGGCGCTCAACGATGTGGCCGTGCACACGCCCATCACCGGGGCCGCGGTGTACGGCGGCGTCTCGATGGGCCCGCAGGAGCACGCGTTTCGCAGCGGCGCCGACGTCATGATCGCGACCCCCGGGCGGCTGCTCGACCACTTCCGGCACCCGTACGCCAAGCTGACGGGCGTCCAGTACCTCGTGCTCGACGAGGCGGACCGGATGCTCGACATGGGGTTCCTGCCCGACATCCGACGGGTGTTGCGCCACGTCCCCGAGCGGCGGCAGACACTGTTCTTCAGCGCCACGATGCCGGCGCCGATTGCCGCGCTCACACGTGAGCTGCTCCGCGACCCCGTCACGATCAATCTGCAGCGACAGTCGGCGCCTGCCGTCGGGATCACGCAGGCCGTCTATCCGGTGGAACAACGGCTCAAGTCAGTGCTCCTGCTTGCGCTGCTGCGCGGCGGCGAGATGCAGGAAGCGCTGGTGTTCACGCGGACGAAGCACCGCGCGAACCGGCTCGCGGCCCACCTGGTGGCACACGGGATTTCCGCCGAGCGCATTCACGGCAACCGCTCGCAAGGGCGGAGGACCGAGGCGCTCGAGGGGTTCAAGTCGGGGCGGTACCGGGTGCTCGTCGCTACTGACATTGCGGCGCGCGGGATTGACGTCGAAGCACTCGGCCATGTCGTCAACTTCGATGTCCCTGCGGTGCCGGATGATTACATCCACCGCGTCGGCCGCACGGCTCGAGCCGAGGCCACGGGCGACGCGTTCACATTCGTCTCGCCCGAAGAAGAGCCGGACCTGCAGGCCATCGAGAAGGCGGTCGGCAAGCGACTGCCGCGCGTGACGCTGCCCGGCTTCGACTACTCTGCGAGGGCTGACTCGCTGGAGGTGCCCCTGGCCCAGCGCATTGCGGCCATCCGCCAGCGCCGCGCGGGAGAGCGGCCGCGCTCGCAGGGCGCACGATCCGGACGAGGGGAGGGGCAGCGGGCGCGCCCCGACCACGCGCGCGGGGACCGTCCTCCACGACGTGAACACCCGTCGCATCCCCCGCGTCATCCCCAGGGCGCCGGTACCCGTGGGCGGCAAGGCGGCGGAAGCGGCCGGGGACCGGCACGAGGACGGTAGCCATCAATCCCACGCTCAATCTGGAGGCATCGATGTTCCGCTCTCTTCGCTCGGCAGCCCTGCTCGTTGTCGCCGTCGTCCTCGCCTGCGCCACTCTGATCGAGGGGCAGGAACCAAAAACGGGGTTCGCCGATCCAATTCTTGGTCGATGGGACCTGACCGTGAAGGGTGCGGCCGCCGAGTACCCCTCCTGGGTGGAGATTCACCTGCGAAAGGAAACACAACTGCAGGGCCGCTTCGTCGGACAGTCCGGCAGCTCGCGCAACCTCACGCGGGTCGAATACCGCGAGGGCACACTGGAGTTCGCCGTTGCGCCGCAGTACGAGAAGCAGCAGGCGGATCTGGTGTTCACGGGAAGGTTGACAGGAGATCGGCTGGAAGGCACCACCAAGGCCCCCGACGGCACGTCGATCACCTGGACCGGGGTGCGCGCGCCCGCGCTGCTGCGCGATACCGCACCGACATGGGGCGCGGCGATCGACCTGTTCGATGGCAAGAGCACGGCGGGGTGGCGCCAGCGCGGCTCGCAGGCCACCTGCTGGAAGGTCGAGGACGGCGCGCTGATGAACTCCCCCAAGTGCGTCGACATCATCAGCGAGCGGACGTTCTCCGACTTCAAGCTGCACGTCGAGTTCAGCTATCCGCCGGGCAGCAACAGTGGCATCTACCTGCGCGGCCGCTACGAGGTGCAGATCCAGGACGATGCGGGACGGGCGACTGACGCGTTGCGCATGGGTGGCGTCTACGGGTTCCTGCGGCCCTACACCGACGCCACCCTCAAAGCCGGCCAGCCGCAGTCATACGACATCACGCTGATCGGCCGGCGGATCACCGTTGCGCTCAATGGAAAGACAATCATCGACAACGAGCTCATTCCCGGGATCACCGGAGGCGCACTCGACAGCAACGAAGGTGACGCCGGTCCTATCCTGCTGCAGGGGGATCACGGGCCGGTGACATTCCGGAAGGTTGTGATCACACCGTCTTCGTGACCGTCCGCGGGTCGCGGGCTGTCTTCCGTCTCCTGCGGCAGATCGAGCACGAACGTCGCGCCCGGTCCCTGGTCCAGCAGGGAGAGGCGTCCGGCGTGCGCCGCGGCCGTGTGTGCCGCCACGGTGAGGCCGAGGCCGACCGCTCCGCTCGCGGGGTGCGTCGTGAAGAACGGTTCGAAAATCCGCTGTCGCAGTTCCGAGGGTACGCCCGGACCAGTGTCCGTCACAGACAGGCGGACGCGCCGGTCAATACGTGTCATCCCGATGCGCAGCTCGCGTGTTTCCGCAGCGGCAAGCGCCTCCTGGGCGTTCGCCAGCAGGTTCAGCACAGCCTGCTCGAGATCGCGCGCGCTGCCACGCACCGCGAACAGCTCCGTCGTGACTGCGCGCACGGTTCGGATGCCCGCCCGTTCCAGCTCGTACGAACGCAAGACCAGCGCGCGGTCGACGATCGCGGCGAGATCCACTCGGGCGGGCGATGCCGCGGGCGCGCGCACAAAGCTGACGACCTGCTTGATTTTGCCGCCTGCCTGGTCGGCGTGTGCGCCGATGCGCTCGATTCGCAGCAGCGCGTCCTGTGGCAGATCGTCGCGCTCGGCGAGCAGCTCGATGAGCCCGCCCATGACCTGCAGCGAGTTGTTGAGCTCATGCGCCAGCGCGGAGACAAATCGCGCCACCGTAGCCAGCCGATTGATCTGGGCCAGCTGCTCGGGGGTGAGCGGCCCGATACTGGTGTCCCGTTCGCCCATTGACGTACGCGCCTCCGCGTCGACCTATTCGACCCGCCCCGCCAGGAAGAGCATCTCGCCTCCCCGCTCGACGTGCACCACCAGCGCCTCACCGACCTTGAGCCCGTCGACCGCTGTCCTCAGCGCCGCAATGTCGGTGACGAGCGTACGGTTCACCGCATGGATCACATCGCCTGGCTGCAGTTCGCCTTCCCACGCCGGTGGTCCGGTGCGGGAGGCCGCCGCTACGACGACGCCGGACGCCACGCGCAGGTCGGGAAGGAGCTGGGCGAGGGGGCGGCTGAACGTCAGGCCGAGAATTCCCAGGCGCTTGATCAGGTGGTCTTCGGGACGAACCATCCCGGCGAAGCGGTTCGGATCATCGCCGCGCTCGATCACGGTCACGGGGACATCGACGGTGCGGGAGCCCCGGAGGATCTGCAGCGTCACCACGTCCCCGATTCCGCGTCCGTACAGGTTCACCTGGAGCTGCCGGCCGTTCTCCATCGGTTTGCCGTCGAGAGTCGCGACGATATCTCCCGGTTCGATGCCGGCCTTTGCGGCAGGGCCGGCCGGGTTCACGTCGCCCAGCACGACCCCCCAGTCGCGCGGCAGCTTCAGCCCTTCGGCAAGCGAAGGCGTGATCGTCTGGGCGCGCACGCCAATTTCGCCGCGGCGCACGCGCCCGTACTTTCGCACCTGATCGAAGATGTTGCGGACGATGTTGCTGGGCGCGGCAAACCCGAGCCCCTCGTTTCCGCCCGACTGCGACAGGATCAAAGTATTGATCCCCACGACGCGCCCATCCGTATCCACGAGCGGCCCCCCACTGTTGCCCGGATTGATGGACGCGTCCGTCTGGATGTAGATCATCGGATCGTCGGGTTCGAGCTGCCGTGCGACGGCGCTCACGACGCCCAGCGTCACCGAGCTGTCCAGACCGAGCGGGCTGCCGAACGCGAGCACCAGCTGTCCTGGTCGGACAGAGTCCGAATCTGCCAGCTCCAGGGCCGGCAGCGCCTTCTCGTCTACCTTCAGTACGGACAGGTCCGTCTCCTCGTCGATGGCGACGATTTGCGCGCCGATGACGCGGGGGCGTGGACCCACGATCGATCGCGAGGCGCCCCGTCTCGGAGCGGCCAGCTGCACCTGGACCTTGTACGCGCCCTGCACGACGTGGGCGTTGGTGACGATGTAGCCCTCGGGATCGAGGATGACGCCCGAACCGGTGCTCCGCTGCTGGGTCAGCAGCGACCGTTCCTCGCTCGCGTCCGACGGCGGCGCGTACCCGACGGCGAACACCTGGACGATTGACGGCCCGACGCGGTCGCTCAGCCCCTCGAGGGTGCGACTGATCTGCCGCAGGTCGGTTCCGGCAACCGCGGCTTTCGACTGCGCCTGTTGCGCAGACGCGGAATCGACCACGCCAGCAGCAACCGCAAGGACAATCAGAACGCTCCGTGTGACCGCCATCACGCGGGCTGTGGTGCCGGAGCCGCGCGGCGACACCCGCGGGAGTGCGCGTCGTCCGACGAGATAGAATGAGCCCATCCACGGGCGTTGCGAACGTGGCGAGGAGTTATTTCGCATGCACGCGTGGCACGATATCTATGTTGATGATCATCTGATTGAAAAGGCGTTTCCCGTCGTCATCGAAGTTCCGATGGGGAGCAAGAACAAATACGAGCTCGACAAGGAAACAGGCCTCCTGAAGCTGGACCGCGTACTGTACAGCGCGGTGCACTATCCCGCCAACTACGGATTCATTCCGCGCACCTTCTGCGAAGACGGCGACCCGCTGGATGCGCTGGTGCTCAGCCAGGAAGCCGTCGTGCCGCTCACCATTATCGAGGCGCGTGCGATCGGCGTCATGCGCATGCGCGACGAGAAAGGACTCGACGACAAGATCATCGCGGTGAGCGTGCGCGATCCGGCCTTCTCCGATTACACCGACCACCCGCAGCTGCCCGGTTACATCCTCCGCGAAGTGCGGCGATTCTTCGAGGACTACAAGATCCTCGAGCACAAGCAGGTGGTCATCGAGGACTTCATGGGCCCCGCCGACGCATTCCGGATCGTGGCCGATGCGCTCGACATGTACCGCCGGCTGCGGCGCGGCGAGATCACCCGGCAGTAACGGGGATCAGCATGCCGTTCCGCACCATCATCGAGCCTTTCCGGATCAAATCGGTCGAGGCCCTCAAGTTCACACGCCGCGAGGATCGAGAGGCGGCCCTCGAGGCCGCCGGCCGCAACGTCTTCCTGCTCCATGCGGACGACGTGCTCGTCGACCTGCTCACGGATTCGGGGACGGGCGCCATGTCTGCCACTCAGTGGGGCGCGCTCCTGCAGGGCGACGAATCGTACGCTGGCAGCCGGTCGTTCTACCGGTTCCGCGACGTCGTGCAGGCGCTCACCGGATTCACGCATATCATCCCCACGCACCAGGGGCGCGCGGCCGAGCGCATTCTGTTCCATACCACCCTGGCGCGAGGTCAGATCGTCCCGAACAACAACCACTTCGACACGACCCGTGCCAACATCGAGGCGGAAGGCGCCGAGGCTCTCGATCTGGTGATCCCCGAGGGGCGCGTGCCTGCCGCCGCACATCCCTTCAAGGGCAACATCGACATGACCGCGCTCGAGCGGCTGCTGGAACTGCACGGCGAGCGCGTGCCCCTGGTGATGGTGACCGTCACGAACAACTCGGGCGGGGGACAGCCGGTCTCGCTCGAGAACCTGCGCGCGGTCCGTGCGCTCTGCGACCGCTACCGCAAGCCGTTCTTTCTCGACGCGTGCCGCTTCGCCGAAAACGCATACTTCATCAAGGTGCGCGAGGCTGGGCAGGCGCATCGGACGCCGCGCGACATCGCACGAGAGATGTTCTCGCTCGCCGACGGGTGCACCATGTCGGCGAAGAAGGACGGCCTCGCGAACATCGGCGGCTTCCTCGCCATGAACGAGGATGCCTGGGCCGACCGCGCACGAAATCTTCTGATCCTGACCGAAGGCTTTCCCACGTACGGCGGGCTGGCGGGCTACGATCTCGAGGCCATCGCGCGCGGGCTGGAGGAGGTCGTCGAGGAGCCCTACCTCCGCTATCGGATCCGCTCGACGGCCTACCTGGGCGAGAAGCTCACGGCGGGAGGCGTCCCCATCATCCAGCCCCCGGGCGGCCACGCCATCTACATCGACGCCCGCGCCCTGCTGCCGCACATCCCGCCGCTCGAGTACCCCGGGATCGCACTCGTGAACGCCCTCTACGTGGAGGCGGGCATCAGGTCCGCTGAGATCGGGACGGTGATGTTCGGCCGCCATGCGGATGGCACGGAGTCCCCTGCCGCCATGGATCTCGTGCGGCTCGCGATTCCCCGGCGCGTATACACGCAGTCGCACATCGACTATGTCGCCGAGGCGGTGCTCCATGTCGCCTCGCTCGCCGAGTCGCTGCGGGGCTACCGGATCACGGCGAGCGCCGCCGAGCTGCGGCACTTCACGGCGCGGTTTGAAGGCGTGTAGGTTTTTCTGTGACGGCCTGCCAATATCCCGCCGATCCGCACGTCCACCCACTGTCCGATTCCGGGACGACAGGATCCCAGCCCCGCAACAGCCCCGGCCGATCGCCCCCGGTGAACGCCTTGTAAGCCCTTTACGTCCAAGTGGTTGCCCGCTTCACGCCGGTGGCACACCGTTTGACCTTTGAAAGGACGCGCGTCGGAGTATTTGCCGCGCGCACCACAGGAGATCATGGACATTCCCCGCCCGTCCGTCGCTCGTCAGAAGCGCATCCGACGCACCATTTTCGCCGTCGCCGGCCTGCTCGTGCTCGTCCTGGTGACGGTTGGTCTCGCGCAGCTGAAGCCGGCGGCGCCGACCGTGGAGATCGGCTCGGTGTGGCCCGACACCGTCAAACGGGGCTCGATGCTCCGTCAGGTGCGCGGCCCCGGCACGCTGGTCCCCGAGGACATCCGCTGGATCCCCGCGGCCACCGATGGGCGAGTCGAGCGGATCCTCACGCTTCCCGGCACCGTCGTCGAACCGGACACCGAAATTCTGGAACTGAGCGACGCGCGTGTGCAGCAGGAGGCGCTCGACGCTGAGTACCTGCTGCGCGCCGCTGAAGCCGACCTCGCCAGCGTCCGCGTGCGGCTGGAGAACGAGCTGCTCCAGCAGCAGTCTGCCGCCGCCGACATCCAGGCCCAGTTCCACACGGCCCGGATTACCGCCGAAGCCAACGAGCAGCTCTCGAAGGAGGGCCTGCAGTCGGCGGTGACTACGCAGATTACGCGCGTCGAGGCCGACGAGCTCCAGAACCGCCATCGCATCGAGCAAGAGCGTTTGAAGATTCGCGGCGACTCCGCACAGGCGCAGCTCGCCGCCGAGCAGGCGCGAGTCGCACAGCGGCGGGCGCTCTACGAGTTGCGACGCAGCCAGGTCGAGGCGCTCAAGGTGCGCGCAGGCATCGCGGGCGTGCTGCAGGTGGTGCCCGTCGAGGTCGGCCAGCGCGTGGCGGTCGGGGCAAATCTCGCGCGTGTGGCGGCGCCCGGCCGGCTCAAGGCAGAGCTCCGGATTCCCGAAACGCAGGCCAAGGACCTGGAGTTTGGCCTCAAGGCCACGATCGACACCCGGAACGGCGAGGTCGAAGGCCGCGTGGCGCGCGTGGATCCCGCCGCACAGAACGGCACGGTGCTCGTGGACGTCTCGTTCACGGGACCGCTCCCCCGCGGCGCCCGGCCCGACCTCAGCGTGGACGGCACGATTGAACTCGAACGGCTCGATAACGTCCTGTATGTGGGGCGTCCGGCCTTCGGCCAGGAGAACAGCACGGTGAGCCTCTTCAAGCTGCTCGGCGCGCCCGAGAAGCCCGATGCCGCCGAGCGCGTGCAGGTCAAATTCGGCCGCAGCTCGGTCAACACCATCGAAGTCGTCGGCGGTCTACGCGAGGGCGACCGCGTGATCTTGTCCGACATGTCCGCCTGGGACGGCCGCGACCGTCTCCGCATCCGCTGAGGAGTGCTCATGAACGCAGCGAACGACGTGCTGATCCGGCTCGACGGCGTCACGAAGGTTTTCTACACCGATGAAGTGGAAACGCACGCGCTGGCGGGCATCCACCTCGAGATCCGGAACGGCGAGTACCTCGCGATCGCGGGGCCGTCCGGCTGCGGGAAGTCGACGCTCCTGTCGATTCTCGGCCTGCTCGACACACCGACAGGCGGCAGCTACACGCTCAATTCACGGCCGGTGGCAAACCTCACGGCCGCGGAGCGCGCGCGGACGCGCAACCGGGAGATCGGGTTCATCTTTCAGAGCTTCAACCTGATCGGTGACCTGACCGTCTTCGAGAACGTCGAGTTGCCGCTCACCTACCGCGGAATGAAGCCGGCCGAGCGCCGGCAGCGGGTCGAAGCCGCGCTCGAGCGCGTCGGCATGGCCCATCGCGCGCGACACCTTCCCAGCCAGCTCTCGGGAGGCCAGCAGCAGCGCGTGGCGGTCGCCCGTGCGGTGGCCGGGCAGCCCGCGATTCTCCTCGCTGACGAGCCGACGGGAAACCTCGATTCCAAGAACGGCGAATCGGTGATGCAACTGCTGCAGGAACTGCACCGCGGCGGCGCTACGATCGCCATGGTCACACACGACCCCCGCTACGCGCGCCATGCGGACAGGAGCATTCACCTGTTCGATGGGCGGATCGTGGAAGAGAACGTGGCGGAAGCGGTCTGAGATGCGGGCAGTGGGCGGCGCTTGGGGGCTGGCGGTAGGCGGTAGGCGGTAGGTAGGCGGTAGGCGGTAGGCGGTAGACATGTGGAGCCGGCACTTCAGTCCCGGCGTCGCATGGCCGGCCCTGCCGCACCTCGCTGTACAATCGGCCCGATTCAGAGGACACAGAGTGGAACACGTCACACAGGCCTTGACGCCCCCTGAGCTGGCGAAGAGCGGCCGCGCGGTCATCAGCCTGCGCAACATCGAGAAGGCATACAAGCAGGGCGTGCAGACGACCTACGTTCTACGGCGGATCACGCTCGATTTCGCGCCGGGCGAGTTCGTGTCGATCATGGGGCCGTCGGGCGCCGGGAAATCCACGCTGCTCCACATCATCGGGATGCACGACGCGGCCTGGACCGGCGAATACTACCTGCATGGCCAGCCGATTCACCTGCTCGGGAAGAAGGAACGCGCCGAGCTGCAGAAGACCCACATCGGCTTCGTGTTTCAGAGCTACCACCTGATCGATCACCTCACTGTCTACGAGAACCTCGACATGCCGCTGTCCTACCGCGACGTGAAGCGGAAGGAACGCGACAGCACGGTGTGTGACATCCTCGACCGGTTCCAGATCGTCGGGAAGAAGGATTTGTACCCATCACAGCTCTCGGGCGGCCAGCAGCAGCTGGTCGGCGTCGCGAGAGCGCTCATCGCAAAACCCACCCTGATCCTTGCCGACGAACCGACCGGGAATCTCCACACGGGCCAGGGCCGGGAAATCATGGAGCTGTTCACGCAGCTCAATCGCGAAGGCACCACCATTATTCAGGTGACGCACTCCGAGGCGAACGCCGCCTACGGCAGCCGTATCGTGCGGCTGCGGGATGGATGGCTGGTGAACGACTGATGCCTGCCGAGTCGCCTCGGCCTCATGCGCCCGCCGCCGACATCCTCCAGCGAGCACGCGTCCTCGTCGCCGATGATCAGCCCGACGTGCTCCAGGCGCTTCGCCTGCTGCTCAAAGGCGAGGGCTGCGACATCGAGACGGCGACCTCGCCGGCGGGCGTGCTGAGCGCGGTGGAGGCACGTGATTTCGACGTTGCGCTGATCGACCTGAACTACACACGGGATACGACGTCGGGACAGGAAGGCCTGTCGCTGCTCAGCCGGCTGAGGGCGCTCGATTCGCCGATGCCGGTGATCGTGATGACCGCCTGGGGGTCGGTGGACGTGGCGGTCGAAGCCATGCGCCGCGGCGCCCGGGACTTCGTACAGAAACCCTGGGACAACGAGCGGCTGCTCGCGGTCGTCCGGTCCCAGGTGGAACTTGGCCGCGCGTTGCGGCGAAGCCAGCGGCTCGAAGCGGAGAACACGCTGCTCCGTGACCAGGGCTCGGGTCGTCCCAACCTGATTGCGGAGTCCGCGGCCATGCGGCCGGTGCTCGAGCTGATTGCTCGCGTCGGCCCGTCGGACGCCAACGTGCTGCTCACGGGCGAGAATGGCACCGGCAAGGGCACCGTCGCGCAGGCCATCCACGCGATTTCGACGCGTGCCGGCAAGCCTCTCATGACCGTGAACGCCGGCGGCCTCTCTGAGGGCGTGTTCGAGAGCGAGCTCTTCGGCCACGTGAAGGGTGCGTTCACCGACGCAAAGTCGGATCGCGTCGGGCGGTTCGAGCTCGCCGATGGCGGCACGCTGTTCCTCGACGAGATCGCGAACATCTCGCTGAACCTGCAGGCGAAGCTGCTGCGCGTACTGGAGACGGGCGAGTTCGAACGGGTCGGTTCCTCGCGGACGCGGCGCGTCAACGTGCGCATCCTGTCGGCGACCAACGCGGACCTCCACACGGAGGTCGAAGCCGGCCGCTTCCGGCAGGACCTGCTCTTCCGGCTCAACACGATCGAGATTCCGCTGCCGCCGCTGCGCGAACGCCGGGAGGACGTGCCGCTGCTCGCGCGCCACTTCCTCCTGCAGCACGCCCAGCGGTACCGCAAGCGAATCACAGGGTTCGATCAGGCCGCCATGCAGGTGCTGCTGGATCACGCGTGGCCCGGGAACGTCCGCGAGCTGGATCACGCCGTCGAACGCGCCGTGCTGATGGCACAGGGCGAGACCATCGCCGCGCGAGATCTCGGGCTGCGCGCCTCCCGCGATGCTGCCGGCAAGCTCGAAGAGATGAGCCTCGAAGAAGTGGAAGGCTTCCTCATCAAGAAGGCGCTCGCTCGATATGGAGGCAATGTGAGCCACGCGGCCAAGGCGCTCGGCCTCAGCCGCAGCGCGTTGTACCGGAGGCTCCAGCGCTTCGGAATGTGACGGGCGCCGGCCGATCTCCAGCCGTGCCAGCCACGCCAGACCTTTCACCCCCTGCGAGATGCAGGTGCACGCGGTGAAGTCGCTGCGGCGATCGTTCGACAACTGGCTCACCCACGACCGCCGCGTCGTCATGATGGCGCTCGGCGCGGGGCTGCCCGGGATCGTCGTCTCACTGGTGCTGCTCTGGTCTGGCGACTTCTCGTCCCGCCTTCGCTGGACCCTGACGCTGCTGGTCCTGGCGCTCTGGTGGGGCGTGGCGTTTGCCCTCCGCGATCGTGTGATCTTTCCCCTGCAGACGATCTCGAACCTGCTGGCGGCGTTGCGCGAGGAGGACTTCTCCATCAGGGCACGCGGTTCGCGCCGGCACGATCCGCTCGGGGAAGTCTTGATCGAGGTCAACGCGCTCGCCGACACGCTGCGGGCCCAGCGCATGGGTGCCCTCGACGCGAGCGGACTGCTTGGTGCGGTGATGGAGGAGATTCCGGTCGCCGTGTTCGCGTTCGATCCGGACCGGCGGCTGCGCCTCGTGAACCGCGCGGGCGAGCGGCTGCTGGCGCGGCCGTCGGAGCGGCTGATTGGCCTCGATGCGAACGCACTGGGCCTTGCGACGGCCCTCGAACACGAGCACTCCCCCACCATCGCCGCGACGTTCCCCGGCGGTTCCGGCCGGTGGGAGGTCCGCAACAAGGTGTTCCGGCAAGGCGGGTTGCCGCTGGAACTGCTCGTGCTCACGGATGTGAGCCGGTCACTGCGCGACGAGGAACGCCAGGCGTGGCAGCGCCTCATTCGCGTCATCGGCCACGAGATCAACAACTCGCTCGCGCCGATCAAATCGATCGCCCACAGCCTCGAGCGCCTGATCTCGAGGAATCCGAGGGCCGAGGATTGGGAGAGCGACATGCGCGGCGGCCTCGCCGTGATCGGATCACGTGCCGACTCGCTCGGCCGGTTCACCGCCGCCTATGCACAGCTCGCGCGTCTGCCTGCGCCCGCACTGAAACCAGTATCGATCGGCGCGCTCGTGCCGCGCGCGGCAGATCTCGAGCGACGAATGACCGTGGCCGTCCACGCCGGGCCGGCCGTGACCCTGCAGGCCGATCCGGATCAGATCGAGCAGCTGCTGATCAACATCATCCGCAACGCCGTCGATGCCACGCTGCCGACCGGCGGAGGCGTCTGGATCGGCTGGGAGGTCGGCGAGAATGCCGTGCACATCTTCGTCGACGACCAGGGCCCGGGGCTGCCGAACACGTCGAACCTGTTCGTCCCGTTCTTCACCACGAAGCCCGAAGGATCCGGCATCGGCCTCGTGCTGAGCCGCCAGATCGCGGAGGCGCACGGCGGGACATTGTCCCTCGAGAACCGCACGACGGAACAGGGGTGCCGGGCGGTGCTGACGCTGCCGCTATCGTGACGAGCAGGGCCGTGGCGGCCAGCATTGCGATCGCCAGCGGCTTTCACATACCATCCGCCGACGCGCCTCACCACCCGTGAAGAATGCCGTGCGTAGCTCCCCAACCGTGCTGCTCGCCCTCCTTGTGCTTACCGGACCCGCGGCGGCAGACCCGCTGCCGGCCCGCGCGCAACGCGTGGTGGACTACGCGATCGACGTGCGGCTCGATGCGGAGAACAAGTCGATTACCGGTCGTGAACGCCTCACGTGGAACAACCCGTCGAACGACACGGTCGTCGAGCTGTGGTTCCATCTGTACCTGAATGCGTTCAGGAACACCCGCAGCACGTTCTTCCGCGAGTCCGGGGGCCAGCTGCGGGGCGATCGCATGCCCGACGAGGGCTGGGGCTGGACGACGGTTCGAAAGATGACACTGGCGGACGGCACCGACCTGACGCCCCGCATCCGCTTCGAGCACCCCGATGACGACAACGCGGATGACCGCACGGTTATCCGCGTTCCCCTGCCGCAGCCGGTGGGACCGCGAGGATCGATTGCACTGGTGATCGAGTGGAGTGCGAAGCTGCCCCGGGTCTTCGCCCGCACCGGGTATCACCGCGACTACTACCTGGCAGGCCAGTGGTTCCCGAAGATAGCCGTCTACGAGCCGGCGGGCACGCGCGGGCGGACCACCGGGGGGTGGAACTGCCACCAGTTCCACGCAAACAGCGAGTTCTACGCTGATTTCGGCCGATTCCGCGTCAACATCACGGCACCGAGGAAGTTCATTGTCGGTGCAACGGGTGGGCGGACCGGTGTTCGAGCGAACGCGGACGGTACGACCACGCATACCTACGAGCAGGATGACGTGCACGATTTTGCCTGGACGGCGGATCCGAACTACGTCGAGGTGCTCGCGCGCTTTTCAGCGACGGCCGACGTCACGCCAGGCGAGTACGCCGCGACCGCCGCGCTCCTGGGGCGCTCACTCGACGAGGTGCGCCTGTCCGATGTCGAGATCCGCGTGCTGATGCAGCCCGGGCGCCGGCCGCAGATCGATCGCTACGTCGCGGCCGCAAAGCTCGGGATCAAGAACTTCGGGCTCTGGTACGGGCGCTACCCTTACCGCACGCTCACCATCGTGGACCCCGCCCCGGGCGCTGAGGGCTCGGCCGGCATGGAATACCCCACGCTGATTACGGCCGGCAGCTTGGCCCTGTTGAACTACTGGCCGTTCAGCCGTCTGCTCGTCCCCGAGCTGGTGACGGTGCACGAGGTCGGGCACCAGTTCTGGTACGGGCTGGTGGCGAACAACGAGTTCGAGGAGGCGTGGCTGGACGAGGGATTCACCTCGTACTCGAGCGGCCGGCTGATGGACAATCTGCACGGGCCGCAGACGTCGATTCTGACGTTCCTGGGACTGCGCGTCGGAGGCGAAGAAGCGATCCGTATACAGAACTCGCCGCGGCGCACCTTTGACCGCATCCGCCAGCCGGCCTGGACGTACAGTCCCGGCGCATACAGCTTCTACGTCTATGTGAAACCCGAACTGGCGCTTCGCACGCTCGAGAACCTGCTTGGACGCGAGACGATGGCGCGTGTGCTGCGGACGTATCACGAGCGATGGCGCTTTCGGCACCCGTCGAGTGACGACTTCTACGCCGTCGCCAGCGAGGTCTCCGGGCGCGACCTGGCCTGGTTCTGGAGCCACATCACGGAAGGAACCGGGGTGGTCGAGTACGAAGTGGCCTCGCTCACGAGCCAGCGGGCAGTACCCGCTGCCGGGCTGATTGACACCAGGGACGGCAAGACCAGGCTGATCGGGTCGGCGAACGCGAGCAGCGCGGCGGTCGGGTCCGCCATGTACCAGAGTCGCGTGGTGATCAGGCGGCTCGGTACTGTCGCGTTTCCAGTGGACATCGTGCTCCGCTACCAGGGACGCGGGCCGGAGCGTGTGACCTGGGATGGCCAGGGCACATGGAAAGAGCTCACGCGGACGGGACCGCACCGTCTCATGTCGGCTCACATCGATCCGGAACACCGGGTCGCGCTCGAAGTCTCACGTCTCAACTCGGCGCGACGCACCGATTCGTCCGCGCGTGTGGCACGCACCTGGAGCGCACGGTGGATGTTCTGGGTCCAGAACCTGCTCGCCGGAGTCGGGCTGTGACACGGAACCCCCGCCATCGCGGCGCCCTCGGCTGTATGCGGCGCGGTTTCCGGGTGGCAGGCGGGCGTCCTGGGCTCGTGACGGCGATCTGGTGCTGGCACCTCGTGCTCGGGTTCGCGCTTGCCCTTCCGGTGTTCCGCTGGCTGCAGGCCGCGACGGCGTACCGGCCCGAGGCCGACGCCTTCGCCGAGCGGTTCGTCGTTGGCGGGATCGTCGACCTGGTGCAGTTCGACAGCGCCTCGATCTTGCGGATCATACAGGCCGCGGTCTGGGGCGGCGTGCTCGTAGCGGTCCTCGCGAGCCCGCTCCTGATCGCCGCCACGCTGGCCTCGGTGCGGGACGCGTCGCGAGACCGCCGTGCGCTCGCGGCCGCCGCTGCCACGCTCTACTTGCCGTTCCTGCTGCTGATCATCGTCGGTCGCGGTATCGCGCTTGCCGCCGCGGGGCTGACCGCCGTCCTGGCGGGCCTGGCACTCGCGCCGTTGTCTCAGTCAGCGTGGGAGCCGGGATATCTGTGGGCCGCCGCAATTCAGGCCGTGACGGCCGTGCTCGCGGCCGTCCTGCTGCTTGCGGCCGTTGATTACGCCCTGGTGCGGCTCGAGGCGGGGCGTTCGCCTGGGGCGCTCAGCGCCTGGCTGGCGGGGGTCCGCGAGGCCGCAACGCGTCCCGGGCTCACGTTTGGTATCTGGGCCGGCGCCGGGACCGTGCTCGTCCTGTCGGCTGGCGTCTACGTCGCCCTGCGGGAGATCACGTCGGGCGAGGGCGGCGTGCCGTCCGCCGTGGCGCTGTGCGGAGCGTTCGTCCTTCAGCAGGCCTTCATGTTCACACGGACGTGGCTGCGCGTTGGGCTACTCGCCGCCGAGCAGGACGCCTCTGACTGGATACACGACACGTTTCCCACGGGTCATCGCAATCGTGGCGCACAGGCAGTCGAGCATCTGCTCACCAGCCCGCCGACCGAGGGCACGGAGCCGGCGATCGAAGGCGAACCGCGCTGAGCCCGAGCGCTTCGCCGCGTCAGGCCGCCTCTGGCAGGGCCGCGGCCGATCGCCGGAAGCTGCTCCGGGGCAGGCCATAGACGGCGAACCCGACGGCGCCCAGAATGTAGAAAGTCAGGACCACGCCGACGAGGATGACCACCACGGTGAGCGCACGCACGAGCCACCGGCGCAGCAGCTCGCGATCGATCGTCGGCATGCGCGGGAGGACGAGCGCGTCTGCAGTCATTCCGCCGTTCAGGATGTGTGCAAGCATCGCGTTCGCCTCTCATGTCGTGCCGCCGTTGGCTGGCGAGCCAGGCGTGCCGTTCGATGTCTGCAGGGGCAAAGAGAGTACCGGCGTTCCCGGTCTGTGCTGCCCCAAGCTGCTCGTCCAGCCAACCGCCTGTTGAATGAGTGATTTACAGAAGGTCAACCGGTGCGCCCGGGGCCGGTCCCCCGCCCGCCTGTCTGCCCCGGGGCGAACAATCTCCCACTCGGGGCGGACCTTCTTCGGACAAAGGGCGTCGAGGGCGCGACAGATGCCGGATTCGCGGTAAGAGCAGGCAGGATGCCCGACGAACCCGCACCCAGCTACGGAGAGCCCGTCGTGCTCTGGCGCCTCCGGCATCCGGACGGCGACGTGGCGCGCGCGACCCTCATCCCCGGCGCGCCGGCCAGCACGTTGGTGTACTTCGTCAACGACGCGTTCGAGCGGGGCGAAAACTTCGAAGAGTGGGAACCGGCAGTCGCGCAGGCCGCACGGGTGAAGGAAAAGCTGATCGAGGACGGCTGGCGTGACGAGGGCCCGTGAGGCTGTGGCGCCAGGCCGCGCCCGGTCACCCGGGGTGTGAGCCCGGGGCCTGAGCGTATGGTGGCCCGGGGCCGACGCGCCCCGGGCTTGGAGTGCTGACCTACTGCTCCTCCTGCACCTGCACATTGTGTGACGCGAGCGCGTCCTTCAACTGTGCGTACACGCGCTCGCTCACGCGCAGCACGATGGTGGCGGTCCCCGCTTTCAGGGTGAGCCAGTTGTGTGGCGTCTTTCCCATATACATGGGCGCCGCCATCGGCTGCGTGGCTGCCGCAGAGGGGTCGCCGGCAACCGCAGGAGGCGCGCTCGATAGGCGATGGGTCGCCGTGGTGCCGCTGTAGGGCAGCGTGACGACATCCGTCTTCGACGCGGTATCGACGATCTTCATCCCGTCTTCGTTCAGCCGGACGGTGACCGTCTGTTCGGGCTTGCGCGCGTTCAGATCCACCAGCTTTATCCCGCTGAAGGTGGTGGGCGCCTTCTTCTGAGCGGCGGGCGCCTGGGCAGCCGCCGGTGGGCCGGCAAGCGCGACGATGAGGGCGGTGGCAATCCCGAGAGCAACGGCTCGCATGCAGTGTCCTCCTTGATGTTGACCGCGCGTCAGTAGAGCACTTGCGCTTCGCCGTTCCTCGCAGCGAGCGCGTCGAACAACTTGACGATCTGATCGCGCCGCGACAACAACGGGACGACCTCCGCATTGGTCAGATACGGCTTCGTCGCCGCGGCCACCTGTTCGGCCGTCAGGGTTCGGAGCTTCGCGAGCAGCTCCCGATCACACTTCTTGAGGTCCTTGTCCGAGAGGACCGACTTGTTCCGGCGGAAGGCCCGGGTGAAGTCGATCATCCATAGCTTCCAGTCGGCGTCGATGAGCAGGTTTCCGACGTTGCGATCCGTGTCCGCGACGAGCTGCATGAACACGCGCATGCGATACATCTGCTGGTTCCATGCCGCCGGGTTGGGTATCGTCACCTTGCTCTTGAGTCGCTCGCCCTCATCCATCTTCGCGTCGACCCACCACGCGAGCGCCCCCTTCTTCCCGCGCCACTCGCGTTCCACGTGCACCGGCATCATGTGGTCGAGACCCACGAGCTCCGCGACCTTGTACGCCGCGAGGCTGAACTTGTACGAATCGACGAAGTCGAGCTCGGCCCGGCCGCCCTCGAACCGCTCGATGTTCTTGTGCTCGTCGACAGTCGAGAACGCCGCGTCGTGCGTGAGCGTGCCGTCACTGAGCGTCATGCGCAGGGGGCGCGTGACCCCCTTGACGGTATCTTTCGCCTTGATGATGTTCGCGGTCAGCAGGAATTCCCGGATCTGCTCCCGCGAGAGCGCCGGCGCGGCGGTCTGGCCTGCGGGTGCAGGCGGCGGCGATGCCACCTGCCCGCCGCGTGCGGGGGCGGCCACCAGCGCGAGCAGGAGACCGAGACTCGTGAGCGCGACGCGGACCGCCCGTCGGCCCGCGCCGACACCGTTCGAGACATCGCTGATCTGTGGTGACATCTGACTGCGGCTCGAGAAAACGAGCTGGAGCATACGCCCAGTCATCCCTCAAGTCAACGGACGGAGCACCTGCGTCGGAGGCGTGCCGAGACGATCGTTACGGGACCGTGCTCGCGGGTAACCATAATCCAGCCGTGCTGGCAGGCGCGGGGCGGGCTGGCGACAGGGGCGCACTCCACAGGGACGAGAGCTGCCGTCGTGTGCTGAGGACGGGCTCATGCTGTCGCTCGCCCACTGAGTCCGGGGCGGTCAGCTGGCTTCGCGCAGTTCCGACTGCTGCTCCAGCACGGTCGTTCCATCGACGGTTTCGGCTGGTGACCGGTGGGCCTGCCGCACCATCTCGATGAGCGCCAGGGTGATGGCCACTACAACGGGGCCGAGCACGAGGCCCAGGACGCCGAACACTTCCAGGCCGCCGAGAACCGCGAAGAAGATCAGCAGCTCGTGCAGCCGCGTGCGGTGTCCGACCAGCTTCGGTGAGAGGAAGTTGTCGATGGACCCGATGACCAGAATGCCCCACCCTACGAGGCCCGCAGCCTTCGTGTACTCGCCCGTCAGTGCCAGGTATAGAGCCGCCGGCACCCACACGAGAAACGATCCTGCCATCGGGATCATCGACAGGACGAACATCACGACGCCCCAGAGCAGCGGCGACGGAAGTCCCAGGAACCAGAAGATGATCGTGCCGAGCGTGCCCTGGATCGCGGAGATGACGAGCACGCCGTAAATGGTGGCCGCAACCACGTCGCGCGTGCGGACGGTGATCTCCTGCGACTGGATGCGTTGGAGCGGCAGCATCTCGTACAACGCGTGGCGCAGCCGCTCCCCATCCCGGAACAGATAGAACATCGAGAAGACGACCAGCCCCATCTGCACGACAGCGCCGACCACGCCGCCGACGACCACGAGCGTGCTGCTCGCGAGCGCCGCGCCCCAGAGCTGCATCCGCTCGGCGACGAACTTGCGGGCGGCCTCGCGATCAACGTCGACGTACTGCCCGACGCGGTCGAGCAGCCACCCGAGCAGGGGGGTGCCGCCGTTCGAGAACAGCTGCGTGTCGCCCTGCAGCTTCGCAGCGGCGCCACTGAGCTCGTGCACCACGGCAATCGTCAGCAGGGTCACGGGGAGGAGGATGAGGAGTAATACCAGCACGGTGGAGGCAGCAGCCGCCGCCGTGGCGCTCTGCAGGCGCGCCCGGATCCGTTGGTGCATCGGGTAGAAGACCACCGCGAGCACCGACGCCCACAACAGAACGTTGACGAAGGGCTGGAGCATGAGCCAGCACAGGTACAGGCACGCGGCGAGGACGACGCCGAGGGTAATCAAACCAGCCATGCAGCCAACTTTGCCAGATTTGCTCCCCCGCGAGTAGCTGGAACTCTGTCACTCGACCCGCCCGACGCCGGACGCGCCGTCGCCGATGATCGCGTCCGGGCCGGCTGCCGACGAAAAGGTTCAGAAGCGGTTGAGACGAGCAGGATCGTTTTGCCGTGCCTTCGTTGCGGGTTTTCCTTATTCCGTATGGTTGAATCCCAATTGCTGCGCTTGCGCGTGCATAGTACGCTGTTCTCCTCCTGCAACATCGAAATCGGAGGCGTGTAATGCTTCCCGACGTGCCTCGACGGCCGCTTCGCGCGGCGCTCACCAACATGTCCGGCGAGCGCCGGCAGAAACGCTTCCAGCCTGATCCGTGTTCCGGATGCGGGCACGACCAAATGCGGGTCATGCTCCGCACGGCATACGTTCTGTACGTGCGATGCGAGCGGTGCCTGGCTATGAAGACTGTGCCGAAGCCCGGTCAGGATCTGTTCGGAACGTAAGACACATCATGGGAGCGGGGAGCGTTCATCCCCGCACTTGCCGGCGAGGAACCCGCGTCTCGGCATCACGGCCGCGTAGTCCGCCCCCGCGGCCGCACCAACGCGAGGGGTTCGGGAGCCACCGGCGAATAGATCGCGCCTCTGACGTCGCGGTTACACCGCCAGCGGAATGCGGCAAACAAAGTTGGTCGGGATGCCGGGATTCGAACCCGGGACCTCCTGCCCCAATCGCCGACCCCGGTCGCTTAGTGGATGATCGGGTTTTGTTCAGTCTTTTCGAACATCCCCCGGTCGTCTGCGACCCTTTCGCCCCCGTTCGAACCCTCGGATACGTCACAGTGCGTCACAGGCGGGACCCGTCCCATCCCCGCCTCGAACGCCTGCATATCCTGCTCGTCGGCGCCGAGCGATGGGCCGAGGTACGTGCTCGTCTGGCTGATGTTGGCGTGCCCGAGCCAGCGTTGAATGGTCGCCAGCGGCACCCCCGCATCCATCCACCGCGCCCCCGCCTCCCGGCGCAAGTCGTGGAAGTGCAGGTCGTCGATGGTCGCGCGCTTCAGCGTTTTCCGCCACGCGGTCTTGATGGAAGCGCATCGGCGCCCGCTGAAACCCGTTTCATGGCATCCGTCGTGATCTGGCTGATGCGCCACTCGCGGAATGTGCGCCCGCCGACGACGGTCTTCTTGATCACGCCTGCCTGATAGTGGTCCTTCCGCGGTCGCTCGCGCAGGTACTCGTCGAGCATCTCGCCGAGCGTCGGATCGTCAGCGGGCAGGATGCCTTTCCGGTCCAGCCCGTCCAACTTCGCGATGATGGCTCGCCGCGCTTCGTCGGTCGCTTCCGTGAAATCGCGAGCGTGCCGACCCGTGAGCCGATCGAGGTTGTCGCGGAACCGGATGGTGTCCCGCTGAAAATCGAGGTACCACGGATGCGTGCAGGTCTTCCAGTGCGCGCACCCGCACCGCTTCCGGACGTTCCCGGTGTGGCTCTCTTGCGTGGCATTGATCTTCTAGCGGATAGCATCTGGCGTCAGCGTCTGGTACCCGGATCGCGGCGGCTCGGGCCTGCGTGTGCGTTCCTCATCGAGTGCTGTGTCTGCGATGTGTCCGCAATACTTCACGATTGCCTCCAGATCGGACTCGTCCGCGGCTTCACGGACCCCTAATACCGCCGGGATGGCGGCGGTGAAGCATCGCATCCACACCTCATGATCGTTGTTGCTGTGGCCCATCATGGCCTCTCCGTTGAATAGCCCGGATGTGCTGCAGGATCGTGGATGGTAGGATCGGTGCAGCCGCCGGCCTGTTAGGCAAGGCAAGCCGACGGTGAGGTGCGGTTCGTGCTACCAACACGGCCGCCGTCCCGCCTACTGTGCGCCGAATCTCCTGCTGAGTCAAAGTCCGCGTTCGATCACTGTTTCGTGAGGTGAATCGGCTTCGGGGCCGGAGTGCCGCTTGCCTCGAGCTCCTGGCGATCCGCATCGTCCAAAAGGAAGCCGAGTTCGGCACCACCTGCGTCCAGTAAGCGCAACTCGAAGCGATCGGTGTCGGCGCCGTCCTTGCGCGAGAACGTCAACGTTGACGCGTGCTGCGTCACGTCGAAGATGGGCGTGAGGTCTCGCGGCGGCGCATCCGCCCGACGGACTGCCCCCTGACTGTCCACCTCGATATTTCCCACGCTCATTCCACCAGTGATCGTGCCGTTCACGGCCTTGAGCTCCAACCTCAGGAACGTCCGGCCCTCGAACTGCGCGGTCCATGAGCCCGCGATCGGTCGATCGCCCGATTGGCCTGGCGAGACGCCCGTGATCACAGCAACGAGCAGCAACGTCTTCATGATTTGCTCCTGTTTGGAGGCTAAGACGACCCCGAAACGCCGCTGGCTGTGACCGAAGGTCACGGCCGAGCCTGCAAAGCAATAGTGAGCGATGCCCTAAGTTGCCCAGGTACTCGTCGACAGACATGAACAAAAAGGGCCGGTCCAGCAAAGGACCGCCCTGAATACGTCAGACAGATACGTCACAGAAACTGGCGAAAGGTGGTCGGGATGCCGGGATTCGAACCCGGGACCTCCTGCACCCCAAGCAGGCGCGCTACCAGGCTGCGCTACATCCCGAAAGGGCAGGCCGTCCTCACCGAGCGCGTCACTCGTTGACGGCGGTGTCGGCGCGGCGGCGTTTGGGGGCGCGGCCGCGGGGGAGCGGTTCTGGTGCTGGAGCCGCCTCGCCGTTCACGCCTTCACTGGGCAACGCGGCGGAGCGCTGCGGCCCGGTCGACAGCATCTCCAGAAGCGCGCGCAGGGTGCGGCGGACACCATCGATGCGCTCGCGGGTCTGAGGTGACGCCGGCCGCACGACCGGCTCGTCAAACGGCAGGTCGTCTTCCTGCGCCGTGCCGCGCTCTTCCTCTAGGCGGCGCCGGGCACCTGCAATGGTCAACCCTTCGCCGAACACCAGCTGCTTCAACCGCTGAACGCGCTCCACGTCGGTCCGCCGGTAGAGGCGGGGTCCGCCAGCCGTGCGCGTGCTGCCTAGGTCTGGGAATTCTTTCTCCCAGGACCGCAGCACGTACGGCTGCACCTTGATGATCTCGCACACGTCAGCGGACTTGAGCAGCGCCCGCCGCGGTGTCTCGGGTGTTGGCTCAGCCACATCCGCTCTGGACAAGGGTCGTCAGCTCCGCCTCGACGTCGGAGTATAGCATCAGATCTCCCCGGTTCGTGCCACCAGCACCCTCTCCAAGGGGCCGTTCACGTCAGCACCTGACGACAGTTCGAACATCGGCACAGCGTATCCACTCACGCCTTCTTCGTCCGGCCGGCCCTCCGGCGCACGTGAATCCGGATCGGCGCACCAAGGAATCCGAACTCGTCGCGCAGCCGGTTCTGCAGGAACCGCTCGTACGAGAAATGGAAGGTCGTTGCGACATTGGTGAAGAACACGAACGTCGGCGGCGCCACCGCCGTCTGCGCAGCATACATGATGCGAACCGCCCGCCGGCCCGGGCTCGCGGGGGGGTGCTCCGCCGTCACCTCGGCCACGAAGCGGTTCAGCTCGCCCGTGCCAACCCGTTTCCGCCGCGACTCCGCCACGCGATCGATCATCTCCAGCAGCCGCGGAGTGCGCTCGCCGCTCGCTGCTGAAATGTGCATCACCGGCGCCCAATCCAGGAACTTCAACTGGCGGCGCACCGTCTCGTCGAAGCCCTTGGAGAAGTCGGGACCGCGGTCCTTCATCAGGTCCCATTTGTTGGCGGCGATGATCACGCCGCACCCGGCCTTGTCGGCCTCCCCCGCAATGGCGGCATCCTGATCGGTGGCGCCGACGGTCGCATCGACCAGCAGCACGACGACATCGGCCCGCTCGATGGCGCGACGGGCCACCATTACGCTCAAGCTTTCGAGCTGGCCCGATCGCGCCACTCGCCCGGCGCGCCTGATACCCGCCGTGTCCACGATGCGGAACGTGCGGCGATGCCAGCGCAGGACCACGTCGACGGCGTCGCGCGTGGTCCCCGGCACCTCGCTCACCACCATCCGCTCCTCTCGCAGGAGACGATTCACCAGGGAGGACTTTCCGGCATTCGGGCGCCCGACGATCGCGATGCCGACCTCCCGGGGTTCGGAGTGGGGAGTGCTCTCCTCCGTGGAGTCGCCCTCGTGATCGCCGTCGCGGCGAACCTTCCGGGCGCCGCGCGACCGGGCCAGGCGCGTGACCACCTCGTCGAGGAGGTCGTCCACGCCGCTGCCGTGTTCGGCCGAAATCTCCACGATCGGGTTGAGGCCCAGCTCGAAGAACTGGACGGCGGCTTCGCGTGCGACGCGGACGTCTGTCTTGTTCACGACGGCGATCATGGGCTTGCCGAGCGCCCGGACCTGCTGCACGACGTCGAGATCGCCCGGGACGAGGCCGGCCTCGCCGTCGAACACGACCAGCACGAGATCGGCCTGCGCCAGCGTCCGGCTCCCCTGCTCAACCACGAGATCGTGCAGCGGATCCTCGCTCGCCCCGAAGAGGCCGCCTGTGTCGACCATCGAGAAGCGAGTCTCGTTCCACGTGATGGGGTACTCGATGGTGTCGCGGGTGGTGCCCGGAACGGCGGTCACGATGGCCCGGCGCGTACGGGTGATCCGGTTGAACAGGGTGGACTTCCCGACATTGGGGCGGCCGGCGAGCACGACAAGGGGCAGCGGATGGTTCACGGATCAGGTTCTTGCGGGACGCGGCCCACGGGAGAGGGCGTCACACGCTCGAGTGATGCATCCCGGGCGCCCGGAGATCGTTTCTTGACTCCATAAGTCCCGCGATTTAAGATACTTAACGATTTCGCAGGAGTTCGCCCGCATGATCAAGCTCGACATCGTGAACGAGGTTTCCAAGATCGCTGACATCACGAAGGTCAAAGCCGAGCTTGCGGTGGACGCGGTGTTCGATGCTATGCGGGTGTCAATGCAGCGCGGCGAACGGATTGAGCTTCGCGGGTTTGGCGTCTTCCAGGTCAAGCCCCGCAAGCGCGGAATCGGTCGCAATCCGCGGACCGGCAAGGAAGTCCGCATTCCGCCGGGGCGGACGATTCGATTCAAGCCGGGCAAGGACCTTCAGAATATCAGCTAGTCGGCCTCTGCACCCGGGAACTCACGATTGTCCACCTCCGGTCGCGTCCCGTCTGCCCAGCTGGAGCCTGAGTTCCGCGGGCTCGACTCATCCGACCCGCTTGCGTTCCAGGCCGCCTCCGCCACCTGGGAGGCGCCCGCACCCGTCCGACGGGGGCGGCCCTGGCTGAACGCACTGCTGCTCCTCGCCACGCTCGTCACGACGACCGGCATGGGCGCGCTGCACTATGCAGGGTTCCGCGCGGGGTTCACCAACGCGGTACCCGCGCTGGGTCTCCCGCTTTTGCTCAACGGCCTCTGGTACAGCGTGACGATCCTGGCGATTCTGGGCTGTCACGAGCTGGGCCATTACTACGCCTGCCGTTATTACCGCGTGGATGCGTCGCTGCCGTATTTCCTGCCCGCGCCGATCCTGACCGGAACGCTCGGCGCGTTCATTCGCATCCGGGAGCCAATCCGGACGAAGCGGATGCTGTTCGACATCGGCGTGGCGGGTCCCCTCGCGGGGTTCGTGATTGCGGTGCCTGCGCTGGTCATCGGACTGATGCTCTCGAATCTGGCGCCCTTGCCACCCACGTTCAGCGGACTGGCACTCGGAGAGCCGCTGCTGTTCAAGGGAGCGGCACGGGTGATCTGGGGAACGGAGCCGCAGGGGTACGCGTTGAATTTGCATCCGATGGCCTTCGCCGCCTGGTTCGGGCTGCTTGCCACGGCATTGAACCTGTTTCCGATAGGGCAGCTCGATGGCGGACATATCGCGTACGCGGTGCTGGGGCGCCGCGCGACGGTGGTGACGTACGGGGCGATCGGGTGCGCGCTGGTCCTGACGTACTTCTCATCGAGCTGGCTGGTGTGGACGGCGCTGGTCATCGCGATGCTGTTTTTCTTCGGGCCCCGACATCCACAGACCGCCGACGAGCACGTCCCGCTCGATCGCGCCCGCCTCGGCATCGCCATCCTCGCGCTTGGCATCTTCATCGTCTGCTTCACGCCGGCACCGATCGAAGTCATTCAGCTGCTGCCGCGCTGAGTCGTCCCTCGAGGGCGCGATCACATCACCGACAGCGGATCGATGTCGATCGTGACGCGCCGCCGCAGATCAGGAATCGCAGCCACCGCCTGCTGCAGGGCCTCCCGCATCGACGTGCGCCTGGTGCCCTTCAGGAAGATCTGTGCGCGGTATTCGCCTCTCAGCTTGCCGAGCGGCGCCGGCGCTGGGCCCAGCACCTGGAACGCACCCGCCGTGGCCCCCGCCCGCACCCGCGCGGCCAGCTCGGCCGCGTCGTCCATCGCGCGCCCGAAGGCGGCCGCGCGGACGACGGCGTTGATCAGCCTGACCACCGGTGGATACCGCATCGCTCGCCGGTAGCGAATCTCGTGGTCATAGAAGGCGCGGTACTCCTGGCGGCACGCGAGCTGAATGCTGTAATGCTCCGGAAAAAGCGTCTGCACGATCGCTTCGCCGGCGAGGTCCCCCCTGCCCGCACGTCCGGCGACCTGCGTCAACAGCTGGAACGTGCGCTCGCTCGCGCGGAAGTCGGGGAGCCCGAGACCCACGTCGGCTGAAATGACGCCCACCAGCGTGACCGCCGGGAAGTCATGCCCCTTTGCGATCATCTGCGTGCCGACGATCACGTCCAGCTCTCCGCGGGCGAACTGCGCCAGCACACCCTGAATCGCCCCGCGGCGTTGCATGGTGTCGCGGTCCACCCGCGCCATTCGCGCTGACGGCATCAGGCGGCGCACTTCCGCCTCCACCTGCTCCGTCCCGTACCCGACGTGTTCCAGGTAAGGCCCCGCGCAATTCGTGCACGCCTTCGGCACCGCTGTCGAATGGTTACAGTAATGGCAGCGGGCGCGCGGCGACATCTGCCGTGGCCGGTGGACGGTCAGCGAGATACTGCAGTTCGGGCAATCGAGCGTCGCGCCGCACTGGCGGCAGAAGACAGACGTGGAGAAGCCCCGGCGGTTCAGCAGCAACAAGGCCTGCTCCCCGTGCGCGAGACGTCGCTCGAGCGCACCAGCGAGCGTGGCGCTGAGGATGACCTCCGGTCCCTCCTCCGCGAGGACCTCGCGCATGTTGACGACGCGGACGTCGGCGAGGGGGCGGTCGTGCACGCGGCGTTCCAATGTGATGAGCTCGTATCGGCCATCCAGCGCGTGGCGATAGCTCTCCATGGATGGCGTGGCCGACCCGAGGACGACCAGGGCGCGGGCCTGCCGTGCGCGGACGATCGCCAGGTCGCGGGCGTTGTAGCGCGGCGTCTCCTCCTGTTTGTAGGAGTGGTCGTGCTCCTCGTCGACGATGATGAGGCCGGGATCCTCCAGCGGCGAGAAGACCGCGGAACGCGTGCCGACGACGATGTCGATAGCTCCGCTGCGGATGCGGTGCCACTGGTCGTGGCGTTCACCGTCCGACAGCCCGCTGTGCTGCACGGCTACACGATCGCCGAAGACGTCCCGGAACACAGCGGCAACGGCCGGCGTCAGCGCAATCTCGGGGACCAGGACAAGGACCGCGCGGCCGGCGGTCCGCGCTTCGGCCGCCATGACGGAGGTACAGCTCCGTCTTGCCGCTGCCGGTCACCCCGTGCAGCAGCGTCACGTGAAACCGGCCAGCTGCCACGTGCGTCCGCAGCCGGGCGAACGCGGCTGCCTGCTCGGGTGTCAGGTCGCGGCTCCCCGGTGCCCCCCCGTCCGAGGACGGCAGCGCGCCTGGAGCCGTCAGCGCCCCAGTCGAGACGAACGGGTCGCGCTCGCTTCGCTCGTCCCGCACGGATACGAGACCACGGCGGGCGAGACGCTTGACGGTTTCCGAACCAATACCGCGCTCTCGCAGTGCGCGCGCCGACAGGCCGTGCGGTGCTCCCTGAAGCGCCGCAAGGGCAGCCGCCTGCTTCTCACCAAGCGCAGCAAACACGGCGGCTGACGGGCTGCCCGCTTCGGCCGCCGCTGAGCCAACCGCGAGCGCCTGCCCTTCCACACTGAGCGACACCATGCGTACCGGTACGAAATGCGGAGGCCTTTCCTCTCAGTTCCCGTGCCGATGTGATGAAGCCCTCGCGGAGCAGGCTCCTGAGGATCGTGTCGAGGCTGCCGCGCACCCCGCGGGCAGCCGTCCGGAGTTCTCGCGTGGTGAAGCTGCGACCATCAGCCAGCAAACGGAGCACCACGAGCGGCGAACCGCCGTCGTCCCCACTCGACGAGGCGAGCCGAGCCCGGCCAGCATGTGTGATGGAGATCCGACGCTCGCTCTCGAGCCACGCAAACGGCGGCATGGCCGCAGCGACCGACTCTCCTGGACCGGCGACGTAGTACTCGGACGCCCAGAGTGCGAGATCGACGATGTGTCCCGGCAGGAACGCGGCGTCGTCGAGAACCTCGATGAGGGGCTTGAGCTCGACTCCGGCTGGAATCTCGGCGACCGTACCGACGACGCACGCCGTCAGCTGCCGCGTGCCGACCGGCACGAGCACGCGCGCGCCGCGTACCGGAGGCATCATGCCTTCGGGAACGTCGTAGGTGAGGAGGCTGAGAAATGGAACGGGAACGGCTACGAGGACGGGCATTCAGAATGCACGATGCAGAATGCACGATGCACACTGCAAGGGCCCGCCCGATGCAGCGTTGTCGTGCAGTTCACACTGAATGGCGCAACCTGATTCAAGATCGGTCGGTAGAATCGGGCGTTTGTGCACTGTGCATCGTGCATTACGTGGAGGGCCCGTCCTGCCTCAACACTCCCATCACCGCCTTCATGTCCTGCCACACTTCGCGCTTGGCAGCGGGGTTGCGCAGGAGGTAGGACGGGTGAAACGTCGGCATCACGCGGATGTCGCCGATCTGGTGAAACCGGCCGCGGATTTTCGAGATCGGCTCGGCGGTGCGCAGCAGGGTCTGCGCCGCGAATTTGCCAAGCGCGACGACGACGGCGGGCTTGATCACGTCCATCTGCCGCATGAGGAACGGCTCGCACCGCTCGATCTCGTCGGGCTCGGGGTTGCGGTTGCCCGGCGGGCGGCACTTCACCACGTTTGCAATGTAGACGTCGTCCCGCTCGAGGCCCATGGCCTTGATGATCTGCGTCAGCAGTTGGCCGGCGCGGCCCACGAACGGTACTCCTTGTTCGTCTTCCTCGGCACCGGGACCCTCACCGACGAACATCAGCCGCGCCTCGGCATTTCCGACCCCGAAGACCAGCTTGATTCGTCCCTTGTGCAGCTTGCAGCGCGTGCACTCTCCCAGATCGGCCCGGACAATCGCCAGCGCCTCGGCGCGCGACCGCGCAAGGGGCGTGGTAGGTGGCGCGCCGGCTGGGGACGACGTTGCCGCGGCGCCGGCTACAACGGGGGCGACCGTCCATCCATGAGGTTTCGCTCCGGCGTCCGGCGTTGGCATAGCGCCGGCAGGTCCCGACGCGGCGCCCGCGCGGGCACGCCAGGCTCGATCGCCTGAGAACCCCTCCACGCCAAGGTCGGCATAGTAGCGAAGGTGCTCGGCAAGGTCGCGAGGATTGGTCGGCATGAAGGCGATCAGGACACCGAGGTTGGAACAGTCACCAGCAGCCGCGCGAGCCGATCCAGGATGGTGCCGGCTACGGCGGACTTGCTCGCCAGTGCAACGGTCTCATCCGGGCCGTCGCCGATGAGCGTGACGGCATTCGTGTCGACCTCGAACCCGGCATCGGGGCGCGACACGTCATTGGCGACGATCAAGTCGACGCCCTTTCGGAGGCGCTTCGCGCGGGCGCGCTCGACGACATCGCGTGTTTCGGCGGCAAAGCCGACGAGCACGGGACGCCCGCCCCCTCGCCCGGCGCGCCACGACGCCAGAGCTGCCAGAATGTCTGGCGTCCGCGTCAACTGCAGCGTCATGGTTTCCGAATCGTGGGGAATCTTGTGCCCGGCAGGCGATGCGGTCGTGTAGTTTGCGACGGCGGCGGCCATGACGATCGCGTCCGCGCCTTCGGCCAGCGCCAGCATCGCATCGTGCATCTCGGCGGCCCGCCGCACATGCACCACCTCGCGCACCGCGGGCGGCTGCAGCCCCGTGGGCCCGCTGACGAGTACGACATCCGCTCCGCGGGCAGCGGCCTCCGCGGCGATCGCATATCCCATGCGGCCGCTGGACCGGTTCCCCATGAAGCGCACGGGATCGAGATCCTCGAACGTCGGCCCGGCGCTCACGATCAGACGCCGGCCTCGCAGCGGCCCATCGCCGCGGACGAGCTGATCTGCCGCCGTCACCACGTCGTCCGGCTCGGCGAGCCTGCCCTTCCCCACCCACCCGCACGCCAGGAAACCTTCGCCGGGCTCCACGAAACGGACGCCGCGCGACGCCAGTGCCGCGAGATTGCGCTGCACGGCAGGGTGCTCGAGCATGTGGGTGTTCATTGCGGGTGCCATCAGCACCGGCGCGCGCGTCGCGAGATAGAGCGATGACAGGAAGTCGTCAGCGATGCCGTTGGCGAACTTGCCGACGGTATTGGCGGTCGCAGGCGCGATGAGCAGCAGGCTGATGTCGGTGGCGATCGAGATGTGCTCGATGTCCGCGTTGCTGCCCGGGCTCCACTGGTCCGTGATCACGCGCCGTCTGGTGATCGCTTCGAACGTGAGCGGACCCACGAAGCGCCGGGCCGATCGCGTCATGATGGCGACCACGTCATGGCCGCGCTTCTGCAGACCGCGCGCGACCTCGATCGCTTTGTAGGCGCCAATCCCGCCGGTGATACCCAGTGCTATCAAAGACATGTGCGGTTCCAGCTTCGGTCAGACGCGGCGGGTAGCAGCGCGGAAGCTCGCGATGATCGCGTCGGCCTGGGGCTGCATGGCGCGCAGCTTCGAGCGTTCCGCTTCGACAATCGCGCGCAAGCGCGCGACCGCACTGTCCACATCGTCGTTGATGACGACGTACTCGTATTCCGCGACCGCGGCGACCTCCTGCCGGGCCACCGCGAGCCGCCGCTGGATCTGCGCCTCGGAATCCTTGCTGCGACGCCGGAGACGGTCTTCCAGAATCTCGAAGGAGGGCGGCAGTACGAAGATCCCGACGTGCTCGAAGCCGGCATTCCGCACCTTCCGGGCACCCTGCACGTCGATGACGAGCACCACGTCGTCGCCGCCGGCGAGGGCACGCCTGGTCTCGGCCGCGCCGGTGCCGTACCAATTGCCGAACACTTCCGCGAATTCCAGCAGATCGCCACCGGCAATCATCCGGTCGAAGCGTCCGCGCGAGATGAAATTATAGTCCACCCCATCCGCTTCCCCCGGGCGCGGCGGCCGCGACGTGTACGAGCGCGACATGCTGATGCCCTGCATGTCGCGCACGAGCCGCTCCACCAGGGTCGTCTTACCCGTGCCGGACGGCGCAGACACGATGAACAGCCGCCCGCTCATCTCATCTCACTCGACATTCTGGACCTGCTCCCGCAGCTTCTCGAGCTCGGCTTTCGCAGTCACGATCAGCTCCGACACCCCGATCCCGTCGGCCTTTGAACCGATGGTGTTGATTTCGCGGTTCATCTCCTGCAGCAGGAAATCGAGCTTGCGCCCACAGGGCTCGGGACTGTCGCTGAGCGTATCCCAGTGCACGAGATGAGCCTGGAACCTGGTGACTTCCTCGCTGATGTCCGAGCGCGCCGCCGTGCGCACAATTTCGGCGGCGAGCGTGGTGCGATCGACCGACACGTCAGCCGCGAGCTCGTGCACGCGGTCGTGGAGCCGCGCTTCGAGCTTCACGCGGCCGTCCGCCGAGGCCTCCGCCAGACCGTCAATCAGGCTTGCGAGCAGGGCATGACGCGCAGCGAAATCGGCCCGAAGCTGCGCGCCTTCGTGTGTCCGCATGCGATCCAAGTCGGTCAAGGCTCCCTCCAGGGCGCGCTCCACGGCATCGAGGAACGATGCGGGAAGTGGATCGGCGCCCGCCGCGCCTTCGCGAATGGATAGCGCCTGCGGCAGCCGGAGGAGGTCGCCCGGCGTCAACCGGCCCTCGATCAGGCCTTGCTCGCGCGCCTGCGCCAGCGCCGTCT
The DNA here is from genome assembly GCA_963739995.1 of Vicinamibacteria bacterium. Taxonomy (GTDB): domain Bacteria; phylum Acidobacteriota; class Vicinamibacteria; order Vicinamibacterales; family JAENWD01; genus CAVUCH01. The sequence continues at coordinate 70,781 of CAVUCH010000001.1, read as the reverse complement.
GCAGGGCTCCGAGAAATGCGGCGTTCAACTCGACCTGCAGCGCAGCCTGCTGCCGCGGCTGGAGGCTGACGCTCACCTCCACACGTCCGCGCGCGATGTGCCGCTGCACGGCGGCACGCAGGGCGGGTTCCCGCTCGCTCATGCTCGCCGGCGCGCGAAGCTGCAGATCCAGATAGCGGTGGTTCACCGCGCGGATTGTCACGCCGATCACGCCCAGATCGTTCTCGTGCGTAATCGACGAGAACCCGGTCATGCTCTTGATCATCAGTCGTCCTGGCGCTCGCCCACCGCGACACTCACGCGGTTTTCCGCGGGATTGGCCAGCACCGGCGCTGCGGCCGGCGTGCGCCGCCCTTCCAGCAGCTGCATCGCGTGCAGGCGGGCGTACACACCGTGGGGCCGCGTCACGAGCTCGTCGTGCCGACCCACTTCGACGACCCGCCCCCGTTCCATCACCACGATGGCATCGGCGCGGCGAATCGTCGAGAGCCGGTGCGCGATGACCAACGATGTCCGGTTCATCATCAGGTTGGCCAGCGCGTCCTGCACCAGCAGCTCCGACTCGGAGTCGAGGGCGGATGTCGCCTCGTCGAAAATCAGAACCGGCGAGTCTTTCAGGATCGCGCGCGCGATCGCAATCCGCTGGCGCTGCCCGCCGGAGAGCCGCTGGCCGCGCTCGCCGATCTGCGTGTCGTACTGGCGTGGCTGGGCGATCACGAAATCGTGCGCGTGCGCCGCGCGCGCGGCCGCTTCGATCTGCTCACGCGTGGCGGTAGGGACGCCAAACGCGATGTTGCCAGCAATGCTGTCGTCGAAGAGGACGGTGTCCTGCGTCACGATCCCAATCTGCGCCCGGAGCGACGCAATTGTGACGTCACGGATGTCCACTCCGTCGACCAGAATCGCCCCGGATGTCACGTCGTAGAACCGGGGCAGCAGGTTCACCAGCGTTGTCTTTCCGGCGCCGCTGCGGCCGACAATGGCCACCATCTCACCGGCACGAACTGTCAGATTCAGATTGCGCAGAATCGGACGCGTGCTGGCGTCGTCATAGGCGAACACCACGTTCCGGAACTCGATCTCGCGTGCGAACGGCGCGAGTGCGGGGGCGCCGGGCCGCTCTCGCACCTCCGTGTGCTCGTCGAGCACCTCGAAGATGCGCTCGGCGGCAGCGATTGCCTGCTGGAGGCTGGCGTTCACGCGGCTGAGCTTCTTGACCGGGCCGTACATGAGCAACAGCGCCGCCACGAACGACGTGAACTCACCAGGCGTCAACCGTCCGGCCGCGATCGCGCGGCTGCCGTACCAGAGTGCGACCGCGATGGCCATGCCGCCCAGCAACTCCATCAGCGGCGGCAGGATGGACACAATACGCGTGACCAGCATGTTCGTCCGGTACAGCCCCTCCGACGCTGCTTCGAACTTCTCCGCCTCGCGCTCCTCCGCCGTGAACGCCTTCACGATGCGGTGGCCCGTGAACGCCTCGGTGCTGACGTGCGACAGATGCTCGAGGGCTTCCTGGCTGCGCCGCGTTGTCTTCCGCAGCCGCCGCCCGAGCTGGGCCAGCGGGTACACGATCAGCGGCGCGCCCGTAAGGCACACGAGTGCCAGCCCCGTGTCGTAGTAGAACAGCAGGCCGGCGTACCCGACGAGCGCCAGCGATTCCTGTAGGAGATCACCGATGGTTTCCGAGACCGCGTGCTGCACCTGGCCAACGTCGTTGGTCACGCGGGAAAGCAGCTGCCCTGTCGCGCGGCGGGCGAAGAAGCTGGCCGATTGCCCGAGGATGTGCCGTTGCAAACGGTTGCGGAGGTCGCGCACGACCCGCTGGCCGATGTCGGCCATCAGGTACGCGGAAAAGTAGGAGCCGAGCCCCTTGAAGACGTAGAAGGTGATGATGAGCGCGGCGACGAGCGACAGGTCCTGCCCGTGCGGCAGCACCTTGTCGAGAATGTCCTTGATGAGGTATGCCAGCGCCGCCGATGCCGCCGCGTACACGAGCATCGCTGCAAGCGCCCACCCGAAGCGCAGGCGGTAGGGTGTCGCGTAGCGAAGCAGTCGGAGGAGCGCGTTCACTCGGTGAATCGGTATTTCAGCAGTACCCAGAGCGCCGTGAACCCGTCACGCCAGGTGATCTTCTTGCCCTCGTCATAGCCACGGCCGTCATAGGTGATCGGCACTTCGTACACCCGGTACCCCCGCTTGAAGATCTTGGCGGTCAGCTCCGGCTCGATTCCGAAACTGTCGGACCTCAGCGTCATCGACCGGAGCACGTCGGCGCGCATCACCTTGTAGCAGGTTTCCATGTCGCTGAGCATCGTGTTGTAGAGCACGTTCGTCAGCAGGGTCAGGAACCGGTTCCCGAGGTAATGGGTGAAGAGGAAAACGCGGTGCCGGCCCAGGAACCGCGACCCGTATACCACGTCGGCGCGGCCCTGGCAGATGAGATCGATCAGCTCGGGGTATTCCTCCGGAGAATATTCCAGGTCCGCATCCTGAATGACGACGATGTCCCCCGAGACTTCGGCGAACCCGCGCCTGATCGCGGCCCCCTTGCCCTGGTTCCGCTCCTGCAAGATCAGCTTGAAGCCATGCTGCGCCTGGAGACGCGTCAGGATGTCCCGCGTGCCGTCCGTCGATCCATCATCGACGACAATCAGCTCGGTCCGGAGCCGGACCGCCAGCACCCGGCCCACGATTTCCTCAATCGTGTCCTGCTCGTTGTACGCCGGCATGACGACGGATAGGAGAGGGTCATGCAAAGCGCCGCGGAGGCCGGCCATCAGCGTCCGATTGAGAAGTACGAGAAGCCGTGTGCCTGCATCTGCTCAGGATTGTAGATGTTCCGGCCGTCGAAGATTACCGGCGAGCGCATCAGCTTCCGCATGCGCGGGAAGTCCGGCTCGCGGAACTCGTTCCACTCCGTGACCACCGCAAGCGCATCGGCCCCCTTCAACGCGTCGTAGCTCTTGTCGACAAGGTGAATTCTGGACCCGAACAGCCCACGCGCCACCTTAGCCGCTTCGGGGTCGTACGCCCGCACTCTCGCCCCGCTGGCAAGCAGTCGTTCGACGATCGTGATGGCGGGCGCCTCGCGCATGTCATCGGTGCGCGGCTTGAACGCGAGCCCCCAGAGGGCGATCGTCTTCCCGGACAGTTTGCCGAAGTGGGTCTCCATCTTCCCCACCAGCCGGCCCTTCTGCCGCTGGTTGACGTTCTCGACGGCCCTCAGGGTCTCGAAGTCGTAACCCTTGTCGGCGGCAAACTTCAAAATCGCCTTCACGTCCTTGGGGAAGCAACTGCCGCCGTAGCCGACGCCTGCGAACAGGAACGACGAACCGATGCGCCGGTCCGACCCGATGGCCTTGCGCACCTCGTCGATGTTCGCGCCGAAAGCCTCGCAGACGTTCGCGACCTCGTTCATGAACGAGATGCGGGTGGCGAGCAGCGCGTTGGCCGCATACTTGGACAGCTCTGCGCTCGCGCAGTCCATCACCATGACGGGCGCCCCGGTGCGTGTGAACGGGGCGTAGAGCTCGCGCATGATTTCGGCCGCCCGGCTGTCCTCGGCGCCGATGACGACGCGATCCGGCTTCAGGAAGTCCTCGATCGCTGCGCCCTGCTTCAGGAACTCCGGGTTGCTGACGACGCTGAACGCGTGCGTGGTTTCCCCGCTGATGAGGTCTCGGACGCGCGCGGCCGTGCCCACGGGAACCGTACTCTTGTCGACGATGACCTTGTACTCGTTCATCGCACGCCCGACGTCGCGGGCGACGGCCAGCACGTGCTGGAGATCGGCGGAACCGTCCTCTCCCTGGGGCGTACCCACCGCGATGAAGATGATCGAGGACTGCCGGACGGCCTTCGTCAGGACCGTGGTGAACACGAGCCGGCCCTCGGCCGAGTTCCGCTGCACCATCTCTTCCAGGCCGGGCTCGTAGATGGGCATCTTCCCACGCCTGAGGAGGCGCACCTTCGCGGCATCCTTATCTACGCATGTGACATCATTGCCGTTTTCGGCGAAGCATGCTCCGGCGACCAGCCCTACGTAGCCGGTGCCAACAATCGCAATCTTCATGCGGAGGACTCCTGGGGCACAGTGGAATCCTGTGCGTGAGGGAAAACACAAAACCGTACCACAATCCAGCTGGACGAATCAACATATTGACGCGCAAGGACTTGGCGAGCCATCGGGCACCCTTGCCCCCATGGGCGCACCCTGTTAGCCTTCCGCCACGTGCGTGTCCTGCTCGACTATCGCCCCGCCCTGCGCAACCGTTCGGGTGTGGGCGAGTACGTTCATGAACTTGCCGGGGCACTCGCCTCGACCGTCCCTCCAGATCATCGGCTCGAGCTGTTCACCAGCTCATGGAAGGACCGATTTCAGCCGCATTTGGCCCCCCACATACCCGGCGTTACGGTCCACGACCGGCGGGTCCCCGTGCGGGTGTTGAACTGGTGGTGGCATCGCGCCGGGGTGCCGCGCGTGGAGCAGCTGGTGCCGGGGCCGTTCGACGTCGTCCATGCCGCCCATCCGCTGCTCATTCCGGCCCGCGCGGCCGGTGTGGTGACGATTCACGATCTGGACTTCCTCGATCATCCCGAGCGCACGCGCGCGGAGGTCCGGCGCGATTACCCCTCGCTCGTCCAGCAGCACGCCGGCCGCGCCGACGGGATCGTCACCTCGTCGCAACACTCGGCGCGGCGGATCGTCGAGGCGCTGTCCATCCCCCGCGAGCACATTGCGGTAGCACCGCCGGGCCCACCACGCTGGACGGCCGGCGGCCGGGTCACTCCTCGAAACCCTGCCGGCTACCTCTTGTTCGTGGGGACGCTCGAGCCGCGGAAGAACCTGGGCGCCCTGCTGGACGCCTATGCCATCCTGCGCGCGCAGGAAAGAAACGTCCCTCCGCTCAGGGTAGCGGGTCGCGCCCCTGCTTCAGCGGCCGCGTGGCTCCGCCGCATGAAGGAGCCGCCGCTCGAGGGCAGCGTGGACTACATCGGCTACGTTCCCGATGCCGGGCGCCGCGCCCTGTTCGAGGGCGCCTCGCTGCTGGTCCTGCCCTCGTGGCACGAAGGATTCGGGCTTCCGGTGCTCGAGGCGATGGCGCTGGGCGTGCCGGTCGTGACCTCCAATCGAGGAGCATTACCCGAGGTGGCCGGTGATGCCGGCCTTCTCGTGGCGCCAGACGAGCCGTCGGCAATTGCCGATGCCATCCGGCGCGTGCTTCGCGAAGATGGCCTCGCCGAGGCATGTGTGCGACGGGGGCTCGGCCGGGTTGCCTCGCTCTCATGGAGCGAATCGGCCCATACGGTCTGGCAACTCTACGCCGACGCCGTGCGTCGGCACGTGAGGCGACGTGCAGATCGCCATTGACGCGCGGGAGCTGGTTTCCCAGCCGACGGGCGTAGGGCGATACCTCGCGCGCCTGATCGACGGCTGGGAGACGCTGCCGGCCGCACGCGCACACCGGTTCACATTGGTCGCGCACGGGCCAATCAGCGTTCCCGTCAACGCCCTCGACATGCAGCAGGTCGTGCTTTCCGGCACCGGCGGAACAGGCTGGGAGCAGGGAAGGTTGCCGAGGGCGCTACGGCGGCTGGCGCCGGATGTTCTGTTCGCGCCGGGCTACACGGCACCTCTTCTGTGCCCCGCCCCCGTTGTCCTGGCCGTGCACGACGTCTCGTTTGCCGCGCACCCGGAGTGGTTTCCCTGGCGCGAGGGTGTGCGCCGGCGGCTCTTGACCCGCGTCGCGGCACGGCGGGCGGCCGTCGTGCTGACGCTCTCGGCGTTCTCGCGCGACGAGATCGTGCGGCACCTCGGAATCGAGGCGTCGCGCATCCGGGTGATCCCGCTGGGCCTTGGGTTGAGACCCGATGCTGAACGTCCGGCGTCCACGGCGTCACCGGATGCGCCGCTGATTCTCTACGTCGGATCGCTCTTCAACCGCCGCCACGTGGACACGCTCGTGCGCGCGATGCCCGCGGTGCTCCGCCACGTGCCTGGCGCGAGGCTCGCCATCGTTGGTGACAATCGCACCTGGCCACGGGTCGATCCCGCAGGACTGGCTCACGAGCTCGGCATCACGTCACAGGTGACGGTCACGACCTTCGTGGACGATGCGCGTCTGCGGGCGCTCTACGCGGAAGCATCCGTGTTCGCCTTTCTCTCCGAGTACGAGGGCTTCGGCCTCACGCCTCTGGAGGCGCTCGCCGCCGGCGTTCCGCCGGTCGTTCTCGACACACCGGTGGCGCGTGAAGTGTACGGCGCGGCAGCCACCTACGTGGCGGCCCCGGATGCGGGGCTGGTCGCCGACGCGCTGACGGCGATGCTGACCGAACCGGAGCACCGGTTTCGGGTCCTCGAGGCCGCACCGGGCGTGCTCGCGCAGTACCGGTGGGCTGACGCGGCCCCCGCCACTCTTCGAGCCATAGAGGACGCCGGCCGGTGACTCTGACGATCGCGATTGTGGCCTTCAACGCCCGCCAAGACCTCGAACAGTGCCTGGTCTCGCTCACGGCAGCACCTCCGGGCTGCTCGCACGAGGTCGTTGTCGTCGACAACGGATCGACCGACGGGGCGCCCGAGATGGTGCGCACGAGATTTCCGAACGTGCGGCTCCTGCGCGCACCCGGCAACGTGGGCTTCAGCGCGGCCAACAACATCGCCTTCCGCGAGAGCGGCAGCGAACTGGTCCTGCTTCTCAATCCCGACACGATCGTTCCCGCCGGGGCCATCGACACGCTGGTCGCGGTGCTGCGCTCGGACCCGGCGGCTGCCGCGGTCGGACCGCGTCTCGTCGACAGTGCCGGCCGGGCCGAGCTGTCGTTCGGCCCGATGCCCAGCCCCTGGGGCGAGGCATGGCAGCGCTGGCTCGGCCGCTCGCACCACCGCGGATTCTGGCCCGTGCACCCGTGGGTCGAGTCGATGACCCGCCGTGCGCGCACAGTCGCATGGGTCAGCGGCGCGTGCCTGCTCGTCCGCCGGGCCGATGCCGTAGCGGTAGGGCTCCTGGACGAGCGATTCTTCCTGTACCTGGGAAGACGTCGACTTCTGCGCAGCCTTGCGTGGCGTTGGACGACGCATCCGGTTCACGCCCGTTGTCGAGGTGATACACCTGCGGGGCCGATCGAAAGTCCGCGCAGGGGCGGCAACCGTAGTCGCCTACCGCCGGGGGCAGCTGGCGTTCTATCGCAAGTGGCGGCCACGTTGGGCTCCGCTCATAGCGTGGTACCTGCGGGTGCGCGGGCAGCATCCCGATGTGCTGGGGCAGGCCCCGCCGGGGGGCGGCTAGAATACCAGTGGCCTCAGGGCCAGGCTGCCCAGCCGCTGCGCACGCGGTGTTCGCGCACGGCCCTCCGGCCCGAAGGACCGTTGCGTGCGCATCGCGATAGACGCCAGAAAGCTCCACGACTTCGGCATCGGCACCTATATCCGAAACGTGCTGCGCGTCCTCTCGCGGATCGATCACGACACCGACTACGTACTGCTCTGCCAGGAGCGGGACTGCTCCCTTGCGCCGACGCTCGGGCCGAACTTTCGCGCGGTGCCCAACAATTCCGATCCCTACTCGATCCGCGAGCAGTTCTCGATCCCGTTGGCCCTTCGTCGGGAACGTGTCGATCTCTTTCACGCGCCGCATTACGTCCTTCCGCCGCTCAGCCGGCGAAAGTCGGTCGTGACGATCCACGACTGCATTCACCTGATGTTCCCGGAGTATCTGCCGAACCGGATGGCGCTGATGTACGCGCGGGCGTCCCTCTGGGCGGCCGCCCGCGTGTCGAACCGGATCCTGACGGTCTCCGAGACATCCAAGCGCGACATCCTGCGGTTCTTCGAAATACCCCCGGAAAAGATCAGCGTCATCTACAACGGCATCGACGATCGCTTCCGCGTGCAGCCGCCCGAAGAGGAAATGTCACGCGTGGCGCAACGCTATCAGCTGACAGGCGATTTCGTGCTGTATGCCGGCAATGTCAAGCCGCACAAGAACCTCGAGCGCCTGATCGACGCGTTTCACCTGTTGCGGGAGGACGGCCTGGACCACCTGAAGCTCATCGTCATCGGCGACGAGATTTCGAAATACGCTGAGTTGCGGCGGGCGGTGCACCGCTACAACCTCCACAAGTACGTCAGGTTTCTCGGGTACATGCCGGACGCCACGCTCGCGGTGCTCTACCGCCTGGCAGCCGTGTTCGTGTTTCCGTCCCTCTATGAAGGCTTCGGCCTGCCGCCGCTCGAAGCCATGGCAAGCGGCGCGCCGGTCGTCACGTCGAACGTGTCGTCGCTGCCGGAAGTAGCGGGGGACGCCGCCGTGCTCGTAGATCCCCGCGACCCGCGCGCCATCGCCGATGGCATCCGGCGCGTGCTGACCGAGCCGGGGCTGCGCGAGACGCTGCGGGCCAGAGGACTCGCCCGCGCCGCCGATTTCTCCTGGGACCGCTCGATTCGGCGTATCCGCCAGATCTATGGCGAGGTGGCGGCCGAGCCGTGATGCGCGTCGCCTTGGTTCATGACTGGCTCACCGGGATGCGCGGTGGGGAAAAGGTGCTCGAAGCGCTGTGCGAGCAGTTTCCGTCAGCCGAGCTGTTCACGCTGGTGCATGTCCCAGGCGCGGTGTCACCGACGATCGAGGCGCTTCCGCGGCACACGTCGTTCCTGCAGGCGCTTCCGCAGATCCGACGGTTCTATCGCCACGCGCTGCCCGCATTCCCAATCGCCGTTGAGCTCTTCGATCTGGACGGGTTCGATCTGGTCGTGAGCAGCAGCCACTGCGCGGCCAAGTCGGTGGTCGTACCCGGCCGGGCCCGGCACGTCTGCTACTGCCACACGCCTATGCGGTATGCCTGGGATCAGTTCCCGCACTACTTCGGACCCGACCGTTTAGGACGGCTCGGCAGCCGGGCGGCAGCAGTCGCCCTGCGGCGATTGGCGCGCTGGGACGCGGCGACGGCCGGACGTGTGGATTCCTACGTCGCGAATTCGCGGTATGTAGCGGGGCGGATCAGGCGGTATTATGGTCGCGATGCCCTGGTTGTGTATCCTCCCGTGGACACATCGTTCTACAGTCCAGATGGCCGGACACCGGAGCCATATCTTTTGATCGTGTCCGCGCTGGTTCCCTACAAACGCATTGACATCGCTATCGAGGCTGCACGCCTCGCCGGGCTACCCCTGCGAATAATCGGCGACGGGCCGGACCGTGCCCGGCTCCTGGCTGCTGGCGGGACGGGGGTGGAATTTCTCGGGACCCGTACCAACGGGGAAATCCGGGAATTGTACCGCGCGGCAACCGCGGTCATCCTGCCAGGCGAGGAGGACTTCGGGATCGTAGCCGTCGAGGCCCAGGCCTGCGGCCGACCGGTCGTGTCGCGCGCGGAGGGCGGGGCGCTCGAAACGGTGATCCACGGCCGCACCGGCGTGCTGGTCGAAGATCCCGGTCCGGAGGCACTCGCGAGGGGGCTGCGTGATGCCGCTGAACGGCCGTTCGATTCGTCCGTCATCCGCCGACACGCTGAGCGATTCAGCCGGGAGCGATTCGCCTCGGAGATGGTGGCTGCCATCAACGGCACGCTGAGCGCGCCGGGGGAACGCCGGTGGTAAGGCGCCACAACCGGCTGCTGGTCGCCTGCTACGTCGTGTCCGATTCTCTGCTCGGCATGACGGCCTTCCTGCTCGCCTACTTGATTCGGTTCGATACCCCCCTCTTCGCTGTCACGAAGGGCTACCCCCCCTTTGGTCAGTACGTGAACGTCCTGCCGTTCATCGGCGTGCTCGTGCCGTTCGCATTCCACGTTCAGGGGCTCTACCGGCTCCGGCGGGGCCGGTCCCGGGTGGACGACTTTTTCGCCGTCCTCGTCGGCAGCATCCTTGCCGTGGTGTTCGGGATCGTGGCTACCCTGTACTTCCAGGCGTACTACGTTCCCGACGAGATGAAGGATCGGGGCGCGTACGAGGTATCACAGCTGGTATGGGCGGTGTTCCTCGTCGTGAACGTGCTGTTCACGTTCGCGTCCCGTGAAGTGGTCCGGGAGCTGCTGGAGCGTCGCTGGCGTGCGGGTATCGGCCTGAAGCGAATCCTCATCGCTGGCGCCGGAGAGCTGGGCCGGCTGGTGGCTGACAAGATTCTCGAGCACCGTGAGCTCGGGTACCACATCGTCGGGTTCGTGGACGACCGCGCCGGCGGCGACATGCTGGGCCACCGGGGACTGCCGCTGCTGGGCACGCTCGACGAAGCCGGCGAGATCGCTGCGCGCGAAGGAGTGGATCACCTGTATGTCGCGCTGCCGGCCGACGAGTACGTGCGCATGCTGCACCTGCTCGAGGCCATCGGACAGGAGTGCGTCGACGTCAAGGTGGTCCCGGATCTGCTGCAGGTCATCGCGCTAAGGGCACGGCTCGAAGACCTCGACGGCATTCCCATCATCAACATCAACGACGTGCCGCTGCAGGGCTTCAACAGCATCCTGAAGCGCTCGATCGACATTGGGTTGTCCACGCTCACGCTGGTTGCACTCGCGCCCCCGTTCGGCGCCATCGCCGCGTTGATCCGTTTCACGTCGCGGGGACCGGTCTTCTACCGGCAGGAGCGGATGGGCCTCGACGGCAAAGCTTTTGTCATCTATAAGTTCCGCTCGATGTACCAGGATGCGGAGCGCGAGACGGGCCCTGTCTGGGCGAGCCAGGACGACCCCCGCTGTACGCCGCTCGGCCGGCTGCTCCGGCGCACGAACTTCGATGAGCTGCCGCAGCTCTGGAACGTGCTTCGCGGCGACATGTCGCTGGTCGGGCCACGGCCGGAGCGGCCGTTCTTCGTCGACCAGTTCAAGCAGCGTATCCCGCAGTACATGCTCCGGCACAAGGTGCGCGCGGGCCTGACCGGCTGGGCGCAGGTCAATGGCTGGCGGGGGAACACGTCGATCGAGAAGCGCATCGAGTACGACCTCTATTACATCGAGAACTGGTCGGTGTCGCTGGATGTCAAGATCATGTGGCTCACCGTCGTGAAGGGCTTGTTCCAGAAGCACGCGTACTGAGTTCGGTTCCGGGTTCTGGTTTGGGTCATTCGTCTCGAGGAACGATTCCATGCAGCAACGAGTGGTCATCACCGGCGCGGCCGGCTTCATCGGCTCGCACCTGGCCGAAACCCTGCTCGACCGCGGGTACGCGGTGATCGGCATCGATAACCTGCTCACGGGAGACATCGCCAACATCGCGCACCTGCACGGCCGCGATTTCACCTTCATCAAGCACGACGTCACGAACTACATCTACGTCGACGGACCGGTCGATTTCGTGCTGCACTGGGCGAGTCCCGCCAGCCCCATCGATTATCTGGAACTGCCCATACCGACGCTCAAGGTCGGCGCGCTCGGCACGCACAAGGCGCTCGGACTGGCCAAGGCAAAGAGTGCGAGGTTCGTCATTGCGTCGACGTCGGAAGTGTACGGCGATCCGCTGGAGCACCCGCAGAAGGAGACCTACTGGGGCAACGTGAACCCGATCGGGCCACGGGGCGTGTACGACGAAGCGAAGCGATTCGCCGAGGCCATGACCGTTGCCTATCACCGCTACCACGGGCTCGACGCGAAGATTGTCCGCATCTTCAACACGTACGGACCCCGGATGCGGCTCAACGACGGGCGCGCGGTGCCCGCTTTCATGTCGCAGGCGCTGCGGAACCAGGACGTGACGATCTTCGGCGACGGCTCGCAGACCCGCAGCTTCACGTACGTCACCGACCTGGTGGACGGCATCATTCGGCTGATGCTCTCGGACGTGAACGATCCAGTGAACATCGGGAACCCGCGCGAGATGACGATCGAGGAGATCGCCCGCACGATCATCCGCATGACGGGCTCGTCGAGCCGGATTGTCCACCGGGACCTCCCTGTCGACGACCCGAAAGTGCGGCAACCGGACATCACGCGGGCACGCACGCTGCTCGGCTGGGAACCGAAAGTCGCGCTCGAAGAAGGCCTCGAGCACACCATCACGTACTTCCGGAGCAAGCTGGCCGAGAGCCCGTAGTCGTCCACGTCACCGGGACCGCCGGCGCACCTCGCTCTCCGCGCTACATACGGCTCCACACCGTCGGGCACCGCATGTCGATCGCCGGGGCGCACCCGGCAGGCCCGTCACTGCGCCTGGTTCACGATTCGGGCAGCGTGCGTGATGTAGTGCAGGCTCGAGGCGATCGTGATGCCCGCCGAGGCGTAGACGAACACGTCGATGACGGGCGAGCGCGTCTCGAGATAGTTGAACACCATGAAAATCAGTGCGGTGGCCACGTAGAGGGCCGTGGCAACCTTGCCGAGAGGCGAAGGCTTGAAGGTGCGGGGGCCGATCGCGAGATTGACGACCGCGACGGTCGTCACGATGGCGATGTCGCGGCTCAGGATGATGACCGTGAGCCACAGCGGCATCCGGTTGACGAGGGTCGTGCCGGGCACGGTGAGCACGATGAAGGCGCTCGTCAGCAGCAGCTTGTCGGCCATCGGGTCGAGCCAGGCGCCGAGCGTGGTCTTCTGCCCCGCACGACGGGCGATCAGCCCATCGAGCGCATCGGTGACGCCCGCGACGAACAGCACCGCCAGCGCCCAGCCGAGATGCCCGTAAATGACGAGCAGGACGAACGCGGGGATCAGCAGCATCCGCAGCAGCGTCAGCTGGTTGGCGACCGTCAGGTTCGACATGTGCGGTGTCACCGCCGCCGGCGTCCGCCCGTCGGCGTGGCGAGTGCTTCGAGGCGTTCGACCGCACCCAGAAGCTCCGTGCCGGACACCGGGCCTGACGGCGTGAACGCGTTTCCCTCGAGCGGCAGCACGCCCGCGGCGACGGCCTGCGACACGGCCGGATGTGTCGGATGGCTCGGGGACACGTCGCCGATCGTCACGCGGGCCGACTGCCAGGCCGCAGCGGAGCCTGGCCGGGCCGCCGCAATGAGCTCCAGCACGCGGCTGGCGATCTGCGCGAGATCGACGCGACGGATCCGCTGCTGCGGCTGGAAGGTATGGTTCGGCATAGGCTCCATCACCCCGGCCCGCACCACGGCGAGAATCCAGGTGGACGCCCAGTGCGAACGCACGTCGGTCACGAGCGCGCCCGGCTGGGTGCGCCGGGCCAGCAGATCGGCCAGCCGAATTCCCAGCACCGCGGCGACATCGCCGCGCGTGACCTCGGCGAGCCCGGCGATGGCGTGATACTCCGCGGGGAGCCGCGCGAGGGCGGCGCGGTCCCTGGCCGTCTCAAGCTTCGCGGTGAGTTCAGGTGTGGGGTCGATCGTCTGCGCCGCCGCATACGCCCTCGCCGCCCCCTCCGGATCGTTCTGGGCCAGCAGGAGATCGCCGAGCATCGACTGCGCCTTCTGGTCGGCCGGGTCGAGGGTGACCGCCTTCTGCAGGTGCTCCACCGCTTTCGCCGGCCGGCCGGCGCGATCTTCCACAGCCGCGAGCTCGCGAAGGAGGAACGCGCTCTCCGGTGACAGCACGATCGCCTGCTCGTACGCTGCGCGAGCCTCGTCCAGACGCCCCTGCTCGGCCGCCTGGCGGGCCGCACCGATCCTGTCCTCGGTGCGCCTGAAGCGCAGTACTTCGATTCGAGGCCCCAAGTCCAGCAACGGGTCCGCAGCGGCCGCCGCTTCGAGGCTGGCGAGCGCGTCGGCGTCGCGGCCGAGCGCCAGCAGCGCCTGCGCTCGGCCCGCAAGCGCCGGCGCGTAGGCTGGCGCGTGCTTCAAGGCGCCGTTGAACCGATCCAGGGCCTCGTCCGGCTGCCGTCGGGCGAGCAGGACGTAGCCCAGCCCGCTCTCCGCAGGCGCGAACTGCGGCTTTCCCCCGAGGATGACGCGGAATTCGCGCTCTGCGGTCCGCAGGTCTCCCGCCTGCAGCCATCGCCACGCAATTTCCTGCCGCTCCGTGCTTACGGGATCAGCGGTCGCCGTGGGGGCGGGATACACGAAGTCAGGAAAGCTGGGAGCGCCACCGGCCGGCGGCGGCGGGGCCGTCCTGGCCGCGCACGCGGCAAACATGGTGAGCCAGGCGATCGCGCCACCGCGGCACACCAGTGCAGCGATATTGGAGATTCTCATGGGGGCGCTGCTTCCTGCAGGCGCGGCAGCGCACGGCGCGGGACGTCCGCATCGATGGACACGCGGCCATCAAGCGTCACGTGCCGCAGGACGCGCGCGTGACGGTAGACGCGTGCGACCCGCTCTGGCGTATCCGCTGCGTGCGCATCGAATTCCAGCGTGACGCGGCGCACGTCGAGCGCGAGGCGTGAGGTGATCGTCTCGAGCAACTCGCCTCGGCCGTCGCCCATCTTTGCGGAGACATAGAGCGCGGCTGGGTCGGCGAGGCGCAGCCGCCGCAGCTCGCTGGGATCGAGCAGGTCGCACTTGTTGTACACGTCCAGGCGCTCTACGCCGCTTGCGCCGATCTCGTCGAGAACCGCACGCACCGCGGCCACGTGTCCCTCGCGCTCGGGGCTGGCCGCGTCGATGACATGCAGCACGAGATCGGCCTCGGTCACCTCCTCGAGCGTGGCGCGGAAGGCCGCCACGAGCGTGTGCGGCAGCCGCTCGATGAAGCCGACCGTGTCCGACACCAGCAGCTCCCGGCGGTCCGGCAGGCGCACGCGGCGGACGAGCGGGTCGAGCGTGACGAAGAGCGCGTCGTTCGCCTCCGCCGTCTCTCGCGTCAGCAGGTTGAACAACGTGGTCTTGCCGGCGTTCGTGTAGCCGACCAGCGACACCGTCGGGATGGATTGTTTCTGGCGCCGCTCGCGGAGCTGCGCCCGCCGGCGGCGCACGTCGTCGATTGCAGCGGAGATCTGCCGGATGCGCTGGCGGATGCGGCGCCGATCCGTTTCGAGCTTCGTTTCGCCGGGACCGCGCGTGCCGATGCCGCCGCCGAGCCGCGACAGGGCCGTGCCGGAGCCCGCCAGGCGAGGCAGGAGGTATTGCAGCTGTGCGAGCTCGACCTGCCACTTCCCTTCCCGAGTCCGTGCACGCCGCGCGAAGATGTCGAGAATCAGTTGCGTCCGATCGAGTACCTTCCGCCCCACGCGCGACTCGATCTCGCGCAGCTGCGCCGGCGACAGCTCGCTGTCGAAGATGACCACGGCGACGTCGGCCTCATCGCAGGCCGACGCGAGCGTACTCACTTTGCCGCTACCGAGAAACGTGGAGGGATCGGGCTTCGGGCGCTCCTGGGACATCCGCAGCACGACGGTCGCACCCGCGGCGTCCGCCAGGCCCGCCAATTCGTCGAGTGACCGCTCCGCCTCCAGGCGCCGGGAGCTGGCCGTGATCAGGCCCACGATTGCGGCACGTTCGGGATGCGGGAGTGTTCGCGGTGGTGGCATCACCCAGTAGTGGATGCGAGGCTGAACGGAGCGTGGCCGGATGGACTACTTCGAATAGCTGTCAAGAAATTCTAGCACGCGCTCCCATGGCACTGCGCCCGGCCGGATCAGCAGTGGCGGCTCCGCCGTGACGTCCACAATCGTGGAAGGCGGGCCACCGGGCGCGGGCCCGGCATCGAGCAGCAAGTCGAGACCGCTCGCGGCCAGAGGCTGCAGGGCGTCCGGATCGGCTGTCGCCTCCGCACCGGAGCGATTGGCGCTCGTCGCCGTGATCAGCCCGCCAGCCGCGAGCGCCAGCGCACGCGCGACGACCGAATCGGGGACGCGCACGCCGACCAGGCGGCTCTCGCTGTGCACGGCCGGCGCCAGACGTGCGTCGGCCCTCACGAGCAACGTGAGCGGACCCGGCCAGAAATGACTGGCGAGCGCCCGCGTCCGCGCCGTGAGCCGCCCGGCGTGCGCCGCGGCGAGCCCGTCGTTCGCAATCAGGGCAATCGCCCGATCGGCCGCGCGCCCTTTTACCGCGAACAGTCGGGACACCGCGCGCGGATTCCGCGGATCGGTGGCCAGTCCGTACAGCGTGTCGGTGGGGAACGCGACGATGCCCCCTTCACGGATCACCGAAGCGGCCTCCGCGATGTACGCCGGGTCAGGACGACGGGGATCGACGATCAGTCGTTTCATGTGAACGGGCACCATTTGGCCGGGGGAACACGTCGGGTCAGAATACTGCGTCGCGTCTGCTCTCCGGCACAGGCCCGCTTCGAATGACCCATCTGCTGCAACTGCTTCTCGTGCTCGCACTCATCGTCGCCGCGGCGAAGCTGTCCGGCGCGGCGGCCAATCGCATCGGTCAGCCCGCCGTATTCGGCGAGATCCTGGCGGGGCTGGTGCTCGGGCCCACGATACTCGACGTGCTGGGGTGGCCGATGTTCGTGCACGCGCTGCAGCCGGCGCACGGTACGGCGCCGGGGCCGTTGATCGAGTCAATACGGGATCTGGCGGAACTCGGCGTGATTCTGCTGATGTTCATCGCGGGCCTGGAGACCGATCTCGTCGAGATGCGCCGCGTGGGCAGGGTCGCGTTCTGGGCGGCGTTTGGCGGCGTGCTGCTGCCCCTCGCCGGAGGGACGGTGACCGCTACGGCGTTCGGCCTGCCCTTGTTCTGGACGGGCCTGTTCATCGGGACCATCCTCACCGCTACGAGCGTGAGCATCTCCGCACAGACGCTGATGGAGCTCAACGCACTCCGTTCACGCGAAGGCTCCACCATCCTCGGCGCCGCCGTGATCGACGACGTGATGGGGATCATCCTGCTGTCGGTCGTCGTGGCGTTCGCCCGGACAACCGGCGGGGTCAACGCCCTGGAGATTGCCGGGATCGTCGCGCGGATGGTGCTCTTTTTCGGGGGCGCCATCCTCCTGGGCCGGTACTTCGAACGGATCGGCGCCTGGGCCGAGCGACTGGCCGTGAGCCAGGGCCTGCTGGCCGTGGTGCTGGTCGTCGCGCTGCTCTATGCGTGGGCGGCGGAGTTCGTCGGCGGCGTCGCCGCGATCACCGGGTCGTATCTCGCCGGCGTCCTGTTCGCGCAGACGCGCTTCAAGTCAGCCATCGACTACGGCATCCACCCGTTGACCGATTCGATGCTGGTGCCGGTGTTCTTCATCAGCATCGGCCTGCTGGCCAACGCCCGCGCACTCGGGGATCAGGTCTTGTTCACCGTCCTGCTGGTGGTCGTGGCGATTACGACGAAGGCGCTAGGGTGTGCCAGCTTCGCACGCCTGTCCGGGTTCACCACGACGGAATCGGTGCGCGTCGGCGCCGGGATGATTTCACGCGGCGAAGTCGGGTTGATCGTCGCCGGCTATGGCCTGGCCAACGGCCTGATCGGCATCGACGTGTTCTCCGCCGCCGTGATCATGGTGCTGGCGACCACGACAATGACGCCCCTGCTGCTGCGCCTGACGTTCCCGCCGCCGCAGTCGATCACGCCGCCGCCGATCGAGGAGACCATCGGCAGCCAACCGCAGGAGTTGGGAACGCCGCAGAGTCGCGAGCGCTGATCATCTGCGGTCCGAACGCCACCGGCAAGGGCCAGTTCCCCGGACCCCGTCTACGAGTCCGCGATAACCGGTGTTCCGGTCACACGAGGATGATCGATCATCACGCGGCGAACCAACAGGGCCAGAAGGCAGAGCGCCAAGGCATCGGCGGCAAACACGATGCGTATGTCCGTCGCAGCGAGAAACCCGCACGCGACCGGGCTCAGTGCCACACCCGTCAGCGAGGCACTCGACAGGAACCCGAAGCCGGCCCCGCGGGCGTTGGACGGCAGGATCCCTGCTGCTGCCGCATACGCAGCCGTCATGGCGGCGCCGATGCTGCCACCGAAGACGGCGGCGGCGGCGATAAGCGCCCAGGCGTCCCCGATGACCGCGAAGAGCGCGACGGCGCCGGCTGACACGAGGGCGGCACTGCTGATCACGTCCCTTGCCGACCACCGCCGCAGCAGCCGCGCGCAGAGGTGGTGCCCGACGGCCGCTGAACACGCCAGCGCCGAGAAGACGACACCCGACACGACTGCGACACGACCGGGCGCGACGCCCATGGCCGCTACGTGAAGCGGCAGCACCGGCCCGAAGCTGCGATCGACGAACTGCAGCCCGAAGATCGTTGCCATGAGCAGCAGGAAGTTCTCGAACGCGAGCACGTTGCTGAAGGTGACGCGCGCAGGAACGCCGGTCGATGCCGAGTGCTCGACCGGGGACTCCTGATAGAGAACCAGTAGCTGCACCAGGGCGATGACGTAGAACGCAGAGGTCACGAGAAACGCCGTACGGAGTCCGACGGCTGCCGCGACGGCGCCGCCGATGACGGGGCCCAGGGCCGGCCCGAGCCGCTGCGCGGTCTGCACCATGCCGATCGACTGCGCGACGCGATCCCTGGGCGACGACTCCGCTGCCATCGCGAGACACAGCGGGCCGTACCCGGCAAACAGGCCCTGGATGGCACGAAGGGCGAACAGATGCCAGGGCTGCGTGACCCAGGCCATCGCGGCCATGATCACGACGAAGCTCGCGAGAGAGCGCGCGACCAGAAGCTTGCGTCCGAACCGGTCCGCCAGGCGTCCCCACGTCGGCGCGAGCAGTGCGGTAATCGCGGGGGTGACGCCGAGGGTAAAGCCGGTCCAGAGCGCGATGGCGCCGACGTCGCGCACGCCGAGCTCCGCGATGTAGAGCGGGAGGAACGGCATGACGAGCGTGAAGCCGGTGAAGCCGATGAAGCTGGCGGCGGTGAGCGCCGCGAGGTTGCGGCGCCAGGCGAGAACCGGACCGCTGCCCGCGGCAGAGCCGGCGCCGGGCCGCTGCACGCCGGTCGCCATGCGCCGCCTCAGAACCGGATCTTCACGTCGTCCGCGTCGTTGACGTGAATGCTGTCGATGAAGCGCACCTGTCGCGGATCGGTCTGCATGACCAGCGATTGGGTGCGTGTGCCGTCGCCGAAGAACCGGACGCCCTTCATCAGCGAGCCGTCGGTGACGCCCGTGGCCGCGAAGATCAAGGAGCGTCCAGGGGCGAGGTCGGCCGCGCGGTACACGCGTTTCGTGTCGGGGATCCCCATGGCCTGGCAGCGCGCCTCCTCCTCCTCGGTTCGCACGACCAGCCGCGCGTAGATCTCACCGTTCAGGCACCGCATCGCCGCCGCGGTGAGCACGCCCTCGGGCGCACCACCGGTGCCCATGACCGCGTGCACGCCGGTGCCGACAACGGCCGCGACTATCGCGGCGGAAAGGTCTCCGTCGCCAATGAGCCGAATCCTGGCGCCGGCGGCCCGGATGTCGGCGATCAGCTTCTCGTGTCGGGGCCGGTCGAGCACCACGATGACGAGATCGTCCACCTCCCGCTCGAGCGCCCTGGCAACTGCCTGCAGGTTGTCGGCAACCGGCGCGTCTATGTCGACCGCGTTCTTCGCGGGCGACGGAACGACGAGCTTCTCCATGTAGAGGTCGGGCGCGTGCAGGAGTCCTCCGCGTTCGGAGGCGGCGAGCACCGCTATCGCGCCGGGCGCTCCCGTGGCGCAGAGATTCGTGCCCTCGAGCGGGTCGACCGCGATATCGATCTGCGGCGGCCCAAGGCCCGCGCGACCGCTGGCGCGCCAGACGTTGGCCAGCCCCACGCGCTCGCCGATGTAGAGCATCGGCGCCTCATCGCGCTCCCCCTCGCCGATGACGATGCAGCCGTCGATCGGCACGCGATCGAGCTCGCGCCGCATCGCTTCGACCGCCGCGTGATCCGACCGCTTGCCGTCGCCGAGGCCCATGGTGTGGGCGCACGCGATCGCGGCCTGCTCGACGACCCTGAGAAACTCGAGGGAGAGATCAGATTCCATCAGCCATCCATCCCGGGCACGCCCGCGGCCGCACCCGGTCCGCGGGGCCGTCGATCAACGGGAGGCGAGCGCCGCCTGCACCGGCGGCAAATCGCAGCGCGTCGGGCGGTCGGTGCGATACCCGAGCACGTAGTCGGCTTGCATCACCTTGTGAATCTCGCGGGTGCCCTCGTAGATGACCGCGCCTTTGCAGTTCCGATAGAAGCGGCCTACGGGGTATTCATCGGAGTAGCCGTTGGCTCCGTGCACCTGCACGGCGTCGCTCGCCGCACGCTCCGAGGCGACGGTGGCAAACCACTTCGCAAGCCCGGTCTCGCGGGTGTTGCGGCGCCCTTCGTTCTTCAACCACCCGGATCGCAGCCAGAGCAGGCGCGCGGCCTGGTAGTCGGACTCCATCTGCGCGATCATTTCCTTCACGAGCTGATGCTCCCCGATCTCCGAACCGAACGTCTTGCGCTCGCGGGCGTACTTCGAGCTCGCGTCGCGGCACGCGCGGATGAGACCCGTGGCCCCGGCGGCGACGGTGTAGCGGCCCTGATCGAGGGCGAACATCGCGATTTTGAAGCCCTCGTCCGGTCGTCCCACCATGTTCGCGGCCGGCACCTCGACGTCGTCCATCTTGAACGAACCGGTGTTCCCGGCGAGGATGCCCCACTTTTCCTTGAGGGTGGCGCTCGAGAACCCCGGCATGCTGCGCTCCACGATGAAAGCGCTGATACCGGAGGTGTCGCGCACCTTCTTCTTTTCGAGGTCCGTCCACGCGAAGACGAGGAAGTTGTCGGCGACGTCGGCGAGCGAGATCCACATCTTCTCGCCGGTGAGACGGTACCGATCACCCTGCTGGATGGCGACGGTCTGGATGCCGCGCACGTCGGAGCCCGCTGCCGGCTCGGTGAGGCCGAAGGTGGCGATCTTCTTGCCCTGCGCCTGTGGCACGAGGTAGCGCTGCTTCTGATCGTCCGTGCCCCACGCCAGCAGGGTCAGCGAGTTGAGCCCCACGTGCACGGAGAGGATCACGCGGAGCGAAGTGTCTACGTATTCGAGCTCTTCACTCGCCAGGCCCAGCGCGATGTAATCCATCCCGGCCCCGCCGTACTCGGCCGGGACGCAGACGCCAAGCAGACCGAGGTCCGCCATCTGCGGCAACACCCGCGGGTCGAACCGGTGCTGGCGGTCGCACTCCCTGATGTGCGGCGCAACCTCCCGGGCCGCCCACTGCCGCACCGACGCCTCGAGCAGGAGCTGTTCGTCAGACAAGTCCAGACTAATCATGGTAGTGCCCTACATTAATCTCAGATGTGACATTCGGCTGCAGGCGTAGACGACAGACTGCAGGGCCGTCGGGGCTGGCGAGACCAGCGGCCCCCGGGGATGGCGGCATCGCCGGTGACGGCAGCGGACCCTGGCCGTCGGGGTCTGAGGGCCAGATCGGCCCTGCAGCCTGCGGTCGGCAGCCTGAATGTCGTCGCATCATCGCTGATGAAGCCATGACAACGGACGACGGCTATCGGCCGATGGTACCACACGGCTCTGCTGGTGAGTGCCGGACCATGTCGGCCACCAGTGGCGTACCTCGGTTGAAAGCTGTCGTGAATCTCGAAGCCCCGCACCCGCCTGGCAAGACGGACCCTGGAAAATCCCGGGAGTGTTTGAACGAGGAGCAACGCCCCCAGCCGGGATGCGCCGCCCCAAGGCGCTACTCCTTCAGCCGAACAACGGCACTAAATCTCGATCGATGAGGGCGTCAGGTACGCAGGCTTGCGGAAGAGGATCTCGCGCACGTTCGTCTGCAGGAGAAACGAGTCCGACACGCGGAGCGTGTCGAACAGCCGGAGGATGTCGCGGTTCTGGAGCACACGCTGGCGGCCCCGCGAGGCGGGGTACGTTCGGTGGCGGAGGGTCTGATCGTCATTGATGACGAACTTCGTGTAGTGGAGATCGGCGGGTTGGAGCGCCGTGCTGAAGAAGCCAAGCAGCGCCCCGTTCACCTTCATGATGCGCGACAGTTGGGCGGCCAGCACCTGCGCGGCCGGCGGCTCGAGATAGTCCATCAGGTCCCAGGCGAGAATCCCGTCGATGCTGCCGGCCGGCTGCGTCAACCGCTCGCCGAGAAATGCTGGCAGGTCGGCCGTGGTCCCCGCGCGTACGTGCTGCTCGATGTCCGCGTAGAGATCTTCGATGAACACTTTGCAGCCGAGCGTCTCGCCGAAGAAGGTCAGATTGGGCCCGATGACCGGGCCGAGATCGAGCAGCACCGGAGCATCCTGGGCCTCGAATGTGCGCAGGAATTTGCGGAGTGCCTTCGTGGGTTGGGTGGCGGCCTCCCTGGGGGGCGGCGCGGACTCGATCATCGGCGAGTCGGCCGGCTCAGGCGCGCGACGACTTCCCAGGCGCGACAGGAACCCGGTGAGACCGCGGACGGACTCGTCGGCCAACTCGACTCCTCATGTGTGGCTGGAGTGCGGACGGCGGCGGCCCCGCCGTCCGTGCGGTTGCGGTCTCGTCCTAGACGCCCATTTTCATTGCTGGCTGGGGCGCTGGTGTTGTCTTGGTATCGGGCCTCGCATCCCCAGGCTTCGTCTCGGTCCGGACCGGTTTGACGCCGCCGGCCCGCTGCATGTCGACGCTGCCGCGGAAGTGCGCGCCCTCGGCGATCGCCACGCGCGGCGAGATGATGTCGCCGTCCACGGACCCCTTGTCTCGGATGTCCACCTTCTCGTTGGCGGTCACATTCCCGGTGACCTCGCCGAGCACGATGACGGCCTTGGCAAACACCTCCGCCTTGATGCGTCCGTTCGGGCCCACCGTCAGCACGTGATCGCGCAGCTCGACGCGGCCCTCGACATATCCCTCGACCGTGAGATCCTCGCTGCCGTTCAGCTCACCCTTGATGACCACCGACTTGCCGATGTTGACCACGTCGCGTAACGTGGTGCGCGGCTCGTCAGAGCGCTGGGTCGCGACCGGCGCCGCCGCCGGTGGCGCCACAGGCGCGGCCGGAGCTGGAACCCCTGCCGCCGGCCCGGACGGCTTCACCGCCTCATCCCGTTTCCACATCGTTGAAACCTCCGCTATTCGTGTGTTCTGTTCGAACGCACCGCCCCGGAATATGTGATCGCTGCAGGGGAACCAAGCCCCGTCAGTATATGGGAGGGGCGAAAAGGTTGTCTACCCGTTTTCGCGCCGTCAGTTAGGGGCGATGCTACACTTCTGGAATCGATGCGGATCTATCTCGATCACAATGCCACCACGCCCCCCGCCGATGCCGTCATCGAGGCGGTGATGCGGGCGATGCGCGACCTGGTGGGGAATGGCTCGAGCGTGCACAGCTTCGGTCAACAGGCGAAGGGTGCCATCGACCAGGCCCGGGCATCGGTCGGGGCACTCATCGGGGGCGAGCCCCCGGAGGTGATCTTTACGGCCGGCGGCACCGAGGCGATCAACCTGGCAATCCGCGGGGCCGCCGAGGCGTGCGAGCCGACGGGGCGCCGGGGGATCGTGGTCAGCGGGATCGAGCACGAAGCCGTTCTGCAGACCTCGCGCGCGCTGGCCCGGCGAGGGTGGACGCTGACAGTCGTTCCCGTCGAGAGCAGCGGCGTGGTGTCACCCGAGGCCGTCCGGGAGGCGGTGTCCGACACCACGGCGCTCGTCTCGGTGATGCACGCGAACAACGAAGTCGGCACCGTGCAGCCGGTCGCCTCGATCGCGGCGCTCGCGCACGAGCGTGGCGCCCTCATGCACACCGACGCGGTGCAGTCGGCCGGAAAGATTCCCGTGTCGGCCCGGGCGCTCGGCGTCGATCTCCTGTCGGTCTCCGCGCACAAGTTCTACGGGCCCAAGGGCGTCGGCGCGCTGTGGGTTCGCCGCGGCGTGCGGCTCACGCAGCAGATGACGGGCGGCCGGCAGGAGCGCAATCGCCGCGCCGGCACGGAAAATGTTCCTGCGCTCGTGGGCATGGGCGTAGCCGCGCGGCTGGCGATGGACGCGCTCGACGAGTATCAGCGGCGGATGGGCGCCCTGCGCGATCGCCTCGAAGGGGGCATCATCCGTGGCGTACCGCACACGGAGGTCAACGGCGGGTCTGGCGAGCGCGTGCCCAACACGACGAACATCAGCTTCGAGCGTGTCGAGGCCGAGTCGCTGCTCATCGCGCTCGATTTAGAAGGCATCGCGGTCTCCACCGGGTCGGCCTGCTCGTCGGGCACGCTCGAGCCCTCCCACGTCCTGAAGGCGATGGGGCTCGGTGCCGCGCGCGCGCAGAGCTCATTGCGCTTCAGCCTTGGCGCGGCCAATACGGAGGCGGAGATCGATCGCGTGGTGAGCGTGCTCCCCGGTCTCGTGCAGAAGCTCCGGGCGCTCACCCGTGCGGCCGTTGGCGCATGACCACTCCTCCGAGAGGCCCAGCGCGCGTCGTCGTCGCCATGTCCGGCGGCGTGGACTCCTCGGTCGCCGCCGCGCTCGTGGCGCTCAGCCGCGTCGAGACGATTGGCGTGTCGATGCAGCTGTACGATCAGCGCGAAGGGGCGCCGGGCGAGGGGTTTGGCAGCTGCTGCACCCTGGATGATCTCGCCGACGCCCGTCGCGTCGCGGCGGCCATCGGCATCCCCCACTACATCATGAACTTCGAGCGGCAGTTCGAGGCTCAGGTCATCTCGAACTTCGTCCGCGAGTACGCCGGAGGGCGCACGCCCCTGCCCTGCGCGCATTGCAACAGCGACCTGAAGTTTGCGACGCTGCTCGAGCGGGCGCGCGGTCTCGGCGCCGACCACGTGGCCACGGGGCACTACGCACGCGTCGAACACGACGAGACGACCGGACGCTATCGCCTCAGGCGTGGCCTCGATGCGTCGAAGGACCAATCGTATTTCCTGTTCTCTCTCGACCAGGCGCAGCTCTCGCGTGCCCGTTTCCCGGTCGGCGCACTGACCAAGCCCGAGGTGCGCGCACACGCACGCGGGCTCGGCTTGGCGGTGGCGGAGAAGCCGGACAGCCAGGAAATCTGCTTCGTGCCCGATGGCGACTACGCCAGCTTCGTTGCGCGGCACGCGCCGGAGGCCGCCGTGGGCGGCGCGATCACCGACCGAGCCGGACGCGTGCTCGGCCGCCACGCGGGCATCCATCGCTACACCGTCGGACAACGCAAGGGCCTGAAGCTCTCCGCGTCGGAGCCGCTGTATGTCCTCGCGCTCGATCCGTCCGACCGCACCGTCGTGGTTGGCCCCCGCGAGGCGCTCGAAGAGACGCGCCTCACGGCCGCCGGTGTCAACTGGGTCGCCGGTGCTCCGCCGGGAAGCCCCCTCGACGCCTCCGTCCAGATCCGTCACCGCCACACGGCGGCGCGCGCCAGGGTGCAAACCCTGCCTGGTGGACGTGCGCACGTGGAATTTGCCGAGCCGCAGCGCGCGGTCACGCCGGGCCAGGCCGTCGTGTTCTATGTGGATGACGAGGTGATGGGGGGAGGCTGGATCGAGCGAACCACGTGACGTCGTGGTTCGCCGTTGACGATTCGCGTTCCGGCCGGAATCAGGCGGTCGCAGCCGCCTCGCCGATGTGCTGCGGAACCCCTTCGAGATACTTCTCGGCGTCCATTGCCGCCATGCAGCCGCTGCCAGCCGCGGTGATGGCCTGGCGGTACACGTGGTCCTGCACGTCTCCCGCCGCGAACACCCCTGGCACGCTGGTGCGCGTTCCCGAGTGCGTGAGAATGTAGCCGCTCGGGTTCATCTCGAGCTGGTTGGCGAACAATGCCGTGTTCGGTGTGTGGCCAATCGCCACGAAGACGCCCTGAACCGGCAGCTCCGCCCGTTCGCCCGTCGTGAGGCTGCGAAGCGTGACGCCGGTCACCTCGCCCTTCTCGACGTCGGCGATCTCCTCGACGACGGAGTTCCACACAAACCGGATCTTGGGGTTTGCGCGCGCCTTGTCCTGCATGATCTTCGACGCACGCAGCTTGTCGCGGCGATGCACGAGCGTCACCTCTGAGGCAAACCGCGTCAGGAACAGGGCCTCTTCGAGAGCCGTGTCGCCACCACCTACGACGGCAATCGGCTGGTCTCTGAAGAACGCCCCATCGCACGTGGCGCAGCTCGATACACCACGCCCGACGAGCGCCTTCTCCGAGGGGAGTCCGAGCCATCGCGCCGACGCACCGGTCGCGACGATCAGCGCGTCGGCCGTGTATTCCGCTTCGTCGGTACGGACCGCGAACGGCCGTCGGCCAAGGTCGACCGCGGACACCTGGCCCTGCACGATCTCGGCTCCGAAACGAACCGCCTGCGCCCGCAGCTCCTCCATCAGCGCCGGTCCCATGATCCCATCGCGATACCCCGGCCAGTTCTCGACGCTCGAGGTGAGCATCAGCTGTCCGCCGGCCTCGTACCCCTCGATCACCAGCGGCGTGAGGTTCGCGCGCGCCGCGTAAATGGCCGCGGTGAGGCCTGCCGGACCCGAGCCGATGATGAGGACCTGCCGAGGGGTGCTCATGACAAATGCTTCTCCATGATGGAGGCGAGCTGTTCTCGCGTCACCACTCCGACGACCTGATCGACCACCTGGCCGGCCTTGAACACGAGCAGAGTCGGGATCCCGCGCACCGAATACTGCATCGGCGTCCGCGGGTTCTCGTCAACATTCATCTTCCCGACGACCGCCCTGCCATCGAGATCTGCGGCAAGCGCATCCACCGTCGGCGCGATCCGGCGGCACGGCATGCACCACTCCGCCCAGAAATCGACGAGGACCGGTTGGCTGGCCTGCAACACCGTGTCACCGAAATTGCTATCGGTGATCACCTGAACCTTGTCTGACGCCATGAATTCGTCTCCGTGCTCCGGCAGTAACGCGCCTGTTGGGGCGGCCACACGACCTTCTGCGGGTGCCCCGCCGCGGGCGATCCGTGCCCGCCAAAACCACGAGTGTATCAGATGGGGAGGAGCCACTTTCCTCTAGGCTGAGACGCCGATCGCGCCTGCCAGGGTGCGACGCAACCCTTGCGCTGTGCCACGGGCCGGGACAGAATCGCCGTGTGCCGCACGAGCCTCGTTCCCCGCGCCCCGGCCGCGTCGAACCGCGCGAAATTCTGGAACTGCGGGCCCTCAAGACGCAGCACCCGGAGCTGGCGGGCGCGATCGCGATGCAGATCGAGCTGGTCGAGCTGCAGCGTCGCATGCAGGCCCGCATGAGCACGCCATTCGTCCAGCGCGACGAGGCGTTCGTCAGGCAGCGGATGCGCAGCGGCGAGCGCCTCGTGGACTTCCCGGACGTGCAGCTGGACTGGTCCGATTTCCGGCTCGTCTTCCGGCAGACCGGCGACGTGCTGCGCCGCTACGAGGTGCTGGATACCGCCGATCACGCCGCCATCCAGCTGCTCGCGCGCGACGGGGACCGGCTGCAGGCGGTTACGACGGACTACTACAACCGCACACCACGCCCTGACGCGGTAATCCCCGCGGACGCGAGCCAACCGGCCATGCTCGACCAGGTACTCGCGGTGGCGCTGCGCCCGTTTCTTGCGCGCTGCGCCGACGTCTGGATGACCCGACTGGATAGGGCCGAGTGGAACCGACCCTGGTGCCTCTTATGCGGGGGCGAGCCGGAGTTTGCCGTGCTGCCGTCGGGTGGGGATCGCTGGCTGATCTGCGGACGCTGCACCGCCCAGTGGCCGTTCACCACGGCATGCCCGTTCTGCGGCAGCAATGCGCCGGGCGGCATCACGTCGTTCGCCAGCCGGGACGGCCGGTATCGGGTGTACGGGTGCAACGAGTGCCGGAAATATCTGAAGGCGTACGACGCGCGGGGCACAGGGCGTCCGGTGATGCCGGCGGTCGATACCATCGCCACGCTGCCGCTCGACGCGGCGGCCATCCAGCGGGGGTATGACGGGTAGGCGCCCGGAGTGTCTGAGCGCCGGCGGTGGACCCGCGGCCTTTTCCGCGCGGTCTACGGTTGCGCGGCAGTGAGCACGGCTGCGGCCGGCGCCGCGGGAGCGAGGAGATCCGGCGCCTTGCTGCTCAACCAGTTGAACAAATGGCGGGTTTCCATGAATCGCCCGGCATTGGATGAAGCCCCGAGCACGACCACCGCGACCTGCTGATTCGTTTGCGGCAGCCGCAGCAGCGTAGCCAGGCAGTAGCCCGCCTTCGAGATGAAGCCGGTTTTGCCGCCGCGCACATCCACGTCCCCCTTCATCACCAACTGGTTCGTGCTGTGGATGCTGATGACACGGCGCTCCGTCCGGACGGTGTAGTACGGCGTTCGCATGATCGAGGCAATCCGCTCATCGGCCGCAGCGAAGGCGATCAGGCGTGCCATGTCGAACGCCGAGGACATGTTCGAGGCGTCGAGCCCGGACGGATCTCGATACGTGGTGCTGTCGAGACCCATCTCCTCCGCCTTGGCGTTCATGCGGGCGATGAAGGAGGCGGACCCTTCGGGGTACGATCGGGCAAGCGCTCGGGCGGCGGCATTGTCGGAGGCAATCAGCGTGAGGTGCAACAGATCACCAACGCTGACGCGATCCCTGGGGCGCAGATAGGTGTGGTTGGCCGCGTATGTGTCCGCGCGATCGATGGCCACCAATTGACTGAGATCCGGATCGTCCTCGAGCACGACCGCGGCCGTCATCACCTTGGTGATGCTCGCGATCGAGCGCTTGTCCAGGGAGTTGGCTTCCCAGAGCACCTGGCCGGTTTCCGGGTTGTAGATGATCGCGGCGGCGGCGCGCACATCGGGAACGAGCGCTCCGGAAGCGTCGGTCTTGTACCGTGGCTTCTGCGCCTCGAGCCATTGGGTGTGCCTGGCCCGTGCGCGGGCGAGCCGTGAGCGCCGGACGCTGGCAATGCGGGTGCGGGAAGCTTGCTTTCGCCCCTTCGACACCTTCGGACGCGCCTTCTGCGCGGTACTTTTCCGGGCCGAGGCAGCCTTCGTCCGTGTGCGTGACCCCGCGTCTGCATCCGCAACCCATCCGCCGAGGCTCATCAGCGCGGCAGCAAGGACAGCGATCCAATTGGTCGTTCGTGTGCGCACCGTGAGTAGCCTTTGAGGGGTTGACACTGTCAATGTCATCGGCATAGTAGCAGACAATCTGTAGCCTGCAAAGCACTTAGACGCGAATTCGACGTCAACGCTCATCCAATCGATACACTTCTTGAACCAGGCGCCCTCAAGACGCCCAGGAACGTCTACCGTAACGGACGCGACAGTAGCGTAAGTGCATCCAGGGCGAAACGTCGGGACGGCGGGACCCGAATCGAACGGCTCTGCGGTCATTGCGGCGGCAAATCGGCCTCGCCAGCCCCGGTCACGGCGCGCAACCGCTCGAGTTCGCGCGCCCGGCTCGCGCGGAGCGCTCGGCGCGCGAGCACGAACCTCAGGATGAGGCCCAGGTGCAGGGCCGTCACCAGAGCCAGATCCAGGGTGTCCTCCCGCGACCGCGCCATAGGGTCGGCCGTCTCCGGCATGGCAATGACTACGCACAGGTAGTTCGCGCAGAGCACGGCCACGAACACCCATAGGAACAGCGGATCGCCGACGCTCTTCGGATAACGTCTGGCCAGGTCCGCGGACGCGGTCTCCCATCCCGACACCGCCCGACGTTCTTCGAAGACGACGCGCAGATAGTTGGAGACGCGCTCGGCCGCGCGAACGGTGCCCAGGTTCACCTCGAACGCGGCGAGCAGCACCACGAGCGGCACCGTCAGCAGCAGCGGCGCTGGCACTACGAGCATGATCGCTGTCGCCAGCGCGGCCCACCCGAGCCACGTCATCGCGAGCAACAGCACCCGTGCGATGGCCCGCTCGCGAACCGATGCACGCAGTGCACGGAACTCTTCGAGCTGGATGGCGTCGATCGTCATGGGTGCGCCGACTATCCGCGCTGGAGGCACCGCTGTCAAGCGGCTCGAATCCAACGCGTTGTCGCAGACATCCAAAGGGGATGAGATGGTGGCCGCGCGTGCACGCCACGCGTAGCGCCCGGAGGCACCGGCGCGCGCGATGTCCCGTCAGGCGGCTGGGGATCGCACGCGATCGGCGCTGCAGCCACGATGGGACTTCAAGGCGAGGGGGCGTCGGAACGGACTACCTCAGCGGTACAGCATTTGCTATCAATCGAATCGTTCGCAGGGGGATCTATGAGTCTTGTCCGGTTGCTCGGGTTCAGCACACTGGGTTGCGGATGTGTCGTGGGCCGCTATCGTGACGTCGCCACGAGCCGGGAGCTCGCCTACGTTGAGGAGAAGGGCGCGGACTGCCATCAGCACGGGCACCGGCGCAATCACACGCTCACCATCGCCCGCCGCAACACCGTCACGATCGCACGCGCATCCTGACCGGCCGGCGGCGCGCGGCGGGCCGTTCCGGTTAAAATCCCCGCTGGTGCCCGCCGCCCCGACTCCCCACACCACGCTCCGCCGCGGCAACGCCGCCTACCGGTTCTTCCTCGGCGACTGCGTGGACATCCTTCCGCACCTGCTGTCTGCTTCAGTGCAGACGATAGTCACCTCTCCGCCGTACAATCTCGGGATTGTGTACCGCACGTATGAGGACCGGCTGCCGCGGGCCGACTACCTGGCGTGGACCAGCCGATGGGTCGAGGCAGCTGCCCGCGTGCTGGATCCGCTGGGATCGCTGTTCCTGAACGTCGGGGGCAAGCCAACGGATCCCTGGACGGCCCTCGACGTCGCGCAGGCCGTTCGCCCGCACCTGCACCTCCAGAACACGCTGCACTGGGTCAAGTCGATTGCCATCGACCAGGACGCGGCTGGCGGAGCGTCGGGACTGACACAGGCGCTGGCGGTCGGCCACTACAAGCCGATCAACAGCCCGCGTTTCGTGAACGACTGCCACGAGTTCATCTTCCACTTCACGCCGACAGGCCGGACTCCCCTCGACCGGCTGGCGGTCGGTGTGCCCTACCAGGACGAATCGAACATCGCGCGCTGGCGCGGCGCCGGCACAGGGCTGCGCTGCCGAGGAAATACGTGGTTCCTCCCTTACGAGACGATTCAGGATCGCAAGGAGGACCGGCCGCACCCGGCCACATTTCCGGCGCGGCTGCCCGAGGTACTGCCTCCGGCTGCACGGGATTGACCGCATCACCGAGGCCGTCGATCCGTTCCTCGGTCTGGGAAATACGGCCGTGGCGTGCGCCCGCCTCGAGTTGAACTTCGTCGGGATCGAAATGGATCAAGGCTATCTGCAGGAGGCGATCACCCGGACGCAAGCGGCCCTCGACGAGCCGCGCGCGTCCCGGCTGTTCTAGCTTTGCCGCGCTACTTGGCCTTCGGCGCGGGCGGCGGACGCAGCGAGTACGCGCGACGCGACCACACGTTCACGCGCTCCCGCGTGGTTTTGATGTCGAGTTTGCGATTGCGCTGCGTCGGGTCCGGGTTCGTCGAGTAGTAGCCGACCACGTAGTAATCGCTGGTCTCGTTGTCGATCCGCTTCAGCGCCTTGTCGAAGTCGTTCTGGTTCACGACCGCGAAGCCCCCCGTCAGGTCGGCGAGCGTCCGCAGGCTTTCCTGGGTCTTCCGCACATAGTTCGCCCACTCGGTTGGATCGACGTTCTGATCGAGGTCCGATCCCGCCACGAGCCCACGGGGATCGATCGTGTAGAGGGTGGCATTGGCCCGGTTCGCCGCGCGGGTCAACTCCGCCAGTTCGCGCACGAGATCCGCATCCGCGAACTGGTTGCTCTGCCGCGTGAACGGGTCGTAGTCGTTGGTCATCGAGGTATCGCGCTTCTGGCCGATAATGTTCGGGTCCCCGTAGCGCGCCCCTTCGAACGGGTTGAAGTCGTAGCCGTTGCTTACGTAGACCACCGCCTTGCGGCGGTTGTGGATCTTCTCGAGGTTGCGCACCATGTCGTAAGCCGTCGAGAAGGCGACGTGCGCGCGATAGCGCAATTCGGCCGGCCCGTTGGGACCCTGCCCCGCCTCGATGATTTCGCTCGGCTTCAGGGCGCCACCGCTCATCTTCTTGATCGCCTCGTCCAGGCGCTTGCGGTCGTATGTCAGGTCGATGGCGATCGACGAGGTGCCCGTGGACACCACGCCGAACATGTCGCCCTCGTGCACGAGTTCCTTGCCGATCTTCTGGAACAGTTGCCGCAATCGCGGGGTGTTGCCGAAATCGAGGTGCAGGTCGTCGACGAAGAAAAGCAGGATGCGTCCAGCTGTGTCGTTCGGAGGCCGCGGCGGCGGCAAAATGACCCCTTCCTGCGGGGGTGGGGGCGGCGGCAGCAGTTGGTTGAGCACCCGGCCCCCGTGCACCAGCGTGAAGGTCGCAATCTCCTGTCGCACACCGTCTTCGTAGATTTCGAAATCGTCCTTCTTCAGGTCCGCGACGAACTGTCCTGCATCGTCGCGGGCAATCACGTCGGTGGTGACCAGGTCGATGGCGACCCGGAAGGTAGGCTGACTGCTGCCTGGCTGTCCCGCGCTCGGCGGCGTGCCGGGCGCTCCGGCTGCGGGCTGCTGGCCCTGGGCGGCGGGAGGGGCTGCGGACTGTGCGGCCAGGCTCACTGAAACAAACGCCAGCGCGACCGTCAGGCGGGCGAGGACAGGAAGCCGGATGTGCATATGACTCTTGGGAGTATAGCGCGGGGCCGACACCGCAGTGCACCGGGCGCAGGCCGAACTGTTCGAGACGGCCGAGCACACTCCGCCGTAGCGGCCGGCCCCCACAACTCTGACGTTCAATCAACCGGTGCGGTCGGGCAAGTCAGTGGAGGGGCGGTGGGCGTCTGCCGCGGAAGCAGCTCTGAACGAATCGTCAACAGAGTTGGCGGCAGCGCCGGGCAGCGGCGGATCGGGGCCTGGCGGTGCACGCCGACGGCGCGGGCGGCCGAGGCGTTGACGGACAGTTTCGAGCACGCGCTCGAAGCTCTCGAGCCCCTGGCGAACTTCCCCGTCGGTCACCCAGGCGTCTGGATTCAGGCGTTCGGCCAGCACGCGCAGCTCGTCCGCGGCAGCCGCATCCGTCACCTGGCTGGCGATTCGCGCGATCACCTCGGCGTATCGAGCGCGAACGCGGACCAGGCCTTCGGATCCAAGCGCGCGATGGACCGCGGAGAGCTCGAGCTGGCGGCTCGCCGCATCACCATTCGTCTCATCAGCGTCGCCGGTCATGGTCGAAGACGCCGATGTGCTCTCGCGACCCTCACCCGCCCCGGCGCCGCTGCCGCCCTCCCTTTCCCGCTGCGCGAGCGGCACAACGGCCGGGGTGGCGATCTCGGGTGGCGGGCTCTCCCGTGCCTCCCGCTGGCGAGTGGATCTCGCGCGCCGGGCGCGCCACTTCTCAACCGGTTCAGGGTCCGGGGGGCGTGCCTCGAGGATCGTCGGCCAATCGAAGGCGATGGCCGGGTTCGCTTCCTCGATGGCGCGAATCGCTTCAGGATCCAGGGCGGGTCGACCAACCCGGACGGCAGGCGGCGAACGAAACCAATACAGCACACGGCTGCGCTCCCGGCCTCGGCGTCCGGTCGTGTGCACGAGGAACGTGTGTTCGTACCCCCGCTCATCCCGGGTGAATCGAAGACGGGGCACGAGTCTTACCTGCGTTTCTGGGCTTTACGCGGTGCCGCCTTGCGCACCGTGGCCTTACGGGCGGGTGCGTTTCTCGCGGCCTGGCGTTTGGCGGCGGGCTTTGCCGCCGCGCGCGCGCTTCCCTTCGCCCGTACGGGGGTCCCACGGCTTGCTGCCGGTGCGGGCGGGCGGGCGGCCACTCTCGGCCGCGGCGCAGCGACGGGCGCACGTGCCGCCGCGACGGGCCGGCTCGCCTTCCGCGAAGGACCTCTCGTGCTGAGCGGCATGGCCGGCTCAGAAGCCCGTTGAATCAGCGTGAATCGCACTTGGTCGCCCACGTTGTCGTAGCTCCACAACTCAGTGAGCAGCACCTGGTAATCAGTGGCCATCCGCCGGGCGACGTCGATGGCGCTGGCTGGAACGTAGAGGTGGAATGGCACCTTGAGACGGCTGAGGCTCGCCCACTGCGACATCGCCTCGAGGTGATTCACCGACTCCACAGTTTCCACCTCGGCTACGGCAAGCACCTTCCGCCCCTTGTCGCCTGCGTAAAGAACCGCGTCTGGGTAAACGGCGCCCGGGCCCGTCCCTACGGGCGCGTTCTGCTCGAGACCGGGATTGATCCCGACCTCGAATCGGCGGCGGTACCGGGCGGGCAACAGGCGGATGATGCGGTCATGCTCGAGCTGCTCCCGCACCGGCCGGACCAGAATCGGACTCACTAATGCCTCCGCACAGGTACTGCCCTCAGAATCAGACGCCATACTATACCCAACGTAGCTGAGATTCTCGGACTTCTTCGAGGCGCGAAACTTGCCAAGAGCGTCAAAAAAGGCGCAGGAACAGGCTCGAAAGGCTGCCCGGCCGACCATCGGTTTTACATTCTGATAGGCTTCAGTGCCCGAGGCGTTTCTGCACCCTTTTAGACATGGGCGTGATGACCAAATTCTTCAGTGTCCTGATCCTCGTCGGTACCTTGGGATCTGTTCCCTCGGTCGCCGGCCAGCAGCCGGCCGTTTCCGCCGGCCTGACCCCGACCTTGCAGGGGCTTTTGGAGGAGATCCGGCGGGCCGACAAGGGTCAGCTGGCCGTTTCTGAGGAGGATGGCCGATTCCTGCGCCTGATGGTTGCATCGAGCGGTGCGAAGCGGGCGCTCGAGATCGGTGCCGCGAGCGGATACAGCGCCATCTGGATTGGGCTGGGGTTGCGCGAAACGGGCGGACGCCTGACGACCATCGAGTATGACGCGCAGCGGGCGCGCGAGGCGAAAGCGAACATCCATCGTGCCGGCCTCGACGATGTGGTTACGGTGATCAGCGGCGACGCCTTCAAGGAGATTCCAAAGGTTCAGGGAGTTATCGACTTCGTCTTCCTCGACGCGTGGAAGCCGGACTACAAGAAGTTCCTTGATCTCGTGTACCCACGACTCACCCGCGGCGGTCTCTTCCTGGCCCACAATGTGGTCAACAAGCGCGACGAGATGAAGGATTTTCTCGCCGCGGTGCACGGCAATGCGGACCTGTTCACGACAGTGGTGGCGCCATCGGGCGAGGGCGTATCGGTGTCCTGGAAGCGGCGCTGAACAGCGTTGTTACCCATCCACATCATCGGCGTACCGCTTGACCTCGGCGGAGGACGGCGAGGCGTTGACATGGGGCCCTCCGCACTCCGCATCGCGGGGCTGCACGAACGGCTTCAGGAACTCGGCTACTCTGTTCTCGACAAGGGCGACCTCGCGGTGCCGATTCGCGAGACCCAGCAGCCTGGGGACGAGCGGAAAAAGTACGTTCGGGATATCGCGCGGGTCTGCGCGACGCTCTACAAGGCGGCACTCGCGAGCCTCGAGGCCGGTGCCCTGCCGCTCGTCCTCGGGGGTGACCATAGCCTCGCCGCGGGCTCCGTGGCGGCGAGTGCCGAGATGACCCGGCGTGCGGACCGGCCTCTCGGCCTGATCTGGGTAGACGCCCACGGCGACATGAACACCCCCTCGAGCAGCACAAGCGGCAATGTGCACGGGATGCCGCTGGCGGCGCTGCTTGGTCCCGAGCCCACGGAGCTCTCGTGCATCGGCGGCTTTTCCCCCAAAGTCAGCCCGGAGCACACGGTGTTGATCGGGGTACGGAACCTCGACGGCAGCGAGAAGCTGCGCGTCCGTGAGTCGCGCGTGCACGTCTTCACAATGAAGGACATCGACCGGGCGGGCATCGCGGCTGTGGCCGAGCAGGCCATCCAGCTCGCAGGCCGCGGCACCGAGGGTCTGCACGTTTCGTTCGACATCGACGTGTGCGACCCCAACGTCGCGCCAGGCGTGGGGACGCCGGTCAAAGGAGGTCTCAACTACCGTGAAGCGCACATGGTCATGGAGATGATCGCCGACTCGGGCCTCCTCCGCGCGCTCGACATCGTCGAGGTGAACCCCACGCTGGACGTGCAGAACAACACGGCTGTGCTCGGGACGGAGTTGGTCCTGTCAGCGCTCGGGATGAAAATTCTGTAGGAGAGTCGTGGAACCGACGCGCACGTCGAGATCCCCGGACCCATTTCCCATCGATGGAGGAAAACACCATGCGTATCTGGAAAACGATAACGACCCTGACGGCCGTGGCGGCCTGCGTCGCGACCGTTGCGCAGGCGCAGGGCGAGCGCAAGAGCCCGCACGAGACCGCGAAGGCCACGATTGACGGCGCCACGATCACCGTCGAGTACGGGCGTCCCTCGATGAAAGGCCGGAAGGTCATGGGCGAGCTGGTGCCGTACGGGAAGGTCTGGCGAACAGGCGCTGATGAGGCAACGACGCTGACGACCGACAAGGAGCTGCAGATCGGCGGCACGATTGTGCCGGCGGGCAAGTACACGCTCTACACGTTGCCGGGCCAGACCGACTGGCAGTTGATCGTGAACAAGCAGACGGGCCAGTGGGGTACGGAATACGACCAGAAACAGGATCTCGGGCGGGTCCCGCTCAAGAAGAACGCGACCCCGGCGCCGGTCGAGCAGCTGACGATCAGCATCGACAAGAACCCCGCCGGGGGCGGCTTGCTGAAAATCGCCTGGGAGAACACGGAGCTGACGGCTCCGATTACGGTAAGGAAGTAAGGGCCCGGGAGGCTCACAGGAAGATCCCAGCCTGAATCTCCCTGTGAGCCTCCGCTACACCTTGATCGTGTCGGTGAGTTCCTTCACGGCAGCGGCCGACTTGTGGAGGGCGGCCGTTTCGTCCGCCGTCAGCGTGTACTGCATGATCTGCTCGACACCGCGCGCGCCGAGCTTCACCGGCACTCCCACGAAGAGGTCCCGCACACCGTACTCGCCCTGCAGGAAGACCGAACACGGCAGGATCTTCTTCTTGTCCTTCAGGATCACCTCCACCATTTCGGCGGCTGCGAGTCCCGGGGCGTACCACGCACTGGTGCCCACCAGCTTTGTGATCTCCGCGCCGCCTTCTGCGGTCCGCTTCACGATCGCCGCGATCTGATCGGCCGGGAGCAGTTCGGTGACGGGCACGCCCGCCACCGTCGAGTAGCGGGGCAGCGGCACCATCGTGTCGCCGTGGCCGCCGAGCACGAAGGCGTGGACGTTCTCCACTGAGACATCGAGCGCCTGCGCGATGAACGTCCGCATGCGCGCGGAGTCGAGCACCCCGGCCATGCCGATGACCCGCTCCCGCGGGAAGCCGCTCAACCGGTACACCGCCTGACACATGGCGTCGAGGGGATTGGCGACGGGCACGATGATGCAGTTTGGCGAGTGCTTCACGATCTGCTCGGTGACATCCTTCATGATGTTGTAGTTCACCTGCAGCAGGTCGTCGCGGCTCATGCCGGGCTTGCGCGGCACCCCGGACGTGATCACGACGACGTCGGAGTCGGCGCTGTCTTCGAAGCGGTTGCCGCCGATCAGGCGCGCGTCGGATCCCTCGATCGGACAGGCCTGCAGGATGTCGAGCGCAATGCCCTGGGCCTTCGTTTCGGCGATGTCGATGACCACCACGTCGGCCAGTTCCCGGTTCGCGATCGCGCGCGCCACGGTGGCCCCGACGTTGCCCGCTCCGCCGACGACGGTGACCTTCCGGTTCATGCCCGCACCTCCGCCCGCATGTTCTCGATAATCGCTTCGGCGAACTGCGAAGTCTTCAGCTCCGTGGCGCCCTCCACCTGCCGGGCGAGATCGTACGTCACGCGTTTCTGCATGATGCTCGTGCCGATACCCTGCTCGATCAGGTCGGCCGCTTCGTTCCAGCCGAGATGCCGGAACATCATCACGCCTGACAGCATGACGGATGCGGGATTGATGACGTCCTTCCCGGCGTACTTCGGCGCGGTGCCATGCGTGGCCTCGAAGAACGCAATCTCGTCGCCGATGTTGGCCCCCGGCGCCATGCCCAGGCCGCCCACCTGCGCCGCACACGCGTCCGACAGGTAGTCGCCGTTCAGATTCGGCGTCGCGAACACGTCGTAATCGCTGGTGCGGGTGAGGATCTGCTGAAACACGCTGTCCGCGATCCGATCGTTGATGAGAAGCTTGCCCTCTGCCGACGCGCCGTTCCAGACCTCGTCTTCCGTCACGATGCGGTCCCGGAACTCCGCCTTGGCCAGCTCGTAGCCCCAGTCGCGGAACGCGCCCTCGGTGAACTTCATGATGTTGCCCTTGTGCACCAGGGTGACGACCCGCCGGTTGTTCGCCAGCGCGAACTGGATGGCCATCCGCACGAGCCGCTTCGTGCCGGTTTCCGACATGGGCTTGATGCCGATGCCGGAGTCGGGTGCGATGTTCTTCCCCATCTCACGGCGCAGGAATTCGATCAGCTTCTCGGCCTGCGGTGTGCCACGCGCGAACTCGATGCCGGCGTACACGTCTTCCGTGTTCTCACGAAAAATCACCACGTTCATCAGCTCGGGGTGCGTCACGGGCGACGGCGTGCCGGCGAAGTAGCGGACCGGCCGGACGCACGCGTAGAGATCCAACACCTGCCGCAGGGTAACGTTGAGGCTGCGGATGCCGCCCCCCACCGGTGTGGTCAGCGGCCCCTTGATCGCGATGCGGTACATCTTGACCGCCTCGAGGGTGTCCGTCGGCAGCCACTCGTTGGTCAGGTTCTTCGCCTTCTCGCCGGCAAGCACCTCGAACCAGACGACGCGACGGGCGCCGCCGTAGGCCTTCGCGACCGCCGCGTCGAACACGCGCTGGCTTGCGCGCCATATGTCGGGTCCGGTTCCGTCGCCTTCGATGAACGGGATGATGGGGTCGCTCGGCACGACCAGCTGCCCGTTCCGTCGGGTGATCGCCGCGCCGTCAGTCGGCGGCCTCAGGTGTGTGAATTGAGCCATAAGCATGTCCCGGCGGGCGTGCGTGCACGCCGCATGATGGAGCCGCGGTGTTAGGTCACGTCCCCGCCGTGCGTGACCGGTTGTGCACAGCAGCTGTGGATAAGCCTGTGGAAAAACCTGTGGAAGCTGCGCACGAGGCCGCATCAAATCGAGCTGAAAAGCGGTTTGCACCACCGTGGTGCGTTCGTCGGCGAGTATACTCTAACCACTGCACGCCGCCGTCCGGCGCGGCGCCGCAGGCCGCCGCTCTGCCGGCGCGCATGTCGAGCTCGCCTACCAGGACATTCATTCTCCAGATCGGACTGCCATCATGAAAATCGTCATTGCCGATGATCTGCCTGCGTCTGCCGCCGACCTGCTGCGCGCCGTGCCGGGATGGGTCGTCGACGCACGTGCCGCCCGTCCCGCGCCCGAAATCCTCGACGCGCTCGCAGACGCCGACGCGCTTATCGTGCGCAGTGCGACGAAGGTGACGCGGGACCTCATCGCGGCCGCACCGCACCTGCGGGTCATCGCCCGGGCGGGCACCGGCGTGGACAACGTGGACCTCGAGGCGGCGACGGCGCGCGGCATCGTCGTGATGAACGCGCCCGGCGCCAACAGCATCAGCGTTGCGGAGCTGGCGATGGCCTTCATCCTCGCGCTCGCCCGGCCAATCCCCGCGGCGGATGCCGCCATGAAGGGGCAGAAGTGGGAGAAGAAGAAGTTCACAGGCAGCGAAGTGCGCGGCAAGACGCTGGGGATCGTGGGCCTCGGGCGCATCGGGCAGGAAGTCGCGCAGCGGGCGCGTGCGTTCGAGATGCAGATCATGGCGCACGACCCGTACATCTCTGCGCCGGTGGCCGCTCAGTACGGCGCGCGGCTCGGCACGCTCGACGAGGTCTGCGCGGCGGCCGATTACCTCACGCTGCACCTGCCGGTCACGCCCGCGACCCGGCACATCATGAACGCGGACCGGCTGGCGCGCTGCAAGCGCGGCATTCGCATCGTGAACACCGCGCGCGGCGAGCTGATCGACGATGCCGCGCTCATCGAGGCGCTGAAGAGCGGCCAGGTCGGCGGCGCGGCGCTGGACGTCTTCGTGCAAGAACCTCCCGCCGACTGGACCCTGGCCCGCCTGCCGAACGTCATCGCCACCCCGCACATCGCCGCATCCACCGGCGAGGCGCAGGAGATGGTGGGGGTGGAAACCGCCGAGGCCGTGCGTGATTTCCTCGCGGACGGCATCATCCGCAACGCGGTGAACTTTCCGTCGATGCCGGCCGAGGAGTTCGTGCGGCTCCAGCCGTACGTGAGGCTGGCCGAGCGCCTCGGCTCCCTCGTGTCGCAGATGGGCGACGCGCATATCGGCAGCGTGGGCGTCCGGTATTACGGCGGGCTGGCGAACGGCAGGAACGACCTCATCGCGGGCGCGGTTCTCGTGGGTCTGTTCAAGCGATACCTCTCGAGCGGCGTGACGCTGATCAACGCGAAGGCCGTTGCCGCAGAGCGGGGCATCGAACTCGTGGAGTCGCACAG
Organism: Vicinamibacteria bacterium; assembly: GCA_963739995.1. GTDB lineage: Bacteria > Acidobacteriota > Vicinamibacteria > Vicinamibacterales > JAENWD01 > CAVUCH01. The sequence continues at coordinate 30,663 of CAVUCH010000001.1, read as the reverse complement.
CTCGCGCGCGCGGAACTACACCTCGCTCCTGTCGGTCCAGGTGCACACCAACGCCGGTCAGCGGTGGGTGGAAGGCACGGTGGTCGAGCACGGAGGACCGCGGCTCGTCCTGGTGGACGGGGTGCCGGTCGATGCCCCGCTGGAAGGCACGCAGGTGCTAATCAAGAACGACGATCGACCCGGCGTAATCGGCGCGGTCGGCACCGTGCTCGGACGGCACGGCATCAACATCGCGAACTTCGCCCTGGGGCGCAGCGCCGAAGGTGCCATTGGCGTAGTGGGGGTGGATGATGTCGGCGGAGCGGCACTGACGGGAGAGGTACTCGCGGAGCTCAGGAAGATCCCCGCCGTGCAGTCCGCCGAAGTCATGCGGCTGTGACTGCCCGCTCGCGACGGAATCGGCGTCAGCGGAGTGCGAGCTGGAACGTGTCGTCAGCAGCGAGATCGCGAAGCTCCACGACATCGCTGCCGATCCGCAGCACCTGGAAGCGGAGCGCAAACTGTTCGCCCTCCCGTACCAGGTACAACTGGCGGGGCGTTGCGATCACAGCCGTTCGGACGACCACCTCGTCGCCCTCTTCGGCTGCCACCCCGACCAACTGCATCGGCGGACGGTCCGGCGCAATCGGGGAGGGGTCGGTGCCTTCGGTCCCCACGAGCGCCGCGCGCTGTTGCGCGTCCGACGGAAGGTGGCGGACGGACCGGTCGGCGCCGAACCGGAAGGGATTCCGCCCCGAGGTGGCAGGAGACGGCATCATCGCGAGCCCGGTGCCCAGCCGGCTGATTCCGACCTCGAAGCCGGGTTCGTTTGCCGTGGTAACACCCGTGCGGCCCGCCGGCTCCCGTGGGAGGTCCGTCCGGACTGAGGACGCGTCCGTCGGGGCGCCCGCCGGCACGGACCCTTGAGCGACGGCCCACGCCGTCAGACCGCCCACCGCGCCAACAATCAGGAGTACACGCACCGTGGCCATCGGAACAGCGCCATCGTAACACCGGCGCCGACGGGTAACCAGCGCGGGCCGCTGCCAACCGCCGGCTGCGGCGGCGCACACGGGGGCGTCGTGCTATGATTCAACGTGCCCGTCGCCGTTGCGTCCGACGAGACTTCCCGCACCGCCTTTCCCCGCAGCATCGTTGTCATCCCAGCGCGCTACGCATCCTCGCGCTTCCCCGGGAAGCCGCTGGCACGAATTGCGGGCCGTACGATGATCGAGCACGTCTATCGTAGGGCCGCAGCGTCACGGGCCGTGCAGTCTGTCATCGTTGCCACTGACGACCAGCGCGTCGCTGATGCCGTAAAGGCGTTTGGCGGCGAGCTGCGAATGACGCGGGCAGACCACAGCACGGGAACCGAGCGGCTGGCGGAAGTCGCCGAGTCGCTCACGTGCGACCTCGTCGTGAACGTCCAGGGTGACGAGCCGTTGATCGATCCGCAGATGATTGACGAGGCGGTCGCACCGTTCGCCGCGGACGCGGAGCTCCCTATGAGCACCTTGCGGCGCGCCATCGACGATCCGGCGGAGCTCGCGAGTCCGCACGTGGTGAAGGTCGTCGTCGACTGCCACGATCGAGCCCTGTACTTCTCGCGTGCGGTGATCCCCGGGCGCCGTGATGCCAGCGCAGCGGTCACTGCGGGCGCGTTCAAGCACATCGGCCTCTACGTGTACCGCCGCGAGTTCCTGTTGACTCTCGCCGCGCTGCCGCCGACGCCGCTGGAACAGATGGAGCTGCTCGAGCAGCTGCGGGCGCTCGAGCATGGCTATCGGGTGCTGGCCGTCCAAACGCGGTTCGACTCGATAGGTGTGGATACGCCGGACGACCTGGATCGGGTGCGCGCCGTACTGGAACGCGACGACGTTCCGGTGACCGCGCGCTGACTGGACACGCGCCAAAGCGCTCGATTACCGCAGGGCGGATACTGCCGATGAACACCCACGACTCCACGGCCATCAAGTACATCTTCGTCACCGGCGGCGTCGTGTCGTCACTCGGCAAGGGCCTGGCTGCCGCATCCATCGGCGCACTGCTCGAAGGCCACGGCTATCGCGTGACGATGCAGAAGTTCGACCCCTACATCAACGTCGATCCGGGCACGATGAGCCCGTATCAGCACGGCGAGGTGTTCGTCACGGACGACGGAGCCGAGACCGACCTCGATCTCGGGCACTACGAGCGTTTCACGAACATGGTGACCACGCGGAACAACAACTGGACGACGGGCAAGATCTACCAGTCGGTGATCCAGAAGGAGCGCCGCGGCGAGTACCTGGGCCGCACCGTGCAGGTGATCCCGCACATCACCAACGAGATCAAGGACAGCATTCGCGGCGTCGCGAAGGACGTGGATTTCGTCATCGTGGAAATCGGCGGCACGGTCGGCGACATCGAGAGCCTCCCGTTCCTCGAGGCGATCCGGCAGTTCCGGCAGGACGTCGGACGCGATCGGACGCTCTATATCCATCTGACGCTCGTCCCCTGGATCGGGACCGCGGGCGAGCTGAAGACCAAGCCCACGCAGCACAGCGTGCGCGACCTGCGCTCCATCGGCATCCAGCCCGACATTTTGATGTGCCGCACGGATCGCGTGCTGGCCAGGGACGTGAAGAAGAAGATTGCCCTGTTCTGCGACGTCGATGAGGAGGCCGTAATCACGGCACGCGACGTCGACACGATCTACGAGGTGCCGCTGGCGCTCGCGGAAGAAGGGATCGACCGGATCATCCTCAAACTGCTGCAGCTGCCGCCGTCCGAGCGCCGGATGGAACGCTGGGAGCAGCTCGTCGACAGCATCCGCCACCCGAAAGGTGAGCTGACGATCCATGTGGTCGGCAAGTACGTCGGCTACGAGGACTCGTACAAGAGCCTGAACGAGGCGCTCTACCACGGAGGCTTCGGTCACGGCGTCAAGGTGAACATCCACTGGGTCGAGGCCGAGGCGCTCGAGGAGCCTGGCGGCGAGCGCCTGCTCGAGGGGGCGAACGGCATCCTGGTGCCGGGAGGGTTCGGGAACCGCGGGACGCGCGGCATGATGCGGGCCGCCGAGATCGCTCGGTCGCGCGGCGTCCCCTACTTCGGGATCTGCTACGGCTTCCAGTGGGCGGCGGTCGAGTACGCGCGCAACGTCTGCGGGCTGAGCGACGCCGACTCCACCGAGTGTGCGCCGGACACGCCGCACAACGTGATCTACAAGCTGCGCGACCTGCTCGGCGTGGACGATCTGGGCGGCACGATGCGGCTTGGATCATACGAGTGCGAGCTGCAGGCCGGATCGCTCGCGCACCGCATCTACGGGACGAGCCCCATTCACGAGCGGCACCGGCACCGGTACGAGTTCAACTGCCTGTACGAGCGCGCGCTCACCGAGCAGGGCCTGCTCATCTCCGGCCGGTCCCCTGACGGGAAATTCGTCGAGATCGTGGAGCTGCCCGGCCACCCGTGGTACATCGCCGTGCAGTTCCACCCGGAGTTCAAATCCAAGCCGCTGCGGCCGCACCCCCTGTTCGCCAGCTTCGTCGCCGCCAGCCATGCGCAGAAGCATGCCGGAGTGGCCACGACAGCGGCTGCTGGATCCGCCGCCTGATCGTGCCGTGGAACCGGCTCGAGCCGGTCCATCGGGTATGATCGCTGCCGTGCACGCGGTCCAGATCGGTACGCTGACCATTGGGGGCAGCCGTCCAATCGTTCTGATCGCCGGGCCCTGCGTCATCGAGAGCGAACCCCACGCGCTTGGCCTCGGACACGCGATCCAAGCGATCGCGGTGCGCTGCGGCGTGCCCTACATCTTCAAGGCGTCCTACGACAAGGCCAACCGCACGTCGCTCACGTCCTTCCGCGGGCCCGGACTCGATGTGGGCCTCGGCGTGCTCGCACGCGTGCGGCGCGAGGTGGGGGTGCCGGTGCTGACGGACATCCACGAGCCGGCCCACGCAGATGCCGCCGCCGCCGCCGGCGTCGACGTGCTGCAGATCCCCGCCTTCCTGTCCCGCCAGACGGATCTGATCGTCGCGGCGGCGCGCACCGGGTGCGTGGTGAACATCAAGAAGGGGCAGTTTCTCGGTCCCTTGGACGTGCGGCACGCGATCCGAAAGGTGACCGACTCGGGCAACATGCGGGTGCTCGTCACCGAGCGCGGGTTCTCGTTCGGGTACAACAACCTCGTCGTGGACATGCGCGCGTTTCCGATGATGCGCGAGCTGGGGTGGCCGGTGATTTTCGACGTGACGCATAGCCTCCAGCTGCCCGGTGGCGGGGACGGCGTGACCGCAGGACTCGGCCAGTACATCGAGCCGCTCGCGTCGGCCGGAGTCGGCGCAGGCGTGGACGGTGTGTTTCTCGAAGTGCACGAGGAACCGGCGCGCGCCATGAGCGACGCGCAGAACGCGATCGCGCTGGATCGCCTCGAACCGCTGCTCCGCCGGCTCGCGCGGATCGACGCGGTCGTGAAGGACGCGTGATGTCAGGAAGCGTGATGCCGGATCTCGCCCTCGCGCGGAAGGTGCTGCGGACGGAAGCCGACGCCATTCTCGGGCTCATCGATCGTCTCGACGAGCGCTTCGCGCAGGCCGTCGTGATGCTGCGCGACTGCAAAGGCCGCGTGATCGTCACCGGGATGGGCAAGTCGGGCATCATCTGCCGCAAGATTGCCGCCACCTTGTCGAGCACCGGGACGCCTGCCTTCTTCCTGCACCCCGCCGAAGCCATTCACGGGGACCTCGGCATGGTGCACCGCGACGATGTCGTGATTGCGCTGTCGCACAGCGGCGAGACCGCAGAGGTCCTGCGCCTGCTCGAGACCATCCGCCGGATCGGGGCGCGCCTCATTGCCGTGACCGGATCGCCGACGTCCACACTGGCCGACGCCTCCGATCTGACGCTGGATTGCCATGTGAGCGGGGAGGCGTGCCCGCTGAACCTCGTGCCGACTGCCAGCACCACGGCGGCTCTGGCCCTCGGGGATGCACTCGCAATGACGCTGCTGATCGAGAAGGGATTCCGCGAGGAGGACTTCGCGAACCTGCACCCGGGCGGCAAACTGGGCAAGAAGTTGATGCGGGTGGAAGCTCTGATGCACGCCGGCGAGCTGGCGCCGGTCGTGGACGCAGGGACGCCGATGGACGAGGTGATCTACGAGATGTCCCGTAAGGGCATGGGGATGACCTGCGTTGTGCGCGGCGGCCGCCTGGCGGGCATCGTCACGGACGGCGACCTCCGTCGGCGGATGAGCGACACGCCGGCGGTGCTGTCGTTGCTCGCGGCCGACGTGATGACGAGCCACCCCGTCACGGTCGAGCGGTCGATGCTCGCCGCCCAGGCGCTGCACGTGATGGAGCAGCGAAAGATCACCTCGCTCATCGTCGCGACGCCAGAAGGCGTGGTCGAGGGCGTGCTGCACCTGCACGATCTCTGGCGCACGGAACTGTTCTGAGTGACCCGGACCACCACCACCGCCGCGACGCTCGACGCCCGGGCGGCCCGGATCAAGCTCTTGCTGCTCGATGTCGACGGCGTCCTCACCGATGGCAAGGTCCTGATGCACGCCGACGGAAGCGAGTCGAAGCGCTTCGACATCAAGGACGGCGCGGCGCTGGTCTGGGCGCAGCGCGTGGGCCTGCGGGTCGGCCTGCTGTCGGCGCGGCCGTCGCCGGTGACGGAGAGACGCGCCGCCGAATTGCGGATCCGGCTGCTCGTCCAGAGTCACGGGCCGAAGGTGCGCGCGTACCAGCAGATTCTCCGCAGGGAGAAGCTGGAAGACGCCGATGTGGCCTACATGGGAGACGATCTGCTCGATCTGCCCGTGCTGACGCGCGTCGGGTTCTCGGCAGCGCCCGCTGACGCTGTTGCTGACGTGCGTACACGGGTGCACTTCGTGGCCCGCGCGGGGGGCGGCAACGGCGCCGTGCGCGAGCTGGTGGAACTGCTGCTGCGGGCCCAGGGACTCTGGGACGCATTCGTGGCGGAGTGGACCAGCGGGGCCAGTCAGTGATGGGGGATTACGGCGCGTTCCTCGCCGCTCTGGTGGCCCTCCTGCTCGGCCTGGCCGTGGGAAAGGCGTGGGAGCGCTACAAGCTGCGCGACGGACGGTGGATCGACCGCCGGAAGGCGCGCCAGTCGCCCCACTACCTGATCGGATTGAACTATCTCGTCGCCGGACAGATTGACCTTGCGATCGAGGAGCTGACCAAGGCCGCGGGGCTGGACGCCGACGCGCTCGAGATCCATATGATTCTCGGCAACCTGTACCGCGAGAAGGGACAGGTCGGCCGCGCCGTCAACGTGCACCAGGCGCTGCTGCAGCGGCCGAGACTCACGCAGCTGGAGCACGCGCACGTGCTCCTGTGTCTCGGGCTCGACTTCCGGAGCGGCGGCTTCATCGATCGTGCGCACGAGGCCTTCAAGGAGGTTTTGCGGCTCGACCCGGGCAACCGGTATGCCCTGATGAATCTTCAGAAGCTGCACGAAGAGCAGCATCAGTGGCACGAGGCGTATCAGCTGCAGCAGAAGGTGGCCGCGCTCGATCCCGCGGCTGATCCGACGCGCACCAACGGCGTCCTCGCCTTTCTGGAGCACGCCATCGGCGTCGATGCGCAGCGCTCCGGTGACCTCAGCGAGGCCGCTCGCCGCTTCCAGGCCGCCATCGAGCTCGACCCGCACGCGGTGCCGGCATATCTGAATCTCGGCGACCTGCGGCTCGCGCAGGGAGACGCGGTCCAGGCAATCGCCACGTGGGAGCGCGCCGTCGAGGTCTCACCCGGCCGCGCGTACCTCGCCTTCGATCGCCTGCAGGCCACCTATCCGATCGTGCAGGCGCCGGAGCGCTTCGCCGGGTTGTGCCGGGGCCTCATCGCTGCTTCTCCGCAGGACTGGCGCGCACGGCTGGCCCTCGCGCGACACGTGGCTGCGCGGGGCCTCGATACGGAGGCGTTCGAGCTGCTGCTGCAGGCCTTGTCACACAATCCGCACGCTCTGCTGATTCACGAGGCCGTGTGGGATTCCCTGTCGCGCCTTGGCTGCCCGCGCGAGCTGATCGACCGCTATCTGGCGTTGACCCGCGATGTCATCTTCTATCTCGATCCGCATATCTGCACCCGGTGCCGCTACCGGAGCACGGAGTTCCTGTGGCAGTGCCCCCACTGCCACGAGTGGAACTCGTTCGTCGAGGAGCGGATTGCCACGGCACACGACGAGGAGGCCTCAGACTGACAATGCCGCCAGGAGCTTATCCACCTGTGCGTCCGTTTCCGCATGGCTACCGTCGGTGCGAATGACGTAATCGGCTCGCCGCGCTTTCTCCACCAGCGGAAGCTGGGCCTCGATCCGCTGCCGCGCTTCCTCCACAGAGAGACCGTCGCGCGAAGTCAACCGCCGGACCTGCTCGTCGGGCGCGCACGCCGTGACGACGACCGTGTCGAATTCCGCTTCGCGCCCTGTTTCGTACAACAACGGGATGTCGGCCACCGCACATGACACCGGCGGGAGGGCGGCAAACCACGCCTCGACGGCCTGATAGACAACTGGATGAACGATGGCCTCGAGCTCGCGGCGGGCCTTCTCGTCGCCGAAGACAATGCTTCCGAGCGCCTTCCGGTCGATGCTGCCGTCGGTGGATCGGACGGCCGTACCAAATCGTTCGAGGATGCGTGCGGCGCCAGGCGTACCCGGTGCGAGCGCCGCGTGCGCGAGGACGTCGGCATCGATGGTGGGAACACCGTGATGGGCGAACCGCCGCCGCACCCACGACTTCCCCGTCGCAATCCCGCCCGTCAGCGCGACCCTGCGCATCCTGCCGACGTCAGGCCCGAGACATCGCGGGCCGGGGGGTGAACCGCGCCTCGGCCGCCACCAGCGTGTTGTTGAGGAGCAAGGCGATTGTGAGCGGACCAACCCCGCCCGGCACGGGCGTGAGCGCACCGGCCACCGCCGAGACGCCCGGGTGGACGTCGCCGACCACGAGGGCGCCACGCCTGGCGAACGCCGCGCGCCGCGGCGACTCGGGCGGGAAGAGTCGATCCACCTCCCCGGCATCGGTCAGCCGGTTGGTCCCGACGTCGATGACCGTGGCGCCAGGCTTGACCCAGCCCGGCTGCACGAAGGCGGTGCGGCCGATCGCCACCACGACGAGGTCGGCCTCGCGGACGACCGACGGAAGGTCTTTCGTTCGCGAGTGGCAGATGGTCACCGTGGCGTGCTCGTGCAGCAGTAGCATCGCCATGGGCTTCCCGACGATGTCGCTGCGACCGAGCACGACCGCCCGTGCACCCTTGAGCTCAATGCCCGAGCGGCGCAGCAGCTCGATGACGCCTCGCGGGGTGCACGGGGCGAGATGCGCGCGGTTCTGGACGAGCAGCCCGACGTTCACCGGCGTGAACCCGTCCACGTCTTTCGCTGGATCGATGGTATCGAACACCACCTGCTCCGCGTCGGACCCCATTCCCACGGGCAGCGGCGACTGCACGAGAATCCCGTCGTAGCTGTCGTCCTCGTTGAGGCGCCGAACGGCCGCGAGCGCCTCGTCCAGCGACGCGGTCGCGGGCACGCGAACCAGGTCGGTGCGACAGCCCACCTCCCCCGCGGACTTCAGCTTGGCGGCCACGTAGATTTCGGACCCCGCGTTGTCGCCCGCGAGCACGATGCCCAATCCCGGCGGGCGACCGGCGCGCGACGTGAATTCCGCGATACGCGGGCGCAGCTCTTCGCGGATCTGGTTGGCTACCGCGGTGCCATCGAGAAGACGAGCAGGCATGAGGTCCCCCGGAAGGACTGAAGGCGCGGGGACGAGAGGCGGAGGATCGCTCTCGTCATGGCTCGATCATGCGCCGGCCGCAGAGCCGCCCCGCCAACGGCCGCGGGAGGTGCTATCTCCCGCCGGTCGCATCGCGTGACGGCGTGCCGGCGCGCGCGACGACCCGACCGACGATGAACAGCAGCAACCCGACGCCGAGGACATACAGCCCGATCGTATCGGATTGCTCCGCCGTGACTCCGATTTCGTGCCACTTCGCGCTGGCCTCGGTTGTAATGCCCGTCACCGTCATGAGGCCGAGAACCGTCATGAACAAGCCGTTGAACAGACCGAGCGCGCCCGCGACGGTGACGAAATTGCCGATTGCCTCGGTGCTCGTCCGGCGTTCGGCCTCCCCCGCGTCACGCAGCGGGCTGTGGTGCCGCCCGTAGAACCAGTAGATGACCATACCGATGTTCAGCCAGACCAGGAAGCGGACCCACGTCAGCACGGCGAGACTCAGCATCAGATACAGGCACGACACGATGCCGAGCACCGGGAATACCGGACCGAGCGGTACGCGGAAGGGACGCTTCGCTTCCGGACGCTTGACCCGCAGCACGAGGACGGCGGCACACACGACGACGAACGCAAAGAGCGTCCCGATACTCGTCATCTCGCCGACGACCTCGATCCTCGTGAATCCGGCGACGATCGCCACGATCACGCAGGTGATGATCGTCGTCAGGTAGGGCGTGCCGAACCGCGGATGCACCTTGCTCACCCCGGCCGGCAGGAGCTGGTCGCGGCTCATGGCGAAGAAAATGCGCGGCTGACTCATGAGCATGACGAGCAGCACGCTGGTGATGCCGGCCACGGCACCTGCGGAGACGAGATAGGCCGCCCAATCCTGCTGGATGACCGCCAGCGCGAAAGCAACCGGCGCATTGAGGAACCGGGTCACCTCGGTGGGATCGGCGGTGGGGATGGCCGGCAGTGTTTCGGCCATCGAGCGGTAATGCGTCACCGGCACGATACCCGTCAGCACCGCCGCCACCGCCAAGTAGAGCGCCGTGCACACCACGAGGGAGGCAATGATGCCGATCGGGAGATCCCGTTGCGGGTTCTTGGCTTCTTCGGCTGTCGTCGAGACCGCGTCGAACCCGATATAGGCGAAGAAGACGACAGCGGCCGCCGACATCACCCCGGACCAGCCATACGGCTGGTACGGCACCCAGTTGCCGGTGTCCACGTACCTGGCGCCAACCACGATGAAGAACACGACCGCGGCCAGCTTGATCGCCACCATCACGGCATTCGCCCGCGCCGATTCACGCACGCCCCTGACGAGCAGGATCATGATGAGCAGCACGATCAGGATAGCCGGCAGGTTGACGAGCGTGCCGGGGGCGGAGCCTGGCGCCGCCGTCATCCAGACCGGCAGGTCGATGCCGGCGCCGTGCAGCAGCCGCTGCATATACCCGCTCCAGCCGATGGCGACCGTCATGGAGCCGACCGCATATTCGAGGATGAGGTCCCAGCCGATCATCCAGGCCACCACCTCGCCGAGCGTCGCGTAGGCGTAGGTATACGCCGAGCCTGCGATCGGGATCATCGATGCGAACTCGGCATAGCAGAGCGCGGCGAAGCCGCAGGCCAGCCCGGCCACCATGTAAGACATCGTGATCGACGGACCCGCCTGGTTCGCCGCGGCGGTGCCGGTCAGCACGAAAATGCCGGTGCCGATGATGGCCCCGATCCCGAGTAGTGTCAGGTCGAGCGCGCTCAAGGTGCGCTTCAGGTGTTTCTTTCCGTGCTCGACGTCGCCAACGAGCTGCTCGATCGACTTCGTCTTCAGCAGATGCGAGTCCATTCACCCTCCGGAGGCGACGAGACCCGCCCCGCACGCGACGCGCCGGCTGGCTCGTTGGAAGCCGAAATCATACACGCGGGGCCACGTCCGCAAGCCGTGCGAGGAACTGGCGCGTGCGTGCTTCAGGATCCCCGGTGGCGAACAGATCTCCAATCACCGCGACGCTCGCCGCGCCTGCGGCCAGTACCTGCGGTGCCCGGTCTAGCGTGATGCCGCCGATCGCCACGACCGGCACGGCTCCGTCGTCGACGGTCGCGGCGAACTGCACGAGATCGAGTCCCACGGCCTCATAGCCCGTGTCCTTCGTGCGGCTCCCGAAGATCGGTCCCACGGCGAGGTAGGTCAGCGGCTCGGGCCGCGCGGCGGCGACCTGCTCACGCGTGTGCGTGGACAGGCCAACGATCGCCGATGCGCCCAGGAGGGTACGGGCGGCCGACGCCGGCAGATCGTCCTGCCCGACGTGCACGCCGGACGCGCCAGCCATGCGCGCGATGTCCGCCCTGTCGTTCACGATTACCGCGGCGCCGTACGGAACCGCAGCGGCCACTATGACATCGCACCATTCCAGGAACGCGCGGCTGGGGAAGCGCTTGGCGCGCACCTGAAGGAAGCGTGCGCCGCCGTCCAGGCAGGCGCGCGCCGCGTCGGGCACGGTCCAGCCACACGCGGCGGTCACGTCCGCATCCACAATCGCCGTAAGCGCCGGGAGGTTCACCCCGCGGCCTTCAGCTGGTCTGCCGCGAGGCCGGTGGTCACGTACCGGTCCATGAAGGCGGTGCTGAGGCGCCCGGCCTGGAAGTCCGGATCGGCGAGCACGCGCAGGTGCAGGGGGATGGAGGTGCTGATGCCCTCGATGACGGTCATCTCGAGCGTCCGCCGCATGCGCGCGATCGCTTCTTGACGATCGCGGCCATGGACGATCACCTTCGCAACGAGCGAGTCGTAGTAGGGCGAGATCATGCACTCGGTGTGCGCGCAGGTGTCGATGCGCACGCCGGGCCCACCCGGCACGCTGAACGCGTAAATCACTCCGGGCGACGGACGGAACGTTTCCGAATCTTCGGCGTTGACGCGGCACTCGAGCGCGTGGCCCGTGAACGTGATTTCGCTCTGCTTCACCGAAATCCGTTCGCCGGCCGCGATGCGGATCTGCTCTTTCACGATGTCGACGCCGGTGACCATCTCGGTCACCGGGTGCTCCACCTGCAGGCGCGTGTTCACCTCCATGAAGTAGAACCGCCCGCCGGAATCCATCAGGAACTCGAACGTGCCGGCGTTCGTGTACTGCACGGCGCGCGCGGCGTCCACCACGAGGCCGCCCATCCTGCGCCGCATCTTGTCGGTGAGCGCCACCGAGGGGGACTCTTCGATCAGCTTCTGGTGGCGGCGCTGGATGGAGCACTCGCGCTCACCCAGGTGGACGACGCTGCCGTGATGATCCCCGAGCACCTGGAATTCGATGTGTCGCGGCGCGATGACGTACTTCTCGATGTACACGTCGCCGACGCCGAAGGCCGCCTCGGCTTCGCGCTGCGCCGTCTTGAGGGCCGTCCCGAGCTCGTCGGCCGACTGCACGATGCGCATGCCGCGGCCGCCGCCCCCGGCGGTCGCCTTGACAATCACCGGGTACCCGATGTCGCGCGCCACCTTGAGCCCCTGCTCCTCCGAGTCGACGGGACCATCGCTGCCGGGCAGAATCGGGACGCCGGCCTTGCGCATCGCACGGCGTGCCCGCGCCTTGTCGCCGAGCAGCCGAATCACGTGCGGTGAAGGGCCGATGAAGCGGATGTGGCAGGCTTCGCACACTTCCGCAAGGTAGGCGCTCTCGGACAGAAAACCGTAGCCCGGGTGAATCGCATCGGCGCCGGTGATCTCCGCGGCGCTGATGATTGCGGGCACGTTCAGGTAGCTCTTCGCGCTCTGCGCAGGGCCGATGCAGACGTCTTCATCGGCAAACCGCACGTGCAACGAGTGCTCGTCCGCCTCCGAGTAGACCGCGACCGTCTTGATGCCGAGCTCTCGGCACGCCACGATCACCCGCAGCGCAATCTCCCCGCGGTTGGCAACCAGAACCTTCTTGAACATGTTATCGGGCCCGGATCGCGAACAGCCGCTCGCCGTACTGCACGGGCTGGCCGTTCTCGACGTAGCACTTGACTATCTCGCCCTCGTACTCGGACGTGATCTCGTTCATCAGCTTCATCGCTTCGATGATACAGAGCACCTGATTCTTGCGAATCGTGTCGCCCACTTCCACGAAGGCGGGGGCTTCGGGGTCGGGCGAGCGGAAGAAGGTGCCGACGATCGGCGATTTGACGACGGCCAGCTCGATCTCGCTGTCGTCCTCAGCGGATGGCGCGTCGCCGGAGACGGCAGCGCCGGAGGTGGCGGGGTTCTGCGCTGCCGGCGGGGCTGCAACCACCGTGGTGACCACCGGCAGTGCCCCGGGAGCCGCTGGCGCGACCGGGGCGGCGAGGGTGACGACCTGCGCGCCGGATTGCCGGCGGATGCGAATCTTGAAGTCGTCACGCTCCAGCTCGAACTCCGACAGTTCGTGTTCGCGGACGATCTCCAGCAGTTGCTTGATCTCTTCAAAGGTCATCGGGTCAGGACGCTCGCCAGGAAGCGTGCCGCCGGCGTCAACACACCAGCAGATCACGGCCGACGGTCGTCAGTACTTCACACCCCTCCGCTGTCACCAACACATCGTCTTCGATCCGCACGCCACCGAACCCGGGCAAATACGCCCCCGGTTCGATGGTGATCACCATGCCCGGCTGGAGCGTCGCCGCGTCCGGCACGTGCCCCGGAGGATACACCCGGCCCAGGCTGGCGGGGCGTGCGCGGGCCACCCTGGGCGCCTCGTGCACCTCAATCCCGAGCCCGTGTCCGGTACCGTGCCCGAACGTTTCCCCGTACCCGTCCGACGTGAGCGAATTCCGAGCCGCCGCGTCAACGGCGGCGGTGGCCACACCCGGGCCGACTGCCGCAACGGCACCCGCCTGGGCGCGCCGGACGGCGTCGTACAACCGCGCTGTCTCGGGTGACGGTGTTCCGACGCTCACGGTCCGCGTCAGATCCACGCAGTATCCGTTGTAGACCCCGCCAAAGTCCAGCACCACCAGGTCGCCTTCGGCGAGCCGGCGGTCCCCTGCCCGGGCGTGCGGCAAGGCCGAGTTCGGGCCGGAGGCGACAATCGTATCAAATGCAGGACGGCTGAAGCCCGTCCGTCGCATCCCCGTTTCGAGCGCCAGTGCGACGTCGACTTCGGTCAGACCCGCCCGGATGTCGGCCATGACCCCCTGAAGCACGGCCGACACGCGCCGCGCCGCCTCGCGCAGCGTGGCCTGCTCGCCAGCATCCTTCGTGATACGTGCGCTCTCCACCACACCCTCGGTGGGGACAAGCTCAACCGCTGGCCCGCCGCGCAGCGTGGCCTCGAACCATCGCAAGCGGCTCACGGTGAGGTGCGCAGCCTCGAAGCCCACGCGAGGCAGGCGGAGCCTGCCCAGGATTTCCACGAGCGTCTCCTCATAGCTCTCGCCGACCGCGCACACCTCCAGACCCGGACACGCGCCAGGACCAGTCTGCAGAGGGGAAAGCGCAGAGAGATAGCGAAAGTCGGTAATGAAGTGGACCGCCTCCCGGGTGAAGAGCAGCACGGCCGACGTGCCAGCGAAGTTCGTGAGGTACGCGATGTTCGGCAGGTGAGAGATCACGAGCGCCTCGACGCCCATGCCGGCGAGCACACCTCGGACCTGTTCCTGCCTTGCGACGAGCGCTGCGGATGAGGCGAGGCTCACCCCGACAGTCTACTTTGACCGCTTCAGCCTCGAGACCTGAGCGACAGACCCTCTACATCAGCGATCCAATCCATTCACGTCGGGCGGGACCAGCCGGATGTCGACGGTGCGCGGCACCTGTGCACGCGCATCGCCCGTTGACGCCGTGAAGACGATGGTGACGAACGTCTGCCGGGTGTCACCGATCACAGGCTCGGGCGAGGTGTAGACCAGCGAGGTGCGTCCCTCACGGTCAGTGGTGAGGTTGCGCGCCGACAGGCGACCGAGGTCCTGCAACATCCCGTCGACCATGATGTCGGCCCGCAGACTCAGGATCGCGATCGGTCCGCCGTAGGCGTCGCGCGCGAGCACCGCAACGAAGGCACTGGACGTACCGTCACGCGTGAGCACGTCCGGCGAGGCCTGCAGCGTGAGTGACAGTCCGAGCTCCGACGGACCGCTGACCGTTGGCGCCTCGGTGCTCATCAGCGTGCAACCGTCGGAGCACCCGATGGCCATGGCAGTGAGAACAGCTCGCGCACGAGCATCGAGGGTCATGTCGGATCCGCCCAATCTGCAAAGACGACCGACAGGGCACCGGCCGCGCCAACCTGGTGACCGACTATGTCGCGCCCGTAGAACTCGACGTCGGCAATGGCGGAGATCGCCACCGCCCCACCGCGGCCCCGCAGATTACGGAGCGGCGGTTCCTGTTTCGCCTGCGCACGCACCAGTTCCAGCGCAACGACGGCCGGTCCGGTGCCGTCCAGTGTGACGGTCGCCGCCCCTTCAAATGCGTACGGCACATCCACGCCTGGCACGTTGCGCCCGTCAGTGCGTCGGTACGAGACGCGATACCGCGTGATCGTCACGAGGTTGTTATCGGTAGGTGTTGCAGGGCTTTCTGGCTGCCCCGCATCCTTGAACGCCAGGCGAAGCTCCGCCTGTCCAACGTCGGCGAACAGCGTGGGGAGCGATGTCGGCTCATCGCCCTCGTTGCGCTCGCCGAGCGTTTCGACATCGGAGTGCAATACGCTCGACAGCTTTGCCGGGTCCGCGCCCGACGCCCCTTCCAGCCGATTGACCACGAGC
This sequence comes from Vicinamibacteria bacterium, assembly GCA_963739995.1. Classification (GTDB taxonomy): domain Bacteria; phylum Acidobacteriota; class Vicinamibacteria; order Vicinamibacterales; family JAENWD01; genus CAVUCH01. The sequence continues at coordinate 15,197 of CAVUCH010000001.1, read as the reverse complement.
ACCATGGGCGAGCGGCCGAAGCGTACCGCTTCACCACAGCCACCGGCACCGGCACTCGCAACCGCAATCACCATGCAGGCGGCGAGGGTTCGCCCCACAGGTTGCCGACGCCGGCGCGGCGATGGCGACGAAGGCTCTCTACTGTTGGGCATGTCGAACTCCGTCGGATCCGAACTCCATAGACGCCAGCACTCCTCGACGAAATCACAGCCTCATGATCCGCGGCGTGATGAAGATCAGCAGCTCACGACTCTCGTCCTGCACCGCGTCCCGCCTGAACAGCCAGCCGAGCAGAGGCAACCGGTGCAAGGCCGGGGTGTGTTCGGACACCGACTGCGCACGGCTCACGTAGATGCCTCCGATGACGGTCGTCTGACCGTCGTTGACGAGCACCTGCGTCATGGCGCGCTGCGTGTCGATCGGCGGAATCTGGGAGGTGCCAACCGCGCGGCTGAAATCTGGCGACGCGTTCTCGACGATGATCTTCATGATGACGGTGCCCGCGTTCGTGATCTGCGGTGTGACCTTGAGCGAGAGCGCCGCATCCTTGAACGTCACGGTCACCGTGTTGTTCGCCACGGTCTGGATCGGGATCTGCACACCCTGCGTGATCTCGGCCTCGACGTTGTTCTGCGTGGCCACGCGAGGTGTCGAGAGCAGGCGACCGTGTCCGCCACGCTCCAGCGCCGTCAGCGCCACATCGAGGCTGAAGGCGCCATTCACTGCCCCGAGGGCCAGGCCGATGGCATTGGTGGCGGTCGCAATCCCGAGATCAACGGCCGTGGGCGTTGCCGAAGGTCCCTGTGTGGCCCCGGTTCGCCCGGTGATCGAGCCGCTGTTCGGAAACGCGAGAGGCGAGGTGTTCCCCAGGTCCGACGCCACCCGGCCACGGAGACCCCACTGGACGCCGATCGCTCGCGCGAAGTCGCGCGACGTCTGCACGATGCGCGCCTCGATCTCGACCTGTGGCTGGGGGGCGTCGAGCGCCGCGACGATCGCAAGCGCCCGGTCGAGGGCGGGCTGCAGGTCCGAGAGCACGAGAGTATTGGTACGCGCGTCGACCTGCAGGGTTCCCCGGGACGTCAGCGCGCTCTTCGTCAGCAGGCGCGCCATGTCGTCCGCCCTGGCGTAATTGAGCGCGCGCGTCGAGATACGCAGCTCGCCCGCGAGCGCCTGTTCCTCCGCAAGCTTCCGGCGTCCCTTCTCTTCGTCGGCGAGCGCGGCGATCGGAGCCACGCGCACGATTGTCCCGTCCAGCACGTAGCCCAGCTTGTTGGCGCGCAGGATGACGTCGAGTGCCTGGTCCCACGGCACGTCTCGCATCGAAACGTCCACCGTGCCGCGGGCCGCCGGATCGATGACGATGTTCAACCCGCTGATCTCGGCGAAGACGCGCAGCACGGCGCGGAGGTCGGCTCCTTCGAACTCCAGGCTGACCGGCTTGCCCGCAAAGATGCGGTCCGTCTGGGCGCTGGCGGAGGACTGCCACCCTGAAGCTGCAGGCACGGCTGCGTCCGTCGACACCGGCGCGGCGGCGCGGTCGCCGGCTGCGCGCGTTCTGCCGTTGAACGCAGCCTGTGGATGACGCGCCCCGCACGTCGCGGCCAGGGCGATCGCTAAAACACATTTGAAAGCCGCCTGGCACTACTGGCCCTCCCCATGCGGGCGCGGCGTCTTGCGAACCGGCTTGCTCGCACGATCGCCGACCGGCGCCGATCGATCTGAGACCATGACCAACCCGCCCGGGATAACCTCCTGGACGACGCCATCGCGCAGGCGATCGCCTGGCCGGATCACGTAGTGCCTCTTGTCTGGACCCTGCACGAGAGCCACGTGTCGGCCATCTGCCCTGAGCACGCCGCGCACGGAGATCTCGTCTTTCCTCAGGCCGGGCAATCCTCTTTCCAGCGGCACGGGCGCGGGCTCTGGCTGCCCCGGCCCAGCCTCGTTTTGCGCGGTCGGACGAACGAAGGGATCGCGACCCAAGGCGGTGCCGGGGTCTCGTGCGTCGCCGCGGAGACCGGATGCGGGCGATCGCGATACCTGCTGCGCGAACGCCGGCGCGACGAGGGCGCCGCCGGTCGCGAGCGCCGCAACACACGCCCGAAGCAGGGTTCTCATGGCAACCCCGCAACTGCGGCGGATTCCCGCGCTGATGTCCGGCGGACCTGGGCCGTCGTCGCTCCTCTCGCCGCGACGGCGTCCCGTGGAACGAACGTGGTGAGCCGGCACGCGCCGGTAACGGTGCTCTCCACTTCCGGGTGCTCGTGTGCACGAAGACGCAGCGTGCTCACAGTGATCAGGCGGGGATCGTCGGCTACTCCCTGGAGAAACGTCACGACGCTCGCGTACGTGCCATCGAACTCCAGCGCGACGGACCACTCGGTCATCGAATCGCGGATTACGGGCGGCGCGGGCTTGAAGCCGGTAATCCAGAGTCCAGACTCCTCCGCGAGCACCTGCACGTCGCGCAGCACGGCCGCCGCATCAGCCTCGCGTGGAGCGGCGCCCCGGATCGCTTCGAGGCGCAGACCGAGTGCGGCGACGACGCGCCGACCCTCGGGGAGCCTTCTCGCGGCGTTGACAGCCACCGCAAGGTCACGGCGGGCTCCCGCCAACGCGCGTTCCCCGGCCGCCAGGTCCGCACGCGCTGGTGTCGCCCAGAACAGATGGAAGCACACGGCGCAGGCGGCGGACGCGCCGAGCCCGGCGCCTGCCTGCGCTGCCCAGGGCAACCGTGCGAGGGTGAACTGCATGCGTCATCTGCTCCGTTCGGTCGGCGTTTCGGCCTTCGCGCCAGCATTCGGCGGCGAACGAACACCAAGCTCCCTGGCGCCCGCGTCCGGCGGGTGAAAGGACGCCTGCAACGAGAACCCCACCAGATCCGTTCCGGAGCCGTCATCGGTGGCACGACTGTCGAGCACTTCGACACGCCGAAACGCGCTCGAGCCCTCGAGGCGTTCGACCAACCGAAACAGCGATGACAACGCCGGCGCTCGCCCGTCGACACGCACCCCGCCGGGGCCGTCGTCGATCAGGGCGGTGAGCCAGCAATCGCCAGGGACCGCGCGCGCGATCGCGTCGAGGACACGCCCGGGCGCACGCTGAGACGCGCGGAGTCGGACGAGCACGTCGATGCGCTCCTGGATGTCTCGAGACGCACGCTCCAGCGAGCCCGCCTCGGCGGCGGCCGGGCGCAGTCGCGCCAGCTCGTATCGCACGCGGACGAGCTCGCCATCGACACGCGCGGCCTGACGGTGCAGCGCCAGGCTCGACCAGCCGACGCCGCACGACGTCAGCGCAAAGGCTACGCTGCAGGCCAGCGCACCGCGCCGTCGATCGGGCGACGACTCTGTCTTCCGCCGGTGAACGGGCCCGGTCCGGAGCAGGTTGACTCGCGTCACCGGCCGTCCTCCTGGCGCAACGCGAGGCCCACAGCCACCGCGGCGATCCGAGGAGCGATGCAGCCGCCGGCCGGGACGCCTTTCGGGGCGCCGCCGAGCAGTCGGAACGGGTCCAATGGCACCGTGGCGATGTCGAGGCGCTGCCTCAGCGCGTCGAGGAGTCCGGGAATCAGCGAACCACCGCCGCACACGAACAGACGGTCGATGCGTTCCGCGGCCGTTGCGGAGCGGAAGAAGTCGAGCGTGCTCCGGATCTCTCCCACGAGCGCGCCGGTCGTGGCGTGCAGCACCGGTTCCATCTCGGCGGGCTGCGGCCCTCCGTGCGGCGCGCTCGTCTTGGCCTCCTCGGCGGCCTCGAACGACAAGTCGAAGGCCGCCTGGAGGGCTTCGGTGTACGCCTGGCCGCCTAGCGTGACATGGCGGACGAAGGCCGGCTCACGATCCACTACGATCGTCACCGTTGTCGCGCTGGCGCCGACGTCGAGCAGCGCCACCGTGGAGCCCCGGCCACCGAGCCGGTTAGCCGTGTACGCGTTCTGCAGTGCGAGAGCGCCGACGTCGACTACCGTCGCGGTGTGTCCCGCGTCGGCGATCACGGCCGCGAGCGCCGCGACACTTTCACGCCGTGCGGCGACGAGCAGGATGTCCATGGTTTGGGCACCATCCCTCGCGGTTCCCAGCCGTTCGTAGTGCAGCTGCACGTCGGACAGCGGGAACGGGATGTGCTGCTCGGCCTCCCAACCAATCGCGGCCTCGAGCTCGCCGTTCGACATGGCGGGGAGCGTGATGCGTTTCACGATTGCCGACTTCCCCGGCAAAGCGGCAGCCACCTGCGCCGAGCGGAAACCAGTGCGTTCCAGTAACCGGCGAATGGCGGCGGCAACAACCGGCGCGTCCATCGGCGCGCCCTCGGCAAGCGCCCCCGGGGGCAGTGCCTCGGTCGCAAAAGCTGCTACCCTGTAGCCCTGCGCGGCGGGCGTCAACTGCACGCCTTTGATGCTGCTCGTGCCGATGTCGAGACCGACCAGCGGTCGTCCCGCCCGGAACCGGGTTTTTTCGACGATCCTGCGTACGAGGCGTCGCATATCAGCTCTGGCGTAAGGCAACTGCGATGCCGTCGCTTGGCGGGCAGCCTTGTGATGCACGCCCGGGTCTCAGCATCGACGAGCAGTGGCGACGCCGGAGTAGTGGCGCGTGGCCACCGCCGCACGCGACGCGGCGACGCTTCCGGAGCCCTCACGGAGGCGTGGTCGAGAGGACCTCGACTGCTTGACAGTCCCGCGAAGCCTGCGTATCATTTGGGTTTGCCGTCGCGCGGATAAGCCTCGGAAGGAATCTCCAGTCATGCGAACGTTCGTCGCCAGCGCCAAGAGCGTTGATTCGCGCTGGCATGTAATCGATGCGGAAGAGCAGGTACTCGGGCGAATCGCCACGCTCGCGGCGCGGCTGCTGCAAGGGAAGCACAAACCCACCTACACGCCCTTCATCGACACCGGTGATCATGTGGTCATCGTGAACGCCGAGCGCGTGAAGCTCACCGGCGCGAAGGAAGAGCAGAAGCTGTATCGCCGCCACAGCGGCTACGAGGGCGGCCTGCGTGAAGAGCGCGCCAAGACCGTGCGGCAACTGAAGCCGGGCCGCCTCGTCGAAGAGGCCGTGCGCGGCATGCTCCCGAAGACGAAGATTGGCGATGCGATGTACGGCAAGTTGAAGGTGTACGCCGGGCCGGCGCACCCGCATGCGGCGCAGAAGCCGACGAAGATCGAGGTAGCGTAACGTGGCAGTCACCGAATACTACGGCACCGGCCGTCGCAAGTCGTCCACCGCCCGCGTCTTTCTCCGCCCCGGTTCGGGCACCATCACCATCAACCGCCGCGCCTTCGACGATGCGTTCCCCACCGAGGCGCTGCGCACGCAGATCAAGACCCCGCTCGTCCTCACCGAGAACGCCGACAAGTACGATGTCGTGGCGACCGTGGCGGGCGGCGGCGTGGCCGGCCAGGCCGGTGCGGTGCGGCTCGGGATCGCCCGCGCACTCGTCCTGTCGAACGGGGATCTGCGCAAAGCGCTGAAGAAGGACGGGCTCCTGACCCGCGACGCGCGGATCAAGGAACGAAAGAAGTACGGGCTGGCCGGCGCGCGCAAGCGTTTCCAGTTCAGCAAGCGCTAACGATGTGGCGCGCCGGCCGTGTCGGCCGCGGCGCCTGGAGGATGTGGGAGGCAGCTTGACCGCGATTGCCATGAAGGACCTGCTGGAGGCCGGAGTGCACTTCGGCCACCAGACGAAACGCTGGAATCCGAAGATGAAGGAATACATCTTCGGCGAGCGCAACGGCATCTACATCATCAACCTGGGTAAGACGGTCAAACTCTTCCGCCAGGCGGAAGAGTACGTCGCCAACGCCGCCGCCGACGGCCGCACGATTCTGTTCGTCGGAACGAAGCGACAGGCCCAGGATGTGATCGCGGAAGAAGCCGGGCGCTGCGGGATGTACTACGTCAACCAGCGGTGGCTGGGCGGGCTGCTCACCAACTTCACGACCATCCAGCGCAGTCTCGGGCGGCTGCGCGACCTCGAGGCGATGGTCACCGACGGCAGGTACGACACGCTGTCGAAGAAAGAGATCGCGCGCAACGAGAAAGAGAAGCGCAAGCTGCAGAGAAACCTCGACGGCATCCGCACCATGGGGCGCCTGCCCGACCTCGTCTTCGTCGTGGACACGCGCAAGGAGAAGATCGCGGTCGACGAGGCCCGCAAGCTGAAGATCCCCATCATCGGCATCGTCGACACCAACTGTGACCCCGACGAGGTCGACTACCCCATCCCCGGGAACGACGACGCGCTGCGCTCGATCCGGTTGTTCGCGTCGCGTATCGCCGATGCGGTGCTCGGCGGGCGAGGCGTTCGCGAGTCGGCACAGGCCGAGGGCGCCGAAGGCAACGACATGCCGGGCGAGGATCGCCGGCAGCCGCGGACCGTGCGCCGGCCGCGCCCCGAAGCGCAGGCCGTCGGATCGACGGTGGCTTCCGCCTAGCGCGGATCGCACGCAACACGCTTCCCTGCGCCGGCCCGGGCTTCCCGGCCGGCGCTTCTTTCTGTACGACCCATCAGGCAGACCTCCTAACCGGCGCGACGCCCGACATCGACCATCCGGAGAAGACGACATGGCAATAACGGCAGAACAGGTCAAGGCCCTGCGCGAGAAGACCGGTGCAGGCATGATGGAATGCAAGCACGCATTGCAGGAGACCGGCGGGGACGAGGAGAAGGCCGTCGACGTGCTGCGCAAGAAGGGGCTGGCCTCGGCGTCGAAGCGCGCCGGACGGGCCACCAGCAATGGCGTGGTGGGGAGCTACATCCACATGGGCGGCAAGGTCGGTGTCCTGGTCGAGGTGAACTGCGAGACCGACTTCGTCGCACGCACCGATGACTTCCAGCAGCTCGTGAAGGAGCTCGCGCTGCACATCGCCGCGGCGGATCCGCGGTACGTGCGCCGCGAAGACGTGCCCGCGGATGTGCTCGATCGCGAGAAGGACATCTACAGAGGCCAGTTCGCCGGCTCAGGCAAGCCCGCCAACGTGATCGAGAAGATCGTCGAGGGCAAGCTCGGCGCGTACTACTCGCAGGTGGTGCTGTTGGACCAGCCCAGCGTTCGGGATCCCGACGTAACAGTCTCCCAGCTGGTGGCACAGGCGTCCGCTAAAACTGGTGAGCACATCACCGTGAGCCGGTTCGCGCGGTTCAAGGTGGGCGAGCTCGCCACGCCGTGAGGGGTCGGATGCAGGGGGCTGAGCCGGCTCGTCTCGACCGGCCCCAGGACGCCCGCGCCGACGCGGAGGCGCGACGGTGACCCGTTTGTCCGCGTTGATATAATCCTCGACGAATGTCACTCCCGCCCGATCAGGCGCCGACTGCCCCTGCCTACCGGCGCATCCTCCTCAAGCTGTCCGGCGAAGCCTTGATGGGCGAGAAGATGTACGGCATCGATCCGGCCATCACCAGCCAGATCGCGCACGACGTGCAGGAGATCCAGGGTCTTGGTGTCGAAACCGCCATCGTCATCGGCGGCGGCAACATCTTTCGCGGTGTCGCCGCGAGCGCCCGCGGGATGGACCGCGCGACGGGCGATTACATGGGCATGCTGGCCACCGTCATCAATGCCCTCGCGCTGCAGGATGCGCTCGAGCGGCAGGGTGTGCTCACACGGGTGATGTCGGCCATCGAGATGCGCGCCGTGTCCGAGCCGTTCATCCGGCGGCGGGCCATCCGTCACCTCGAGAAGGGACGCGCCGTGATCTTCGCGGCAGGCACGGGCAACCCATACTTCACGACCGACACGGCGGCCGCATTGCGCGCGATGGAAATCAGGGCAGACGTGATCATGAAAGCCACGAAGGTGGACGGCATCTACAGCGCGGACCCGATCAAAGATCCGACGGCGGAGCGGTACGAACGCATCTCCTATCTCCAAGTGCTCGAGCGGCGGCTGCAGGTCATGGATGCCACCGCGATCTCCCTCTGTATGGACAACCGCCTACCGATCCTGGTGTTCAACCTGCGCACGGCAGGAAACCTGCGCCGGGCGGTGCTCGGGGAGCCGATCGGGTCCACGGTTTCCGCCTGATCTCATTCGGGTCCCACACCTGGAGCTGACACGATGGACGTCAACGACCTCAAAGGTCTCTTCGCCGAAGTGAAGACCCGCATGGACGCGGGCATCGAGCGCGTGCGCCGCGACCTGGCGAACGTGCGCACCGGCCGCGCGTCGGTGGGCATGCTCGACGCGATACACCTGGAGGCGTATGGCGCGCGGGTGCCCCTCACTCAGGTGGCGACGCTCTCGATCCCCGAACCGAGCCTCATCGTGGCGCAGCCGTTCGACCCGTCCTTGATGGGACCGATTGAGAAGGCCATCCGATCGTCGGACCTGGGTCTGAACCCTTCGAATGACGGCAAGGTCATCCGCATTCCGATCCCGGCGCTCACGGAGGATCGGCGCAAGGAACTCTCCCGGCACGTGCACAAACAGGCCGAGGAAGGGCGGAACGCGCTCCGTATCGTTCGGCGCGACGCGAACGAACGGCTCAAGAAGCTGCTCAAGGAGCACCTCATCTCAGAGGACGACGAGCGGCGCGGCCTGGACGAAGTGCAGAAGATTACGGATCAGCACATTAAAATCATCGACGAACTGCAGAAGAAAAAGGACCAGGACCTGCTGGGCCACTGACGAGAATGAGATCGGGAGGTGTTTTCTCCCACGAATTGTAAAAACACCTCCCGATCTCATTCTCATCCCGATGTCCTTCTTCTCCCACCTGGAATGTTCCCGCCCGTGCGGTGCGGGGCCGTTCGACGCGCGCGAGCGGCACCACCTGTGTGTGTGCGGGGCTCCGCTGCTGGCGCGCTACAACCTGGCGCGGGCGCGTTCCTGGAAGCGCGAAACCTTGCGCGACCGCGTACCCAGCATGTGGCGGTATCGCGAGGTGTTGCCCGTATTCGACAATGAGCAGCCCGTCACGCTGGGTGAAGGCTTCACGCCGCTGATGCACAGCACGCGCATCGGCGCGGCCCTCGGGCTCGATCGCCTGTACATCAAGGACGAATCGCTCAACCCCACGAACTCCTTCAAGGCACGCGGGCAGTCCCCCGCGGTGACGCGTGCGCGCGCGCTCGGTGCGCGCACACTGTCTGTCCCCTCGGCCGGGAACGCCGGCACCGCGCTGGCGGCCTACGCTTCCTGCGCGGGCCTCGAGGCCCGCGTGTTCCTGCCGCGAGACGTCAAGCTGCCGTTCGCGCGCGAGTGCGAGCTCTATGGCGCCCACGTCACGCTCGTGGACGGGCTGATCACCGAGGCCGGCCGCATCGCGGCGGAACAGGGCGCGCGCCTCGGCTGGTACGACGTTTCCACCTTGAAGGAACCGTACCGGCTGGAGGGAAAGAAGACCATGGGATACGAGCTGGCGGAGCAGCTCGGATGGCGGCTCCCCGACTGGATCATCTACCCGACGGGAGGCGGCACGGGCCTGATCGGCATGTGGAAGGCGTTCGAGGAACTCGAGGCGCTCGGCTGGATCTCGGCAGGGGGCCGGCCGCGCATGGTAACCGTGCAGGCGGAAGGATGCGCGCCCATCGTGCGGGCGTTCGAGCAGAACCTGGACAGCGGCGTCGCCGTCGACACTCCGCGGACCGTCGCCGATGGATTGCGAGTGCCGCGAGCCGTCGGCGACTTTCTGATGCTGCGCGTGCTGCGGGCAAGTGAAGGGGCGGCGGTCGCCGTGAGCGACGAGTCGATGGTTGCGGCAATGCGGCGGCTCGGCGCCACCGAAGGCGTGAGCGCCGCACCCGAAGGCGGCGCCGCACTCGTGGCCGTCGAGCGGCTCGTCGACGAGGGCCGCATCAGCCGAAGCGACACCGTGGTGCTGTTCAACACCGGCGGCGCGCTGAAGTACCTGGATGTGTTGACCTAGCAGCCCACGCTGGCGACGGCGCCTTCACTCCCCGAACCCGATCCCGACCGCGCGCGCGGTCCGCACGACATCAGAGTCCAGAGGCACCGTCCGAGTCTTTCCTACTATCTCGGACAGGGGCACCGTCACGATGTGCGGCGGCCGCGACGCCACCATGCAGTCGTGCTCGCCGGCCAGGAGGACATCCACGGCGGTCGTACCGAAACGCGTGGCCAACACGCGGTCATAGCTCGTGGGTGATCCCCCGCGCTGGAGATGTCCGAGCACCACCGTGCGTGTTTCCTTTCCGGTGAGCTGTTCGAGCGCGGCCGCCACCAGGTGGCCCGCACCGCCGAGACGTTCAGCCCTGCCAAGACCGGCGGACTGGATCACCGACACGCGCCCGTTCTGCGGCTTCGCGCCCTCGGCGACGACAACGATGCTGAAGTGCGCGCCCCACGAGTCCCGGGCCCTGATCCGCTCGGCCACGGCCTCGATGTCGTAGGGAAACTCGGGCAGGAGGATCACATCGGCGCCCCCGCCGATGCCGGCGTGCAGCGCAATCCAGCCGGCGTAGCGCCCCATCACCTCGACGACCATGATCCGGCGGTGAGCTTCGGCAGTCGTATGCAGGCGATCGATTGCATCGGTGGCGAAGGCCACGGCTGTGTCAAATCCAAAGCAGTTGGTGGTGCCGACGATGTCGTTGTCGATGGTCTTCGGCACGCCGACGATGGGAACCCCGAGCAGGCTGAAGCGATGCGCCAAGCCCAGCGTGCCGTCGCCCCCGATCACCACCAGGCCTCCGAGACCCTGGCGATGGAACATCTCAACCACCCGATCGGCGTACCAGTGTTCGACCCCTTCGGACGTCGTGATCCGCCGCACGAACGGATCACCCGTGTTGATCGTGCCCAGGATGGTGCCACCCCGGCGCAGGATGCCGGTGACGTCCTTGGTGTTCAGAAGGCGGCATCGATTGAACTCGAGCAGGCCGTCGAAGCTGTCTTCGATGCCGATGACGTCCAGGTTGGCGTTGCAGCCGGCCTTGACCACGGCGCGGATGACCGCGTTCAGGCCAGGGGCGTCGCCGCCGCCTGTGAGAACGCCGATTTTCCTGATGGGCTTGGACATGATGAATGAGGACGAATGCGATGGCGCGCGCAGGCTCTGCGCGTGGGGTTGAGCCGAACGAGGAAGTGCGGAATGTAAGGAGTTTTGCGAGTATAGCACTCGGCGGGGGTGCCGTTCCGGCACTGTCCTGAACGGCGCCTCCGCGTTGCGGGGCTTCGCGGGCGCATGCTACACTCCGGGGTCCGAATGCGGAAATGACGCTCGCACTCGCGACGACCTGCCACGTGGGCGGCTAGCTCAGCTGGGAGAGCGCTGCGTTCGCAATGCAGAGGTCAGGGGTTCGATCCCCCTGCCGTCCACCACCTAACACCTTTTATATCAATAACTTACAGGATGGATGCGCGCCGAACGTCGCGGGCAGGCCCGCGCGATCGTGCGTCCGTCGTGCCAGGTCGCACGCGGGGCTGTGAGTTGTGGCCGAAATCGGAAGATCTGCCGTTTCCGTCCGAATCCGCCACAGCGGTCGGTGGGCACGCAACCGGCGTCGAGCCGCCGGGCGTCACCGGCACGGGACCGCGCCGATCCACCGGCCACAATCCGGTCCGGACGGCCACCCGCCACGCGTCGCGGCCGGTCTGCTCCGCCCGGTCCGCGCGGGCACGTTCCGCAGCCGCGATCCGTGGGCATGCGCGAGCGCCGCACGGAGATCGGCCACCTGCCGGCGCAGCTCGGTGATGTCAACCTCGAGGTCGGTGATCCCGCTCATCGCGCGCTCACCCGCGCGTCACGCGGGCATCGTCGCCGACGGGTGAGCATGCCGGGTGCCGCGGGCGGCACGATCGGGCGCCGTGGCCGCGTGCCGTGTCACGCCTCGGACCGTGATCCCATGCTCCCGCCCGCCTGTGGCCTTCGAAGCGGTCCTCCCCAGGCTTACCGTGTCTGGCCGACGAGGCGGCGTCTCCGCGCACGAGCATCCGCACACCCGCTGGGCACCGCATATGGGATATCGTTCGACATATCAGTGCAGGTGGTGGGAGCGTTTGCTATTTGCGCCGGAGTCGCGGCACCGGGGCGCATACGACGGGACGTGCGCTCACGACCATAGGCGAGCGCGCGGAACGGCGGAAGACAGCCTGTGGACACGCTCATCTCCTCCCCGCAGCGATCATCAGACCGCCATGCCCTGACTCCTCTTGGGCTATAAATTCGTCGCAGATCGGCCACGGTCGCCAAGGTGGAGCGCCGCGAGATTGGCGGCTCGGCCATCCTGATCGCCTCGTCGTCAGCGCGTCGTCACCTTCGTTGGTGACCTCCCACGGGTCAATCTTCACGACCGTCCGATCGGGTCCGTGGCTCACGACCTCGGTGCAGCAGCACTGATCGTGCCCTTCGCCGGTCAACGCGCTGCTCAACTTCCGCCGCGGGATCGGCGCGCTCGGTCATCCCGATCGCCTCGTCGTCAGTCGGTATCGTTGTCTCCGCCCGCCTTGAGCCGCGCATGCAGGCGCGCAAACAATCGCGCGTGTGCAGGCGCGCAAAGAGGTAGACGAGTCGCGCATCCAGGGCCGCGCGCCCGGCGGGCGTCAGCTGGAGCTCCGACTCAATCTGCTTGCGTAGGTCGGCGACGCACTGCTGCGCGGACGCGTCGGCCAGCGCCTGTACACATCGTCGGCCGGGGTGTTGGCCCCGGACAGGGGCGCCCAGTGCGCCGAGATCGCGGTCGTCGTCGCGCACATCATCGAGCGGCATCACGCAGATCCTTTCCGTCGCGCCCGCGCCGGACGCAGCTGCCAGCGGTCGTATTCGCGCCCGGCCTCATGCCGATCGACGGACTCAGCGCAATCCACAAATTTCCGCCGCTCGTCACCGACGCGCCTGCGGGGTAGGTTTTATCGCCGGCCCACCGCCTTGATATTCGCGACTTTCAAGCTCGGCAATCCGGCCTTCGAGCGGCGCCACGGCTTTTGCGATCTCCTCGATCACATGCGCTTTCGTGGCTTGCGCAATGTCGCCGATGACCATCCGCAACGCGCCGACGGTCAGGCGGAGCGGGGTGTTCGGGTCTGGCTCGCCGCTCATGGTGTGCCCGCGGCCGCCCAGGCCACCGCATCGGGCCGCATCGCGATCGAAAACCACCGCTCCGCGCGGAGGCACGCGAGGTTCCCCGCCATAGAGAAACAGTCGGCCCGGGCGTCCCACCGCTGCCGTCGTCGAGTGTATCTTGGCGTGCCTCGCGCTCACGATCTCGGCGCCGCCGTCGCTGACGAGCAGGCCGCTCCCGTCCACCACGAGCAACAGTCCCGCCGCCGCCGCGCACGGAAGCACGGTCACGCCGAGCCCTTGCAGGTCGGCGAGCGTGGCTGCGAGGGGCACGAGCTCTCGCATCGAGCCGATCACGATCGGAAGGTCGGGCGCCCCGCCTGAGACGCTGGCGAGCAAGACCCCAGATCCGCCGCCGCCGCCGGCGGACCACTCGTGAGCACGCTGATCACCTTCGTGTCGACCGCCGCCGCGACCGCGGACACTAACGCGCGTGTGAGCCCCTCCTGCATCTGCGGACTCGTCGAGCGCAGGAGTTCCGCCGAGACGACGAGTTGCGCGACGGCTTTGACCGGCGGCCCGCTCACGGTGACGGTGACGCCCGTCACCGGCTTCATCGTGTTCTCGTCGACGATCTGCGCGGTCATCGTGGACGTATCGATCCGCCCGGTCTGGTCCAACGGAATCTCGAGCGCGCCCAGCTTGCCCAAGATCGACGTGCGGTTGACGCTCTCGATGAATGCCGCGTTGAGTGGCGCGAGCCCCGCCGCCGCATCCTCCGCCGTCACGGCGTCGATCGCCGCCTTCGCATAGGACGCATATCGGGCGAACCCGCGGTGACAGAAACTTTCCAGCGGGTCGGCGGACCAGCGCCCTCCCGGCTCACCGCAAGTGCCATCAGCGCCTGGGCGCGCTGCTCGCGCTCGAAATTTTTGGTGACGTCGGCTGCGTAATTCATGGTGCGCATCATCGACCGTCGCCGACCGCCTGCCTAGGCCGTCTCTGTATGAGCAACGGTGATACACCAGAGCGCGCCGCCGGCCTCGCGACCCGCCACGCGCTCGACGACATAGGGCGCGCCGCCGCCGTGGCGGTGCAGTCGCTTCAGCCGCGCGCCGAGCCGCCGAGCGCCGCGCCCCGCCAGCGCCGCGTGGAGGTCCGCATCGATCGCGGCCCCGCGTCGAAGTCGCGGACGGTGAACACGGCCGATCCGAACCGCGCCGCGATCGCCGACAGCAGGCGCCGTCCGCCACCGGATCCGCCTGTCGTGCGCGACGCTCCGCCTCGAGGACGTGGAGCCGCACGGAGAGCTCGTCGACGCACGCTTCAAGCGCCGCCAGCCGTGCCGCCACGTCGCCTGCGGGATGCGCCGACGCACGATCACCACGGGCAGCGGGGATGAGCCTCACCGTTGTGTCTTCCACGCATCGCCGCGCCGCTCCTGCTCGCGCAGGTTGACAATCGCCTGCCGACACCACGGCTCCGGGAGGCCCGCCCGCGCCGCCATCTCGTCGACCGCCTCGCGGTTGCTCTCGTAATGCGCGCTGAGCGTCGCGCTGTCCCACGCCCAGAATTCGAGGTCGCGCCCAGGCGGGCCCCAGACTTCCGTGTTCTCCGCCTGTCACCATTGCACTCCGCCGGCGCCCCGGCCGGCGGGTCGGTCCCGCCAAGCGCACACCACTTGATGACCGCCGAGGCGCGCACGCCGGGCGCACGAGGCGTCTCCCGCTTCGTCGCCATCCTCACCCCTCCAAAAACCGGAGGCTCGTCCACATATTCCAGAACAGCCGCCGCTCCCGCGCGAGCGCCGCCGCCGCCGCCCATCCCGGGCTCGGCCTCCAGCACCTCACACCGCGAGAGCACCCGGCAGGCCTCCAGCACCTGCCGCCCTTCGAGCGCGTTCACGACATACAGGCCCAGCGTCGCGCCGAGCCAGTCCCGCGCCCGCGGCGACAACTCCGCCCACTCCGCCTCCGACGGCTGCCAGTCCACGGCCGGCGCCGCGCGCGGCATCGTCAGCACCGCCGCCGTCGGGGAGGCCGCTCGGTGCGCGTGCCGAGAGGCTTGGTACGTGCCTTCAAGCTTGTGTAGTAGCAGCGACTTCGGCTTGCGTCCGCTGCCTGGTCGGCGTCCACCTCGCGGCATGTTTGATTTCCTTTTGATTGTGGAGAGCCACAGAAAACGCACCCACGCGCCGATGCTGCCTTGCGGTTGGGATAGCCGAGCTGGTTT